>NZ_LR743508.1:0-1200000 GCF_902712855.1 Variovorax paradoxus
GCGGAAAGCTTTCTTCCGGCTCGCCCGGCTCTGCAGGCCGTATCCGCACACGCACGTCGTACCAGCCCGCTTGCCCGGTGATCGGGTCCGAGTTGCTGATGGTTCCGCTCGCGGTGCCCGCGCAAGGCAGCTCCTCGCTGATCAGGTGGTTCAGCAGGAAGCCCTTGCGTGCCTCGTCCGCACCCGGCGCAAGCTGCCAGGCACCGTCGGCCTTGCCGATCGCGTTCCAGGTCCACACGGTGCCCGGCTCCACCGCTTCGCTGTAGCGCAGCATGCAGCGCACCTGGCCCCAGCGGCTTTCCACCCAGCACCAGCCGCCGTCGGCAATGCCTGCGGCCTGCGCCGTGAGAGGGTTCACATGCAGGTAGTTGTGGCTGTGGATCTGCCGCAGCCACGCGTTCTGCGAGTCCCACGAGTGGTACATGGCCATCGGCCGCTGCGTGAGCGCGTTCAGGGGATAGGCCTCGAGATCGGTCGCCGCCTCCTCCAGCGGCGAATACCAGAACGGCAGCGGATCGAAGTAGGTGTCGATGCGCTCGCGCAAGGCGTCGGGCGGCTGACGGCCGGGGCTCTTGCCCTGCGCCGCGAGGCGGAAGCTCTGCAGCGTGTCGGAGTACAGCGCCAGCTGCACCGGATCGTTGCGCTGGCGCCAGCCCTTGTCCTTGGCGAAGTCGAGGTACTCCCGGTTCCAGTTGCGCATGTAGTGCATGGTCTCGGGCATGTGGTACTGGAACACGCAGTTGTTCTGCGCATAGGCCTCCCACTGCTTCGGGTTCGGCGCGCCGCGCAGGTGCTCGGTGCCGTCCTTTCCGCGCCATCCCATCAGGAAGCCGATGCCCGGCTGCGGCTCGAAGTTGACGACGAAGTCGGTGTAGCCGCCGTACTTGCGACCGCCCTCCGCCGTGGTGAAGGCCGGAAACTTCAGCCGCGAGGCGAGTTCGATCAGCACCTCCTGGAAGGGCCTGCACTCGCCGGTAGGCGGCACCACCGGAATGCGCACCGAATCGACCGGCCCGTCGAACTCAGAGATCGGCCGGTCGAGCATGCCCATCACGTCATGGCGCTCGAGGTAGGTGGTGTCGGGCAGCACGAGGTCGGCGAAGGCCACGGTCTCGCTCTGGAAGGCGTCGCACACCACCAGGAACGGGATCATGTGCTCGCCCTTCTCGTCCTTGCGGTTGAGCATCTCGCGCACGCCCATGGTGTTCATGCTCGAGTTCCACGCCATGTTGGCCATGAAGATCAGCAGCGTGTCGATGCGGTACGGGTCGCCCTTGGCCGCGTTGGTGATCACGTTGTGCATGAGCCCGTGCGCGGACAGCGGATGCTCCCAGGAGAACGCATGGTCGATGCGGATCGGCGAGCCGTCGGGGTTGATCGCCAGCTCGTCCGGGCTCGCCGGAAACCCCAGCGGCGCAGCGTTGAGCGGCGTGTTCGGCTGGATCATGCCGGGGTCGTTGAACGCCCGGTAGTTCGGCACGATGTGCCGCGGGTACGGCGCCTTGTGCCGGAACCCGCCCGGCGCGTCGATGGTGCCGAGCACGCTCATGAGGATCGCCAGCGCGCGCACCGTCTGGAAGCCGTTGGAATGCGCCGCCAGCCCGCGCATCGCATGGAAGGCCACGGGCCGCGCCTGCGTGGTGGGGTGCTTCTTGCCCCATGCGTCGGTCCACGGAATGGGCAGCTCGAAGGCCTGCTTCAGCGCGGTCTCGCCCATCTCGCGCGCGAGCTTGCGGATGCGTTGCGCATCGATGCCGGTGATGCCCTGCGCCCACTCCGGCGTGCAGCTCGCCACGCGCTCGCGCAGCAGCTGAAAGGAAGGCGCCACGCGCGTGCCGTCGGCGAGCGTGTAGTGGCCCTCCAGCGCCGGATCGCAGCCATCGGCAATGCCTTCCGGGTACGCGTTCTTCGCACTGCCGCTGCGCGTGTCCCACACGAGCTTGTTGTGCGGGTTGCGGCCGTCCCCGGGCGGACCGCGCTGCGGATCGGGGTCGAAGGCAAACAGCCCCTGCCTCTCGCAGTCGTCCAGCACCACGAGCTGCGGTGCGTTGGTGAAGCGCTTGAGGAACGCATGATCGATCAGGTCGCTCGCGATCAGTTCGTGCAGCAGCGCCATGAACAGCGCGCCGTCGGTACCGGGCTTGATGGGAATCCACTCGTCCGCGATCGCCGAGTAGCCGGTGCGCACCGGGTTGATCGAGATGAAGCGCCCGCCGTCGCGCTTGAACTTGCTGATGGCGATCTTCATCGGATTGCTGTGGTGGTCCTCGGCGGTGCCGATCATCACGAACAGCTTGGCGCGCTCCAGGTCGGGCCCGCCGAATTCCCAGAAGCTGCCGCCGATGGTGTAGATCATTCCCGCGGCCATGTTGACCGAGCAGAAGCCGCCGTGCGCCGCGTAGTTGGGCGTGCCGAACTGCCGCGCGAACAGGCCGGTGAGCGCCTGCATCTGGTCGCGGCCGGTGAACAGTGCGAACTTCTTCGGATCGGTCGCGCGAATGCGGCCGAGCCGCTCGGTCAGCATGTCGTAGGCTCGCTCCCAGCTGATGGGCTCGAACTCGCCGGCGCCGCGCTCGCTGCCGGCCTTGCGCAGCAGCGGCTGCGTGATGCGCGCCGGCGACACCTGCTTCATGATGCCCGACGAGCCCTTGGCGCAGATCACGCCCTTGTTCAGCGGATGCTCGGGGTTGCCGTCGATGTATCGCACCTCCGGGCCCTTCTCGCCCTCGCGCAGGTGCACGCGGATGCCGCAGCGGCAGGCGCACATGTAGCAGGTGGTGGTCTTGACCGTGGTGTCGGCCGTGGGCGTGGGCGCCACCAGCGGGTCGTGCACGGGTTCGCGAGACAGGAAGCTGAACACTGGCGGTCCTTTGTTTTCAAGCGTGGCGATGCCGATATTAGGGAGCCGCCATCAATCGGAAAAGCAGAGAATACCGCTCACCATGACCGGAAAAACAGATCAGACAGCGAGCCACCGCCTTCGTCTCAACCTGCGCCAGCTCGAGGTGTTCGTGGCCACCGCGCGCGGCGGCAGCACCCGCGCGGCGGCCGACCGCATCGCGCGATCGCAGTCGGCCGCCAGCAGTGCGCTGGCCGACCTCGAGGAATCCGTCGGCGCCCTGCTGTTCGACCGCATCGGCCGCCGGCTGGTGCTCAACGAGAACGGCCGCGCCCTGCTGCCCAAGGCACAGGCGCTGCTCGACCAGGCCGGCGAAGTGCAGACGCTCTTCAGCGGCGAGCACGCGGCACCGCTGCGCGTCGCGGCGAGCTTCACCATCGGCGAATACCTGCTGCCGGAGCGGGTGTCGCAGTGGACGGCCCTGCACCCGCAAAGCCAGGTACACCTGCACATCGCCAACACGCACGATGTGATCCAGGCGGTGGCCGGCTTCGACGTCGACGTGGGCTTCATCGAAGGGCCGCAGACGCACCCCGACCTGGTGGTGCGCGCGTGGCGCAGCGACGAGCTGGTGATCGTCGCGGCACCCGGCCATGCGCTGGCGGGCCGCGTCGCCACCCACAGGCAGCTGTCGCAGGCCACCTGGGTGCTGCGCGAGCATGGCTCGGGCACGCGGCAGGTCACCGATGCCTGGCTGATCCAGAACCTCGAGCAGGTGAAGGTGGGCTTCGAGCTGGGCAGCACCGAGGCCATCAAGCGCGTGGTGGCCGCCGGCACCGGCCTGGCATGCCTGTCGCGCTATACGGTGGCGCAGGCGCTGGAAGACGGGCACCTGGTCGAGCTGCGCACACGGTTGCCGGCCGGCGTTCGCAAGCTCGCGACGGTGATGCACCGCGACAAGCTGCTGGGTGGCGCCACGGCAGACTTCCTGCGCCACTGCGGCGCAAGCGTGCCGCGCGCGTCGGCCCGAAGCTGACGCGGCCTGCGGCGCAGCAGCTCAGGCGCTCAGCACGCGCGCCGTGTGCCGCGCGATCACCGCTTCCTCGTCGGTGCGCAGCACCCATGCGCTCACCGGGCTTTCGGGGGTGGTGATGCGCGCGGCGCCGCTGCGGTTGGCCGCGGCATCGACATGCACGCCCAGCCATTCGCAGTCCTGCAGGATGCGTTCGCGCAGCGACGCACCGTTCTCGCCGATGCCGCCGGTGAACACGATCGCATCGACGCCGCGCAGGGCCGCCGCGAGGCTGCCCATGTGCTGCACGACCTGCTCGGCGAAATGCCCGATGGCCTGTGCCGCAGTGGGCTCGGCCGATGCCTCGAGCGCGCGCATGTCGCTCGACACGCCCGACATGCCGAGCAGGCCCGACTCGCGGAACAGCAGCTTCTCGACATCGTCGGGCGACATGCCGCGCGAGCGCAGCAGGTACAGCACGACGGCTGCGTCGATGTTCCCGCAGCGCGTGCCCATCGTCAGGCCGTCGAGCGGAGAGAAGGTCATCGTGGTCGCGACCGAACGGCCCCGCACCATGCCGCACATCGAAGCGCCGTTGCCCAGGTGCGCGACGATCACCCGCCGTTGCGCGAGCTCGGGAGCGATGCCGCCGAACTGCGCCACGATCGATTCGTACGACAGGCCGTGAAAGCCGTAGCGCCGCACGCCTGCGTCGTGCAGTTCGCGCGGCAGGGCAAAGCGCCGGTTGACCTCGGGCTGCACCGCATGAAAGGCGGTGTCGAAGCAGGCCACCTGCGGCACGCCTTCGAACGCGGCCATGGCCGCACGCACGCCCGCCAGGTTGTGCGGCTGGTGCAGCGGCGCGAGCGGCCCGAGCCGGGCCAGCGCCTCGAGCACGGCTGCATCGACGCGCACCGGCGCCACGAAGTCCGTGCCGCCGTGCACGATGCGGTGCCCCACCGCGGCAATGCGCCCGCCCGCGTCCTCCTCCCGGTTCCGTCTCGCATGCCAGTCGAGCAGCGCAGCCAGCGCGCCCTGGTGCGAGGCCTGCGCGCCGTCGAGCGCTTCGTCGAGCAGCGTTTGCCCGCTCGCGTCGCGCACGCGCAGCCGCGCCTTCAGGCCTGCACCCAGGCCGTCGGCCTGGCCCGACCATCGTGCCGACGGCAACGCGTCGCCGCCACCCGGAGCGGCCGCATCGAACAATGCGACCTTGATGGACGACGAGCCCGCGTTGAGCGTCAGCAGCGAATCGGTCATGGGTTCAGACGTAGTCCTTGTACTTGTCGAGGAATCGTACCGGCTTGGACAGTGCATCGCGACGGAACGGGTCGCCCAGTTCGCGCGTGCACATGATCTCGATGACGCAGGTCTTGCCTTCGTTCATCTGCATGTCGATGGCCTTCTTCAGCGCCGGGCCCACGTCCTCGAGCTTGTCGACCACGATGCCCTCGGCGCCCATCGCCTTGGCGATGCCCGCGAAGCTCTCGCTTTCGAGTTCGCCCGCCACGAAGCGGCGGTTGTAGAAGTCGACCTGGTTCTTCTTCTCCGCGCCCCACTGCCGGTTGTGGAAGACCACCGCCGTCACCGGGATGTCGTGGCGCACCGCCGTCATGATCTCCACCATGCTCATGCCCCAGGCGCCGTCGCCCGCGTAGGCCACGGCGGGGCGGTCGGGCGCGGCGCACTTCGCGCCGATCATGGTGGGCAGCGAGTAGCCGCAGTTGCCGAAGCTCATCGGCGCGAAGAAGCTGCGCGGCTCCTCGAAACGCAGGTAGCTGTTGGCGATGGCGTTGATGTTGCCGATGTCGGTGGAGACCATCACGCGGGGCGGCATGGCTTTCTCGAGTTCGCGCAGCACCTGGCGCGGATGCAGGTAGCTGCCGCCGGTGGGCGTCTTCTCGCCCTTGGCTTCCTCGATCGCGTCGAGGCTGAACGGGTCGCGCTCGTGGGTCCACTCGTCGAGCTCTTTTTCCCACGCGGCCTTCTCGGCCTTGATCTTGCCGGCGCGCTCGGCCTTGGTGGCGTCGCAGGCCAGCGTCTTGCCCTGCAGGCGCTTGAGCAGTTCCGTGGCCGTGGCCTTGGCGTCGCCGTGGATGCCCACGGTGATCTTCTTCACCAGCCCGAGGTTGGTGTGGTCGGCCTCCACCTGGATGATCTTCGCGTCCTTCGGCCAGTAGTCCATGCCGTGCTGCGGCAGCGTGCCGAACGGGCCCATGCGCGAGCCGAGCGCGAGCACCACGTCGGCCTGCGCGATGAGCTTCATCGCGGCCTTGGAGCCCTGGTAGCCGAGCGGGCCGGCCCACAGCGGGTGGCTTGCGGGGAACGAGTCGTTGCGCAGGTAGCCGTTGGCCACGGGCGCGCCCAGGCGTTCGGCCAGTGCCTGGCACTCGGCCACGGCGTCGCCCATCACCACGCCGCCGCCCGACAGGATCACGGGAAATTTCGCAGAGGCCAGCAGTTCGACCGCCGCGTTCAGGCTGTTCTCGCCGCCCGCGCCGCGCTCCACGCGCATCGGCTTCGGGATCTCGCACTGGATCTCGCCGTAGAAGTAGTCGCGCGGGATGTTGAGCTGCGTGGGGCCCATCTCGGAGATGGCGCGGTCGAAGCAGCGCGCGGTGTACTCGGCCATGCGCTTCGGGTTGTTCACATGGCCCTGGTACTTGGTGAACTCCTGGAACATCGGCAGCTGGTTGGCTTCCTGGAAGCCGCCGAGGCCCATGCCCATGGTGCCGGTCTCGGGCGTGATCATCACCACCGGGCTGTGCGCCCAGTAGGCCGCGGCCACGGCGGTCACGCAGTTGCTGATGCCGGGTCCGTTCTGCCCGATCACGAGGCCGTGGCGGCCCGACACCCGCGCGTAGCCGTCGGCCATATGGGCACCGCCCTGCTCGTGCACCACCGGGATCAGGCGGATGCCCGCGGGCGCGAAGATGTCCATCGCATCCATGAAGGCCGAGCCCATGATGCCGAAGATGTCGGTCACGCCGTTGGCGACCATGGTCTCGACGAAGGCCTCGGAGGGCGTCATCTTCTGCACGCCGGTGACGGCTTCGCGTGCGGGGGCGGCGGCTTGCTTCTGGCTCATGGGAGGCGTCTCCTGGAAGGATGAAGGGGCGGGTTTCGCTCTAAAAGTCGGAACGACTTGTTCCGAAATTCATTCCGGCGGAATATAGGACGGCATCCTGCCGCCGTCAAACAATTTACAAAAATCGGAACGCCTTGTCTCTTTTTTTGTAGAACACCTATGATCCGGCCCATGAAGATCGTCAAAGGGCTCCCCGTGCAAGCAGTCGAACCGGCCGCCCCCGGGGGCGACTCGCCCACCATGCGCCTGTTCGGGCTGCTCGAGGTCATGGCCGCAAAGGACCAGCGCTATTCGCTGCAGGGCCTCGTCGAGGAAACCGGCATGCCCAAGCCCACGCTGCACCGCATGCTGCAGCAGCTCGAAGGCTCGGGCCTGCTGCAGCGCGAAGGCGACGGGCGGCACTACGGCATCGGCACGCGCTTGCGGCGGCTGGCCGAGAACCTGCTGCTCAACGACAGCCTGCACGGTGCGCGCCACACGGTGCTGCGCCAGTTGGTCGAGGAAATCGGCGAGAGCTGCAACCTCACCGCGCTCTCGGGGAGCGAGGTGGTGTACCTCGATCGCGTGGAGACCGCCGCGCCGCTGCGCTTCTACCTGCACTCGGGCTCGCGCGTGCCGGCGCACTGCTCGGCCAGCGGCAAGATCTTCCTGTCGCAGATGAGCGCCGCGCAGCGCCGCCGCCTGCTGTCGAACGCGCCGCTGGAGGCCTACACCGCGAAGACGCTGACCGACCCCGAGGCGCTCGAGAAGGAAGTGCAGCGCGTGCGCAAGGACGGCTACGCCATCGACCACGAAGAGTTCCTGCCCGGCCTGCTGTGCATCGCCACGCTGGTGCCTTCGGGCGACGACGCGCCCTCGAACCTGTGCATCGCCGTGCAGGCGCCGGTGATGCGCCTGGACGCAGCCAAGGCGAAGACGCTGCTGCCCGCGCTGCAACGCGCCGCCCAGGCATTGAGCCGCATCGACGCCGGCGCGGCCACCGACCGCGCGCAGGCCTGACCCGTTTCAAAGGAAGCCTTCCGTGACCGACACCGCAGAACTCCGCCCGGACCGAATGCTCAGCGTGCGCGAGGTGTTCGGCATCGACACCGACCTGCAGGTGGCCGCCTTCAGCCATCGCGAAGAACTGGACGACCACGTGCCCGAGGTCGATGCCGTCTACCGCTTCAACCCCGACGTGACGCTCGCCATCCTCGCGGGCTTCATGCGCGACCGGCGCGTGATGGTGCAGGGGCTGCACGGCACGGGCAAGTCGACGCACATCGAACAGGTGGCGGCACGGCTGAACTGGCCCTGCGTGCGGCTGAACCTCGACGGCCACATCAGCCGGCTCGACCTCGTCGGCAAGGACGCGGTGGTGCTGCGCGACGGGAAGCAGGTCACCGAGTTCCAGGAAGGCATCGTGCCGTGGTCTCTGCAGCGGCCCGTGGCATTGATCTTCGACGAGTACGACGCGGGCCGGCCCGACGTGATGTTCGTCATCCAGCGCATATTGGAGCGCGACGGCAAGTTCACGCTGATGGACCAGAACAGGGTGCTGCGCCCGCATCCGTTCTTTCGCCTGTTCGCCACGGCCAACACGGTGGGCCTGGGCAACCTCAACGGGCTGTACCACGGCGCGCAGCGGCTCAACCATGCGCAGATCGACCGCTGGAACATCGTGGCCTCGCTCAACTACCTGCCGGCCGCGGAAGAGATCGCCATCGTGCAGGCGCGCGTGCCTTCGCTGGCCGACGCGGCGGGCTCGCAACTGGTCGCGTCGATGGTGGCCGTGGCCGACCTCACGCGCAAGGGCTTCGCGGCGGGCGACCTGTCCACGCTGATGTCGCCGCGCACCGTCATCACCTGGGCGGAGAACGTCGAGATCTTCAAGGACCCGGCACTGGCCTTCCGCCTGTCGTTCCTCAACAAGTGCGACGACGCCGAACGCCCGCTGGTGGCCGAGTATTTCCAGCGCTGCTTCGACCGCGAACTGCAGGAGTCGCACCAGCTCTCGGGAGGCGCGCGCGAATGACCGGCGCGCCTGCTTCCGCCAGCGCGATGCAGCGCCGGGTGCGGCAGGAAGAGCTGGTGGCCGAGTTGTGCGCGGGCGTGGTGCGCGCCTTCAGCGGAGAGCGCGACCTGCACTTTCGCGGGCGGCGTCTGCATCGTGGCCGCGTCGCGCTGCCGTGGTTCGCGCCGCACCTGCATCCTTCGCCCGAAAGGGACGACTTCGCCTCGTTCCGCGGGGTGGCCGACGGACTGGCGCTGCGGCTGTCGAAGTCGGATGCGGTGGTGCACGACAGCCTGCGGCCCGAGGAGCCCGTCGAACGCATGCTGTTCGAGATGCTCGAACAGTTCCGCGTCGAGGCCATGGCGCCGGAGACCATGGCGGGCATGCGCCGCAACCTGCGCCACCGGCACGAGCAGTGGTCGCTGGCCTTTCACCATTCGGGGCTCACCGACACCGCGCGCGGCCTGCTGCTGTACGCCGTGGCGCAGATCTGCCGCGCCCGCGTCACCGGCCAGCAGGTGGTGGAAGAAACCGAAGACATGCTCGAGGCCACGCGCTTCGCGCTCGCGCCGCTCATCGGCCATGCGCTGGCAGGCCTGCGCCGCGACCGCAACGACCAGCCCGCCTACGCAGTGCACGCGCTCGCCATCGCGCGCACCGTGGCTGCGATGCTGCACGACGCCGGCGAGGAAGGCGGCAGCGCCGCGCGCGATCCGCATGTGGACGACAAGCGCAGCGTGTTCAGCCTCGTCGCCGACATGGATCAGGAGATCGTCGAACGCTTCACCACCGCCGAGTCGGGCCGCAGCGCGGTGCTCGACGAAGCGGCGGGCGCCTACCGCGTGTTCACCGCGGCCTACGACCGCGAGTACGATGCAGCCGCACTCGCGCGCAAGGAAGTGCTTGCAGGACACCGCGAGAAGCTCGACCGGCGCATCGCCGCGCAAGGCGTGAACATCGCCCGGCTCGCGCGCGAGCTGCGCGCGCTGCTGGCCGATCCGGAGCGCGACGGCTGGGACGGCGGACAGGAAGAAGGGCTCATCGACGGACGGCGGCTCGCACAGCTGGTCGCTTCGCCCGCCGAGCGCCGGCTGTTCCGCACCGAGCGCATGGCGCCCGTGGCCGATTGCGTCGTCACCTTTCTCATCGACTGCTCGGGCTCGATGAAGGAGCATGCGGAGTCGGTCGCGATGATGGTCGACGTGTTCGCGCGCGCGCTCGAACAGGCGGGCGTTACCAGCGAGGTGCTGGGTTTCACCACCGGCGCGTGGAATGGCGGACGCCCGCAGCGCGAATGGGTGCGCGCGGGCCGCCCGCCCCACCCCGGCCGCCTCAACGAGCGCTGCCACATCGTCTTCAAGGCTGCCGCCACGCCGTGGCGCCGCGCACGCCCTGCCATGGCAGCGCTGCTGAAGGCAGACCTGTTCCGCGAGGGCATCGACGGCGAGGCGGTCGACTGGGCCTGCGCGCGGCTGCGCCAGCGCAGCGAGGCGCGCAAGCTGCTGCTGGTGATCTCCGACGGTTCACCCATGGACAGCGCCACCCACCTCGCCAACGACGCGCACTACCTCGACCACCACTTGCGCGACGTGGTCGCGCGCCAGGAACAGCGCGGCGACATCGCCATCGCCGGCATCGGCGTGGGCCTCGACCTGAGCCCCTACTACAGCCGCAGCCACGTGCTCGACCTGGCCAGCTCCAGCGGCAACGCCATCTTCAGGGAGGTGACAGGACTCATGGCGGGGCAGCACCGGCGCTGAGGCCTCCGGCGCCTGAAGCAGAAGGCGGAGGGCCTCGGGCAGCTATCCTGCGTCCTCGGCGAATCGACGCCGACCAACAGTTCACCCTGGATAAAAAACATGTCTTATGACGGTATTTCCGTGCGCGAAGCGCTGGACAAACTGAACGCACCGAACGCGGGCTGGTTCTTGCCGCAGGTTCAGCGCCAGTATGTGTGGGGTGCACGCCATGAGTCGGAGGACTATGTGTGCCTGCTGCTCGACTCCCTGCTGAAGCGTTATCCCATTGGCGGAGTCGTTCTATGGGAGACCACGGAAAAGGTGCCGTACCGCCGATTCGTGGAGGACTACGCGCCAGGGCGTTTCGCCCACCAGGTAGACGAGGGCCTCTGGGGCGCGCCAAAGGCTCTCGTCTACGACGGCCAGCAACGCTTGCAAACCCTGTATTCCGTGCTGCGTCATCGCTTCAACGGCCGTGTGTTGCACTACGACCTGCTCTTCGATGCCAAACAGGCCGAAACCGACGAGTCCGGCTTTCTTTTCCGCGACGCTAGCGCAGCATCCGAATTGCGATACCTGCGCATGACGGAGTTGGCCAGCAAGGTGTGCTCGGAAGAAGAGAAAGTCAGACTTGAGGAAACGGTTCTTCCCGCCGGCGGACAAGATCCCGACGCACGCCTCAGGATCCGCGTGAACCTGAGCGCGCTCTGGCACATCTTCGTGGACACCAGCCACAAGTCCATCGCATTCTTTCCGGTCAAAGCGACCACGCCGCATGAAGTCAACGAAGTCTTCCGCCGGCTGAACACAGGCGGCATCGCGCTGACACAGCTGGAGCTCGTACTCGGCAAGATCAAGGCCGTGCAATCAGACTACGAGGAGAAGCTCTGGGCGCTTTCGGAGCGCATCACCGCCAAAAGCGGCGGCATCCATTTCTCCTCCTCTTCGGCCCTGCAATTCTTCCATCTGCTCATCAAGAACACGACCCGGATCGAGGAAGACCGGTTGAACGCCAAGGATGTGGAGGAGTTCAGGAGCCTGCTGCAGGCCGATACAGCGCCGCTCGTAGAACTTTTTTCAGGCTATCTGAAGGGCTTGTTCAACATCAACCACGCGTCCATCGTGCCTCGCTGGCTCGCGGTGCTGCCGATCGCCGCCTACCTGACACGGCGCAAGCAAGGTGGCCATGAGTGGCGCATCCACATGATGAAGGCCGTGGATGTGGCGTTGATACATCAGTACTTCCTGCTCTCGCAATTCTGTGACTGGAACACCCAGACCATGGTCACGGCCTTCGCCAGGGAGTCGATGAGCGCAGGACGGCACGGAAAGCCCTTTCCGCTCGAAGAGATCCGGCGCATCGCCATCCAGAAGAACCGCACGTCCGAACTTCACGAGTACCAATTGCTGGGACAACCATGGTTCGCCACCAAGGTCCTCATGCCTGGCCGCAGCTATGTCTTCGTCGACCGGAAGCCGCAGGTCGACCATGTCTTTCCGCTCAAGCTCGAAGGCTGGACCACGGCCTACCAGTCCGCCGTCGACGTGCTCTGGAACTTCCAGCCGTTGCCAGCGGAGATCAACCGAACAAAATCGAATCGGCATCCAAGGGAGTACTTCAACAGCGCGGACGGCAGCAAGTACTGGCATTCATACGACTGCATACCGCCAGCCGACGATGTCCTGTGGGATGACCACGCCGCCTTCATTGCCTACAGGAAAAACAGGATGCTCGATGCGCTAACGACGCTCTATGGCCTGAAGCTCGCGGAGGACCCTCAAGAGCCGTAAGCCCTGAGGCGTTTGGCACTACATCCAAGTCCCCGATTGACAAAAGCGCACAGGCGTTCCTACATTGCGTTTCAAATCCAAGGACAGCGTTCCAGCATTTGGAACAACGGAGACGACAACCGCATGGACTCCACGCTTGCCAAGGGCCTTGCCGCCATCGAATGGATGGCACGGCAGCAGCGCGACTGCCGCGTCACCGAACTGGCGCAGGCCTTCGGCATGGCGCGCAGCAATGCGCACCGCACGCTGCAGACGCTGGTCGAATGCGGCTGGGCGGTGCAGGACCCCGGCACCAGCGCCTACCGCCCGAGCCTGAAGCTGTTCGAGCTCGGCGCGCTGGTGGGCGAAGCGGCGGACGTGGGCGTGCTGCTTCGGCCGCACCTCGCGGCGCTGGCGCAGGCCACGGGCGAAACCATCCACCTCGCAGTGCTCGACGGCGCGGAGATCGTCTACCTCGACAAGTTCGACAGCCCGCTGCCCGTGGCCGCCTACTCGCGCGTCGGCGGCCGGGCCGCGGCCTACTGCGTGGCCTCGGGCAAGGCATTGCTCGCCGCGGCATCGCTCGACACGGCCGCGCTGCAGCAGCGGCTCGGTCCGCTGGTGGCACACACGAAGAACAGCATCACCGAATTCGATGCGCTCTCTCTAGAACTGGCGCGCACGCGGGAACGCGGCTATGCCGAGAACCGCGAGGAGTGGCGCCTCGGCGTCTGCGGTCTCGGCGTGCCGGTGTTCAACGCACGCGGCGAAGCCGTGGCGGCGGTGGGCATGAGCGTGCCATCGATCCGCTTCGCTCGCACGCAGGCACGCAAGCTGGCCGGCCGCATCACGGCCTGCGCACGCGACGCCAGCGTCGCGCTCGGTTATCGCGCGGCGCAGGCCGCGCAAGCCGGCGCCGGTGCGAACACCCCAAAGAGAAGGAGACTCGAATGAAGCGGTTCCTGGTTTCCCGGCTGCGCGCCGGCCTTGCGGCCCTGGCCGCGATGTCGCTGCTCGCCGTGCCGTTCGCGACGCATGCGGACAACGGCGGCGACTATCCCAACAAGCCGATCCGTCTGATCGTGCCCTACCCACCCGGCGGCGGCACCGACGTGATCGCGCGCATCGTGCAGGAGCGCTTCTCTTCGCTGCTGGGCCAGCAGGTGCTGATCGACAACCGCGGCGGCGCGGCCGGCTCCATCGGCACCGAGGTGGTGGCCAAGTCCGCGCCCGACGGCTACACGGTGCTGTTCACGCTGTCGTCGCACACCATCAACCCGGCCATCTACAACAAGCTGAGCTTCGACACCGCGAAGGACTTCGCGCCGGTCGGCATGGTCGCGTCGCTGCCGCAGATCCTGGTGGCGAACACGCAGTTCCCGCCGAACACGGTGGCCGAGCTGGTCGCACTCGCCAAGGCCAAGCCCGACAGCATCTCGTTCGCATCGGTGGGCAACGGCTCGCCGGGCCATCTCGCCGGCGAGCTGCTGAAGCTGCGCACCGGCACACGCATGACGCACATTCCCTACCGCGGCGGCGGCCCGGCCGTGACCGACGTGATGGGCGGGCAGGTGCCGCTGCTGTGGGTGTCCATTCCGGCCGCCGCGCAGTTCGTGAAGGCCGGCAAGCTCAAGGCGCTCGCGGTGTCCACCACCAAGCGCAGCGCGGCCTTCCCCGACGTGCCGACGATGCAGGAGGCCGGCATTCCCGACTTCGACGTGGACTCGTGGTACGCCGTGTTCGTGCCCGCGAAAACGCCGCAGCCTGCCATCGACAAGCTCAACCGCGTCATCAACACCGTGGTGAAGGAGCCGGACATCCGCGACAAGCTGCTGGCGCAAGGCAGCGAGGGTGTGGGCGGCACGCCGGAGCAGCTCGGCAAGGTCGTGACCACCGAGCTGGTGCGCTGGCAGAAGCTCGCGAAAGAGGCCAGCATCAAAGTGGACTGAGGCTCGCCCCCAGGCTTCGCGCACTTCGTGTCGCTTCTCCTTCCCCCTACCGGGGGCAACACCGGAGGCCCGGCAAAGCCGGTTCCTCGGTGTTTCCCGAATGAATACGACAGGCAGCTTTCTTTGAACATCATGGAACACACATCGTCCTCTTTTTCCGTTGTTGACCTGGTGGCGCGGGCGCGGGTGGCGCAGCGCATCTACGAGACCTGGTCGCAGACGCAGGTCGACACCGTGGTGGTGGCTGCAGGCTGGGCCATCATCGAGCCGGCGCGCAACCGCGAGCTGGCCGAGTTGGCGGTTGCGGACACCGGGGTGGGGAACGTCGAGGACAAGGTGCGCAAGAACCACCGCAAGACCTTCGGGCTGCTTCGCGACCTGCACGGCGCGCGTTCGGTGGGGGTGATCGCGGAAGATCCGGCGCGCGGGATCGTCGAGATCGCGCGGCCGGTGGGGGTGGTGTGCGCGATCACGCCCTCGACCAACCCGGGTGCGACGCCGGCCAACAAGATCATCAATGCGCTGAAGGGCCGCAATGCGGTCATCGTGGCGCCCTCGCCCAAGGGCTGGTCGACGGCGGCGCGGCTCATCGAATTCATCCATGCGCAGTTCGACCGCATCGGCGCGCCGCGCGACCTGGTGCAGCTGCTGCCGTCGCCCGTCAGCAAGCAGTCGACCGCCGAGCTGATGCGCCTGTGCGACCTGGTGGTGGCCACCGGCTCGCAGGCCAACGTGCGCGCGGCCTATGCGAGCGGCACGCCGGCCTTCGGCGTGGGCGCGGGCAATGTGGCGGGGATCGTCGACGAGACGGCCGACGTCGCCGCCGCGGCCGACCGCATCGTGCGTTCGAAGACCTTCGACAACGCGACCAGCTGCTCGTCGGAGAACAGCCTGGTCGTCGTGGATGCAGTGCGCGCGCAGATGCTCGCCGCGCTGAAGGATCGCGGCGCGGTGATGCTCGCTGCCGGCCAGAAAGCCACGCTGCAGGCCCTGATGTGGCCTGAAGGCAAGCTCTCTCCCGCCGTCATCGGGCAGTCGGCGCGCACCATTGCCGAGCGCGCGGCCGCGCTCGACGGTGCCAACCGCGCTGCATGGCAGGCGATTGCCGAGGCCGAGCCGCGCATCCTGATGGTGGCGGAGGACGGCGTGGGCCACGACCACCCGTTCTCCGGCGAAAAGCTCAGTCCGGTGCTGGCGGTGTATGCGGCGCGCGACTTCGAAGAGGCTGCCGCCACGGTCGCGCGCATCTACGCCTACGAAGGCGCGGGGCACTCGGTGGGGCTGCACAGCGCCGTGCCCGAACGCGCACTGTCTCTCGGCCTCACGCTGCCGGTGTCGCGCGTCATCGTCGACCAGGCCCATTGCATCGCCACCGGCGGCAGCTTCGACAACGGCCTGCCGTTCTCGCTCTCGATGGGTTGCGGCACCTGGGGCAAGAACAACTTCTCCGACAACATGAACTACCGCCACTACCTGAACATCACGCGGGTGTCGCGGCCGATTCCGGAAGTGGTGCCGACCGAGGACGAGATCTTCGGCGCTTTCTTTGCCGCGCACGGCGCGAAGTGAGCACCGCGATGGCCCCACCGCAAGCCACGGCCACGACGGTTCACGAACTGATCGGGCACCAGGCTCGCACGCAGCCGCATGCGGTGTACGCGCGCGCCACGGAGACCGACCGGCACATCACCTTCAGCGAACTCGAACGCGGATGCCGCCGTGTCGCCTCGGTGCTGGAGGGCAAGGGCATGCGGCCGGGCGACACGGTGTCCGTCGTCATGCCCAACGGCCTGCAGACGCTGCGGCTGTTGCTGGGCGCGATGCACGGCGGCTTCGTGGTCAATCCGGTCAACCTGCTGTCGCAGCCCGAGCAGATGCGCTACGTGCTCGCGCACTCCGACTGCCGCGTGGTGTGCGTCGCGCCCGAATGGGAAGCGCGCGTGCGCGACATCGTCGAGGCTTTCGAGCGTCCGGTGAAACTGCTGGTGGTCGATCCGGAAGCCGAGGCATTGCCGGACGAGGAAGAAATGGCCACCGGCGGACTCGCGCCCTCGCCCGACGCCGTCGCGCTCCTGATGTACACCTCCGGCACCACCGGCATGCCCAAGGGCGTGATGCTCACGCAGCGCAACCTCGCGGCCAACGCGCAGGCCATCAGCGCCGAGCACCGGCTGCAACCGTCGGACCGCGTGCTCGCGGTGCTGCCGCTGTACCACATCAACGCCTTCGTGGTGACCATGCTCGCACCGCTGGCGCATGGCGGCAGCCTGGCGATGCCGCCGAAGTTCTCGGCCGGCCGCTTCTGGGAACAGGCCACGCAGACTCAGTGCAGCTGGATCAACGTGGTGCCCACAATGATCTCGTACCTGCTCGAAGGCGCGAAGCCGCCGCTGGCGCAGACGCTCGCGATCCGCTTCTGCCGATCGGCCTCGGCCGCGCTGCCGCCCGAGCACCACCGCGCCTTCGAGCAGATGTTCGGCATCGGCATCGTGGAGACCATGGGTCTCACCGAGACCGCCGCGCCGTCGTTCTCGAACCCGATGGAGCCGGCCGCGCGCAAGCTCGGTTCGGTGGGCCGTGCGTCGGGCTGCGTGGCCGACGTGGTCGATCTCGACATGGCGGCCCTGCCCGACGGAGTGACGGGCGAACTCGTGATCCGCGGCCCCAACGTGATGCTCGGCTACTACAAGAACGAGGAAGCCACCCGCGCCAGCTTCACCGCCGAAGGCTGGCTGCGCACCGGCGACCTGGGCCACCGCGACGGCGACGGCTTCTTCTTCGTCACCGGCCGCATCAAGGAGCTCATCATCAAGGGCGGCGAAAACATCGCGCCGCGCGAGATCGACGAGGTGATGCTGCGCCACCCGGCCGTGCTCGAGGCGGTGGCCGTCGGCGTGCCCGACCGCCACTACGGCCAGGAGATCGGCGTGTGCATCGTGCTGCGCGACGGCTGCACCTGCACCGAGGACGAGCTGCGCGAGTTCGCCGCCGGCGCGCTGGGCCGCTACAAGTCGCCCGGGCACTACCGCTTCGTGCGCGACCTGCCGCGCGGACCCTCCGGAAAGGTGCAACGCCTGAAGCTGTTGCCGCTCTTCGCAGGATGACGGCGGCGGAACTCCTGGTGCCGCCGCTGGCACCAGCCACGCTGGCCTACAGCCTGTGCGTGGTGTTCGCGGCCGGCGTCGTGCGCGGCTTCGCGGGCTTCGGCTTCTCGGCCATCACCGTGGCCGGCATGTCGCTGGTGGTGTCGCCGGCGCTCGTCGTGCCCGCCATCTTCATGCTCGAGATCCTCGCGAGCGTGAGCCAGCTGCGCGGCATCGCGCGCGATGTCGACATGCCCTGGCTCAGCTGGCTGATGCTGGGCAACCTGATCTGCATACCCATCGGCGTCGCGCTGCTCGCATGGCTGCCGGAGACGCCGCTGCGCCTGCTGATCGGCGCGTTGCTGATGGCCGCCGCGCTGCTGCTGCGCGGAGGTGCGCACGTCACGCTGGTGCCCACGCGCGGCGTGCGGTTCGCAGCCGGGCTGGCATCGGGTTTCATCAACGGCGTGGCGGCCATCGGCGGCATCGCCATCGCAGTGCTGCTGAGCACCACGAAGATGGCACCGGCCGCGCTGCGCGCCACGCTGATCGCGCTGCTGCTGTTCAGCGACCTCGTGGCGCTGGTCTGCGCGGCGCTGATACCTTCATCGGCGCACGCGTCGGGCAACCTGATGGGCGCGGCCACGCTCAAGTGGGCGCTGTGGCTCGCACCCGCAATGCTCGCGGGCATCTGGTACGGACAGCGCTCGTTCAAGGGCGTGTCCCCCGAACAGTTCAGGAAGCATGTGCTGAACCTGCTCATCGCGCTGGCCGCGGTGAGCGTGGTGCGGGCGCTGGCCAGCCTGATCGGCTGATTGGGGCGCGAGGTTCAGCGCGTGAAAGCCGGCGCCGGATAGGCCGCGGCCACCAGCGCCGACAACGCGCGCGCCGCCGCGCCCAGGCTGCGGCTGTTGCGATGCACCAGCCCGACCTCGCGATGGAAGGTGTGCTGCCCCAGGTCGATCGCGCGCACTCCCGCCGGCCAGCGGCGATGCGGCGCGGTCTCGGGCGCCAGCGCCACGCCCAGGCCCTTCGCCACGAGGCCGACGATGGCTTCGAGCTCGTCGACCTCGCACACGTCCCGCACGTCGAGGTGCGAAGCGCGCAGGAAGCGATCGACCTGCCGGCCGCCGAACGACACGCGGTCGTAGCGCACGAAGGGATGGCTCGCGAGAATCTCCGACCAGTCGTCGCCCTTCAGCCGCCGCGGCACCAGCAGCCTGAAGGGCTCGCGCGCCAGCGTGGTCCATCGCAGGTCGCCGTGCATGGAGAACGGCGGGCGGATGATCAGCGCCATGTCGAGCTCGCCCGCGTCGACCTGATCGAAGAGCGACATCGACACGCCCGGTACCACGCGCGTGCGGCAGCCCTCGTGCTGCTTGTGGAAGCGGGCCAGCACGTCGGGCAGCACCGAACGCTGCGCGGAGGCGATCGCGCCGATGGCGATCACGCGCGCCGCAGAGGCATCCTCCGCCGCGCCGGCACCGAGATTGCCGTACAGGCGCACCAGCTCCTCGGCCTGCGCCAGCGTCTGGCGGCCCGCCGCGTTCAGCTGCGCGGAGCGGCCGGTGCGGTCGAACAACGCAAAGCCCAGTTCGGCCTCCAGCCGCTGCATCTGCGCGCTGACCGCCGCCTGCGTCAGCCCGATCTTCTCGCCCGCTGCGGAGAAGGTGCCCTCGCGCGCGACGGCAATCAGGGTCTTGAGCTCGCGAATCATTGACCAATCCTTTCGATGCTCGGCACAAATATATATTGATTTTATTTTTGTATGGGCCGTCCTACGATCGCTGCAGTTTCCCTGCCCATCCACGATCCATCAGGTACCACGCACATGAAGGCCCCCACCTCCAACCCCGGCATGCTGTCGCCGTTCCATCTCGCATTTCCGGTGCACGACCTCGCGCTGGCGCGCCAGTTCTACGGCGAAACGCTCGGCTGCCCAGAAGGCCGCAGCTCTCCGGAGTGGATCGACTTCAACTTCTACGGCCACCAGATCGTCGCGCACCTCGCACCGGAGGCCACGGGCACGAGCCAGCTCAATGCGGTGGACGGCCACGGCGTGCCGGTGCGCCATTTCGGCATCGTGCTGCCGCTGGCCGACTGGGAGGCCGCCGCCGAAAGGCTCAAGGCGCACGGCACCCGCTTCGTCATCGAGCCCTACATCCGCTTCAAGGGCGAGCCCGGCGAGCAGGCCACGATGTTCTTCCTCGACCCGTCGGGCAACGCGCTGGAGCTGAAGGCGTTTGCGGATATCTCGAGGTTGTTTGCGAAGTAACCGGCGCCCTTATCTCTTCGGCGGGGGCAGCGCCATCGCCCCCGCATCGAAGGCCTCGCAGTAGTCCTTCCAGTCCGACCTCACCTGCGCCGCGCACGCATGCGCGGCCGCGAGCAGGTCGCCACCCCACGACTTCGCCGAGCCGCCGAAGTCGACCAGCGCGTCCGCAGTGGCCGAGCCCTGACGGCCGGCGCTGCGCAGTTGCGCCCAGGCGATGAGCTGTCCCATGTCGCCGATGACGCCGCGGACCTGCTCGAGGCTGGTGCCCGCGGCGCCGAGGCTCACGCGGTCTTCGCTGGGCTGGAGGCCGCGCAGCACGCAGGACGATGCGGTATCGTCCGCGGGCACGATGGGGTGCAGGAACGCCATCGACACCGCCTGCATGCGGCGCTGCAGCCCGACCACGCGGTGTGCCTGCGACGGCCATGCGGGTTGCGCGAGCTTCAGGTGCGGCGACAGCGACGAAGGCAGCGCCTGCTTCAGGTCGAGCAGGTAGTTGCCGTCGGGCGACCCCTTGCCCTCGACCAGCACGATGAAGCGTTCCACGCCCAGGCTGCCGGTGCCCGCGATGCGCCGCGCGACGTCGAGCACCTTGAAGAAGCCGGGCTTGTCCTGCGTGGCAGCGAATGTGTCGATGAGCCGGGTGACACGGGCGCGCGCCTCGTCGTCGGCCTTCAGTGCGCGCTTGCCGTCGCAGCGGATGAGACGCCCGCGGCCCTTGCGGTCGGTGCGATGGTCGAGCAGGTCGGAACGGCTGCGGGCCTTGAGCGTGCCGAGCAGGTCCCTGACCAGGCCGTTGGCCGTGTCGCGCTCGATCCAGCGTGCCTTGCCGGCAACGAGCGCGCCGGCGTAGGCGTCGACAAAGGCCTTGCACAGCGCATCGGCCTTGCCGGCACCGGCGAGCAGGCCGTCGCCGGCCACGAGGACGTTCGACAGGAAACGCACCAGGTCCCAGGTGACGGGCGCCAGCGCGGCTTCGTCGAAGTCGTTGAGGTCGAAGTACACGAGCCGGTTGTCGCCCTTGTAGCTGCCGAAGTTCTCCAGGTGCGCGTCGCCGCACAGCCACCCGGCCGGCGCACCGGCGAGCACCGCATCGTGCGGCAGGCGGTCGTAGAACAGGTGGCAGGTGCCGCGCAGAAAGACGAAGGGGCTGGCGCGCAGGTGCGCGTACTTCATCGCAAGGCGCTCGGGGTCGCGGCCTGCGTTGAAACTGCGGATGGACTCGACGACCTTCGACATGGCATGCCCCCACTTCGGATACGCCGGATTCTCGACCCGCCGATGCCATCGGGAGACAGTTTTCGGCGTGCACACGCTTGTATATTCACCGGGCCATCGAGGCACAGCGACGCCGCTTGCGCGACAGGCGCAGGCACCTGCAGCGTCGCCATCCAGAAAAACTCCCAGGGTTGAACCACATGCAAGCAATTGCCGGCCGGCTGGCCGCCTTCCTTCCAGCACTCTCGATGCTCGCCGCTGCCGCGCTCTGGCACGGCGGCGCGCAGGCCGACGACGCGGCGCCTGTCCAGAGCTACAACGACATCGTCAACGCGTACAAGGCCAATCCCCAGCACGCTGGCACGACGTACACGCAGAAACGCCTGGCGTTCAGCGGCCGCGTGATGCGCATGGGCAGCGAAGCGGGCGGCACCTATTTCGGCGCGGTCACCGACGACGGCGCGCAGTTCGACACGCACTTCGAGGTCGGCGACCAGGAAGCCCTGAAGCCGAAGTTCAAGGACCAGAAGATGGCACCCTTCCAGTTGTCGTCGAACCTGGTTTTCGAATGCCTCAACGAGGGCTTCCTGGCCACGGCCTTGGTACCCTCGCCCAAGCTCACGCATTGCCGCCTGGTGAAGTAGCCCATGGTGGCACGGTGACGCCAGACTCGATTCATCGTCCAGCCATCGACATGTCTTCCCCAAGCTCGCGCATCCCGATCCACGATGTGCGCAAGGTCGCCATCGCCGCCTTGCCGCGCAGCGCGAGTTCGCCGCTGTTCGATCGCCTGCGCGCGGCGGTCGGCCAGGTGGCCATGCGCGCTCCCGATGCCGACGAAGGCCTGCGCTGGCACACGCACCGTCTTGGCGGCGTGCCGCGCCGCTTCGCGCAGCCGATCACCTTCACGCCTTACGCGTCGGTGCAGCCGTGCTCGGCACGCTGCGGCTTCTGCTCGGAGAACCTGCGCAAGGCCGACGGCTCGATCGCGGCGTCCCGCCTGCGGCCCGACACCGGCTACTTCGACGGCCTCGCACGCGCGCTGCGGGCACTGCGCGGCGTGCCGCTGTCGTGGTCGCTCTCGGGCCTGGAAACCAGCGACGACGCCGGCTGGATGCTGCAGTTGCTCGACACGCTGGCCGCCGGCGAACGCGACGGTCCGGTGGTCGAGGAGCGCGTGCTCTACAGCAACGGCGCGGGCTTCGCCGCACCCCGCGGCGCGCAACTGCGCAGTGCATTGCAAGACTTCGGACTGAGCTGGCTCGAACTGTCGCGCCATCACCATGACGGCGCCGCCAACCAGGCCATCATGCGGTTCAGGCCCGAAGTGGCCATCGGCGAGCAGGCGGTGTTCGAGCGCACCGCGCGGCAACTTGCCGACGCGGTGGCGCTGCGGCTGGTGTGCATTCTCCAGCGCGGCGGCGTGGCGCAGCCGGCCGATGTGTCGGCGTACCTGCAATGGGCGCAGCGCTGCGGCGCCGGCACGGTGGTGTTCCGGGAGTTCTCCCGGCTCGACAGCAGCTACCGCGACAACGCCACCGCGCGCTACCTGCACGCCCGGCGCGTGCCGATGGACGAACTGCTCGCGGCCTGCCTCGACAACGCCGTCTCGCGTGGCTGGACACTCGAACACCTGACCGAGGGCTACTATTTCTGGAACCTGCGCCTGCGCACCGCGACCGGGCTTCGCGTGGTGTTCGAAAGCGCCGACTATGGCGCCATGCACCAACGCCATGCCAGCGGCGATGTCTACAAGCTCGTCTACTTTCCCGACGGACAGTTGTGCGCGGGCTGGGAGCCCGGGCGCGACGTGCTGCTCGACACCCGCAGCGAAGAGGCACGTGCCCATGCCTAGCCACAGCTGGATGATGCTCGAATCGGAGTCGCCGCGCCACCGCTTGCCCGATGACCTGCGCGCACGCGATCCGCTGGGCGGGCGCGATTGCGGCTGGGTCGAGCAGATGACGCCGTTCGTGCGGCAGTTCTCGCAACCGGGCGAGACCGTCTTCGACCCGTTCGCCGGCTTCGGCACCACGCTGCTCGCGGCACGGCTCCAAGGCCGCACGGCCGCCGGCTGCGAGGTCGATGCCGGCCGCATTTCGCTGATTCGCGAGCGGCTCGCGCGCCACGGCCTCGGCGATGGCCTGACCCTGCTGCACGGATCGTGCGACGCACTCGACGGCGCCACGCTCCCGGACATCGACCTGTGCCTGACCAACGTGCCCTACTTCGGCTGCCGTTGGACGGGCGCCGCGGCGGTTTCGCAGCTCTACGACAGCCGCAGCTACGCGCAGTACCTCGACGGCCTGCGCGACGTGTTCCATGGCGTGCGCGCGAAGCTGCGCGAGGGTGGCCATTGCATCGCGATGGTGGAGAACGTGCGCGTCGGCGATCGCGTGCTGCCGCAGGCCTTCGACCTGGCGCGCATCCTCGGCGCGCTCTTCACGATGGTGGAAGAACGGGTGCTGGTGTATCCCCACGCGGGTGAGAACGACACCGCCACGTCACACACCGATCGCCGACACGAATACGCGTTGGTGTTCCGCAAGGAGCGCGAGCGCATCGACCTGCAGGCCACCTCAGGGCTGCTCGACGCCCTGCGCGCGCACGGCCATGCCTTCACGCTGATCGGCAGCTTCGCGCGATGGCTCGCCGATCCGCAGGGCACGCCGCCGGCCGACGCCGACATCCGCGTGGAAGCCGATGCGCAACGCCTCGATGCCCTGCTGCGCTGGCTGCGCGGCGAAGGCTTCAGCATCACGAGCTGGGGCGATCCGGTGGCACTGCCGCTGCATTTCAACGGCTACCGCGGCCGTCATTACTTTCGCGCCGAGCGCATCGACAGCCGCGGCGCGCTGGTGCGCCTCGACATCGGCTACGAAGAATAGGCGAGGCGCACCCGCGCAGGGCTCAGAGCAGCCCGCTCATGCGAGCGGCGGCGGCTTTCAGCGCATCGATGCGCTCGAGCGCATCGTCCATCGACATGCGCGCCGTCGGCGCGTGCACCGCCAGCGCGGCGCGCACCAGGCCCGCCGCATCGCGCACCGGCACGGCCACGGCCACCAGCCCTGCAATGAACTCCTCGCGGTCGCACGAGTAGCCGCCCCTGGCGATCGCTTCGCACTCGGTGCGCAGCGCCTCGGCCGTCACCAGCGTGTTGGCCGTCATGCGCTCCAGCGGCAGCCTGTCGATGAGCGCGTCGCGTTCCTTCTGCGGCATCGACGCCAGGAACAGCTTGCCGCTGGCGGTGCAATGCAGGGGCACGTGCGAACCCACGTCCAGCGTGAGCCGCAGCGGCCATTGCGCCTCGACGCGGTCGAGGTACAGCACCTGCGCGCCGTCGAGCGTGGTCAGGTTGCAGGTCTCGCCGACCTGGCGCACCAGCTCCGACAGCACCTCATGACGCAGCCCGCGCACCACGCCGTGGTTGAGCGTGTCGAAAGCCAGCTTGCGCAGCGCGGGGCCGACGCTGAACGAACGCTCGTCCACGTCGCGCGCCAGGAAGCCGGCGCCGAGCAGCTGGGTGCAGATGCGGTGCGCGGTGCCCTTGGGCAGGCCGAGCCGGGCAGCCAGCTCGGCCAGCGTGAGGGCACGGCCCTCGTTGGCCAGCAGCGCCAGGAGGCGAAGGCTGCGCTCGGCGGAAGAGCCGGAGGCGGTCTCGGCTTCATCGGCGGAAACCACTGGCGAAATCACTGCGTCGGGCACTGCAACCGGGGCGCGCGCGGAACGGGGCATGCGGGTAAACCTTAAAAATGGAACATTGCGTTCCGAAAATCATTGGCCTAGTATGCGGCCGAGCCTCGCGATTGTTCCACTCCAGGACCCCATTGCATGCCTGATGAAGAGTTCGACTACATCGTTGTCGGCGCCGGTTCCGCCGGCTGCGTGCTGGCCGCGCGCCTGAGCGAGGACCCGGCCACGCGCGTGCTGCTGCTCGAGGCCGGCCCGCCCGACCGCTCGCTATGGATCCACCTGCCCATCGGCTACGGCAAGACGATGTGGAGCCCCACCTACAACTGGCGCTTCGAGACCGACCCCGACCCGAACATGAACGGCCGCCGCATCTACTGGCCGCGCGGCAAGACGCTGGGCGGCTCCAGTTCGATCAACGGGCTGATCTACATCCGCGGCCAGCGCGAGGACTACGACCACTGGGCCGCGCTCGGCAACACCGGCTGGGGCTACGACGACGTGCTGCCCTACTTCATCGCGTCCGAAGGCAACGAACGCGGCGGCGACGCCTTCCACGGCGGAAGCGGTCCGCTGAAGGTGTCCGACATCGCCGCGAAGCACGAACTCATCGAGGCCTTCATCGAAGGCGCCGGGCAGGTCGGCGTGCCGCGCACGCGGGACTTCAACGGCGCCGTGCAGGAAGGTGCCGGCTACTACCAGCTGACCACGCACAAGGGCTGGCGCTGCAGCACCGCCAAGGCCTACCTGACACCCACGGTGAAGCAGCGGCCCAACCTGCGCATCGAGACCGACGCGCTCGCGGGCAAGCTGGTGTTCGACGGGCGCCGCGCCGCGGGCGTGGTCTACCGCCAGGGCGGTGCGATGAAGACCGCGCGCTGCCGCGCCGAGGTGCTGCTGTCGGCCGGCTCGCTGCAATCGCCGCAGCTGCTGCAGCTCTCAGGCATCGGTCCACGCGCGCTGCTGGAGCGCTTCGGCATCCCGGTGGTGCACGAACTCCCCGGCGTGGGCGAGAACCTGCAGGACCACCTGCAGATCCGCCTGGGCTACGAATGCACCAGGCCCATCACCACCAACGACCAGCTCAACTCCTGGTTCGGACAGATGGGCATGGGCATGGAATGGCTGCTGCACCGCACCGGTCCGCTGGCGGTGGGCATCAACCAGGGCGGCTGCTTCATGCGCGCACTGAAGGACGAGAGCGGCCGGCCGGTGGCGGCCACGCCCGACATCCAGTTCCACGTGGCGACCCTCTCGGCCGACATGGCGGGCGGCAAGGTGCATCCGTATTCGGGCTTCACGATGTCGGTGTGCCAGCTGCGGCCCGAGTCGCGCGGCCATGTGCGCATCCGCTCGCTCGACGCGGCCGAGCCGCCCGAGATGCAGCCCAACTACCTGTCCACCGAGCTCGACCGCGCCACCACCGTGGCCGGCGTGCGGGCGGCGCGCGCCATTGCCGAGGCCCCTGCGATGCGCCCGTATGTGAAGCGCGAGGTCAAGCCCGGCCCGCAGGCCGGGAGCGATGCCGACCTGCTCGAGTTCTGCCGCAACAACGGCGCCACCATCTTCCACCCCACCGGCACCTGCCGCATGGGCAGCGACGCGCTCGCCGTGGTCGACGCGCGCTTGCGCGTGCACGGCGTGGCGGGGTTGCGCGTGATCGACTGCTCGGCCATGCCCACGCTGGTGTCGGGCAACACCAACGCGCCCGCCGTGATGATGGCCGAGAAGGCCGTCGACCTGATCAGAGAGGACGCCATGGCGGCCGTGGCCGCGATCTAGCTTTCCGGTTTTTCCGCGCAACCCCAGGCCCGAAAGCCCGCAGAGGCACGCAGGCCGCCACGACAACAACCTCATCGGAGACAAAACATGAGTGCTAGCGACGAGAAAGCGATTCGCAGGGTGGTGGTTTCGGCCCTGGTGGGCGCCACCATCGAGTGGTACGACTTCTTCCTGTACGGCGTGGTGGCCGGCATCGTGTTCAACAAGCTCTACTTTCCGGGCAGCGACCCGGTGGTGTCGACCTTGCTGGCCTACACCACGTTCGCAGTGGGCTTCGTCACGCGGCCGCTGGGGGGCGTGATCTTCGGCCACTTCGGCGACAAGATCGGCCGCAAGAGCATGCTCATCATCACGCTGATGATCATGGGCGTGGCCACCTTCCTGATCGGCCTGGTGCCCACCTATGCGCAGATCGGCATTGCGGCACCCTTGCTGTTGCTGCTGCTTCGCGTGGCGCAGGGCATCGGCCTGGGCGGCGAATGGGGCGGCGCGGTGCTGATGGCCTACGAATACGCGCCGAAGGAAAAGCGCGGCTTCTATGCGTCGCTCCCGCAGATCGGGCTGGCCATCGGCCTTTGCCTGGCGTCGGGCGTGGTGGCCTTGCTGTCCTGGCTGCTGAGCGACGAGCAGTTCCTGGCCTGGGGCTGGCGCATCGCCTTCCTGATCTCGGGCGCGATGGTGATGGTGGGCATGTACATCCGCCTGCACGTGAAGGAAACGCCCGAGTTCGCGGCCGTGAAGGCGCGCAACGCCGAACTGCGCATTCCGTTCATGGACATGATCCGCCGCTATCCCGGCAATGTGCTGAAGGGCATGGGCGCGCGCTATATCGACGGCGTGTTCTTCAACATCTTCGGCGTGTTCTCCATCAACTACCTCACGAGCACCATCAAGATCAGCCGCACCGAGGCGCTGCTGGGCGTGATGGCGGCGGCGGTGGTGATGTGCTTCGCGATTCCGTTCTTCGGGCGCATGTCCGACCGGCTGGGGCGGCCCAGGGTCTACATGTGGGGTTCGCTCATCACGGCCGTGTCGGCGTTTCCGGGCTTCTGGCTGATGACCCACAGCGGCGGCAACGTGCTGCTGATCTGGCTGTCGATCATCGTGCCCTTCGGCATCCTGTATGCGTCGGTGTACGGGCCGGAGGCGGCGCTCTTCTGCGACCTGTTCGACGCCAAGGTGCGCTACACGGGCATCAGCTTCGTCTACCAGTTCTCGGGCATCTTCGCCTCGGGCATCACGCCGATCATCGCGACCGCGCTGCTCAAGTCGGGCAACGGCGATCCGTGGCAGATCTGCATCTACGTGCTGTTCGCGGGCGTGGTGTCGGCGGTGTGCGCCTGGATGATCGGACGCTCGGCCCTGCCGGCGGATGCTGCGGACGCACGCGTGGCGGTGCCCTCACGGTGAAACGCGCACGGGTGCGCCCGCGCGCACCTGAGCGACCACCGACAGCACCGCGCGCACGACCGCGCCGGGGTCGTCGAACTGGATGTCGTGGCCCGCGTCCGGCAGCAGCCGGTGCGTGCCGCGCGTGGACCAGCCCGCGATCTCGTCGTGCATCTCCTTCCAGAGCGCCTGAACTTCCCTGCCTTGCGCGGACGTGATCTTCATGCCGTGCAGTTCGCGCTCGGTGTAGGGCGCCATGGCGGTGAGCACGACCAGCGGGCGATCCCCCAGTTCGCGAAAGGCGCCGGCCTCGGCCAGCGTGGGCTCGGTGGCATCGCCTTCCTTCAGCTCCGTGCGGAACGACGTGGGCGCGAAGGCGCGCACCGCCTGCACATCGTGTGCGGACTGGTGGTTCGCCTGCGGCAGCAGCACCGGTGCCATCAGCCGGACCAGTCCCGACCAGCCCAGGTTCAGCACGATGCGCGACAGCAGCGAGCGCGACTCCGTCATGTAGCGCACCACCCGCGCCGCCTGCTCGGGGTGCGACGGGTCGACCAGCACCAGCCCCGCCACCTCGGCACCGAAGTACCGCGTGAAGGTCACCACGTAGGGGCCGCCGATGGACTGGCCGACCATCACGTAGGGGCCGCGCTCTCCCGCGCGCTGCAGTGCGGCATGGAGGTCCTGCGCGACCTGCCGTGCGGTCGAAGGCTCGCCGGACGGATCGCTCCACATCAGTCCCGCGCGGCTGTAGGCGCAGGCGCGCGTGTGCGCCGCCACCTCTGGCAGCACCGCAGACCAGGCCAGCGAGCCGTCGGGCCCCTGGCCGGACTCGAACACCACGGTGGGCGAACCGGTGCCGCGGCAGTCGAGCTGGATGCGCCGCCCGCCGATGTCGACCATCTGGCCCGGCGGCGGAAAGTCGCGCGCCGCGCGGTAGCGGCCGACCTGTTCGCAGATCGCACCTGCCAGCACCCCCAACCCGATGAAGGCGGCCATGGTGGCGGCAATGCGCAAGGCGTTCATCGCTTCCCTTTCGGCGTCGAAGGCACAAGCCTACTTGAGCCGATAACTGAGCTTGCGGTTCCCGCTGACGATGGAATCGAGCCCGAGCCATTCGCCCTGCGGCGAGTACCAGACGTCGATCGGTTGCGCCTCGGTGGCAATGCGCCAGCGCGTTGCTGCCATCTGCTGGCCGCGCACATCCACCGTGCCGCTGCCGGCGCGGCTGACCCGCACCGCCTCGAGCTTGCCGCTCTGTGCGTTCAGCAGCCGTTCCTGCCCGCGGATGCCCGGGTTCCAGTAGGCGAAGCTCATCACGCAGCCGTCGACCGAGCGCGTGCCCTTGGGCGTCGTGACGGCCAATGCGCCGTCGTCTCCGGCCGGTTCGGCATCCACCTTCTCGGGCGTGCCGTCGTCGTCGGTCGTCGATCTCAGTCGGCGCAGGCAGTCGCCGCGCCATGTCTCGGTGGCCGAATGCCGGTATCGGTAGACCGTCACGCCCAGCAGCTTCACGGCAAAGCTGGCCTCGCTCACCAGTTGCCGTTCGCCGCCGGCGGTGCTGGCCAGCGCGAAGCGGTGCTCGCCGATGGGCGCGTCGTCGAGCAGCACGCGAAAGTCCCATTCGCCGCGCGCCAGGCTTGAAGCCGAACCGGACGCGGCGTGCGAGAACACGGCCAGAGAGGCAACCGCCACGGCAAGGGCGGACAGTCGCATGGCGCGATGCGTCATGGCGTCTTCCGGCTGCTGCGCACCGGCCCCGGAATGAACGCATTCGTGCGCGCGATGTACTCGCGATAAGCCGGCCGGCGCTCGCCGATGTCGCCTTCGAGCATGCGAACGCCCGACACCTTCAGCAGAAGGAAGGTCATGAGCAGCGGCGACACCACGCTCCACGCGCCGTCCCATCCCGCCCCGCCGATGGCCATGAGCCAAAGCCCCCACCAGACGCAGCATTCGCCGAAGTAGTTGGGGTGTCGCGTGTAGCGCCACAGGCCGCGGTCCATCACCTGATCCTTGCTCTTCGGGTCGGCCTTGAAGCGCGCCATCTGCGCGTCGCCGATCGCCTCGAAGAAGGTGCCGAACAGCGCAAGCGCCATGCCCAGCAGGTCGAGCGCACCCAGCGGACGCAGCGCCGCCATGCCCGGCAGGAACGGTGCGGACACCGTCCATGCCAGCACCGCCTGCAGCGCGAACACCAGGTACAGGCTCCTGAAGCCGAAGTTCGGCTGGTTGCGCGCACGGATCGCCTGGTAGCGCCGGTCTTCGCCGTGTCCCCAGTTGCGCCAGGTGATGTACAGGCACAGCCGCACCGCCCAGGCCGTCCCGACGACGGCCATGCAAAGCCCGCGCAGCGTCTGCGCCGGCAGCAGCACGAAGTAGACGACGCCCGCCCCCACGATGCACAGCGGCCACATGCGATCGATCAGGCTCGCGTCGTGACGCACCAGGCTGGCGACCCACGTAGCGAAGGCCAGCAATGCGGTCAACGCCAGGCCCCCCAAGGAAACATGAACCATGCTGCTCATGACAGGCGCGCCCGCATTGAGCCGCGGGGCGCCGTGGAACCGGCTTCGCCGGGCCACAGGCGCCGCCCCCGGCAGGGGGAAGGAGAAGCGACACGAAGTGCGCGAAGCCTGGGGGCGAGCCTCATTTCCGGCGCTCGAAGAGGTAGTGGCTCACCCACCACCGTTGCCCATGGTCGAAGCCGAACAGCTCAGCCACCGACATGAAGAACAGCCGCCAGCGCGTCCACCACACATTGGCCTCCGCGCCGTAGGTGGCCTGGAACAGCGGGCGCAGCGCGTCGCGGCGCTCGTCCATGTTGCGCAGCCAGGCCTCGGCCGTGCGCTGGTAGTGGCTGCCTTCCCAGCGCCAGCGGCGCAGCAGCCTCAGGTCGTCCTGGCAGTGCAGCGCCAGGTCGTCGCTCGGCATCATCCCGCCCGAGAAGAAATACTTGCTCATCCAGTCGCTCGGGTCGCGCACCTCGAACGGGTACGGCGCCTCCTTGTGCGCGAACACGTGCATGAAGAAGCGCCCGCCTGGCCGCAGCCACCGCGCCACGTTCGCAAAGGCCTGCGGCCAGTTGCGCAGGTGCTCGAACATCTCGACCGACACCACGCGGTCGAAGCGTTCGTCGGTGTCGAACTGGTTGATGTCGCGGGTCAGCACCCGCACGTTGCGCAGGCCTCGCTGGGCCGCCTGCGCCTCGATGTACTCGCGCTGCGAGTTGGAGTTCGACAGCGCTGTGATCCGGCTGTTCGGGTAGTGCGAGGCCATCCAGAGCGTGAGCGAACCCCAGCCGCAGCCGAGCTCCATCACGTCCTGCCCGTCCGCGAGGCCGGCCCGCTCGCAGGTCGCGGCCAGCGCGGCCGATTCGGCTTCTTCCAGCGTCCGGGTGCCTTCGGGCCAATAGCAGCTGCTGTATTTGCGGTGATTTCCCAGCACTTCGCCGAAGAAGGCGGCAGGAACCTCGTAGTGCTGCTCGTTAGCCTTTTCGGGCAGCGGCGCCAGGTTGGCCGAACCCATGCGCGCGACGAAGTCCTGCGTGAGGTCGGCCACGGCCAGCGCGTTGCCCGCCTTCAGCTCCTGAAGCCGGTCCTTCAGCAGGCGGCGAATGCCGCGGCGAACCACCGTGTCCGGCACCAGGCCCTTCTCGACCCAGCGGATGGCAAATGAGATGTCTTGAGGCATGTCGGTTTTTTCCTCGTTGGGCACGTCGAAGCGCATGCCGCAGGCACTGGTACGCAGCAGCCCGGCATTTGGATGCGCCCGGCCCATTGTGGACGCCGCGCCCGGTTCTGGCGTTCTCTTACAAAGGGGGCGGTGCGCCGCCGCTAAGCTGGCAAGCCGTAATTTCACTCCTCAACCTGTCGATGCACCTGTCGATGCGAAACCTGGTGGTGGTGCTGGGCGACCAGCTGAGCCCGTCAAGCGTGGCGTTCGAGGGCTTCGACGCCGCGCAGGACCGCGTGTGGATGGCCGAGGTGCGCGAAGAATCCGAACACGTTCCCAGCACCAGGATGCGCACCGCCATCTTCCTGTCGGCCATGCGCCACTTTGCCGAGGCGCTCACCTCGCGCGGCATGCCCCTGGAGTACCTGAAGCTCGGCACGCACCGCTTCGATTCCATCGGCAACGCGCTGGCCGACACGCTGTCGCGCCACCGCCCCCAGGCGGTCGTGATGACCGAAGCCGGCGACTGGCGCCTCGAGCAGGCGATTGCCGGCGTCTGCCGGGCTGCGAATGTCCCGCTGCGGGTTCGCGACGACCTGCACTTTCTGGCCTCGCGCGCCGAATTCGCGGAACACGCGCAGGGCAAGCGCCGCCTCGTGATGGAGGCCTTCTACCGGCAGATGCGGGTGAAGCATCAAGTGCTGCTGGACGACAGCGGTCAGCCCGAGGGCGGCCAGTGGAACTTCGACCACGACAACCGCGGCGCCTTCGGCCGCGAAGGGCCCGGCATGCTGCCGCCGCCACCCTCGTTCGCGCCCGACGCCATCACCCGCGAGGTGCTGGCCGAAGTCGAGACGCACTTCGGCGACCACTACGGCAGCGCCGAGCAGTTCGACTGGCCGGTGACACGCGAACAGGCTCTTGTGGCCTTGAAGGATTTCATCGCCTACCGCCTGCAGGACTTCGGTCGATTCCAGGACGCCATGTGGACCGACGAGCCCTTCCTGTACCACGGACTGCTGTCTTCGTCCTTGAACCTGAAGCTGCTCGACCCGCGCGAAGTGATCGACGCCGCCGTGGCGCACTGGCGCGCGGGCGCCGTGCCGCTGGAATCGGTGGAAGGTTTCGTGCGTCAGATTCTCGGGTGGCGCGAGTTCATGCGCGGCGTTTACTGGTGGCGCATGCCCAAGCTCGCCGAAGCCAACGCACTGCAGCACCACCACGACCTGCCCGGCTGGTACTGGACGGGCGACGTCCACATGAACTGCATGAAGCAGGCCATCGGCCAGACCCTGCGCACCGGCTACGCGCATCACATCCAGCGGCTGATGGTCACCGGCAACTTCGCCCTCACCTTCGGCGTGGCGCCGTCGCAGGTGCATGCGTGGTACCTGAGCGTTTATGTCGATGCCGTCGAATGGGTCGAGCTGCCGAACACCGTGGGCATGTCGCTCTACGCCGACGGCGCGCGCTTCGTGACCAAGCCCTACGCCGCAGGCGGTGCGTACATCCGGCGCATGAGCAACTACTGCGACGGCTGCCGCTACAAGCCCGGCACGCGCAGCGGCGACGGCGCATGCCCCATGACGGTCATGTACTGGGACTTCGTGGCGCGTCACGAACGGATGCTGGAGAACAACCCGCGCACGGTGATGATGACGAAGAACCTGCAGCGGTTCAGCGCGGAAGAACGTGCGGAGATGCGGCGCACCGCGGATGCGATGCGCGCACGGCCGGAACTGCTGTAGCTGGAGGCTGCTTCGATGAACAGCGACGAGACGATCGAGCGAACCATCTTCGAACTGCTGGCGCAGCGTGATGCGGCAGCGTCGATCTGTCCGTCGGAGGTGGCGCGGGCGCTGGCGAAGAGCGATGCTGCCTGGCGGGCGTTGATGCCTGATGTGCGGCGGGTGGCCTCGGAGTTGGCGGCGAAAGGAGCGCTGCGGGTCACGCGGGGCGCAGACGAGGTCGATTCGACGTCTCCGGGTGGACCGGTGCGCTTGCGTCGGCCGAAGTAGCGCACCGGCCCATGTTTGAGATCACAGTTTGTGATTTCAAAGCTGCTCGCTCCGCCGGCCGCCGCGGCCGATGTTTGAGGTCACAGTTTGTGACCTCAAAGCCGCCCATTCATCGGGCGAGAGTTGAAACATGAAATCGGCGGGGAAGCGTTAGCGCCGGCATTCTCGATGCCTGGTGCGGAACGACACTGATCTTGCGTCAATGCGACATCGAATCTTCGCGATAAGACACCTGGCGCCCGACGCCGTCCCGCTGCATCCCGCTGCGGTGCCTTGCGACCACGGCAAAATGCGACAGGCCGGAGTCGGCCAGGAGCGGACATGACAATATCAACCAACCAGCTTGTCGAGGCGCTTGTTCAGATGCCTCAGTCCGAACTCGTCGAAGTCATAGCGACTGCTTTGGCGCAGAGAACAGGCGAGGTCGCAAGGCCTGAATGGCAGGAGGCCAGGCTGTGTTTGGCAGAGGCCCATCGTCAGCACGAAGGTTCCAATCAGCCTTCGGATTGGGATGTCTTGCTGTTCGCCCGCGCGCAAAACCCGGAGGACCATATGGATGACGGTTCATTGCAAGAGGGCGGGCACTGCGGGCACACCTTAACGGGCTACGCCAAGCAGGTGATCTGCCCGATCTGCGGCAAGCCCGCTTCGCTGACGTAGCTCGTGTCTTGAGTTAGTCCACCGAATGGGTACGACACCGACCTGCACAGTTTGAACATCAGCAATCTGGAAGGGGCGTCCGGCAGCTTTGGGCCCGAAGCTCGGATGCCGCGACAGGCTACAGTCGGCCGATTGTGTTGAAAAACTCGCCTTGAATCTAGCCTGGGCTGGCGATTCCACAGGCTCGTAGTCGAGCTGGTGCTTCGGGAACGCGTGGCAGCCTTGCGGCCTTATCTCACGCCGTCTTCATTGCCGCACTCGCTTCAGATGGGATCAACCACTTCGCCATTCGCCGCAGGTTCTGGGCGGTGGCGGCCATCAAGAACTCGTCCTGCGCACCACTGAGCCCGCGAAGCCGCAGGCGATCCAGCTTCATGATGCGCTTGAGGTGTGCGAACAGCATCTCTACCTTCTTGCGCTCCCTGCGCGATTGGCTGTACTGCGGTGTCTGCGCAATGGATCGCGCCATCTCACGGGCACCCTCATGGATGCTGCGGGCGATCTTTCGGAATGGCGTGCTCGGGCAGCAGCGATCCTTCATCCCACAGGCGATGCAGTCTGCCTGGCTCGCCCGATAGATGACGGTGTCGGCCTTGGTGATGCGGGTGCGCGGCGTCGTGAACTGCCGCCGGTCGTTGCGCAACGCACGGCCTTCAGGGCAAACATATTCATCGCGCTCGGGCTGCCATTGGAACTCGCCGATTGACAAACTTCCGTCCTTTCGGACGGTCTTGTCCCACACAGGCACGTGAGGTTCGATCTGCTTGCTCTCGACCATCCAGCCGAGCAGTGGTGCGGTGCCATACGCGGTGTCGCCCACGAGCCGCCGCGGCTTGATGTCGAAGCGCTGCTCTACGCGGTCAATCATCGTCCGGGTGGAGTCGACCTCCGGCGTGCGATGCGCCGGCGTTGCCTCCACGTCCATGATGATTCCCGCCGACAGATCGATCAGGTAGTTGGTTGAGTAAGCGTAGAACGCCGGGCCACCTGGTGCTGCGGTCCATTGCGCAGCAGGGTCGGTCGGGGAGACGTTCCGTGATGCGGCCGCCGTTTCGCGCACCTCTTCAGGCGCATCCTCGGGCATTGGATTTTCGGCATCGAGCGCGTCAAGGTACTCGCGCACCGCGCGGTTGCACTGGGGGCCCTGGCGCCATTGTGCGAGGTCGGAAGCAGGAACGTTGCGCGCACGGTTCGCGTCGGCCTTGATGATGCTGGCATCGACGGCGAATCCCTCGCCTTGAACCAGGCCTTCAGTCATGCAACGGCGCAGCACTGCCTCGAAGACGAAGCGCAATGCATCGCTCTGGCGGAAGCGGCCGTGGCGGTTCTTGGAGAAAGTCGAGTGATCAGGCACTCCGTCCTCAAGGCCAAGGCGACAGAACCAGCGATAGGCCAAATTGAGATGGACTTCCTCGCACAGCCGGCGCTCGGATCGGATGCCCAGGCAGTAGCCGATGACGAGCATGCGAATCATGAGTTCGGGATCGATCGAGGGTCGGCCTGTGTGGCTGTAGAACGGTGTCAGATGTTGGCGCAGATCGCCGAGATCGAGGAAGCGATCAACGCCTCGCAGCAGGTGATCGCGTGGGACGTGATCTTCGAGGTTGAATGCGTAGAACAGCTGATCCTGAACGATGCTCCGACCCATCATGATGCGTACCTCCATCGATGACGAAGGGCATGCAAGCTACGAGCCAGTTCTTAGAATTCGGGGGAGTTTTTCAACACAATCGGCCAGAACCGGCCATTCGCCGTGCCGGCGCAATTTGCCAACAAGCGGACGTCCGCGGTTTCGGCACAATCCGTTGGAAGGAGCGCGGACGTGGTGACTCGATGGTTCCATGCCCCCTCACACCTTGGACCTACGAATGTTGCATCGCCTTTATTGCTCAAGCGGAAATACGGTCGGAGTCGACGAGTACGTCTGTTACTCGGAGATCGGAGACGACGGATCTTGGGTGCGTTACGTCGAAATAAAGTCAGATGGAACGGCGCTCCGATACGACACCGAACGTGCCGCGGATCAGTACGGAATCCTTCCCGAAGGTGAGTGGGAGGAAGCGGAATCAACAATGAGGGAGTACGGCACGGTTGCAGCGATATCCGCCGAGTTGTTCCAAGCGGTTTGGTCCGTGACTCGGTGCATCAACGACGAGAGGAGAACAGATGAAAGCAGAGTTCACCGTTTTTGAGGATGCTGATGGCTACTGGTTTGTTCCACGTAGCGAGGAAAATGCTGCTATTGCGGATCCATCGTCATATCGTGTCTCTGTGCATTCCACAAAGATTGCGGCATGCCGCGACGCACTCCTTCAAGCGATTGACACTGGTGCAAATGAGCTGCACCTCCACGGCTTCGGGTCAACCACCAGCATCAAGCGGGAGGCGGCTTCAAGTGGGGTGAAGCCCTTTATCTACTGGCCTTCGATCACTACTCGGATCGCTCCGTTTGTGCGAGCCAAGAAGTCATAGTTCAGACCTTTCTTTGCCGGCTCGTGACGGCCAAGAACGGACATTTGCCGAAGTGGCAGGTTTCGCGATTCCCATAGCTAAATCCAAATCATTCATATGCCTGAAGTACATCCTCGCGGTCAAATGCTGGCCTTCGATCCTTGTCTGAATACGCTCGTCGCACAGCCGGGATTGATGTTGTCCTGCACCAATATCGCAGAAATGCTTGAACAGGTTGAGATGGAGACTGGTGCTTACGTTGTGCCACATGACCCGCCGAAATACTTCCGGTACCACCTCTCGCGCAGCGACCCAAACTTTGTGTTGGTGGATATCCATGTCACTCGCGATGGGAAGGAGATATGCGTTAAGCAAGACATTTCATTTCCGCTGCTTCCGAGCGACAAGGTAATGTTCGGCCATCTTGCCTGCTGAGCAGTCGTTGAAACGTCATCGCCACGTAGATGATCCCTCATCTCGGTATGACAACTGTGTAGTTCTCAGGGCACAACCTCAACTTCCGTTGCCCGCGAGGAGCAAGCAGTCATTCAGCGCATAGCAATATATGCATGTAATCGCATGTTCCTGCTCGATGCACAACGGCGCGGCATCGATTTCCGAATCACGGTCCTGCGACACTTAGGGAACGTCTGATCAAGTCGTAAATTGGCCTGATGACGAGAGTGCGTGATGTCCCGCTGCGCTCGCAGGCTTGTCGCAGCGTGCATTTGATGCGTTTGCGAGCCTTTGTGGCTCCTTCACGCGGCCTTCGGACGCACCAGTCCCATCATCGCAATCAGTTTGCGTCTGGCCATCCACAGGTTCGACAGCGCAAACAGCGTGATCACATGCGCCGTATTCTTGGCCAGCCCCTTGAATCTCACCTTCGTCAGACCGAATTGCCGCTTGATCACGCGGAATGGGTGTTCCACCTTCGCACGCATGCTGGCCTTCTGATATTCCTGCTTGCGTGCCTGAGCCTTGGCTCGGCCCTCGGGCATCTTCGCCATGTCGCTGGGCCGACCCGCAATGTGCCATTGCACGCTGCGTTCCACTCGGCTCTGTGCTCCGCGATAGCCCGAGTCCGCCCACACTGCGTCTTCCTTGCCGTGCAGCAGGTCGCCCACTTGTTCCACGTCCGCTTCGTTGGCCGCCGTGGTCGTCACCGTGTGCACCAGCCCCGAGTCCGCGTCCACACCGATGTGCGCTTTCATTCCAAAGTGCCATTGGTTGCCCTTCTTCGTCTGGTGCATCTCAGGGTCTCGTTCGCCGCTCTCGTTCTTGGTGGAACTAGGCGCCGCGATGATCGTGGCATCCACGATGGAGCCTCTCTTCAGAAGCAACCCCTTCCTGGCCAGATGGGCGTTGACCTGCTTGAAGATGCCTTCGGCCAAGTCGCTGGCCTCCAGCAGGTGGCGGAAGTTCAGGATCGTCGTCTCGTCGGGGATTGACTCCATCCCCAGGCCCGCGAACGTGCGCAGCGAGGTGATCTCGTAGAGGGCTTCCTCCATCGCCGGGTCGCTCAGTGCGAACCAGTTCTGCATCAAATGCACACGGAGCATGGCTTCGAGCGGATACGGTCGACGCCCGCGGCCTGCCACCGGGTAGTGCGGCTCGATGACCTTGAGCAGCGCCTTCCAGGGTACGACCAACTCCATCTCTGCGAGGAAGACTTCCCGTCGTGTCTTCTTCCTCTTGCCCGCATGCTCGGCATCCGAAAAACTGATCTGGCTCATTGTGGCGCTCCTCCAGCATGCCTGATCAACGTTCAGAGCGAGCATTCGTGGACTTGATCAGACGTTCCCTAGCGGCTCAAAGAACAGCAATGCTTGGCAGGGAGCAGCTGCCGATGATTGGGAAGCCAAGAATGCCGCCAGGGCAGATGCTCAGCAACGATTCCCCAATGCTGTAAACATCCTGATCGACAGCCTGACAAAGCGTTAGCCTGTGCCATCGCGGCGCGTTGCACTTTCACGCCGTAGGAGCAGCAATCTGCCTCGCCCCGCCACTTGAGCGACCAAGCGAGTGGCCGCTTTGGAGCGAATCGAACTTCGGCTTCGGGCCCTTTTGAGACATTGGACCTCACCCAAAGCAGCCGGTCGCGAGCCCAGATCGGTGCGAGAGTGGCACACATCGCGCGGCTCCAGTGGCGCGAAATCAAAATCTGCGAAGGTTCAACGCCCGCTTCGCGAAGGTCGGATGGGGCCAGTGGTGCAACAAAGACGGCCCCGAGTTCTAGCCGCTAAAGTTCACTGGCGTTCCGCACCTGGGCCCTCGCAGAAGCCCGGCTTGCTTTCCAAGCCGCTCGCTCGGCAGGCGCATTTGCGGACAAAGCCGACGTTTTCAGTCGCTCTCACTGCGGCAACTGGCTGCCGCGTGTCGCGCGTCGGCATTCGACGCCGTCATTTCGCGCCACCTTCGCCCACGGCAACACGCAACGCCCGCACCGCAGCATCGGCCGTCTCGATTCGCCGATGCAGTTCCTCATTGACCACCTGCACCAGCGCGCTGAGTTCGGAACGATTCGGACAGACCTCCTCCGTGTCCTGCACGCGCTGGGGATCGATGAGTTTCTCGATGCACGCATACGCGCGCTGCACTGCGCGAAGACTCTCGACGTCATCGCACGCCTGCAGCGCAAGCGATTCCGCGCTGGCGGATTCAGAAGATTCGGGGAACGAAGGGACATGAGCCATGAATGGCCTCCAAAGCAGTTCGGTTTGCATAAACCGCCGCTCCCAACGCCAATTGAGGGCGGCAGCTCGAACAGGTTGGCGTACCGGGAACTGCTTGCGCAAACCGGCGAGCCTCGCGGCTCCCTGCTCGAGCCGCCAAAAAGGGGCACGAACGAAAAAGCCGCAGTGACTCTGCGGAGAAATCTGCGGCTTTCGTCGCAGCAGTTACACGGGACGCCAATCCCGATCACACCTCTTTTTGACGTGACGGCGCGCAGTATAGCCACGCCGATATCCGCACCGCAGCCGGGGAAAACCGCCGAAGCCCCCGCGAAAAACCCCGAACCCGGAAGCTGGAACAATCCGCCCACTTATGGACGGCCTCGACCTCATCAAAACCTTCCGCGAAGTCGCGTTCCGGCGCAGCTTCTCCCGCGCGGCGATCTCGCTGGGCATGTCGAAAGCCACGGTGAGCCGCTATGTGGCGGAGCTGGAAACCCGCAGCGGGGTGCGCCTGCTGAACCGCTCCACCCGTGCGCTGAGCCTGACGGACGCGGGCCAGGTGCTGCTGGAGCGCAGCACCGAGCTTGTGACGATGGCCGAGAACACGCTGAACGACCTGCAGGCGCATGGCTCTCACCCGCGCGGGCGGCTGCGCATGAGCGCGCCGCACGGGCTCATCGCGGGCTGGCTCTCGGACGTGATCGCGGGCTTCATCAAGCGCTACCCCGACGTCTACGTGAGCCTGGTGTTCACCAACGATGACCTCGACCTGATCGAGGAAGGCATCGACATCCACCTGACGGGCGGGCGCATTGACGACATGAACCTGATCGTGCGGCGGCTGGTGCAGTTCGACATGGTGGTGTGCGCGTCGCCCAGCTACTGGGCGCAGCGCGGCATTCCGCAGGTGCCCGACGACTTGGGCAAGCACGAGGTGCTGAGCTATTCGGCGCAGCCCACCACGCACCTGCCCTTCGAGACCGACGGCCAGCCGCACGACGTGGCTGTGCACAGCCGCATGGAGGCGAACGACGCGATTGCGCTGATCGAACTGGCCTTGCGCGGCGTGGGCGTGGCCTATGTGCCGGAACCGCTGGCGCAGCCGCACCTGGAGCGCGGCGCGCTGGTGCCGGTGCTGCGCGAGCACATGCCGCACGAGCACTGGCTGTACGCCGCGTACTCGCAGCGCCGCCACAACAGCGCGGCCATGCGCGCGATGCTCGACTTTCTGGAGCAGTCGATGGGGCCGAACGGCGAGTTCCCGCAGGCCATGCCTGCGGCCCAGCCGGTGGCGCCGCCTACATGCGCCCTTTCCAGGGCACCAGACGTCGCTCGAGCCACCGCATCAGCAGGTCGAACAGGTACGCGACCACGCCAATGACGACGATGCCCATGATGACGATGTCGGTGCGCAGGAAGTTCGACGCGTTCAGCACCATCTGACCCAGCCCCATGTTGGCCGCCACCATCTCGGCGGCCACCAGCGTGGTCCAGCCGAAGCCGATGGCGATGCGCATGCCCACCAGGATGTCGGGCAGCGCCGACGGCAGGATGACGTGGCGGATCACCTGCATGTAGCTCGCGCCCATCGAATACGCCGCGTTGATCTGCTCCTGCGATGCGCTGCGCATGCCCGAGCGCGCGGCCAGCGTCAGCGGCGCGAAGCAGCTCAGGAAGATCAGCAGCACCTTGGGCAGCTCGTCGATGCCGAACCAGATGATGATGAGCGGCAGGTAGGCCAGCGGCGGCAGCGGCCGGTAGAACTCCAGCGGTGGGTCGAAGATGCCGCGCCAGAAGCGGCTCATGCCCATGGCAATGCCCACCGGAATGGCCGTGACGCAGGCCAGCAGGAAGGCCGAGAACACACGGAACATGCTCGCCAGGAAGTGCTGCCACAGCGGCTTGTCGTTGGCCTGGCCGGTCAGGTATTCATAGAACTGCTGGAACACCGCCTGCGGCGTGGGCAGGAACAGCGGCTTGACCCAGCCCATGTTGGTCACGACGAACCACAGCGCCACCAGCACCACCACGGTGACCACGCTGATGGTCACGCTCGAGCCCTCGCCCGGCACCTTGAAGGCGCTGGTCTTGAGCTTGGCGCCCGACTGAGGCGGCGGCGGCGCAGCAGCAGGCTCGGAGGTCGCGGCGCTGTCTGTGGTTGGCTTCATGGAAATTGGTACGGCTGCGGACATCTCATCGGCTCCACAAAGTTGCGCGCGCACTGTTGCCGGGCTGGGCGTTCCCGGTTCTTTCGGGAGACGCCGAGGAACCGGCTCTGCCGGGCCTCCGGCGTTGCCCCCGGAAAGGGGGCAGGAGAAGCGACACGAAGTGCGCGAAGCCTGCGGGTGAGCCAAAGTCAGACATGGGCAGCCTCGCGATGATGAATGATCGACAGGACTTCTTCGCGCATGCGGATGAATTCCGGCTCGGACTTCACCTTGCGCGAATCGCCATGCGAAAGGTATTGCCGCGAAAACGGCACGTTGTCGTACACATGCGAGATGCGCCCCGGGCTCGGGCTCATCACGATCAGCCGCGTGGCCAGGAACAGCGCCTCTTCCACCGAGTGGGTGATGAAGAACACCATCTTGTTCGACTTGGACCAGGCCTGCAGGAGGATCTCCTGCACCTGTTCGCGCGTGAACGCATCGAGCGCGCCCATGGGTTCGTCCATGAGCAGCACGGCCGGGTCGCTGGCCAGCGCGCGCGCGATGCCCACGCGCTGCTGCATGCCGCCCGACAGTTCGTACACCGCGCGGTCCGCGTACTTCTGCAGGCCGACGAGGTTGAGCTTCTCCTCGGCGATGCGGTCGCGTTCGGCCTTGCCCATGCCGCCCAGGCGCAGGCCCAGCGCCACGTTGTCGCGCACGTTGAGCCAGGGCATGAGCGCGTGCTTCTGGAACACCACGCCGCGGTCGGCACCCGGGCCGGCCACCGGCTTGCCGTCGAGCAGGATCTCGCCGGTGGAAGGCGGCAGGAAGCCCGCGATGCTGTTGAGCAGCGTGGTCTTGCCGCAGCCCGAGGCGCCGAGCGCGACGACGAAGTCGCCGTCGTGCATGGTGAGGTTCACCGGCGCCAGCGCCTGCAGCGTGCCGCCCTTGACCGCGTAGTTGACCGTCAGGTCGCGAATGTCGAGCGTGGGCATGCGTGGCCCTCGCTCACTTGCCCATCGCCTTGTCGACGTAGGCCGTCGTCACGTAGGCGCTGTAGTCGGGCTTCACCTCCTGCACGCGGCCCTGCTCCTTCAGGAAAGCCGCCGTGTTGGCCATGGCCTTGGCCGCGCCGCCGCCGAGCCACGTGGGCGAGACCTGCTCGGCCATCGTCGGGAAGGTGTAGAGCGCCATGGCCGCACCCACGTCCTTCGGGTCGGCCTTGGTCCACTTGGCCATGGCCTTGGTCTGCGGCGAGTCGGGCGTCCAGCTCTTGCCCGAGGCCTTGTACTCTTCGTTCGCGCGGTTCAGCGCCTTCACGAAGGCGACCATGAAGGGCTCGTTGGCCGCCGCCCACTTGGCGTTGACCACGATCCCTTCGAACGTGGGCGCACCGCGCTTGCCGATGCTGCCCGACGTGGCAATGGTCTTGCCGTTGGCCTTGATCTTGGAGAGCACCGGGTCCCAGATGAACGTGGCGTCGATGTCGCCGCGCTCCCACGCGGCCGCGATTTCCGGCGGACGCATGTTCATCACGTTCACGCTCTTCGGGTCGACCCCGTCCATCTTCATGCCGGCCATGAGCTGGTAGTGCGCCGTCGACACGAAAGGCGTGGCCACCTTCTTGCCGGCCAGGTCCTTCATGCTGTTGATGCCCGAGGCGTTGCGTGCGATGAGCGCCTCGGCATTTGCGATGTCGGCCGAGATCCAGAACAGTTTTATGTCCTGCCCCTGGCTGGCGGCCGCCGTCAACGGGCTGGAGCCGGTTTCACCCATCTGCACGTCGCCTGAAGCCATTGCGCGGATCACGTCGCCGCCGCCGGAGAACATGCGCCAGTTGATCTTGTAGCCGGTGGCTTTTTCGACCTCGCCGGATTCCATGACGAGGCGCAGCGGCACCAGCATGTCCTGGTGCGCGAAAGTGACTTCCTTGGCCTGCTGCGCGGAGGCTGCGGTAGTGCCGCAAAGGGCTGCCAGCGCGGCAGCCATCAGGGCGAACTGGAGGGGGACACGGCGGGACATCGTCATCGGTTTCTCCGGTGGGTGAATCTCGCCGCGACTTTGCACCGATCGCATCCAGCCAGGAAGTACCAGCGACTGTGTCGGCATGGAGCCAGTCGGTGAGTGAATACCCTTGTTGTGGTGCGTTCTGCACGGGGTAGGTGCATGTTGTTTTGGTGAGCTTGCTTTCCGGGGCCGGGTCTCGACCCGGCCCCGGTAAACAAGAAAGCTCAGTGCATCCGCCGCCCAGGCGCCCGTGACTCCCCTCGAGCCAAAGCCAACTCCTCCACAGCCATCCCCAAAGCCCGAATCCCCGCCGGAATCTGCGCCGCAGCAATCGAAGAAAGCCGCAACCGAAAGAACGGACAGGGATAAGGAGGCCGGGCAAAGAACACGTCCCCCGCCTCGATCAGCACCCCGTGGTTGCGCGCCATCAAAGCCAGCTCCGTGGCATCCACCCAGGTAGGCGCCTGCACCCAGATCGAAGCCCCTCCGGAAGGCAGCCGGAACTCGAAGTCGGGCAGGTGGTCACGCAGCGCCTGCGCAGCCAGCGCAAGCCGTTCCTGCATTGCATGGTTCACCCGCCGCGCATGCGACTCGTGATGCCCCAGCGAAAGAAACAGCGCATACGCGTGCTGCAAAAAGGCACTCGGGTGCCGCACCATCGCATGCCGGATGACCCGCAGTTCCTTGATCAGTGCACGCGGCGCCACGATGAACCCCAGCCGCAGCGCCGGCGACAGGCTCTTCGACACGGAGCCCACGTAGATCACCCGCCCCGTCTTGTCCAGGCTCTTGAGCGCCGGCATCGGCGTGCCCTCGTACAGGTTCTCCGCCTCGTAGTCGTCCTCGATGATCACGAAGTCCTGCAGCTCCGCCTTGCGCAGCAGCCACTGCCGCCGCTCCAGGCTCAGCGTGGCCGTGGTCGGGCTCTGGTGCGAGGGCGTCACGAACAGATAGTCCGCAGCCGGCAGCGCGTCGACCACCAGCCCGTCCTCGTCCACGTCCACCTCGACCCACTTCGGCTGCCGCAGCGAGAAGCTGTTGCGCGCATGCGGGTGCCCGGGCTCTTCCAGGCCCACGCGGGTCTGCTCGTCGAACAGAGCCTCTGCCAGCAGGTAATAGGCATGCTGCGCGCCCATCGTCACCAGGATCTCTTCCTTCAGCGCGAACACGCCGCGCTTGGGCAGCAGCCGCGTGCGGATCTGCTCGATGAGATCGGGCACGTCGTCGGTCTCGAAGTCGGGCGTCCAGTGCGGCAGCTGGGAGCGCGCCAGGCTGCGCGCGCAGCATTCGCGGAAGTCTTCGGTGGGAAACAGCTGCGGGTCGTAGTTGCCGTAGACGAAGGGATACGGATAGTCGCGCCAGCGGTCGGGCTTGGACAGCGTCGGCTTGTCGACCAGCGAGCGCAGCACGCGCCCCGACCAGTCGGGCGGCTGGCTCGCCTGCCCGCTGCGCCCCACCAGCGGCTCCGCGTGCGCGGCGGACACCGGCCGTGCGTTGCGCGCCACGAACACGCCGCTGCGCGGACGCGCCTCCAGAAAGCCTTCGTCGATCAGCTGCAGGTAGGCCGAGGTGACGGTGTTGCGGCTCAGCCCCAGCAGCGCCGCCAGCTCGCGCGACGAGGGCAACGGCGCCCCGGGGCTCAGGTGTTCTTCAAGAATGGCCTGCACCACGGCGGACCGCAAACGGGCCTGCAGGGGCAACGCCGGCTGGTCGGGCAGCGCAAAGAGCTGCGCCCATTGGGTGGCTCGCGGGTTGGGCATGGTGCGCCGCAGTTTAGGGCAGCGCGCGCGATTCTTCACCTTCGCGCGGCATTCTGGCTCGGTCGAATCCCCGCAACTGGCCCTATCGCGTGGCCAGCCTGCTGCCTACGCTTGCCCCCATTCCTTTCCGGAGCTTTCGCGTGACCTCTTCTTCGTCCTCTTCCTCTTCCACCGTGACCACCGACACCCTCGCCGCCTTCAGCGATGCATGGAACCGCCACGACATCGATGCCCTGATGAGCTTCATGACCGAGGACTGCATCTTCCAGACGGCAGCCGGCCCCGACGCCTGCGGCACGCGCCATGTGGGCACCGAGGCGGTGCGCAACGCCTTCGCCGGCGCCTGGGCCGCGGTGCCCGATGCGCAATGGGTGAACGGCCAGCACTTCGTGCACGGCGACTTCGGCACCTCGCAGTGGACCTTCACCGGCACCGCCGCCGACGGCAGCCGCATCGAGACCGACGGCATCGACGTCTTCACCTTCAAGGGCGGAAAGATCCACCTGAAGAACGTGTTCCGCAAGGCCCGCCCCAACCTGCCTGCCGCCAGGTAAGGCAAGCCGACGCAGCCCGGCCTCTTCTCCTCTTCTCTTGGAGCCCTCATGACCATGACAGGCACCGCGCCGTTCACCACCGCGAGCGCGGCCATCGACGGCACAGCGCTCCAGCAGCCGCCCCAGGCACCGTTCCGTCCGTACGACCCGCAGTACGACCCGCTTCACGCGCCCGACCCCGGCGCGGGCCGCGCCTATGCGCCCACGTGGTGGGTGGCCAGCGCCGGCGAACCGCCCGAGGACGACGGGCCACTGGTGCGCGACATCGATGTGGACGTGGCCATCATCGGCTCGGGCGCCACCGGCATGTCGACCGCGCTGTACCTGGCGCAGGAGCACGGCATTCGCGCGACGGTGCTCGAGGCCAACCAGGCCGCCTGGGGCTGTTCCAGCCGCAGCGGCGGCCAGGGCCAGAACGCGAGCGGGCGCCTGAAGCGCTCGCAGTGGATCCAGCGCTGGGGCCTCGACACGGCGAAGCGGCTCGACGCCGAGATCCGCGGCGGCTTCGAGAACTTCCGCCACCTCACGACGCAGATCGATTGCGACGCGTTCGACGGCGGCCACCTCTACCTGGCGCACCGGGCGGAGAAGCTGCCGGTGCTCGCCGCCGAGGCGCAGCTCATGCGCGAGAAGTTCGGCTACGCCACCCGCATGATGAGCGCCGAGGAAGTGCGCGAAAACTACTGCGACGAACGCGAGACGGTGGGCGCGATGTTCGAGGCCGAGGGCGTGGGCATCCATCCGCTGAAGTTCACCTTCGGGCTGATGCGGCGCGCCCGCGCGCTCGGCGTGACGGTGCACACGTCGAGCCCGGTGCAGGGATGGCGCACGGTCGACGGGGTGCACCACCTGCAGACACCGGCCGGCGTGGTGCGCGCGCGCCGCGTGGCGGTGTGCACCGGCGGCTACACGGGGCAAGCGCTGAGCCCGCTGTTGAAGAACCGGATCATGCCGATCCTGTCGAACTCGGTCGTGACGCGCCCGCTGACCGACGCGGAGCTGCAGGCCACCAACTTCAGGTCGCAGACCTTCCTGACCGACACGCGCACGCTGCGCTTCTATTACCGGCTGCTCAAGGGCAACCGGCTGCAGATCGGCAGCCGAAGCTCGGTGAGCGGCGCCGACGCCGAACACCCGGTGCACCTGAAGCTGCTGACCGACGCCATCGCGCGCAAGTTCCCGCCGCTGGCAGGCATCCGCATCGACTACTCGTGGTGGGGTTGGGTCGACATGAGCCACGACATGATGCCGCGCATCACCCAGCCCGAGCCCGGCAGCAAGGTCTGGTACGCGGTGGGCTACGGCGGCAACGGCGTGTCGTTCTCGACCTGGGCCGGCAAGCGGCTGGCCGAGCGCGTGGCCGGCAAGGACACGGGCAAGGACGTGTTCGAGCTGCCCATCTACCGATCGCCGCTGCCGTTCCCGAACGTGCTGGGGCTGGTGGAGTCGCGCGCGTTCGCGCCGTTCCGTCGCGTGGGGCAGCGCATGCTCTACAAGTGGTACTGGCTGAAGGACGAGAAGTAGCGGTTTCGTGCCCCGGGGAATGCACCGCTGAAGCACATTCCCCGAAGTGGCGCACCGGCCCGCCGCACAACGGGGCAAACCCGCGCCTTCTGGCCCTGTGACTCGCGCCGCGTTGGCTCTTCGCCGGCGCGCCGCAAGCACCTATCTTCGACACCAAGGTGCCGCATCCCGATGCGGGCCGAGTCCCGATTGCCTGTGTCGAACTCTCCGAGGTCCTGCCATGTCGCTTCCCGTTTTCACGCGCCGCACCACATTGCTTTCCGCCACTCTCGCGGCGGCGGGCACCCTGCTTCCGTTCCCGGGCTTCGCGGCCGACGAGCCCAAGCGCGGCGGCACGCTGGTGATCGGCACCACGCAGACGCCGCGGCACCTCAACGGCGCGGTGCAGTCGGGCATTGCCACCGCCATGCCGTCGACCCAGGTCTTCGCCAGCCCGCTGCGCTTCGACGACAAGTGGAACCCGCAGCCCTACCTGGCCGAGTCGTGGAAGCTGGCCGACGACGCGAAGTCGCTCACGCTCAAGCTGCGCAAGGACGCGCTGTTCCATGACGGCAAGCCCGTCACCTCGGCCGACGTGGCCTTCTCGATCATGGCCATCAAGGCCAACCATCCGTTCGCCACGATGATGGGCCCCGTCGACAAGGTGGAGACGCCCGACGCGCAGACCGCCGTCATCCGCATGGGCGTACCGCACCCGGCGATCGTGCTAGCGATGTCACCCGCGCTGTGTCCGATTCTTCCCAAGCACATCTACGACGACGGGCAGGACCTGAAGAACCACCCGCGCAACACCACCGACGTGATCGGCTCGGGTCCGTTCCGCGTGACCGAGTTCAAGCCTTCGCAGCGCATCGTGCTCGAGCGCTTCGACAAGTTCTTCCTGCCGAACAGGCCGTACCTCGACAAAGTGATCTTCAACGTCACGCCCGACATGGCCAGCCTGGTGCTGGGCCTGGAGCGCGGCGATGTGCAGATGCTGCCCTTCGCCACCTTGCCCACCGACCTCAAGCGCCTGGCCAACGACCCCAAGGTGTCGCTCACGCCCAAGGGCTACGACGGCATCGGCCCGCTGAACTGGCTGGCCTTCAACACGGCAAAGAAGCCGCTGTCGGACGTGCAGGTGCGCAAGGCCATCGCCACCTCGATCGACAAGAACTTCATCACCAAGGCGCTGATGGGCGGATTCGCCACGGTGTCCGACGGCCCGCTGGTGGCCAGCAGCCCCTTTGCCGTGAACGACCTGGTGCGCTACCCGCTCGACCTGAAGAAGGCCGGCGAGATGCTCGACGCCGCGGGCTACAAGGCAGGTGCGGGCGGCGAGCGGTTCAAGCTCACCATCGACTACCTGCCGGGCGGCGACGACCAGCAGAAGAACGTGGCCGAGTACATCCGCGGCCAGCTCAAGAAAGTGGGCATCACGGTGGAGGTGCGCGCATCCGCCGACTTCCCGGCCTGGGCCAAGCGCCTGGCCACGCACGACTTCGACATGTCGATGGACGCGGTGTTCAACTGGGGCGACCCGATCATCGGCGTGCACCGCACCTATCTGTCGACCAACATCAAGCCGATCGTGTGGACCAACACGCAGTCGTACTCGAACCCGAAGGTCGACGAGCTGCTGAACACCGCCGGCGGCCTGACCGACCCGACGCAGCGCAAGGCCTACTACGCCACGTTCCAGAAGATCGTGACCGACGAGCTGCCGATCGAGTTCATCAACCAGGTGCCGTACCACACCATCACCAGCAAGAAGGTGGGCAACGTGCCGACGACCATCTGGGGGCCACTGTCGCCGCTCGACGAGGTGTACGTCAGGTAAGGCGGGCACAGGTCATGGGCACGCTGCGTTATGCCGCCTCGCGACTGCTCCAGGCCCTGGGCCTGGTGCTTGCGGTGGTGGTGCTGAATTTCGTGCTGGTGCACGCCGCGCCGGGCGACCCGGTGGAGACCATTGCCGGCGCGAGCGGCGGCATGTCGCCCGAGCTGATGGCGCAGCTGCGCACGCAGTACGGGCTCGACAAGTCGCTGCCGGTGCAGCTGGGCGTGTACCTGGGCAAGGTGGCGCGCGGCGACCTGGGCTACTCGTACTTCTTCAACCTGCCGGTGACCAGCATGATCGCCGAGCGCGTGCCGGCCACACTGCTGCTGGTGCTCAGCTCCGTGCTGCTGGCGTTCTTCGTGGGCACGGCGCTGGGCGTGCTGTCGTCGCGCAGGCCGAACGGATGGCTGTCGCAGTTCATCACGGTGCTGTCGCTGGTGGGTTTCGCGGCGCCGGTGTTCTGGCTGGGGATCATGCTGGTGATCCTGCTGGCCTCGGTGTTCCCCATCCTGCCGGTGGCGGGCATGCGCGCCATCGACTCGTCCGGGGCCGGCGGCCTGGCCGACATGCTCGACGTGGCGCACCACCTGGTGCTGCCCACGATCACGCTGAGCCTGGTGTACCTCGCGCAATACAGCCGGCTCGCGCGCTCGTCGATGCTCGACGTCCTGGGCTCGGACTTCATCCGCACCGCGCGCGCCAAGGGCCTGGCCGAGCGCGTGGTGCTCTACAAGCACGCGCTGCGCAACGCGCTGCTGCCGGTGGTCACGGTGCTGGGGCTGCAGTTCGGCAACGTGCTGGCCGGCGCCATCCTGGTGGAGACGGTGTTCAACTGGCCGGGCCTCGGCCGGCTGGCCTTCGAGTCGGTGCTGCGGCGCGACTATCCGACCATCCTCGGCGTGCTGCTGTTCTCGTCGGTCGTGGTGGTGGTGATGAACCAGCTCACCGACCTGTGCTATCGCTTCATCGACCCACGGATCAAGGCCTCATGAGCAAGGTGATCACGATGCCCTCTGCCGGCGCCGCAACGTTTAAGCCCACACCCAAAGTGCGCGTGGAGCATCCCGCCGCGGAGGCCATGCGCATGTTCCTGCGCAACCCTGCCGCCATCGCCGGCATGGCGATGCTCCTGGTGGTGCTGCTGGTGGCCATCGCCGGCCCATGGCTGTACCCCGCCGATCCGTTCGAGATCAGGGCCGCACCGCTCACCCCGCCCTTCAGCGAGGACGCCTGGCTCGGCAGCGACTACCTCGGGCGCGACGTGCTCACCGCGCTGATCTACGGCGGGCGGGCCACGCTGCTGGTGGGCGCGGTGGCCGCGCTGCTGTCGGTGGTGATCGGCATCACGCTCGGCGCCTTCGCGGGCTACTACGGCGGCAAGGTCGACGCAGCACTGATGAAGCTCACCGAGTTCTTCCAGGTGCTGCCCGCGCTGCTGTTCGCGATGGTGGTGGTGACGCTGTTCTCGCCCACGCTCGTGACGGTGACGCTCGCCATCGGCATCGTGAGCTGGACCGGCACCGCACGGCTCACGCGTGCCGAGTTCATGAAGTACCGCGGGCTGGAGTTCGTGCGCGCGGAACGGGCCATCGGCGCACGGGACGCGCGCATCATCTGGAAGGTGATCCTGCCGAATGCTCTGCCGCCGCTGGTGGTGTCTGCCACGCTGGCGATCGGCGCGGCCATCCTGTTCGAGGCGGGGCTGTCGTTCCTCGGGCTGGGCGACCCCAACCAGATGAGCTGGGGCCTGATGATCGGCTCCAGCCGGCAGTACGTGCTGTCGTGCTGGTGGGCGGTGGCCTTTCCGGGCGCGGCAATTTTCATCACCGTACTGGCCGTCAGCCTCATCGGCGACGGGCTGAACGATGCCCTCAACCCCAAACTGAGGGAGCGTTGATGGCCACGCGCAACGACGACGCATTGCTGCAAGTGCAGGACCTGCATGTCGAGTTCAAGACCCGGCGCGGCCGGGCGCTGGTGCTCAACGGGGTCGACTTCGAGATCCGCGCCGGCGAAACGCTCTGCGTGGTCGGCGAGTCGGGCTGCGGCAAGAGCATGACGGCGCTGGCACTGCTGCGGCTGATTCCGTCGCCGCCCGGGCGCATTCGCGACGGCCGCGTGCTGTTCCAAGGCGAAGACCTGGTGCAGGCGAGCGACGCCCGCATGCGCGAGGTGCGCGGCAACCGCATCTCGATGATTTTCCAGGAGCCGATGACCTCGCTGAACCCGGTGTTCACCGTGGGCGACCAGATCGGCGAATCGCTGCAGCTGCATGCCGGCATGAACGCGCATGCGGCGCGCCAGCGGGCCGTCGAGATGCTGCGCCAAGTGGGCATTCCCGCGCCCGAGCGGCGTGTGGACGAGTATCCGCACCAGCTCTCGGGCGGCATGCGCCAGCGCGTGATGATCGCGATGGCGCTGGCCTGCCGCCCCGACATCCTGATTGCCGACGAGCCCACCACCGCACTCGACGTGACGGTGCAGGCGCAGATCTTCGACCTGCTGCGCGAGCTGCAGCGCGAGAAGGGCACGGCCATCATGCTCATCACGCACGACATGGGCGCGGTGGCCGAGATGGCCGACCGCGTGATGGTGATGTACGCCGGCCGCGTGATCGAGCAGGGCACCACCGAGCAGGTGCTGTCGGAGCCCGGCCATCCGTACACGCGCGGCCTGATCGACTGCCTGCCCGAGCTCGGCAGCAGCGCCGCCTGGGACGGCGAGGCGCGCGAAGACCTCGCCGAAATCGCGGGCGTGGTGCCATCCATCTGGGAACTGGGCGCGGGCTGCGCTTTTCGCGAGCGGTGCCCGCGCGCGATGGCGCGCTGCGCGACCGAAGTGCCGCCGATGTTCGCGGTGCATGGCGAAGTGGCGCCCGGCCTGCCCCACGGCGCGGCCTGCTGGCTGCATGCCGAAGCACTCGGCACGCAAGGCCGTCACGAACGGGAAGCGGCATGAGCTTCATCGGCAAGACCGACACGCTGCTGGCCGTCGACGACCTGAAGGTGCACTTTCCGCGCGGCAAGTCGGGCTGGGGGCGCACGCCCGAGGTGGTGAAGGCGGTGGACGGTGTCTCGTTCGAGGTGCGCCGGGGCAGCACGCTGGCGGTGGTCGGCGAATCGGGCTCGGGCAAGACAACCACCGCGCTGGCGGTGATGCGGCTCGCGCCCGTGACTTCCGGGCGGCTGCAGCTCGGCGGCACCGACCTGGGCGCGCTGAAGGGCGAGGCGCTGCGGCAGGCGCGCACGCGCATGCAGATCATCTTCCAGGACCCGTTCTCCTCGCTGAACCCTCGCGAACGCGCGGGCGCCGCCGTGCGCGCGCCGCTGGACCTGATGCGCGTGGGCACGCCCGACGAGCGCACGCGCCGCGTGGCCGAGCTGTTCGAGGCGGTGGGCCTGCGGCCCGAGCAGCAGCACCTGTTTCCGCACCAGTTCTCCGGCGGACAGCGCCAGCGCATCAACATCGCGCGGGCGCTGGCCACCAACCCGGAGCTGGTGGTGTGCGACGAGCCGGTGTCGGCGCTCGACATCGCGATTCGCGCGCAGATACTGAACCTGCTGGCGCGGCTGCAGCGCGAGCTGGGGCTGACCTATCTCTTCATCTCGCACGACATGGCGGTGGTGGAGCACATCTGCGACGACATCGCGGTGATGTACCTCGGCCAGATCGTGGAACGCGCGCCGCGGCGCAGCTTCTTCGCGCGGCCGCTGCATCCGTACAGCGTGGCGCTGATGTCGGCCGTGCCCACCGTGAGCGGCGGGCGCCGGCGCGCGGCGAACCGCATCAAGCTCAGCGGCGATCCGCCGAGCCCCATCGACCCGCCCAGGGGCTGCCGCTTCGCCGGCCGCTGCCCGGTGGCGGAGCCGGCCTGCGCGGCCGAGCTGCCGCCGCTGCGCGAGGTCGCGCCCGATCACTGGGTGCGTTGCAGGCGCGTCGACGTCGTCGACGGCCTGCCGCTCCCGCCTCTTTCGATGCCAGAGACGCCATGAGCACAAGCAACACCACGACCACGACCACTGTCTACGCCGCACGCAAGATCATCACCATGAACGCCATGCAGCCGCACGCCACGCACGTGGCGGTGCGCGACGGCCGCGTGCTGGCCGTCGGCTCGCTGGCGGACATGCAGGCATGGGGCGACTTCACGCTCGACGAGCGCTTTGCAGCCAAGGTGCTGATGCCGGGCCTCGTCGAAGGCCACTGCCACCTGAAGGAAGGCAGCATGTGGGACTGGACATACCTCGGCTGGTTCGACCGCCGAGACCCGGCGGGCAAGGTGTGGAGCGGCCTGCGTTCGATGGACGAGGTGGTCTCGCGCCTGGGCGAGGTGGCCGCGAAGATGACGGCCGACGGCGTGCCCGACACCGAGCCGCTCGTCGCCTGGGGCTTCGACCCCATCTACTTCGGCGGCGAACGCATGACGGTGGCGCACGTCGACCGCGCGAGCGCCACGCGGCCCATCGTCATCGGCCATGCCAACGGCCACCTGATGAACGTGAACAGCGCGATGCTGCGCATTGCCGAGATCACGCGCGACAACGAGGTCGAGGGCGTGGTCAAGTTCGCGGACGGTGCGAACGAGAGCGAACCCACGGGCGAACTGCAGGAGCCGGCCGCCATGTTCCTGGTGCTGCGCAAGATCGGCAATGCGGGCCTGCTCGCGCCCATGACCGAGGCCGGTGTGCGCTCGTTCGCCAGGCTGGCATGCCTGCAGGGCGTGACCACCGCGACCGACCTGGTCAACAAGCTCACGCCCGAAGACCGCGGCGTGCTCGAGAAGACCACCGGCGACGACGGCTTCGCCGTGCGCATCCTGCCCGCCTTCCAGGCCTTTCACGGCACGCACGGCGCGGCGCAGGGCGCCGAGCACGTGAAGGCGCTGATGCCGCGCAACACCGACCGCCTGCGCTACGGGCTGGTGAAGATGATGCTCGACGGCTCGATCCAGGGCTTCTCGGCGCGGCTGCGCTGGCCTGGGCATTTCAACGGCGCGCCCAACGGCATCTGGGTGACCGCGCCCGCGCAGTACGAGGCCGATTTCGAGACCTACCACCGCGCGGGCCTGACGATCCACACGCACACCAACGGCGACGAGGCGAGCGAAGTGGCCATCGACGCCATCGGACGCGTGCTCACGCGCGCGCCGCGGCCCGACCACCGCCACACGCTGCAGCACGGCCAGATGATCGACGCGCCGCTGTTCCGCCGCATGGCGGCGCTGGGCCTGTGCGCGAACCTGTTCGCCAATCACATCTGGTACTGGGGCGACCAGCACTACGAGATGACCATGGGCCCCGACCGCGCCAACCGGCTCGATGCCTGCGGCAGCGCGCTGGCGGCGGGCGTGCCGCTGGCCATCCATTCCGATGCGCCGGTCACGCCGCTCGGGCCGATGTTCACGGCGTGGTGCGCGGTGAACCGCATCACGCCCAAGGGCCGGCTGCTGGGCGAGTCGGAGCGCATCACGGTGGCGCAGGCGCTGCGCGCCATCACGCTGGGGGCGGCCTGGACGCTGAAGCTCGACGGCGAGATAGGCAGCATCGAATGCGGCAAGCGTGCCGACTTCTGCGTGCTGGAAGACGACCCGCTCGAGATGGACCCGATGGCGCTCAAGGATGCGCGCATCTGGGGCACGGTGCTGTCGGGCCGCGTGTTCGAGGCACAGCGGGGCTGAAGGCGGCGTGGCGAACGCAAAGAAGCGCCTGCCGCTCACCGTCATCGGCGGCTTCCTGGGTGCGGGCAAGACCACCCTGCTCAACCGCTGGTTGCGCGAGGCGAACGGCCTGCGCATGGCGGTGCTGGTGAACGACTTCGGTGCGCTCAACATCGACGCCGACCTGATCGCTGCCACGCACGGCGACACCACCGCGCTGACCAACGGCTGCGTGTGCTGCCAGATCGGCGACGACCTGGGGCGCGCGCTGGTGGAGGTGATCGAGGCGCAGACACCGTTCGACGCGGTGGTGATCGAGGCCAGCGGCGTGTCGGACCCGTGGCGCATCGCGCAGATCGGCATGGCGGCGCCGGAGTTGAGCCTCGAAGGCGTGGTCGTGCTCGTGGACGCGAGCGCGGTGGCGCAGCAGGCGAACGACCCGCTGCTGGCCGACACGCTGGCGCGGCAAGTGAAGTCGGCCGACCTGGTGGTGATCAACAAGGTGGACCTGGTGGACGCCGAAACGCTGGCCGGCGCAAAGGCCTGGGTCGAGACGACGGCACCCGGCACGCCGTGCATCGAGACCATCGAATCGGCCGTGCCGCTGGCGCTGTTGTCGGGCGTGTCGCATGCGGAGGCTGCGCCGCATGTCTGCGGGCCCGGCTGCCGCGGCGATCACCATCCGCACGACCAGGCGTCGCCCGACCACGGCGCGCTGTTCCAGACGTGGAGCGCGCAACCCGGGGCGGTCATTGCCGCGGCGACGCTGCGCGCATGGCTTCGCGAGATGCCGCCGGGCGTGCTGCGGCTCAAGGGCGTGCTGCGCACCGGCCCGGATGAGTGGTCGGAAGTGCAGTTTGCAGGCCGCCATGGCAGCCTGCGCAAGGCATCGCCACCCGCGGGCGATGCGCATGCCGGCGTGGTCGCCATCGGCCTGCGCGGCCGGCTGCCCGAAAGCGCGCTGAGGGAATTCTTCTCGCCCTGATCGCAGGCCCGGCCGAGTCATGTTGCAATCGCGCGTTCTCATCTCGACGCGCAGGCAGCAGACGCATGACGACTTCCACTCTCCTGATTCGCCCTCCGGTGCCCGACGACTTCGTGGCCTGGAAGCCGCTCTGGGACGGCTACAACGCCTTCTACGGTCGCGAGGGCGCCACCGCCCTGCCGGACGGGATCACGCAAGTCACGTGGCAACGCTTCTTCGATGCCTACGAGCCGGTGCATGCGCTGGTGGCCGAGCGCGACGGGCAACTGGTCGGCCTCACGCACTACCTGTACCACCGCAGCACCACGCGCATCGAGCCGACCTGCTACCTGCAGGACCTGTTCACGCTGCCGTCGGAACGCGGGCGCGGCGTGGGGCGCCAGTTGATCGAAGGTGTCTACGACCGCGCGAAGCTCGCGGGCGTCCACCGCGTGTACTGGCAGACGCAGGTGACCAACCGCGCGGGCCGCGCGCTGTACGACAAGGTGGCAACGCACGACGGATTCATCGTGTACGGCACGCTGGTCTGACCCGGATCACCGCGACGGCTTGAGCCGCCCGTACAGCACCAGCGCGCCGAAGACGACACCGGCCGCGAGGCTGGTGTGGCCGCTGTAGCTCACCAGCCCGAGGCTCCAGCCCTGCGCGCGCACGGCGCAGGCCAGTGCCGCGAGCAGCACGACCCAGCCCGCCACGCGCAACCGGCGCACGGTCGCCGATGTCAGCGCGCGGCCGAACAGGTCTTCCTGGGTCCGCTCCATGCCCAGCGCCAATGCGGCGAATCCGGCGAGGCACAGCATGAACAATGCGAGGTGCGTCACGCGCCCTCCCCCACGGCTGCGGCGGCCGACGGCTGTGCGGCAGGCGCCGTCTTGCGCACGGGCCGTGCGCGAGGCCGATGGCGCGCGGTGCGAACGGCCAGGGTGGCCAGCAGCGCGGCCAGCGCCCACAGGCCGAGTTCGTAGCCGGCGAAGACCCAGTCGCCCTCCGCGATGCTGCGCCACAGCGGGCGTTGCGTGGTGATGGCGTTGAGCACCGGCAGCAACACCAGCAGGGCCGCGCCGAGCGTCAGCTGCTCGACCCATGCGCGCCTGGCCGGCCGCAGCACGGCATGCGCCAGCATCAGCGCCCAGACGATGAAGAACAGGTGGATCTCCCATTCCGCGCGCTGCGCCAGCCCTTGCGGCAGCAGCCGGTTGCCCCACAGGAAAGCCGCCATCGCGACCGGCAGGCCGGCAATGCTCGCGATGTTCAGCCGCTCCACCAGGCGAAATCCGAAGTAAGGCTTGTCGGGGTCGGGCAGCCTTGCGCGCCGCTTGACGGTCCACATCACCAGGCCGGTGCCCACCATCGCGGTGCCGGCGAGGCTCACCAGGAAGTAGAGCCAGCGCGTGACCGTGTCGGCGAAGCGGCCCAGGTGCAGGGCATACAGCACGCCGCGCGTTTCGGCCGCGGGGCCGACCTTGTCCTTGGCCTCGACCAGCTTGCCGGTGACGCCGTCGAACAGCAGGTACTGCGGACTGACCGACACGCGCCCCGCTTCGCCGCGGACCACCACGATGCGCGCCGCCGCGTCGCCCGGGTTATTGATGGTGACGCGCTCGATGTTGTCGCGCCCCCAGCGTTCCTGCGCCTGACGCACCACGTCGGCCACCGGCACCATCGGTGCCTTGGTGCCGGTGGGCTTGCCCGCGGGCACGAAGGCGCTCATCTGCGAGGTCATGGACTGCCGTTCGACCGGCGTCTTGAAGGCGGCGTCGCTGCCCCAGGGCATGTACATCAGCATCAGGGTGACGAGCCCCGAGTAGGTGATCATGAAATGGAAGGGCAGCCCGAACACCGAGAGCATGTTGTGCGCATCGAGCCACGAGCGCTGGCCCTTGCCCCAGCGGAAGGTGAAGAAGTCGATGAAGATCTTCTTGTGCGTGATGACGCCGCTGATGATGGCCACCAGCATGAACATGGCGCAGAAGCCCGCGATCCAGCGGCCCCACAGCGGCGACATGTAGTGCAGGTCGAAATGGAAGCGGAAGAAGAAGTCGCCGCCCTTGGTCTCGCGCACCTGCAGCGCCTGCCCGGTGGCGGGGTCGAAGGTGCCGCTCTGGAAGGCGCGCCTTCCCTGCGCCTGCGGATTGCGCCAGAAGGCGCTCGCGATGTTGCTGCGCTCGGTGGGCAGGCCGATGCTCCATTGCGAACTGGCCGCAGCCACCGTGGCCAGCGTGGCTGCCACGCGCTCGGCCACCTCGGCGCTATCGGGCGGTTGGTGCTGCGCGGGCAGCTCGGGCCGCATCCACTGAGAGGTTTCGTCGCGGAAATAGGACACCGTGCCCGTGAGGAACATGGCGTAGAGGATCCAGCCGACCAGCAGCCCTGCCCAGATGTGCAGGTCCGACATCGACTGGCGGATGCCCTGGCCCTTGGGCTGCGCGGGCTCGGTCGTCTCTGCCTTGCCGGCGCTCATGCGCCCGCTCCCAGCCAGACGGGCAAGGCCGCGAGCAGCAGCGGCGCGGCCGCGGCGAGCAGCCCGGCCCACGCGCGCTTCGCGGTGCGCGCGCCGAAGACCCAGACGACCGCCAGCGCGTAGACCAGGAAGCTCAGCTGAAGCCCTGTGAGCACGGCTTCAGGCCGGGCCATCGGCAGCGACACCGCCGCCACCGAGGTCAGCGCGGCCAGGGCGTAGCCGCCGAAGATGGCGGCGACGATGCGCGAGATCACCGGCCTGCGCGCCCAGGCCTTTGCGAGCAAGCGGCTCACGTCACTTGTTGGGCTTGGCCGCCGGTCCGGCAGCGAGCGGCGCGATGCCGTCGGCCTTGACCACGGTGAGCGAGGTCACATAGCTGATGCGGTCGAACTTCTCGGCACCGGCTTCGCCCTGGCGCTCGCCGGGCGTGGCGTCGGTGTGCATGGCCTCGAGCACGTAGGTGCCCTTCCACGGCAGGCTGAACTGCACCAGGCCCTGGTCGTCGGAGCGCGCTTCCTTGCTCCAGCCGGACGCGACCACGATGTCGACCTTGGCCTTGGGCAGCGGCTGGCCGTTGAGCGTGACCTTGAACTCGCCCGCCTTGCCGGTGGGCACCAGGTCGAACGTGAGCTTCGGCTGCTGCGCGGTGTAGCCGGTGACGTAGCGCGCGGCGGGCCAGTAGCGGCTGGCGACTTCCTTCTCGCCCTGTTTGAACTTGCGGATCGGGTAGGCAGCGTCTTCCGCGACGATGCTGTCGAGCTTGCCGGCCTTGCCCGACAGGTGGAAGCCGTCGGCGGCCTTGGTGGCGGTGAGCGGCTCTTCGCCCTTGGCCGACACCAGCACGGCGGTCGGCTTGCCGAAGCCGTCGAGCAGGCCCGGCGACACCTCGCGCAGGTTCTCGCCGAATTCGCCGAAGCGCAGGACGGCCGACTGGCCTTGCGCCTGCTCGACCCAGATCTGGTGGGCGTTGGCGGCGGTTGCGCTGGCCAGGGCCGCGATGGCCACGACGGAGGCGGAGAGGGTCTTGAGCATGGTGCTTCCTTTGAAAAAATCGGTGGCCCCGGGCATGGGCGCGCAGCGCGACGCCGTGGCGCCTGCCGATGCCGGGAGGCAGGCTGCGGCGTGGGGTGCCGAAACAAGCCGGAGGTCGGCCCGCGTGCGAAGGCAGCCAGGCGATGCTGGCGCTCGCAGGAGGCTTTGGAGCCGGAAAAGGTGAACCTGGTGGAGGGTATGCACTGGACGCAGGCCGGCGCGATGCCGAGGAGCGCAGCCAAGCATAATGAGAACTGTTCGCAATTATGCCGTGCGACAGCCCATCCCTTCAGACTTTGGGGATGTCATTGTGGGCTCGCCACAACGCGTGAGCCCTGCCGGGCCCCGGGGTTCAGTACCGGATCGTGACCCCGGCCTTCACACCGTTGTTGCTCTTGCCGTCCGACGACACCCCGCCCGTGAGCGACACGTTGCCGCCGGTGCTCGCACCCAGCGAATAGGTGGGCCGCTGCGTCGAGGTGTCGGTGCCGATGTAGGCGCCGCTGCCGTCCTTGCGCTCGACACCGACGATGCCGCCCTTGGTATAGGCGGAGTCCACCGTGGAGTTGACATTGGGGGCGACGTAGTACGTGCCCTTTTCATCGGTTTCGACCGGCACCTTCACTGGCTCTGCATGCACGAAGGTGCAGGCCGCACTCCATCCCAGCGTGGTCACAACAATCAATTTACGCATCGCGCCGATGCTTGGGCACCTCTGGTGCGATCCGCGTAGGACGAAAGGAGATTCCGACGACGAACTGCAACCGCAAATGTCAAAGACTAAGCTGTGACAAAAACACGGAGAGCTTCCATGACCATTTCCGGCCCTTCCCTCGAAGCCTTGGAACGCCTGCTCGCAGCCGGCCGCGATGGCGCCCTGCTGCGCATGAGCCTGGCGCTGGCGCATCACCGGCGCGGCGACGCGCAGGCGGCGCTGTTGCATCTCGAAAAGGCTCTGGCCTTCGACGCCGACTTCACTGCCGCGCACCGGCTGCAGGGACTCATTGCATTCGAGCTCGGCGACATGGCGCGGGCCGAAGCGGCCTTCACCAGAGGTCTGGAAGTGGCGCAGCGCCGCGGCGAGATGCAGCTGGTCAAGGAACTCACCGTGCGGTTGCGTCGTGTTGCCTGCCGCTGAAGATCCTCCGGGCGCTGTTCGACCGCATCGCGATCGCGGTGCTCTCGAGCGGCCTCTGCCTCTGGCTGGCGCGCCGCCGGCAGCGCGCGGTCACTGCTGCGTGACCGTCGCCATGTCGATCACGAAGCGGTACTTCACGTCGCTCCTGAGCATGCGCTCGTAGGCCTCGTTGATCTTCGGCATGGCGATGGTCTCGATGTCCGAGACGATGCCGTGCGCGGCGCAGAAGTCGAGCATCTCCTGCGTCTCCGCGATGCCGCCGATCATCGAGCCCGCGATGCGGCGGCGCTTGGTGATCAGGCCGAACACGCCGGGCGACGGGTGCGGCGTGCCCGGCGCGCCGACCAGCACCAGCGTGCCGTCGAGCTTCAGCAGCTGCACGAACGGGTCGAGGTCGTGCGACACCGCCACCGTGTTGACGATGAGGTCGAAGCTGTTGCGGTGCGCGGCCATCTCGTCCTCGTTGCGCGACACCACGACCTCCCTGGCGCCGAGCCGCCTGGCGTCTTCGCTCTTGCCCGGCGAGGTGGTGAACAGCACCACATGCGCGCCCATGGCCGCCGCGATCTTCACGCCCATGTGGCCGAGCCCGCCGAGGCCGACCACGCCCACCTTCATGCCCGGCCCGGCCTTCCACTGCCGCAACGGCGAATAGGTGGTGATGCCCGCGCACAGCAGCGGCGCGACGGCGGCCAGCTGCTGCTCATGGTGCGAGATCTTCAGCACGAATTTCTCGAACACCACGATGTGGTCGGAGTAGCCGCCGAGCGTGTTGGCGCGCGAGACCTGCTCCTGGCTGTCGTAGGTGCCGGTCATCCCGTTGTCGCAGTACTGCTCCAGGCCGTCCCTGCAGGGCTGGCAGTGCTGGCAGCTGTCGACCATGCAGCCGACGCCCACGAGGTTGCCGACCTTGAACTTCGACACATCGGCACCCACGGCCCGCACCCGGCCCACGATCTCGTGGCCCGGCACGCAGGGGTAGGCCGCCGGCCCCCATTCGCTGCGTGCGGTGTGCAGGTCGGAATGACAGACGCCGCAGTAGCGGATGTCGATCGCCACGTCGCGCGCGGTCGGCGTGCGCCGCTCGAAGGTGAAGGGCGCGAGCGGCGTGGTGGCGGACTGGGCCGCGTAGGCGTGGGCTGTGGTCATGGTGGTGCGTTGGGTCGGTTCGATGCAGCGAAGACGCTGCGGGTGGTTGGAAGGTCGGGCGGCCACCCGGCCGTTGGCGCATGCCCCGGTGCCACCGGGCCGTCGGGGAGCGTCTCGTCGTCCGGACCGGTTCCGGCCGGAGAACATCGGCATGGCGCATGCGCAGCGATGGCCCGCGCGATCTTCGACGATCCAGGTCGCCGTCCGGCCTGCCGCATGCGCTTGCCCCCACGGCCAGCGCGGCGGTCGGGCGGCAGTGGCCGATTGCGACACCGGCGCACCCCGGGTGCCACCCGCGCCCCGAACTGCCGGGACTCGAAGAAGCCTCCGATGCGCTCACGCAGCAGGCTTTCCATGCCGTGGCCGAAGGTCCTCACCACGATTCCGATGGTCGAAGGCATGCGAGAAAAAACGCCCCGCCTGAGAACTTGCGTTCTCAACAGTTTCCCCCGGCTGGCAGGTTCTTGCGGTGCGCCCTACGATGCGGCATCGGCAGCCGCATCCGGCGGGGCCTGAGACCACGAGAAACCAGCCAGGAGAACCGCCCCATGTCATCACCCGAAGTCGTCATGCCGGAGCAGTTGCTGAGTGCGCTCGATGTCCAGAGCCACATGCCGATCGCACGCATCGGCGAGGCGCTGACTTCGCTGGGCATGGTGACCGACGAGCAGCTGCGCGCAGGCCTGGTCCAGCAGCAGCGCGATCCGGGCGTGCCGTTGGGCGAGACGCTGGTGCGCATGGGCGTGGTGAGCCAGGGGCAGCTGCAGACGGCGCTGGTGCGCAAGATGGGCTACCCGCTCGTCAACCTGCACCTGTTCCCGGCGGCGGCCGACGCGCTGCGCAAGATCAGCCACAGCGTGGCGCGGCGCCTGCAGGTCATGCCGCTGATGGTGCACGAAGGCCGGCTCATCCTCGCGATCGACGACCCGACCAGCCGGCACTCGGCGCTCGACGAGGTGGAGTTCATCGCGCAGATGAAGGTGGTGCCGGTGGTCGGGCAGAGCCTGGACCTCGACAGCGTGCTCAACGCCGCGTACGAGAAGATCGGCGAGCCCGCGGTGGGCTCGGCCGGCGCCTTCGCCGCCAACCTCGACCCGAGCCGCCCGCTCGAGTTCGACATGGCGGGCACCACCGAGCTGCTGCAGACGCTGGAGCGTGAAGGTCCCGCTTCGGCGCCGCCGGCCGAGGCGCCGATCGAGCAGTCGGACAACTCGCTGGTGCGCATGATCAACAGCATGATCCTGGAGGCGCATCGCGAGGGCGCGTCGGACATCCACATCGAGAGCTATCCCGGGCAGGAGAAGACCCGCATCCGCTTTCGCCGCGACGGCCTGCTCTACACCTACCTCGAGCTGCCGCCGAGCTACCGCAACGCGATCGTCGCGCGCGTGAAGATCATGTGCGACCTGGACATCAGCGAGAAGCGCAACCCGCAGGACGGCAAGATCAACTTCGCCAAGTACTCGCCGCAGCATCGCATCGAGTTGCGCGTGGCGACCATCCCGACCAACAACGGCCTGGAAGACGTGGTGATGCGGATACTGGCCTCGGCCAAGCCGATTCCCATGAGCCAGCTCGGCCTGTCGCCGGACAACCTCGCACAGCTGACCAAAGCTGTCGAGCGGCCCTACGGCATGGTGCTGTGCGTGGGCCCCACCGGCTCGGGCAAGACCACCACGCTGCACTCGGCGCTGATGCACATCAACACGCCCGAGCGCAAGATCTGGACCGCCGAGGACCCGGTCGAGATCACGCAGACCGGGCTGCGGCAGGTGCAGGTCAATCCGCGCATCGACTGGACCTTCGCCAAGGCGCTGCGGGCCTTCGTGCGCGCCGACCCGGACGTGATCATGGTCGGCGAGATCCGCGACGGCGAAACCGCCAGGACCGCCATCGAGGCCTCGCTGACCGGCCACCTCGTGCTCTCGACCCTGCACACCAACAGCGCACCCGAAACCGTCACGCGCCTGCTCGACATGGGCATGGACCCCTTCAACTTCGCCGATTCGCTGCTCGCGGTTCTCGCGCAGCGGCTGGTGCGCCGCCTGTGCAGCCGCTGCATCACCAGCAGCCCGGCCAGCGCCGAGGCGGTCGAGGAATTGCTGGACGACTACATGCACGCGTTCGGCGCGGATGCGCAGAACACCGCCCGGCGCGAGGCGGTCCGCAGCGACTGGCTGCACCGCTTCGGCCGCGACGGCCAGCTGCACCGCTACACCAGCGCCGGCTGCAAGCACTGCAAGGACACGGGCTTCAAGGGACGCGCAGGCATCCACGAGCTCATGACCATGTCGAAGACGCTGCGCCGCCTCGTGCAGACCGGCGCGCGCGCCGAGGAACTGCAGCAGGCCGCGCTGCACGAAGGCATGCGCACGCTGCGGCAGGACGGCATCGAGAAAGTGCTGGCCGGCCACACCACCATCGAGGAAGTGCGCGCCACCAGCAACGTGTAGAAGGCGGGCCCTACAGCTCGTTGACCGGGATGAACGGTGCGATCAGCCGAAGCCTGAAGCGCTGCCACGCCGTCGTCTCGGGCGGCACGTCGTAGGCCGTTTCCTTGCCGTCGCCGTCCTGCTCGACCCATTCGACGCCGCGTCCGCTGGCGTCGAGCCGCAGCCGGTACGAACTGCCCGCGTCGGCGAAGCCCTCGAGCTGCTGCGCCATCTCCGCGCTGTCGATGATCAGGCCCAGCTCGGTGTTGAGGCGCGCGGAACGCGGGTCGAGGTTCATCGAGCCGAGGAACACCTGCTTGCGGTCGACGATGCCGTTCTTCATGTGCAGCGCGCCCGTGCGGTGGCCGAAGATGCCGAGCTTGCCCCGCTTCACGCTCAGCGTGGGGCTCAGCTCGTAGATGGACACGCCGGCCTTCAGCAGCTCGTGGATGTGCGGCCAGTAGCCGACGTACACCCAAGGCTCGTCGGTGGACGCCAGGGAGTTGGTGAGGATCTTGATGTTCACGCCCAGCGCCTGCGCCTCGGCCAGGTTCGCCACCGTGGCATCGCTGGGCACGAAATACGGCGACACCATCTTGATCTCGTGGCGCGCGGTGCGGAACCACTGGATCACGCCCTCGGTCACCGTGCCCTTGAGCGAATGCTCGCGCTCGTTCACGCCGAGCGTCTTGGAGAGCGGGTCGTACAGCACCCGTGCATCGGCCCACAGCAGCGGGCTGAGCTCGCGCGCGGCCAGCTCGAACGGCAGGTTCATCATCGGCACGAGGTCGAGCGGCAGCTCGGCCGGCTCGCCCGCGGCGGGGTTGCGGATCCTGCCGTCGGGCGGAATGAGCGGCGCCTGCGGCGGCGTGGCGCTGGCGACGAGCGCGTCGAACCTCTGCTGCAGCTGCGCCGTGTCGAGCCGGCTGCGCGCGATGCGACCCACCGGGTAGACCACCTCGCTGTTCCAGTAGTGGTCGAACTCGCCCGACAGGTCACGCACCACCGGGCCGGCCGCGAACACGTCCATGTCGACGAAGTTGCTGCCCGCGGCATTCATCACGTACTCGTCGGCCATGTTGCGCCCGCCCGCGACCGCGGCCGCGTTGTCGGCCACGAACAGCTTGTTGTGCATGCGCCGGTTGACGCGGGCGAAGTCGAGGCCCGAGCCGATGAAGCGCGTCACGTCGCTGCCGCGCCCTGCCGGAAAGGGATTGAACAGGCGCACCTCCACGTTCGGATAGCTGGCGAGCGCCAGCAGCAGGTCGTCCTCGCCGGTGGTGTAGAGGTCGTCGACGAGCAGACGCACGCGCACGCCGCGCAGGGCCGCGTCGCGCAGCTCGCCCATCAGCGCGCGGCCGGTGTTGTCGCCGGCCAGCAGGTAGTACTGCACGTCGAGGCTGCGCGTGGCGAGGCGGGCCAGCGCCATGCGGGTGGCGAACGAGGTCGGACCGTAGGGCAGCAGGCGAAAGCCGGAGCGCGAGTCCTGCGCCTGCGGCGGCAGGACCTTGCGCGCGATCGCGTCGATCGGCGTGCCCGCGTGGTCGGCGATGGCGTTGGTGGGCGGCTCGGGCACCGGTGCCGGCAGGCTCGCGCATGCGGTCATGAGCAGCGACAGCAACAAGGCCAGCACGGCGAGCAGCGGGCGCGGCAGCAGCCTGGCGCATTGGCCAGAGCCTGTTGCCGCATTGCATCCAGTCGTCATCATTTCCTCAACTCTTCGCACGATTGCCTCGCGTCCCGTCGAGCGACGCGCCGGCCGGGAGTATGACGCTGCGGGCTTGCAGGCGCAGCCTGCGCGGGCTGCGAGGCATGCGTCTGACAATCTGATACCTGATGCGCCACAGGGAAAATGGCCCTGCGGCACTTACGGCGCGACGATAGACGATCCATGAAGAAACCTGACGCCCCACTCGACACCCCAGCGCTCGCACTGATCGACACCTGCACCCGGGCCTCGCTCGCATTGCTCGAAAGCAATCTCACGCCGCACGGCATCCTGGCCGCCAGCCGCACCGAGGCGGCCGTGGCACGGCGCTACACGCGCATCTTCGGCCGCGACGCCGCCATCTGCGTGATGGCCATGTGCGGCAGCGGCGTCCCCGCGCTCGAACGGGGCGCCGTGGCCAGCCTCGACGCGCTCGCCGCGCAGCAGGCGGCCAACGGCCAGATTCCCAAGTACGTCGACCCCGAGGGGCAGGACGCCGACTTCTGGTATCTCGGCTGCATCGACGCCACCCTGTGGTGGCTGATCGCGGTGGACCATGTGCGCCGCCACGGCAAGGTCGGCGCCACGCACTGGCAGGACAAGGCCGAGTTGGCGATCCAGTGGCTGCTGGCGCAGGAGCACCAGCACTTCCGCCTGCTGCAGCAGAACGAAGCCAGCGACTGGGCCGACATCATGCCGCGCTCGGGCTACGTGCTCTACACCAACGCGCTCTGGTTCGACGTGAAGCGCCGCTTCGCCATCGCGCACGCCGAAGAGACGCAGCACCACTTCAACCACTTGTTCAACCCGTTCCAGCGCGACCTGCCCGAATACCACCGCGCGCGCCTGCTGCGCCACTATGCGCGCCGCGGCCGCCGGGACCCGGGGCTGTACCTGAGCTTCGTCAACCTCGCGGTGGTGGGCGACGAGGGCGATGTGTTCGGCAACGTGCTGGCCATCCAGGGCGGATTGGCCGACCCCGAGATGGCCAGCCGCATCGTGCAGACCGTGAACGAGGCGCGCGCCTGCGACCCCTACCCGGTGCGCGTGGTGCTGCACCCGCTGTCGCAGCAGCATCCGCTGTGGCGCGCGTACATGGGACGCCACCAGCAGAACATCGTGCACCAGTACCACAACGGCGGCATCTGGCCGTTCGTCGGCGGCTTCTGGGTGATGGCGCTCGCGCGGCTCGGCCTGCATGCGCAGGGATGGTCGGAGCTCGCGCGGCTGGCGCAGGCGAACGCACTGGACGACTGGCGCTTCACCGAGTGGTTCCACGGGCGCACGCTCGCGCCGATGGGCATGGCCGGGCAGAGCTGGAACGCGGCGACCTTCCTTCTCGCGAGGCGGGCGCTGGAAGGGGGCAGCGCGGCCTGGTGACGTGCCGGCCCGCCACGCGGCCGGCGCCCGCGCCCCGTCAGGCCGGCAGCAACCTCTTGTGCTCCGCAATCCCTGAGGCCACCTCGTTCTTGAAGAATGCGTAGCAGTACCAGCGGTACGAGTCGGTGTTGTAGACCGTCGCGTTCTTGTGGTGCTCGGCCAGCCGCGTGGTCTGCTTCGAACCGATGAAATGCCCGCCGGCGGCCATCATGGGGCCGTGGGTGTTGTTGCTCGAGCATTGCGGAATGTTGGCGTCCGCATACGGGGTGAAATGGGCGCCATCCAGCAACAGCCTGTGGCAAGTGCCGCAGACGTCGGCGAGCCCGAGGTTGTGACCGACTTCGTGCACCAGCACGCCGGCGTGGAAATGTCCAAGCGCCCCGCGTGGAAACCCGGGGCCGATCGCCATCAGGTAGCCGCCCCGCCCGCCTTTCAGTGCAGCGGCATCGCCGGCCTCGTAGCTCTTGTAGATCATCCAGCTTTCACTGGCGAGGTCGGCAATCATCTGGTCGATCTTGGTGCGCACGTAGGCCGAGCGCGAAGCGAAACCAGACTCGGCATTGGCATTGCCGCGGGCCAGTCCGGCCTTGCGGGTCGTGCTCATGCCGTGCCACGCACGCGAGCCGAAGGCCGCTTCGAAATTCGTCTTGCCCGGCCACGTGTGGAGGCCGACATGGCGCCGCGCCTCCGCCAGCATCCTCGCGGCGAGGTCGAGGCAGGCGCCGAACTCGTTGACCCTCGGCTGGTCGAATCCGAAAAACCGGATATGGCGGTGATTGCCGACGGTGGGTTTCAGCACCACCTCGGCGACGATCCGCTCGCACTCCGCGACGGGCCGGTTCTCGGACAGGTTGCGCTTCGAACCGTCGGGTGCGGTGCGCACGCCGTTGCTCACCTTGTCGGCCTGCAACTTGATCGGAAACTGCTCGCGGACGTATTCGAAGAGACTGGGCATGCGCGCCACCTTGAAACCGGGGGAGCGCGAGTCTCGCACCGATGAAAACTTTCGACCTCCCATGAACGGGCCATGCCGCGCACCTGCGCGGCATCCGCATCAGGCGGACACGACGAGATCCTCGAAGGCCAACGGCTGCTCGCGCCACACCGCCACGCGGTTGCGCCCTTGCCGCTTGGCTTCGTACAGCGCCTGATCGGCGCGCATGTAGAGCAGCTCTGGCGAGACCTGCGCCGTCGCTCCCGAATGCGCGCCCCGTTCGGCGGGCCCCGCATTCGCAGGGCCGGGCTCGAACATGGCGAGCCCCAGCGACACCGTGAGCGCGAACGGCCGCCCGCCCGGCAGCTGCGCCGGGTTCTCGGCCACCGCGCGGCAGAGCGCATCGGCCACGTGCTGCGCGCCGGCCAGGTCGGTGGACGGCAGCAGCACCGCGAATTCCTCGCCGCCCAGCCGCGCGAACACGTCGGCCGAGCGCAACCTGCCCTGCACCCGCCTGGCGAATGCCTGCAGCACGAGGTCGCCGCTGCGGTGGCCATGCAGGTCGTTGACCTGCTTGAAATGGTCCAGGTCGAGCAGCAGCAGCGCCAATGGTTCCGCGCTGCGCCGGCTGCGCGCGACCTCGTGGCTGAACAGCGGATCGAAGCTGCGCCGGTTCAGGCATCCCGTCAGCGCGTCGTGGCTGGCGAGGAACTCCATGTTCTTCGCCGTGCGCTCCAGGCTCGCCATCACGAAGCCCACGCCGCTGCCCAGCAGCGCGAGGAAAGCCAGCAGCACGACGATGCCTTGCCCCAGGCTCGACTGGAAGAAGTTCAGGTACTGGTCCGGCACCAGGCCGGCCTGCAACGCGCGCAGCGCATGGGCGACGCTCAGCATCAGCATGGTCAGCGCCACGGCGCGCATGGTGCTCTCCGCATGCCATGCGTGGCGGAACACATGCAGCGACAACGCGCCGGACAGCAGCATCAGCACGACCGAGAAGATCATGGAGCGCACGCTCATCGGCCAGGCCAGCAGCACCGGCGTGGCCAGTGCGCTGGCAACCACCAGTGCGGTGATCCATCGGGGCACCGGTCCCTTGCCCACGAGCAGGTAGACCGCCTGCGTGAAGTACAGCATGCCGCACAGGACGAGCGGGTTGCCGACCACGATCGACAGCCACTCGGGCAGCACCAGCCGCGACAACAGCCCCACCATGCCCGCCAGCAGGAACACGCAACCCTTGGTCCAGAGCGCCAGCGCACGGTCGGCCGCGAGGCGGCGGCGCACAAGCACCAGTTGCCACGCGAACAGCAGGTAACCCAACCCCAGCGGCAGCATGAGCGAGGGGACGTCGAGGTGCATGGAGATGCGGCCGCGCGCAGCGCGGCAGAAGCAGGAGGAGCGCAGGAAGCGGGAGGCCGCATTCTAGGCAAGGCCCTGCGCTGCACCGATGCCGCCGGCGACGCGGCCTGCAAGGCGCCGCGCCTTGCGACGACGCCGCGGTCCGCCGTAACATCGCCCGGCGCCGCACGGCACCGGCCTGCGCGATCCCAAGGACTGACAAGATGAAAAAAGCAGAGGCGAAGGCTCCGGGCGAAGCGTTGCCGGCATCCGAACTCATCACCGAAAAGATTGCCGGGCTTGCCGACTGGCGCGGCGCCACGCTGGCCCGGATGCGCAAGCTCATCCACCAGGCCGACGCCGAAGTGGTCGAGGAATGGAAATGGATGGGCACGCCCGTCTGGTCGCACGACGGGATCATCTGCACCGGAGAGTCCTACAAGAGCGCGGTGAAACTCACCTTCGCGAAAGGTGCGTCGCTGAAGGACCCGGCCGGGCTGTTCAATGCGAGCCTCGACGGCAACATGCGCCGCGCTATCGACATCCACGAAGGCGAGGAAGTGGACGCTGCCGCGTTCGAGGCGCTGATACGCGAAGCGGTCGCGTTCAACGGCGCGAGCAGGCAGGCGAAGGCGAAACCTGCAAAGCCTGCAAAGCCTGCAAAGCCTGCAAAGAAGACGAACGCCTGAAGCCGCGCCGGGCTACCAGAAGGCGTCGTCGTCGCGTGCGAGCACGGCCTGCAGGCGCTGCTCGGCGATCCTGCAGATCAGTGCCTCCGGCAACTCCGCGGTGTAGGGCACATGCAGCATGCCCTTGGTGGTCTTGTGCTTCTGCAGTTCTTCGCGGAACGGATCCAGCCCGGCTTCGGTGGGCGTGAAGTTCAGGTGCGCCTTGTGCGCCGAGAAGGCGAACAGGAAACGGGGCTCCACGAAGAACGGCGTGCCCCACTTGATCGCTTCCTCGGCGTCCGGCGCCACGCGCTTCAGCAGTGCGTGAAGCCGGCGCAGATGCGGCCGGCCTTCGGCCGGGGCGGCCTCGATGTATTCGGCGATCGTCGTCGGGCTCTTGCTTGCCATCTCGTTCACCTCTATGCAACGCGCGGTCAGAGCGCAGACCAGACCTGCACCAGACCCACGAGATGCACCACGCCGTACACCAGGCAGATCAGCGAACTCCAGACCCAGAAGGCGTCGAGCCGGCGGCGGTCGAACACGAACATCGCAAGCGCCGCAAGCCCGCGCACCAGGTACACGGCGGTGATCGCAGGCAGCGCCCACGACAGCAGCGGCAGCGGCTGCAGCACACCGGCACCCGACAGCGCATAGGCGGCCCACAGGCCGAGCACGCAGGCAATGAGCAGCGTGACCACCGGCGGATAGAGATGCCCCGCCGCCGCACCCGATGCCATGCGCTCGCCGGCGCCGAAGAAGCGATACCACGCCGGTCCGCCGAAGATGATGCAGACGTGCAGCAGCGCCGCGATGGCACTGAGCGCTGCACCGATGACCAGGGGAACGTTGTACGGCACGAGGTCTTTCAAGGATGTTCGAAGGGGCGCAGCGCCCGGACGGTGCCGCGTGTGGGACCGAAGCCACCGTACCGCACCGCAAGGCCGCTGAGCGCCTCGACGCGTTCAATCCACTCATGTGGCTCGGCAATGGCGGCGCCTTCGTACAGCGGCTGGACACCGCTCAGCCGCTGCGTCAGCGCACGCTGGTGCTCGAGGTCAGGCACGTGGCCGATCGGCAGCGCGCTCCAGCGCGAACCTTGCGCATCGCGATAGCGCGAACACCATTTCAGGCCGGCGCCTTCGACTGCATCGAGGTGGCTCGCCACCAGGCCGTCGAGCGGGCCGACCGCATCGAGCGCATACCGCAGCAGCACCGCGTCGGGATGCCCGCGCCGGAACGTGCCCTGCCATCCCTCGTCCGCATTGTGCGGCTCCGGCAGCCGCGCGTCGAGGCCGCGGTCGTGCGTGGGCAAGGGGCCCGCACCGTGGCGCGTGAGATAGCTTCGCAGCACGCCGAGGTGCCGCACGCGCGCCCCGATGCCGAGGTCGCGCAGCACGGCCTCGACGGCCGCGGTCGAGATGGTGCTCCAGGTCGTGTGCGGATGAAAGCCACGCCACTCGTCGAGCAGCACACCCTGCGCACCCTCGAACACCACTGTGCCGGGGCGCGCCAGGCGCTCGGCGATGCGATCCGCGGCAGCGGGCGGCGATTGCGCGAGGCACGGCGCGACGGCATCGAGCCAGCGGTGCGACAGCGTGCGGTCGCGCAGCACCGCGAGCTCCTTCGCGGCATCGGCATGCGCGGGCGCCGCATCTGCGAATTCGTGCAGCAGCGCGTCGCGCGTGGCTTCCAGCTTGCCGAAGGCGCGCGCAGGATGGGCAAGGTCGCCGTAGCACAGCGCATCGTCGGGCGTGGCCAGTGCATGCCGCACCGTTTCCCCCACGCCCACGCCACAGCTGCCGTGTGCGCCCTCTCCGCGCACCCATTCGCGCAGGCGGCCCGCGGCCTGGTGAAAGGGCGTGGTCACGCGGCATCGGGCGTCGATCAAGAGGCGCGAGAAAGCATTCTCCACTCCTGCCTGGCGCAGCACCGCGTCCTCGACGCACAGCGCCGTCGGGTGCACCACCACCGGACTGGCGAGCACGGTGCCCACGCCCGCATGGAAAGTGCCGGCGCCGAACTGGGAGAAGGTGTGGTGCCGGCCATCCGGCAGCACCACGTTGTGCCCGGCCTGTGCGCCGCCGTTGAAGCGCACCACCGTGCGGGCCTGCAGCGCACCGCACAGGTGGTCGGTGAAGAGGCCCTTGCCGCAGTCGCCGAAGCCGAGGCCCAGCAGCGAGACGTAGCGCGTGGCCGCTGCCGGAACCGTCACGGGGAGATCAGCCGAACAGGCGCTTCCACCACGACGAGCGCGGGTTGGCAGCCGCGGTGGCCACCGCCGGCGGCGCACGTCGCGCACCGGCCGGGTCGAGCAGCGCCGCATAGGCGTCGAGCGCATGCAGCACGCCGCCCACGCGTTCCTTGGCCATGCCGGTGCCGCTCATCACGCCGGCCAGCGCATCGAGGCTGGGCACGGCTTTCTCGGTAAGCGCGACGATGCCGGCCGCCACGGCGCAGGCGTCATCGGGCGAATCCATGCAGATGACGTGGTCGCCCAGCAGCTCGCGCCAGCGGCCCTCGCATCGGCGGCGGCGCTGGGCGTCGGGAATCAGGAAGAACAGGTTCGTGGTCTCTGCCGCGGCGGCGATGACCTCCTCGATCGGGATGTCCTCGTCGAGCTTCTCGCCGATGAGGCCTTCGACCTGGTGGCGCGAGACGGCGGGGTACGGCAGCTCGTCGCCGGTCACGAACAGGTAGCCGCGCTTCTTGCGCTTGACCCAGCAGTCCATGTCGGTGTGCTGCGCCATCACGTAGAAGGCCAGCTCGTAGCTCTCCTCGCCGCTGCCGCCACCGCCGCCTTCGAGGTAGCTCCAGGTGAGCCACTGGTCCATGAGGTTGGCGGTCGACTCGAACTGGCCGACCTGCAGCGGCGCATGGTCGGAGGTGGCGTCGCCGATGGCCATGAACAGCAGTTGCGGATCGGGGACGCCGCAATCGGTCAGCAGCTTCATGAACGTGGGCAGTTCGCGGCGCGCCAGCGTCTGCGGGATGTCGCCCATGGAACCGGTGACGTCGAGCGCGAAGGCGATGCCCAGCGAGTTCGGATGGTCGGCGTTGTCGCGCGACTCGCGCACCTTCAGCCCCTTCGGGTTCATCAGCGGGTGCGTCGACCGCTGGGTGAAGACCTCGGCGCCCGGCCTGGCGGCGCGGTCGGCGATGATGGCCGCGTGCGCGGCGTGCGAGTAGTTTCCGTAGCCCATGAACTTGTCCTCCTGATTGACTGGTTGTGGTGCCTGCCGGTGCTCAGCCGCCGGCGTGCGGATCGGGATCGAAACGAACGAACCGCGGTGCGCCGAAGGCTTCGCGCGACGCCGCCGACAGCGCCTGCTCGATGCCCTGCGCGCCGAGGCGCTCGCAGGCGGTGTCTTCGCTGCACTCGCGCAGCAACGCAGCCAGCGGTGCTGGGGTGTGCGCGCCGACGCCGGGGTCGCCGGCCGCACCGCCGTGCAGCAATGCGCGCACGGTCCAGGCGGCCTGCGCCAGGTCGCGTGCGGCAGCCGCCTTGTGCGCCGCGCCGGCCGCGTGCTGCGCGCGCGACCAGCCGATGAGCAGCACGCCATGGTCGCGCGGGTGCACGAGCGCATGCGCCGGCGAAATGCCGCCGTGCGTCCAGCCGGCGCCGTGCACGAAGCCCAGCACCTCGAGCATGCGGCGCCAGATCCACACGGCGTGGCGCGCATCGACGCCTGCCGGGTTGGCAAGAGCGACGTCCTGCAGGCTGCCCCAGAAGCCGGTGGGATGACGCAGCACCAGCGCCTGGCGGGTGCCGTCGCCCAGGCCCTCGGCCACGCCCGTGCCCAGCGGCTGCGGCAACCGGCGCGTGAAGTACGCGGCACCGGCCATCGACAGGTCCTGCAGGGCCTTCAGCACCGCGCCTTCGCGGGCCAGCACGCTGTCGGCCGCGCTGTGGCGCGAAAGCTTGAAGGTGACGCGCTCTGGCAGCGCGCCGAGCCGCTCTGCCAGCAGCACTTCGCTGTGCTCGCCGGTGGCCAGCGGCGCCAGCACGCGATAGCGCGCATCGCGCCAGTGGAGGATGCGCCCTCCCGGCACGTCCGCATTGGCCCGTCGCAGCGCGGCGCGGAAACTCTCGCGCTCGACGATCTCCTCGCCACGCACCACGGTCGCGCCGCAGTAGCTGCAGTCGACCGTGCGCCAGCGGGCTGCACGCGGCAACGGCGCGGAACATTGTGGGCAGCTGAGTGCGAGCAGCGACAGCATCTGCCCGTGTCCTATTCGCTCTTCGGCGGTGCCGCCTGATCGGGGGACGCCAGCACGCGATCGATGCGGCGGCCCTCCAGCGCGGCGATCTCGAAGGACCAGCCGGCGCAGTCGATCTGTTCTCCCACTTCGGGCAGGTGGCCCGACACGGCCATCAGCAGGCCGGCCACGGTGTTGTAGCGGCCACGCTCCTCGTCGGGCAGTTCGCGGATGCCCAGGCGCGCGCGCAGCTCCGACACCGGCATGAGGCCGTCGAGTTCCCACACGCCGTCGGGCCGCTCGCGGGCCCAGGCGTCGGTCTGCATGCCAGGCTGCAGCTCGCCGGTGATGGCCTCGAGCAGGTCGCGCGGGGTCATGAGGCCCTGCACCACGCCGTACTCGTCGACCACGAACACAAGGCGCCCGGCACGTTCGCGGAACTGCTCGAGCAGCTCCATGCCGGTGAGCGTCTCGGGCACGAACACCGCGGGCGTGGCCTCCTGGCCCAGCACGCCGGGATGCGCGGAGCCCAGGCGCAGCAGCTGCGCCACGCTGACCACGCCGACCACGTCGTCGAGCGAGTTGCGGCACACCGGATACCAGGAATGCACCAGGTTGAGCGCGGCCGCGTCGGCCACCTTCTGCAGCGCCTGCGGCACGGTGAACGAGGCATCGAGCCACTCGATGTCGGCGCGCGGGATCATCAGCGACGACAGGCGCCTGTCATCAAGGTGAAACACATTGCGCACCATCTGGTGCTCGTGCTGCTCGATGACGCCGGCGTCCACGCCCTCCTCCAGGCTGGCCGAGATTTCCTCCTCGGTCACCGAGCGGGCTGCGTTGGCGTCGATGCGCAGCAGCTTCAGCGTGGTGGCCGTGGCGCCTGCCAGCAGCCACACGAAGGGCTTGGCCGCCTTGGCCAGCCCGCGCATGGGGCGCGACACCCAGCGCGCCACCGGCTCCGGATACAGCTGGCCGATGCGCTTGGGCACCAGCTCGCCGAAGATGATGGTGAAGAAGGTGATGCAGGTCACCACGCAGGCCGTGGACACCACGCTGGCGGTGCCGGCGCCCATGCCGACCGATTCCATCCACACGGCCAGGGGCGCTGCGAATGCGGCCTCGCCGACGATGCCGCTCAGCATGCCGATGGAGGTGATGCCGATCTGCACCGTCGAGAGGAACTGCGTGGGCGATTCCATCAGCTTCAGCGCGGCCACCGCGCCGGCGTCTCCCGTTTCGGCCAGAGCCGCGAGACGTGCACGCCGGCTGGTGGAAAGGGCCATTTCGGACATTGCGAACAACGCGTTGAGCGTGGTCAGCAAGGCCAGGAGGAAGACATCCATGAACTGAGGGAGAGAATGAGGGAATGGCACTTTACTTGATTGGCGACCTGCAAGGCTGCGACGCGCCCCTCGGCCGGCTGCTGCAGAAGATCGATTTCTCCCCCAGCCGCGACACCATCGTGCTGCTCGGCGACCTGGTGAACCGGGGTCCCGATTCGCTCGCCGTGCTGCGGCGCGTGCAGGGCTACGGCGCGTCGGCGCTGAGCCTGCTGGGCAACCACGACCTGCACCTGCTGGGCGTGGCACACGGCGCGCGCAAGGCTGGCCGCAAGGACACGCTGGGCGAACTGCTGGCCGCGCCCGACAGCGAGGCGCTGCTCGACTGGGTGCGCCGCCAGCACATGGCGCTGCACATGCGCATTGGCGCTGGCGACCTGCTGATGGTGCACGCCGGCGTGCTGCCGCAGTGGACGGTGAGCGACACCCTGGTGCTGGCGTCGGAGGTCGAGTCGGTGCTGCGCGGGCCGGCGCTGGGCGAGTTCCTGATGTCGATGTACGGCAACGAGCCCGATCGTTGGCAGGACTCGCTGACCGGCAGCGCGCGGCTGCGCGCCATCGTCAACGCGCTGACGCGGCTGCGCTTCTGCAGCGCCGAGGGCGTGATGGAGTTCGAGGCCAAGGACAGCGCCGCCACCGCGCCCGAGGGCTACATGCCCTGGTTCGACGTGCCCGGCCGCAGGACGGCCAAGGCCACCATCGCCTTCGGCCACTGGTCGACGCTGGGCTGGCTCTCGCGGCCCGACCTGCTGTCGACCGACACCGGCTGCGTGTGGGGCGGCTGCCTGAGCGCGGTGCGCATCGGCGCGACGCTGGAAGAGCGCGAGCTGATCCAGGTCGAGTGCGAACAGTCGCAGAAGCCGGGCAAGACCGCCTGAGGAAAGCGGCTCGCACCGGCGGCAGCGGCCGCGGGGGCCGCCGTCAGAACGGCTGCGTCATCAGCCCGTACACGGTGCGCACGCCGCTCACGTAGTTGCCCATGCGCAGGTTCTCGTTGGCCGCGTGCTGGTTGTTGTCCGCGTTCACCAGCGGAATGATCGCGAACGGCACCGGCAGCACGCGCACGATCTCGGCCGTGGGCACGGTACCGCCCATCATGCGGATGCGCACCGGCTCCGGCTGGGTGCCGAAGGTCCCGGTGAGCGCCTTGTAGGCCCACTGCCCCACGGGCGAATTGATCTGCGAGCCGGCCGCGTCCCCGCCCTCGCTCTGGTAGGAGAAGCTGGCCAGCTTGTCGTAGCGCGCGCGGTCCTCGTCGGTCGGCTCGCCCTTCACCAGGTGATAGCCCTGGCGCTCGATGTGCTTGCGGATCTGCTGGCCGAGCCAGGCCGCGTCGGAATCGGGCGTGGTGCGAAGGTCGAGCTCGGCCACCGCCTTGTCCGGCACGATGTTGGCCACCTTGTCGCCCACCGCCGCGGCCGCCATGCCGCGCACGTTGAGCGACGGGTATTGCATGGCCTCCTGGTAGTTGCCGCCGACCTTGTCGGTCTGCGCGATGCCCAGGCGACGCTTGAGCGCGGCTTCGTCGTCGGGCACGGCGGCCATGATCTTCCGGTCGGCCTCGGCGATCTTCACGTGGTCGTAGTAGCCGGCCACGGTCACGCGGCCCTGGTCGTTCTTCATCGAGGCCAGCAGGCTCGCCAAGCGCTGCGCCGGGTTGGGCGCGTAGTTGCCGTAGTGCCCGCTGTGCAGCGGCACCTTGGCGCCGTACACGGTGAGCCGCGCCTCGGCCGCGCCCCGGTTGCCGAACACCAGCGTGGGCCGGTTGGTGGCGTGCATCGGGCCGTCGTGGATCACGATGGCGTCGGTGCGCAGCAGGTCGCGGTGCGCCTGCATCACCTTGCTGATCGAGGGCGAGCCCTTTTCCTCCTCGCTGTCGAGGATCACCTTGACATTCACCGCCGGCTGCCCGCCGCCGGCCTTCAACGCGTCGATGGCCGCGAGCATCATCATGATCGGCCCCTTGTCGTCGGCCGACGCGCGGCCGAACACGCGCCACTCGGGGTCGAGCGGGCCGCTGAAGAGCGGCGCCGAATCGATCTCCTCCCAGCTGCCGTCGGCCGCCTTGCGCTTGAGCACCGGCGTCCAGGGGCTCTTCTGCGCCCATTGCGCGGGAATCACGGGCTGGCCGTCGAGGTGCATGTAGAACAGCACCGTCTTGCGAGCCGGGTCGCTGCCCGGGTATTCCGCATAGAGCATCGGCTTGCCGTCGTTGGGCAGCTGCTGCGTGGTGAAGCCGCGCTTGCGGAAAGCCTGCTCCAGCCACTCGACGTTCTTGCGGATGTCCTCCGGCACGATGGCATCGTTGGGCAGCGAGAGCAGCTCGAAATACTCGCGGTAGGTGGCCTGCGCATGGCGTTCGGCATCGGCCGGCGACAGGTCGGCCGCGCCGGCAACGCCGGCGGCGGCGAGCAAGGCAATGGCAAGCGGGGCAAGCAGCTTGCGAGGGAGTCGGGGGTGGATCGGCATGGGAACGCGGCCTTTATGACAGTTTCGAGGCAGTCTAGGCAAAGCCGCGCTTTTGAACAATTGCCGATTTCCTGCGATATCGTTGCGTTTTTTGCAACGCGGGCTTCAACCCGCCATTGCGTCCGAACGCCATGCCCTCCCCCCATCGCCTCCAGGAAACCTCCCTGCGCTACTTCCTCGAGGTGGTGCGCAGCGGCTCGCTGACCGAGGCCGCCGTGCGCCTGAACGTCAGCGCCTCCGCCATCAGCCGGCAGGTCGCGATGCTCGAGGACATGCTGGGTGCGCCGCTGTTCGAGCGCCGCCCGCGCGGCATGGCACCGAGCCCGGCGGGTGAGCTGCTGGCCGCGCATGCACGGCGCGGGGAGATGGAAGCCGAACGCGTGGTGTCCGACATCCAGGGGCTTCGGGGCCTGCGGCGCGGACACGTCCGCATCGCCTGCTCGTCGGGCTTCGCGAACGAGTTCCTGCCGCAGCGGATCGTCGCGTTCCGGGCGCTGCATCCCGGCATCCAGTTCGAGCTGAAAGCCTGCGACTCCGCGGACGTCACCAATGCCGTGCTGCTCGGCAATGCCGACATCGGCCTGACCTACAGCCGTGCAGCCGTCCAGGGCGTGCACGTGGCGCACCGGCAGGCGGCCTCGGTCTTCGCGCTCATGCACCCGGGCCACGCGCTGGCGAAGTTCCGCAGCGTCACCCTGGCGCAGATGCTGCCGTTTCCCATCGGTCTTTCGGGACCCGACACCACGGTGCGCCAGCTGTTCGACGTGGCCTGCAGCAACCGCGGCGTGGTGTTCGAGCCCGCGCTGGTCAGCAACCGCTTCGAGGCGCTGGCCAACTTCGTGCTGCTCGGCGGCGGACTCGCGATCGCCGGCGAGATATCCGTCCGAGAACGCGTGCGGCGCGGCGAACTGCACGCCGCGGAGATCCGCGAGCGCGGCATGCGGGCGCGCTCCGTCGAGCTGCAGACGCTGGCCGGACGGACCCTGCCCGAGGTGGTGCGGACCTTTCTCGACTTCCTGTGCGAGGCACTCCCCGCGCCAGCCGCGCCGGCCGCGCCGGCCGCTCAGTGAGGCAGCATCTCAGGAAGGCTGCCGCAGCGCGTCGAGCGACACGCGCTGGCGGCCCTGTGCGTCGAAGTTCCCGGGCGACAGCCAGCGCTCGAAGGCGGTGCGCAGCGCGGGCCATTCGGTGTCGACGATCGAGAACCATGCCGTGTCGCGGCTGCGGCCCTTGTAGACCACGGCCTGGCGGAAGATGCCCTCGAACTGGAAGCCCAGCCGCGTCGCGGCGCGCTTCGACGGCTCGTTGAAGTTGTCGCACTTCCACTCGTAGCGGCGGTAGCCCAGCGCGTCGAAGGCCAGCTTCATCAGCAGGTACTGCGCCTCGGTGGACATCGGCGTCTGCTTGAGCAACGGCGAGAAGGTGACGCTGCCCACCTCGATGGCGCCGTGCGCCGGGTCGATGCGCATCAGCGCGAGCGTGCCGACGGCGCGGCCGCTGTGCCGGTCGACGACGGCGAAGTGCATCGGATCGGTGCTCTTCGCGGCGCGCTCGACGTACGCACGCGTGCCTTCGAGGTCGGCGGGGCGTTCGGAGAACAGGTAGGTCCAGTCGCGGCCGTCGGGCGCCTGCGCGTAGGCGGCGTGCAGGTCGTCGGCATGGCGGGCCGCGTCGAGCGGCTCCAGCGTGCAGAAGCGGCCCTCGATGGGCTTGCGCGGCGGAAGCGCGCGGGGAGCCCATTCGGGCACATCCGGGCCGATGGACTGGTCGAACTCGTTGCGGCGGACTGGCATCTGCGTCTTTCAGGATGGGGGTAGCAATGACGCCGGATTCTGCGGCAACGGCCTGGTCAAGCGCGCTGGAGTCCCTCGGCTTCCTGCGAAGCACGGACGCTGGGCCGCTGCGCCATCCGCGCCATGAAGCGCTGGATCGCAGGGTAGCCGGAGATGTCGAGACCCACGCGCGAAGGCCAGGACAGCACGTTGTAGAGGTAGGCATCCGCCACCGAGAACTGCGTGCCCAGGACGTAGTCGCGCTCGGCCAGATGCTCGTCGATGTAGACGAACTTGCTGGTCAGGTTGCCTTCTGCAAACCTGGCCTTGGACTCGTCGCTCACGAGCGGAGAGAACATCACCGCCATGCCCTTGTGCAGATCGCTCGCCACGAAGTTCAGCCATTCGAGCGCCCTGTAGCGCTCCATCGAACCGAACGGCGGCAGCAGCCTGGCTTCGGGGTGCCGGTCCGCGATCCACTGCAGGATGACAGCGCCTTCCGTCAACAGGTCGCCGTCATCGAGCTTCAGCGCGGGCACGAAGCCTTTGGGCGTGACCTGGAAGTAGTCGCCTTCCAGGGTGGTCTTGGTCTTGAAGTCCACCTTGACCAGCGTGACATCGAGGCCGGCTTCGCGAAGCGCGATCTGCGAAGCGAGGCCGCACGAGCCGGGGGAGTAATAGAGTTTCATGAGGGTCTTGCGTGATGGGTCCCGTGAAGGGACGGAGTGGACCGCTCGCGCGGCGAGCGGCTGGAAAAAAACGCTGTCTTCGGCAAGTCAGCGGTTCAGGGGGTCAGCGTGTCGAAGTCGGATGCATCGTGGCGCTCGCGCAGGAATTCGCCGGGCACGGACGAGGTGCGGTTGACGCGCCTGCCGCGGGCCACTGCCGGCCGGGCGCCGACGGCCCGGTACCAGCGCAGCAGGTGCTGGTACTCCTCGACGGCCAGGAACTCGTGCGTCTTGTAGACGCCGTAGAGACTGCCGGGATACCAGGGCAGGACCGCCATGTCGGCGATGGTGTATTCGTTGCCTGCCAGGTATTCGTGCGAAGCCAGATGCGTATCGAGCACATGCAGCTGGCGCTTGGCCTCCATGGCGTAGCGATCGATCGCGTATTCGATCTTCAAGGGTGCATAGGCGTAGAAGTGGCCGAGGCCGCCACCGACGAAGGGCGCGGAGCCCATCTGCCACATCAGCCAGTTCAGCGTCTCGGTCCGCGCACGGCGCTCGGTCGGCAGGAAGGCGCCGAAGCGCTCGGCCAGGTACACGAGGATCGAGCCGCTCTCGAAGACGCGCAGCACCGGATCGACGGAGCGATCGACCAGCGCGGGAATCTTGGCGTTCGGGTTGATGTCGACGAAGCCGCTCGCGAACTGGTCGCCCTTGAAGATGTCGATCAGCCAGGCGTCGTATTCGGCATCGGAATACCCCGCGGCGAGCAGCTCCTCCAGCAGGATGGTGATCTTCTGGCCGTTCGGGGTGCCTTGCGAATACAGCTGCAGCGGGTGCTTGCCCACCGGCAGTTCGCGCTCGAACCTGGCACCGGACACCGGGCTGTTGATGCTGCCGAACTGGCCGCCGTATTCGTGTTTCGGGCTCCAGACCTTGGGCGGCACGTAGCCCGCGGGCAGGTTGTCGAGGTGAGATTCGTTCATGTGGACTCCTGGGTGTTTGATTGACTGCTTGGGGGGTTGAAGAGAGGCGCCGCGCCGATCCGGCGCGTGTATGTCGCATGGGCCTGCGGCCCCTTGTCCCAGTGCATTCCCATGCCTGCGCCTTCCCTGCCGATCGCCGCCGCGATGGCGGCCACGTGCTGCTTGGTGATTGGTTTCATGCGACGTCCTCGATAGTTGATGGGTCGCAGTCTGAGAGCGCGCCTGGCAAAGATCGAGACGGGAAGCTGGAATTGGCTATTGCATCAGCTGCAACAATTCCGCTTGAAATGGGCTCAAACTCGCGCCCAACCTCTGAACTTGTTCTTAGTAGGAGAACAAAATCCCGAAGGAGCGACACGGTGGACCGTCTTCAATCGATGCAGATCTTTGCCCGCGTGGTGGACATGCACAGCTTCAACCGGGCCGCCGACAGCCTCCTCACCTCCAGGTCGCTGGTGACGCGCGCGATCAAGGACCTGGAGCAATTCCTGGGCGTGCGCTTGCTGCAGAGGACCACGCGGCACCTGAGCCTGACGCCCGAAGGCACCGTCTACTACGACCATTGCAAGCGCCTGCTGGCCGACATCGAGGCGGTGGAATCGAGCTTCCCCGCCAGGGCCGGCAATCCGCGCGGGCGGTTGCGCGTGGACATGACGCTGTCGCTGGCCCGACTGGTGGTCATACCGGCCCTCAAGGACTTCCAGGCGCGCTTCCCGGACGTCGACCTCATCCTGACGATGAGCGACCGGAAGGTCGACCTGATCCAGGAAGGCGTGGACTGCGTGGTCCGCACCGGAACCCCGGAGAACTCGGGCACGCTCGTCGCGCGCCGCATCGGCGCGTTCGACTGGGTCACCTGCGCGTCGCCGACCTACATCGCCCAGCACGGCGAGCCCAGGACCCTGGACGACCTGGCGCAGCATCACTCGGTCGGCTACCTGTCGAGCCAGACGGCGCGGCCGTGGGACTGGCATTTCGTGGTGAACGGAGAAGACCGGTTCATCGCGATGCGCGAGCATCTCGTGGTCGACGACATCGACGCCTATGTGGCCTGCGGCGCCGAAGGCCTGGGCATGGTCCGGGCCGGTAGCTACATGGTGCTGCCGTACCTGCTCAGCGGGCGCCTGCGCCGTGTGCTGAGCGATTTCTCGGCGCCGGCCATACCGCTTTCCGTGCTCTATCCCCAGAATCGCCACCTCTCGCCGACCGTGCGGGCCTTCGCGGACTGGGTCGCAGAGGTGGTCAGGGAGGCAGAGGCAGGTTGGCGCGTCAACTGAGCCGTCCTTGCAGCCGCCCGATCGCGGCCGCGTGTCGGCAGCCTTGCCGGCTGTCGGTGAAGCGCTTGCCTCAGTTGCCGCGCGAGGCCGGGCGCGTTGTCCGGGCGTGCGTGCCGGCGACATGGTCGCGTCGGAAGCTTCGCGGCGTGCTGCCCACCCACTGCCGGAACCGCCGGTTGAAGTAGGCCTCGTCGGCAAAGCCGCACTGGTGCGCGATCTCCCGCACCAGCATCGAGGTCGACGACAGCAGTTCCTTCGCGCGCTCGATGCGCCGTTCGGTCACCAGGTCGGTGAAGGTGCGGTCGGTCTCCTTGCGCAGCAGGTTCGCGAGGTAGTTCGGCGACAGGAACGCGGCGGCGGCCGCATCGGTCAGCGACAGCGGCTTGTCGAGGTTGTCGCGCACGTAGCGCACCACGCGCTGCAGTGCGTCGCGCTGCGACGTCTTGCCGTCGTGCGCCACCGAAAGCCGCATCAGCGCCTGTTCCTGCCGCATGCAGGCCAGCGCAATGACCTGCTGCACGATGCCGCGCATCGCGATCTTCGCGCCGAAGCTGCGGCCGCTGTTCAGCGCATGCAGCTCGTCGAGCCAGCCGCGGATGCGCGCGAAGTCGGCCTCATCGAAGGCGAAGTCGACGTACTCCTGGAACAGGAAGGGTGCGAGGTCGGGATAGCGCGCAAGCGGCACGTCCTCCAGGTCGAGCGCATCGACGTCGAGTTCGGGCCACATGAAGCGCTGGTCGAAATTGACGATGCAGTACAGCGCCTCGGGCGGATGCGGGATCACGTGCACCCGGTACGGCAGCACGAAGCTCAGGTGGCGCGGGCCGAAGGGCCGCACCTCGCCGCCGATGGCCTGCCGCGAGCTGCCCTCGATGCCGATCTGGATCTGGAAGTACGCATGCCGGTGCGGCAGCGTGAGCTCGTTGCGCGCGCCCTGGAAACGGATGTCGAAATCGAGATGGTCGGCTCGCTCGTGCATGCCGTAGGTGCGCACGGACGTGGCGGAAGAAGAGAGAGGGGAACGCATCGTGGCGGGCAGGTCGGCAGGCTTGTGCCGGCGAGCGTACGCCAACTCGCGGCCCGGCGCGCGGGCCGCAGCCCGCGTCAGACCACCACGACCTCGAGCGCGCCCACGCCCGCCACCGTTCCGCGCATGCGGTCGCCGCGCTGCACCGCCGCCACGCCGGCCGGCGTGCCGGTGAAGATCAGGTCGCCGGGCTGCAGCGCGAACAGGGTCGACAGGTAGGCGATGGTGTCGGGCACGTTCCAGATCATGTCGGCCAGGTCGCCGACCTGCCGTTGCGCGCCGTTGACCTCGAGACGGATCTCGCCGGCCGACGGGTGCCCGGCCTTGGCCACGGGCACGAGTTCGCCGCAGGGCGCGGAGCCGTCGAAGGCCTTGCCGGTGTCCCAGGGGCGGCCCATCTTCTTGGCTTCGCTCTGCAGGTCGCGGCGGGTCATGTCGAGGCCGACCGCGTAGCCGTACACGTGCGAGAGCGCATCCGACGCGGCGATGTCCGAGCCGCCGCCCTTCAGCGCCACCACGAGTTCGATCTCGTGGTGCACGTCGTTCGACAGCGCGGGGTATGTGAACTCGCCGCCGTCGGCCACGATGGCGTTGGCCGGCTTCATGAAGAAGAAGGGCGGCTCGCGGTCGGGGTTGTGGCCCATCTCGCGGGCGTGCTCGGAATAGTTGCGGCCCACGCAGAAGATGCGGTTGACCGGGAAGCGCGCGCGTTCGCCCTGGATCGGCAGCGAGTGGACGGGCGCGGGGGAAATGGCGTAGGTGGTGTCGTTGGCGTTGGTCATGCAACCGACTCTAGCCACCGCAACGCCGCGCCGGACGCACGCATCTACGCGAGTCTTGGACTCAGCTACGTTTTCGGCGCGCCGTCATCCGGCCACGCCGAAGCCCGGGTCGAAGGTGTTCTTCACATCCAGCGGCTGCCTGATGAGCCCGACCTGCCGGTAGAAGTCGGCCGTGCCCTGCTGGTCGGCGATGACCTGCGCATCGATCGGAACCCACTTCTGCTGGCGTCGCTCGAACTGCAGCCTGGCGGCCTCGGGCGGGATGCCGATGATGCGCGCCAGCGCGGCCGAGTAGGCATCGACGTTGCGGTACGACCAGAGCTGCGCCTTCACCACGCGCTGCAGGAAATCCTGCAGCACCGGCCGCTTGGCCGCGATGGCGCCGTCGGTCGCCGCGAGGTAGCTCAGCCCCGGCAGCAGGCCGCGTCCGCTGACCAGCACGCGCGCATGGTGGCTCACCTCGGCCAGCGCGGTGTAGGGCTCCCAGGTGGCCCAGGCATCGACCGAGCCCTGCGTGAGCGCGAGCTTGGCATCGGCGGGCGCAAGGAATCGGATGTTCACGTCCTCGGGCCTGAGACCGGCCGCGGTGATGGCCTTGAGCGTGACGTAGTGGCCGATGGACCCGCGGTTGGTTGCGATGCTCCTGCCCTTGAGGTCGGCCGCTGTCTTGAGCGGCGAGTCGGGCCGCACCAGCACCGCCGTGCCGTACGAGTCGGAGCGGTTCGCACCGATGGCCTTCACGCGCGTACCGGCAGCCAGCGCGAAGATGAGCGGCGCGTCGCCGATGGGGCCCGAGTCGACGGCGGCCGCATTCAGCGCCTCCGCCAGCGGCGCCGCCGATGCGCTCGGTCACCGAGGCGGCGTAGGCCACCGTGAGCGTCGCGTCGGGGCTGGTCGAATGGTGCGGCACCAGCACGCGGTCGAAGCCGGCCTGCTCGTGGGCCTGCGCGAAAGCGCGTACGTAGTCGCGGTCGAGCGCGGGGCCGTTGGCCGCGTGGATCTCCGAGACCTTCTGGCCCTGGATCATGCCGATGAATTCGACGCCGTCGTGCGGCTGTGGCTGGCTCATGGTGTTGTCCTTCTGCTTCTGGGGTGGGAGATGGAAGCCGGCCGGATCAGCCCGCGCATGCCTGCGCGTGCGGCCGCCGCCTGCGGCAGGCGGCGACGGTCCGACAGGAGATCCGGGTTCATGGAGCGAACCGTACCGGGACAGCCGCCGGAAGCGAACGCAGGAAAACGAGTTTCCATATGCGCGATGCATCGTTTTCGGGCGCCGGACGGGCCGCTAACGTGCCACCACCATGAGTGCACTCCCCTTGCGCCGCGCGGCATCCGCGCCCGACACTTCTCACAGCCCTCCAGCCTTTCCCTCCACCGTCGACGCCGCGGTGCTGGCCCGGCTGACGGCGCAGTTCGCCGCCACCGCCGCGGACCACGACCGCAGCGGTGCCTTCCCGCGAGAGAACTTCGATGCGCTGAAGGCGCACGGCCTGGTCGGGCTGGTCGCCCCTGCCGAGCACGGCGGCGGCGGGGCCACGCTGGCGACCGCACGCCGCGTGATCGCGGCGGTGGCGCGCGGCGAGCCGGCCACCGCGCTGATCCTCACGATGACCTACCTGCAGCACCACGCGCTGACGCGCGCCGACAGCCGCTGGCCGCCGCACCTGCGCGAACGCGTGGCGCGCGATGCGGTCGCGCATGGCGCGTTGATCAACGCCCTGCGCGTCGAACCGGCGCTGGGCTCGCCGGCGCGCGGCGGCCTGCCCGCCACCGTGGCGCGCCGCGATGGCGCAGGCTGGAAGCTCGACGGCCACAAGCTCTACACCACCGGCATCGAAGGCCTCACATGGCTCGCTGTGTGGGCCCGCACGCATGAAGCCGACGACGCCGCGCCGCGCACCGGCGTGTTCCTGGTGCCGCGACACGCGCCCGGCGTGCGCGTGATCGCGAGCTGGGATCATCTCGGCCTGCGGGCCTCGGGCAGCCACGAGGTGGTGTTCGAGAACGTCGCCATCGACCTCGACCATGCCGTCGACCTGCGCGTGCCCGCCGACTGGGCACCCGACGCGGGCAGCCAGACCGACATCGACGCCCATGCCACGCAGCAGGCGTGGATGACCGTGCTGCTCGGCAGCCTCTACGACGCGGTGGCCACGTCCGCGCGGGACTGGCTGGCGGGCTTCCTCGACCAGCGTGCCCCCGGCAGCCTCGGCGCGCCGCTGGCGAGCCTGCCGCGCGTGCAGGAACACGTGGGCGAGATCGAGGCGCTGCTGCGCACCAACCGCGTGCTGCTCGACGATGCCGCGGCAGCGGTCGACGGCGGCCGGGCGCCACCGGCCACGGACAGCGGCCTGCTCAAGTACACGGTGACGGGCAACGCCATCCGTGCGGTCGAACTCGCGCTGCAGCTCAGCGGCAACCATGGCCTGGCGCGCGCGAACCCGCTGGAGCGGCACCACCGCGACGTGCTGTGCAGCCGCATCCACACGCCGCAGAACGATGCGATCCTGGTGGCCGCGGGCAAGCGCGCGCTGCTGTCGAAGACGGGAGCCGCCGCATGACACCGCTGCTGTTCTCGACGGCCTCGCGCCGCAGCTGGCTGAAGCAAGGCGCGGCACTTTCCCTGGGCGCCACCGGAGCGCTGCGCGCCCTGGCGCAGCCGCAGGCGACGCTGGTCCTCGGCGACCAGGCCGGCGGGCTGCGCTCGCTGTTCGAGGCCTCGGGCGCGCTCGAGGGCGCGCCCTTCGCCTATCGCTGGGCCAACTTCCAGGGCGCCGCGCCGCTCTTCGAGGCGCAGCGCAGCGCGGCGGTCGACACCGCCATGGCCGGAGACCTGCCGGTGCTGGCCGCGGCGGTCGGAAGGACACCGCTGAAGATCGTCGCCACGCGCGTCGGCAAGGCCGATTCGCTGGGCATCGTGGTGCAGCGCGACTCGCCGCTGCGCAGCGTGGCGGACCTGCGCGGCAGGACGGTGATCGTGTCGTCCGCGCGCGGCAGCATCTCGCAGTACCAGCTGTACGGCGCGCTCGAGGAAGCCGGCGTGAAGCGCGAAGAGGTCACGGTGAAGTTCGTGCTGCCGACCGACGCGGCCGCCGCGTTCGCGTCGCGGCAGATCGACGCCTGGGCCGTCTTCGACCCGTACTACACGATCGCGCTGCAGCAGGGCGGACGCACATTGCGCGACGGACGCGGCATCAACACGGCGCTGGGCTTCATCACGGCCACCGAATCGTCGCTGGCCGATCCGGCGAAACGCGCTGCCATCGTGCAGTTCCTCGACCGCCTGGGCCGTGCAGGCGACTGGGCGCTGGCCAACCCGGAGGCCTATGCGCAGGCGTACAGCCAGCTCACGCGCCTGCCCATCGAGTCGTCCCGCATCATCACCGCGCGTGCGTCGGTGGCGGGCCGGCCGGTGAGCGAAGCGGATGTCGTTGCGCTGCAGGCGGTGGCCGACCGCTCGGCGCGCGACGGCATCCTGCCGGTGCGCGTTGACGTGCGAGCGATCACCGACGCGAGCGTGTGGAAGCGGCCGGCGTGACCGCGCCGTCCTCGATCGCGCCGCTGCGCGATTTCGTCGGCGCCTTCGGCCGGCTGCTCGACAGCGCGCCCGGCGAGCCGCGCATCCTCGCGGAAGGCGGTGCGCTGCTGCGAACCCTGGTGGCGCGCGACGACTGGCTGCCCGAGGCCTTCGCGCAGCCGGACCCGCTGCGCTACCGGCAGTTCCTGCTGCATGCCGACAGCACCGAGCGCTTCTCGGTCGTGAGCTTCGTGTGGGGTCCCGGCCAGGCCACGCCGGTACACGACCACACGGTGTGGGGCCTGATCGGCATGCTGCGCGGCGCGGAGTACAGCCAGGGCTTCGTGTTCGACGCTGAAGGCCACGCGCGGCCGCAGGGCGAGGCGGTGCGGCTCGACGCGGGCGACGTGGAGGCGGTGTCGCCCCGCATCGGCGACCTGCACCGGGTGCACAACGCGCATGCGGACCGCGTGTCGATCAGCATCCATGTGTACGGCGCCAACATCGGTGCCGTGCGGCGGCATACTTATCCGCCGGAGGGCGGGCGCAAGCCTTTCGTTTCCGGCTACTCCAACACGCTGCTGCCCAACCTGTGGGACCGCAGCGCCGAATTCAGATCCTCTTCTTCGACACCCGCATGACGACTGCCTCCTTTCCCGCCCTGCCCTTCGCCGCGGTGCGCGAGCGCCTGATCGCGCGCGACGAAACCGCCCTTCTCGACGTGCGCGAGGAAGACCCGTTCGCGCAGGAGCATCCGCTGTGGGCCGCCAACCTGCCGCTGTCGCGCATCGAGATCGAGGCATGGCGGCGCATTCCGCGGCGCGACACGCTCATCGTGCTGTACGGCGAGCACCAGGGCACCGACCTCGCGCCGCTGGCGGCGAAGACCTTCGCGGCGCTCGGCTACACGAACGTGCACCTGCTCGAAGACGGCCTCGAGGGCTGGCGCCGGGCCGGCGGCGAACTGTTCCGCGACGTGAACGTGCCGAGCAAGTCGTTCGGCGAGCTGGTCGAGCACGAGCGGCATACGCCGTCGCTCTCGGCCTCCGAGGTCCAGGCGCTGGTCGACAGCAAGGCCGACCTGGTGGTGCTCGACGCGCGCCGCTTCGACGAATACCAGACCATGAGCATTCCCACCGCCACCAGCGTGCCGGGCGCCGAGCTGGTGCTGCGCGTGCGCGAGCTGGCGCCCGATCCGTCGACGCAGGTGATCGTGAACTGCGCGGGCCGCACGCGCAGCATCATCGGCACGCAGTCGCTGGTGAACGCGGGCATTCCGAACCCCGTGGCCGCATTGCGCAACGGCACGATCGGCTGGAAGCTCGCGGGGCAGGTGCTGGACCACGGCGCGTCGCGGCAGGCGCCGGTGGCGGTCTCCGCCGAGCACCGCGCACAGGCACAGGCCGACGCGCGGCGCGTGGCGCAGCAGGCGGGCGTGCAGCGCATCGCGCTCGATGCGCTGCCCACGCTCGAGACGCCGGGGCGCACCGTGTACCGCTTCGACGTCCGAACGCCCGAGGAATATGGCGCCGGCCACCTGCCCGGCTTCGCCAGCGCACCGGGCGGACAACTGGTGCAGGAAACCGATCACCACGTGCCTGTGCGCGGCGCGCGCATCGTGCTGGCGGACGACGACGGCGTGCGCGCATCGATGAGCGCGTCATGGCTTGCACAGATGGGGTGGGAAGTGCATGTGCTGGACGAGGTGCCGGCGGCGTCCGCCTACGACGAGACGACGGCACCCGCCGCGGTGCATCCACCGGTCGCTGCCACCGTGAGCGAGGTCGCACCGAAGGAGCTCGCCGTATGGCTGGCGCAACCCGGCACTGCGGTCATCGACGTGACCACCAGCGCCAACTACGTGAAGCGGCACATCCCGGGCGCCTGGCATGCGATTCGCGCGCAGCTTGCGCAGGCGGTCGGCGCGGTCATCCCGGCATCGCAGCGCTACGTGCTGACCTGCGGCAGCAGCCTGCTCGCGGGCTACGCCGCGGCCGACCTGCGTTCGTGGCTCGATGCGAATGGCAGGCGCGATACCGAGGTGCTGCTGCTGGCCGGCGGCAATGCCGCGTGGTTTGCCGCAGGCCTCGATGCCGAGACCGGCGAAACCCGCCTGGCCACGCCGCGCACCGACCGCTATCGCCGGCCCTATGAAGGCACCGATGCGCCCGCAGAAGCCATGCAGGCCTATCTCGACTGGGAATTCGGTCTGGTCGCGCAACTCGGACACGACGGCACGCACAACTTCAAGGTGATCTGAAGCGAAAGGAGCGCCACCCGCTCGGCGCTCGGCAGCAAGGTCGGCGCGATGACGCTGGCGCCGGATACCGGCATGCAACCTGGCTGTGACACTGTTTCAGCCCGGTAAAGGCCGTCATCCGGCAACGGCAAGGGACGTTGGTTGGGCATACCGACAACAACTCGTTCCAGGAGCTTTGCCATGAGATTCGCTCTTCCTGCCCTGTCCGCCACCGCGCTGGCGGCCACACTGACCGGCTGCGTGGTTGCACCGGCACAGCCGGTGTATGCGGCGCCACCTGGCGTGGCGTATGTGGCGCCCACTTATGTGTCGCCCGGTGTGGGGTTCGTCTGGGCCTATCACCCGCGCTACGGCTGGGGATGGCACCACCCGCAGTACGGATGGCACCGCGGCTGGCGGTAACCGGGAACAACACCTGAGGCACGGCAGAGCCGGTTCCTCGATGTTCTCGAATGGGAGACGGGCTGCGCCTTGTCGAACGCTCAGCTCGGCTCGGCGCTCTTGAACAGCGCCGCGACCTTGCGCTTGCTCTTGATGTTGCTCGAGATGCCACGGGCCGGCGTTGCCTTGGCGGCGGCCTCCCATGCGGGCGTGGTGTCGGGCTCGCCCGGCTCGTAGGGCTTGTCGAAGAACGGGTCGCGCGGCGCGGCAGGCGCGCGATGCGGGCGTCCACCGCCGCGGCGGGCGTCCGCTTCGCGGCGTTCGCGCGGCTGGTCGAGCACGTCGCGTGCGTCGCCGGCTTCGCCTTCTTCGCGCCAGTGACGGCGTCCGTCGTTGATGCGGCCACGCGGACGGTCTTCCTCGAACTCGACCGGCTCGAGCTCGATCTTCTTCTTGATCAGCTTCTCGATGTCGGCCACGAGGCGCGCATCGTTGCCGCCGCTGGCGAAGCTCACGGCCAGGCCCGAAGCGCCGGCACGGCCGGTGCGGCCGATGCGGTGCACGTAGTCCTCGGCATTGAACGGAATGTCGAAGTTGAAGACGGCGGGCACGTCCTTGATGTCGAGGCCGCGGGCAGCGACGTCGGTGCACACCAGCAGATCGACTTCGCCGGCCTTGAAGGCGGCGAGCGACTTCAGGCGCTCATCCTGGCTCTTGTCGCCGTGCAGCGCCGAGGTGCGAAGACCATCGCGCTCCAGCGAGCGCGCAAGACGCGCGCAGCCGAGCTTGCTGTTGACGAACACGAAGGCCTGCGTGATGCCGCGCTGGCGAACGATCTGCTTGAGCGCACGGCGCTTGTCGTCGTCGGACACGCTGTAGAAATGCTGCTCGACGGTCGACGCCGTCTCGTTCGGCCGCGCCACTTCGATGGTGACCGGATTCTGCAGATAGCTGCCGGCCAATCGCTTGATCTCGGGCGAGAACGTCGCCGAGAACAGCAACGTGGTGCGCTGCTTGGGCAGGTAGCTCAGGATGCGCTGCAGGTCGGGCAGGAAGCCGATGTCGAGCATGCGGTCGGCTTCGTCGAGCACCACATACTCGACCTGGTTGAGCACCGCGTTCTTGGCTTCGATGTGATCGAGCAGGCGGCCGGGGGTGGCCACCAGCACTTCGACCCCCTTCTTCAGCTCCAGCGTCTGCGGCTTCATGTCGATGCCGCCGAACACCACGGTACTGCGCAGGTTGGTGTACTTGGCGTACAGCTTGATCTGCTGCGCGACCTGGTCGGCCAGTTCACGCGTGGGCAGCAGCACCAGAGCCCGGACCGGATGTCGCGCAGGCGAGGTCGAGGCGTTTTCGTGCTTGAGCATGCGCTGGAGCAGCGGCAGCGAGAACGCCGCCGTCTTGCCGGTGCCGGTCTGTGCGGCGCCCATCACATCCTGGCCCGAAAGCACGACCGGAATGGCCTGCTCTTGGATCGGTGTCATGGTCTCGTAGCCCATTTCGGCCACGGCGCGCGCCAGCGGTTCCGCCAGCATTAGATTGGAGAAGGAGCTTGTCATTGAGCCCGCTATTGTCGCACTGCCGCAAAAAACGGCAGTGACCGCAGCGTGACAACGTCCGCGACAGCGGAATTGCTATTTATTCAATAGCACTCGACGCACTGTTCATGCGCCATTCAAGGCCACGAATCAGAGGCTGCGGGCGTTGAAGGTGTCGCAGGCCTTGATGTCGCCGCTCTGATAGCCCGCGCCGAACCACCGCTGGCGCTGCGCGCTCGAGCCGTGGGTGAAGCTGTCGGGCACCACCGCGCGGCCCGCGGAACGCTGCAAAGCGTCGTCGCCGATCTTCTGCGCGGCGTTCATCGCAGCCTCGATGTCGCCCGGATCGAGCCACTTCTTCGATTCCTGCGAATGGTGAGCCCACACGCCCGCGAAGCAGTCGGCCTGCAGCTCGACACGGACGCTCATGGCGTTGTTCTGCGTCTGGCTCAGGCGATTGCGCATGCCGTCGACCTTGGCGGTGATACCGAGCTCGTCCTGCACGTGATGGCCGACCTCGTGCGCGATGACGTAGGCCTGCGCGAATTCACCGGGCGCGCCGAGCTGGTTCTTGAGCGTGTCGTAGAAGCCGAGGTCGATGTAGACCTTCTGGTCGCCGGGGCAGTAGAACGGCCCCATGGCCGACTGCCCGGTGCCACAGGCCGTGGGCGTCGCGCCGCGGAACAGCACCAGCCGCGGTGCGTGGTACGTGCCGCCGTTCTGCCTGAAGATGTCCGTCCACACCACTTCGGTGTTCCTGAGCACGGTCGAGACGAATGCCGCCTCGCGATCGTTCGACGGTGGCCTGGGCGCCGGCCCTTGCTGTTGCTGCTGAACCTGCGCGGGGCCGCCGCCACCGCTCAGCAGGCTGAGCACGGTGAGAGGATTGATGCCGAAGATCCAGCCTGCGATCAGCGCGACCGCGATGGTGCCGATGCCGATGCCGCGGCCGCCGATGAAGCCACCGCCCCCGCCGCCACCTTCGCCGCGGCGGTCTTCGACGTTGTCAGATTGTTCGTTGCCTTCCCATCTCATCGCGCTCTCCTTGCCGGCCGTTGGAGGAAGAGTTGCCGGTGGTCGCAGGATGGTACTTCGGAAGCCGCACGCTTCTGTAAGCGGGTATGCCAGAGATGCCGCGGAAGCGGCCTTGCCAGGCCGCAGGCATCGCCCCCGTTCAGAGGGACCGCAGCAGCACGAATGCGCGCAGTCTGGAGGCGGTCAGGTCTTCGGCAGGGTGACGCCGCGCTGGCCCTGGTACTTGCCGCCGCGATCCTTGTAGCTGGTTTCGCAGACTTCGTCGCTCTCGAAGAACAGCACCTGCGCACAGCCTTCGCCCGCATAGATCTTGGCGGGCAGCGGTGTGGTGTTGCTGAACTCCAGCGTCACGTAGCCTTCCCATTCGGGCTCGAAGGGCGTCACGTTGACGATGATGCCGCAGCGCGCATAGGTGCTCTTGCCCAGGCAGATGGTCAGCACGTTGCGCGGGATGCGGAAGTACTCGACGGTGCGCGCCAGCGCGAAGCTGTTCGGCGGAATGATGCAGTAGTCGCCGTGCATGTCGACGAAGCTCTTCTCGTCGAAGTTCTTCGGGTCGACGACCGTGCTGTGGATGTTGGTGAAGACCTTGAATTCGGGTGCGCACCGGATGTCGTAGCCGTAGCTCGAGGTGCCGTAGCTGATGATCTTGTGACCCGAGGATTCGCGCACCTGGCCCGGTTCGAAGGGCTCGATCATTCCTTCGTTCTCGGCCATGCGCCGAATCCATTTGTCGCTCTTGATAGACATTGAAAACACCCCAGTCTTCGCGCACTTCGTGTCGCGACGCCAACCCCCTCGAGGGGACAACACCAGCGGCCCGGAAAGCCGGTTCCGCGGTGTTCCTGCAAAAGGTGTCGCCGCGCTCGCTGGGTCGGCGATTGTGGCATGGGCCGGTTCGCCCTCCCGGGCCTCAGCCGGCCTGCGAGATCACCGTGCGCTCGACCAGCCGGTCGTCGCCCAGCACGATCATCGCGAACAGCATTTCTTCCAGTGTGTTCGCCAGCCGGGTCTTGCGTGCCAGCAGCGGCGTGGCCGCAGGGTTCAGCACCAGGAAGTCGGCCTCGCAGCCCGGCTGCAGGTTGCCGACCACGCCGTCGAGCCCCAGCGCGCGCGCGGCGCCGCCGGTGTGGCGCCACCAGAGCTCGGAGGGCGCGATGCTCAGGCCGGCCTTGGTCTGCCCCTCGCGGCCCACGTAGTACGCGGCCATCATGGTGTGGAACGGGCTGAAGCTGGTGCCGCCGCCCACGTCGCTGGCCAGCCCGTAGGGGTAGCCCACGCGGTCGGCCGCGCCGAAATCGAAGAAGCCGCTGCCCAGGAACAGGTTGCTGGTCGGACTGACGGCGGCGGCCGTCTTCGTATCGCGCAGCAGGGCACGGTCGGTGTCGTCGAGGTAGATGCAGTGCGCGTACACCGCGCGTTCGCGCATCAGGCCGAAGCCGGCGTACACGTCGAGGTACGAACGCGATTGCGGGTACAGCTCGCGCACCCACGCCACCTCGTCGCGGTTCTCCGCCACGTGCGACTGGATCCAGGTGTCGGCGTACCTGGCGGCCAGTTCACCCGCGCCGCGCATCTGCGCATCGGTGCTCGCAGGCGCGAAGCGCGGCGTGATCGCATAGCCCAGCCGGTCGACGTTGTGCCACTTGCGGATGAGCGCCTCGGTGTCGATCAGGCTCTGCTCGGTCTGGTCGCGCACGCCGTCGGGCGAGTGGCGGTCCTGCAGCACCTTGCCGGTGATCATGCGCAGGCCGCGGCGCTGCGCGCCCTCGAAGAAGGCATCGACCGAGGCCACGTGCGAGGTCGCGAAGGTCAGCGAGGTGGTCACGCCGTTACGCAGCAGTTCGTCGAAGAACACGTCGGCCACTTCGTTGGAGTGCGCGGGATCGACGAACCTGCTCTCGGCCGGAAAGGTGTAGTTCTCGAGCCAGGGCAGCAGGCCCGGCGAGGGCGAACCGATGATGTCGGTCTGCGGAAAGTGGATGTGCATGTCCACGAAGCCCGGCGCGAGGATGCGCCCCGGCAGGTGCGTCACGTCGGCGTCGGCATGTCGTGGGGCGACGGCGGCATGGCTGCCGGCGTCGAGCACGCGCTGGCGGCCGGTGCTGTCGGGGGCGATCACCAGCAGGCCGTCTTCGTCGAAAACGGGCTGGCCGGCGGCGTCGAATCGCAGGAGGGAGGCGCGGTAGGCTTTTTTCATCGTGGATGCGGAGGGTAATCCAGCCCTGCCGGCCCGCGATTTCCATGCGCATATGAGTGCTATACGCCGGACGCCCCCTCGGCGTTTCGGTGGGGGCCGTCTGCCGAGCCACGCGCGACCGGCGATGCCGGCGCACGGCAGAGCCTGGCTTCCATGCCGGATCACGCGACAGATACCATCCCGGGCGACGAGAACGCTCCCTCACACCAAGCAAGAAAGAGAAATGCGCGATTTCCTCTACTACTCGCTGATGCTCCTGCTCGGAATTGCCTGGTACATGTACGGACAGCGACTGCTGCGCAAAGGCCATCGCGACGAAAACGACGAACTGACCAAGGGGCCGCTGGGGCCGTTCGGACTCGTGATGACCGCCGTCATCACCTGCTGCCTTTTGTTCGCGCTGCTTCGCGCAGCGATCCGCAGGGAGATCTCGTGCCTCGGCAAGGCTTGCCACGGACAGCTCTACACCTTGGCCGAGAACGCCGGCGACTACTGGTCCAACATGTTCTTCCTGCTGTGGATGGTCCTCGGGCTCGGCTATGCGATCTACGTGACGCTGCGGATCTGGTTCCGGAACTGACTGGCTTCTCCACTTCCGAGAAACAGGGAGCCGTCGCCGCAACGCCCGCGGCGATTTCCATGCCGCGACGAGCCGCACGGCAGCGAGAGCATCCGGTTGCGCTTTTGGAGATAGTGAGAGCAATTCTTATTCTCCAGATCCACCTCAGGGGTGGTTCCGCCCTGACCGTGAGCGCCCTGGACCGCGCAGCATCTTCCGATATCGAGGCGCTTTATGGCGCTCACCACGACTGGCTGCGGCGCAGGCTCGGCTGGCAAGCACCCTCTTCCTGCTCCTGCTGTGCCCTGACGGGCCTGCCGCTGATCTTCTCGCACGAGCTCGAGGACGCGGCCGCCGTGCCGCTGCCGGTCGTGCCGGCCGCACTCGACGGACGGCGCGCCAGCATCGACACCATCGTCGAGAGCGCACGCCGGCGCTATCCCGCGGAGGTCGTGCGCTTCGTCTTCATCGACGACGACGAGCCGCGCGCCAAGGTCGTGATGGCACCGGCCGACAGCCCCGACCGCAGCCGCGACCACCGCGTCGAGTTCGACATGCGCAGTGCAGCCGTGGTCGCCGATGCGCCGGCGCCGGGCCCGCGCACCGGAACGGCCATGGCGTGGATCTCGCGCCTGCATACCGAGCTGGCCGCCGGGCCGGCGGGCGAATGGGTCCTGGCGGTGGTGGGCGCGGTGTTCGCACTGTCGGTGATCTCCGGCGTGGCCATCTAAGGCCCCTACCTGCGCAAGCTCGACTTCGGTGCGGTGCGCCATTGCACACGGCGCGTGCGCTGGCTCGACCTGCACAACCTGCTCGGCATCTCGATCGCGGTCTGGGCGCTGGTGGTGGCGCTCACCGGCGTGCTCAACGAGCTGTCGAGGCCGTTGTCGGCCCACTGGCGCCGCACCGGCATGAGCGAGATGCTGCAGGCATGGAAGGGCCAGCCCCCGGTGCTCTCTCCGGGATCGGCCGAAGCGGCCATGCGCACGGTGCAGGCCGCGTTGCCGGGACGCAATGTCACGAGCGTGATCTTTCCGAGCCAGTCGTTCTCGAACCCGCACCACTTCCTCATCTGGACCAACGGCAACACGCCGCTGACCCATCGGCTGTTCACGGCGGCGCTCGTCGATGCGCGCACCGGCGCCCTCACCGCCGTGGCGCCAATGCCCGCTTACCTGCGCGCGCTTCAGCTGGCGAGGCCCTTGCACTTTGGGGACTACGGCGGATTGCCGCTGAAGATCCTCTGGGCCCTGCTCGACCTGATCGCGATCGTCGTGCTGGGCTCGGGCGCGTACCTGTCGCTCGGGCGCCTGCGCGGAACGAGCGGCAACGCAGGTGCCGCCCGCAGTCGCCCGACACGACGGGCCCGGTGACGCTGCGCGGCCGGGACGGCTAGCGGCCCGCCCGCCCCTGCACGCCCTCGACCAGCCAGTTCATCTTGAGGATCTGCTCGTCGCCCAACTGCGTGCCCTTCGCGATCACGACATGGCCTTCGTTGTCACGCACATCGGCGGCCACGGCGCGAAACGGCTGCAGCTTGCCGGCCGCGATGTCGTTCTGCCGCGCAAGCACTTCGTCCTGCACCGCCTTGGGCACCTTGGTGCCGAAGTCGCCCACGCGAATCATCCCTTCCTTCACGCCGCCCCAGACGTTGCCGCTCTTCCAGGTGCCGTCGAGCACCGCCTTCGCGCGCTGGGTGTAGTAGCCGCCCCACTGGTGCGTGACCGCCACCAGTTGCGCGTCGGGCGCGATCCTGCGCATGTCGGAGTGGTAGGCAATGGCCATCTTTCCACGCTCCTGCGCCGCGGCCATCACGGCAGTGGAACCGGTGTGGAACGCGACCACGTCGGCGTTCTGGTTGAACAGCGCCATCGCCGCGTCGCGCTCCTTCGGTGGATCGAACCATTCGTTGAGCCACACCACCTTGACCTTCGCAGCCGGATTCACCGAACGCATGCCGAGCGTGAACGCGTTGATGCCCTGCAGCACCTCGGGAATCGGAAAGCCCGCGACATAGCCTGCCACGCCGGTCTTCGTCATGCGGCCGGCAGCGATGCCCGCGAGGTAGCGGCCCTCGTAGTAGCGCGCGTTGGAGGTCGCGACGTTGGGCGCGGTCTTGTAGCCGGTGACAGATTCGAACTTCACGTCGGGGAAGTCCTTCGCCACCTTCAGCGTCGGCTCCATGTAGCCGAAGCTGGGCGTGAAGATGAGCTTGTTGCCCTGCTGCGCAAGGTCGCGGATGACGCGCTCGGCATCGGCACCCTCGGCCACGTTCTCGACATAGGTGGTCTTCACGCGCGCGCCGAGTACTGCGTCGACGGCCTTGCGGGCCTCCTCGTGCTGGCGGACCCAGCCGGCGTCGGTGACCGGCGTGACGTACACGAAGCCGATCTTCAGCGGCGCCTGGGAAGGCGGGCTCTGCGCGAAAGCGGTGGATGAAAGACTGAAAAAACAGGTGGTCGCCCACGCCAGAACGGCGCGGCCCACGAGGTTTTTGTACATGGTGTTCCTCTACATGGCCCCGGGAATCAGAAACTCGCAGCGGGCCGAGACACCCACGCATGCGCCAGAGAATTCTAAGTCGCGCGTGGCTGGCTGCCTGTTCGGCGTTTCGAGTGACGTGCCTCAACAGGGACAATCCTCGGATGAGCCCAAGCTGGATGTTCCCCGTCGAAGCCGCAGATACTTCTGCTGAAGCCGGATGCCTGAAAAATCACCCACTCAAGTGCTGGACGGTCACGTCGTCGAAGACAGGCAAGGAGGTCGGCAGCGGCATCGAGCCCGCCGAACTTCGGCGCGTGCCCAAGCAGCGGTGAAGGTATCGATGCAAGTTCGCCAAGCAGTTGCAGACGATGTGCAAGCCATTCGCGAGTGCGACGTGTATGCGCATTCGAACCGTGACCGGGTTCGATTCATCGTTGCTTCGGTCGCCCAGGAACGCTGCCTGATTGCAACCGATGAGGGTCGCGTGCTCGGCTATGTCGTGCTCACGCACGACTTCTTCGGGCACGGTTTCATTTCTGTTGTGGTCGTCTCACCCGCGCATCGCCGCACAGGAGTGGGGTTGAAGCTCCTTTCGGCCGCCGAAGCCGTGTGCAGATCGCCGAAGCTCTTCACCTCGGCCAACCTCTCCAACCTGCCATCCCAGAAGCTCATCCTGAAGGCGGGCTTTCAACGCAGCGGCGTGATCGAGAACCTTGACGAGGATGACCCTGAGCTTATCTACGTCAAGTTCATCCGGTGACGCCGGAATTGCATTCCCTCAAGGTCCAAACCTGCCGGTCGTCGCGCCAAAGGTGATAGACATCCCTTCCACGCATCGTGTAGCCATGTCCGCCGCTTCCATCCCACGCCCCCAGTGCAACACTTGCCTGCGCCCGCTCAGCGCCTGCATCTGCCGCTGGGTCGCGCCCACCGCCCACGCGGTGGAGGTGCTGGTGCTGCAGCACCCGCTGGAAGTCCATCAGGCCAAGGGCAGTGCCCGACTGCTGCACCTGAGCCTGGCGCACTGCCGCGTGGTGGTGGGTGAGGCATTTGCAGCGCCGGTCTGGCCGGTGGACGGCAAGCGAACGCTGCTGCTGTACCCGGACAGCCTGGAGCATTCCGCACCGGACCTGCGGGTTCCAACCCCGCTACCGCCGGAGGGGCCGCCAGCCCGGTCGGGCCTGCGCCTCATCGTGCTGGACGGCACCTGGCGCAAAAGTCGAAAGATGCTCCACCAAAGCCCGCCATTGCAACAGTTGCCCCGCTTGGCGCTGCGCAACCTGCCGCCTTCGCACTACCGTATCCGCAAAGCCCATCAGCCCGACCAACTGTCAACCCTGGAGGCGACCTGCTACGCCCTGGGCCAACTGGAAGGCGCTGCGGCGCGGTTCCAGCCACTGCTGGATGCCTTCGACGGGTTTGTAGAGCACCTGGAACGAGCCGGCGGGCAGCGGAACGCTTGAGCTGGCGAGTCCTGCCCTCGACCGGGGGCTTCGGGGTTCACTCAAGCGACCAGCTCGATGGCTGGTTGGGGCCGGATGCGGTTCCAGACCGTGGCCCTGAGTGCTTCGCCAACTCAACCCACTGACTGGCTCGCGGTGCGCTCGCGCACGTGCACGTGCACGTGCAACTGCAGGATGAGGCCCCGCGAGAGGCCAGCCATCGGGATCAGTTGAGGATCTCTCCCATGCCGGCGCTGACACGCTCCTTCAGCTGCCGGATGTAATCCGGATCGAAGGGCTCCCAGGTATCCAGTTCGCCGACGATTCGCAACGGCTCCCTGCTCCGGTACGAGCGCGTCGGGTTGCCCGGGAACTTCTTGTCGGTGACGTTGGGATCGTCTTCGTAGGCCCCAGTGGGCTCGACGATGTACACGCGGCCACGGCCGTCGCCCTTCGCCATTTCCGCAGCCAGTCCGGCGCCCTTGGGCCAGGCGGTGAAGTAGATGTGGTTCATCACGACGCGGGTGTCGTAATTCGATCGGAAGCCGGCCTTGAGCAGATCGCCCACCCTGAGGTCTGCCCGCGTGCCATGAAAGTAGGGGCCGCCGTCCAATATAGTCATCGCGGATCACTCCTGCACAGACAGAAAAGCCGCGCAGTCTACCGCTGTCAGCCGTGCCCCGCGGTCCAGGCTTCGATACCGATCGGCCCATCGTCATTGCCGATGAACCTCAACCCATGGTGCGCTGTTTCGAGGGCTTCTTCCGCGATTCAAAGAGTCCCGGACACGCCGCGCGGCGCGTCATCGGCCACCGAAGAAAACCTTTCCTCGGTGGCCGACCCGGCTTTCAACGCAATCGAAAGCTCAGAGCGACTTCAGGAACGCGAGAAGCGCTTCGCGATCGGCAGCGGAGAGGCCTTCGAAACGTTGCCGCGAGCGGTCCGCTTCCCCTGCGTGCCACAGGATTGCCTCGGTGAGGTTGCGTGCCCGTCCGTCGTGCAGGTATCCCGCCTTGGCCTTGTCACCCACGACCTTCTCGGTATAGCCCAGCCCCCACAACGGCGCCGTGCGCCACATGCTGCCCTTCGCCTGGCCTTCGACGAACTTGTCCGCGAGGCCGGGGCCCATGTCGTGCAACAGCAGGTCGGAATACGGACGGATGGTCTGGCTGCGCAACTCCGCGAACAGATGGCCCGCACCCGTCTTCATCTCGGCAGTGTGGCAAGCGGTGCATCGCATGCCCTGGAAGAGCCTTGCGCCGGCGCTCACCTGTTGCGGATCGATCCGGTGCTCCTGCAATGGCGCCACACCCTTGGGGAATCCACTCGCCAGGCTGCGTTGCGCGGGCACGGCCAGCAGTGCAAGGTAGTTGGACATGGACTTCAGGTCCGACTCGGAAATGCCTTTGCGCACGCCGGCGGAGGCGCAGCCGGCGCGGTCGGTGCTGCAACTGAGGTTGGGGTAGACCGGGGAAGTCACCGCCATGTCCAGCAGCAGCGCATCGGCGGCCTGGTGGCGCAGCGTCGCCTTGGAGGCTTTCCAGCCGAAGCGTCCGAGGCGGACAGCGCCGGCTTCGGGATCGAAGACGAAGTTGGCCGTGCCCCTGACGCCGTCCTCGTCCGGATTCGATCTCACGCGCGACAGGATGTCGGCCTCCGGTATGGCTTCGAGCAATCCGAGTCCCACCATGGGCTGCGCAGCCCGCAACGATGAAATCTCCGGCGTCGGGCCTTCGAATGCGAGCACGGGCTTGCGCAATTCGACCGCCGTGCCGTCCGCGAGCTTCACGACGCTGGTCTCGAATTTCCCGACCCGGACGCTGGTGCCCCAGTCCTGCGGCGTTCCGGTTGTCGACAGCACGTTCATCTGTACCGCCGTGCCGTACACCGGATGAGGTGTCTGCTGCCCGGCCTCGTCGACCTTCGCCACCCGTACGGACATGGTGTCGAGCCGCAGGTTCAACGACGACGGCGCCGTGCTGCGGCCATTGTTGACGTGGCAGCCGATACAGGCCGACTGGTTGAAACGCTGCCCCTGCAGACCGACCGCAGGCAGGTAGCGGTCGTTGCCGGGTTCGTTGTGATCGCCGGTCGTGAAATTCGTGTGGATCAGACGGCGGCCTTCGACGAAACGCTGCATGTTCTGCATGCCGATGTTGTTGTGAGGCTGCTGGAACATGAACTGCCCGTTGTTCGAGTAGTTGTAGGACACCGAGCCCAGGCCACCCGACAGCGTCTCGTCCGGCAGCGGTACCGAGTTGAGGCGCGGCTGAACGCCGTACCAGGGCTGCAGGCCCTTGCCCACGACATAGATCCATTCGTACGAGTAGTAGCGGATGCCGCCGGTGTCGCCCTTGGCCGCCATGGCCTCGGTGGTGGAGAACATGGAGGGCGAAACTTCGATGACGTCGCCGACGACGAGCGGACGCGCAGGAATGGTCTTGCCGTTCGGGAAGCCGTTGGCATCCAGGTCGCCGTGCCCGGGATAGTCCTTGACCAGCAAGGTGCAGGCATTGTTGATGCCGGTGGGCGTGGTCAGCGCGGCATTCGGCGGATATGCCACGGGCTTGCACACGGGAACGTTGCGGTCCACGAGTTCGCCCGGTGCCATCCAGCCGTAGCCCGTGACACCGGGGCGATCGAACGCGCGAAAGAACGCGACGCCACCGCTCAGGAAGTCCACCGTGGTGTACTGGTTGACGATCAGCGTCGGCTTGGTCACGCCCGGCACGCGGCTGTTGTCGATGATCTCCACACCCCAGGTGCGGTTCTTGAAGTACTGCGAAACGAAGGTCAGGTAGTTGCCCGGCGAGCCGTCGAGCGGCGCGCCCGTGACCGGATCGACCGTTTCGTTGGGCCCATAGCCGATCTCATTCCATTCCGCGCCCCGCTCGCGGCCATGGCGGGCCAGGCCGCGCGCGCCGAACCGGGTGACCAGCGAACCGTCGGGCAGCGTGAACTGAAGCGTTTCCAGCGGCTGGGCCGAGGCAGGCAACGGAACGAGCCCGCTGCCGTTGGCCGGAAACTTCAACGCCGATGTCAGGCTGCTCGGCAGCGTGTTGTCGCTGCCCGGCTTCTTGAAGTCGACCTCGAACAGCGAGTACCCATACTGCGTTGCCCGGGCGACGCCCTGCAGGCGGACATAGCGCGCATCGATTCCGAGGTTGAAGAACTCCTCGGTGCCCCCGCGCCCGTTGGACACGTAGCGCACCTGCGTCCAGTTCTTTTCGTCGTCGGACACCAGCAGCGCGTACTCCTTGCCATAGGAGTTCTCCCACAGCAGGCGCATGTAGCCGACCTGTGTCTTCACGCCGAAGTCGAACTGGATCCATGCCCCGTCCTCGAACCTGCTGGCCCATCGGGTGTTGAGCTTGCCGTCGATCGCCATGGTCGCCGGAAGTCCCGGGTTTTCCAATGCGGAAGAGGTCGCCGACACCGGCACGACGGGTGTACCCGGCTTGGCGGGGTCGACAGGTGCGGGAGGCTGCGCAGGCTCGGGCGGTGGCTCGGCGCGCGTGCCGGCAAAGGCCTGGATCTCGAAGATCGAGTAGCCATACTGCGACGACCGCTTGACACCCTGCATGCGCAGGTAGCGGCCCTGCCCCGCGAGATCGCCCAGGTCTTCGGTGCCGCCCTGGCTGTTGTCGACCGCGCGGATGGTGGTCCAGCTCGCTTCGTCGTTGGACACCTGCAAGAGGTATCGGCTCGCGTGCGCGTTCTCCCAGTCGATGCGCACGCGGGTGATGAGTTCGGTCTTCCCGAAATCCAGCGTGAGGTCCGCGTTGTCGGTGAAGGTGCTGCTCCAGCGCGTGTTCGCGTCGTGGTCGATGGCCGCTGCAGCGCCGAGGTCGCCGCGCTCTTGCGAACTCGCTTTGGCGCCTACCGGGGTCAGTGCGGTTTCCAGTGCAGCCTTTCTCGCGAGCATGCGCATCGGCATGCCATCGGCAACGGCAACGGCAACGGCAAGCGCAGGCTCGTCGCCTGCGGCGCCATCGACTGCAACGGCTCCGGCCACACCGTCGCTGCCCCGCCGCACGCTGTCGCTCTCGGCACCGGGAACGCTGGCACCGGCACCACCGGGTTCGGACTTGCTGGCACCGGCACTCCCGAGGCCGACGCCACCGACGCCCGCATCACCGCCGCCACCGCCACCGCCACCGCCACATGCGGCCACGAGCAACGCAACGGCGACCGGCAATCCTCGCGTCAACACAGCGCGCAATCGCTCCAGATGGGAGCGGTGCACGCGCGGCTTTCTGTTCATGGGACTTTCCTCTTTTTTATCAATGAGACTGCACAGCCGACCCCTCAGTCGGCACCCCGGCGCTTCATCCGCAGTTCACATCCATCAGAACCACGACGGCGCAAACTGCGCGTCGGGACGCTCTTACAGGCGGAAGAAGATTCGCAAGTTCAAACGACAGGCCGATCCGCCGTCGTTCGACCGCATCGCTCCGGTCGATCTCATGCGCAAGCAAAGTACAGACCGGGGCAGCTCGCCGCTGAACGCGCGCCAAGGCCGACAATTTTTGGCGCACCGCTAGTTCTTTCAGCTACGGGGCTGCGCGTGCAATCAAAGGAAGTTCGCTCACGATCAACGCGACGTGTCACCTCGGCGTGACAACTTTGTCCGCCTCGATCGCAGATACGACTTATGGTCTACGGCATGTCGGCTGGCATGCCGTTCGCCCTCCTGGCGGGCATGCAGCATCAACATGCCCGTCGCTTTCCCGGCACGCCAATGGGTCAGTGCAATGCCTGGCACAGGCACGCAGGTGATGGAGCGTTACGGAAGGGGTCTGCTTCGCCGCTCGCCATGCTCTGGCGAGCGCCTTCGATCCATTGCGGCGGCGATGCAGCAAGGCGCCGGGTGCGGCGCGCGGCCAGACCGTGACGCCACGATCACCGGCGTGTGATCACGCTGCCTGCACGCTCGAACTGCGGGTTGCCCGGCGCGCAACAAGCCCGCATCAATGCGCGGACAACCGCGCAAAGTTCCCTTCCGCATACACCAGCAGGCTCCCCGCCTGATGCCGTGCCCACGCCACCTCGCCGAAGATCACCGTGTGCGACGCCACGCCACTGGACTGCGTCACCCGGCAGTCGAATGCGGCGGCGCGGTTGCTGAGCACCGGTGCGCCCGAATGCAGCGTGGTCCAGCCGTCATCCCAGAAGCGGTCGGGCACCCTGCCCATGCCCGCGAAGTCGCGCGCGAGCTGCGCATCTTCCGCCGCCAGCACGCTCACACCGAAGAATCCCGCGCGCAACACGGCCGCGTGCGTGCGCGAGTTGCGGTTCAGGCACACCAGCAATATCGGCGGCTCGGCCGACACCGACGTCACCGCCGTCGCCGTGCAGCCGAGATAGCGGCCCTCGTCGACGGTGGTGATCACGCACACGCCGGCCGCCAGCCGGCGCATGGCGGCCCTGAAGTCGCTGCCGCCGGCGGTCGGCCATGCGATCGCGGCGGCGGTCACAGCGCCACCAGCGGAATGCCGCCGTCCGCGCCGAGCAGCAGGCGCCCATAGGCTTCTTTGCCGACCTCGGTGGTGACATAGGCGTGGCGTCCGGCGATCTCGCTGTCGCGCCACAGCTTGTTCATGAGGTTGGGCTCGGCAAAGGAGCCTGCGCCGTTGGCCGTCATGAGGATGTCGAAGGCCTCCTTGACGAGCGCGAAGATGTGGCCGGTGTCGTTGCGCACCCGCCCGCGCTGCAGCAGCGACATCACCTCGCCGCGCGCCGCCGCGCCGTCGATGTCCTCGCAGGCGCGCTGCATCAGCAGGTAGGCCATGTCGATCTTGATGGCCGCCGATGCGGCGGCGAGCTGGTGCGTGGGCGAGTTCTTCGACTGCGCATACGTGGTGTAGGCCACGGGCTTGTTCGGCAGGCGCTCCAGCGTGAGGTCCATCATCGCGCGGCCCAGGCCGAGCTGCGCGCCCACCAGCACCAGCGCCGCCACCGGCACGAACACCATGTTGGCGAGCGGCTCGGTGTCCTGGTGCGGCGTCGCGAACTTCGCCTCCATCAGGTTCGCGAAGGTCTGGATGCGATGGTCCGGCACGAAGTGGTCGACGACCACGATCGTGTTGCTGCCCGAGCCCTTCATGCCGGTGACGAACCAGGTGTCCTCGATGGTCCAGGCCGTGGCCGGAATGAGGCCGAGCGCCGGCGTGAACCCACCGTTGCCGTCCGGCAGGAACAGGCCCAGCGTGCCCCAGTCGGCCGCGAACGAGCCCGACGCGTAGCCCCAGCGTCCGCTCACCATGTAGCCGCCTTCGACACGCTCGGCCTTGCTGCCGGGCGTGAAGATGCCGCAGCACCTGGCGTTCGGGTTGGCGCCGAAGACTTCGTCCTGCGCCTGCTGCGAATAGGTGGTGGCGAACCAGGTGCACACGTTCAGCAGGGCCACGGCCCACGAGGTCGAGCCGTCGCCGCGGCCCACTTCGGCCACGGTCTCCATCATCGTGCGCAGGTTGGTGCCCAGGCCGCCATAGCGCTTGGGCACCAGCAGCCTGAACAGGCCCGCCTCCTCGAGGGCCTTCATCACCTCGGGCACGACCTGGCGCTCTTCGGAGGTGCGGGCGGCGTGTTCGCGGATCAGCGGCACGAGCCGCGTGGCGCGTTCGATGATCTCGCGGTTCGGCTTGACCCATTCGTCGACCTGCACGGCCGGCGGCCTGCGGGGCGTGAGACGGGTGACGACGGAAGCTGTTGCGGTGGGGGACATGGGATTTCCTCGAATGACGATGGATGGGGCCGGCAGGGCCGAAGCCCTGTGGGGCCGGTTGCATCGATGCGCATCGATGGAAGAAATTTAGCGCCGGCCCGCAACGCCAGCCACATCCCATTCCCTACCTGCCAATGACGAAACGTCAGCTTGAGGAGGCGCATGCCTCGTGTTCGCACGCTTGGCGCGCGCCATGGCGAGGTCCTATATTCGCCCGATGGAAGGCTTCGACCATCGCCCCGATCACCGCCCCGAAGTGGCCGAGAAGCGCCGCGCGCTGATGCGCGCGCGCATCCTCGAAGCCACCGCGCGCGCCTTCACCGGCAGGGTCAGCGCCACGCCCGGCATCGAGGACATCGCCCGCGCAGCGGACATTTCGCACGGCACGTTCTATCGCTACTTCGAGTCGCTGGACGAAGCCGTGGTGGCGGCCGGCATCGCGGTCAGCGACGAACTCATGATCGGCATCCTGCCGTTCTACGATTTCCTGAAGGAGCCGTGGCAACGCTTTTCGGTCGGCTTCCGGCTGTACCTCGTGCGCTCGCTCGAAGACCCGAAGCGCACCGAATTCCTGATCCGCATGGATGTCTGGCCCCATGGTTCGCTGGTCGACAAGTACATGTCCGCCGACCTGCAGAAAGGGCTCGACGAGGGCCAGTTCGAGATCGACAACGTCGAGGCCGCAACGGATTTTCTGAAGGGTGCCTCCGCCGGCACGATCCAGGCCGTGCGCCGTGGCGTGGCCGAGCCGGAGCGCTACATCGATGCGGCGGTGGGCATGGGCTTGCGCAGCCTCGGCTGCGACGTCGAGGCTTGCCGCAAGGGCGTGCAGTTTTCGCGTGCCCATGTGGCGCAGCTGCCTGCGCGACGGCCCTTCTCAGAGACCTGAGGGTCGCGGCATGCCCTTGACGAATCCGTTGCTGGAGGTCGGAGCCCGGCATCCAATGGCCGGTTGGAGCCGCACGGGAATGCGGTCGCCCGACCGGATTTCGACGGGCTGCTCCCTGCCGTCATGAGAAGGTCAAGTCCAAGCCAAGCATCCTGACGAGGCCGAAGGTGAGCAGCGAGAGGCCCAGAAGCAGCAGCAGGAAGACGGCGGCCACCTTGCCGCTCGCGCGCAGCACCGCGTTCTGCTTCTCCTTCCCTTCCTTCCCCTTCTTCCCTTTTTCATAGTGCCACTTGATGGCGAAGAACATGCCCGTGCCGAACACGAGGACCTTGAACGTGACGAAGACTACAGGGACCCAATCCATCATTTGATTATTCTCAGGCTAGTGCTTGACGCTGTCCGTGGTGAGGACCACGGGTCTGCCATCGAGCTGAAGCGGTCACCGCCGACAGAGCAGCGGCTGACCGGTTGCGACGACTGTAGTCGGTCGCACCGGCGTCGCGAAAAGGCCCCAAGGTCGCGTTCCTGTCGGGCACAGCGCGCCATCGCGCGGCCTTGCTTCGCCATGGCGAAAGGCAGGTCGATGCATCACTCGCCATCCACCCTGGGCCTCGAGTCGAAAGGCGCAAACACCGCCACGGCCCAGTCTGCGAACGCCCGGATCTTGGCACTCAGCTGCCGATTGCTCGGGTACACCAGCCGTATGGTGTGAGCAGGCCGGCTCCAGTCCGGCAATATCTCCACCAGGCTGCCATCACCAAGAAACGGCGCCACCGCAAAGCGGAAGGTCTGTCCCACCCCCAGCCCGTGAAGCAGCGCGTTGACGTGCGCCGTGCTCTCGTTGAACGACGTGCCATCGCCTGGCTTGACCGCGACCCGCTCCCCGTGCCGGTTGAATTCGAGCGAGAAGGCGCGGCCGGTCAATGACGAGAAGTAGCCGGAAATCGTGTGCCGGCCCCCCTGCCCTTCGCCGGTCACGGACAGCAGGTCGTCAGGGTGCTCCGGGATGCCTCTCGCGGCGATGTAGGCGCTCGATGCACACGTCACCCATTCCAGATGCGCAAGATGCCGGGCCACCATGGATGAATCAGGCATCTCGCCACCCCTGATCGCGCAGTCGACGCCTTCGCCGATCAGGTCGGCCGGCCGGTCGCTCACCCCGAGTTCCAGCTGAAGGTCCGGGTAAAGATCGCGGAAATGCCCCAGGGCCGGAATGAGGATGCGATTGGCCAGCACCGAGCCGACATCCACCCGCAGCCGCCCTCGCAGTTGCGATCGGGCTCCGCTGGCCAGCTGGTCCATGTCTTCCAGCTCGGCAATGAGCCGCTTCGCGCGCTCGTAGTAGGCAGACCCGTCGGCCGTGACGCTGACCTTTCTCGTGGTGCGCTGGAGCAGTCGCACGCCGAGGTGATGCTCCAGGTCCTGGATGAGCTTCGTCACTGTCGGACGCGGGACGTTCATCGCGTCCGCGGCGCGAGAAAAGGCGTTGGTCTCGGCGATGCGAACGAAGACCTTCAGGGCCAGCAGTTGATCCACGGCGCAACCTCATTGTTCATGTACAGGAATTATGTTCTAGCTGATTCGCTGTTTATTCACATGCATGAACGGCTTAACCTTGAGGCATCGAAACACCTCAGGAGAAAGAAATGGCTCAGAAGCTCGCAGGCAAAGTTGCCGTTGTCACCGGCGCAACCACCGGTATCGGCTTTGCAGCAGCAAAGGCATTTGCCGCGGAAGGCGCCACCGTCTACATCACGGGCCGCCGCAAGGCCGAGCTGGACGCTGCCGTGGCGGCCATCGGATTCGCAGCAATCGGCGTGCAGGCCGACTCCAGCAAGCTGGGCGACCTCGATCGGCTGTATGCCCAGGTCGAGGCCGAACAGGGACGCCTGGACGTTCTCTACGCCAACGCGGGCGGCGGCGGCATGCTGCCTCTGGGCAGCATCACCGAAGAACACTTCGACGAAACCTTCGATCGCAATGTGAAGGGCGTCGTGTTCACCGTGCAGAAGGCGCTGCCGCTGCTGGACAAGGCCAAGGCCGGCGCCTCGGTCATTCTTGCCGGCTCCACGACCAGCGTGCTCGGCACCGCCAACTTCAGCATCTACAGCGCGACCAAGGCCGCGGTGCGCAACCTGGCGCGCAGCTGGATCCTCGACCTCAAGGGCCGCGCAATCCGCGTCAACACGCTGTCGCCCGGTCCCGTTCACACGCCGGGCCTGGTGGAGCTCGCCGGACCGGATGCAGAGCAGCAGAAGGGTTTGCTCGACTACCTCACGACCCAGGTGCCGCTGGGCCGCATGGGGCAGCCCGAGGACATCGCCAAGGCTGCGGTCTTCCTGGCTTCGGACGACTCGGCTTTCGTCAACGGTGTGGAGCTGTTCGCCGACGGCGGGCAGGCCCAGGTCTGAACCCGCAGCCGGAGAGCACACCATGAAATCCGCACCCGAACTGCTGCGCGCCTACCTCGAGAACATCCGCTCGCCGGAGACTGCTGCCGGCCTGTTCGCACCGGACGGTGTCCTGGAACTGCCCTGGATTCAGGTCCGCGCGCAAGGGCCGGAAGCGATCCGCAACCTTGTGTCCGGGCTGCTTGCCAAGGTTCCCGAGTTCGCGTTCAACGACATCCGGTTCTGGATCGAGACACCGGACCGGACCTTCGCCGAGTACGACGTGGATGCAACGGTGGCCGCTTCCGGAAAACCCTACCGGCAGACCTACGCGGGCGTGCTGATCGCCGAGGGCGGGAAGATCAAGCTGCTTCGGGAAGCGTTGAACACGGCAGCGGCGGCGGAGGCTTTCAGTCCCGTGTAGCGGCGCCTGCGGTCGGGTCTCTGCGCTCTTCGGTGCAGGGGCCCGGCGCCGATCTGTCCGATGCCCGGGCCATGGCGCTGGTAGCCGGGCGATTGCTGAAGTTCCGTGCGCGCGACGTTCACACCTCCTGCAAGTCGGCACCGCGAGGCCGGGTTATGAAAGGACGTCCCTCATGATTCAGTGATCGGCATCGTCGCAGCGGCCATGGGCGTTGCAGCGCTTACCGTCAACGTCCGCCAACTCTCCCGGCGTGCCGGCGTGCCGGCTTGCAAGCGCGCATGCTGGTGCGCCCGACCGTCAAGCGAAACATGGGCGTGTATGCCTGCCGGACGAAGCCATCGATCGCTCGAAGGCCTGAGTCTGCGCCCGCGCAAGGCCACACCCACCATTCCCGGCCGGCCGGCTTGCCCTTCATCGCGCCTGCGCCTCTACCTGTTTTCGGGTATTCACGCATCGACGGGCATCACATAGCATCCGCCGCGCTGTTCACTCCCCGCCACCGACGCCGTCACGGCGCAGGTCGTCTCCGTATGCGCTCCCGTTCTCCTCGCCTGATGGCCCGTCTCGCGCCGTTCCTGCTGGCCCTCTCGCTGGGCGCCTGCGGCGGAGGTGGCGACTCATCGGGTGGCAGCTTCCTGGCGTTCCCTCCGGCGCCCCCCGTCTCCTCCACCGGCGCGACGATTGGCGGCACGATCAGCGGTCTGTCGGGCACGGTGGTGCTGCGCAACAACGGGCAGGACGACCTGCGCGTGTCGGCTAACGGCGAGTTCGTCTTCGCCAGCGCCGTGACGCTCGGCAATCCGTACGCGGTGACGATCGCAGCCCAACCCGAGGGCCAGACCTGCAGCGTGAGCGCGGGCCAGGGCACGGCCAACGCCGCGGTGAATGACGTGCGGGTGGTTTGCGCCGCGCAGACGCATCCCGTCGGCGGCACGGTCAGCGGCCTCACCGGCACGCTGGTGCTGCGCAACAACGGCGGCGACGAGCTGAGCGTGACGGCCAATGGTGCCTTCACCTTCGCGCAGGCCCTGCCGCATGGGGCCGCGTACGACGTGAGCGTGCGCACGCAGCCCCTGGGTCAGTTGTGCACTCTGGCCGGCGCATCCGGCATCGCCAGCGCGCCGGTCGCCAGCATCACCGCCAGTTGTGCGGCGGACCCCGGCTCCGTTCCGCCCGCCATTCCCACCACGCCCTCGCTGAGCTATGCGCCCAAGGCCTTCCTGTTCAGCTGGGCGGCCGTATCCGGGGCCACGTACTACCGGCTGGGCGAAGACCCGGCCCACAGCGGCAGCTTCAGCGTGCTGGCCGACAACCTGGCGGCTACCACGTACGCGCTGCAGAATCTCGCGCTGGCCGCGCCCCCTGCCGCGTACCGCTATGCGCTTCAGGCCTGCAACGACAGGGGCTGCAGCCCCTGGTCCTTGCCTGTGCTGCCCGACGCCGCCAAGGCCATCGGCTACGTCAAGCGTCCTGACGGAGCGGCCGTACGCGGCTTCGCGGGCGGCCTGTCGGCCGTTGCCATCAGCCGCAACGGTTCGCTGATGGCCATCTCCCAGCGCGATGCGGATGCGGTCCATCTCTTCAGCAACGAATCGGGAAGCTGGACGTGGGTGCAGACGCTGGTGACGCCGGGCTCTGCCCCGTCGAGCCTCAGCCTGTCCGACGAAGGCACGCTGCTGGCGGGAAGCATCCAGGGCAGCGTTCCTGGCGGACAGGTCGAGGTCTATCGGCGCGGCCCCTCGGGGTGGACGCATGAGCAGACCTGGCTCTCGCCTGCGCCGCAGAACCTCGGTTTCTTCGGCGATGGCGTGAGCATTTCCAGCGACGGCACGGTCGCCGCCATCGGCGAATACTTCGTTGGCCCGGGCAAGTTCCATGTCTTCCGGAAAACCTCGGGAACCTGGGCGCTGGAGGAAAGCATCGATGCACCGAACGGACAGGGCGGATCGCTGTTCGGCGGCTCCGCCACCATCTCGGGCGACGGCTCGACCATTGCCGTGGGTGCGCAGTCCGAGAGCGTGGGCGGCATCTCCGATGCTGGCGCTGCCTACGTCTATGTACGGGACGCAGGCGCGTGGGCGCTCGGCAGCCGCCTGGCGCCGCCCGGGTCGGCCGGCGCGGCGCATTTCGGCACCTCGCTCGCCCTGTCGTACGACGGCAGTGTCCTGGCGGTCGGGGCGCGCAACGAGGACGAAGCCGGCGCCGTCCGTGCCGGCGCGCTGTACGTGTACCGCCGCGGCAGCATCGGCAGCGGCCACGCGATGGAGCAGCGGCTCGTCGCGCCCCAGCCCGCGCTGAACACCGCTTTCGGCGGCTACGGCGTGGCCCTCACACGCGACGGCACGATGCTCGCCGTCGGCGCCATCGGAGACCAGGCCACTTCTGCCGGCGTCGGTGGCGACATGACGCCGGGCAGCGTAGCGGTCGGCGCGGTCTTCCTCTACGACAGGTCTTCTTCCTCCGGATGGCAACGCAGGCCCGCCATGGTCAAGGCCACCAACCCCGACGCGAACGACCTCTTCGGCTACGCACTCGCAATGTCGGGCGACGGACGCACGCTCGCGGTCTCGGCGCCCAACGAAGCGGGCAGCGCCACCGGCATCGACGGAGACGCTTCCGACAACTCGGCGCCCTTCAGCGGCGCGGTGTACCTGTACTAGAGCGAACAGATACTCAAGAGGCCTGCCGGAACGGCGAAGCCTGGTGCAATCATTCGGCAGCTTGCTGTCGAGGCGCGGATCGAGCGTCGCGAGCCCGCGCGCTCCGTGCAGCAGCTGCGGGCCGCCCCTTGGACGACCGTGTGCGCATCACGCGGCCGCGAAGCGCTCCCTGGCCAGCTTCGTGCCCGCCGCCAGCGCTTCCAGCTTGCGCCACGCCACGTCGCGGCCCATCGGCGCCAGGCCGCAATTCGTGCATGGGAACAGCCGCTCCTTCGGCACGAACTCCAGCGCCCGGCCGATGGTGTCTGCCACTTCCTCGGGTGTCTCGACCACGTCGCTGGCCACATCGATCACGCCGACCATCACGTCCTTGCCGGCCAGCAGCTTCATCAGGTCGGGCGGCACGTGGGAGTGGATGCATTCCAGGCTCACCTGGTCGATGCGGCTGCGGGCCAGCGCGGGGAACACCGTCTCGTACTGGCGCCATTCGTCGCCCAGCGTGCTCTTCCAGTCCGTGTTGGCCTTGATGCCGTAGCCGTAGCAGATGTGCACCGCCGTCGTGCAGGTCAGGCCCTGCGCCGCGCGCTCGAGCGCCTGCACGCCCCAGTCGGCGGCATCCTTCATGTAGACATTGAAGGCGGGCTCGTCGAACTGGATGATGTCCACGCCGTCGGCCTGCAGCGCGAGCGCTTCCTGGTTGAGCAGTTCAGCGAACGCGAACGCCATCTTCACCTTGTCGCCATAGAAGCGATCTGCCACGGTATCCACGATGGTCATCGGGCCGGGCAAGGTGAACTTCAGCTTCTTCTTCGTGTGGGCGCGTGCCAGCTGCGCCTCGAAGGCATGCACACGGCCCTTCAGGCGCAGGGCCGACACCACCTGCGGCACCATCGCGTCGTAGCGGTTGTCGCGGATGCCCATCTTCACCTTGTGCTCGAAGTCGATGCCCTCGACCTGCTCGAGGAAGCCGTGCACGAAATGCTGGCGCGACTGCTCGCCGTCGCACACGATGTCCAGGCCTGCGTCTTCCTGGGCCTTGATCCACAGCAGCGTTGCGTCGGCCTTGGCCTGGCGAAGCGCATCGCCTTCAGCCCGCCACTGAGGCCAGAGTTTGTTGGTTTCAGCCAGCCAGGCTGGCTTCGGCAGGCTGCCGGCAATGGAGGTTTCGAACATCTGCGGATTCCTTTTCAAGCAAAGATGGATATGGCGAGCGGCCTCCGGGAACGTGTTCCCCGAACAGCCAATGAATGATGCGTGATGCGGGGCGCGACGTCAGCAGCGCCGATGCGAATGTCAGGCCGCGGCAGTGGCGATCCACCGTTCGAGGACGCTCTTGTACGGCTTGATGAAGTGCTCCTCCGCAAACTTCCCCTGCTTGACCGCCAGCTGGCTGCGCTCCTCGCGGTCATAGACGATCTGCGTCAGCGAGTAGTCCTGGTTCTTCAGGCTCGGTCGATAGAGCTTCCCTGCGGCGGAGTTGGCGTTGTAGATCTCGGGCCGGTAGATCTTCTGGAAGGTTTCCATCGTGCTGATGGTGCCGATCAGCTCGAGGTTGGTATAGCCGCCCAGCAGGTCGCCGTGGAAGTAGAAGGCCAACGGCGCAATGCCATTCGGAGGCATGAAGAAGCGAACCTGCATCCCCATCTTCGCGAAGTATTGATCGGTCGAGGACAGTTCATTCTGCTGGTACTCGGCACCCAGCACCGGGTGCTGGTTACCGGTCCGCCGATAGGTCTTGCTGGTCGAGGCGCTGATGCAGATCGCGGGCGGCTTGCCGAAGTGTTCCTTGTACGTGCTCGAATTGGCAAACTGCTTGAACAGCTTTCCATGCAGGTCGCCGAAATCTGCCGGAACACCGAATTCCGCTCTATCGACGTTGTAGCCCGGGAGCAGGACGCTGAAGTCGTAATCCCGCACGTAAGAGGAAAAATTGTTCCCTGCGATACCGTCGATGCGCCTGTTCTCCTTCTTGTCGAGGATGCAGGTCTTCAGTATCTCGATCAACGGAAATGCATCGGACCTGCTCTCGGCATCCATGCGCATCTCGACGGAGATGATCTCGAGTTCGACAGCGTAGCGATCGCCCATCGGGTTGTCCCAATGCGCCAGCTCGTTGAAGCGGTTGTCGATCATCTTCAGCGTGTTGCGCAGGTTCTGCTGCCGGTTCGCTCCCCGGGCCAGGTTGGCGAAGTTGGTGGTGATGCGCGTGCTGTCCGACGGTTCATAGTTTTCGTCGAAGCGGATGCTCTTGAGGTTGAAGGTGGGTTCTTGGTTCATCGCAATCCAGTGAACAGGTTTTTTGGGGAGAAAGAGAGCGGCTGATTCCCGGTTCAGGCCGCGACCGCTTCAGCGGCCGCTTCCCGGTTCAGGCCGCGACCGCTTCAGCGGCCGCTTCCCGGTTCAGGCCACGACCGCTTCAGCGGCCGCTTCCCGGTTCAGGCCACGACCGCTTCAGCGGCCGCAGGGGCGCTGGCCGCGCGCGTCAGCTTCACCAACGGCAGTGCGCGCTGGATCGCCAGCGCGGCCCGCTGGATGAGGGCTTCGTTGTGCAGGCGGTGGTCGACGAAATCCATGTCGGTCGCGTAAACGCCGAGCGGCAAGGTGCGTGCCTGGAAGAAGCTGAACAGCGGCCGCAACTGGTGGTCGATCACCAGGGCATGGCGCTCGCTGCCGCCGGTGGCCGCCAGCAGGACCGGCTTGTCGATCAGGGCGTCCTGGTGGATGAAGTCGAAGAAGTGCTTGAACAACCCGGTGTACGAGCCGCGGTAGACCGGTGTGGCCACGACCAGGATGTCGGCCTGCTCGACCGCCGCGAGGTCGTTCTCCACCGTGTCGGGGAGCTGGGAGCGCCAGACCGCACCCGCGAGTCGCGGCGCGAGCGGGCCCAGTTCGATCAGGCGCTGTTCGCACGGAACCTGGTCGGCCATCAGGTCCAGCAGGTGTTCTGCAAGCGCTGCAGCCCTGGAGGGGCGTTGCAGCCCGCCGGAGACCGCTACCAGGCGGAGTGGATGTGTCATTTCTGTTTTCATAGGGATGGATCTGCGCGGTGCCCGGAGAAGTCAATGGCTCGCATTGCGGCAGGCTGCGTCATCGAGCGCGCAGATCCTTCGACCGCGCCTGAGGGTGGACCGAGCACCTGTACGCAAAACTCTCCTGAACGCCACGCGCAAGGCTCACGCGGGATACGGGTCAACCTGCGCCGAGGGCGAATCGGGAAGCAGCGCCTCGAAGCGCACGCGCATCTCAAGTTGCTGAAGCCTCTCCAAGTCCATTCCTCTTCGGTGCAATCGAACAATGGAGCGAATGCTAGGGTTGCAGGACCATGAAGTAAAATGGTTTTATTTCACAAATCCATGAATCCTATTCATCCATATGCTTGAGCGCATTCACCTCAGCATCGTTCAGCAGGTCGAGAAGCAGGGCTCGTTGACAGCCGCCGCAGGCGTGCTGAACCTGACCCAGTCGGCCCTCAGCCACAGCATGAAAAAACTGGAGCAGCAACTGGGCACGGACGTCTGGCTGCGGGAAGGCCGAAGCCTGCGCCTGACGCAGGCCGGCCAGTACCTGCTCGCAGTGGCGAACCGGGTGCTGCCGCAACTGGACCTGGCCGAAGAACGCCTGGGCCAGTTTGCGCAGGGCGAGCGCGGTGCGCTGCGCATCGGCATGGAGTGCCACCCTTGCTACCAGTGGCTGCTCAAGGTGGTTTCGCCCTATCTGGCAACTTGGCCGGACGTGGATGTCGACGTCAAGCAGAAATTCCAGTTCGGAGGAATCGGCGCGCTCTTCGGCTACGAGATCGACCTGCTGGTCACGCCCGACCCGCTGTTCAAGCCGGGACTGAAGTTCGAACCCGTGTTCGACTACGAACAGGTGCTCGTCGTGGCCAAGGACCATCCGCTGGCATCGGCGGCCTACGTGAAACCCCGGCAGCTGACACAGGAAGTGCTCATCAGCTACCCCGTCGACATCGAGCGCCTGGACATCTACAACCAGTTCCTGTTGCCCGCCGGTGTCACGCCCAAGCGCCACAAGGCCATCGAAACCACCGACATCATGGTGCAGATGGTGGCCAGCGGCCGCGGCGTGGCAGCCCTGCCGCGCTGGCTGGTCGAGGAGTACGCGGGCAGGATGGACGTGGTGCCCGTGAGGCTGGGCGCACGCGGCATCGCCAAGCAGATCTTCCTGGGCGCACGCGAGGCGGACACCGCCATCGATTACGTGCGTGCCTTCATCGAACTGGCCCGTCAGCCGGCCGCCGCCATTGCGCAGGGAGCCCGTCGATGAAGAGCCCGACACCCGTCGCGCATGACGATGCCCTTGGTCCATCCTGAAGAGCCCAGCGCCTCAGGCAACATCACTGACGGCTTTTCGCTGGAGGTCGGCGCGAAGGACATCGCGGCATCCGCGCAAGCGTCCCCCTCATCGCGAACCCACTGCGCCTGCCTTGCCGCAAAAGCCTTGCGCCGGGGTCCGGCCTGCAGCGCGCGCCTGTAGATCTCCCCCGAGATCGGTGTCCAGCTTGCCGAGGGCGGCGCCTGGAAGGTCGACGCAGCCCGAAGACGTGTTGCCGGGCGTTGCTGCGCACGACGTTCGCAACCTGTTGTGCATCCGCATCCCGATCTGGATCTGGATCGCTGGCACAGCGCGGGCCTGTGCAGCCGCACAGGCGCCTGCGGCAACCCGACGCACGCTATCTATGGATGCCAGGTCGAGACAACGGTCGGGGTCTCGGCAGTGGGGCGTCCGGCAAGTGCGTACGAGAGCTCGTTGGCTGCCTTCATGATCGTCTTCGCCAGGCCGAGCAGCTTGGCCTTCGGCAGGCGATCGGCCGGTCCGGAAATGCACACCGATCCCAGCAGCGCCCAGCGCAGTCCGAACACGGGGGCGGACACGGTCGCCACGTTCTTCTCGCGCTCGCCGATGGAGAAGTGGTAGCCCTTCTTGCGGATGTCCTCGTAGAGCTTTCCCGGCTCGCCGGAGAACGCGAGGATCACGCGGCCCGGTGAGCCCAGCTCCAGCGGAAGCATCGCGCCCATCCGTGCGTGGTGCCGGATCGGCTGCGGTCCTTCCACGCGCGCCAGGCAGGTCCTCGAGTTCCCCTCGCGCACGTAGAACGCTGCACTTTCTCCGGTTGCCTGCGACAGGGCCAGCAACATGGGTTCGACGACGTTGTTCGCATCGAAGCTCGACTGGTAGCGCGCGCCGAGCCAGCCCGCAGCGGGCCCGAGGCGCCAATCGCCATCGTCCCTCTGCACCACGTAGCCCGACAGCGCGAGCGTGCGCAACAGGCGCAGCGCAGTGGTCTTGTGCATCCCGCTGCGCCGGGAGAGTTCGGCGAGCCCCAGCCTCCCGTCCTGCATGCCGAACGCGTCGAGCAGCTGCAGCGCGCGCGTGACGGCCGTGACGCCGCCCGTGGCTCCTGCGTCGGCTTCGCGGGGTTCCTCGACGACTTCGGAAATCTTCCTGGATCTGGCTGCGTTTCGCACGGTGGTACGCGGTTCAACTGATGGACCACCATTGTATGGCGTGAAACGCAAATCTAAAGTTCGTCCCACAGCTTGAGCGCTTTGCTCGAAAGCACATCCCCCGACTGGAGACAACCTGATGACCGTTCAAAGCCATGGCGCCATTTCCCGACGTGCCGTCCTCGCCCTCTCGATCGCCCTCGCCTGCGGTGCCGTCCAGGCACAGGGCTACCCGGCCCGGCCGATCCGGCTGGTCGTGCCGTTCCCGCCGGGAGGCGGGACGGACATCCTGGCCCGCGAAGTCGCGAACAAGGTCGCCACCACGGAAGGCTGGACCATCGTCATCGACAACAAGCCGGGCTCGGGCGGCAACATCGGCGTCGACGTGGCGGCAAAGGCCGCTCCCGACGGGTACACGCTCGTGCTGGGCCAGACGAGCAATCTCGCAATCAACCCGACGCTCTACTCGAAGCTCCCGTACGACCCCGTGAAGGACCTGGCGGCCGTGGGCCTCGTGGCATCCGCTCCGCTGGTGCTGGTGGTGTCGTCCACCTCGCCGTACAAAAAGCTCGCGGATGTCGTCGCCGCCGCAAAGGCCAAGCCGACCGCACTGAACTATGCGAGCTCGGGCAACGGCACGGTCGCTCACCTGGCCACCGAACAGTTCCAGAAGGCGGCCGGGGTGCAGTTCACGCACGTGCCGTACAAGGGCGCATCGCAGGGACTGACCGACCTGGTGGGCGGGCAGATCCAGATGTACATGTCCTCCGTGCCCACCCTGATCGCCCAGATCAAGAGCGGGCAACTCCGCGCCCTGGCCGTGACGTCGCTGCAGAGGAACAAGGACCTGCCCGACGTGCCGACGCTGGCCGAATCGGGCTACAAGGACTTCGAGGCGGTCACCTGGTTCGGCGTCGCCGGTCCTGCAGCGCTGCCCAAGGACATCGTCGCGAAGCTGAACGAGGCCTTCAACAAGGCGCTCGCCACCGCGGACGTGCAGAAGAAATTTGCAGCACAAGGCGCGGAGCCGGTGTCGGGCACGCCGGAGAAATTCGCATCGCTCATTCGCACCGACGGCGCGCGCTGGGGCGCCATCGTCAAGGCCTCCGGCGTCAGGCTCGACTGAGCACCGGACCCGTCCATCCCGCTTTTCCACATCGCTTCACAGACAGCACTTCCATGCCCTCGACCCTTCCCGACATCATTCGCGACTTCGACCGCGTGCCCTCCGACATCGTCGCGCGTGCCGCTGCGTTCCAGCCAGCCATCCTTGCCGACGTTGCCGGCCGGCGCGGCGCGCTCGACGGCCGCATCAAGGCCCTGCGCTCCCGCATGAAGCTGGCGGGCACCGCCTTCACCGTCGAGGTGCGCCCGGGCGACAACCTGATGATCCATGCCGCCATCGCGATGGCGAAGCCGGGCGACGTCCTGGTGATCGACGGCAAGGGCGACCTGACATCCGCCCTGATGGGCACGATCATGATGACCGCCTGCCAGAAGCTCGGCATCGCCGGCGTCGTCATGGACGGCGCATGCCGCGACAGCCTGGAGATCGACGAGATGGACTATCCGGTCTTCGCTGCCGGCACGAACCCCAACGGCCCGACCAAGAACATCGGCGGCCGGATCGGCCATCCGGTGTCGATCGGCGGCGTCACCGTGCGGCCGGGCGACTTCGTGATCGGCGACGGCGACGGCGTCGTGGTGGTCGAGCGCGAGAAGATCGAAGCGCTGCTGCCGCTCGCCGAGAAGAAGGTCAGGGACGAGGCAGCGCGCATCGCGGCCATCAAGGAAGGCGACACGGCCGCCAAATGGCTCACCTCGGCGCTGCGCACCGCCGGCGTGCTGAAGGAAGGCGAGACGCTGTGAGCGCGATTCTCGTCACCGGCGCGGACCTGGCGCCACAGGCCCTCGCGTTGCTGGAAGGGTTCGAGGTGGTCTACGCGGGCAAGACGCCGGTGGAGAGCGACCTCGTGGCGCTGTGCCGCGCCCACGATCCGGCGGCGATCATCGTGCGCTACGGCAAGGTCGGCGCCGCCGTCATGGACGCGGCCCCTTCGCTGAAGGTGATCTCCAAGCACGGCAGCGGCACCGACACCATCGACAAGGCCGCCGCGCAGCAACGCGGCATCGAGGTGGTCGCCGCGGTCGGCGCCAATGCGGCAGCCGTTGCCGAACAGGCGCTGGCCTTGACCCTCGCATGCGCCAAGTCGGTCGTGGGCCTGAACGAACGCATGCATGCCGGGCATTGGGACAAGGCGACCCACAAGAGCATCGAGCTCGGGGGACGCACGATCGGCCTGCTCGGACTCGGTGCCATCGGCCTGCGTTTTGCGCGCATGGCCGATGCAATGGGCATGCGCGTCATCGGGTTCGATCCGTATGCGAAGAACCTGCCGGCCTTCGTCGCCCCGGTGGACCTCGAAACGATCTGGCGCGAGTCGGACGTCGTTTCGCTCCACTGTCCGTTGACCGAAGACAACAGGGGCATGCTGAATGCCAGCACGCTCGCGCAATGCAAGCGGGGGGTGATCGTCGTCAACACGGCGCGCGGGGGCCTGATCGATGAACCCTCGCTGCTGGCAGCGGTTCGATCGGGCCAGGTGTTCGCTGCGGGCCTCGACAGCTTTGCGGTCGAGCCCATGGCACCAGGGCATGCCTTCCAGGGCGAAGCCCGCATCGTCCTGAGCCCGCACATCGGCGGCGTGACGACGGATGCCTATGTGAACATGGGCGTCGGCGCTGCGACCAACCTGCTGGCCGTTCTAAACCGCCACTGACGCGACCCGCCGCGATCCGCCACGCCCCACCGGAAGCGCGGCGCCGGATCCGGACCGCTTCGCAAGAAAACGGAAAGCCACCCGGAGCCTCAGGCGAAGTTGGCCGAAGAGCAAATCGATCGATGCATCGCCGACGGCATCCGCTGCGTCGTCGCGGCGATCCGATCCAGCAAAGGAGGCATGATGACACCCCCTACCGCACTGAAGCGCTCGGTACGCGCCGGCGCAGGCGCCGCACTGCTCGGCGCGACGAGCCTGCTGCCCACGTTCGCGTCCGCTCAGACAACTGCATATCCGAACAAGCCGGTGCGCCTGCTGGTCGGCTTCTCCGCCGGCGGTCCGACCGACGTCGTCGCGCGGGCCTTCGCCGATCGTGCCGCGCGCACGCTGGGGCAGCCGTTTCTCGTGGACAACAAGCCGGGCGCCAACACCATCCTCGCCGCCGAGGCGGTCGCGTCGGCACCGGCGGACGGCTACACCCTTCTGCTCGGCGCCACGAACCACACGATGATCCCCGCGCTCTACAGCCAGCGTGTGAAGTTCGATGCGGTGCGGTCGTTCGCGCCGGTGTGCACGCTTGCGGTGAGCCCGACGGTGCTGGTCGTCGGTCCGTCGATGCCGGTCAAGTCGTTCGCGGCATTCATGGAGGCCGTCAAGGCCGCGCCGGGAAAGCGCACCTACGCAACGCCCGGCTCGGGCAGTTCAGGGCACTTCGCCAGCGCGCATTTCACGCAGCTGACCGGAACGTCCATGAACCACATCCCGTACAAGGGAGCCGCGCAGGCCATCACCGACCTGATCGGCGGCCAGGTCGACAGCTCCTTCGCGACGCTGGGCTCCGTGCTCCCGCAGGTCCAGTCCGGCAAGCTCACGGCGCTGGCCGTGGCCTCTGCGAAGCGATCGCCGCTGATGCCGAACGTGCCGACCTTCGAGGAGCTCGGCGTGAAAGGCTATGCGGCCGATGCGTGGTACGGGCTGCTCGCTCCTGCCAACACGCCGCCGCAGGTGCTTTCCGCCCTGCGTCGCGTGGCCACGGAATTTGCGCAGGCGCCTGCCACGCAGGAAAAGCTCCGGTCCATGGGCATGGAGCCTCAGAACGCATGCGCCGACGCTTTCGGCGCACAACTCGCGGGCGAGGTGAAGCTCTACGGAGAGCTGGCCCGATCGCTCGATCTCAAGACCGACTGAAGACCATGCGCACCATGACCCGTCTCTTCAAGCACCTGCTGGCCACTGGCCTGCTTGCCACCGCCGCCATGTCGGCAAGCGCGGCCTACCCGGAACGGCCGATCACCCTGGTGGTTCCCTATGCGCCCGGCGGTTCGACCGACGCACTCGCGCGCGTTCTCGCCCAACGCATCGGCGCCAAGCTCGATGCCAGCGTCGTCGTCGACAACAAGCCGGGTGCCAGCGGCACCATCGGCGCGGGCTTCGTGGCCAAGGCGGCGGGCGACGGCTACACGGTGCTCTACGACGCGACGCCGTACTCCATCAACCCGCATCTGTTCCCTCGCCTGCCCTACAGCCCGAAGGCCCTGCAGCCCCTCTCGCTGGTGGCACTGGCACCGAACATCGTGATCGTGAGCGAGTCGTCGCCATTCAGGACGATCAAGGACCTGGTCGACAAGGCCAAGGCGCAACCCGGCAAGCTGAATTTCGCATCGGGCGGCAGCGGCACGGTGCAGCGGCTCGCGGCAGAGCTGCTGCGCCAGCGCCTCGGCCTGGACATGGTGCACGTCGGCTACAAGAGTGGCGGTCCGGCCATCGTCGATGTGATGGGCGGGCAGGTCGACTTCATGTTCAGCACCATCGCAGCCTCGTCGCCGCTGGTGTCGTCCGGCAAGCTCAGGGCGCTGGCCATCTCGTCGCCGAAACGCTCTGCACGCCTGCCTGACGTGCCCACGCTGGCGGAGACGGTGGCGCCGGGCTACGAGGCCTACGAGTGGAACGGCGTGTTCGTGCCGGCAGGCACCCCTGCGCCGATCGCGGCCCGGCTGCAGAAGGCGATCGCCGAGGCGCTTGCCGAAGAGGACATCAGGAAGCGTTTCTCGGATGTGGGCGTGCAGCCCATCGGCTCGACGCCTGCCGAGTTCGTCGACTTCCTCAGGAAGGAGGACGTCAAATGGTCCGACGTGATCCACAAGGGCCAGATCAAGCTCGACTGAAGATCAGGATGACTTCAGACCTCGATGCCCCGGTGCCGCACTCCATCGGCGTGAACCGCCCGTTGCAGGCGCTTCCTCGCGATGCCTGCGACAGCCACATGCACATCTTCGATCCGCGCTTTGCCGCGTCGCCTCACTGGAAGCGTCGGCCGCCGAGCGCGACGGTGAGCGACTACCGGGCACTGCAACGCCGGCTGGGTACGTCGCGCACGGTGGTCGTCAACCCCTCGACCTACGGCACCGACAACGCCTGCACGCTCGATGCGCTCGCGCAGCTCGGAGAGAGCGCAAGAGGCGTTGCCGTGGTCGATCAGGACGTGACCGATGAAGAGCTCGACCGGCTCGCCGGCCAGCGGGTGTGCGGGCTGCGCGTGAACTTCGTGACGCCGCAATCATGGGGCGCCACCACTGCAGGCATGCTGGACACGCTGGCGCGGAAGATCGAACGCCTCGGCTGGCACGTGCAGGTGTTCGTGAACGCAGGCCAGCTCGTCGGGCTCGAGCCGGTGCTTCGGCGCCTGCCCGTCCCGCTGGTCATCGATCACATGGCGCTCATGGACCCCGCCGATGCGCTGGAGAGCGAGGCATTCGCGGCCGCACGCCGCCTGCTCGACGGCGGCCGGACTTGGATCAAGCTCTCCGGCGTCTACATGCGTTCGCGCGAAGGCGAGCCCGGCTACGCAGACGCCGCTGCCATGGGCCGCGCGCTGGTACGGGCCGCACCGCAGCGGCTGGTCTGGGGCAGCGACTGGCCGCACACCACGCAGCCCGCAGGCACCGTCAACGATGCCAGCCTGGCCGACGTTCTCGCGGGCTGGTGCGACAGTGCCGAAGTGCGCAACCGCATCCTGGTCGGCAACCCCGCCGAACTCTACGGCTTTGCTAGCGCCTGATTCCGAGGAGACGACGATGTACTTTCTGCAGCCGCCCCAGGTGATGGAACTCGAGACCTTCACGACGATGCCCGAGCGCTTCCGGCGCCGCGAGCCCTCGGTGTGGGCCAGCGCAAACCGCGGCGGCCAGCCGACCGACTCGTTCCTGGAAGGTCCGGTGTTCGACGGCGAAGGGAACCTGTACGTCGCGGACATCCCGTTCGGCCGCATCTTCCGCATCGACGGCGCCGGCGCGTGGTGCCTTGTGGCCGAGTACGACGGCGAGCCGAACGGAATGAAGTTCGTCGACGACCGCACCCTGCTCGTCACCGACTACAAGAACGGGCTGATGCGCATCGATGTGCATACCGGCCAGGTCACTGCGCACCTGCAGCGCCGCAACACCGAGAGCTTCAAGGGCGTCAACGATCTCGTGCTGGACGCGAACGGGAACATCTACTTCACGGACCAGGGCCAGAGCGGGCTGCACGACCCTTCGGGCCGCCTGTATCGCCTGCGACCCGACGGCCAGCTCGACATGCTGCTGTCCAACGTACCGAGCCCCAATGGCGTTGCCCTGTCGCCGGACGGCAAGGTGCTCTACCTCGCAGTGACGCGCGGCAATTGCATCTGGCGCGTTCCGCTTCTGGCGGACGGCAGCGTGTCCAAGGTGAGTCAGTTCTTCACGTCGTACGGCCCCAGCGGCCCGGACGGCCTCGCCGTCGACAGCACGGGGCGATTGCTCGTCGCGAACCCGGGCCTGGGATATGTCTGGGTGCTCAGCCCGCGCGCCGAGCCGGTCGCGGTGCTGCGCGGCCCGGCGGGCGCATCGACGACCAACCTGGCGTTCGGCGGGCCCGAACGGTCCACGGTTTTCGTCACCGATTCCACGCACGGCCATGTGCTGAAGCTGGACCTCGACGCTCCGGGCCTCCCTTTGCATCGCCTGCCGCTCGCACAAGGCCGATGAGCCCGACGAGGCAGGCGGCCTGCGCGTGCGTGCGTGCGCATTTGACGAGGGCCCGGCGGCGCCCCTAGAATCCGCGCCGCAGCTTGCCACGCGAGCTGCCGTAGGCGTTACCGTCATCCAACGCGTCCTTTGCCGAGAGGAGCCCAGCAGGGCAGTTCTCGGCGAACCATGACGCCGTTTTTCGATGACCGTATGTTCCGTCGTCCCGGGCTCCCGCCTGCCTGGGGCATCTTCTCCGCATTCCTGTCTGCCACGTCGCACCGACGCGCGTCGGCATTGCTGCGCTTCGGGTTTCGGCAGCCGCTGCCGTGCCTGCGCGCATGCCTCGCCGGCGGCGGATCGAGCGGAGGCGGAACCCTGTCGGTCCGGCTTGCGGCATTCAGCAACCCCGAAGACTCAGGACGAATCCAATGAAACTCACACACAACACCATCCTCGTGACCGGCGGCACCAGCGGCATCGGCCGTGCACTGGCCGAAGCGCTGCACGACCGCGGCAACCGCGTGCTCGTCACCGGCCGTCGCCGCGCATCGCTCGACGAGATGTCGGCACGGCGCCCCGGCCTCATCGGCCTGGCTGTCGATGTCGACGACCCTGGTTCGGCGCCGAGGCTGGCCGCCTGGCTGCGCGAGAACGCACCATCCCTGAACGTGGTGCTCGCCAATGCCGGCATTTCGCGGGCCGAGGACATGGCGTCCGGCACCTGGACGGCCGGCGACGCCACTGCCGTGGTGCAGACCAACATCCTCGGCGTTTTGCGCGTCGCCGAGGCCGTGCTGCCGCTGCTCAAGGCGAACGGCAGGGCCACGTTCATGGCGACCAGTTCGGCACTGGCCTTCGTGCCGCGCGCGGACTTTCCCGCGTACTGCGCAAGCAAGGCCTTCCTGCATTCCTGGTTGCAGTCGCTGCGGCACCAGATGCGCGCTTTCGACATCGAAGTGCTCGAACTGTCACCGCCCTACGTGCAGACGGAGCTCACCGGGCCCGGCCAGGCGAGCGATCCCCGCGCGTTGCCGCTGGCCGACTACGTCGGCCAGGTGCTGACCAGGCTGGAGGCAGGCGACACGCCGAACGGTGAAGTGCTGCTCGAGCGCGATCTCCCGCGACGCTGGGCCGAACGCGATGGCACCTACGCCGCCGTGTACGCCGCGATGAATCCGGTCTGAACGTCGCACGGCCCATCCAGCCCACCACGCGCCTGGCGCGAAGGCACGAAACCAGGCGCGCCATCTTTCACGAATCAAGGAAATCCCATGTCCATCTCCTGCACTGGCACGCTGAACCACCTGAGCCTGCCGACCACCGACCCCCAGCCCACGGCGGCCTTTCTTGCCGAGCACTTCGGCTGCCGCATCGTCACCGCGGGCGACAGCATCCTGCTGCATCGCAACGGCTTCGACATCGTCCTCGACCACGTCGAGGAGCCAGTTCAATGGCCTCGCAACTTCCACTTCGGCTTCGAGATGGAGACATTGGCGGAGGTGCGGGCCTTGCACCGGACCTTCGATGCCGCGGGCGTGTTCATGGAGACGGCCGTCTTCAACAACTCGCGCGGCTCGCGGTTCTTCTGTCGCATGCCGGGAGGCGTGATGATCGAAGTCAACACGCGCGAAGACAAGGAAGACGACTGGCGCAAGCTGTTCTGAGCGAAGCCCGGGCCCGGGCTTTCGGTGCGCCGCCGATGCACTGGGCGCGAGCGCGCGATCGCCCCGACAATCGCCACCCGCGGACCACGGCGTGTCCGCATGCCGACCCCGTCGGTTGCCACCTTTGCGCGACACATGCTCACCCTGACCCGCCTGACGATCCAACGTGCCAAGAAGGAGCGCCTGCCCCAGGTTGCCGGCAGCCTGGCGTTCACGACCCTGTTGTCCATCGTGCCCCTGCTGGCCACCAGCTTCGCGCTGTTCGCGCGATTCCCGATCTTCAGGCGGCTCAAGGAAGCGCTCCAGGAGTTCCTGCTGAGCCGGCTGCTGCCGCCGGACATCGCCCGCACGGTGCTGAAGTACCTGAACCAGTTCGCCACGAACGCCAGCGGCCTGACCTGGGTCGGATCGCTTTTCCTGCTGGGCACGGCCGTCGCGCTGCTGCTGACCGTGGAGAACGCGCTGAACCAGATGTGGGAGGTGAAAAGGAACCGGCCCTTCTTCCGGAGGGTCGGCCTGTACCTCCTGATGCTGGCCGCCGGCCCACCCCTCCTGGGGCTGAGCCTGTGGGCGACCTCGTACGTGCTGGGCGTCTCGCTCGGCCTGATCGGTGCGATGCCGCCGTCGCTCGGCTTCGTGCTCGACCTCGGTCCGTTCGTGCTCGGCGTGATCGCGCTGACGGGCATGTTCCATCTCGTGCCGAACACCAAGGTCCGGCTGCGCGATGCCATCGCCGGGGCCGTGATCGCCAGCGCAGCCTTCGAACTCGGCAAACGCGGCTTCGCCACCTACCTCGCCAAGGTGCCGACGTACAGGACGGTGTACGGCACCTTCGCGGCGTTTCCCATCTTCCTGCTGTGGGTGTACTTCTCCTGGCTCGTCACGCTGGTCGCGGCAATGATCACGGCCAACCTGGCCATCGGCCGCCGGCGAACCGTGGCAACCGCGAGGACGGCCCGGACGTCGCAGCGCCCTCCAGGCTGATGCGCACCGGCGAGCTGCGCGCGACGACCCGCCTCGTCGCTTCGTGCCGGAAGCTCGCGCGCCGCGGGCGCAGAGCCGGCCCGCTTGGCAGTCGACGACCCGCAGAAGAGCTTGAAGGGCTATGCGCTGGTGGACGTAAGCCTGCGCGACAAGCTGGCCGAGGGCAACGTTCGCCTTGCCGTCAGCAACCTGTTCAACCGCAACTGCATCGCCTGCTGCTCGCAGAGCGCGCTGGTCGAGCCGCTGCGCTGTTTCGCCGGCCGCGGCCGGACGCCGGCGCCGGGCTACTCCATCGAGCCGTCACGCCCAATCGGTCGCTTCGACGAGCACGTCCAGCGCGTTGCTGAACCCGAGCGCATCTTCCTTGTCGAAACGCCCCAGCACCGGGCTGTCGAGGTCGAACACCGCGCGCAGCTGGCCGTTCACCAGCACCGGGAGCACCAGTTCCGACTGCGAGGCGGAATCGCAGGCGATGTGGCCGGGGAACGCGTGAACGTCCGGCACGAGCTGGACCACCTGCGTGCGGGCGCAGGCGCCGCACACGCCGCGCTCGAAAGGAATGCGCACGCACGCGACCTTGCCCTGGAACGGGCCGAGCACCAGTTCCTCTGCGCGGGCCATGTAGAAGCCGGCCCAGTTCAGCTCGGGAACCGCGTTGAAAACGAGCGCGGAAAACTGCGCCAGGTTGGCCAGCCAGTCGCGCTCGCCTTCGAAGAGCGACCGCGCCTGCGCGACCAGCAGGCCGTACGACTCGCGCTTGGCTTCGGGGGTTGACATGTCGAGGCTGGGCGCCGGCTCAAAGCTCATGGTCTGCTGCGTTCGGTGAAACCCGCATTCTTGCACTCGCTTCGGAGTATTCCGATGTCGTGAAGTGTTCCGAAGGCCGGATCGCCGCGCAGACGGTCCGTTTTCTTCAGAGGATCATCTGAAGCAGCGCGTGCAGCTGCTCATGCAACCTGCTGGCGGAGATATAGGCGATCACGCCGTCGCCCTGCGCGGCTTCCACCGGCTGCACCTGTGTCTTGTGCTTTCTCGTCAGCACCGCCCTGGGGCCCGCCACGTCGAGCTCTACCTGGATGTATCCCTCGTAGGTATGGGCGTGCCCTTCGGCGCCGATGCAGAAGCGGCACAGCGGGTTGCCCTGCGAAGCAGCCGAATCGCGTCCCCCATGGCTGCGCTCGACGAAGCTGGCCATGCCCTTGCCGGCAAGAAAGCCCTTGAACTCCACGAACGTGGGTGCCACGACGGCGTCGACGTGCGCCTCGAAACGCTGGCGGAATTCGTCGAGGGCATGCCCCGTCCTGCCCGTGCCGGGCTGTTCGAGCTGCCGGCGGCGCCCGGCATCGGCAAACAGTGCTTCGAGAGCCTGCTTGTGTTGATCTTTCATGTTGTCCCTTCTTGTTCGCGCATCCCGCATGACCAAGCTTGCTCGAACTCATTGAGCGGCCACGAAGATAGCATTGAGATTGCCTCTCGCACGCCGGATCCTCGGCCGGCGCGTCAGACACACCGTGCGCTCCGGCGGACAGGCGATGCCCGGCCCATCCGGGCCGGTACCAGCCCGACCGGGCCTTGCCCCGGATGATGCCAACGAGCGCCGGCATCCGGCGCCGGCTAGGAGCAGTTCTTGCCGCCCCGCCCCTTGAGCGACTGCTCCTGCACGCTGATGGGCGGCGGGGGTGGTGGCGGCGGGCGCGGCGGCAGCTTGATGCCGAGCGAGAGAAACACGACGTAAACGCACACGGTGGCGTAGTCGCTGACCCGGCCCGCGACCTGCGTGCAATCGGGGCAGTTCTTCGCGGAGCCGGGAGCCGGGCGCTCCAGTTCGCTGCCCATGTCCGGCAGGCCCGCGCCGGGTGGCGCGTCGAAGAGCGGCGTCCCGGCGTGGGCGGCGTCGGCATACAGGCCCAGCGGGTCCGACAGCTGCAGCGGGTCCTGGCGCGCATAGGCAAAGCCGTTCAGGCCGCCCCGAAAGCCGATGGGGTCCTGGTTAATGTAGGCACCGAGCGCCGGGTCGTAGTAGCGGTGGCGGTTGTAATGCAGGCCGGTTTCCGCATCGAGGTGCTGGCCCGGCAGCCGGATCGGCTGGTCGAGGCCGTAGGGGTTGTATTCCTGCGCGACCTGGCCCCAGGGGTCGTAGCTGGCCATCCACACGAGCTGGCCTGCCTCGTCGGTGAGCGCCTGGGGCGTACCCATGGGGTCGCAGTGGTAGTGGTGGACGGCCACCGGCCTAGATGGCGCGGGCGGCGACCCGGCCGGCAGAAGGGCATCGGGTGCCATGCCCTCGTCCGCCCACGCCTGCACGCCCGCCTCGAGCTGCTGGCGCATGGCCGGCGGCAAGGCCTCCAGGGTGTCGCGCAGGCCCTGGCTGAGTTGCGGGTCGCCGGCATTCGCGATGAGCGCAGCCAGTCCCTGCGGCGGGGCGGCGCCCTGCGTGCTCAACCGCACCAGCGGCACGAAGCCGCCCGGCTCGTACACCGTGTGTGTCACCTGCCTGTCGCGGCCGGGCTTGCGATGCTCGGTGTGCACCAGCCGGTCGCCGTCCCAGCCCTGGTAGACGCGCGCCTTCAGGACCTCGCCCTGCCCGTGCACCTGCTCGGCGACCGTCTTGCAAAGACGCCGGCCGCGGGCATCGTACGAATAGCGGCTGACGACGGTTCTCGCCCGGTCCTTCATCCGCGCCTCGACGAGGCGGTTGGCGCCGTCGTAGTGAAGCGCCAGTTGCCGCCCGTCCGGACCGGTCGCCTCGACGCGGTTGCCGCGGCCGTCGTAGCGGTAGGCGGCGTCGTCGCCATGGCCGACGCGGTTGTCCGGCCAGCGCGGCACACCGGCCGACGCCGAGTCGGCCTGCGGCGCCTGGCGCTGGCCCAGCACGTCGAAACCCTGCACCTGCCACTGCCCCCGCACCCGCGTGGTCCACGCATCCGCGTCTTCACCCTGTGGCAACGGGCGTGGGTCGGCCTCCGCCGAAGGCAGGCGATTGCCTGCGGGGTCGAAGAGCCAATGGCGCCAGCGGCCCGCTGCCTGCGCCGCCACCAGGCGCCCATGGGCGTCGTAGCGGTAGCGGGCGTCGTGGCCGTCGGCCTCGATGGCCTCCAGCTGCCCCAGGTCGTCGTAGCGGTAGAACCGCCGGGCGAGGGAACCCGTGAGCGGCAGGGGCGGCGCGCCGCCGGTCGTGTCGTCCGGCAGCACGGCCCCTTCGATGCTCAGGCTGTCGAGGCGGCCGAGCACGTTCCAGGCACGCTGGGTCTGCAGCACCCGCCCGTCCGGCGTGGTGTGCTGCCGAAGCAGCTCGCGATGCAGCGCGTCGCGTTCGATGTCCAGCAGGTTGTGGCCGTCGTGGAGCAGCCCGTGCAGGTGGCCCGCGCCGTACAGCAGGTAGTCGACCGTCCCGAGGTCCTGCAGCGCGCTGGACTCCCGGTGCCCCAGCGCGTCGAGCCTGTGCGAGATGGTGTGCTCGAACTCGATGGCCGGCTCCTGCGGCATCGGCGGGGCAAGTCCGGAGCGCTTGGCGACCGTCTCGGCAGACTTGTAGAGCCGCTGCGTCTCGGCAACCGGCCGACCCAGCGCATCGCGCTCGGTCAGCGCCTCGGTGTGCAGCCGCGGCTGGCCGTCCGGCCCGGCCAGGTAGCTGCGCGCGGCGACCAGCTGGCTGGCGGCGTTCCATTGCAGCCGTTCGATGCGCGACGCGGCGTGCTCGGTCGCAGGCACGTGGATCTCGTCCAGCCGGCCCATGGCGTCCCAGCCGTAGCGCGTGCACAGGCGATCCGTGCCCGTCCCGTCGACCACCTCGACCAGCTGGCCCCCGGCGTCGTAACGGAAGGCCTGCTGCCGGCCGTCGAAGCCTTCCTCGCCGACCTGCCGGTTCATCGCGTCCCACGTGAAGTGCGCCTGCGCGCCGTTCTCGTTGCGCAGGCAGACCAGCCGGCCGGCGGCGTCGTACTCGTATTGCACGTCGTGCCCGCCCTGCCAGCGCCGCGTGACGCGACCCCACAGGTCGTACGCGAAGCCGACCGTGTGTCCCGCCTGCTGCTCGCTCGGCTGGACCTGCGTGATGCGCCCGGCCGCGTCCGTCGCATACCGGACCGTGCTGCCGTCGGCGCGGTGCACCGTCCGCAGGCCGCCGGCGAAGTCGTGGTCGTAGCGCACGCTGCAGCCCAGCGCGTCGGTGTGGCGGATGCGCCGTCCCCAGCGGTCGTACCCGTATTCGCTGGTGCGGCCCGAGCAGTCGGTGTGGCGCAGCAGCTGGCCCGCGGGGCTCCAGGCGAAGCGCACGACGCCGCCGCGTGCATCGGTCCTCGCCGTGGGCAGGTCGCAGACCAGGGGCTCTTCTTCGGGAGAGGGGTACTCGTCGCATTGCACGCTGCCGTCGGGCTGCACGACCTGCGTGCGGCGCCCCCACGCGTCGTACGCGAACCGGGTGACGGCGCCGGCGGCATCGGTGATCGACAGCAGGTCCCCGGTGTCGGGATCGTGCGCCTGGCTGCCGTGCGTTCCGTCGGCGTCGTGGCTGCCCAGCAGGCGGCCCTCGCCGTCGTAGCGCAGACGCGTGGTGCGCCCGAGCGGGTCGACGGCCTCCACCATGCGCCCGGCGGTGTCGTAGGCGTAGCGCATGGTGCTTCCGTCCGCGCGCACGTGCGCGACCAGCCGCGACAGGCCGGCCTCGCCCTCGAAGCGGTAGACATCGACGCGCTGCAGGCTGTCGGTGACGGTCGTGGTCCTGCCGGTCTCGTCCTCGCCGTATGCGAACCGGAAGCTCAGGCCTTCCTCGCTGGCATGCTCGATCACGCGGGCACCGGCCTCGGGGCCTTCGTAGCGGTAGGTATGGCGCGGCCCGCCGAGGTGGCGGTGCGCGGTCATCCGGTGCTCGTGCCAGGCGAACTCGCGCACGAGCCGGCCGGCGCGGTCGTGCACCGTGGCGAGGTCGCCCGCGGGCGAGTAGCCGTAGCGCACCAGCATCACCGGCTCCTGCGCTTCGCCCGCGCCGGGCACGCAGGGATCGCTCAGGAGTTCGACGCCGCTCAGGCGCCAGCCGCTGTCGGCATGCCACGGCCCCTGGGCGGGGCGGGCGGCGTGCAGCTGCCTCAGGTGCAGGCGGAAGCGCCGGCCGACGCCATCCACGATGCCGACCACGCGGCCCCACGCGTCGCGCTCGCAGGCCTGGCGCCTGCCGAAGCGGTCGACCATGCACTGCTGCAGGTAGGTCGCACCACCTTCGCCCGCGCCTTGCTGCGGCGCCTCGCCGGACACCGGCGCCGGTGCCAGCACCCACCAGGTGCGGGCCTGTCCATCGGTGGCCAGGATGCAGTGCGGGTCGTCGCGGAACGCCTCGGCGACGTGCCGCAGGCGTGGCTGCGCGGCCCACGCCGCGCCGGCGCCACCGCGCAGCAGCCAGATGTCCTCGCTCGGGCTGTAGATCGATCCACCCTCGGGCAGCGGATCGAACGTGATGGCCCGGCCCATGGTGGTGAACAGGACGCAGGCATCGTCGCGCAGCACGATGCGCATCTCGCCGGGCAGGCTCCAGCCGTGGCCCAGCAGCCCGCACGGCGCGCCGTGCTCGGGGTTGACGTAGCTGCTGTACTGGCGCTGCCATGCCAGCCGCATCGCACCGGGCAGCGCGAAGTCCAGCTCCGAGGCGCCCATCAGGATCTTGGCGCCCTGCGCGGGACTCACGGGGCTGCCCACCGTCACGCCGCCCGGGCACTCGGAGCATGCGACGCCGCCCTGGCTGCCGATGAGCACCGTGCGCGAACCGCTGACGATCTTGCTGCCGGACACGCTGTCCGTGATGCGCGCTGCTGGCTTGCCGCTCATGTGGCTTTCACTCCCGCTGGTTGAATTGATGTGTGGGGTTCGACGTGTGTTCGCAGGCTGGCCGCCGGGCCGCTAGCAGTTGAGCTTGTCCAGCGGCGACAGGATCTCGATCTGGCCCGCGGTGATTCGGATCGTGCTGGAGCCGCAGCTCAGCGTGATCTCCTCGTCGGCCGAGATGGCGAGCTTCCTGCCGTGCACCGTGAGGGTGTCGCCGACCCTCAGCGTGTCGTTCTTCCCGATGTCCGTCTCGCGCACCTGGCCGACCTGCACCGTCTGCTTCTCGCCGACGTTGAGGTCCTGCGTCTTGCCCACGTTGGTCATCATGCTCACGCCGATGTTCTCCATGTAGGACACGCCGATGGAAATGACCTTGAACACGCCGACGTTCTGCGTGTAGCCGATGCCCACCGTCTGCATCTTGAACCTGCCGATGGAGATGGTCTCGTTCAGGTCCACCCGCTCCTTGCGGTTCTGGTGGATGGTGATCGTCTCATCGAGGTCGACCTCCTCGGTGCGCCAGCCGTGCACGTCGATCTTCTCGTTGCGGTCCACCACCTCCGTGCGGTCCCGGTGCACGGTGTTGAACTCGTCGCGGTCGATGGTCTTTCGCCGGTCGTTGCCGACCCACTTGTCCTCGTCGTGCTCGACCTCGGTGAGCTGGTCCTTCTGGGCGTGCAGCCACAGCTGCTCCTGGCCGGCCTTGTCCTCGAAGCGCAGCGCGTTGGCGGTGCCGGGCGAGTCCCTCAGGCCGTCGCCGGGCGTGCCGCCCTGCGACGAGCGCGTGAGGATGCCCGACTGCGTCTTGTGCGCCGGCAGCTCCCAGGGCGGCATCTGCGCCGCGTTGTAGACCCGCCCTGTCACGATGGGATGGTCGGGGTCGCCGTTGAGAAAATCGACGATCACTTCCTGGCCGATGCGCGGCACGTGCATGGTGCCGTAGTTGCTGCCGGCCCAGGTCTGCGACACGCGGATCCAGCACGAGGAGTGCTCGTCCATCTTGCCGTAGCGGTCCCAGTGGAACTGCACCTTGATGCGGCCGTACTCGTCGGTGTAGATCTCCTCGCCCGCAGGGCCGACGACCACCGCGGTCTGCGGGCCGGTGGTACGCGGCTTGGGCGTCACCCGCGCCGCGCGATAGCTCGCTTTCTCCGGCAGGACCTCGAAGGTCTGCCGGTAGCTCGTGCCGCTGGTGCCCTCGGCATAGTCGGCATCGGCCGCGCCGACCTGCCGCAATGCGTTCTCCTGAAAATCGAAGGTCACGGCCTCGATCAGGAAGCGCCCGTTCTCCTGCGACCTCGGGTGCCGCGCCAGCTCGAAGGTGTGGCCCGGCGCCATGTGCCGCAACGGGCCGTGCCCGGTGATGAGCTCCCGCCGCGCGCCCTGCTGCTCGATGCGCACGCGCGCGTAGTTCTCGCCGTCGCCCAGTTCGGTGTATCCGCCCGGCCATTCGTAGAGTTCGTAGTCGTCGCGCTCGTGGCCCGCGCGCTGCTGCCGCGCGGTGTCGATCTCGGCGTTGGGCTTCGTGAAGTCGTAGTCGTTCGCGGCGAACAGGCCCGAGGCCACGTCTTCGCGGTGCTGCCAAGTGTCGATGAAGTCCTGCTCGAGCACCTGCGCAGCCAGCACGCCCGCGTGGTAGGGGATCTTGCCGGGGCCGTTGGGCAATGCGGTGTGCGAGGCCGGGCCGTCGCACAGCACGAGCTTGTGGCTGCCCTGCGCATGCTCGAAGTGGTAGTACAGGCCTTCCTGTTCCATGAGCCGGCTCGCGAAGCCGAAGTCGGTCTCGTCGTACTGCACGCAGTAGTCCCATGTGCGGTAGCTGCCGCTGAACCGGTCCTCGATGGAGAAGCCATAGCGGCCCAGCACGTCGTGCAGCATCTGCGGCGCGGTCATGGACTGGAAGATTTTGAAGTCCGAACGGCGCGTCGCATACCAGAGCCAAGGCCGCAACTCGGCCTCGTAGATGTGCATGTCGCCATCGTCCTTGCCGATGTAGGTGAAGCGGGTGGCCTGTCCGCTCAGGAAGCGCTTGCCCGCGCCGCCGAGTTCCGTGGACAGGTTCACCTCGATGCTCATGTCCTTGCCGAGCACGCTTTTGGCCGCGATGCCCGCCGAGTCGCTGATCAGGCGGACCCTGTATTCGAAGAGTGTGGAGATCCGCTCCTGGCCTGTCATGGAACGAAATTTCAGGCGCTCGCCCAGCTCGGTGTGGGCGATGAAGCTGCGAGTCATTGTCTTGGGTCTCCCGTGGGCCCGGTGCGGGCCACATCCAAGTGTTTGATGAGCCCTTTTAATCGGCGTTGCGCCTCGCGACAAGCTTCAACCGACACGGGCGGCCGGGAATATCGGAAGCAAGTACTACAGCCATCGCCGATGCAGCGAGGCCTTTGTGACTACGCGCCGCGCGATGCGGCTCGGCCTCTGCGCGGCCGTTCTTTCAGCGGCAGCCTGCCTCGTAGCCGACGACACCAGGGAGATCGTTCTCGCCGGCCGTCACCACCGACAGCGTGCCCGCAGGACCGCTGTAGCCGAAGCGGCAGTAAGCCAGGCCGGTGCCGGAACACGACTCGGCCTCCACGATGCCGCGCCGGATGAACGCCCCCTGCCGCCATTCGCCGTCCGCCCTGGCACGCACCGGCTTCCAGCCCTTCGCAGCCAGCGCCTTGCGCGCCTTGTCGATCGGCATGCCGTAGAGGTTCGGCAGCTTCGCGCGGCCCTGGCAGACCGCGTCTTCGTCGGCCATCCTGCCGAGGTGCAAGGCACCGTCGGCGTCCACGCGCAGATCGCCGACCGGCGAGCCGATGATGTCGCCGTCCCACACGCGCACCGCACCGTCCGCGAGCGCCGTGAGATGGCCGATGGCCGCGTCCTCCGGCGACTTGCCGTAGGCCAGCGCCACCAGCCTGTCGCCGTCGAACACCCCCACGTTGCCTTGCGTGATGTTGCAGGTGCCGCTGGTGGCCGGCTCCATCCGGCCCGCGAAGGCGACGGCGCGATACGCGCCCAGCGGCAGGTCCGACGTCACTGCCCAACCTTGGGCCGCGACCTGCCGGGCGGCTGCAGACTTCGGCTGGATGACGCGCCAGGGGCAGCCGTCGCGCTCGCTCGCGCTGCCACCGGCCCTGGGCAGGGCGGCAAGCGCCCTCATGCGGATGTCCTTGAGGTCCGACTGCACGCGCATCGGCGCAGCGCTCGCCGAAGGACTCGGCTGCGCGGCCGCGGGCAGCGCCATCGAGGCGCCCAGCATGCACGCGAGGGCAACGCCCGATGCGGCGTGCGATGCGAGGAGGTTCGGAGCGAGGCGTTGCAGCATGGGGATGGCGTCGGAAGATGGGTCGGTGCGCGGCCAGGGGCACTGGCGTCGGCCCTGCAACCGCGGACGTGGCCGGGTGCTTCGGCAAGGCCTGTGCACTGTATCGGATCGATGCATCGCCGAAGTGACAAGCCAGCAGACGTGCGCTTCAGCGGCCGAACCCGTCCCATCCCACGACACGCCTCGGCAGTGGCCTACAGGCAAGGTCCTGCGCGCGCTTACCTTGGTCCTCACATCGACTGTACGCGCGTCAAGCCAAGTCACAGCGCCAAGTCATAGCGCGTCGACCCGATGCGAGGAACAACCCTTCACCAACCGGAGCCGCAGCGACCGGCGAACGACATGACGAACACTGAAAAGCCCTGGCCATTTCCCGGCGCGGACACACGGCCGACCGAAGCGCAGACGCGCGCCAACGACCTCGAGACGCCCGATGGCGACAGCGAGGAAGTGACCGACGAGGCGACCGACGAGGACACCGGGTCCGCGCCGGGAAAGGATCCCAATGCACCAGGCTTCATCAAGCCCGATGCCGATGCCTGAGCCCGCGCGGCTGCGGCGAACCCGCGGCCGTGCGTTCGATTGTGGGGTCCTGTACCTCGTCTCTCCATGCGCACCCGTCCACTGAATCCGTCGCGGCGCCTGCTCGCATGTCCCGGGTGGGAAGACGATGGACACGTCCAGTTCGATCATCTGCAGGCGGCGCTGCAACCGCTGGGCTGGACATGCCGGCGCGCCAACCTGCCCGACGCGCAATGGCCGGCGGCTGCGCGGGCACGGGTCTCGCCGGCCGAGGCACTCGCGCTAGCGACCGCCGACTTCGACGCGCTGAACGCGCAAGAGGCTCCGGGCCCGTGCGTGAGCGCCGTCCTCGGTTTCAGCTTCGGGGGCTACATCGCCGCGCACCTGACGGGCTTGCGCAACATCGACATGCTGGTGCTGCGCTCCCCTGCCCTTTACCCCGACGACACCTGGCTGCAGGCCAAGGAGAGCAATGACGTCGAAGCGCTGCGGCGCTTCCGCAAGCGCGTGCACACGCCGGCGCAGGTGGGCGTGCTGGCGTTCGGCAGCCTGTTCCGCGGGCATGTCTTGCTGGTGTGTTCGGAGAACGACGAAGTGATTCCACCGCCGGTCATCGAGAGCTACCGCCTCGCGTTCCGGCACGCACGATCGCTGGAGCATGTGATCCTGAAGTCGGCCGACCACCAGCTCAGCGACGCGGCCAGCCAGGACGCCTACCGCTGGGAGGTCGTGCGATGGCTGATCGACAAGACCCTTTGAAATCCTTCGTCATCGCGCGCAGCGCGATGCGCGCCGTGCCTGCAAAGACCCAGGACCCACACCCAAGCCCGGTTCTCGGCGCCATCCATGTCCCATGCGGCTGCACGCAGTTCGACGACGCCGGACCGCTGGCCCTTTCGGCCAAGCGCGAGCGTAGCTGTCCTACGCCTGCGCCGAACGTGCGGCCGTAGATTGACCCGGCATTCAGTCCAACCACCAAGGAACAGGCAAGTCATGAATCTGGAGCAACGCGTCGAGTTTTGGGAGCACGCCTTCATCTGCAGGGCACTGCCCGAGGGCGATGGTCGGTACGCGGCCGAACTCGAACATGCCGACGAACCCGTGTCGAGGATCGAGCCGGTGCCCGACGCACTCCGCCTGCATGGCACGCCGGGCGAAGCCCTGAGGCACGCAAAACTGCATGCCATGCAGTGGGTTCACGGCCGCACGGGCGACGCGCAGGGCCATTTCTGAAGCTTCGCGACGAACCCTGACGGGGCGCGGTCCGAAGCGCGAGGAGGCGGCACCCATCCGATCCAGTGCCCAGTACAAGCAACCAGGAGCCACGATGCAAACCTTCAGTCTCGACCCCAGCATGCGCGCCACCATCGGCGGCGCGTTCTATCCGAGCGGTTACTCCATGGTGCTCTTCGCCAAGGAAGCCGATGCATTGAGCGTGGGCCAGCGCCTGATCGACGGCGGCATGAGCGCCGACGACATCTTCCTCATCCCGCCCAAGGCGATCCTGTCGCAGATCACGCCCACGGTCGCGCAGGCCGACGACCCGTTGCCTTCGGCGGGCACCGAAGGCGCCACCGTGCGGGCCTACACCAAGCTCGCCATGGAAGGCCACACCGCCCTGCTCGTGAAGACGCACGACAGCGAGACGGCCGAACGCATGATGGAGGCGGTGCGCACCGTGCCGTATGCCATGGCTCAGCGTTATCGCACGCTGGTCATCGAAGACCTTTGATGCGCAGGGCGGTACGCAGCGGCACGCCATAGTGCCGCGTGCGGGTGACGCCTGCCCACGTGCAGGAAGGGCCGTGTATTCGGGTCCTTGTCGCGTCCTTCGTCATGTCGGCAGCCCCGGCGGAGAGGCTCGCGGCACGGCGCAAATCCGGGGCACATCGCGCTCGGCATTGTTCAGCTGCCGTTCAGGTAACCCATGCAGACGGTATTGGGTAGTACGTTTTCGCAACGACCATTTCTCGATGTAACTCGCTCGTGCGAGTAGTACGTCCGTCCTAACAAACACCCTAGGATGACGCCAAACATCGGAGGGCTTGCGCGCACGTCCTCTGTCGACCCAACCCCATTTCTCTGTGTCTGGCAGCATGGAAAACCAATCTGTGTCGATCGCATTCGGTCTGCGCGCGAGGGCTGGCGCATGAGCGCAGCGCCCCACCCACCCCACCCAGCCGTTGCCACGGCGCTTCCTGTGCTCGAACTCCCGCTGGACCGCCCGAGGCCCGCGGTGCCTGCGCCCGACCTGCGGCGCACCGAGCGCACGATCGAGCCGCGGCTGGCCACCGCGCTGCGCACGGCCGGCGCGCAGGCCGGCGGCGACCTGTTCGACGGGCTGCTCGGTGCCTTCGTCGCCACGCTGTACCGGCTGACGGCCCAGGGCTTCATCGTGGTCGGCGTTGCATCGGGCACCCGGGCGCTGTGCCTCGCGACGCACGCGCAACTGTCCTTCGACACGCTCGTGGCCGAGTGCCATGCGGCAATGCGCAGTGCGCCCCCCGGGCCGTCGTCGCCCGCGAGCGTGCGCTTCGATTTCGACGGCGACATCGGCGACAGCGACGAAGGCGACAGCTTCGAGCTCGCGCTGGACCTGCGGACCTTCCACGCCGGCCTCGTGGCCGAGGCGCGCTACGACGCCCAGCTGTTCGACGAGGCCAGCGTGCAGCGCTGGCTGGAGATCTTCGAGTGCGTGATCCGTTCGGTCGCGCAGGCGCCGGGGCTGCCCATCGGCCGGCTCGAGGTCCTGTCGGCAGAGGCGGCTTCCGTGCTCGCCGCGCTGCAGCCGCCGCGCACCCCGTTGGCCGGCGAGCCTTTCGCGCACGCCGGTTTCGCCGCGCAGGCCGCGCACGACCCCACCCGCCCTGCCGTGCAGGACGGCTCCCGCCGCTGCAGCTACGGCGAACTCGACGCGCTCTCCAACCGGCTGGCACACGCGCTGCGCGAGCGCGGCATCGGCCGCGGCCAGCGCGTGGGGCTGTGCCTGGAACGCGGCATCGACATGATGGTCGCGCTGCTGGCCGTGCTCAAGTCGGGTGCCGCCTATGTGCCGCTGGACCCGAGCTTTCCGCAGGCCCGGCTCGACTACTACGCCGAGGACGCCGCGTTCAGCCTGCTGCTGACATCGTCGGGCGTCGCCTCGGCGCCGCGCGCATGGTGCGTCGACGCGGCCGCGCGCGTGTTCGAGCTCGACCGCGAGGCCGGATGGCGCACCGGCCCCGCGCATGCGCTGCCGCCCGGCGATCAGGACGCGCACCCGGAGGACATCGCCTACGTGATCTACACCTCGGGCTCCACCGGCAAGCCCAAGGGCGTGTGCGTGCCGCACCGTGCGGTCGCCAACCTGATGCAGTCGATGCAGCAGGCGCCCGGCATCGGGCCCGGCGACCGTCTCGCGGCCGTGACCACGCTGTCGTTCGACATGGCGGTGCCGGAGGTGCTGTTGCCGCTGGCGGCCGGCGCAGAGATCGTGCTGGTGCAGCGCGATGTCGCCATGGACGGTCGCCTGCTGCGCGCGATGCTGGACGATGAGCGCATCACCGTCCTGCAGGCCACGCCCGGCATGTGGCAGCTGCTGCTCGAGGCCGGATGGCAGGGACGCATCGGCGCAGGGCCGGGCCTGCGCGGCTGGATCGGCGCCGAACCGGTGCGCGCGCGGCTGGCGCTCGAACTGCTCGAGCGCTGCACCGAACTCTGGAACCTCTACGGACCGACCGAGACCACGGTGTGGTCGACCGCATGGGCCATGCAGCGCGACGCGGTGGCGTCGCGCGGCGTGTCGATCGGCCGGCCCATCGACAACACCGGCGTGTGGATCCTCGACGGCGAACTGCAGCCCTGCCCCGTCGGCGTGCCGGGAGAGATATGCATCGACGGCCAGGGCGTCACGCTCGGCTACCTCGAGCGCGACGAGCTCACGGCCGAGCGCTTCGTCGACGTCGACATCCTGGGCACGCGCACCCGCGTGTACCGCAGCGGCGACCGCGGCCGCTGGCGCAACGACGGCCTGCTGGAGCACATGGGCCGGCTCGACTTCCAGGTGAAGGTGCGCGGCTACCGGATCGAGCCCGGCGAGATCGAGGCGCGCTGCAACGAATACGCGGGCGTGTCGCGCAGCGTGGTGGTGGCGCGCGAGGACCATCCGGGCGACGTGCGGCTGGTGGCCTACCTGGCACTGGCACCCGGTGCCGCACCCGACCGCCGCGCGCTGGCGCAGCACCTGCGCGAGCGCCTGCCTTCGTACATGGTGCCGCAGCACATGGTCATGCTCGCCGCGCTGCCGACATTGCCCAACGGCAAGGTCGACCGTGCATCGCTGCCGCCACCGCACGCCGTGCCGTTGCCTTCGGCTGCGATGCCGGCCGCGTCGAGGCCTCCACCGGCATGCCGCCCCGACCGCCGGAGCGCGCCGCTGACCCCGGCCCAGGAACGCATCCGCAAGCTGGAGGCGGAGCACCCCGGCCGCGCCTTTCACAACATGCCCTGCGCGCAGCGGCTGGTCGGCGAGCTCGACACGGCGCGCTTCGAGGCGGCGCTGCGCGACAGCGTGCGCCGCCAGCCCGCATTGCGCACGCGCATCGAGGCCGATCCGCACACCGGCGTCGCGTTGCAGTCGATCGCCGCGCATGCCGAGCTGCCGCTGCCGCTGGTCGACCTGCGCCACCTGCCAGCCGATCAGCGCGAGGCCGAGCTGTTAGATCGCATGCAGGAACTGGCCGACCGGCCGATCGACATCCACCGTGCGCCGATGGCTCACGCGGCGCTGTTCCGTCTCGCGGAGCAGGACCACGCCTTCGTGTTCGTGGCGCACCACCTGGTGTGGGACGACAGTTCGTTCGACGTGCTGGCACGCGAGCTCTCCGCCACCTTCGGTGCGGGCCTGCACGCAGGTGCGCAGCCGCTGCCGCCCATCGGCGCCACGCACGGCGACCATGCCGAATGGCTGGCCGAGTGGATGGAAGAACCGGCCTTCGAGGAACAACTCGGCTTCTGGCGCCACCGGGCCGCCGCCGCGCCGGTGCCGGCGGCCCGGACCGACCTGCCGCGCCGGGCGGGCCGCCACGGACGCGGCGGCGCGCAACGCATCGGCCTCGGCCTTGCCGCCACGCAGCGCCTGCGCGGCGTGGCGCGCGGCATGGACGCGACGCTCGGCGAGCTGGCTTTCGGCATCTACGCCCTCACGCTGGGCCACGCCACGGGTGCCGAGGCCATCTCCATCGCCCATCCGGTGGACGGCCGCCAGCAGCCCGGGGCCCGCGGCGTGATGGGCCTTTTCGACAACCTGCCGCCGGCATCGCTGAAGGTGGACATGCGCCAGTCGCTGCCGCAGTTCGTGCAGGGCGTGAAGGAAGAACTGCGGACGCTCGCCGCCTACCAGCACGCGCCCTTCGAGCGCTTCGTGGCGGCCAGCCCGTGGAAGTTCTCCTTCCGCGACGCGAGCGACGGCCCGCATCGCCTCGCGGGCCTGCCGGCACAGGCCATGCACCTGATGCAGCGCGGCGCCACGGAAGACATCGCGCTGCGCCTGGTCGACCGGCCACACGGGCTCGAAGGCGCACTGGTCTGCAACAGCGCGATCTACCTCCACGAGACCGGCACCCTGCTGCGCGAGCGCTACCTCGAGCTGCTGCAGCGCGCAGCCGACCGGCCCGAAGCCGCGCTTGCCTCTATCGCCAGCGCCGAGGGTTCCGCCAGCGCGGCCTACCTGCAGCAGCGGCTGGCGGGCACGGGTGCAAAGGCCGTCGACACCGCGAGCGTCGTGGGCGCAATGAGCATGCCGGCTTCCGGCACGCCCACCGCAAGAAGCACGCCGCACCTGGTCCAGCCCGGGCAGGCGCGGCTGGCGCAGGTCTGGGCCGATGTGATCCGCATCGATGTGCGTGACATTCGCGCCAGCGACAACTTCTTCGAGCTCGGCGGCGACTCGCTGCTCGCGCAGCGCGCAGTGCAGCAGACCGAGATGCTGCTGGGCTACCGCGTGGCGCCGCAGCGCTACCTGTTCGAGACGCTCGGGCAGATCGCGGCGTCGTCGCTGGCCGCACCGCTGTGCACCGCGGACCCGCCCTGTGCGCCGGCGCCGGACGTCGCGGGCACCGCGCCGTCACGCGGCCTGCTGGAACGCACGCTGGGCTGGCGGCGCAGGAGCTGACGCCACCGGGCATACCGGTGCGGGCCTGTTGTGTCCTACTCGGTTTCGGGCGCCTGCTGGCTGGCCGAGATCTGGTATTCGACCCAGCCCCAGTAGTGGTCGAGCGTGGTGCCGTCGCGCACCGCCTTTTCCCAGTTCGCGAATGCGAAGGCCGGATGCTCTGCCGCCGGCGCGTACTTGTCGCGCAGGCCTGTCGCGTCCAGGCCGGCTTCGTCCGCGAAGACACCCGCCGCCAGGAGCGCCGCGCCCGGACCTTGCGCATCGGCTGCGCCCGTCCCTTGCCCGGCCGCGGCCTGGCCGGCGAGCACCACGCAGTCGCGCCCGCGTGCCTTGGCCCGCAGCAGCGCCATGTCGGCCTCCTTGAGCGAGGCGCTCGCTTCGCGCTCGGCCATGAGCGGCGCGATGCCGATCGACACGGTGAGCGACAGCGATTCGGACTCGGACATGAAGGGGTGCTCCGAGAACGACTGCCGCACGGCCTCGACGCAGGCATGCGCCTCGAGCAGCGGCATGGCTTCGAACACCAGCCCGAACTCCTCGCCACCGAGCCGCGCGATGGGCACTTCGCCGGGAACCAGCGCGCGCAGCCGCCGGGAGACCTCCACCAGCGCCACGTCGCCGACGTCATGGCCGAAGCGGTCGTTGATCGACTTGAAGAAGTCCAGGTCGATGATGGCCACCGACGCATGCGCCCCGCCGCGCACCGCGGCCTGGGCGGACTGGATCGCGGTGTTGAAGCGGCGGCGATTGGGCAAGCCGGTGAGGGCGTCGGTCTCCGACAGGTCGATCAGCCGCCGGTTCAGCAGCGACAGCTCCCGGTGCGCGGCCCGCAGCGCGTTCTCGCGCTGCACCAGCTCGGTCACGTCGGTCCACACGCAGGCGGTGCCGCCCTGGTCCCAGGCCTGCTCCTGCACGCGGTAGAAGCGGCCGTTGCGCGCGCGCATGGTCGCCGGTGCCGCCAGCGGACCGCATTCGGTGCTGTCGCACAGTTCCTCGAAGGTTTCGTCGTCGCCGAAGATGTCCCTGAACTTCGCCCAGTAGCCGCCCTGCTGCCGGCCGCGCCGCTCGATGGAGGGCACACGCTGGATCAGGCTCAGGAAATGCTCGGAGAAGTAGCGCGAGTTGACGTAGCGCAGCACGCCGGCGGCGTCATGGACGATCAGGCCCACGTTGGCCACGGCCATCAGCCCCTGCAGGAGGCTGCCTTCGCTGCCGGGCGCCTTCTGCGCCGACACGTCCGACCAGATCTTGACGCGCCCGCCGTCGGGCTGCGGAAACATCCGAAGCTCCAGCCAGCGCCCGTCGGCGCGCTGGTACTGCACGGGACCTTCCTCGTGCACATGCCGGAACAGCGCGTTGCGCACCTCGTCGGCGCGCTCCAGCGCGGAGGCCTGGGGATGCTGCAGCGCCAGGAAGGGCTCCAGCGTGTCCAGGTAAGGCGTGCCTACCTGAAGGAAGGTTGCCAGCTCGGGAAAGAAGACGAGGAAACGCTCGTTCCAGAAGGTGACCCGGTCCGCGGCGTCGTAGCCGCACACGGCCGAAGCACCGTGCGCCATCAATGCCTGCGCCAGAAATTCTGAGCCGGAAACCATCTGATCTGTCCACGCCTAGCTGTTTGGAGCCGCGCGCCACGCACGTCCCTTCCTGACCAGATTGTTTCACGAGTTGACAATTACGCGGAATCCGCGCGTCGGCCGCCTGCAGGCGCAACCGCAGCAGAGGCGGCTGGAGCGCAGGCCGCCTCGGCCAGCGCCCTGGCGAACAGCTCGTTGCGGTGGTGCAGGCCCAGGCGCTCGAACGCGCGATTGCGGTAGGTCTTCACCGTGCCCGCGGAAATGCCGAGGTCGGCCGCGATGCCGTCGTAGGTCCAGCCGCGCAGCAGCCGCTGGCACACCTCGCGCTCGCGGCGCGGCAGGTCGGCGAGTGCCGACGGTTCGGGGCTGAGCGCCACCACGTCGTCGGCCTGCGCCTCGCCCACATGCTGCGGCGCGGCGAGCCGCAGGTGCAACTGCACCGTCGCGAGCAGCGGTGGCGCGAGGCTGCAGAGCAGGTCGACCTCGTCGTCGCGGAAGGACGGCTGTTCCATGCCCCGGTAGAGATTCACCGCCAGCACCGCGCCCGATGCGTCGCCCTCGACCAGCGACACACGCTCGCGCAGGCCGTGGCGGATGTAGATCGCCTTGCGATGCTCCAGCGGGATCTCCCGCGCATGCCAGCGCGTGACGGCCGCGCCGCCGCCCCGGGTCACTTCGCGGGCCGGGAGAAAGGTGCGGTCGCGGCTGTAGAGGCCGCGCCGGTACACGCGCCAGGAGTCGCGCGTGCCGTCGGCGATGCCGAAGGCGCCGCCGCCGTAGCTCTCGGGCGGCGCATGCGGATACAGCTTGTAGATCGACATCCAGCACATGGGCAGCATGCGGTTCAGCTCGGCCAGGGCCTTGGCGCTGAAGTCGGGCTGGCCGGTGCAGCCGATCACGCCAGCCAGCGCGAGGCTCGCGCGCTCGGGCGCACCTTCGCCGATGCCAGCGCCGGCGGGCGGCCCGGGCTGCCGCTTGAGGGGAATCAGGTCCATGCGCTCAAGCTACCGGCGCGGTCGCGATCTTCCATCGGGATTGACCCTGTCCGGGCGCCTCAATTGCAACCGAAGCTGGCTGCATCCTCGATGCTGCCGCTGCCCCGGTAGCGCGACTGCTTCGGCCAGGGGCACAGCGGCCGGGTGCGGCCAGGCGTGGTCACGTCGCGGTTCTCGGGCCGGGCGCGCGCCACGATGCGTTCGGGCGGCTGCCCCTTCTCGACCCAGTTCACCAGCGCGCTCAGGCCATCGTACTGGTCGGTCGCGGGGCCGCCCGAGCAGTGCGCCATGCCGGGCACGGTGAACAGCCGCGCCATGCCGTCCGTGCGCTCGCCGTAGCGTTCGCGCAGCCGGTCGAGGTAGCGCACCGTGTCCTTCACCGAGAACACCGGGTCGCTCACGCCGTGGAAGAACAGCATCTTGCCGCCATGGCGCGCGAAGGCGTCGACATCCGGCGAGTCGGGCACCTCCCATTGCATGGCCGACAGCGGAAAGGTCGCGTCGACCGCCGACACCTTGGCGCTGTCGCGCGCCACGTCGTAACCGAGCGCATGGCCGTAGAAGTCGGCGGTGACGGTGGGCGGCGTGCTGAAGACCATCGCCAGCGCGCCGGTCATCAGCGTGATGTTGCGCGCGTTGGGCACGGCGCCGCGCGCGTCGCCGAACTTCCAGCGCGTCCATTCGGTGGAATGCAGTCCGGCGTCGAAGGTCCAGTCGCTGTAGATGGCGCGGCCGTTCGCGTCCCTGGGCCCGGCGAAGGACTTCGAGAGCGCATCGACCTGCGTGCCGGTGAGGCATTGCGCCGTCTTCGCGCCGGTGCAGCGCAGCGCCTCGGGCGTGAACCTGCAGGCGGGCCAGTTGTCGACGATGCCGTCCTTCAGACCGTCGAGCGCGTCGCACCGGTTCAGCACCTCGGTGGTCAGCAGCTTCATGTCGGCCGGCGAGAAGGCGGCCGACAGCACCGGCCGGCCATCGGCCGCCAGCGCGTTCTCCGCCGCGGCCCTGGCGTAGAGCTGGGTGTCGTACACCGCCTGCACCGAAGCCAGCGGCACGCGGTAGGCCGGCGCGGAGGCGATCACGCCGTCGAACATGTCGGGATAGCGCTGCGCCATCATCATGGCCTGCCGCCCGCCGTTGGAGCAGCCGACGAAGTACGAGCGCCCGGGCGGCTTCGCATAGTGCGCGGCGATCAGCGCCTTGGCCACGCGGCCGGTCTGCGCCATCGAGTTGTAGCCGTTGTCCAGCCGCGCCTGCGGGTCGAGGCCGAAGCGGTAGGGGCCGTCGGGGCCGGGCTCGTCGAGGTGGCCGGTGTCGGTGAACACCACGGCGTAGCCCTGCATCAGGGCGTTGCCGGTGTTCCCGCCGCCAGTGAGCTGCCCGACCGCGTCGCGCAGCGTGCCGTCGGTGCCGCCGCCGCCCTGGAAGAAGAAGCGGCCGTTCCAGTCCGCGGGCATGCGCAGGTCGAAGCCGATGGCGTAAGGCTTGCCGTCGATGCCGGTGCGCTCGGCGATTTTTCCCTGCACATGGCAATGCGCCGGCACCGGCGCCTTCGAGCCGGGCGCGCCGGGCTGCACGCCGGTCAGCTGGATCTCGCCCGCGGGCACGGTCTCGCTCAGCACCAGCCGCGTGCCGGCCGGCACCACCGAAGCCAGCCCCGCGCAGGCCACCGGCGCACCCGCCACCGGCGTGCCGCGATCGACGCTGCCGCAGCCGGCGGCGAGCAGGGCCGCCGCGGCGAACGCAGCCTGGCGCCACGACGGATGCATGCGGGCCGTCACCTCAGTCTCCCTTGAAGCCCGTGGCCGCCACCACCTTCTGCCAGCGCACCGCCTCGGCCGCGATCATCTGCCGCGCATCGGCCGCGCTGGTGCCCGCGATGCTGAAGCCGGCCTCCTCGAGCCGGCGGCGCACCTCGGGCGCCTGCACCGCGGCCACCGCCTGCGCGTTGAGCTTGTCGAGCACCGCCTGCGGCGTGCCTGCCGGCGCGAACAGCACGAACCAGGCGGAGAAATCGGCCTTGGGGAAGCCCGATTCGGTGAATGTGGGCACGGCCGGCAGCAGCGGCAAGCGCTGCGGCGCGGTGGTGGCCAGCGCGCGCATCTTCTCGCCCTTGACCTGCGCCATGGCCAGCGCGGTCGACACGAAGGCCGCCTGCACGTCGCCCGCGATGATGGCCGTGACCGCGTCGCCGGTGGCGCGGAAGTGCACCGGCTCCACCTTGAAGCCGCCCTGCTCCGCGAACATCTCGGCGCCGAAATGCCCCGGCGTGCCCGCGCCGAAGGTGCCGAAGTTGACCTTGTCCTTCTCGGCCCTTGCCATCTTCACGAAGTCGGCGACCGTCCTGGCGGGCGAGTTGTTGGGCACCACCAGGATGAAGTCGGTGCGCACCACCTCCGACACCGGCACCAGCTCGCGCACCGGGTCGTACGCCAGTCTGGAGAACGCGGCGGGCGCGATGCTGATGGCGCTTACGTCGGCGATGAGCAGCGTGTAGCCGTCGGCCGGGCTCTTGGCGACGAACTGCGCGGCAATCTGCCCGCCCGCCCCCGCGCGGTTCTCGATGACCACCGGCTGGCCGATGGTTTCGCCCAGCCGCTGCCCGAGCACGCGCGTGAGCACGTCGGGGCCGGCGCCCGGCGCGAAGCCCACGGCGAGCCGCACGGGCCGCGACGGGTACGCCTGCGCGAACGCAAGCGGCGGGAAGGCCGCTGCCCCCAGTGTGGCCAGGGACGCCGCGGCGCCAGCGGTGAGGCACCCTCTGCGGGTCATCTGCTTGTGGTTCATGGGTTTGTCTCCGTTGGTCTTGAATCGAATCCGCCGGCGCGCCCGCCGCCGCTTGCCTACTGCCCGGTGTAGCCGGGGCTGCGCTTCTCCATGAAGGCGCGCGGCCCTTCGCGCGCATCGGCGCTGGCGAACACGGCCTTCTTCGCGCGGTCCTCGAGCCGGTAGCCGACATCGAGCGGCACGCCGTTGGCTTCCGTCGCGGTCTGCTTCACCGCCTGCACGGCGAGCGGGCCATTGCCGGCGATCTGCAGCGCGATCTCGCGTGCCTTCTCCATGAGCCGCTCGGGCGGCACCACGTGGTTGACCAGCCCGCACTGCAGCGCCGCCTGCGCGTCCATGGGACGGCCGGTGAGCATGAATTCCATCGCGCGCGCATGGCCGATCTGCCGGGGCAGCCGCACCATCGAACCCGCAAACGGGATCAGCGCGCGCTGCACTTCGGGCAGGCCGAAGCTCGCATGGGCGGCGGCCACGCGGATGTCGGTGCCCAGCATGGTCTCGAAGCCCGCGGCCATGCAGGCGCCGTTGATGGCGGCGATCACCGGCTTGTGCAGCGCGAAGTCGCGCAGCGAGGAAGCCGCCAGCACCAGCGGATCGGCGAGCATGCGGCGCTCGAAGTCGTCGGCCGGCGCGCGGTCGCCGGTCATCAGCGGCAGCGTGGTCGCCAGGTCGCCGCCCGCGCAGAAGGCCCGCTCGCCCGCGCCGGTGAGGATGGCCACGCGCAGCTGCGCGTCGGCGCGGAAATCGACGAAGGCATCGGCCAGCAGGCACAGCATGCGCGGCGTGAGCGCGTTGCGCGCCTCGGGCCGCTCGAGCGTGATGGTGGCGACGTGGCCCTGCTTCTCGTAGCGGATGTCGCCGGTCATGCCCCGGCTCCTTCCACGTCGTGCAGGCGGCAGTTCAGCGCGAACGCGCCCAGCAGCTGACGCACCTGCGCCGCGGCGTCGGGCCCGCCGCCGGCCAGCGTGCAATGCACCACCAGCCCCTTGCCCTCCGCGCGCACATCGACCTCCACCTTCGACGCCAGCGCGCTGCGCGCGAGGCGGTCTTCCACCACCCAGCGGATCGCCATGGCGCGCAGCGTGGGCTTGTAGAGCTTGCCGATCGCGGTGACGGGCAAGGCGTCGAGGATGAAGATCGCCTTCGGGTACGCCGGCCGTTCCGGAATGCGCGCCTGCGCGAAGGCCGCCAGCGCCTCGCTGTCGACGGTGCGGCCCGCGCGCAGCGACACGTAGGCCACCGGCACCTCGCCCGCGTATTCGTCGGGCGCGCCCACCGCCGCGGCCAGCAGCACGTCGGGGTGCGCCATCAGCGCGTCCTCGATCACCACCGGATCGATGTTGTGGCTGCTGCGGATGATGAGGTCCTTCGAGCGCCCGGTGACGAACACGCGTCCCTGCGCGTCGATACGGCCCACGTCGCCCGTCACCAGCCAGCCGCCCTCGACCAGCACGCCGGCGTTGTTGCCGGCGTCGGTGTAGCCCGGCCCCACGTTCGGCCCCTGGATCTGCAGGATGCCCTCCTGCCCGCCCGCCAGCGGCGCGCCGGTGTCGTCGGCCACGCGCACCCGCGTGAACGGCAGCGGCCAGCCCACCGAGCCCGCCACGCGCGGCGCGCCCGCGGGTTCGATGGCGATCACGCCGCCGCACTCCGTCATGCCCAGGATGTTGCGCACCGCGATGCCGGTCTTCTGTTCGAAGGCGTCGGCCAGGTCGGTCGGCAGCGGCGAGCCGCCCGTGAGCAGGCAGCGCACGCGGGACAGGTCCTCGCCCTGCGTCGCCACGCCCAGCAGCGTGGACATGACGGTGGGCACCGCCGCCAGCAGCGTCACGCCATGCAGCGCCACGAAGCGCCAGTAGGCCTGCATGAAGGCGGTGTTGCGCAGGCCCTGCAGCGTGGGCAGCACCACTTCGCCGCCCGCGAGCAACGTCGACAGGCCGTACACGAAGGAGCCCGCCACGTGGAACAGCGGAAAGCCGTTGAGCACCACGTCGTGCGCCGTGGTGCCGTACATGCGCGCCGCGCCCCAGGCCGCATGCAGCTGGTTGCCGTGCGTGTGCTGCGCGAGCTTGGGGCGCCCGGTGGTGCCGCCGGTGTGGAACAGCGCGGCGATGCGGTGCGCATCGGGTTCGCGCGCGCGCTGCAGCGGTGCGTCCGACTGGCGCGCGAGCAGTTCGTCGAAGTCGAGCGCGCCCGCGGGCTCCTGCGCCTGCCCACCCGCACCGCCCGCGCCGACCGCGATCACGTGCGCCAGCGACCTGCACCGCTCACGCAGCCCGGGCACGCGCGACCAGATGTCCAGCTCGGGGTTCGGCCCCAGCGCGACCAGCACGTTCACCCGGGCCGCGTCGATCAGCTCGGCGATGTGCGCCTCGCCCAGCAGGTAGTTGATGGGGCAGGCCACGCCGGCCGCCTCGGCGCCCCACAGCGTGAAGTAGGCCTCGGGAATGGCCGGCAGCAGGAAGGCCACGCGCGGCTCGTCGTCGCCGCACAGCGCGGTGAACGCGCGCGCCGCGCGGCGCACCTGCGCCACCATCTGCGCGTGCGTCCAGTGCAGGGGCGCCTCCGACGGGTCGGCGCTGCGGATGAAGGTGATGGCGCGGCGCTGCGGGTGCTGGCGCGCCGCGTCTTCGAGTGCGTCGAGCACATCCGCGTGCGGCATGAAGGCCGCATGGGGTGCCGATTCGGTTTGCCGGATGTCTTCCAGGCTCGCGATGCCGGTGGCTGCTCTCACGCATGCGCTCCCAGGTCAGAGGTCGGAGGGCGCCCGTTGCCGGGCGAATGTCTGACCGGGAGCGTAAGCAGCCGCGGGCGCGGCGTCTGTCCACCGCGAGGGGGACAGGCTTAACCCTGAGGCGCGGCTACGCCGCGGCGCGCACGCCGTAGCGCGCGGCCGGCGAGGTGCTCGACAGCCGGCCCGACATCGCCCGGCGCGCCGCCTCGAAGGCGTTCCACTCATCCTGGCTCGGCAGCGCCGGAATGGTCACCTGCTCGCCCTGATCGAGCCCCGCGAGCGAGGCGTCGACCATGTCCTCGGCCGTCATCACCCATTCGCGCGGCACGTTGTGCAGCGGCAGTCCGGCCGCGTCCCAGAAACCGGTGGCGGTGGCGCCCGGCAGCACCGCCTGCACGCGCACGCCCTTGTCCGCCAGTTCGTGCTGCAGCGACTGGCTCAGTGCCAGCACGAAGGCCTTGCTGCCGCCATACACGCCGTTGAGCGTTTCCGGCGAGATCGCCACGATGGAGGCGATGTTCACCAGCGTGCCCGCGCCGCGCGCCACGAAGCCCGGCACCGCGGCATAGGTGAGCCGCGTGAGCACGCCCACGTTGAGCGCGATCATGGCTTCCATCGTGTCGATGTCCGACGCCAGCAGCGGCGCGGTGGCGCCCACGCCGGCGTTGTTCACCAGCATCGCGATGTCGGCGCGCGTGCGCAGCACCGCTTCCACGCGCGCAATGTCGCCCTTGTCGGTGAGGTCGGCGGCAAGCACCTCGACCTTGCGGCCGGTCTCGCCGCCCAGCCGGTCCGCCAGCGCGGCCAGGCGTTCGCGGTTGCGCGCCACCAGGATCAGGTCGAAGCCGCGGCGTGCGAGGCGGTCGGCGTACACCGCGCCGATGCCCGACGATGCGCCGGTGATGAGGGCGGTGCCCTGTGTCTTTGCAGTCATGGAACTTCCTTTGGATGCCACGTCGATGTGTGGCCATGGGGGAAGTCTGCGGCTGTAAGGCGATGGCGTAAATGTCATATAAGCCACCTTTCAGGACATTCGGCGCCGGCGCCCGCCGCGCGGTGTCTCAGGCCGTGGCCAGCGCGCCCGCCTGCTGCCGCGCGGTGCGCCGCACGCTCTGCGGAGGCTGGCCCATGGTGCGCAGGAAGGCGCGGCGCATGCGCTCGGGGTCGCCGAAGCCTGTTTCGCGCGCCACCACGCCCAGCGCGAGGTTGCCTTCGTCGATCAGCGCGCGCGCCGCCTCCACGCGCAGGCTTTCCACCGCCTGCGCGGGCGACTGGCCCGTGTCGGCCTTGAAGGCGCGGCTGAACTGGCGCGGGCTCAGGTGCGCCACTTCGGCCAGTTCCTCCACCGAGAGCGTGTCGCGCAGGTTGGCGCGCGCATGCAGCAGCGCCTGCTGGATGCGGTCGGAGCGCGGCTGCAGCTCCAGCAGCGTGGAGTACTGCGACTGCCCGCCCGCGCGCCGGTGGTACACGACCAGCTTGCGCGCCACGTAGCGCGCCGTTTCCACGCCCAGGTCCTCTTCCACCAGCGCCAGCACCAGGTCGATGCCCGCCGTCATGCCGGCCGACGTCCACACCGGCCCGTCGTTGGTGAAGATGCGGTCGGGCTGCACCTTGACGGCCGGATGGCGCTGCTGCAGCTCCTGCGCAAAGGCCCAGTGCGTGGTGGCGCGGCGCCCGTCGAGCAGGCCCGCCTCCGCCAGCCCGAAGGCGCCGGTGCAGATGCTGGCCACGCGGCGCGCGCGGCGCAGGCTGGTGCGCAGGTAGCGGCGCACCTTCTCGGAGGTGGGCAGCAGGGTGAGCGCGCCGGTCATCAGCAGCGTGTCGAACCGGGCGGTGCCGAAGCGACGGGTGTCGGCGCTCACGCCGGAAGAGCTGCGCACCATGCCGCCTTCCTCCGACAGCAGTTCGACCTGGTAGACCGGCTTGCCGGCGTGGATGTTGGCAAGCTCGAAGGCGGCGATGACCGCCAGCTCGAGCACCTGGAAACCGGGAAAGACGATCAAGCCGATGCGCTTCATGGCCATGTCCTGAAAGGAGGGTTGATTGGTATTCAGGACGCGAGCCTACCCGTTCCCGACCGGCCGGGTCCGCGGCAGGGCCATGCGCCGCAGCGTGCGCACAATGGCCGCATGCCCGACCTCCGTGAATTGACCCGCCAGTTTCCCCGTCCCGGCCGCCTCGACGCCGTGCTGCTGCGGCCCGCGCGCCGGGCGCCCGTGCTATCGGTCGCGCAGGCGCTGGTGCTCGAAGGCCGCGGCCTGCAGGGCGACCGCAGCAGCCAGGCCGCGAAGCCGGGCGGACGGCGCCAGGTCACGCTGATGCAGGCCGAACACCTGCCCGTGATCGCCTCGCTCTGCGCGCTGGACGATGTGGCCGCCGAGGTGCTGCGCCGCAACTTCGTCGTCTCCGGCCTGAACCTGATCGCCGCGCGCTCGCTCTTTCGCGACCAGCCGATGGTGCTGCACATCGGCGCCGACGTGGTGCTGGCCATCAGCGGCCCCTGCGAGCCGTGTTCGCGCATGGAAGAGGCGCTCGGGCCCGGCGCCTACAACGCGCTGCGCGGCCATGGCGGACTGACGGCACGGGTGCTGCAGGGCGGCACAGTGCGCGTGGGCGATGCCGTCAGCTGCCGGCCTGCGGCAGCTTCCTTTTCCGGAGGATGAACCGGCGATCGCCGCCATCGCCGCGTTCGCCAGCGTTTCCGCGCCGCCCGGTGCAGCAGGCCGGCGGTTCGGCATGACAAGCCGGGGAACGCGCGGCCGCGCTCGCGCACCGCCGCGCCCTCACTGCCGCTCGAGTTCGACCTCGTACGCTTCCAGCGGCTGCGGCAGCCCGAACAGGTAGCCCTGCCACACGCGGCAGCCGTGGCGCTCCAGGAAGTCGCGCTGCTCCACGGTCTCGACGCCCTCGGCCACGATCTCGAGTTCGAGGTTGCGGGCCATGCCGATGATGGTCTGGATGATCAGCTCGACCTTCTGGTTCAGGCCGATGCTGTGCACGAAGAACTTGTCGATCTTGATCTGGCTCAGCGGCAGCTGCGTCATGTACGACAGCGACGAATAGCCCGTGCCGAAGTCGTCCATCGAGAAATGGATGCCCAGCGCCGCCAGCGCCTCCATCTTGCCGATGGTGTCGATCACCTTGTCGTGCAGCAGGCTCTCGGTGAGTTCGAGCTTGAGCTTGCCGGGGTCGGCGCCGGTGCGCGCGAGCACCAGGCGCACCTGGTCGACGAAATCCTCTTCGCGGAACTGCCGCGCGCTCACGTTCACCGACAGGTAGAGGCGGCTGCGGTGCGGATCGTCGCGCCACGCGGCCAGCTGCATGCAGGCCGTCTCGAGCACCCACAGCCCGAGCGGAATGATGAGCCCGGTGTCCTCGGCCACGTCGATGAACTCGCGCGGCAGCAGCAGGCCGCGCACCGGATGGCGCCAGCGCACCAGCACCTCGGCGCCGATCACGTGGTCGGCGCAGGTGATCTGGCTCTGGTAGTGCAGCACGAACTGCCGCGCGGCGATGGCCGCATGCAGTTCGCTCTCGAGCGCGGCGCGCGCGGTGATGGTGGTCTGCATGCCGGCCTCGAAGAAGCGCAGCGCGTTGCCGCCGTCCGTCTTGGCGTAGTACATCGCGATGTCGGCCTGCTTGAGGACCTCTTCCATCGACGCATCCTGCGCGTCGAACAGCGTGGCGCCGATGCTGCAGGCGCTGTGGTGCTGCTGCGAGCCGAGCTGGTAGGGCTGGTTCAGCCGCTCGAGGATGGCCGCGCCCATGGTCTCGGTCTGCGAGGTGGCGATGACGGCCTGCGCGCTCAGGTCGTCCAGCATCACGACGAACTCGTCGCCGCCCAGGCGGGCCACGATGTCGCCCTCGCGCAGGCAGTCCTCGAGGCGCTGCGCGACCTGCTTGAGCATCACGTCGCCGATGTCGTGGCCCAGCGCGTCGTTCAACGTCTTGAAGTTGTCCAGGTCCAGGAACAGCAGCGCGCACAGCCGCGAGCGCCGCACCGTGGAGCCGATGGCCTGGTTCAGCCGGTCGAGCAGCAGGCGGCGGTTGGGCAGGCCGGTGAGGGTGTCGTAGAAGGCGAGATGCTCGATCTCGCGCGCCGCGAGCTTGCTCTCGGTGATGTTGCGCAGGATCACGATGAAGCGCGCGTCGACCTCGCCGTCGACCGACTTGCGCGACACCGAAATCTCGAACCATGCCTTGTCGTGCGCGCCGCGCCGCTCGAACTGGCGGCCGGAGGACGAGCCCGTGATATGGGCCTCGTGCAGCGCACTCATGACCTCGGCCGCGGCCTCCGCGGGCAGCAGGTCGGACAGGGTACGGCCGACCGGGTCCTCGGCGCCGATGCCGATCTCCGCGCCGGGAAACGGCGCACGCGGCGAATGGAAGCCGTGGCAGCGGCCGTCGAGGCCGACCTCGAGCAGCAGGTCGGGCAGCGCGTCGAGCGTGGCCTGCAGCTGTGCCTTGCTTTCGACGATCGCGGCCGTGTGGCGGCGCTTCTCGGTGATGTCCTGGTACACGCACACGGTGCCGCCGTCGGGCGTGCGGCTGCGCGTCGCGCGGACAACCTGGCCGTTCTTCAGCAGCGCCTCCTGTTCGGAGTGCGGCTGGGCCATCTGCGGGACGTTGAGGGCGGTCCAGTCGGCCGGGCCGCGCTGGTGCACCACGTGGCGGGCGGTCTCGTCCATGATCCGGCGGAACGGAAGCCGCGGCGCGATCATGGCCTCGACCCAGGGAAACATGCGCACGAAACTGCGGTTCCAGGTGAGGACGCGGTTGTCGGCATCGAGCAGGATGAAGCCGTCGATCATCGATTCCAGCGCCTGGTCGAGCGTGGCCTTCGACTGCACCAGCTCCATGCCCGCGCGCCACTGCCGGCGCAGCTGCACGTGCGTGAAGCGCGCCACCACCAGGATCATCAGCCCGATGATCGCGGCGGTCCAGGCGATCAGGTCGCGCTCGCGGCGCCAGTCCTGCAGCGCCGCTTCGAGCGGGATGCTCGCCACGATCAGCAGGTTGCGGTGCAGGGTCGGCCGCGCCACGACGATGGCCGGCAGGCCGCTCAGGCGCGACGCCATGCGCGAGGGCTTGCCGTCGCTGGTCTGCTCGTGCAGCGGCGGCTCGATCTGCCGGCCGGTGAGGTCGTCGCGCGGCGGCAGGCTGGTCAGCAGCGGGCCGGCGTCGCGTTCGAGCGTCACCTCGAGCCCGCGGATGCCCGCGCCCTGCGTCATGATGGTCGTCAGCAGCGAGAGCTGCACCTCGGCCACCGCCAGCACGCGCGTGCCGTCCGACAGCGTCAGCGCGCGCGCGAAGAGCAGCACCTTCTGCGAGGTCACGGAGCTGGCGGTGGGCGGGCTGATGGCCAGCGTCGACACCGGGCTGGCCAGCACGCCTTCCACGAAGCCCGGCGGCAGCACCAGCGGCAGGCCCGCGCCGCGCCGGTCGGTGGAGGCGATCACGGTGCCCTCGCCGTCGACGAAGGCGACATGGCGCACCAGCAGGTTCTGCCGGACCACGTCGTCCAGCAGCTGGTGGATCTGCCGCTGGCCGACAACGGATTCCATGCTCTCGTGCGTGGCGCTGCGCAGCAGCTCGTTCGCGCCGGCCAACAGCATGTCGATGCTCAGCAACGCGCGGTTCAGCGCCGCCTCGGAGCCGCCGACGAAGCGCATGGCCTGGCTCTCGTGGTCGGAAATCGCCTTCTGGCGCGCCTCCCAGATGATGGCGGTGGCCACGGCGGCCACGGTCACGAGAAACAGCACCGCCACGCCATACACGATGGCGGTCACCCGGCGCGGAACGTACGACTTCACTGGGCTGTCTGCGCGCGCAGGCCGACCACCGGTCCCAGCGTCTGGTTCCAGACCGTGGCGCAGACGGCACCGCAGCGTTGCACCCAGCCCGGCAGCACGCGGGTCGCGAAGATCTCGCGGCGCCGGACCTGGTCCTGCGGCGACGGGCGCACGGCCACCATGCGCCCCTTGATCGGCTTGCTGCAGCCCGGCGCGCCGGTGTTGCAGGCAATGCCTTCCTCGGTCTCGTATTCCGACTGGGCCCACACCGCCGCCTCGAGCCGCGGCAGTTCCTTGCGCAGCAGGCCCTGCAGGTCGGCCGGCAGCGCGTTGAGGCTTTCGCGGTTGGCGGCGAACACGGCCACGCCCCAGTTCAGGGGCATGGCATAGATGGCGGTGGTCACCTCGTGCAGGCCGAGCGTGTGGCCCGACATGGTGCCGGTGATGGCGCATTCGGTGTTGCCCGACTTCATGTTGGCCATGATCTGGGCGAATTCCGTGTAGACCGGCGTGCCGCCGAGCGCCGAGACGAAATCGGCCTGCGTCGCACTCGACACGCGGGTGCGGCGGCCCGCCAGGTCCGACAGCTGGCGCACCGGCTTGTTGCAGAACACCTCCTGCGCCGGGTAGATGTACACGGCCAGCAGCTCCACGCCGTAGCGTTCACGCAGGGTCTCGGTCAGGTAAGGCCGGAAAGCGGCGACCACGCGGCGCAGCGTGGCGATGTCGGGGCTCAGGCCGGCCATGTCGGCGGCACCCAGCTCGGGGAACTGCAGCGACATCTGGCTCATGAGCGCGGTGCCGAAGGGCACCACGCCCAGCTGCATGAGATTGAGCATCTCCTGGCCCGGCACGCCCGCCCGGTCGAAGGGCACGATGCTGGCGGTGTAGCGTCCGCCCGACAGGGTGGAGAGGTCGCGCGTCCAGAACTGCTCCTCGTGCCGGGTGTACTGCGTGACGCCGCCCAGCCCGCCGACGATGCGCAGGCGCTGCTCGGGCGCCGTCTGTGCGTGGCACAGGGATGCGAAGAACATCAGGAGGCCGACAAGGTAAGCCACGTTGGAATCGCCGTTCGAGCAGCGCCGGGGCGCGGAAAATTTCGGGTTTTTCATCATGACACAGGATCGACGGGGTACCCCCCGCGAAACTACCCCTGCAAATCATGCCGGGCGCTGCCGATATACCTCGGCCCCTCGGTCTCCCCGCCAGCGCTCCACGCGATTGCCGCCACCGCCAATCGGCAGGCGCCGCCCCGGCAGCCGCGCCACACAATGGGCGCTCCCATGACGCCTTCCCAGACTCCCGGCACCTCGCAGGCCGAGGCGGATGCCTCCAGCCCGGTACACGCCCATTGGCAGCGCAACCTCGCCGTGTGCATGTTCGGCTCGTTCACCACCATCATCGCGATGACGCTGCTGCTGCCCTTCCTGCCGCTGTATGTCGAGCAGCTCGGCGTGAAGGACCATGCGGCCATCGTGCAATGGTCGGGCGCGGCCTACGGCGCCACCTTCCTGAGCGCGGCACTCGTGGCGCCGCTCTGGGGCCGGCTGGCCGACCGCTACGGGCGCAAGCCGATGCTGATCCGCGCGAGCCTGGGCATGTCGGTGGCGATGGCGCTGATCGGCATCGCGGGCAACGTGTGGCAGCTGGTCGGCCTGCGGCTGCTGGCCGGGCTGCTGGGCGGCTACGCCTCGGGCTCGATGGTGCTGGTGGCCACGCAGACGCCGAAGACGCGCACCGGCTGGGCGCTGGGCACGATGTCCTCGGCCATCATGGCCGGCAACCTGGTCGGGCCGCCGGTGGGTGGCGTGCTGCCGCCGCTCATCGGCATCCGAGCCACCTTCTTCGCCGCGGGCGCGATGATCTTCATTGCATTCCTGGCCACCGCCTTCCTCATCCGCGAAGAGAAGAGGCCGCACGCCGCGTCGAAGAAGGCCGACGCCCCGGACGCCGGCTGGGCCGCCGTGCCCGACAAGCGCCCGCTGGTCGCCATGCTGTTCACCGGCATGCTGCTGATGCTGGCGAACATGTCGATCGAGCCGATCATCACCGTCTACGTGGCCACGCTGGTCGACGACCCGGACCGGGTCACGATGATGGCGGGGCTGGTGATGTCGGCCGCCGCGCTCGGCAGCATCCTGTCGGCCTCGCGGCTGGGCAAGCTGGCCGACCGCGTGGGCCACTGGAACGTGATCGTCGGCTGCCTCGCGGTGTCGGCGCTGCTGCTGGTGCCGCAGGCCTTCGTCACCTCGGGCTGGCAGCTGGTGGCGCTGCGCTTCCTGATGGGGCTGTCCCTGGGCGGGCTGCTGCCGTGCATCGCCAGCGTGATCCGCCACAACGTGCCCGAGCGCGTGGCCGGCAACATGCTCGGCTACTCGACCTCCGCGCAGTACACCGGCCAGGTGGCGGGGCCGCTGCTGGGTGGCTTCGTGGGCGGGCACATCGGCATGCGCGCCGTGTTCCTCGGCACCTGCGTGCTGATGGCCGCGGGTGCCGGCTGGAACTGGCTGGCGAAGCGGCGCTGACCCGGCACGGCGCGCGCCGGTGCAGCCGCCGGCGGCATCACGGAAGGGCCGCGCCGCATCCTTGTGCGCTGGGCGCACCATACGGCCGGCGCCCGGCACCGCGCGCGCAACCTCCAGGAAACGAGCTGTCCCGAGCCCCGTTATGTTCGCTAACGCACAGACATCCGCATCATTTTGCGCGGTAATCCGCGGTTTTTCGCGAAGAATGGTTCGCACGATGGGTGCACCGGGGGGCTTATCGATGGTGACGTTGGCGCAGGCGCGCCAGAACAGCTTGCTGGCCGCACTCGACGTGGCCGATGCCGAGCGATGGCTGCGGCAGCTCGAGGCGGTGGAACTGCCGCTTGGCGCCGTCCTTCATGAGCCGCGCGCGCCGATCGAGTACGTCTACTTTCCCGCGACGGCCATCATCTCCATGCTGTGCGTCCTTGAAAACGGCGCGTCCGCCGAGATCGCGGTGGTCGGCATGGAGGGCATCGTCGGCATCTCGGCGGTCATGAGCGGACTGGCCAGCGTAGACCGTGCCGTCGTCCAGCGCGCCGGCCAGGGGTTCCGGCTCAGGGCCAGAGTGCTGCAGGACGAATTCGGCCGCATCGAAAGCGTGCGGCGGCCGATGCTGCGATTCACGCAGGCGCTGCTCGCCCAGACCTCGCAGACGGCGGTCTGCAACCGGCACCACACCCTGGACCAGCAGCTGTGCCGCTGGATCCTGATGAGCCTGGACCGGCTCAGCGGCGATGAACTGGCGGTGACGCAGGAACTGATCGCCAACATGCTTGGCGTGCGGCGCGAAGGCGTGACCGAGGCCGCGATCCGGCTGCAGGCCGCGGGGCTCATCAGGTACAGCCGGGGGCGGATCTCGGTGCTGAACCGGCCGGGCCTGGAGCAACGCGCGTGCGGATGCTATGCAGTGGTCCGGAGCGAGTACAGTCGGCTTCTGCCGGTGCGGTCAGCGCATTAGCCCAACCCGAGCGCACCGGCGCGAGCGGAGCGCACATGACAACCGCATCGGCCGATTCGGACAACGCCCTCGTCGAACTCCTCCCGGCTGCGGATCGCGCGAACTTCATCGCCCACTGCGAGCCGGTCGCGCTCAAGCTGGGCCAGGTGCTGCACACGCCTGACTCGGACACCGCCTTCGCCTACTTTCCCACCAGGGGGTTCATCTCGGTCGTCGCGCCGCTTGCGAGCACACCCGGCCTCGAGGTCGGCATGGTGGGCAACGAAGGCATGGTGAGCGCCCAGTTGATCCTCGGCGTGGGCGAGTCGCCGTTCCGCGCGGTCGTTCAGGGTGCCGGCGACGCTCTTCGCATCTCTGCCTCGGACCTGCGGGAGCAGCTCGGCGAATGCCCGCGCCTCAAGGCGGTGCTCGACCGCTACGTCGCGGTGCTGATACGGCAGTTCGCCACCTCCGCCATCTGCGTGCGCTACCACGCCATCCGTCCGCGCCTGGCACGCTGGCTCCTGATGTGCCAGGACCGCGCCCATACGGACAGCTTCCGCATGACGCACGAGTTCCTCGCGTACATGCTCGGCGTGCGACGTGCGGGCGTGACCCAGGCGGCCGGCGCGCTGCAGGCCGCGGGCACGATCCGGTATGTCCGCGGCACGCTGACCGTGCTCGACCGCGACGGCCTCGAGCGCACCGCGTGCGCCTGCTACCGGGCCGACCGGCTTGCCTTCTCGAGCCTGCTGCGCTGACGGCTCTCCGCTGGAGCACCGCGCCGGCCGCGATGCAGCGCCTACCACCCGCACGCACCGCAGATCCACATCGAACAAAGTGGCCGCTATGTTCGATACCGTACAGACAAAATCTTTCTCTTCTGAATAGCGGCTGACGACCACCGATGTACATTTGCCCTCGGGCGCCAGAGCTCGTCGCGTCTTGACGGGAGCCGTGGGCCTTGCCAGACGCAGTGCGTGAGGAGCATTCGTGGAGGGAGACGGCCTGCGATGAAGTTGAAGACGCCTTTGTGCTTTCGTGACCGATTCGAATTCGTGATCGACATCGATGCGAGTACCGAAACTGCGCCGCAGACGGCCACCGGCTGTCGCGCAGAGATCTACGACCGATGCCAGCTGGTGGCTGTCCTCCATCTCCGCGAGAACGTGGCGCGCCTCGAGATCGCCGAAATCGCGCTGCGCCGGTGCATTGCGTTCGCCGAGGCCCGCATCAGGCAGACAGGCTGATGCACCGCGATGCAGCCGGTGCACGCTCGTGGAAAACGAGTACAGGAGTCAGGTTTGGTGAAGAAGACGATGCCGGATGGGGAGCCGGCCACACGCCGCGCCTCGTCGGCGGCGAGCGTCGGCATCGGTGACCGGCAGGCGTCCTCCGATGCCGCGACAGGTCCGGAAACCTGTTCGCTCGAAGCCACCATGAAGCGCCGCGACGAACTGCTGGAAGAAGCGCTCGGCTGCCTGCGCACGGCAGTGAGGGACATCGCGGATGCCCTCGAATCAGTGCTTGGCGGAATGGTCACGCGGCAACGGGCACCGGCCTCCCTGGACGAACACCATGCGTCCCTGCAGGCTCGGTCTCCGACGGTTGCAGGCTCGCTGAACGAGATCACCCTCCAGTTGCGCCAGCTCGAACTGGACGTGCGGGCCGCCCCTCGCGGCCGCCGCAGCCAGCCGCGCGGCACACCGCCCGCGAAGAGAACAGGCGGACCAGCCTCCGGGCGCTGAGCTTCATCCGGGCGCCGATGTCACGCGGCCGATGCGCCATCGCGGCCCTGCGCGCCAGCGGTGCACAAAAAATGTGCCGCTAAAGTTCCAAGAATGAATCTGCGCCAAATCGAAGTCTTCCGGGCCATCATGGCCACCGGGTCGGTCAGCGATGCCGCCCGCCTGCTGCATGTCTCCGTTCCCGCCGTCAGCCGCGTGCTCTCCCACACCGAGACCCAGCTCAACTTTCCCCTCTTCATCCGCATCAAGGGCCGGCTCTCGCCCACCGCGGAGGCGCGCCGGCTGTACCACGAGGTCGAGGACGTCTACCAGGGCGTGCAGCGCATCAGCGACCTCACGCATGAACTCATGGCGCGCCGCTCGGGCCTGGTCAGCGTGGTGTCGAGCCCCGGCATCGGGCACATGCTGGTGCCGATGGCCATTGCGCACTACCACCAGGCCAATCCCGAGACGCGCGTCCACTTCAAGTGCCTCAACCAGGACCTGCTGCGCGAACGGCTGCTGAGCCGCCACTTCGACCTGGGCATCTCGCTCGAGGCCGTGGACCACCCGAACCTCATCACCATGCCGATCGCGCGTTGCCGCATCGTGTGCATCTGCCCGCGCACGCATCCGCTGGCCGCGCGCAACGCAGTGGGTGCCGAGGACCTGCTGCCGCACGACCTGATGTCGTACCCGCGCGGCACGCCCTTCGGCGAACTGGTGCGCAACTTCTTCGAGCCGCTGGAAGACGCGCCGCGCATGACGCTGGAAGTCGGCTCGCCGCAGAACGCCTGCGCACTCACGCACCTGGGCGCAGGCATCGCGCTGGTCGACGAGTTCTCGCTGCAGGCATGGCCCGATGCGCGCTTTCGCATCCTGCCGGTGGAAGGATTGCAGCCGCTGGTCGCGCACCTCGTGCACCTGCGCACCGATCCGCTCTCGCCGGCCGCCGAGGCCTTCGTGCGCACCTTGCGCAGCGTGCTCATGCAGCGCGGCCTGGCTGCGCCGCAGCCCCAGGACAGCTGATTGCGCGGCGGGTTCGCTCACTCCGGGAATGCCCCAATAGCATACGTTTCGCACCACGGTTAGGCGCGAATCGACGTGCCGCACCAGTGCAGGGACAGGTGTTAACGCACGCGTAACGACGCCGCACAAAGCATCAATCGACGTCGCTTTTCTCCCTCGAAATAATTCATCGCATCGCCGCAGCACACCACTGCGGTGCGGGCCGCCCCTTCGGGCCGCCTCCATCCGCCTTGCGATTTTTTCTGGAGAAATGCCCATGTCCCGTCACCTCAAGTTCCTGCTCGCGCCGCTGGCATTCGCCATGGCCGCCGGCGCCGCCGCCGCCGACACCGCGCCGCTGCGCACCGGCGTCGATCCCAACTTTCCGCCGCATGCGTTTCCCAAGCTCAGCGGTGGCTACCAGGGCTTCAACGTCGACCTGGGCGAGGAGATCGCGCGGCGCCTGGGCCGCCGCATCGAGATCGAGGGCGCGCAGTACTCCGCGCTGATCCCCGCGCTGAACGCGGGCAAGTTCGACTTCCTGATGGCGCCGACCACGGTGTCGCCCGAGCGCGCGAAGTCGGTGCTGTTCACCGAGGGCTACCTGGAGAACAACTTCACGCTGGTCATGAAGAAGGACCGCAACGACATCCAGCGCCTGGAAGACCTCAAGGGCAAGACCATCGCCGTGAACAAGGGCTCGGGCCCCGAGGAATGGGCGCGCAACAACCAGACGAAGTACGGCTACGAGATCGCGGTGTACGGCACCAACGCCGACGCGGTGCAGGCCGTGATCTCCGGGCGCGGCGACGCCAACCTGGCAGGCGTCACGCCTTCGGCATGGGCGGTGAAGAGCACGCCCGCCATCAAAACCAGCTTCACCATCAAGACGGGTTCGGTCTGGGCCATTCCGTTCCGCCTGGACGACAAGGCCGGGCGCGACCAGGTGAGCAACGTGCTCAAGTGCATGAAGCTCGACGGCTCGCTGCAGAAGATGCACGCCAAGTGGTTCGGCGCCGCGCCGGCGGCCGATTCGGCCACGGTCGTCTCGCCGGCCGGCCATGGCATCCCGGGCCTGTTCGGCTACGAAGCCACCGCCGACAAGCCCGTCTGCAAGTAAGCGCCGAGCGCTGCCCCCTAACGCCCGAACCCACCCACCGATGACCGCCGTGACGTCTTCCTCGCTTCTGCAAGTCCGCAACCTGCACAAATCCTATGGCAGCGTGCCCGTGCTCAACGGCATCGACCTCGATGTGCAGGCGGGCGAGCTGGTCTCGGTGATCGGCCCCTCGGGCTCGGGCAAGAGCACGCTGCTGCGCTGCTGCAACCGCATGGAGGACGCCACCCGCGGCGAGGTGCGCGTGGAAGGCCACGACATCTATGCGCCGGGCGCCAATCTCAACCGGCTGCGCGAACGCGTCGGCATGGTGTTCCAGGCCTTCAACCTCTACCCGCACCTGGACGTGCTGGGCAACGTGACGCTGGCGCTGCGCAAGGTCAAGAAGATGGCACGCGACGCGGCCGAGCACACCGCCATGGAGGCACTGGCGCGCGTCGGCATGGAACACAAGGCGCGCGTGCGGCCCACGCAGCTGTCGGGCGGGCAGCAGCAGCGCGTGGGCATCGCGCGCTCGATCGCGCTGAAGCCCGCGCTGGTGCTGTTCGACGAGCCGACCAGCGCGCTCGACCCCGAGATGGTGGGCGGCGTGCTGCAGGTGATGCGCGAGCTGCGCACCGATGGCATGACCATGGTCGTGGTGACGCACGAGATGGGCTTCGCCAAGGCCGCCTCCGACCGCGTGGTGTTCATGGACGGCGGCGCCATCGTCGAGCAGGGCTCGCCGGCGCAGGTGTTCGAGGCGCCCACGCACGCGCGCACCGAGGCCTTCATTGCCAGCATCGGCAGCCGCGCGCTCTGAGCGGCCGAACCGGAACGCCGCATGCAGCTCGACAAGCTCGTCTTCACTTTCTTCAACGGCGACATCGCCGCGCGCTACCTGCCCCAGGTGCTGGACGGCGCGCGCGTGACGATCGAGCTGGGCCTGGCGGTGATCGCCGCCGGCCTGGCGCTCGGCATGCTGCTGGCCTACCTGCGCAGCCTGCCGGTGCGCGGACTGCCGCTGGCAGTGTCGACGCTGGTCGACATCTTCCGTGCCCTGCCGCCGCTGGTGCTCATCATCCTGCTGTACTACGCGCTGCCCTTCCTGGGCGTGTCGCTCGGTGCCTTCGCCTCGACCTGGCTGGCGCTCACGCTGGTGCTCGCGGCCTTTTCCGAGGAGGTGTTCTGGGCCGGCATCGAATCGCAGCCGCGCGGCGTGATGGAGGCCGCGCGCTCCACCGGCCTGAGCCACACGCAGGCCATGGTGCATGTGCTGCTGCCGCAGTCGTGCCGGCTGATGGTGGCGCCGCTGACCAACCGCGTGATCGCCATCACCAAGGGCACGGCCTACGGCTCGGTGGCCGCGCTCAACGAGATACTGAACCAGGCCACCTCGGCCACCAGCTTCGCGGGCAACCCCACGCCGCTGATGCTGGGTGCGCTGGGCTACCTCATCATCTTCCTGCCCGTGGTGATCGCCGGGCGCTACATCGAACGGCGCCACGGCGCGGGCCGCCACTGAGCCGCCGAACGGAGCCCCATGGAACTCATCCTCCAGTACTTCTTCAACCTCGGCGTGGTGCGCGAGGTCGCGCCCTACATCCTGCAGGGGCTGCTCAACACGCTGCTGCTCTCGGCCTGGGTGATCCCGCTCGGGCTGGCGGCCGGCATGGCGCTGGCGCTGGCCGGCTTCGTGATCCGCAACCGGCTGGTGCGCGCGCTGCTGGTGGTCTACATCGACTTCTTCCGCGCGTTCCCGCCGCTGGTGCTGCTGATCTTCCTGTACACCGGGCTGCCCTACCTGGGCCTGGAACTGTCGCCCATGGCCTGCGTGGCGCTGGGCTTCATGCTGAACAACTCGAGCTACTTCGGCGAGATCCTGCGCGCGGGCCTGGAATCGGTGCCGCGCGGTCAGCGCGAAGCGGCGCTGTCCACCGGCATGGGTCGCGTGGCCAGCCTCCTGTACGTGGAGATCCCGCAGGCGGTGCGCAACGTGTTCCCCGACCTCGTGAGCAACATGATCGAGGTGGTGAAGCTCACCACCATCGCCAGCGTGGTGTCGGTGCCCGAAATGCTCTATGCCGCGCGCTCCGCGCAATCGATGCTCTACAACCCCACGCCCATCGTGCTGGCCGCGCTGATCTATCTCGCGCTGCTGTGGCCGCTCGTCGTGCTGCTGGGCCGCCTGGAAAAACGCCAGGGCCGCGCCCAACCCAAGGCCGCATGACGCCGGCCGCCCCCCGAACAACCACCAACCCTGATTGAGGAAGCAAAGATGACAACCAAACGAACCTTGGGCCTGGCCGTGGCCCAGATGGGCCCGGTGCACCTGTCGGACACCCGCGAGACGGTCGTGCGCCGCCTGGTCGAGATGATGCGCGACGCCAAGGGCCGCGGCGCCGAGATGGTCGTGTTCCCCGAACTGGCGCTCACCACCTTCTTCCCGCGCTACTGGATGGAAGAGGCCGAGGCCGAGGCCCGCTTCTTCGAGGCGGCCATGCCCAACGCGCAGGTGCAGCCGCTGTTCGACGAGGCGAAGAAGCTCGGCGTGGGCTTCTACCTCGGCTATGCCGAGCGCACGCCCGAGGGCACGCGCTACAACACCGCGATCATCGTGGACCGCGCGGGCGCCATCGTCGGCAAGTACCGCAAGATCCACCTGCCGGGCCACTCCGATCACAAGCCCGACGCGCCCTTCCAGCACCTGGAGAAGAAGTTCTTCGAAGTGGGCGACCTCGGCTTCCGCGTGTTCGACACCATGGGCACGCGCTTCGGCATGTGCCTGTGCAACGACCGTCGCTGGCCCGAGACCTACCGCGTGATGGCGCTGCAGAGCGCCGAGGTGGTGGTGCTGGGCTACAACACGCCGTCGCTCAACATCCACTGGAACGAGCCGGTGCACCTGCGCACCACCACGCACTTGGTGTCGCTGCAGGCCAATGCCTACCAGAACGGCATCTGGGTGGCCGCGGCCGCCAAGTGCGGCTCCGAGGACGGCCACCACATGATCGGCAGCTCGGCCATCGTGGCGCCCACCGGCGAGATCGTCGCGCGCACCCTCACCGAGGAAGACGAGGTCATCTGCGTGAAGGCCGACATGTCGCTGGGCGAGCACTTCCGCCAGCACGTCTTCAACTTCGCCAAGCACCGCCGCCCCGAGCACTACCGCCTGATCGTCGAGCGCACCGGCGCGGGCGAGCCGCTGGTCTGAGCGCGCGCAGGGAGCCCCGAATGGACCACTCCATGGACTCGCTGATCGGCGAGGAACGCTTCGAGCTGACGATCCGCGGCGGCCGCATCGTGACCGACGGCCGCGTGATCGAGGGCGACCTCGGCGTGCGCGACGGGCGCATCGCGGCCATCGGCGGCTCGCTGCCGCCGGGCCTGCGCGACGTGGACGCCACCGGCCGCTGGGTGCTGCCGGGCGGCATCGACAGCCACTGCCACGTCGAGCAGCGCTCGGGCATGGGCATGATGTGCGCCGACGACTTCTACTCGGCCACGGTGTCGGCCGCGTTCGGCGGCACCACCACCATCCTGCCCTTCGCGGCGCAGCACCGCGGCATGTCGGTGCCCGAGGTGCTGGCCGACTACAGCCAGCGCGCGGCCGAGAAGGCGGTGATCGACTACGGCTTCCACCTGATCCTGGCGAACCCCGACGGCGCCACGCTCTCGCAGGACCTGCCCGCGGCCATCCGCGACGGCATCACCTCGCTGAAGGTCTACATGACCTACGACCGCATGAAGCTCGAGGACATCGAGCTGCTCGACGTGCTGGCCCTGGCCCGCGCCGAAGGTGCGCTGGTGATGGTGCACGCCGAGAACAACGACATGATCCGCTGGATCGCGCAGCGCCTGATCGACCGCGGCCACACCGCGCCCAAGTTCCACGGCGTGGCCCACGACCCGCTGGCCGAGACCGAAGCCGCCTACCGCGCGATCGCGCTGGCGCGGCTGGTCGACGTGCCGCTGCTGCTGGTGCACGTGGCCGGCGGCGACACGGTGGAGGTGATCCGCCAGGCGCAGCTGCTGGGCGCCAACGTGCTGGCCGAGAGCTGTCCGCAGTACCTGTTCCTCACCGCCGACGACATGGACCGCCCCGGCCTGGAAGGCGCCATGTTCTGCTGCTCGCCGCCCGCGCGCGACGCCGACGCGCAGGAGGCCATCTGGCGCGGCCTGATCGACGGCACGCTGGCCACCTACTCGTCGGACCATGCGCCCTACCGCTTCGACGAGACCGGCAAGCTGCCCAAGGGCGACGCCACCACCTTCAAGGAAATGGCCAACGGCGTGCCCGGCATCGAGCTGCGCTGCCCGCTGCTGTTCAGCGAAGGCTTCCTGAAGGGGCGCATCGACATCCACCAGTTCGTGGCGCTCACGGCCACCAACCACGCGAAGCTGTACGGCCTGGCGCCGCGCAAGGGCGCCATCGCCCTGGGCGCCGATGCCGACATCGCCGTGTGGAACGCCGAGCGCGAGACCACCATCACCGCCGCGATGCTGCACGACAACGCGGGCTACACGCCCTACGAGGGCCGCACCATCCAGGGCTGGCCCGAGGTGGTGGTGAGCCGCGGCCGCGTGGTGATCGAGAACGACGCGCTGCACGTCGAGCGCGGCAGCGGCGCATACCTGCGACGCAGCGCGCCCGACCTGCCGCGCCGCTCGCCGGCGCCCGGCACCGACCGCCCGCACGGCCGCGTGCTGAAGGCGCTGATCGGCCTCGGGGAGGACAAGGCATGAGCACGCCGCACATCGCGCCGCGCGTGCGCGTGCTGAACCCCAACAGCAGCACCAACGTGACCGACGCCGTGGCACGCGCCTTCCGTGCGACGGTGCCACCCGAGCGGTGCGCGTTCGACTGCGTGACCGCGCAGGACGGCCCGCCGGGCATCGTGACGCAGGCCGACTTCGAACTGGGCGCGCGCATCGCTGCCGACGACGTGGCCGCGCACGCCGCGCAGGCCGATGCCTTCGTGCTCGCCTGCTTCAGCGATCCCGGCGTGGCCGCGGCGCGTGCGCGCAGCGACAAGCCCGTGGTCGGCCTGGGCGAAGCGGGCATGCGCGCCGCGCTGGCGCGCGGACAGCGCGTCGGCGTGATCGCGATTGCCAGCGCGGCCATCGGACGGCACATGCGCTACTGGGAAGCGCTGGGCGTGCGCGAACGCGTGGCGGCCGAGCGCCCGCTGGACCTGCCGGTGCACCTCTCCGGCGATGCCGCGCATGCGCTCGAGCCGATGATTGCAGCGGCCCGACTGCTGGTCGACGAGGACGGCGCCGACGTCGTGCTGCTCGGCTGCGCCGGCATGGCCGACCTGCGCGCACCGCTCGAAGCGGCGGTGGGCGTGCCCGTGATCGACCCGTGCGAAGCCGCCGCCGAACTGGCGGCACGACTGGCCCTCGCGCACCGCGACCGGGTGGCGCCTTGAGCGAGACGGATACGGTGAATGCCGTGCCGCAGCGCCTGGGCGTGCTCGGCGGCATGGGGCCGCTCGCCGGTGCCGCGTTCGCGCTGCGCATGGTGCAGCTCACCCCCGCCGACAACGACCAGCAGCACATTCCCGTGCTGCTGTGCAACGACCCCGCGATTCCGGACCGATCGTCCGCGCTCATGGGCAACGGCCCGAGCCCCCTGCCCGCGATGCTGCGCGGCATCGCGACGCTGGTGGCCGGCGGCGCCGACTGCATCGCGATCCCCTGCAACACCGCGCACCTGTGGTTCGACGAGCTGCAGGCCGCGAGCCCGGTGCGGCTGCTGCACATCGTCGAATCGGTCGTGGCCGACCTGCGCCGCCAGGGCGTGACGCAGGGCAAGGTGGGCATCCTGGGCACGCCCGCGACCATCGCGATGGGCCTTTACCAGCGGTACCTGCGTGCCGCGGGCTACGAGCCGGTCGAGCCGTCGACGCACGACGTGCAGCGCCTGTGCGTGCCCGCCATCGCCGCCGTGAAGGCGAACCGCATCGACGAGGCTTTCGCGCCGGCCGCCGAGGGCATCCGCCTGCTTGCGCAGCAGAGCGCGCAGGCGGTGGTGCTCGGCTGCACCGAGCTGCCGCTCGCCGTGCCGACGAGCCGGCGCCGCGAATTCGACGTCGTGCTGACCGATTCGATCGACGCGCTGGCGCTGGCGGCCATTGGCCTGATGCGGCCTGATGCGCCCTGATGTGGCCTGACGCGGCTTGAGGCACGTGCGCCCTGCGGCGCCGTGGCCCCGCCCTATTCCCGGATCGTGACGCTGCGGTACGCAGCGTCCTTCGTGATCTCCGCTTCGGTGAACGGCACGCGCAGCCATTGCCCGGCGCTGTAGGCGCGCGTGTAGTCGCCGTTGTGCGGCGAAGCCGGGTCGTCCGACAGCGAGAAGGTCAGGAAGGTGTGCGCCTCCACGCCACCTTCGGGGAAGCGCACCACCTGCATGTAGCTGTTGCCGTTCGGGTTGCCGTCCATGGTGTAGCCGCCCTGGTCGAGGCGGCTCTCCGAGCAGAGCACCGTGAAGTAGCCCTGGCCGTCGCAGCCGCCCGACAGCGGGATCTTGCGGCCGCCGCGCGTCGCGAAGAGCATGCTGCCGCGCTGCGCATCGAGCGCGTAGCCGCTGGCCTGCACGCGCAGGATGGCCGCGCCGAAGGCCTGCCGCAGGTCCGTGGCGGCGGAAGCCTGCAGCCCGCGCGGCGTGTGGACCGGATCGGCCGCGCTGAAGGGCACGGCGTAGAGCCTGTCGGCGGGCAGCAGCGAGGCGCGCGACCAGAACTCGTCCCACACATGGGCGCCGCGCGCCGACGCCACGCCGGTGTTGTTCCAGCGCTTCAGCACCGCGCACGCGGGGCCCGTGTCGACGCTGCGCGGCGGCGAGAAGCTCTCCTTCGTCTGCGGGTCGCCGGCCACCGCGATGCGGCGCACGCTGCACACCATCGACAGGGCGCGGTCTTTGAACAGCTCGGCCGTGTAGGCGCGGCTGCCGAGCGCCGCGCGCTCGACGGCCTCGACCGTCGCGCCCTTGCCGAGCCCTTGCGCGATCATGTGGCCGAGCCGCGTGCGGAAGGTCTGCGCCTCGCCGCCGGCCGGCCCGAAGATCGGCGGGTAGCCCGTGAGCGGTGCCTTCGGATTGGCGAGCCAGTGGCTGTCGTTCATGTTGGCGACATAGTCGTCGCGCAGGAGGCTCGGCATGCGCGAGGCGCCGATGGCGCCCTTCTGCACCGAGTCGGCGTCGGTCTGCCAGTCGCAGTCGCTGCGCGAGCCGTCGAACACCGGCACCTGCGGCATCACGGCCGCGATGGCCTGGCCCGCGGGCGTGGTGCAGCGCGCCACCTGCTCGGGCGACACGTTGGGCACCGCGCCGATGTCGGCGTACCAGGCCTGCGGGCTGCCGCGGCCGACCGCCGCCGTGTTGACCCACGGGATCGAGGCTTCTTCGCGCTGCACGGCGATCAGCTCGTCGAGCGACTTCGCCTGCCCCCAGCGCAGCCACGTGCGGAAGTTGCCGGCGTTGATGTCGCGGATCGCGAAGGCCGTCGACCGGCTCCAGGCCAGCGCGGGGTCGATGGCGCCGAGGTCGACCAGCGGCCCGTACTCGGAGCCGTACAGCGTGCGCGTCACCGGCTCGACCGCGCCCGAGGGCTGCTTCACGTTCACGGTGACGGTGCGGGCCTGCATCTTCACCGCGCGGCCGTCGCGCATGTAGCTGGCCGGGTCGTTCGGCGCGAGCTTCAGCTGGTAGAGCCCGAAGCGGCGTGCCGCCGACACCGTGTGGCTCCACGCGACGTTGGCGTTGAAGCCGATCAGGATCACCGGAACGCCCAGGAACGAGGTGCCGCTCACGTCCAGCTGGCCCGGGATGGTGATCTGCGCCTGGTAGAAGCGGTCGGGGCCGCGCCAGTACCAGTGCGGGTTGCCGAACAGCAGCGGACTCGCGTCGCCCGTGGCCGAGGTGCCGAAGGCGATCATGTTGCTGCCGACGCCGGCCTTGCCGCCGACTTCGGGCGCGAAAGCCTGCGCGCCCTGCGCCGGCGCGCTCGACGACACCGTCGCGGCGGGCGGCGCCGCGTTCGCGATGTTCGAGACGAAGTTGCTGTAGCCCGCCGCCAGGTTGGTGGCGTACATGCGGCGGAAGATGTCCTGCGCGGTGATCGGCCGCACCCACGCCTCGTTGCGGCAGGCGACGTGCGCGCTCGCCTTGCTGGCCGTGCTTCCCGTGCTTCCCGTACCCGTGGCATCGGCCTTCAGCTCGCGCAGGTAGCGGTTGTAGCCTGCCGCGAAACCTTCGGCCATGCGCCGGATGCTCTCGGGCTGGGCCTTCTCGAAGGCGAGCACCGTGTCGGGTGCGATCGCATGCCGGTGGAAGAAGTCGGAATCGATGTTCTTCGGCCGGCCGATGGTGCTGTTGGCCGGCAGTTGCGCTTCGCCGCCGAAGAACTGCGAGCGCTCGCCGCGGAAGGTCAGGAAGCCGTCCGCCATGGTGCAGAGGTTATCCTGCGCCTGCGCGTAGCCGAGGCCGTAGCCCGCACCGGCCCAGTCGTCCGCCTTGATGTGCGGCACGCCCATGGCGGTGCGGCGGATCTCGGCCTTGTAGGGCCCGGGGGCCTTGGCCTCGGGCGGCGCCCCGCCGGCGGTGCCGGCGCAGGCCCCGAGGGCCAGGGCGACGGGCAGGACAAGAAAAAGCGGCCCGAGGCCGCCCGAAGATTTCGCGCGCATGCTGTGTTCCTGTGAGGTAAGAGGAACGCAGCTGCGTGGCGCATGGGCGTGCGTGGCGCGTTCTGCGCCGATCTTATAAGGCCGGCGCGACAGCCGCGCGGCACGCACGCTCCCTGGCGCCGGCGCTATTCGGCGATGGCGGTGCTGCGGTAGCCGGCGTCGGCCTTGATCTCCGCCTCCGAGAACGGCACCTTGAGCCACTTGCCTTCGCTGTAGGCGCGCGTGTAGTCGCCGTTGTGCGCCGAGGCCGGGTCGTCCGACAGCGAGAAGGTCAGGAAGGTGTGGGCCTCCACGCCACCTTCGGGGAAGCGCACCACCTGCATGTAGCTGTTGCCGTTCGGGTTGCCGTCCATGGTGTAGCCGCCCTTGTCGAGACGGTTCTCCGAGCACGAGATGGTGAAGTAGCCCGGACCGCCGCAGCCGCCGTACAGCGGGATCTTCTTGCCGCCGCGCGTGGCGAAGAGGTACTCGCCGCGCGCAGCGTCCACCGCAAAGCCGCTGGCCTGCACGCGCGCCACGGCGGCGCCGAAGGCCTCGCGCAGCTGCGTGCCGGCGCTGCTCTTCAGCTGCCGCGGGGTGTTGATCGGGTCGGCCGCATCGAAGGGCACGTTGTAGAGCGAGGCCGCCGGAATCCGCGATGCGCGGTTCCAGAACTCGTCCCACAGGTGCGCGCCCTTCGCGCCGGTGACGCCGGTGCCGTCCCATGCCGTGAGCGCGACGCAGGCGGCGCTCACGTCGATGCTCGGGCCGATGCTCTCGCCGGTGGCCGGGTCGGCGCTCACCGCGATCGGCGTGCCGTCGCACACGATCGGCAGCGCCTCGGCCCTGAACAGCTCGGCCGTCAGCACGCGGCTGTTGAGCACCATGCGCCTGACGATGTCGGACGTCGCGCCCTTCGCGCCGTAGCTGTCGGCGCCGTCGATGCGCGACTGCGCCAGCACGTTGCCCATGCGGGTGCGGAAGCTCACCGCCTCGGTGCCGGCCGGTCCCATGATGTCCGGGTAGCCGGTCATGGGCGCCTTCGGATTCGCGAGCCAGTAGCTGTCGTTCATGTTCGCCACGTAGTCGTCGCGCAGCAGGCTGGGCATGCGCGATGCGCCGATGGCGCCCTTCTGCGCCGAGTCGGCGTCGGTCTGCCAGTCGCAGGCGCTGCGCGAGCCGTCGAAGATCGGCACGCGCGGCAGCGATGGCTGGATCGAGAGGCCCACCGGCGTCGTGCAGTCCGTCACCTGCGCGGGCGACACGTTCGGCACCGCGCCGATGTCGGCATACCAGGCTTTCGCGCTGCCGCGCCCGACGGCCACGGTGTTGACCCACGGAATGGCGGCTTCCTCCCGCTGGATGGCGATGAAATCGTCGAGCGACTTCGCCTGGTTCCAGCGCAGCCAGTTGCGGAAGGTGCGGTAGTTCTCGCCGTTGATGTCGCGGATCGCGAAGGCCATGGTCTGGCTCCATGCCAGCCCGCTGTTCAGCGGCGCCAGGTTGACCATGGGGCCGTACTCGCTCTTGTAGAGCGTGCGGGTGACCTGCGTCATCGCGCCGTCCGCGCCCTTCACCTTCACCGTGATGTCGGAAGCCTGCATCTTCACCGCCGCGCCGTCGCGCATGTAGCTGGTCGGGTCGCCCGAGGCCAGCTTCAGCTGGTAGAAGCCGAAGCGCCGCGCGGTCGACACCGTGTGGCTCCAAGCGATGTTGTCGTTGAAGCCGATCAGGATCACCGGGATGCCCAGGAAGGACGTGCCGCTGATGTCGAGCTCGCCCGGAATGGTGAGCTGCGCCTGGTAGAAGCGGTCGGGCCCGCGCCAGTACCAGTGCGGGTTGCCGAACAGCAGCGGGCTCGCCTCGCCGGTGGCGGCGGTGCCGAAGCCGATCATGTTGCTGCCCACGCCCTCATGGCCGCCCACCTGCAGTTCGGGCAGGTCGAGCTTGCGCAGCGCCGCCAGTTGCACCGGCGCCTTCCTACCCGTGCCGCTGCGTGCGGAGACCTTCGTGGGCGCCACCGGCGCGGGCGCCGTGGCGGCGGCGATGTTCGCAAGGAAGTTGCTGTACCCGCCCGCCAGGTTGGCCGCGTACATCCGGCGATAGATGTCGTCGGTGCCGATGGGCTGCACCCAGGCCTCGTTGCGGCACGCCTCGTGCGCGCCGCCCGCCCCGCCTGCCTTCAGGTCGCGCACATAGCGGTTGTAGCCGGCGGCGAAGCCCTCGACCAGCTTCTTGAGGTTGTCGGGCTGCGCGTCGATCATCTTCTTCAGCACGTCGCCCGAGATGACATGGCGATGGAAGAAGTCGGACTCGATGTTCTTCGGCATGCCGATGGTGCTGCTGGCCAGCAGCGTGGCGTCGGCGCCGAGGTACTGCGAGCGCTCGCCGCGGTAGGTGAGGAACGAGTCGGCCATGGTGCAGAGGTCGTCCTCGGCCTGCGCGTAGCCGTAGCCGTAGCCCACGCCGGGCCAGTTGTCGGCCTTGATGTGCGGCACGCCCATGGCGGTGCGGCGGATCTCGGCCTTGTAGGTGCTGTCGGCCGGCGGGTTGGACGGCGGGGTCGGCGTCGGGAAGAACGCGAAGCCGCTCCCGCCGCCGCCTCCACCGCCGCAGGCAGTGAGGGCGGCCGCGGTGGCGAGCGCGAGCAGCGACAGCGGCAGTGCGCCGCGACGGATCGGATGTGTCATGAAGTCTCCAGGTGATGCTCTCTTGGCGGAGCGTCCCGGAGATTAGGCTCAGCGGCGTCCCGCGGCTTGTACGCAGCCGCTGCATCGCCTCAGGGTTGGTGCCAGTATCCCGCGCCCTCAGTGCAGCGGCGCCTGCTCGCCCCAGGCATGTGAGGCCTGCGCGTCGGCCGTCACGCACACCTGGTTTGCGAGGAAGGACGGCGGCAGTCCGAAGTAGCGCTGGAAGGTGCGGCTCATGTGCGCCGCATCGGTGAAGCCGCTGACCAGCGCCACCTCGGTCAGCGAGCGATGCCCGGTGAACTGCTGCACCGTGCGGCGCACCTTGGTCCACAGCGCATAGCGCTTCACCGACACGCCGACCTGCTCGGCGAAGAGGTGGGTGAGCCGGTCGGGCGACAGGCATGCCACGGCCGCGAGTTCGGGCAGCGCGATCTGGCCCGAATGCGCGCGGATGGACTGCAGCACGCGCTCGATGCGCGGATCGATCGCGGCCTGCAGCTCGGGGCATTCGGTGATCGCCTCGACCAGCCTGGCGCTGAGCGACTGCAGCCGCTCGCTGGGCAGCTCGCCGCACTGCGCGGGCGCGAAGTCGTCGCGCAGCCGGCCGAAGCGCCGCGCGTCGATCGGCTGGATGCCGTGGCCGCCCATGCGCCTTGCGAGCATGCGGTAGGCACTGGACGCGGGATCGAGATTGAGCGAGAGCAGCCCGCAACCGTCGACGTCGAGCCGGCGCGACACGTGCGGCGCGACCAGCGCGGCGGTGCAGCGCACGCGGGTGCCGTCCTCGGCCTCGAGCGTGAAGGGATGGCCGCTGACCGAGGCCAGCAGCGTGGCCGACGAACGGGCCGTCAGGCCCGACTGGATCGCCGGCGTGATGTAGAGAAACCGGTCATCCCACAGATGCAGGAAGTTGCGCGTTGCCATGCCGTCTCGCTTTTGTTTTTGTCTCCAGCGGCGGATTCTCACGCATCGAGACGGCAAGGGGTTGCACATGCTGGCGCACCGCCTCCAGCAGCAGCGTGGCCAGGCGGCTCGCCGGCGCTTCGGAATGGGCCTGCGCGCGGTACAGCACCAGCGAGATCTGCGGCAGCGCCGGCAATGCGAGCGTCGTGCGGTCGAGCGGGCGCACATGCGAAGGCAGGCCGAACGGCGTGCGCACCGTGAGGCCCAGCCCGGCCGAGGCCGCGGCCCACAGCGCCGCCAGGCTGGCGCTGCCGAAGGCCCGGCGCCACGGCACGCCGGCGCGGTCGAGCGCGGCGATGACGATCTCGCGCAGCGGGCACGGCGCGTCGAGCATCACGAGCGGCAGCGGCTCCTTGCTCTTCGGCGCGCGCGCGCCGGGGCCGCGCAGTTCGCGCTCGGTCCACCACGGCGCATCGACCCGCGCGGGCGCCGTGGGGCCGATCCACAGCAGCGGCAGCCGCGCCACGCGTTCGGCGTAGGGCGACAGCGGCTGGTCGCCCGCGTCCCAGGCCAGCGCCAGATCGAGCTGGCCGAGTTCGAGCCGCTCGCGCAACTCGCTGCTGCGCGCCACGCAGGCCTCGATGCGCACCTTGGGATGCGCGCGCGCGAAGCGCCCGAGCACGGCGGGCAGCAGCGTCTCGCCGAAGTCTTCCTGCAGCCCGAGCCGCACCCAGCCCTGCAGGTCGACGCCGCGCATCGCGGCGCCGGCCTCGTCGTTGAGTTCGAGCATGCGGTGCGCGTACGCGAGCAGCGTCTCGCCGGCCTCGGTGAGCTCGAGCCCGCGGCCCGCCTTGCGGAACAGCACGGTGCCGGCCTGCTGCTCCAGCTTCCTGAGCTGCGCGCTCACCGCGGAGGTAGAGCGGCCCAGCCTGTCGGCCGCACGCGCATAGCTGCCGAGCGCGATGCCGGTGGCGAAGCTGCGCAGCACGTCGAGATCGAACATCACCTGGCTCATGCCTGTCCTTTCGGGGTTGTCTTGATCGTCCCGTTTTTTGGAACGGTTGCGTCATTATTTTCTGATTTTCAAAACCTTGGCAGCGGCGGACACTGCACCGCAACATGACACATCCGATCTCTTCCCCGCCTGGATCCGCCGCGTTCCCGCCCCGCCACCGCTGGAAGGTGCTCGCCGCCGGCGTGGCCGCCAACGCGGCGTTCTCGGTGGCCTTCAGCGGCATTCCGATGACCGCGGTGCTGATGCGCACCGGCTACCAGCTCGACAACGCCACCCTCGGGCTGGTGCTCGGCCTCATGGGGCTGGGCATCGCGGTGAGCGAGCTGCCCTGGGGCCTGCTGACCGACCGCTGGGGCGACCGCCCCGTGCTGCTGGCAGGCCTGGGCAGCACCGCGGTCGCACTCGTCGCGATGGCGCTGTGGGCGGCGCCGGCCGCCGGGCACATCCCGGGCCTGGGCTGGCTGGGCAGCGGGCTGCTGCTGGTCGGCCTGCTCGGCGGCAGCGTCAACGGCGCCAGCGGCCGCGCGGTGATGACGTGGTTCGACGCCAGCGAGCGCGGCCTCGCGATGAGCATCCGCCAGACCGCCGTGCCCATGGGCGGCGGCATCGGCGCGCTGGTGCTGCCCTTCGTCGCGCTGCACTTCGGCTTCGCGGCGCTCTACGGCCTGCTCGCGCTGCTGTGCGCGCTGAGCGCGGCGATGAGCTGGGCCTGGGTGCACGAGCCGCCCGTGACCGCGAACGACGACAGGGCCGCGCCGGCGACCGCGATACCGAAAGCCGGCCCCCTGCGCGACCTGCGCGTGTGGCGCATCGTGGCCGGCATCGGCATTCTTTGCGCGCCGCAGTTCGCGGTGCTGTCCTTCGGCACCGTGTTCCTCCACGACTTCGGCCATGCAGGCCTGGGGACGATTACCGCGACGATGGTGTGCGTGCAGGTGGGCGCGATGGCCATGCGCGTGTGGAGCGGCCGCTGGACCGACCGCCGCCGCAACCGGCCGGCCTACCTGCAGGCCTGCAGCGCACTCAGCGTGCTGCTCTTCGCGGGGCTGGCACTGCTGGTGATGGTGGCGGGCACGCACGCCGCCGATTCGCCGGCGCTTCGCATCGCGCTGGTGGCACTGCTGGGTGCGAGCGGCGTGTGCGTGTCGGCCTGGCACGGGGTGGCATACACCGAACTGGCCACGCTGGCCGGCGCATCGCGCGCCGGCACCGCACTGGGCATGGCGAACACCAGCGTGTTCCTGGTGTGCTTCGTCACGCCGTTCTCCATTCCGCACCTGCTGTCACTGCAGGGCTGGCCGCTGGTGTGGCTCGCGGCCAGCGCGTGCGCGCTGGTGGCGATGCCGCTGCTGGTGTTGCGGCCGGTACGGTCAGGGCCTGTTCACCCTGTTTCCGGCGTCGCGAAGGCCTGTCACGGCGGGCCAATCAAGGCGCGCGACGCTGCATAGGCGTATGCCCATGCAAGAAGCGCAACGCCGAGTGGCCCGCCGTGACAGGCCTTCCCTTCGGGTTGGCCGGCAAAGGGGCCGCCTGTAGCGTTGCCCGCGCTTGCGAGGCACCAGCCTTGCTGCGCACGCGCGCCTTGCACCCAGCCCCTTTGCCGGCCAACGCGACGCCGGAAACAGGGTGAACAGGCCCTTGTTCAGAAGCTCGCGAAGACCGCGTTGAGCCGGTCGACGTAAGCGCGCTTGGCGGCCGTGTCGATGAAGCTGCCTTCGAAGCTGTTGGCCGCGAGCTGCCATGCGTGGCGCACGCTCAGGCCGGTGGCCGCGAAGGTCTCCAGGAAATTCTGGTTCATGTAGCCGCCGAAATAGGCCGGGTCGTCGGAGTTCACGGTGGCGACCAGGCCCGCGTCGAGCAGCGTGCCGAGGTTGTGCTGCGCGAGGTCGGGGAACACGCAGAGCTTGAGGTTCGACAGCGGACACACGGTCAGCGGAATGCGCTCCTGCGCGAGCCGCTTCATCAGCGCCGGGTCTTTCGCGCTCTGCACGCCGTGGTCGACGCGCTCGACCTTCAGCACGTCGAGTGCGCTCCATACGTACTCGGGCGGGCCTTCCTCGCCCGCGTGCGCCACGAGGTGAAGGCCCAGCTCGCGGCAGCGCGCGAACACGCGGGCGAACTTCTCGGGCGGGTGGCCGACTTCGCTGGAGTCGAGCCCCACGCCGATGAACCGGTCGCGGAACGGCAGCGCCTGCTCCAGGGTCTCGAACGCCTCTTCCTCGCTCAGGTGGCGCAGGAAGCACAGGATCAGCGACGCGCTCACACCCAGCTTCGGGCCCGCTTCCACGCAGGCGCGGTGCAGGCCGTTGACCACCGTCTCCATCGCCACGCCGCGTGCGGTATGGGTCTGCGGGTCGAAGAACATCTCGGTGTGCACCACGTTGTCGGCGGCGGCGCGCTCCAAGTAGGCCCAGGCCATGTCGTGAAAGTCCTGCTCCTTCAGCAGCACGCTGGCACCGGCGTAGTAGATGTCCAGGAAGCTCTGCAGGTTGGTGAAGGCATAGGCCTTGCGCAGTTCTTCGACGCTGGCGTAAGGAATGGACACGCCGTTGCGCTGCGCGAGCGCGAAGATCAGCTCGGGCTCGAGCGAACCCTCGATGTGCATGTGCAGCTCGGCCTTGGGCATGGCGCACAGCAGCGCGGGAAGGCGGTCGGCGCCGATGCGGTCGAAGCTCGGGTCGTAGGTGGGACGGAAGTCGGTCATGGTGGCGGCGCCTGCGGATTCGGCTGCGTTGTGATCCTGCCGAGGATAAGGGCTGCCGTTGCGCGCGGGATGCTTGGAACCTTATGACGGCCAATCGGCCTGGGGGGGCCATCCATCGACACCGCACGGGTGGAGCGGCATGCACCAACATAGATCAGCCATAAAAAATCAACAGGTCAGCAAGAGTAAAAACCCGCGCTTTTTCAAATAGCTTCAAGAAAACGTGCAAAACTTCTATCCATAATTTCGCGCAGCACCGCCAATCGGACGCTCGACCACTTGCTTTTCCTGTCCCGCCCATCCATGCGCGCCGATCCCAGTTCCTCCGCGGCGAGCAGCCCCTTCATCGCCTCCTTCGGGCCGCCGGTTGCGGCGCCGCAGGACACGCTGGGCTGCACCTCCGGCCTGCTGCGCAACGACCACGAACTGTCGGCCAATGGCGTGCGCGTGTACCGCAAGACCGTCGACGGCGAACAGCGCCAGCAGGTGGAGACCGATGCCAGCGGGCGCGGCGTGCTGGTGGGCGTCTCGCTGCGCGACGGGCACCGGCGCCGGGTGCTGCACGAGCACCACGCCGCGAGCCACGACTTCCGCAAGGGCTCGATCTACATCCGCGACTTCAGCGACCGCTACCGCGCCGACCTGCTCGGCGGCTTCGACTTCGTGCTGCTCGAGATCTCGCATGCCGCGCTGGAGCGCGCCTTCGACGAGAAGACGGGGCCGCGCGTCGGCGGCATCGAGCCGGTCGGCTCCGCCACGGACGACGTGCTCGCCCATCTCGCCGCCGCGCTCGCGCCGGCACTCGCGCGCCCCACGGAAGCCAGCATGCTGTTCGTCGACCAGCTCTGCCTGGCCATGACCAGCTACCTGGTCGACCACCACGGCCGGTCGGCGCCGCCCGGCCCGCCGCGCACCCATCGCGTGCTGTCGCGCTCGCACGAGGCGCGCGCCAAGGAAATGCTGCGCAGCAAGATGGACGGCAGCGTGTCCGTGGCCGAGATCGCCGACGCCTGCAACCTGTCGCGCAGCTACTTCATCCACGCCTTCCGCGAAACCACCGGCCAGACGCCGCACCAGTGGCTGGTGGCACAGCGGCTGGAGCGCGCGCAGGCGCTGCTGATGGACTTCGAGCGCCCGCTGGCCGAAGTGGCCGCGGCCTGCGGCTTCTCCGACCAAAGCCATTTCACGCGCGTGTTCTCGCAGTTCACCGGCACACCGCCGGGCAGCTGGCGGCGGAAAATGCGCGTGGACAAGTGAACACACCACCCAACCGGAGCCTTTCATGAGCGCAGCATCCCAGGCGAATTCCGTGGCCCAACTCCTCGTGCCCGACCGCGCCACCGAGCACGTGCTCGGGCCGGACTCGGCGCCGGTCACCGTCGTCGAATTCGGCGATTTCGAATGCCCGTCCTGCCGCCAGGCCCACCCTGCCGTGCAGATGATGCTGTCGCACTTCGGCAAGCAGGTGCGCTTCGCGTTCCGGCACTTTCCGCTGCGCGAGGTCCATCCGCATGCGGAACTGGCCGCGGAAGCCGCCGAGGCCGCCGGTGCGCAGGGCAAGTTCTGGCCCTATGCGGAGCTGCTGTTCAACCACCAGAGCCACCTCGACAACCGCCACCTCGACAGCTACGCCGCGCAGCTCGGCCTCGACATGGCGCGCTTCGAGAACGAACTGAAGGACAACGTCTACCGCCAGCGCGTGCAGGAGCAGGTCGAGCTCGGCCGCCGCCTCAGCGTGCGCGCCACGCCCACCTTCTACGTGAACGGCGTCTTCACCGACGTGTCCTTCGGGTTGCAGCACCTGCGCGAGGCGATCGACCGCGCGCTCCAGTGAGGGCGCCGCTCAGCCCGAGGCCCTGACCGCCTCCACCAGGTAGCGCACGAAGGCCCTGCCCGCATCGGGCAGCACGCGCCCCGCCATGGTCTCGATCTCGAGATGGCGCTCGTTCATCTCGCGGTCCTTCAGCGGAATGGCCACCAGCGCCTTGCCCTGCAGCAGCGCGCGCATCGACAGCGCACCGTAGAACGCGATGCTGCCGCCGCCGGCCGCGGCAAAGCTCGGCAGCGCGTTCGCATGGTTGCTCGACATGGCCAGGTCGTAGCGCAGTCCCTGCCGGGTGCAGCTCGCATCGAGCAGGCGGCGGATCGAGCTGTCTTCCAGCGGCAGCCCCAGCGGGTACGCCACCACCTGGCGCAGCGAGAGCTGCCGCTGCACGGCCAGCGGATGGTCCTTGGCCATCACCGCCAGGATCGGGCTGGGATGCCGCAGCTCGATTTCGATGCCCGGCTCGGGCACGGCGCTCAGCGTGATGCCCACGTCGGACTCGCCGTCGCGCACCCGCCGCGAGATGTCCGCGGGCGAGCACACGTCGAGATGGAAGCGGATGCCGTCGTGCTTGCGGCGGAAGCGGGCGATCAGCGTGGGAATGAAGTCGAAGGCGAAGCCCTCGGTGCTGGCCACGCGCACATGGCCGCTGCGCAGGCCGCGCAGCCCAGCGATGTCGTTGGCCACGCGCTCGATGTCCTGCTGCGCCCGCTTGGCATGCGCAGCGAGCAGTTCGCCGGCCGCATTGGGCACCATGCCGCGCGCATGGCGCTCGAACAGCAGCGTGTCGAGTTCGCGCTCCAGCCGCGCCACCTGCCGGCTCACCGCCGAAGGCGCAACGTTGAGCTTGAGCGCCGCTTCCTTCACCGAGCCGGTCTTCACCACCTCGAGAAAGTAGCGGACCGCGGTTTCCTGCAGTGCGCGAAATGCCATGGGTTTCCTCTGCAAGAAGGCCCGGAAGCGGCCTTTTTCGATTGCCGATCCGGCAACGCAGGATTCTAAACATTGCGCTTGTGGCAGCGCCCGGCGGCTCCTAGGATGAGTTGTCACATTCGCCTCGAACCCTTTTGCCGCTTTCTGGAGCCCCGATGAACCGTCTCCCGCTCGTCGCCCGCATCGCCCTGCTGTGCGGCCTCGGCCTCGGCGCCGTGCCGCTGGCCACCCTGGCTGCCGAGACGGGTTTTCCCTCGCGCCCGATCACGCTCGTCATTCCCTTTCCGCCGGGCGGCGCCACCGACGTCAACGGCCGCGTGCTCGCGCAACGACTGGGCAAGGAGCTCGGCCAGCCGGTGGTGATCGAGAACCGCGCGGGCGCCGGCACGGTGATCGGCGCGAGCTACGTGTCGAAGGCGGTGCCCGACGGCTACACGCTGCTGGTGAGTTCGGGCACCACCTTCACGGTCAACCCGGCGATCCGCGCCAGCCTGCCCTACGACCCGGTGAAGGGTTTCGACCCGATCGGCATCGCCGGGCGCACCGGCCTGGTCCTGCTGGCCAACAGCGACGTGCCCGTGCAGACGGTGAAGCAGTTCGTCGACTACGTGAAGGCCTCGCCCGGCAAGTATTCGTACGGCTCGTTCGGCACCGGCACCACCGCGCAGTTCGCCGGCGAAAGCCTGCTGCACGCGGCCGGCCTGAAGATGACGCACGTGCCGTACAAGGGCAGCGCGCCGGCCATGACCGACCTGATGGGCGGGCAGATCCCGTTCAGCATCGACACGGTGAGCGCCGCGATCCCGCAGCTCAGGAGCGGCAAGATCAGGGCCATCGCGCTCACCACCGCCAAGCGCTCCGCGCTGCTGCCCAACGTGCCCACGCTGGCCGAGAGCGGCTACACCGACATCGACATGGACACCTGGCTGATGCTGGCCGGACCGAAGGGACTGCCGGCAGACGTGAAGGCGAAGCTCGAGAAGGCGCTGGCCACGACCGTCGCCGACCCCGACACGCGCGCCAGGCTGCTGGCACAGGGGCTGGAGCCCGCGTACAGCAACGCCGCCGCCGCGAGCGAGCTCATCGCCCGCGAGCTGCCGGTGATGCGCGCCGTCGCGGCGCGCGCGAACATCACGGCGGACTGACCCGCCCCATGGACACCACCTCCCACCCCGGCGCAGAGCTCGTCGAGAAATCCGCGGTCGAGCTGCGCCGCCTCATCGGCAGCAAGGCGGTGTCGCCGGTCGAGCTGCTCGAAGCCTGCATCGCGCGCATCGCGCACCTGAACCCCTACGTCAACGCGGTCACCGCCACCTGCTTCGAGCGCGCGCGCACCGAGGCGCGGGCGGCTGAAAGCGCCGTGATGCGCGGCGACACGCTCGGCCTGCTGCACGGCCTGCCGCTCGGCGTGAAGGACCTTGAGTCGACCGAAGGCCTGCTCACCACCTGGGGCTCGCCGCTGTACCGCGACCACGTGCCCGCGCAGGACATCGAGCTGGTCGCCCGCCTGCGCCGCGCGGGCGGCATCGTCGCGGGCAAGACCAACGTGCCCGAGATGGGCGCGGGCGCCAACTCGCGCAACGACGTGTGGGGCGCCACCGGAAACCCCTTCGATCCGAACCTCAATGCCGGCGGCTCCTCTGGCGGCTCGGCCGCCGCGCTGGCCTGCGACATGCTGCCGGTGTGCACCGGCTCCGACACCGGCGGCTCGCTGCGCATTCCGGCCGCCAAGTGCGGCGTGGTGGGCTTCCGCCCGTCGCCCGGCATCGTGCCGAGCGTGCGCAAGCCGCTGGGCTGGACGCCCATCTCGGTCGTCGGCCCGATGGGCCGCACGGTGGACGACGCCTGCCTGCAGCTCGCCGCCTCGGCCGGCATGCATGCTGGCGATGCGCTTAGCTATCCGCTCGATGCGATGTCGTTCCTGGCCCCGGCGCCGGTCGACCTGTCGACCCTGCGCGTGGCGTGGACCGAAGACTTCGGCACCTGCGCCGTGGACGATGGCATCCGCGCCACCTTCCGCGCGAAGATCGAGGCCATGCGGCACATGCTCCGGCGCTGCGACCGGGTCGACTTCGACATGGGCGAGGCGCACCGCTGCTTCGACGTGCTGCGCGCCGAGGCCTTCGTGGCGGGCATGCAGGCGGCCTACGAGCGCGACCCCGACAGCCTGGGCCCGAACCCGCGCGCCAACTACGAGATGGGTGCGCGCATGAGCCTGCTCGACAGCGCCTGGGCACAGGCCGAGCAGACCCGGCTCATCAACCGCTTCCAGGCCACCTTCGCCGACTACGACCTGGTGCTGTCGCCCACCACGCCGGTCTCGCCGTTCCCGTGGACGCAGCCGTACGCGAGCCACATCAACGGCGAGCCGCAGGCCAACTACTACCGCTGGCTGGCGCTGACCTACGTGGTCACGCTGACCACGCACCCCGCTATCACGCTGCCCTGCGGCCTCGACCACGCGGGCATGCCCTTCGGGCTGCAGGTGGTGGGCGGCTTCCGCACCGACCACCGCGTGCTCGGCGCGGCGCGGGCGATGGAGCAGGCCTTCGCAGCGCACCCGCCCCTGCGTCGCCCGCGGCCCGACCTCGCACGGCTGCGCGCCTCGCGGGCGGAGCCGCCGCTGACGTCGATCGTCACGTCGCCGCCCGTCTTCGGCGGCCGCGATGCGCAGGCCGCCGCGGTGTCGGCCGTCTGAGCGCTACCCGGCAAGCCGCGCGAGCGCGGCCTCCACGCCTTCGCCGAAGGCCGCGTCCACCAGCCGGAAGTGCTCGACCTGCCGCCGCTGGATGGCGTCGGGCACGCTCGCCATCGATGCGGCGATGTTCGCGGCAAGGCGCTGCCGCTCGCCCTCGTCCATGCGCCGGTACAGGGCGCCGGCCTGCGCGTAGTCGCCCAGGCCCTGGCGGTCGTCGAAGCGCATCGCGTCGCCGGCCAGCGGCAGCGCGGGTTCGGCCAGCCGGTGGTCGGGACGCGGCCCGCCGAAGGAGTTGGGTTCGTAATAGGCGTCGGTGCGCGCCGGCACGTTGAGCCGCATCGCGCCGTCGGCATGGTAGGTGTGCACCGGCGACAGCGGGCGGTTCACCGGCAGCGCCGCGTGGTGCGTGCCCACGCGGTAGCGCTGGGCGTCGGCGTAGGTCAGCAGCCGGCCCTGCAGCAGCTTGTCGGGCGACACGCAGATGCCCGGCACGAGGTGCGCCGGGTTGAAGGTGGCCTGCTCCACCTGCGCGAAATAGTTGTCGGGGTTGGCATGCAGCACGAGCAGGCCGATCTCGATGAGCGGGTGCGCGCCCTGCGGCCACACGCAGGTGGGGTCGAAGGGGTTGAACGGCAGCGCCGCGGCCTGCGCCTCGCTCATCAACTGCACGTGCAGCGACCACGAAGGATGCTCGCCGCGCTCGATGGCCTCGAACAGGTCGCGCTGCGCGCTCTCGCGGTCCTCCGCGACGGCGCAGCGTGCCTCGGCGTCGGTGAGGCAGCGGACACCCTGCCGCGTGCGGAAATGGAACTTGGCCCACACCCGCTCGCCGGTCTCGTTCACCAGCCCGAAGGCATGCACGCCGTAGGCGTGCATGTGGCGGTAGCCGGCAGGCAGACCGCGGTCGGAGAACAGCATCACGATCTGGTGGATGCTCTCCGGCGAGAGCGACCAGAAGTCCCAGATCGCGGTGGGCGAGCGCAGGTGGCTCACCGGGTGGCGCTTGAGCGCGCGGACGAGGTCCGGAAACTTCTGCGGATCGCGGATGCACGCCACCGGCAGGTGGCTGCCGACCAGGTCCCAGTTGCCCTCCTCGGTATAGGCCTTGAGCGCGAAGCCGCGCATGTCGCGCTCGGCATCGGCGCAGCCGCGCTCGCCCGTCAGGCCCGAGAAGCGCACCAGCACCGGCGTGGCCTGCCCCGGCTGCAGCACGCGCGCGCGGGTGTAGCGCGCGATGTCGCCGGTGATGCGCAACGTGCCGAATGCGGCGGCGCCCTTGGCATGCAGCACGCGCTCGGGAATGCGCTCGCGCGCGAGGTAGGCCAGCTTCTCGGCCATCTGGTAGTCCTGCAGCAGCACCGGCCCGCGCGGGCCTGCGGTGATCGAGCGACTGCTGTCGACCACGGGGGCGCCGCCCGCGGTGGTCAACGTGGGCGGCCTGTTGTCTTTGTTCATGGCGATCTCCCGGATCGGGTCTCGGGCGGATGGTCGGGCCGTTCCAACGGCGTGTATTGAAGAAGAGTGGCCCGTTTTGAACGCTCGCCCGGCACGAAGCGCCATGCGACGCCCCCCGGCGGCAAGCCCGTGCGCGCGAATGTGCAAAGCCGCGCCCAAGCCGACAAGACGGCGCGCGCCCGCAGTTGCACGATGGAGGCCCTCCGAAACGGACCTTCTTCCTGCCATGAAACCCACCCTGCCCCAGCTCATGAGCCTCAACGGCGGCTTCATCGACACCGCCGGCTTCCTCGCGCTGCACGGCCTGTTCACCGCGCACGTGACGGGCAACTTCGTCACCATCGGCGCGGCGCTGGTGCACGGCACCTCGGGTGCCATCACCAAGCTGCTGGCGCTGCCGGTGTTCTGCGCGATGGTGATACTGGCCCGCCTGGTGAGCTACGGGCTGCCCGCGCTCGGCCTGCCGGTGCTGCGCACCATGCTGGCGGCCAAGGCCGTGCTGCTGCTCGCGGGCGGCGTGCTCGCGATCCGCTTCGGGCCTTTTGCCGACGGCGACAGCGCCGCCGCGATGGCCGCAGGCCTGGTGCTCGTGTCGGCGATGGCGATCCAGAACGCGGTGCACCGCATCCACCTCGGCAGTGCCCCGCCGACCACGCTCATGACCGGAACGACCACGCAGGTCATGGTCGACCTCGCCGACCTGCTGCGCGGGGGACAGGCGCCCGAGGAGGCTGCGGCGGCGCGCACGCGCATGCGGCGCATGGCGGCCGCGGTGGCGTGGTTCGCCTCGGGCTGCGCGGCGGCGGCGCTCATCTACGCGCGCTGGAACGTCTGGTGCTTCGCCGTGCCGCCGGTGCTGGCGGCGTGCGCCGTCGCGCTGCAGCGCAGCACGCACGAAGGCGATCCGGCGGCGCCGCCGTCCACGCCGGCCTCAGCAGCCGCGCGTCATTTGTAGAGCCAGCGCGCCATCAGGCGCGTATACCTCGGCATCACGACGTACACCATCAGCCCCACGAGCACCGCCGAAGCCACCAGGTGCTCCAGCCAGTAGCCGGACACCACCGGCACCGGCGCCAGCAGGCGGTGCAGCACGGCGGGCACCAGGATCGTCAGCGGATAGATCACCGACAGCGTCAGCAGGAACTGCTTGTAGCGTTTGGCCGGCGGCTGGCCCGCGGGCGGGTGGAACCAGAACTCGAGGCCGGTGCGGGTCTCGACCTTCTCGTCGGCATCGAGCAGCGGAGCCACCTCGCGCACCAGTTCGCGGCGCGTCTCGGAGCCGAACCAGTCCTGCGCATGCGCCAGCGAATCGAAGCGGATGGTGACGGTGTATTGCAGCCCGCCCGCGGCCGGATGAATCACGTTGACGCCGCGGTGCCCCGGAAAGCGCGAGGCGATCGGCACCACCTTCTTCAGCCATTGCTCGTAGGCGGCAACGGATTCGCGCCGTACCGTCTGCTGGATCACGGCGGTGACGGTCTCCGCGCCCGGCACGGCGCGGCCTGCGATCTCGCCGAGGCTGGCGGTGCGCAGCCCTGGCTGGCGGTCGTCGGCGGTCATGCGCTCGTCTTTCTCAGAGGCCGAGCAGCTTGCGGCCTTCTTCGGCCAGCAGGTCGTGCGTCTCGGGATGGGCGCGCATGTAGGCGTTGAACACCGGGCACTGCGGCACCACGCGCAGCCCGCGCTCGCGCGCGGACGCCAGCCCGGCCAGCACCAGCTGCTTCGCGATGCCCCGGCCCTGCAGCGCTTCGGGCACCAGCGTGTGGATGAAGGTGATGACGTTGCCGTCGAGCGAATAGATCGCGACCGCGCGCTCGCCCTGTTCGGCGTATTCGAAGCGGTGCTTCGCCGGGTTGTCGCGGACTTCGACGGGTGCAGGAGATGCGGGGGAAGAAGGAGAAGGGGTCATGGGGATTCCCAGGTTGGAAGCGCTTCAATGCAGCTGGAGAGGGCGATTCACGTGCCGTGCCAGCCGTGTTGCGGCAGCCGCGCCGGTCGTCAAGGCATTGTTCCCGAACCGGTGCACCAGGTGCGCGCAGATGGCCAGCGCCAGATGCCGATGCACCGGCGTACCGCCGGGCTGCGGCCGTTCGAGCAGGGCCAGCACGGCCGCGCCGAGGCTGCACATCACCGGGTCGACCATGCCCGGCGCACAGGCCAGCCCGCTCACGCCGGACATGCCCTGCGCCAGCGCCACGGCGCGCACCAGCGCATGCGGCAGGTAGAAGTGCAGCGCGTCGAGCGGGTTGCCGAGGTAGCTGGCGACCTCGTCCCGCAGGTCGACGATGCTGAGCGCGCCCGGCGCATAGCCGCGCACCACCGCCGGCCGCCCGCGCAGCCAGGTCTCGTGATGGCGCACGCCGACGAGGTGGAGCACGACGAGGAAGGCGTCCTCGCGCGGGATTTCCCGCTTCATGCCCAGCCGGTCCGGCGTGCAGGTGATGCGCGTGACCGCGAAAGGCGCGGGCAGCATGACGAGCGCGGGGGCGGACGGCAGCTCGAAGCACCGTCCCAGCAGGTCGCCGAAAGCCCCCTCGCGCATCACGGCAGGCTCAGCCCTCGATGAACGCGAGCAGGTCGGCGTTCACCTGTGCGGCGTGCGTGTTGCAGGTGGCGTGCGGCGCGCCGGCATACACCTTCAGCGTCGCGTTGCGGATCATCTCGGCCGCCAGCTTCCCGGTGGCCTCGAACGGCACCACCTGGTCGTCGTCGCCATGGATCACGAGCGTGGGCACGTCGATCTTCGCCATGTCGGGGCGGAAGTCGGTTTCCGAGAACGCGGTCACGCAATCGATCGTGGCCTTGATGGAAGCCTGCAGCGCGATCTGCAGCGTCTGCTTGAACACGCCCTGCGACACCTTCGCGCCGGACCGGTTCGTGCCGTAGAACAGCGTGCTGAAGTCGTCGAGGAACTGCGGGCGATCGGCCACCAGGCCTGCGCGGATGCCGGCGAACAGCGAGGCGTCGGGGCCCACGGGGTGGTCGGCCGTCTTCATGAACAGCGGCGTCACCGCGCTGATGAGCGCCAGCCTGGCAATGCGCGAGCTGCCCTTGCGCGCGATGTAGCGCGTGACGTCGCCGCCGCCCATCGAGAAGCCGGCCAGGATCACGTCCTTCAGGTCGAGCTTCTCGATCAGCTCGGCGATGTCGTCGGCGAAGGTGTCGTAGTCGTAGCCGGTCCAGGGCTGGCTCGAGCGGCCGAAGCCGCGGCGATCGAACGCGATCGCGCGGTAGCCGCGCTCCGCGAAGAACAGCATCTGGGCGTCCCACATGTCGGCGCTCAGCGGCCAGCCGTGGCTGAACACGATGGGCTGGCCCGAGCCCCAGTCCTTGTAGTAGAGCTCTGTGCCGTCGCGCAGGGTGAGTGTGGTCATGGTTGTTCCTGTGGATGGGTGCGAATGGAAAGAAAAAGGAAGAAGCGGCCGGGTCAGCTTTCGCGCACCGACTCGAACAGGAACCACGTGCGCTTTTCGGCCTCGTCGATCCAGTTCTCCAGCACGCTGGCCGTGGCCACGTCGCCGTATTCGTCGCACACGCCGTGCGTGGCGCGCATGAAGCCGGCCAGGCGCTGGTTGTCCTCGCGCAGCTCGGCGAGCATGCCGATGGGGGTCACGAAGTCGGCGTCGTTGTCCGACAGGCGCTGCAGCCGCGCGGCATGTCCGGTCGAACGCAGCGTGGTGCCGCCCACCTTGCGCACGCGCTCCGCGATCGGGTCGATGGTCGCGAAGATCTGGTCGGCCTGCTCGTCGAGCAGCAGGTGGTAGTCGCGGAACGACGGGCCCGACATGTGCCAGTGGAAGTTCTTCGTCTTGAAGTACAGCGCGAACACGTCGGCCAGCAGCACGTTGAGCGCCGCCGAGATGTCGCGCGTGGCATCGGCGCCAAGGTCGCTGGGCGTGTGCAGCGATGCGGTGCGGCGCGCCCTGGTGCTGCTCGCCAGCGCCTTCACGGATTTGCCGGTTGCCGGCCTGGAGGCTTTCGAATGGGCCATGGTGTTTCCTTGGTGGTTGTCGGGATGACGTCTGTTGTCGGAAGGAATCGTCGGAAGCTCAGAGCGACAGGAAGTGATGCACCACGGGCTTTTCGGGCCCGATGTGGAAGCGCACGGCCTCGTTCTGCAGGTCGGCGTCGGCATGCGACACGCGGTGGTGCTGGCGCAGGTGCTCCGCCCACGACTCGACCAGGAACCACTCCATCACGCGCTCGGCGTCGCCGGTGTGCTCGGTCACGCCCCATGCGTAGGCACCGTCGCGGCGGCGCTCCAGCGACAGGCGCTTCATGGCGGCGAGGAACGCGGGGCGGTCCTCCTTGCGGATGCGGTACTCGACCTGGATCATCACCGGGCCGCGGTCGTGCGCGACGGGCTCGGCCACCAGCGGTTCGGGCCAGTGGTTGGAAGCCTGCAGGTCCGACTCGCCGCTGGGCAGGCGTGCACGGTGGAACAGCAGGGCCACCACCACGAGACCGACGGCCCCGGCCACCAGCGTGTACGGCACCCCGATCTCCTGCGCGACCAGGCCCCAGCCGAGGCTGCCCGCGGCCATGGCGCCGTTGAACACGGTTAGGTATACCGCGAGGCCGCGGCCGCGCACCCAGTTCGGCAGGATCGACTGGGCCACGCCGTTGAGCGTGGTCAGCGCGATGATCCAGCCCAGGCCGAGCAGCAACAGCAGCAGCACCGCCAGCCACTTCGGCGGCGCGAACACCAGCGCACCCATCACGGCAGCAGTGATCACCGAAGCCAGCAACACCAGGCCGTCGGCATCGAGCCGCTCGCGCAGCCGCGGCATCACCAGCGCACCGGCGATGGCGCCCGCGCCTACCGCGCCCAGCAGCACGCCGTAGAAGCCGGCCGTGCCGCCCAGCATCTGGCGCGCCACCAGCGGCAGCAGCGCCCACACCGAACTCGCGAACAGGAAGAACACGGCCGCGCGCAGCAGCACGCGGTGCAGCTCCTTGCTGGCGCGCGTGTAGCGCAGGCCGGCGCGGAAGGCGCCGAAGAAGTTCTCCGACAGCCCGCTGTCGACCGCCGCCGGGCGCTTCCACCAGATCAGCGCGGCAATCACGAACACATAGCTCAGCACGTCGGCGCCGTACGTGACGGCCGCGCCGAAGCTCGCGAGGATCAGGCCGCCCGCGGCCGGGCCGATGGAGCGCGCGATGTTGATGCCCAGCGAGTTCAGCGCCACCGCGCTCTTCAGGTCCGCACGCGGCACCAGCTCCGGCACGATCGACTGCCAGGTCGGCCCCATCAGCGCCGCGCCGATGCCGCCGACGAAGGTCAGCGCGATCAGGTACTCGACGGTGAGCGCGCCGGTGTGCGAGAGCACCAGCAACGTGCCGCTGACGCTGGCGAGCACCAGCTGCACGAAGATCAGGAAGCGTCGGCGGTCGAGGATGTCCGACAGCACGCCCGCCGGTATGGCCAGCAGGAAGATCGGCAGCGTGGCCGCGGTCTGGATCAGCGCCACGGCGGTCGGGCTGGCCGAGAGGTCGGTCACCAGCCACGAGCTCGCCACGTCGCGCATGAAGCTGCCGATGTTGCCGAGCACGGTGGCCGCCCACAGCACGGCGAAGACGGGCTGGCGCAGCGGTGCGAAGCCTCCGCCGGAGGCCTTGGCGGCGCTTGCGGTGTGGGTGCCCTCAGTCATCCTTGCGCCCCTGCAGGTCGTGCCATGCCACCAGCAGGAAGCCGCCGACCAGACCGAGATGCTCGTAGAACGAGTTCGCGGCCATGAAGCGTTCCTGCCCCACCGGAAGCTGCCAGTAGCGCAGTGCCACGAAGGTGGCGAACAGCGTGAACGCCGCCAGCGCCAGCGCGCCCAGCCAGCGATGGAAGCCCGTGAGGATGAGCGCCGAGGCGCCCAGTTCCAGCACGATGACGGCCGCGGCCATCGGTGCCGCGGGCGACACGCCGAAGTGGTCCATCTCGGCGATGGCCGATCCGAAGTCCATTGCCTTGTTGAAGCCGCCCTGCAGGTAGGCCGCGCACAGCAGCAGCAGCGCGACCCAGCGCAGCACGGGTGAGGGTTGCCAACGCATCGTCTTCATCACACCGCCCAGCAGGCGCAACCGAGCGCGCCCCAGAAGCTCTTCAGGTCGGCAATGGGCAGCTTGCTGCTCCAGGCCGTGGCGTGCTGGTGGCCGTGCACGTTGCAGTCGTTCGCGCAGGCGCAGGCGGCGGCCGCCTTGCGCATCGAGTTCTGCAGCGCCTTCTGCAACGGCGCGCCCTCCTTCGTGTCGGCCCAGCCGGCGTAGCCACCGAAAGTGCGCGCGGGCGACCAGTCGGGCATGGCCGCGGGCGGCGTGCCTTCGTCGAGCGAGGCGAACGGTCCGGCGCCGTAGACCACCTTGCCGCCCACCATCGTGAGCAGCGCCGTGGTGTCGGCGATGTCCGATTCGGCGCAGGCGAAGAAGTCGCGGTCGGGCACGATCAGGTCGGCCAGCTGGCCGGCCTCGATGCGGCCCTTCTTGCCGACCTCGTTGGAGAACCAGGTGACCTTCTCGGTCCACATGCGCAGCGCGGTCTCGCGGTCGACGCAGTTGCGCTGCGGCGTGATCTGCATGCCGCCCACCGTCTTGCCGGTGATGAGCCACGACAGCGACACCCACGGGTTGTACGAGGCGACGCGCGTGGCGTCGGTGCCCGCGGACACGTTCACGCCCTTCTCGAGCATGCGCTTCACGGGCGGCGTGGCCTCGGCCGCGCCGGCGCCGTAGCGCTCGACGAAGTACTCGCCCTGGTAAGCCATGCGGTGCTGCACCGCGATGCCGCCGCCGAGCGCCGCGATGCGGTCGATCGACTTCTCGGAGATGGTCTCGCAGTGGTCGAAGAACCAGTTCAGCCCGGCCAGCGGCGTGTCCTGGTTGACCTTCTCGAACACGTCGAGCGCGCGGTCGATGGTCTCGTCGTAGGTGGCGTGCAGGCGCCAGGGCCAGCGGTTCTGCGCGAGCACGCGCACCACTTCCTCCAGTTCGCCTTCCATCTCCGGCCCCATGTCGGGACGCGGCTGGCGGAAGTCCTCGAAGTCGGCGGCCGAGAACACGAGCATCTCGCCCGCGCCGTTGTGGCGGAAGTAGTCGCTGCCCTGCTTGTACCTGGACGTGGCCGTCCAGTTGAGGAAGTCTTCCTTCTCCTGCTTGGGCTTCTGAGTGAACAGGTTGTAGGCGAGGCGGATGGTGAGCTGGCCGGCATCGGCCAGCTGCTGGATCACCTGGTAGTCGTCGGGATAGTTCTGGAAGCCGCCGCCCGCGTCGAGCGCGCCGGTCACGCCGAGCCGGTTGAGCTCGCGCATGAAGTGGCGCGTGGAATTCAGCTGGTACTCGAAGGGCAGCTTCGGTCCCTTGGCCAGCGTGGCGTACAGGATCGATGCGTTGGGCTTGGCCAGCAGCAGCCCCGTCGGGTTGCCGGCGCTGTCGCGCACGATCTCGCCGCCGGGCGGCGCGGGCGTGTCGCGGGTGTAGCCCACGGCGCGCAGCGCGGCGCCGTTGAGCAGCGCGCGGTCGTACAGGTGCAGGATGAACACTGGCGTGTCGGGCGCCACGGCGTTCAACTCGTCGATGGTGGGCAGCCGCTTCTCGGCGAACTGGTGCTCGGTGAAGCCGCCGACCACGCGCACCCATTGCGGCGCGGGTGTGTTGGCCACCTGGCGCTTGAGCATGCCCATGGCATCGGCCAGGCTGCGCACGCCGTCCCAGCGCAGCTCGAGGTTGTAGTTGAGGCCGCCGCGGATGATGTGCAGGTGGTTGTCGATGAGGCCGGGCAGCACGCGCTTGCCCTTCAGGTCGACCACGCGGGTGCCGCTGCCGGCCAGCGGCAGCACGTCCTCGGCACGGCCCACGCGCAGGAAGCGGCCGTCCTTGATGGCCACGGCGCCGGCCTCGGGGTTGGCCCGGTCCAGCGTGGTGAAGCGGCCGTTGTGAAGGATCAGGTCGGGAGTGGCGGTGCCTGCCATGTCGGGTTTCCTTGAAGCGGAGGGTTGGGCCATTGCCGTCCCGGCAATGGCGGCGCCGAGCGTGCCGAGGCACAGGCGGCGGCGTTGTTCGTCGAACGATTCGCTCATGAGTCTTTGCGGGCGTTGGTGGTTGCGGAAGCTGCCGCGGCCGCGACGGCCGGATCGGCCTTGGCGCATTGCGGCAGTTCGCCGAACACGTGCGGCTTGACCTGGTGATGCAGCCACGAGGTGGCCACCGGATCGGGCTTGATCACGCTCTTGATGAGCGGCGGGATCTGCTCGCCGAGCAGGATCCCGAGAAGCCCCACGAGGGCGATGACCGGCGGGGCCGGCGAGCGCACCTGGAACAGTGCGTAGATCACGCCGACCAGCAGGCCGAGCGCGAGCGACAGGACGTAGGGCTTCATCTTGCTGCTCACGGCCGGTTTCAGCCTTCGTGCGCGCCGAACATGGTCTTGGCGTAGGTCACGCCGAGGCCGTAGGCGCCGCCGAACTTCTTCGCGATGCCGGTGGTCATTTCGTACGTGTCGGTGCGGGCCCAGTCGCGTTGCAGCTCGAGCAGGTACTGCAGCGAGGTCATGGGTTGTGCGCCGGCCTGCACCATGCGGTCCATCGCGCGGTTGTGCGCCTCGGTGGACACGTCGCCGCAGGCGTCGGCAATGACGAACACCTCGAAGCCCTGGTCGATGGCCGACAGCGCCGGCCCGACGATGCACACGCCGGTCCACAGGCCCGACAGCACGATGCGCTGCTTGCCGATCTCGTTCACGCGGTCGATCACCGCCGCGTCTTCCCAGGTGTTCATCGAGGTGCGGTCGAGCATCTTCTGGCCCGGGAACGCGTCGGTGATCTCGCTGAACATCGGGCCCGAGAAGCTCTTCTCGGCCACGGTGGTCAGAATGGTCGACACGCCGAAGCCGGCGGCCGCATTGGCGACGAGCGCCGCGTTGTTGCGCAGGTTGACGGCGTCGATCGAGTGCGTGGCAAAGGCCATCTGCGACTGGAAGTCGATCATGACCAGCGTGTGGTCCTTGGGCGTGAGGAGCTTGGCGCCGGCGGTGGGGGTGGCTTTGATGGACATGAAGTGACTCCGTGAAAGGGTTGGTTGAAAAAGGAAAAGGAAAGAAGAAAGAAGAGCGACAGCGCGCGAGGGAAGCGGGAGGAATGCGAGAGGAAAGCGAGGTGGACGACGGGCATCGAACCGTGGGCTGCATCCTCGTTTCGGCGAGGACGCATGTCTTGTCGATTAATGAGCCCGTTTGGACATTTGCCGTCGGCGGGCCGGCTCAGAACGCGGGCAGTTCGTTGGGGCGCAGGTCGAACACCAGCACCTCGGCGCCTTCGCCGCGGGCCAGGTCGAGCCGGCGCACGTCGCGCACCCGCACGCCGTCGCCTTCGTTCAGGCGCTGGCCATTGAGCTCCACGCTGCCGCGTGCCACGTGCACATAGGCGAAGCGGCCGGCCTCCAGTGTCAACGTCGCCTGCTCGTCGCCGTCGAACAGGCCGGCGTGGACGCGGGCGTCCTGGTGGACCGCGAGCGAACCGTCGGTGCCTTCGGGCGAAATGATCAGGCGCAGCCGGCCGCGCTTTTCCTCGGGGCCGAAGTGCTTCTGCTGGTAGCGCGGCGCCACGCCCTTGGCGTTCGGCACGATCCAGATCTGCAGGAAATGCAGCGGGTCGGTGGCCGACGAGTTGAACTCGCTGTGGCGCACGCCGGTGCCCGCGCTCATCATCTGCACGTCGCCGGGACGGATCACCGAGCCGGTGCCCATCGAGTCCTTGTGCTCGAGCGCGCCGTCGAGCACGTACGAGAAGATTTCCATGTCGCGGTGCGGATGGGTGCCGAAGCCGCGGCCAGGCGTGACGCGGTCGTCGTTGATCACCAGCAGGTCGGAGAAGCCTTCCTGTTCCGGGTCGTGGTAGTGGCCGAAAGAGAAGGTGTGGCGGGACTTGAGCCAACCGAAGTCAGCGAGGCCGCGGTCGGTGGCGCTGCGGATTTCCAACATGATTCACTCCTTGTCAGTAGTTGAATTCGATTGAATTCACAATTCGCTTCGGAAGATTTTTCCTAGGCATGGGATGAATCATCGAACTTCAGGACGGGTTCTTTGGCGAAACCTTTTGCCGTCTATGATCGAATTTTTCGAACATCCGCTTTTCAAGGAGCGACACATGCTCAAGCTCAGCCTGGAAGCCATCGAGGTGGTCGACGCCATCGACCGGCACGGCTCGTTCGCGGCCGCCGCCGCGCGGCTCAACAAGGTGCCCTCGACCATCTCCTACGCGGTCGGCAAGCTCGAGGATCAGCTCGGCATGCAGCTGTTCGAGCGCAACGGGCCGCGCGTCACGCTCACCGCTGCGGGCGGCGAGATGCTCAAGGAGGGACGCTGGCTGCTGGGCGCCGCGAGCGACCTCGAATCGCGCATGCGCCAGATCGCGACCGGCTTCGAGTCCGAGCTGCGGCTGGTGCACGACTCGCTCATTCCGACGCAGGCGCTCATCGACGACGTGCGCGCGTTCGAGGACCTGCGCTGCGGCACGCGGCTGCGCATCTGCTGCGAGGCGCTCACAGGCAGCTGGGAGGCCTTGCGCGAGGGCCGCGCCGACGTGGTCATCGCCGCCGGCGAAGGTCCGGCCGGCGGTGGCTACCAGGCCGTGGACGTGGGCAGCCTCGAGTTCGTGTTCTGCGTGGCGCCCACGCACGCGCTCACGCGCCTGAACCGGCCGCTGCAGCGCGGCGACCTGCTCGGCCACAACGCCATCGTGGTGGGCGACAGCGCACGCACGCTGTCGGACCGCACCGTCGGGCTGATGGCCGGGCAGCCGCGCATCGCGGTGCCGTCGATGACCGCCAAGATCGCGTGCCAGGTTGCAGGGCTGGGGCACGGCTTCCTGCCGCGCGCGTGCGTCGAGGGCGAGCTGGCGCGCGGAACGCTGGTCGAGCTGCAGACCGAGGAGCCGCGCGCGCCCGAGGCCTTCTGGCTGGCCTGGAAGACCGGCGCCAAGGGGCAGGCGCTGCAGTGGTGGGTGAAGCGGCTGAGCCGTCCGCTGGTGCCGGCGCTGCTGCCGCGGTCGCTCTGAGGGCGCCGCGCATCGGGGCCTGACAGGCGAGGCAGCGCACGACACGCGCAGGCGCAGCCGCCACGCCCCCACTGCCGGCGTGCGTCGATACCCGGCCGCGACAAGCGGCGGCGACGCGTCGGATCACCAGCCGGCGCTCGACCACGGCCTCGCGCTCGAGCAGCGCTTTTCAGCCGGTGCAGCGCATCGGCCAGCGCGGCCCTGCCACGCACCGCGCCCAGCGACAGCCGGACCACGTTCGGCGCGTCGACCCCTGCCGCGAACGCGGCCGACGGCGTCAGCGAGAGACCTTCGGCCAGTGCCGCGCGCGCCAGCTCGTGTGCAGTCCAGCGCGCCGACGGCGGGTGCCAGATGTGGATGCCGCGGCCCGAGGCCTTCGCCGGCACGCCCAGGATGCCGCTGGCCAGGTCGTGGCGCGCCCATGTCTCCGCGCGCACTTGCTCGAGCAGGTGCGTGGCCGAGCCGTCGTGCACCCATTGCGTGGCGAGCGCGGTGGGCAGCGGCGACGCCATCAGCGCGAAGGTGCGCAGGGCATCGAGCAGGCCGGCGGACCTGTCAGCCCGCGTGCATCCGCCGCCAGCGCGCGGGCGACGTCCCCACCTGCGCGGAGAACACCCGCGTCAGGTGGCTCTGGTCGGCGAACCCGCAGGCGGTGGCGATCTCGGCGATCGGAACGCCCGGCTGTGCCAGCAGGCGGCGCGCGGCCTCCACGCGCTGCGCGACCAGCCAGGCATGCGGCGTCTGACCGGTGGTGCGCTTGAAGGCCTTGCTGAAATGGCTGCGCGACAGCGCGCATTCGGCTGCCACCTCGGCCAGCGACACATCGCCGGCCAGGCGCGACACCAAGAAGGCCTTGGCGCGGCGCTCCTGCCAGGGCGCGAGCCCGCTCGCCTCGGCGCTGGCCGCGCCCGCCACACCGCCGTAGGCGTGCAGCACATGCGCCTTCAGCGCCAGCGCGAGGTGGTCGACGAACAGCCGACTCGCCGTCTCGGGCTGCACCAGCGCCGGCAGCATGGCGCGCGCCAGGCTGGCGACCACCGGATCGACCGTGCCCGCCTCGCAGCGCAGCGCGCCGACACGCGGCACGGCCATCTCCTCGGCGAACGCATCGAGGGTCGCGCGCGGCATGTGGAACAGCATCGAATGGAAAGGGCTGCACACGTACGCGACGGAGGATTCCGAGAGATGCGTGATGTGGAGCGCTTCCTCGCGCTGCAGGCCCAGCCGCAGCGTGGTGTTGCCGCTGCGGATGCGGCGGCTGCCGCCCGAGGCGATCTCCACGCTGAGCAGGAAGGCGTCTTCCGAGGGCAGCGGGGGCAGCACGAACAGGTGCGGCTGCTCATAGCGCATGTGCGCGATGCCGATTTCCGAGCCCCAGCGCGAGGTGGCGACGAGCGAGGGCACGGCGTCGACGCCGTACTGCATGGCCAGGCGCCGGCCGAAGCCGCCGTCGCGGCAAGAGGAGGTTGGCATGGCGCGCATGTTAGCCGCCCGTGCCGCCACGCTTCAGTCGCAGACCAGTTCGGTCTTCGCGGCCGCACACAGGCGCGCCTTCTCGGCGTCGGACAGCGGCGGCCCCGACACCAGGCCGTCGAGCATCAGCACCGCGGGGTACAGGCGCTCGTCCCGCGGGTTCTTCCGGTAGGCCTTCATCACGAGCCGCTGGCCTTCCTTCGTGCAGACCTTGCGCTGCTCGCGCGCCACCTCCTTGTCGCGCGCCGAGCCGTCGCCCGAGAACTCGCCGGCGAAGTGGAAGCACATCGCCGCATCCTCGACCGCCTTGCGCAGCGGCTGCTCGTCCTTGGAGAAGGCCGCGGGTGCGGCAAGCGAAAGAGAGGTCGACAGCAGCCCGACGCCCGCCGTCGCAAAGATCCAACGAAAGTCCATGGCGCAAAAACCTTTTCTTGCTTCAACGAAGAAGGCCGCCTTGCGGCGGCCTTCGACAGTTTGGGTTGCAGCCCCTTCGCGAAACACCTCGGACCCGGCTTCGCCGGGCCGCAGGTGTTGACCCCGGCAGGGGGACAGGAGAAGCGACACGAAGTGCGCAGAGCCTGGGGGCGAGTCCAGAAACACCGAGGAACCGGCTCTGCCGGGCCTCAGGTGTTGCCCCCGGCAGGGGGAAGGAGAAGCGGACACGAAGTGCCGCGAAGCCTGGGGGCGAGCCAGAAACACCGAGGAACCGGCTCCGCCGGGCCTCAGGTGTTGCCCCCGGCAGGGGGAAGGAGTAGCGGACACGAAGTGCCGCGAAGCCTGGGGGCGAGCCTTACTTCCCGCCAGGGACCTTGCCCTCGACGCCCTTGACATAGAAGTTCACGCCCGACAGGAACTTGTCGTCGGCCACGGCGTCCTTGGCGACCACTTCCTTGCCGTCCTGACCCAGGATCGGGCCCTTCCAGATCACGAAGCTGCCGTCCTTCAGGCCCTTCTTGACTTCCTCGACCTTGGCCTTGGTCTCGGCCGGCACGTCCTCGGCGATCGACACGAGGTCGATGGCGCCTTCCTTCACGCCCCACCAGGCCTGGCCGGTGGCCCACTTGCCGTCCAGCGCTTCCTGGGTGGCCTTGACGTAGTAAGGCGTCCAGTTGATCGTGGCCGAGGCCAGGTGGGCCTTGGGACCGTAGGCGGTCATGTCGGAGTCCCAGCCGAAGGCGCGCTTGCCCTTTTCCTGTGCGGTCTTGAGCACGGCCGGCGAATCGGTGTTCTGGAACAGCACGTCGGCGCCGCCGTTGATGAGGGCCGTGGCCGCTTCGGTTTCCTTCGGCGGGCTGAACCATTCGTTCACCCACACGACCTTGGTCGTGATCTTCGGGTTGACCGACTGCGCGCCCAGAGTGAAGCTGTTGATGTTGCGCAGCACTTCGGGAATCGGCACCGAGCCGACCACGCCGAGGGTGTTGCTCTTGGTCATGGCACCGGCGATGACGCCGGCCATGTACGCGCCCTCGTACGTGCGGCTGTCGTAGGTGCGCATGTTCTCGGCGGTCTTGTAGCCGGTGGCATGCTCGAACTTCACGTCCTTGCTGTCGGCCGCGACCTTGAGCATGGGTTCCATGTAGCCGAAGGTGGTGCCGAAGATCAGCTTGTTGCCCTGGCCGACCATGTCGCGGAACACGCGTTCGGCGTCGGCGCCTTCGGGCACGCTTTCGACGAAGGTGGTCTTGATCTTGTCGCCGAATTCCTTTTCGAGGGCCTTGCGCGCGTTGTCGTGCGCGAAGGTCCAGCCGCCGTCGCCCACCGGTCCGACATAGGCGAATGCGATGTTCAGCGGTGCCGCCGGGGCCGGAGCTGCCGCGGCCGGTGCCGGGGCGGGTGCGGGCGCCGCGGCCGGTGCTGCCGCTTCTTCCTTCTTGCCGCAGCCGATCAGGGCCGCCGAAGCGACGGCCGTGAGGGCAGCCAGCTTGAGCAGGGAGCGCTTGTTCAGATCATTCATTGTCGGAAATCCTCAAAAGGACGGGTTGGCGGAAAAACGAAGACGCGATTATGAGCCGGGGTAGAACGGCTTCCCGATGGAAGCCGGCATGTTCGCGCGGATGAACGCCGGGTTGCGCGAGATCAGCGCCAGCACCACGATCGGCGCGATGTACTGCAGCATGCTGAGGAACTGCGACGGCACGTCGACACCGCTGCTCTGGAAGTGGAAGCCCAGCATCGTCACGCCGCCGAACAGGTAGGCGCCCAGCAGCACCCGCACCGGCCGCCAGGTGGCGAAGGTGGTCAGGGCCAGAGCGATCCAACCGCGGCCGGCCACCATGCCCTCGACCCACAGCGGGGTGTAGACGGTGGACAGGTACGCCCCCGCCAGCCCGCACAGCGCGCCGCCGGCGATCACCGCCAGGAAGCGGATGCGCCGCACCGGATAGCCGAGCGCATGCGCCGATTCGGGCGATTCGCCGACCGAGCGCAGCACCAGGCCGGCCCGCGTGCGGTAGAGGAACCAGATCAGCGCGAAGGTCAGCACCACCGCGAAGTACACCATCGGGTGGTGGCGGAACAGCGCCGGGCCGACCAGCGGGATGTCGCCGAGCACGGGAATGGCGTACGACGCGCTCTCCGGCAGCTTGGCCTGCACGAAATTGATGCCGGCAAAGGCCGAGAAACCCACGCCGAACAGGCTCAGCGCCAGGCCGGTCGCGTACTGGTTGGTGTTGAGCCAGATCACCAGCACGCCGAAGAAGGCCGCCAGCAGCGCGCCCGCCGCCATGCCGGCAAGAAAGCCGAGCCAGGGGTTGTGCGTGGTGACCACCGTGGCGAAACCCGCGATGGCGGCGCAGAGCATCATGCCCTCGGCGCCCAGGTTGACGATGCCGGCCTTCTCGTTGATGAGCAGGCCCAGCGCCGCGATGGCGAGCACGGTGCCAGCGCTCAGCGTGGAGCCGAGCAGGAGTGCATAACTGTCCATGATCAACGGCTCCCTTCGGTGGCACGCGCCACGGGCGCAGTGATCGGCGTGCTGGCCTGCAGCGAAGCGGTGGTCATGCCGGCGGCGGCCGCCCTGGCCGCGGCCTTGCGGCGGATGCGGTACGCAATGAGCGTATCGCAGGCCAGCAGCGTGAACAGCAGCAGGCCCTGGAACACGCCGGTGAGCGACTTGGGCAGGCCCAGGCGCGACTGCGCGAGCTCGCCGCCGATGTAGAACATGCTCATCAGGATGGCCGAGAAGATCATGCCCACCGGATGCAACCGGCCGACGAAGGCCACGATGATCGCCGCGAAGCCGTAGCCCGCCGGTACGTACGGCGTGAGCTGGCCGAGCGGGCCGGCCACCTCGAGCGCTCCGGCCAGGCCGGCGGCGCCGCCGGAGGTCAGCAGTGCGATCCACACGGCGCGGCGCGCCGAGAAGCCGGCATAGCGCGAGGCGGCCGGCGCCAAGCCGCCGACCTGCTGCGCGAAGCCGGCGCGGGTGCGGAACAAAAACACCCACAGCGCGCCCGCGCCCACCAGCGCGATGACGAGGCCGATGGTCACGCGCGAACCCTTGAACAGCCGCGGGATCTGCGTGACCGCCTCGAAGGTCTTGGTCTGCGGAAAGTTGTAGCCGTTCGGGTCCTTCCACGGGCCGTAGACCATGTAGCCCAGCAGCAGCGTGGCGACGTAGACCAGCATCAGGCTCACCAGGATCTCGTTGGCGTTGCACCGGTCGCGCAGGAACGCGACGATGCCCGCCCACACCATGCCGCCGGCGATGCCCGCAGCCAGGATGGCCGGCACGATCCACTGGCCGGTGGTCTTGTCGGCCAGCAGCGCGACGCCGCCGGCCGCGATGGCGCCGAACACGAACTGCCCCTCGGCGCCGATGTTCCACACGTTCGAGCGGAAGCACACGGCCAGCCCGAGCGCGATGATCAGCAGCGGCGTGGCCTTGACCATGAGTTCGCCGAGCGCATAGCCGCTCTTGATGGGCTCCCAGAAGAACACCAGCAGGCCCTTCACCGGGTCCTTGCCCAGCGCGGCGAACAGCGCCACGCCGATGAGCACCGTGATCAGCAGCGCCAGGATCGGCGAGGCGTAGCTCCAGAAGCGCGACAGCTCGGGGCGGGGTTCGAGCTTAAGCATGGGCCGCCTCCGGATGCGATGCCTGGCCTTGCCACAGGCCGCTCATCCATTCGCCGATCTGCGGCAGCGTGGCGGCCGCGCGATCGATGGAGGGCGACAGCCGCCCCTTGGCGATCACGTGCAGCCGGTCGCAGATGTTGAAGAGCTCGTCGAGCTCCTCGCTGATGACCAGCACCGCACACCCGGCATCGCGCAGCGCCAGGATCTCGGCGTGGATGAGCGCCGCGGCGCCCACGTCCACGCCCCAGGTCGGCTGGGAGACGATGAAGAGCTTCGGGTTGGCGTCGATCTCGCGGCCGACGATGAATTTCTGCAGGTTGCCGCCGGAAAGCGACCGTGCCGCCGCCTTCGGGCCGCCCGCCTTCACCTTGAACCGCTCGATGATGGCCCTGGCCTGGCGGTCGAGGGCGCCGGTGCGGATCCACCCGCCGCGGCCCACCGCGTCGCCGCGCGTGAGCAGCAGGTTGTGCGCAAGGCCCAGCGTGGGCACGGCGCCGCGGCCCAGCCGCTCCTCGGGCACGAAATGCAGACCCAGCGCGCGCCGCGAACGCGGGCGCAGCCGGCCGGCCGGCTTGTCGAACACCCGCACCATGGCGGCATCGGCACGCACGTCCTCGCCCGACAGGGTGTAGAGCAATTCCTTCTGGCCATTGCCCGAAACACCGGCGATGCCGACCACTTCGCCCGCGCGCACGTCGAAGGAGATGCCCTCGAGGTCCACGCCGAACTGGTCCTCGCGCGCCAGCGTCAGGCCCTGCACGCGCAGCGCCACGTCGCCCGCATGCACCGGCCGGTGCTGCAGCGGCGGCGGCTCGCTGCCGATCATGAGCCGCGAGAGCGACTGCGTGCTTTCCTGCTGCGGATTGCACACGCCCGTGACCTTGCCGCCCCGCAGCACGGTGCAGGCGCTGCACAGCTCCTGGATCTCGTGCAGCTTGTGGCTGATGTAGAGGATGCTGCAGCCCTCGGACGACAGCTTCTTCAGCACGTTGAACAGCTTGATGACCGCCTGCGGCGTCAGCACCGAGGTCGGCTCGTCGAGGATCAGCAGCTTGGGGTTGGTGAGCAGCGCACGGATGATTTCCACGCGCTGCATCTCGCCGACGGACAGCGTGTGCACCGGGCGCGACGGGTCGATGTCGAGGCCGTATTCCCCGGCCTTGGCCGTGATGTTGCGCGCGACCTCCGCGAGCTGCAGCGACTTGTCCAGCCCCAGCCACACGTTCTCGGCCACGGTGAGGGTGTCGAACAGGCTGAAGTGCTGGAACACCATGCTGATGCCCAGCGCCCTCGCCTGCTGCGGATTGCGCAGGTTGACGGGCTGGCCGTCGAACAGCACCGTGCCTTCGTCGGGCTTGACCGAGCCGTAGATGATCTTCATCAGGGTCGACTTGCCGGCCCCGTTCTCGCCGAGCACGGCGTGGATTTCGCCGGGCGCAACGGCCATCGAGATGTCGCTGTTCGCCACCACCGCGGGATACCGCTTGGTGATGTTCGCGAGCTGGAGTCTGGGGGTTGTCATGCCGGTTTTCGTGGGTTGTCTCGTTCAACAGCGACGGGGCGGTGTACAGCTATAAGTTTAATAGCGTACAGACCGCCCCTCCATCCCGGCCGCGCCTCAGTGGGCGCCGACGTACGCGAACTTGAAGAGGAACACCGCCGCGATGATCCAGACCGACACATGCACTTCCCGTGCCCGCCCGGTGAACAGCTTCAGGATCGCGTACGAGATGAAGCCGAAGGCCAGGCCGGTAGCGATCGAATACGTGAACGGCATCGCCAGCGCGGTGAGAGCCGCCGGGATCACCTCGGTGGTGTCGTCCCAGTTCAGCTCGGTCAGGTCGCGCAGCATCAGGCAGCCGACGAAGAACAGCGCCGGCGCGGTGGCGTAGGCAGGCACCGAGGCCGCCAGCGGCGAGATCATCAGGCAGGCCAGGAACAGCAGCGCCACCACCACCGCCGTGAGGCCGGTGCGTCCGCCGGCCTGCACGCCCGCCGCGCTCTCCACGTAGGCCGTGGTGCTCGAGGTGCCGAGCAGCGAACCCGCGAAGATCGCCCCGCTGTCGGCCAGCAGCGCCTTGTTCATGCGCTCCATCTTGCCCGGCACCAGCAGCCCGGCGCGCTTGGCCACACCCATCAGCGTGCCGGTGGCGTCGAACATCTCGACCAGGAAGAACACCAGCACCACGTTCAGGATGCCGCCCTTGAGCGCGCCCATGATGTCGAGCTGCATGAACGTGGGCGCCACCGACGGCGGCGCCGCGAACACGCCACCGAACTTGTTGCCGCCCACGAAGAACGAGGCCACGGTCACCGCCAGGATGCCGATGAGGATGGCGCCGCGCACCTTCAGCCGGTCGAGGATCACGATCAGGAAGAAGCCGAGGGTCGCCAGGATCACCGGCGCCGAGTGGACGTCGCCCAGCGTCACGAAGGTGGCCGGCGAGGCCGCCACCACGCCCGCGCTCTTGAGCGCGACCAGCGCCAGGAACATGCCGATGCCCACCGTGATCGCGGTTCGCAGCGAATGCGGTATGCCGTCGATGATCAGCTTGCGCAGCCCCGTGACCGTGACCACCAGGAACAGGCAGCCCGAGATGAACACCGCCCCCAGCGCCACCTGCCACGTATAGCCCATGCCCAGCACCACCACGTACGAGAAGTACGCGTTGAGCCCCATGCCCGGCGCCATGGCGATCGGGTAGTTGGCGTACAGGCCCATGATCAGCGTGCCGAAGGCCGCGATCACGCAGGTCGCGACGAACACCGCGCCCTTGGGCATGCCTGCGTCGCCGAGGATGCTCGGGTTCACGAAGATGATGTAGGCCATCGTGAGGAAGGTCGTCAGGCCGGCCACCAGCTCGATGCGCACGGTGGTGTTGTGCTCGGCGAGCTTGAACACCCGTTCCAGCAGACCCGAGCCGCTTGCGCTGCCCACAGCCGCGCGCGCACGCGCGGACTCGACATGCCCCGGCGCGCGGGGCTCGGCGCCTTGCGGCGCCTGTTCAAACGTACTCATTTCGCTTGTCTCCAGCTGTTGTAGTGGCGGTTGCTTCATCGTTGCCCCCGCTCACGACGCCGGCGCAAGCGGGGATCTCTCAGGGATCGGAGGTTTCAGGCGCCGCGGGCGGGCGCACGGCGGCGGCCGCGGGTATCGCGGAAACCGGGGGACGCAGCGACGCCGCCACGTCCTTGATGCATTCGCGCAGCCAGCGCGCCGAGCTCGACGAATGGGTGCGTTCGTGCCAGAGCTGGTAGTACATGAGCCGGGGCAGCGCCACCGGACAGTCGAGGATCTTCAGCGGCAGCCGGTCGGCGAAGCGTTCGCAGTACTGGCGCCCGGTGGTCAGCACCAGCAGGCTGGACGCCACCATGTCGGGAATGAGGCTGAAATGCGCGCAGCGCGCCGTGATGTTGCGCTGCCGGCCCAGCTCGTCGAGCATCTGGTCGATGATGCCGCGCCCGCCCGGATGCATGGGCGTGGGCGCGATGTGCTCGGCGGCCAGCCAGGTCTCCAGGTCCCAGCCGCGGCGCACCGCCGGATGGTCCTTGTTCACCAGCGACACCACCTCGTCGCCGAATAGGCGCGCCATGTGCAGGTCTTCCGGCGGCTTGAGCCAGTTGCCGATCACCAGGTCGACCTGCCCGAGCGCGAGGTGGCCGTGGTAGTCCGAGTCGGGCGACAGCGCATGGATCTCGATCTGGCACAGCGGAGCGTCGCGCTTGACCTGCGCCACCAGCATGGGCAGGAACAGCGGATCCATGTAGTCGCTGGCCGCGATGCGGAAGGTGGTGGCGGCGGACTGCGGATCGAAGCCGCGCGCATCGGAGAACAGCATCTCGGCCGCACGCAGGATGCTCGCCGCAGGCTCGATCATGCGCAGCCCCGCGTCGGTCGGCACCATGCCCGAGCCCGAGCGCACCAGCAGCGGATCGCCCGACAGCTCGCGCAGCCGCTTCAGCGCCGCCGACACGGCCGGCTGGTACATGCCCAGGCGGATCGCGGCGCGGGAGACGCTGCGGTCGGTCAGCACCGTATGCAGCACCCGGATCAGGTGCAGGTCGATCTTGTCGAAAAGCGCTTGGTCTCTCATGGCTGTTCACACCTTTCTTGTCTGTGCGAACAGTTATACAGCGCGACATTTGGCGAAACCGGTTGAAGAAATGAAGCTCGGACCGTGCGAGCACGGCCCGCTGTCATTCGGCCGCTGCGCCCTGCACCGCCGTGATGGCGCGCAGGATCGACTCGCTCGTGGCCGGCGCCTTCAGCGGCGGATCGACCTTGTGGTCGCCGGCCGCCGACACCGCGTCGCGGATCGCGAAGAAGACCGAGAACGGCAGCAGCAGCGGCGGCTCGCCCACGGCCTTGCTGCGGTGGATCGAATCCTCGAAGTTCTGGCCCTCGAACAGCCGCACGTTGAACACCGGCGGGCAGTCGTTGGCCGTCGGGATCTTGTAGGTGCTCGGCGCGTGCGTGGTGAGCTTGCCGCTCTGCGGATGCCACACCAGCTCTTCGGTGGTGAGCCAGCCCATGCCCTGGATGAAGGCGCCCTCGACCTGGCCGATGTCGACCGCCGGGTTCAGCGACTTGCCCGCGTCGTGCAGGATGTCGGCGCGCAGCAGCTTCCATTCGCCGGTCAAAGTGTCGACGATCACCTCGCTCACCGCCGCGCCGTACGCGTAGTAGTAGAACGGGCGGCCCTGCATCCTGTCCTTGTCCCAGCTCAGGCCGGGCGTGGCGTAGAAACCGTCGGACCACAGCTGCTTGCGGTCGAGGTAGGCCTCGCCCACCACGGTGCTGAAGGCCAGCGAGCGGCCATTGACCTCGACCTTGTCGTTCGCAAAGCGCACTTCGTTCGCCTTGCCGCCGTGGCGCTCCGCGGCGCACTCGGCCAGGCGCTCGCGGATCTGCCGAGCGGCGTCCTGCGCGGCCTTGCCGTTGAGGTCGGCGCCGGTCGACGCGGCGGTGGCCGAGGTGTTGGCCACCTTGGTGGTGTCGGTCGCGGTGACGCGTACGCGCTCGAAGCTCACGCCCAGCTCGTGCGCCACCACCTGCGCCACCTTGGTGTTCAGGCCCTGGCCCATCTCGGTGCCGCCGTGGTTCACGAGGATCGAGCCGTCGGTGTACACGTGGACCAGCGCGCCGGCCTGGTTGAAGTGCTTCACGTTGAACGAGATGCCGAATTTCAGCGGCGCCAGCGCCAGCCCGCGCTTGAGCACCGGGCTCTTTCGGTTGAAGGCCGCGATGTCTTCGCGGCGCGCGCGGTAGCCGCTGGTGGTCTCGAGCTCGGCCACGAGTTCGTGGACGATGTTGTCGGTCACCGTCTGGCGGTAGGGCGTGACGTTGTTTTCGGTCTTGCCGTAGAAGTTGACGCGCCGCACGTCGAGCGGGTCGCGCCCCAGTTCGCGGGCCACCGAGTCCATGATGTTCTCGATGGCGATGGCGCCCTGCGGCCCGCCGAAGCCGCGGAAGGCCGTGTTGCTCTGCGTGTTGGTCTTGCCCGAGAAGCCGTGCATCGACACGTTGGGCAGCCAGTAGGCGTTGTCGAAGTGGCACAGCGCGCGCGTCATGACCGGACCCGACAGGTCCGCCGAATGACCGGCACGCGACACCATCGTGATCTCCGCGCCGAGGATGCGGCCTTCGTCGTCGTAGCCCACCTCATACTCGTACCAGAAGCAGTGGCGCCGGCCGGTGACCATGAAGTCGTCGTCGCGGTCCAGGCGCAGCTTCACCGGCCGCTGCAGTTGCCGTGCGGCCACGGCCGCCACGCAGGCGAACAGGGCCGACTGCGACTCCTTGCCGCCGAAGCCGCCGCCCATGCGACGGCATTCCACGTGCACTTCGTTCGACTGCAGGTGCATCGCATGCGCCACCAGGTGCTGCATCTCGCTCGGGTGCTGCGTGGAGCAGTGGATGTGCAGCGCGCCGCCTTCCTTCGGAATGGCGTAGCTGATCTGGCCCTCGAGATAGAACTGTTCCTGCCCGCCGACGTCGAGCGTGGACTTGTGGCGATGCGGCGCCTGCGCGATGGCGGCGCGCACGGCGGCCTCGTCGCCCTCGTTCGCGCCGCCGCCGCTGCGCACGATGTGCATCGGCGGCACCACGTACTGGCCGCGCGCGTGGGCGGCCTGCGGCGTGAGCACCGGCGGCTGCGCCTCGATCGTCATCGCGTCCTTCGCCCTGGCCGCGGCGCGGCGGGCCTGTTCGCGCGTGCTGGCGATCACGGCGAACACCGGCTGGCCGAGGTAGCGGATCTCGCCGCCGTCGTTCACCGGCAGCAGGATGGGGTCGTCGTGGATGATCGAGCCGCAGTCGTTGGTGCCGGGGATGTCGTCGGCCGTGAGCACCGCGACCACGCCCGGCATGGCGCGGATGGCGTCGAGCGAGAGCGCCGTGACGCGGCCGCTGGCCGCCGGCGAAAGCCCCAGCGCGCAATGCAGCGTGCCGGCGAGCTCGGGAATATCGTCGATGTAGGTGGCCTCGCCGGCCACGTGCAGGTGCGCCGATTCGTGCGGGCGGCTGATGCCCACGCGCATGCCGCGTTCGTGCGCCAGCGCCTCCGCGCCCACGTCGATGCGCGCGGCGGTGTTGGCGAGGTAGTCGGCGAAGGCCTCGGCGGGCTGCAGCAGCCGGGCGTCGATGGGTTTGTTCATGGTCAGACTCCTGCGGCCGAGGTCGGGGTCGCGGCGGACGGGGCGTGGGGCATCACGCTCCAGACGCTGGTTTCTTCGAGCGACAGCGCGTCGTCGGCGCGGGTTTCGAGCCACAGGCGCTGGATGAGGTTCTGCGCCACCAGCAGCCGGTAGTCGGCCGAGGCGCGCATGTCCGACAGCGGCTTGAAGTCCTGCGCCAGCGCGAGCCTGGCGGTCGCCACGCTGGCCTGCGTCCACGGCTTGCCGACGATGGCGGCTTCGGCGTTGGCCGCGCGCTTCACGGTCGCGGCCATGCCGCCGAAGGCCAGCCGCACGGCCTTCACCGTGTCGGAGCCGGCTTCGAACTCGATGGCGAAGCCCGCGCACAGCGCGGAGATGTCGCAGTCGAAGCGCTTGCTGATCTTGTAGGCGCGCACCTGGCGCTTCATCGCCGCATGCGGTATGGCCAGCCCCTGCACGAACTCGCCCGGCTGCAGCTGGTTCTTCATGTAGTCGAGATAGAACTCCGGCAGCGGCATCCGGCGCACCGCGTCGCCGCGGCGCAGCTCGATCTGAGCGTCGAGCGACATCAGCACCGGCGGCGAATCGCCGATGGGCGAGCCGTTGGCCACGTTGCCGCCCATGGTGCCGGCGTGGCGGATGGGCGGCGAGGCGAAGCGCAGCCACACGTCCTGCAGGCTGGGCACGCGCTGCACCAGCGCTTCGAAGGCCGATTCGAGCGAGGCGCCGGCACCGATGTAGAGCTCGTCGGTGCGGTCCTCGATGGTCTTCATCTCGGCCACGTCGCCCACGTAGATGATGTCGCCGAGGTCGCGGAACTGCTTGTTGACCCACAGGCCGACGTCGGTGGAACCGGCGAGCAGCTGCGCGCGCGGCTTCTGCTCGCGCAGCGCAGCGAGCTGCGCCAGGGTCCGCGGGGCGTGGAAATGATCGATGCGGGCGCCGAGCGGCGCCGCATAGTCGAGGCCGTCGTCCTTCAGCGCGGCAAGCGCCGCGACCACGGGCCCGGTGTCCAGCCGCACGGCGGGCAGGTCGAACATGCGCTGGCCGGCGTCGAGGATCGGGCGGTAGCCGGTGCAGCGGCACAGGTTGCCCGACAGGTCGTCGGCCAGCTGCTGGCGCGTGGGCTGTGTGCCTTCGGTCTGGTGGTGCTCGTAGGTCGACCACAGCGACATCACGAAGCCGGGCGTGCAGAAGCCGCACTGCGAACCGTGGCAGTCGACCATCGCCTGCTGCACGGGGTGCAGCGTGTGAACGGTGTGGGGCTTCTTCTCGTCGGTCTTCTCGACCTTGCACTGGCCCTTGAGGTCCTCGACGGTGAAGAGCGCCTTGCCGTGCAGCGTGGGCAGGAACTGGATGCAGGCGTTCACCGTCTGCAGGTTCAGCCCGCCCACGGTGCCCGGCGCGTGCGGGTCGGTGGCGAGCTCGCCGATGACCACCGTGCAGGCGCCGCAGTCGCCTTCGTTGCAGCCTTCCTTGGTGCCGGTGCAGCGGGCGTCCTCGCGCAGCCAGTCGAGCACGGAACGGGTCGGGTGGACGCCGGTGACGTCGACGATCTTTCCGCGATGGAAGAAGCGGATCGGTTGAATCTGGCTGCTGTGGCTGCTGTCGGTGCTCATGCTTTTGGGGCTCGTGGGGACCCGTCGTGGGTCAGTCATGGACGTTAGCGGCTAGTCCGGCGTCGTGCATACGGGGTCGCCCATAACGCGTATGTGGGGGTCGGTATGCCACGTACGGGGAAACCCTTGGCGCCGCGCTGCAATTCCCGGGCCACGTCGCGCCGGGGGCCGCCTTCCAGCGGCGGCAAGGGAGGCTACACGCGAGGCCGGCCGGTCGACTCGCGCACGACCAGCGACACGTCGACCTCATGATGCAACGCGGCCGGCCGACCCGCCAGCGACTTGACGAGGTATTCGCCGGCGCGCGTCCAGACCTCGTCGGTCGGCACGTGCATGGTGGTGAGGCTGGGGCGCAGGTGGCGGCTCCATTCGAGGTCGTCGAAGCCCATCACCGACAGGTCGCTGGGCACGTTGAGGCCGCGGCGCTCGGCCTCGAGCAGCACGCCGTAGGCGATCACGTCGTTGCCGCAGACCACCGCCGTGGGCCACTGCTCGCGCGAGGACGACAGCAGAACGCGCGCGCCCTGGCGCGCATCGTCGAGGTGGTACGGCACCTCGATGTACCACTCGGGCCGCAGCGCGAGGCCGCTTTCGGCCAGCGCACGCCGCACGCCCGATACGCGCGCCGTGGCGCGGTCGTTGTTCGAGGAGATGGCGGCGACCATGCCGATGCGCGTGTGGCCCAGCTCCATCAGGTAGCGGCAGGCGCGGTAGGCCGCGGCCTCGTTGTTGCCGCCGACCGAGGCATAGGGCTTGTCGGGGTGGTACACGCCCACGTTCACGAACGGGATGCGCTGCGAGGCCAGCAAGCGGCGCAGCGCGTCGGTGTGGGTGTCGCCGCGAAGGATCAGCCCGTCGATGCCGCGGCTGGCCATGTTCTGCGCCTGGCGCGCCTCGGTCTCGGGGTCGTAGCCGCTGGTGGACAGCAGCAGCAGGTAGCCCTGGAGCGAGAGATAGCTCTGCAGCGCCTCGATGCCGCGCGCGAACATGGCGTTGTCCACCGTCGGAATGATCGCGCCGATGGTGCGCGTGCGGCGCGACGACAGCGCGCGCGCCGCGGCGTCGGGAATGTAGCCGAGCTCGGCGATGGCCGCGTCGATGCGCATGCGCAGCTCGGGGCTCACCGACTCCGGGTTGTTGAGCGTGCGCGAAATCGAGGCCGTGGAAACGCCCACGTGCTTGGCGACGTCGCGGATTCCCACTGATTTCGGCTTCATGATGAAACAGTTTACAGGAAGCGGTACGTAGCCGTTTACAGCCATTTTTGCGGGAAATCCCCTATCAATTTCTCCTGTGAAGCGTCTTCCCTGGCGTTGACATCGACCGGCACCGTTCCGATAATTTTGTAAACGGTTACATGGCGATTCGCGCGCCGTGACGACCTCGCCTTCGACACGTCACAGGAGACAAAGAAATGAGACAAGCCTTCCGCGCCACTGCATCCGTTCGCGCCGTCGCCATGCTCGTCGCGGCTTCTTGCGCCGGCGCCGCCTTCGCCCAGGAGTTCAACTGGAAGAAGCACCAGGGCAAGACCCTGACCTTCCTGGCCAACAACAACCCGGTAGCCAATGCGCTGCTCAAGTACAAGGGCGACTTCGAGCAGCAGACCGGCATGACGCTGAAGGTCGACTCCTACCAGGAGCAGCAGATGCGCCAGCGCCTGGTGACGGTGATGAACTCTCGCAGCGACGAGGTCGACGTGTTCATGTCGCTGCCCTCGCGCGAGGGCATGCAGTTCGCCAAGGCCGGCTGGTACGCCGACCTCAACGAGTTCGTGAAGGGCGCCAGCGCCAAGGACTACGACTTCGCCGACCTGAGCGCCGGCATGCTCAAGGACGCCACCTACGACAAGCAGCTCACCGGCATCCCGATGAACGTCGAGGGCCCGGTGCTCTACTACCGCAAGGACCTGTTCCAGAAGTGCGGCGTGTCGCTGCCCAAGAGCCTGCCGGAGCTGGAGGCCGTGTCCGCCAAGCTCAAGAGCTGCGAGCCCGGCGTCACGCCTTTCGTGTCGCGCGGCCTGAAGCCCGCCCTGCCCTTCACCTACAGCGTGTTCCTGCACAACATGGGCGGCCAGTACATGAAGGACGGCAAGTCGCAGCTGTGCAGCAAGGAAGGCCAGGCCTCGCTGGCGCTGTACGCCAAGCTGCTGAAGGACTACGGCCCGCCCGGCGTCGTGAACTACAGCTTCTATCAGATCTCCTCGCTCTACCGGGAAGGCAAGGCCGCCATGGCCTTCGAGTCGTCCAACGAGCTGCGCAACGTGATGGACGGCGGCGCCCGCCTGAAGGACACCGCCGTCGCGGTGCTGCCGGCCGGCCCCGGCGGCTCGCACCCGACCGTGATCGGCTGGACCATGTCGGTGTCGGCGCACAGCAAGAACAAGGAGGCCGCCTGGTACTTCGTGCAGTGGGCCACCAGCCCCGCGGTGCAGGCCAAGCTGGCGCTCGACGGCGTGGCGCCCCCGCGCACGGCCGTGGCCAAGGCGCCCGGCTACAAGGCCTGGACCGACGAACAGCCGGTGCGTGCCGAGTGGGTAGCGGCCGTCAACGAACTCAGCCGCACCGGCACTTCCGAGGTGGGGTACCCCATCGTCGCCAACCCGGCCTCGCGCGACTTCATCGGCCAGGCCGCCACCGAACTGCTGCTGGGCCAGAAGACGCCCGCACAGGCCTGCGCCGACGCCGACAAGCAGCTCGACGCGCTCATCGCCAAAGACTGACCCGATGGCCGTGTTCGATTTTTCCGCGGACCACCGCGTGCTGGTGGTCGGTGGCGCCGGCGACATCGGCGCCGCCATCTCGCGCGCCTTCCTGGAGATGGGCTGCAGCGTCATCGCCACCGGCGTGGACGAAGCCGCGCTCGCCGCCAGTTCGCTGGCGCCTTCGCCGAAGCTGTCGCTGCGCACGCTCGACGTGACGAGCGACGCGCAGGTCGCCGGCTTCGTCGGCGGACTCGACCGGCTGGACACGCTGGTCAACTGCGCCGGCATCCTCGCGCGCTTCAAGGAGTTCGAGATCGAGACCTTCCAGCGCGTGCTCGACGTCAACCTCACCGGCACCTTCCGCCTGTGCAACGCGAGCCTGCCGCTGCTGGAACGGGACAAGGGCAGCATCGTGAACGTGGCGTCGATGAACGCCTTCGTCGCGCTGCCCTTCATCCCGGCCTACTGCGCGAGCAAGGGCGGCGTGGTCATGCTCACCAAGTCGCTCTCGCTGGCATGGGCCGAGCGCGGCGTGCGCGTGAACGCCATCGCGCCGGGCTACGTGGAGACCGCCATCAACGCGGCCGGCCGGCAGGACAAGGCGCACTACGAGCGCATCCGCTCGCGCATCCCCCTCGGCCAGTGGGCGCAGCCCGGCGACATCGCGGGCAGCGCGGTGTTCCTGGCATCGCCCGCGGCGCACTACGTGACCGGCACCGTGCTCGCGGTGGATGGCGGCTTCCTCGCGGGCTGAAGGCCAGGGACCACGCATGAGCCAATCCATCGGCACGCGAGGCCAGCTCGCGTTTCTATCCCTGCCGGCCGTGATCTTCACGACCGCGATGATCGCCTTCCCCTTCGCCTACACGGTGTGGTTCAGCCTTCATGAATACAGCTTCGGCGGCAAGCCCAAGCTCAACTTCGGCATGAACTACGTCGAGATGGCGTCCGACGGCGAGTTCTGGAACGGCCTGAAGATCACGCTGGTGCTCTATGTGCTGTCGCTGGTGCTCCAGCTGGTGCTCGGCACCTGGGTGGCGCTGCTGCTCCACGGCTCGAAGAAGCTCTCGGGCATCGTTCGCACGCTCATGATCTCGCCCTTCGTGCTGCCGCCGGTGGTGGTCGGCATGATGTGGCTGGTGGTGCTCGACCCTTCCATCGGCGCCGCGAACTACCTGCTGCAGGCCGTGGGGCTGCCGCGCTCCGACTGGCTGGCCTCGCCCGTGTGGGTGATCCCCACGGTCGCGATGATCGACACCTGGCAGTGGACGCCCTACGTCGCGCTGATCGTGCTGGGCGGACTGCAGTCGCTGCCGCCCAACGTGTACGAGGCCGCGCAGATCGACGGCGCCTCGCGCTGGAAGACCTTCTGGCGCATCACGCTGCCGCTGCTGATGCCCACGCTGGTCACCGCTGCCATCCTGCGCAGCGTCGACCTGCTGCGCTTCTTCGACATCATCTACATCACCACCCAGGGCGGGCCGGGCAACGCGTCGAACACGCTGAACATCTACGGCTTCCGCAAGGGCTTCGAGCTGTTCGAGATCGGCTACTCGAGCGCGCTGATGATCACGCTGTCGGCCATCGTGCTCGGCGCGGTGATGGTGCTCACCCAGGCGCGCAAGCGCGTGGCATGGTGAACGGGAAGACGCCATGAACGACAAGCTCGTGCAACGCCTCAACCTGCTGCAGATCGCCTTCGTGGCGCTGCTGATCCTGCTGCCCATCGCATGGATGGCGCTCTCGTCCTTCAAGCCCTCCGCCGAGGTCACGGCTTACCCGCCCAAGCTGATGTTCTCGCCCACGCTGGAGAACTACCGCACGCTCTTCGGCACCACGCCGTTCCTGCACTACACCTGGAACAGCACGGTCATCACCGTGGGCTCGACCGCCATCGGCCTGCTGCTGGGCATTCCGGCGGCCTTCGCGGTCTCGTGGACGCGCATCACCTGGCCGGCCACGGTCACGCTGCTGGCGCGCATGGCGCCGGGCACGCTGTTCCTGCTGCCCTGGTACGTGATGTTCCGCGAGGCCGGAATGATCGGCAGCTACTGGGCGCTCATCCTCACGCACGCGGCCATCACCATGCCGATCGTCATCTGGGTGCTGCTGCCCTTCTTCGACAACATCCCGCGCAGCGTGCTCGAGAGCGCGCAGGTCGACGGCTGCAGCGTGCCGCGCATCCTGTGGCGCATCGCGCTGCCGCTGGTCATGCCGGGCGTGGTGGTGTCGTCGATCCTGTCGTTCGTGTTCTCGTGGAACTACTTCCTGTTCGCGCTCGTGCTGTCGAACGGCGACACCAAGACGCTCATTGCCGCGTCGTTCAACTTCATCGGCGAGGGCGCGTCGAACTGGGGCGCGCTGATGGCGGCCGCCACCCTCATCGCGCTGCCGCCGCTCGCCCTCGCATTCATCGTCCAGCGCAGGCTCGTGTCGGGCCTGGCCATGGGCGCCGTCAAAGGTTAGGAGACCCTCATGCAAGCTGCCATTTTTCACGGCGACAAGAACATCACCATCGGCGAGGCGCCCATGCCGGTCGCCGGCGCGGGCGAGGTGCTGCTGCGCGTGCGCCGCACCGCGCTGTGCGGCTCGGACACCAAGCTGTGGTTCAACGGCGCCAGCTTCACGCCCGGCCACGAGATCTTCGGCGTGGTGCAGCAGCCCGGCCACGCGCTCGACGGCCGGCGTTGCCTGGTCTACATCCCGGTGCACTGCGGCCACTGCGAGTCGTGCCGCGCGGGCGACACGCAGATGTGCCTGAACGAGTCGGTGCTGGTCGGCTGGAACCGCCCCGGCGGTTACGCCGAGTACCTGACCGTGCCCGAGCAGTGCCTGCTGCCCGTGCCCGACGACATCGAGGACGAACTCGCCCCGCTGCTGCTGGACACCATCGGCACCGCCGCGCACGGCATCCGCTTCGTCAAGCCGCTGGTGCCGCCCGAGACCACCGGCCCCGTGCTGGTGACGGGCGCCGGTCCGGTGGGCATCGGCGCGCTCATCGCGCTGCAGAACATCGGCTACACCGACGTGTACGTGTCCGATCTGAAGGAAGAACGGCTGCAGCTGGCCGAGTCCTTCGGTGCGAAGCGCCATCCGGTGGGCGACGCCAGCAAGCGCTTCAAGCTGATTGTGGAGTGCAGCGGCGCGCACGCGGCGCGCAGCCTGGGCATGGAGATCGTGCTGCCGCGCGGCGTGCTCATCCTCATCGGCGAGAGCGACAAGCCCTGGCCGGTGCAGGAGAACAAGGCGATCCGCCGCAAGGACTTCTACATGGTGCGCACCTTCTACTTCCCCAAGAGCGACTTCGCGCTCAACGTGGAACTGCTGCGCGGCGAGAAGGCGCGCTACCGCAAGCTGGTGGATGCGCAGTTCGGCATCGACCGGCTGCCCGAGATGTTCGGCCGCTTCGTGGCGGGCGAACTGGTGAAGCCGCTGCTGGCCTTCGCCTGAGGACGCACAGGCATGGCGTCCATCCGACTGAACGGGCTGGTCAAACGCTTCGGCGACGTGGCCGTGATTCCCTCGCTCGACCTGGAGATCCGCGACGAGGAGTTCGTGGTCTTCGTCGGCCCCTCGGGCTGCGGCAAGTCGACGCTGCTGCGCATCATCGCCGGCCTGGAGCCCATCGACAGCGGCGACCTCTTCATCGGCGACACGCGCGTGAACGACGTGGCACCGGCGCAGCGCGACATCGCCATGGTGTTCCAGGACTACGCGCTCTACCCGCACATGACCGTGCGCGACAACATGGGCTTCGGCCTGGAGATGCGCAACACGCCGAAGGACGAGATCGCGCGCCGCGTCGACCGCGCCGCCGGCATGCTGCGCATCGAGCCCTACCTCGACCGCAAGCCCAAGGCCCTGTCGGGCGGCCAACGCCAGCGCGTGGCCATGGGCCGCGCGATGGTGCGCAACCCGAAGGTGTTCCTGTTCGACGAGCCGCTGTCCAACCTCGACGCCAAGCTGCGCGGCGAGGTGCGCACCGAGATCAAGGCGCTGTCGCAGCAGCTGAAGACCACCATGATCTTCGTCACGCACGACCAGGTCGAGGCCATGACCATGGCCGACCGCATCGTGGTGCTCAAGGCCGGCGTGGTGCAGCAGTTCGGCACGCCCGAAGAGGTCTACAAGTCGCCTGCCAACCAGTTCGTGGCCGGCTTCATCGGCTCGCCGACCATGAACTTCTTCGACGTGCAGGCCGAAGGCAGCCATGTGCGCATGGACGACGGCACGCTGTTCGCCATGCCGCCACGCTGCGCCGGCGTCACCGGCGCCGCGACGCTCGGCGTGCGGCCCGAGCACATGCAGGTGCTACCGGCCGGTGCGCCCGGCCTGCGCGTGCAGGTGAGCGTGGTCGAGCCGCTGGGCTCCGACACGCTGGTGTACTTCGACCGCGCCGGCAAGCGGCATGTGGCGCGCGTGGCGCCCGAGCTGCAGGTGCATCCGAAGGACACCATCACGCTGGCCTTCGACATGGACAAGTGCCACCTGTTCGACGCGAACGACGGCGCGGTGCTGCGTTGCTGAGATGAGCGCATCGCACCAGCCCGTTCCGCGCGTGACCTGCCTCGGCCTGTCCGCGCTCGACATCACCTGGCAGGTCGACGATCTGCCGCAAGGCGGCGGCAAGACCCGCGCGAACGACGTGCGCGAAGGCGGCGGCGGCATGGCGGCCAATGCGGCCGCCGCGGCTGCGCGCCTCGGTGCCGCCGTTCGGTTCTGGGGCCGCGCCGGCGAGGACAGCGCCGGCCACGAGATGAAGGCGCAGCTCGCGGCGCTGGGTGTGGACGTGGCGCATTTCCGCCTGTTCGAAGGCGCGCGCTCGTCGCTGTCGGGCATCGTGGTCGATACGCGCGGCGAACGCATGATCGTCAACTTCCGCGGTGCCGGCCTGCCCGCCGATCCAGGCTGGCTGCCGCTCGAATCGCTGGCCGCCACCGACGCCGTGCTGGCCGACCCGCGCTGGCCCGAAGGCGCGCTCGCCCTCTTCGGCGCGGCGCGCGAACGCGCTCTGCCCACGGTGCTCGACGGCGACGTGGCCGATGCCGCCGTGTTCGACCTGCTGCTTCCGCACACCGACCATGCCGTGTTCTCCGAACCAGGCCTCGCCGGCTACGCCGCCGGCGCGCGCACGGTCGACGACCAGCTGTCGTTCGCCCTCGCGCGCGGCTGCCGCCTTGCGGCCGTGACGCTTGGCGAGCACGGCCTGCGCTGGGCCGACGCGAGGGGCCTGCACAGCCTGCCCGCCTTCGAGGTGAGGGCCGTCGACACCACCGGTGCCGGCGACGTCTTCCACGGCGCATTCGCCTTTGCGCTCGGTGCCGGCTGGCCCGTGCGCCGCGCCTTCCAGTTTTCCGCCGCGGTGGCGGCCCTGAAGTGCACACGACCCGGCGGACGCGCCGGCGTGCCCGACTTCGCCACCGCGATGTCCCTCGTCGATTCCATCAAGGAGTGAATCCCCTCATGACTACACCTGCCCTGAACCTCGGCAAGAAATGGGGCATGCGCCGCATGGCCACGCCCCAAGGCCACTTCACCATGGTCGCGCTCGACCAGCGCCCGCCCATCGCGCAGCTGATCGGCGCCAAGCGCGGCATCGCACCCGCCGACGTGAGCTTTGCCGACATGGTGGACGTCAAGCGCACGCTGGTCGACACGCTCGGCGCGCACGCCAGCGCGATGCTGTTCGACCCGAACTACGCCTTTCCGGCCGCGTTGCAGAAGCTGCCCGCGCACACCGGGCTCGTGGTCACGCTCGAAGACCACCGCTTTCGCGACACGCCGGGCGGGCGCCTGTCGCATTCCATCAACGACTGGAGCGTGGAGAAGATCAAGCGCGCCGGCGGCGACGGCGTGAAGGTGCTGGCGTGGTACCGGCCCGATGCTGAGCCCGACGTGCTCGCGCACCAGCAGGACTACGTGCGCCGCATCGGCGAGGAATGCCGCCAATGGGACATCCCGCTGGTGCTCGAGCTGCTGGTGTACCCCTTTCCCAAGAGCGAACGCCATACGGTCGACTACATCGAATCGCCGGAGAAGATGCCCGAGCTGGTCATCGAGAGCGTGCGCGAATTCGCCAAGCCCGAGTACGGCGTGGACCTGTTCAAGCTCGAGAGCCCGCTACCCGGCGCCACGCTGCCCGCACGCGACGGCAGCGCCGCGCACACCGCCGCGCAGGGCTGGTTCGACCGGATGGGTGCCATCTGCAAGGACGCGAACATTCCGTGGGTGATGCTGTCGGCCGGCGTGACCTCGCCGCAGTTCGTGCGGGTGATGGAGTACGCCTACGCGGCGGGCGCGCACGGCTTCCTGGCCGGCCGCGCGGTGTGGTGGCAGGCGCTGCAGAACTTCCCGGACCTCGGGCGCTGCGCCGAGCAACTGCGCAAGGAAGGCAGCGCCACGCTGGCCGAGCTCGAAGCGCTCACGCTGCGCGCGGGCAATGCATGGCATGCGGACTACAGCGCCTTCGACGCGATGAAGGCCGAGGGCGAACTCTGTGCGGCCTATGCCTGACGGCATGCGCGGGACAAGCGCGCACGGGACAATCGGCGCATGACTTCCACTGCACCGGACTCCGCCGCCTTCACCGTCGAGCGCCTCGACGTCTTCGTGTTCCGCGCACCGGCCGATCCGCCGGTGCAGACCTCCTTCGGCGTCATGCGCGACCGGCCGGCGGTGCTGGTGCGGCTCACCGATGCCGACGGCGCGGTGGGCTGGGGCGAGATCTGGTGCAACTTTCCGACGGTGGGCGCGGAGCACCGCGCCCGCATGGCGCTGGCCTACTGCCGGCCGGCCGTCACCGGCCGCGCGTGGTCGCATCCGCGCGAATGCTTCGACGAACTCACGAAGCGCTTCGCGGTGCTCGCCCTGCAGACCGGCGAGCACGGCACGCTGAACCAGATCGTGGCGGGCGTGGACACCGCCCTGTGGGACCTCTACGCGCGCCGCCAGGGCAAGCCGCTGTGGCAGGTGCTCGGCGGCGAAGAGGCGCGGCCGGTGCAGGTGTATGCGTCGGGCCTGAACCCGACCGAACCCGAGAAGCTCGCGCTGCAGAAGCGCGACGAGGGCTACCGCGCGTTCAAGCTCAAGGTGGGCTTCGGCGCAGAGCGCGACCTGGCCAACCTGCGCGCCCTGCGCGATGCGCTCGGCAGCGAGGCCACGATGATGGTCGACGCCAACCAGGCCTGGGACTTCGACGAAGCCTGCAAGGCCGGCCATCGCATGGAGGACTTCGACCTGCTGTGGCTCGAGGAGCCGCTGCGCGCCGACCAGCCCGCGCAGCGCTGGAAGGAACTGAGCGAGCGCCAGCCGCTGACCCTCGCCGGCGGCGAGAACCTGGCCGGCTTCGCGCAGTACCGCGACTTCATCGCGACCGAGGGCATGGCCATCATCCAGCCCGACCTGGGCAAGTGGGGCGGCTTCAGCGGCTGCCTCGATGTGGCGAAGCAGACGCTGGCAGCGGGCAAGTGGTATTGCCCGCACTGGCTGGGCGGCGGCATCGGCCTCGTCGCCTCGATGCACCTCAAGACCGCCGTGGGCGGCCCTGGCTACGTGGAGGTCGACAGCAATCCGAACCCGCTGCGCGAACTGCTGGCCGTGCCCAACTTCACGGTCGACGACGGCCGGGTGCAGCTGTCGGACGCGCCGGGCCTGGGCGTAGCGCCGGACCTGGCGGCATGCAAGGGGTACGTCGTCGAGATCCCGATGGTCGGCATCTAGCCGGCACCGGCCGCAGGGGCTTCAACCCTGCGCGATCGCCACCCAGGCGCTGGCGAGCAGCGTGGAGCCCGCGGCGGCCAGCAGGCCGCCCACCACCCATTTGAGCGTGCGCGGCTTGAGCTTGTTGGGCAGCCGGTGGTGCAGCCGCGTCACGCCATAGACGACAGGCATCGCACAGCCGGCCAGCAGCGCGGAGTACCAAGAGAAGTGGCCCGTGGGCACCACGATCACCAGCCGCACCAGCGAGTTGAACGCGAACATCAGCAGCAGCGCGCGGCGCACCAGTTCGCGGTCGAGCGGCTGGCGGTACATGTGGAACACGATGGGCGGCCCCGAGCTGGAGAACAGTCCGCCCAGCACGCCCGAGAGCCCGCCGATCAGCGCGAAGCTGATGCGGCCCGACACCGCCGGCAGCGGCCGGCCCTGCATCACCAGCAGCACCGCGCATCCCAGGATCGACACGCCCAGCAGGCCGCGCAGCCAGTTCACGGCGCCGCCGCTGAGCCAGGTGAGCAGCACCAGCCCGACGATGACGCCGACCGTGCTGCCGTTGAGAGCCGGCTTCATCAGCTGCCACGGCACCACGCCGGGACGCGCGCGGAAGTAGGTCCAGGCGTTGATGAGGCTCAGCACGGTCGCCGCGTTGGCGGTGTCGCTCACGCTGGCGATGTGGAACACCGACACCAGGCCCAGAAGGATCAGGCTGAACGCGAACCCCGTGAGGTTCTGGGCGTAGGTGGCGAGCGCCACGCAGGCCATGAAGACCAGCACGGGGCCGGCTTCGGAAAGAATCGCTTGCACCGGATATACGTGAATGGGCCGCTGCCGAGGCCGCGTGACGCGGCCCGGTGGCCAGGGCGATGCCTTGGCCTGCCGCAGTGAAAAAGGAAGGATGCAACCCACGAGGCCGCCAGCGGGCCTGGATGTCGCGGGGCGTATTGTCTCCCGAACGCGGGGCGTCCTGCTGCCGGCGCGCCGGTACTCCGGCCTTGCAGTCGGACATGGGTCCGGCATGCGGCGCCCGTTGCACCCGCGCGGCGATGGCCGCGGCGGTTCAGTAGATCGGTGGTTCCGGCGTCGGCGCGTTGCCGGCAAGGCTCGCAAAGTCGCAGCCCAGGTGCGCCTGCGTCACCTCGTGCTGGAAGATCTTCGTGTAGCCGCGCACGTAGGCCTGCGCGGGCGGCTTCCACTGCGCGCGGCGCGCGGCCAGTTCCTCGTCGGACACCAGCATGTCGAGGCTGCGCGCGCCGATGTCCAGGCGCACCGTGTCGCCGGTCTTCAGCAGCGCCAGCGGTCCGCCGATGGCCGACTCGGGCGACACGTGCAGCACGCAGGTGCCGTAGTGCGTGCCGCTCATGCGCGAATCGGAAATGCGCAGCATGTCGCGCACGCCCTCGCGCAGGAGCTTCTTCGGGATCGGCAGGTTGCCCCATTCGGGCATGCCGGGGCCGCCGACCGGCCCACCGTTGCGCAGCACCAGCACGGTGGAAGCGTCGCAGTCGAGGTTGTCGTCGGCCATGGCCGCAAGCATCTCCGCGTTCGAGTCGAACACCAGCGCACGCCCGGTGTGGCGCAGCAGTTGCGGCGTGGCGGCCGAGGGCTTGATGACCGCGCCGTCGGGGCACAGGTTGCCGCGCAGCACCGCCAGCGCGATGCCGGCCTCGGGGCACTCCGGCGTGCCCTCCTTGAGCGGCGTGGCCGGGTCGAGGATGGTGCTGCCGTCATCGTCGTCCGCAGGCCAGCCCGCGATGTCCTCGCCGAGCGTGCGGCCGGTCACGGTGCGCGCCGACAGGTCGAGGTGCGCCGCGATCCTGTTCAGCACCGCGGGCAGGCCGCCCGCGTAGTGGAAGTCCTCCATCAGCTTCTCGCCGGACGGATACAGGTTGGCGATGACCGGCACGCGGCGCGCCACGGCGTCGAGCTCGTCGATGTCCAGCGCGATGCCCGCGCGCCCCGCCATCGCGGGCAGGTGCACCGCCGCGTTGGTGGAGCCGCCGAGCGCCATGTAGGCGGTGACGGCATTGATGAACGAGGCCTTGGTGACGATGCGCGAAGGCTTCAGGTCTTCCCACACCATGGCGACGATGCGCTCGCCGCAGCGCCAGGCCATGCGGCTGTGTTCCGAGTCGACCGCCGGGATGCTCATGGCCCCGGGCAGCGACAGGCCCATGGCCTCGGCGATGGCCGTCATCGTGCTGGCCGTGCCCATGGTGTTGCAGGTGCCCGGCGTGCGGGTCATGCGCGACTCCAGGCGGATCCACTCGGCCTGGTCGATGTTGCCGATGGTGCGCTCGGCCCAGAACTTCTTGGTGTGCGTGCCCGCGCCCACGGCCTGGCCCTTGTAGCGGTCGTTCATCATCGGTCCGGCCGGCAGGAAGATGGCGGGCACGTCCATCGACAGCGCGCCCATGATGAGGCCGGGCGTGGTCTTGTCGCAGCCGCCCATGAGCACCGCGCCGTCGATCGGCAGGCTGCGCAGCAGCTCCTCGCACTCGATGGCCAGCAGATTGCGGTAGATCATGGTCGTGGGCTTGACCATCACCTCGCCGAGGCTCAGCGCGGGCAGCTCCAGCGGATAGCCGCCGGCCTGCAGCACGCCGCGCTTCACCGCCTCGGCGCGCTCGCGCAGGTGCGCGTGGCACGGCGACAGCTCGCTCCAGGTGTTGACGATGCCGATCACCGGCCGGCCCATGAACTCCTCGCGCGCAAGGCCCTGCTGCTGCATGCGCTGGCGGTGGGCGAAGCCACGGATGTCGTCGCTCGCGAACCAGCGCTGGCTGCGCAGTTGCTCGACGGTCTTGAGGCGAACGCCTTCGTTGGACATGCGGTGTGTTCTTCCTTCTTTGTCTCGTGGGACTGCGGTAGGGCCGGCGATTCAGTAGGTCGCGGGCGCGGCGGGTGCGGCGGGCGCGGGCGGCAGGCTGCGCGCCTTGAAGCGCGCCGCCACGTCGTCCGCGCTCTTGCGCAGCAGCACCTGGTCGTTGGCCACGGCGACGAAGAGCGCGCCGAGGTCGAGCAGTTCCTGGGCGCGCGCCTCGTCGTTCATCAGGATGCCGGGGGCCTTGCCGCAGGCGAGGATGCGCGCGATGGCCTTGTCGACCGCGGCGCGCACCGTCGGGTGGTTGACCTGCCCGGCCACGCCCATGCTGGCCGACAGGTCGCCGGGGCCGATGAAGACGCCATCGACGCCATCGACGTTGGCGATGTCCTCGAGCTGCTCGAGCGCCTCCGCGGTCTCGACCTGCACCAGCACGCAGATCTCGTTCGAGGCTTCGGCCACGTAGCGGGCGTCGCGGCCGAACTTCGAGGCGCGCACCGTGCCGCCCATGCCGCGGATGCCGTTGGGCGGATAGCGCGTGGCGGCCACGGCGGCCTCCGCCTCCTCGCGCGTCTGCACGAAGGGCAGCAGCAGCGTCTGGGCGCCGATGTCGAGGTACTGCTTGATCAGCACCGGATCGTTCCAGGGCGGGCGCACCACGGCGGTGGTCGGGCGGTCGCGCTCGGCCTGCACCGCCTGCAGCTGGCGCAGCATGGTGGTCGGGTCGCCGGGAGTGTGCTCGGCGTCGAGCAGGATCCAGTCGAAGCCGGCGCCCGCGAGCAGCTCGGAAATGTAGGGGTCGGGCAGCGTCGACCAGATGCCGACCTGCGGCGTCTTCGCCGCGAGGGCGTGCTTGAATGCGTTGCGCGAAGGCATGGTTGTCCTGTGTCTTTTGGTGTGTGTTCAGTCGATCTGCACGTTGCCGGCCTTGATGACCTCGCCCATGGCGGCGTAGTCGGCCTTCAGGCGCTCGGCGAAGGCCTGCGGCGTGGACGAGAGCACGTCGAAGCCCTGTTCTTCCAGCGGCTTGCGGAACGCCGGGTCCGCAAGGATTGCGGCCATTTCCTTGTGCAGGCGCTCGAGCACCGGCGCCGGCGTGCCGCTGCGCACCAGCATGCCGCTCCAGGCGAGCTGCACCACGCCGGGCGCGCCCGCCTCCGCCATGGTCGGCACGTTGGGCAGCAGTTTCGAGCGCTGCGTATCGGCCACGGCCAGCACGCGCACGCGGCCGCCCTTCTCCTGGCCCAGCACGGCCGAGAGGTTGTGGAACATCATCGGGATCTGACCGCCCATCACGTCGTTGAGCGCGGCCGGCCCGCCCTTGTAGGGCACATGGATCAGCTGCGTGCCGGTCTTCGCCTCGAACTGCAGTCCCGTGAGGTGCATGGTGTTGCCGTTGCCGGCCGAGCCGAAGCTCAGCGTGCCGGGCGCCTTCTTGGCGGCGGCGACCACGTCGGCCACAGTCTTGTAGGGCGTGCCTGCGCCGACCACCAGCACGTTGGGCGTCTGGTTGGTCAGCGTGACGGGCTGGAAGTCCTTCAGAGGGTCGAAGCCGGTGGCCTTGTAGAGGTGCGGATTCACGGCCAGCGTGCTGACCGAGCCGAAGAACACGGTGTAGCCGTCGGCCGGCTGGTTGCGCGCCACATAGGCGGCCGCGATGTTGCCGTTGGCGCCCGGCCGGTTGTCGATGATCACCGGCTGCCCGAGCCGCTGCGACAGCGCCTGCCCGAAGGGCCGCGCGAACTGGTCGGCCGCACCGCCCGCAGGCTGCGGCACCACGAGCACGATGGGCTTTTGCGGGTATTCGGCCTTCTGCTGGGCCTGCGCGGGCATTGCGCCCAGTGCCAGCACGCAGGCCGCGAGCGCGGCGGTTGCAGACTTCTTCATCTCGTCTCCTGGTTCATGTGTTCATGCACCGCCGCCGCGCCAGAACGCGATCTGCGCGGCGACCTGGTGGTCGATCATGGGTTTGCCGCCGACCACACGCAGCCCGCGCGCGCTGCACGCGGCCATGAGCTCGGTGTCGCGCGCGGCGATGATGTCGAACAGCGCCGCGTCCGGCGCGAGCTGCGCAGGGTCGAACGGCATCGGGTCGCCTTCGTGCAGGCCGAGCGAGGTGGCGTTGACCGCCAGGCCTGCCGCACGCAGGCTGTCGCCGCGCGCCGCCTCGGGCGGCGTGCGCGCATCGATGCCGGGGAAGGCCTTGCGCAGCCCGGCCACCACCTGCGCGGCCTGCTCGGGCTCGCGGTTGAACACATGCAGCTCGCGCACGCCGGCCGCCGCCAGCGCGAAGGCGATGGCCGTGCCCGCGCCGCCCGCGCCCACCAGCACCACCGGCCGGTCCGGCCGCTCGAGTCCCAGCACGCCATGCGCACGTGCCGCCTCGACGAAGCCCACGCCGTCGAAGCTCTCGCCCGACCACTGGCCGTCGGCGTCGATGCGCATGGTGTTGACCACCCCCGTGCGCCGCGCCTCGGGCCCGCGCCGCGCGCACAGCGCATGCGCCGCAGCTTTGTGCGGAATGGTGAGGTTGAGTCCCTGCAGGTTGCGCACGCGCGCGAGCTGCGCCACCGTGGTCGCGAAGTCGTCGGGGTGTACGCCCATCGGCACCAGGCACCAGTCGAGGCCGGCGGCCGCGAAGGCCGGGTTGTAGATGCGCGGCGCGCGCACATGGTCGACCGGGTGCGCAAGGATGGGCACGAGCCGCGTGGCACCGCTGAGGCCGGTGGGCACCATGGCGTCAGCCCTTCACCGCGCCGGCCGTCAGGCCGCTCACGAGGTAGCGCCGCACCAGCATCGAGAACACGAGCACCGGTGCCATCACCAGCGAGCCGCCGGCGGCGATCTTGCCCCACTCCCAGCCCTCGTAGTTCATGAAGTTCACCACCGCCACCGGCGCGGTGCGGGCATCGGTGCGCGTGAGGATGAGCGCGAAGAAGAAGTCGTTCCACGCATAGAGGAAGCACAGGATGGCCGTGGCCGCGATGCCGGCTGTGGCCATCGGCATCACGATCTCGAGGAACACGGTGCCGAAGCCGGCGCCGTCCATCAGCGCGGCCTCTTCGAGCGACGCGGGCACGGCGTCGAAGAAGGGCTGCATCATCCAGATGACCAGCGGCAGGTTGAAGGTCATGTAGATCATGATGAGCCCGGTGCGCGTGTCGAGCAGCCCGAGCCAGCGGTACGCCAGGAAGAACGGGATGGTGAACGCGATGGGCGGCGCCATGCGCGTCAGCAGGATGCCCAGGCCCAGCCCGAAGCGCCCGCGCCCGGTCCATCGCGACAGCGCATAGGCCGCCGGAATGCCGAACAGCAGCGCCAGCACCGTCGACACGATGCTGGTGACCAGGCTGTTGACGAACGACTCCGGAAACCCGGCCTGCCACAGCCCGACGTAGTGCTCCAGCGTGGGCATGAAGAACACGCGCGGCGGAAACTCCAGGATGAACGGCGTCGGCTTGAACGACATCTGCAGCAGCCACAGGAAGGGCAGCAGCATGAGCACCAGGATCAGCGGCACGGCCCAGCGCGCGAGCGGCCAGCGCTTGCGCCACGAGGACTTGCGCGGCGATGAGGTTGCAGTCGTCATTCCGCGGCTCCCGCGTTGCGGCTCAGGCGCATCGCGCCCCAGCTGATGAGCACGGTGGCCACCAGCAGCACCACCGTGATGGCGCTCGAGTAGCCGAGCTCGCCGAAGTTGAAGGCCACCAGGTAGGCGTAGTAGTTGGTCACCTCGGTCACCGAACCGGGGCCGCCGCCGGTCAGCAGGAAGATCAGCGGAAAGGCCTTGATGCTGTCGATGAGCCGGAACAGCGTGCACACCAGCAGCACCGGGGCGATGTACGGCAGCACGATGTGGCCGAACACGCGCCAGGCGTCGGCCCCGTCCATGCGCGCGGCCTCGACGTACTCGGCCGGCAGCGTCTGCAGCGCGGCCAGCACCATCAGGAAGGTGAACGGCGCCCATTCCCAGGTGTCGGCGATCACAATGGCCCACAGCGCGAAGTCGACGTGCGTGGTGAGCGCCGGCAGCGCGAAGCCGAGCGCCCGGGCGGCCTGGTAGATGGGGCTGATGTCGGGCGTGTAGACCAGCTTCCAGATCACCGCCACCACGATCGGCGGCAGCACCATCGGGATCACGAACAGGTGGCGCAGCGACTTCCAGCGGTCCTGCCCCGAGTGCACCAGCAGCGCGAGCCCCGTGCCCAGCAGCACCTGCAGCACCACCGTGTAGAGCGACAGCCGCGCCTGCACAACGAGCGAGCCGACGAAGCGCTCGTCGCCGCCCAGCAGCTTGTAGTTGCGCAGCGGCTCCGAGAAGTCGCCGAGCGAGCCGGGGTTGACCAGCGCGCCGGGCGTGAGGCTGGTGACCAGCAGGAACAGCGTGGGCAGGCCCGCCACCACCAGCAGGAACACGAGGCTGGGTGCGATCGCCAGCCGCACGAAGCGGCGGCGCTGGCCTTCGTAGGAAGCGGCAGGCATCGTCGGCCGTGCGTCAGACCTTGGCGCCGGCGCGGCGCAGCGCGTTGAGCGCGGCGTCCTGCGCGGCCTTCATCGACTCGGCCGCCGGCTGCTGGCCCGACACCACGCGCTCGACCGCCTTGTTGACCACGTCGCCCACGAGCGGGAACTCCTTCACCGTGCGATAGGCCATGTAGTTGTGCGTCTTGCCCGGCTGCTCCAGCACCTCCAGGTAGAGCTTGCCCAGGTCCTGCCCGTTGATGGTGTTGATGCGCTTGTACTCGGCGCTCTCGATGACCGAGCGGCGGCAGATCGACGGGTGGCCCGTGTCCTTCACGATGCGCGCGCAGAGCTCTGGGCTCAGCGTCCACTTGATGAACTCCCAGGCGGCTTCCTTGTTCTTCGCATTCTTCGGAATGCCCAGGCCCTGGCTGTTCGACGCCGGGAAGTCGCCCTTGGGGCCGGCCGGCATGCGCATGACGCGCGCCGTGTCCTTCACCTTGCTGTCGGGCGAGGTCAGCATCGCGCTGACCCACGAGCTGGAGTGGATGAAGATGTTCGACCGCCCGCCGATGAGCGCCGCGCGCGCCTGGTCTTCGGTGTAGCCCAGCACGCCTTGCGGGCTGTACCTGGACAACAGCCTGGCATAGAACTCGGTCGCCTGCACCGAGGCGGCGGAGTCGAGCGCGGGCTTGATGTCGGTGGGCGGGTTCACGAAGAAGTCGCCGCCGAAGCCCTGCACGTAAGGTGGCAGGAACCAGTGATGCAGGTTGGAGCTGACGAAGCCGGTCACCGGCCCGCTGCCGCCGTCCTGGCCGTGGATGGCCTCGGCGACCTTCATGAGTTCGTCGAAGGTCCGGGGCGCTTCGACGCCGCGCTTCTTCATGAGGTCGGTGCGGCTGATGCCCATGAGCATCGCCCCGCCCTCCCAGGCGAAGCCGTAGGCCTTGCCGGCCTTGTCGAGGTAGGGCAGCTGCGCGCCCTTCACGAAGTCGTCGGGGTTCCAGCTGGCGGGCGTGAGCTTGCGGTCGGCCGCGAAGTCGCTCAGGTTGGCCAGCAGCCCGGCCGCCACCCAGCGCGCGGCCAGGATGAAGGTGACGTTGCAGAAGTCCCAGGCGCTGCCGCCGGACGACAGCTCCAGGTCGGCCTGCTGGTTGTAGACCGGGAAGGCCGAGAGCTGCAGGTCGACCGTCATGCCGGTCTGCTGCTCGAACTCGGGGATGTACTTGCGCAGGATGTTGAAGAAGCCGTGCTGGTAGGCCGCGCCGCGCAGCTTCACGCCGGCGAAGGGCTTGGCCTGTGCGATGGCGGGGAATGCCAGCGTGCCGCCTGCGCCGACCGCTACGCTTGCGGCCGCTGCCTTCAGGAGGCTGCGGCGCTGCGGGTTGATGTCGAGGGAGGGCATGAGGCTCATGGTCGTGGCTCTTTCTTCCGGATCATCCGTGTGGCGTCTGGACTTGAATATGACAGACAAATAGATTTCAATTTCTCATGGAAAACCCGAAATTTACGGCGTATTCACTTGGGATAACCTTATTTCCATAACTAATATGTCCGACCATAAAGAGAACATCGATGCCCAGCCGGCCGTTTCGAGGCGCGGCCCGCTGGCCGTGACCGAGGCGCTGGCCCGCCGCGTGGTGGCGGGCGAATGGGGGGACGGCGCGGCGCTGCCGACGGAAATGGAGCTGGCCGAGCAGCTCGGCGTGGCGCGCACCTCGGTGCGCGAGGCGCTGACCCGGCTCAAGGCCAAGGGCCTGATCGCGTCGCGCCAGAAGGCCGGCACGCGCGTGCTTCCGCGCGACCAATGGAACATGCTCGACGAGGACGTGCTGCGCTGGGCCTGGTCGGGCAACGACCGTGCGCAGATGGCGCGGCACCTGATGCAGCTGCGCCGCATCGTCGAGCCCGCGGCCTGCGAGATCGCGGCCGCCTCGGCACCCGACGCGTCCATTGCGGCCATCGAGCGCGCCTACCGGATGATGGACGCGGCCGGCATGGACGCCGTGGCCTATGCCGGGCCCGACCTGGAGTTCCACCGCGCCATCCTCAGCGCCACGGGCAACCCCTTTCTCGTGGCCTTCGGCGCCACCATCGAGGCCGCGCTGCGCACTTCGTTCGAACTCTCGACGCGCCAGCCCGGCGCGCCGCGCAAGAGCCTGCCGCTGCACCGCGCCGTGCTCGACCAGATCTGGGCGCGCAAACCCGCCGAGGCGCGCCGCGCGATGGAAGAACTGCTCGGCCTGACCGAGTCGAACATCCAGCGCGGCGTGGCCAGGGCGGCCGCCGCGCCCTCCCCCTGACCCCACCGCACTCCCGACAAAGGAACAGGAACCCCGCACCATGGCAGAGATCCGGCTTCAATCCATCAGCAAGCGCTTCGGCGAGGTCGAGGTGATCCCCGGCCTCGACCTCACGATGCCCGACGGCCAGGTGACGGTGCTGCTCGGCCCTTCGGGCTGCGGCAAGTCGACGCTGCTGCGCATGATCGCGGGGCTGGAGACGCCCAGCGGCGGCGAGGTGATCGTGGGCGGGCGCGTGGTGAACGACGTGCCGCCGGCCGAGCGCGGCTGCGCGCTGGTGTTCCAGAACTATGCGCTGTACCCGCACAAGACGGTGCGGCAGAACCTGGCCTTTCCGCTGCGCATGGCCAAGGTCGATGCAGCCGAGCAGCAGCGCAGCGTGGACGAGATCGCCAGCACCCTCGAGCTCACGCCGCTGCTCGACCGCTATCCGCGACAGCTTTCGGGCGGCCAGCGCCAGCGCGTGGCCATGGGCCGCGCCATGATCCGCCGGCCCGAGGTGTTCCTGTACGACGAGCCGCTGTCGAACCTCGACCTCGAGCTGCGCGTGAAGCTGCGCCTGGAGATCGCGCGCATGCAGCGGGCGTCGAAGGCCACCGCGGTCTACGTGACGCACGACCAGACGGAGGCCATGACGCTGGCCGACCAGATCGTGGTGCTGCGAAAGGGCCGCATCGAGCAGGTCGGCTCGCCGCTGGCGCTCTACCGCTCGCCGGCCAACCTGTTCGTGGCGGGCTTCATCGGCACGCCGCGCATGAACCTGTTCCGGGTGGACGCCACCGAGCAGAATGCCGCCGGCACGCGCCTGCGCATCGGCGCGACCTCGCTGCAGGTGCCGCAGCGGCTGAACGGCGAGGTGCGCACGCTGGGCTTTCGCGCCGAGCAGCTGCGCATCGGCGCGCCGCAGCCGGGGCAGGTGGCGCTCGAGCTGCGCGACTGCGAGACACTGGCCGTGGAACAGCTCGGCGACCGCGCGTTCTGCTATCTGCGTTCGTCGCTCGGCGACCTCGTGCTGCTGACGCCCGGCGCGGAGACCACGCTGCCGCGCGACCTGCAACTGTCGCTCTCGCCCGAGGCGCTGCACTTCTTCGACGCGAACGAGCTGGCGTTGCGCAGGGAATCCGAAGCGGAAGCGGTCGCGGCCTGAGCGGGGAAGAAGAAGAACGCGGGAGCGGTCGGGGCCACGAGGGCTACGGAGGCCTTGGCCCTCAGCGCACCATGTCCCACCCCATCATCAGCGCGGCGAAGCCCATCAGCGCGGTGCCGCCCCAGCCGAGCCAGCGCGTGCGCCGCGCCGAGGTGAACACGCCCATGACCTTCTCGCGCGTGACCAGGACCATCATGGCGGCCATGATCGGCACGGCCACCACGCCATTGATGACGGCGCTCCAGTAGAGCGCCTTCATCGGATCGATGGGCGTGAAGTCGAGCGCGGTGCCCACCAGCGTGGCTACCGCGATGATGGCGTAGAACTCCTTGGCCTCGCGCCAGTGCCGCTCCAGCCCTTCCTCCCAGCCGAAGGCCTCGGCCACCGCATAGGCCGCCGACGAGGCCAGCACCGGCACCGCCAGCAGGCCGGTCGCGATGATGCCGCCGGCAAAGAGCCAGAAGGCGAAGTCGCCGGCCAGCGGGCGCAGCGCCTCGGCGGCCTGCGCGGCGGAGGTCACGTCGTGCACGCCGGCCGCGTACAGCACCGACGCGCCCACCACCATCACGAAGAAGGCGATGAGGTTGGAGAAGGTCATGCCCACCCAGGTGTCGATCCGCACGCGCTTCAGGTCGTGGCGCACCTGCTCGTCGGTGCCGCGCCGCCCGCCCTTCAGGCGCAGCTCCTCCACTTCCTGCGAGGCCTGCCAGAAGAACAGGTAGGGCGAGATGGTGGTGCCCAGCAGCGCGACGATCATCATCCAGTAGTCGCCGTTCCACTGCAGCTTCGGCACCACCAGGTCGTGCAGCACGTGGCGCCACTCCACCTGCACCACGAACACCGCCGCCACGTAGGCGAAGAGCGTGAGCGTCAGCCATTTGAGGATGTGGGCCAGCTTGCGGTACGGCACGAACACCTGCAGCAGCACCGTGACCACGCCGAAGACCAGCGCATGGAAGTGCGCCCCGCCGCCCGCCACCAGTTGCAGCGCCTCGCCCATCGCCGCGATGTCCGCGGCGATGTTGATGGTGTTGGCCACCACCAGCAGCGCCACCAGCGCGACCAGCAGGCCGCGCGGCATGTGCTCGCGCAGGTTGGCCGCCACGCCCTTGCCCGTGACCCGGCCGATGCGCGCCGACACCAGCTGGATGGCCACCATGAAAGGCAGCGACAGGAACACCGTCCACAGCAGACCGGTGCCGAACTGGGCGCCGGCCTGCGTGTAGGTGGCGATGCCCGACGGGTCGTCGTCGGCCGCGCCGGTGACGACGCCGGGGCCCACGTGGCGCAGGAAGGAGGGAATTCGTTTTTTCATGTGCGCGCGGATGGTGGCATGCCGAGCCTGACCTCCACATGAACTGCGCGCAACTTCATTGCCGCTCGGAGAACAGCGCCACGATCACCTGCCGCAGCCACCGGTTGCCCGGATCGGCCTCGAAGCGCTTGCTCCAGTGCAGCGACACGGTGAAGTCGCGCAGCGGGAACGGCGGCTCGACGATGGCATAGCCGCCCTCGGCCGCGAAGCCGCGCGCGATGTTGCGCGGCATCACCACCGCCAGGTCGGTGGCGCGCACGATGGCGGGCAGGACCATGAAGTGCTCGGTCGTCAGCCGCAGCCGGTCCTCGAGGTTCAGCAGCTGCAGGATGCGCAGCGTGTCGGCATGGGTGCGCACGGCCACGTAGTCGAGCTCCTGCAGCGCCTCGAGCAGCGCCTGGCCGCTGCGCCGGCGCTTCACGAAGGGGTGGTCGTGGCGCAGCAGCACGATGTAGCGGTCCCGCAGCAACTGGGCGCGCTGGGTGTCCTTCACGCGCGGCAGGAAGCCGAAGGCGAAGTCGACCTTGCCGCTGTCCAGCGCGGTGGCGATGTCGCCCGGCGCCAGCGGCATGGTCTCGAGCCGCACGCCCGGCGCCAGCTCGCGCAGCCGCGCCATCAGCGCCGGCAGGAACCGGCCTTCGCCGATGTCGCTCATGTGGATGCGGAAGGCCTTGCGCGACACCAGCGGTTCGAAGTGGTCGGACTCGTGCAGCGCCTCCTCCAGCGTGCTCAATGCCGCCTGCACCGCCACCGCCAGCCGGTCGGCGCGCGGCGTGGGCGCCACGCCGCCGGGAGCGCGGGTGAAGAGCGCGTCGGCCAGCAGCAGCCGCAGCCGCCCCAGCCCGTGGCTGGCCGCCGGCTGCGTGAGGCCCAGCGACTCCGCCGCGCGGCTCACGTTGCGTTCGCGGTAGACCGCGTCGAACAGGCGCAGCAGATTGAGGTCGAGCGTTTCCATATGCATGCCATTCATATTGCTTAGCTCGATTATTTTATTGAGCGCGCGGGCGGTGCCACGCACACTGGCGGGCGGCCGGCGGCAAGCCTGCCTGCCGGGCGCTGCAAGCGCACCCCCACGACAAGAAGGAGACAAGACATGGCCATGCTTCGTGCACTTCGTCCTTTCCGCGCGCATGCGGCGTTCGCCGCCCTGCTTTGCGCCACCGTCACCGCATGGGCGCAGCAGCCCCCGGCCGAGGAGCCGGGCTGGGCCAAGGGCCGGCCCAAGAGCGAGGCCGCCACGCGCATGGCGCCGGTGCCGTCGTTCCCCATCGCCACCGCGGCCGACCAGCTGCCGACGGCCAAGTTCAAGCTGCCGCCCGGATTCAAGGTCGAGACCTGGGCCTCGGGCGTGCTCGACGCGCGCGAGCTGCGCCAGGGTGCCAAGGGCACGGTGTTCGTGAGCACGCTCTTCGTGGGCAACAAGGTCTACGCGATCCCCGAGAAAGGCGACCGCAAGCCGAAGACGGTGATCGACAAGACCGAGTTCGCCACCGGCATCGAGTTCGACAAGGGCGCGCTCTACCTGGCGACCCACAAGCAGATCGTTCGCTACGACGGCATCGAGGACAAGCTCGACAACCCCGGCGCGCCGGTGGTGCTCAACGACAAGCTGCCCGGCGGCCAGGACCACAGCTGGCGCTACCTGCGCATGCATGGCGGCAAGCTCTACTACGCGGTCGGCGCGCCCTGCAACCTGTGCGAGCCCGACGACGCGCATGCGCGCATCTTCCGCATGAACCCCGACGGCAGCGGCATCGAGACCGTGGCGCGCGGCGTGCGCAACACGGTGGGCTTCGACTTCGACCCCAAGACCGGCAACCTCTGGTTCACCGACAACGGCCGCGACTGGCTCAGCGAGGACCTGCCGAACGACGAGCTGAACGTGGTGACCAGGCCCGACCAGCATTTCGGCTACCCGTACTGCCACCAGGGCAACATCGCCGACTCCGAGTTCGGCTGGGGCAAGAGCTGCAACGACTACGTGAAGCCCGCCGCCCTGCTGGGTCCGCACGCCGCCGCACTGGGGCTCACCTTCTACAAGGGAACGATGTTCCCGGCGAAGTACCGCGGCGCGATGTTCATCGCACGCCACGGCCCTTGGAACCGCACCGTCAAGTACGCGGACATCGCGGTGGCCTGGCCCGACGGCAAGGGCGGCGCGAAAGTCGAACCCTTCATGACGGGCTTCGTCGAGAACAACAACTACCTCGGCCGGCCGGTGGACTTCCTCGTGCTCAAGGACGGCTCGATGCTCGTGAGCGACGATCACGCCGGCGCGATCTACCGCATCAGCTACGGCGGCCGATGAAGGGCGCGCATCTCATCGTGGTGCGGTGTGCGCTGGCGGCGATCGTCATGGCAGCGGCGTGTTCGGCCGGCGCCCAGGGCACGAAGACCGCGCCGGCCGCCAAGGGCAGCGTCTATGCGCAACGCTATGCCGAGCTGTGCGCGTCCTGCCACGGCGCCAACGGCCGCAGCGACATGGCGGGCACGCCGGTGCTCGCGGGGCAGCATTCGTTCTACGCGATCACGCAGCTGTTCCTGTTCCGCGAAGGCCGGCGCGACAACCCGGCGATGTCGACCATCGCAAAAGGAATGAAGGACGAAGACCTGCGCGGCTTCTCCGATTTCATCGGAACGCTGGCGCCGGTGCCCGCGCCGCCCGCCGCCACGGCGCCCGACGCGGCCCGCATGGCACGCGGCCAGGCGCTCGCCCAGGAGAACCGCTGCGTGCTGTGCCACGGCGCGGACCTGGCCGGCGGCCAGCAGGTGCCGCGCATCGCGCAGCAGCACGAGGACTACCTGCAGCTCACGCTGCAGGGCTTCCGCACCGGCAAGCGCCCCGGCTACACGCAGGCGATGACCGAGGCGGTGGGCCGCATGCCGCCCGAAGACCTCGACACCCTCGCGTACTACGTGGCGCGCTTCCCCGGCGGCGCCGCGAAGGCGGCACCCAGATAGCAGAGAGCGCAGGCCTGAGCCGACGCCCGTGCCCGATGGCAGCAGGCGCAGCGCACTTCACCCATCCCCACATACACCGGAGCCGAATCTCTTGGAAGTTTCATTCAGCAAGGAAGTGGAAATGCTGCGCCTCGGCGCCGGCGACACCTTCCACGGCGAGGGCATCCTCGCGATCACCAAGGGCCTGCTGCAGTCGGGCGTGGCCTATGTCGGCGGCTACCAGGGCGCGCCGGTGTCGCACCTGCTCGACGTGATGGTCCAGGGCAAGGCCTACATGGACGAACTTGGCGTGCACGTCGAAGCCTGCTCCAACGAGGCCTCGGCCGCGGCGATGCTCGGCGCGTCCATCCACTACCCGCTGCGGGGCGCGGTGACGTGGAAGTCGATCGTCGGCACCAACGTGGCGGCCGATGCGCTGTCGAACCTTTCGTCGCCGGGCGTGACCGGCGGCGTGCTGGTGGTGGTGGGCGAGGACTACGGCGAAGGCGCCAGCGTGATCCAGGAACGCACGCACGCCTATGCGCTGAAGTCGAGCATGTGCCTGCTCGACCCCCGGCCCGACCTGGGCGTGATGGTGCGCATGGTGGAGGAAGGCTTCCGCCTCTCGGAGGCCTCGAACATGCCCTGCCTGATGGAACTGCGCATCCGCACCTGCCACGTGCGCGGCAGCTTCGAATGCAAGGACAACGTGGCGCCGGCCGTGTCGACGCGCGCGCTGATGAACGAGCCGGCCGGCTTCGACTACATGCGCCTCGCGCACCCGCCCGTCACCTTCCGCCACGAGAAGCTCAAGGGCGAGCAGCGCATTCCGGCGGCGCGGCGCCATATCGTCGAGCGCGGCCTCAACGAGCTGATGCCGGGCCAGCGCCACGCCGACCTGGGCATCGTGGTGCAGGGCGGCCTGTACAACGCGCTGGTGCGCAGCCTGCAGCAGCACGGCCTGGCCGATGCCTTCGGCGAGACGGACATCCCGATCCTGGTGCTCAACGTGACCTGCCCGCTGGTGCCGGACCAGATTGCCGATTTCTGCATCGGCAGGCGCGCGGTGCTGGTGGTGGAAGAAGGCCAGCCCGAGTACATCGAGCAGGACATGGCCACGCTGCTGCGCCGCCGCGACATCCAGACGCCGCTGCACGGCAAGGACATGCTGCCGTCGGCGGGCGAATACGGCGTGGAAGTGCTGGCCGGCGGCATCGCGGCCTTTGCCGCGAAGTACCTCGCGACGGGCGATGCCGCCGCTTCGGCGCAGGCCTGGCTGGCCGGCAACCGCGAGCGCCGCGAAGCGGTGGCGCACCAGCTGAGCGGGCCGCTGCCCAACCGGCCGCCGAGCTTCTGCATCGGCTGTCCCGAGCGGCCGGTGTTCTCGGCGCTCAAGCTCGCGCAGCAGGAAACCGGGCCGGTGCACGTCGCGGCCGACATCGGCTGCCATGCCTTCGGCACCTTCGAGCCGTTCTCGATGGGCCACTCGATCCTCGGCTACGGCATGAGCCTCGCGAGCCGCGCGGGCGTGGCGCCCATGATGAACCGGCGCACGCTGTCGATCATGGGCGACGGCGGCTTCTGGCACAACGGGCTGCTCACGGGCGTGCAGAGCGCGCTGTTCAACGGCGACGACGCGGTGCTGCTGATCTTCAAGAACGGCTACACCTCGGCCACCGGCACGCAGGACATCATCTCGACGCCCGACGACGAGATCAAGGAGCGCGCAGTCGACAAGCAGCAGAGCCTGGTCGACAAGAACCAGACCATCGAGGCCACGCTCAAGGGCCTGGGCGTTCAATGGATGCGCACCGTGACCACCTACGACGTGGAGCGCATGCGCAGGACGTTGACCGAAGCGCTCACCAGCGACTTCAACGGCCTGAAGGTGGTGATCGCAGAAGGCGAATGCCAGCTGGAGCGCCAGCGCCGCATCAAGCCGTGGCTCGCCAGCCTGCTGAAGAAGGGCGAGCGCGTGGTGCGCGTGAAGTACGGCGTGGACGAGGACGTGTGCAACGGCGACCACGCCTGCATCCGCCTGTCGGGCTGTCCCACGCTCACGCTCAAGGACAACCCCGATCCGCTCAAGGTGGACCCGGTGGCCACGGTGATCGATGGCTGCGTGGGCTGCGGCCTGTGCGGCGCCAACGCGCATGCCGCCACGCTGTGCCCGAGCTTCTACCGCGCCGAAGTGGTGCAGAACCCGAAGTGGCACGAGCGGCTGCTGCATGGCATGAGGGGCGCGGTGGTGCGGGCGCTGCAGCCGACATGAGCGCGCTGTCCTGTTCCCTCTCCGCGTGGGAAGGGGGTGGGGGCGCGGGCATGGGCATTCGCACGCGCACCGCCTCCCTTGCCGCCGCCGGCCTTCACCCCAATCCTCTCCCCGTGGGGAGAGGGAGCCAATGCCAATGAAACCGACCATGGACCACACCCGCCCCCTCACCCTCCTCGTCTGCGCCCTCGGCGGCGAAGGCGGCGGCGTGCTGACCGAATGGCTGGTCGACATCGCGCGCCATGCCGGCTACGCCGCGCAGAGCACGTCGATTCCCGGCGTGGCGCAGCGCACGGGCGCGACCACCTACTACCTCGAGGTGTTCCCGGTGCCGCTCGCGCAGCTCGGCGCGCGCCGGCCGGTGTTCAGCCTGAGCCCGGTGCCGGGTGCTCTCGACGCGATCGTGTCGTCCGAGCTGCTGGAGACCACGCGCCAGATCGGCAACGGCATGAGCGCCCCACAGCGCACGCTGGTCATCAGCTCGTCGGCGCGCATCTTCACCACGGCGGAACGCATGGAGCCCGGCGACGGCCGCGCCGATTCCCAGCGCCTGCTCGACGTGGTGAAGGCGTTCAGCCGCGAGCACCATGTGTTCGACATGAACGCCATCGCGCGCGACAGCGGCACGGTGGTCAGCGCGGTGATGCTGGGCGCCATCGCCGGCAGCGGGTTGCTCCCGTTTCCCCGCGAGGCCTATGAACACGTGGTGCGCGGCGGCAACACCAGCGCGCCGGAGAAGCTGGGCAAGATGGCTGCGGCCAGCCTGCGCGGCTTTGCCGCCGCGTTCGACGCGGTGAGCGCGCCGCGTGCGCAGGCCGCTTTCGTCAGCAGCGTGCTGGCGGGCGACGACCGCGACGCACCGGCCGCCGCAGCGCTGCCCGCCGACCTCTCGCAGCGCTTTCCGCCCGCGGTGCACGATATGCTCGCACTCGGCCACGCGCGCGTGCTCGACTATCAGGACGCTGCGTATGCCGTGCTGTACGCCGATCGCCTGGGCCGCGTGCTCGACGCCGAGCGCGCCGCCGACCCGGCCGGCGTGCAGGGGTTCGCCATCACCCGCGAGGCCGCGCGCTGGCTCGCGCTGTGGATGGCCTTCGACGACATCGTGCGCGTGGCGGCGCTGAAGGGCCGCGCGAGCCGCGGGCAGCGCGTGCGGCAGGAAGTGCGCGCCGGCGAGGAAGACATCGTGAAGGTCTACGACCACTTCAAGCCCGGCGCCGCCGAGTTCGCGGCCCTGCTGCCGCCCTCGCTCGCGCACCGCGTGACGGCCTGGGACCGCAAGCGGCAGGCCCGTGGCCGCGCGCCCTGGGCGCTGCCGCTGAAGGTGGGCAGCCATTCGGTCATGGGCATGGCCGCGCTGCGGCTGCTGTCTTCGCTGCGCTGGCTGCGGCGCCGTGGCAGCCGGTTCGCCGAGGAGCAGGCGCTGATCGGACGCTGGCTCGCCGCGGTGGAGGCCGGCGCGCGCGAGGCATGGGCGCTGGGCCACGAGCTGGCGCTGTGCGGGCGGCTCATCAAGGGCTACGGCAGCACCAACGAGCGCGGCAAGGAGAACCTGCTGCACGTGACCGACCACCTGGCAACGCAGGCCGGTGTGCCGCCAGCCGTGCGCGCGCAGGCCGTGGCCGCCGCGCGCACGGCGGCGCTGGCCGACGATGCCGGCCGTGCGCTCGACGCCGCGCTGCTCGCGCACGGCGCGCCGGCACGCCCCGTCAAGGCCCAGCCCATCCGCTGGATGAAGCGCAAGCCCACCGGCGGCGCCTGAGCAGCGAGCACCGCCATGGCACTCCTGCTCAACGTCGAAGACCACCGGCGCCGCGCGCGGCGCCTGCTGCCGCGGCTGGTGTTCGACTATGTCGACGGCGGCGCGGAGGACGAGCGCTGCCTGCGGCGCAACCGCGATGCGCTCGAGGCATTGCCGCTCGTGCCGGAATGCCTGCGCGACACCAGCGTGGTCGACACCGGCATCGAGCTTTTCGGGCGCCGCTGGAACGCGCCCTTCGCCATCGCCCCGATCGGGCTCGCCGGCCTGGTACGCCCGCGTGCCGATGCCTTGCTGGCCGCCGCGGCACAGGCCGCGCGCGTGCCCTTCATCCTGTCGACCGCATCGAACACGCGCATCGAGCACGTGCGCGCCGCCGCGCCCGATGCGCAACTGTGGATGCAGCTCTACGTGATGGGCGAACGCACCATCGCCGAGCGCATCGTGCGCCGCGCGCGCGCCGCCGGCTTCGAGGCGCTGGTGCTCACGGTGGACGTGCCCGTCAGCGGCCTGCGCGAGCGCGACCTGCGGCACGGCTTCCGCGTACCGATGCGGCTCACGCCCGGCACCGTGCTCGACATGGCAAGCCACCCCGCCTGGCTGTGGCGGCTGGCGAGCAGCGGCATGCCGTCGTTCGCCAACCTGATGCCCGGCGACGACGAGCCTCCGGTCTCCGCGCAGGCGCAGGCGGCGCTGCTCTCGCGCACCATGGACCGTACGCTCACGTGGGACAGCATCGGCTGGCTGCGCCGGCTGTGGGACGGCCCGTTGCTCATCAAGGGCCTGCTGGGCGCGGAGGACGCGAAGCGCGCGGTGCGCTGCGGCGCCGACGCGATCGTGGTGTCCAACCATGGCGGCCGCCAGCTCGACGCGGCACCGGCCAGCATTGCCGCGCTGCCCGCGATCGTCGAGGCGGTGAACGGCCGCATGCCGGTGCTGGTGGACGGCGGCGTGCGGCGCGGCAGCGACGTCGTGAAGGCGCTGGCGCTCGGCGCGCATGCCGCGCTGGTCGGCCGCGCGCCCCTCTATGGCCTGGCCTGCGGCGGCGAACAAGGCGCGCTGGCGGTGCTGCAGCTGCTCGCGCAGGAAACCGAACGCACGATGACGCTGCTGGGCGCCAGGCACCCGCGCGAACTCGGCCCGCGCCATGTGGACCGGCCCGAAATCCGTTCGCCCGTCGAACACGGTCAGGAAGCGTCGCAGCTCAAGGAAAACACGCACGGGAAAGCCTCCATTTACCCCACGCACGCGACTGCCTAGATTGCGCAACCAGTTCAAGAAGACACAACGAAGGAGACCATGAAAACCACCCGCCACACCCAACCGGCCGCGCTGGCCCTCGCGCTCGCAGCAACCAGCGCCGCGCTCGCACTCGGCACCACCGCCGTGCAGGCGCAGGACAAACCCGTGCAGCTCAAGCTGTCTAGCTGGGTGCCCGCGCAGCATCCGCTGAACCCTGCGCTGCAGGCGTGGGCCGACGACATCAAGAAGGAATCGGGCGGCACCATCACCGCCATCCTGTTTCCCTCCGAGCAGCTCGGCAAGGCCTTCGACCACTACGACATGGCACGCGACGGCATCGCCGACTTCTCGTACGTGAACCCCGGCTACCAGCCGGGCCGCTTCCCGGTGATGGCGGGTGCGTCGCTGCCCTTCCTGTTCGCCAACGGCAAAGAAGGCTCGGCCGCCATCGACGCCTGGTACCGCAACTACGCGGCCAAGGAGATGAAGGACGTGAAGTACTGCTTCGCGTTCGTGCACGACCCCGGCACCTTCCACTCGCGCAAGAAGATCACCGTGCCCGGCGACGTCAAGGGCATGAAGGTGCGGCCGGCCACCAGCACCGTGGGCCAGCTCATCACTTCGCTCGGCGGCACCAACGTGCAGGCCTCGGCGCCCGAGTCGCGCGACATGCTCGAGCGCGGCGTGGCCGATGCCATCACCTTCCCGTGGGGCTCCATCGGCCTGTTCGGCATCGACAAGGTGGTGAAGTACCACATGGATGCGCCGCTGTACGTCACGCCCTTCGTGTGGGTCATGAACAAGAGCAAGTACGACGCCATGTCGACCGCGCAGAAGAAGGTGATCGACGACCACTGCACCAGCGAGTGGGCACAGAAGGTGGCCGGGCCATGGGCCGACTTCGAGTTCGCGGGCCACGCCAAGATGGCCGCGCTGGGCGGCCACGAGATCTACAAGCTCACGCCGGAGCAGCTCGATGCTTGGCGCAAGGCGGCTGCGCCGTCGGAAGCGCAGTGGGCAGAGAGCGTGAAGAAGGTCGGCGAAGACCCGAAGGCGGTGATGGATGCGCTCAAGGCCAGCCTCGCCAAATACAAGTCCGCACTCTGACTGTTGCCAGCCCCAGGCCGCGCGCACTTCGTGTCGCTTCTCCTTCCCCCCTGCCCAGGGGGCGGGCCGGCCGCTTCGGGCGGCCGTGCGCAGCGGCCCATTGAAAGAAAGAACGTAGACCCATGGCTCGACGCTCAGCCAATCTCATGGACCGCGCGATCAATACGATTGAATGGCTCGCCGCCATCTTCGTGGGGATCGTCGCGCTCAACATCTTCGTGGCCGTGGTGCTGCGCAAGTTCTTCGACACCTCGATTCCCGACGCGTACGACTTCGGCCGCATGCTGCTGGGCATCCTGATCTTCTGGGGCATCGCGGCCACCAGCTACCGCGGCGGGCACATCACGGTCGACCTCGTGTGGACCGCGGCGGGCCCGCGCATGAAGCGCGTGATCGACGTGTTCGCCACGCTGGTGCTGCTGTTCGTGGTCGCCGTGCAGACGGCCATGCTGTTCGACAAGGTGCGCGGCACCTACGTGGACAACGTGCAGACCTACGACCTGAACATTCCCACCTGGCCGTTCTACGCCGTGGCCTGGGCCGGCGACGTGTGCGCCGTGCTGCTCATCGCGATCCGCACGTACCGCCTCATCTTCCACCCCGAACAACTCGAAGAAGTTCACGCAGAACAGAAGGCCGACGAATGAGCGCCGCGCTGGGCCGCCCCAAGCAAGCTCGCACCGCAGTGCGAAGCACGGAGGTATTTCGATGACACCCGATGCAGTGGCAGTTTTGGGCTTCGTCGCCCTATTCGTATTGATGCTCCTTCGCGTGCCGGTCGGCATGGCGATGGGGCTGGTGGGCGTGGTGGGCTACAGCTACCTCGTCGGGCCCGGCCCGGCGCTGAAGCTGGTGGGCCAGACCTCGATGCGCACCGTGACCGACTACACCTTCGGCGTGATCCCGATGTTCATGCTGATGGGCGCGCTGGTGTCGGTATCGGGCGTGAGCCGCGAGCTCTTCAAGGCCGCGAACTCGATGATCGGCCACCTGCGCGGCGGCCTCGGCGTGGCCACCGTGGTGGCCTGCGGCGGCTTCGCTGCCATCTGCGGCTCGTCGGTGGCCACGGCCGCGACCTTCTCCGCGGTGGCCTACCCGGAGATGCGGCGCTTCAACTACCCGCAGTCGTTCTCGACCGGCGTGATCGCCGCAGGCGGCACGCTGGGTGCGATATTGCCGCCGTCGACCGTGCTCGCGGTGTACGCCATCCTCACGCAGCAGGACATCGGCAAGCTCTTCATGGCCGGCATCGTGCCGGGCATTCTCGCGATGGCCATGTACGTGCTGACCATCGCGATCATCGTCAAGCTCAGACCCGACTGGCTGCCCGGCGGCGAGGTCAAGCCCTGGTCTGAACGCTTCAAGGACCTGAAGAACGTGTGGGCGCCGCTGGTGCTGTTCGTGTTCGTCATCGGCGGGCTCTATGGCGGCTTCTTCACGCCGACGGAAGCGGGCGGCGTGGGCGCGAGCGGCGCGTTCATCCTGGGGCTGGTGCGGCGCAAGCTCGATGGCCCGAAGATCCGCGAAGCGCTGCTGTCTGCCACGCGCACGGCGGCGGCGGTGTTCACGGTGCTCATCGGCGCGCTGCTGTTCGGCTACTTCCTCACCATCACGCAAAGCCCGCAGAAGCTCACCGAGTTCCTCACCGGGCTGGGCATCGGTCGCTACGGCGTGCTCGCGCTCATCATGGTCATGTACCTGGTGCTGGGCTGCCTGATGGATGCGATGGCCATGATCATCCTCACCGTGCCCATCATCTACCCGGTGATCGTGCACCTCGGGTTCGATCCCATCTGGTTCGGCGTGATCATCGTGATGACGGTGGAACTGGGGCTGATCCATCCACCGGTGGGCATGAACGTGTTCGTCATCAAGAGCGTGGTGAAGGACGTGAGCTTCACCACCATCTTCAAGGGCGTGCTGCCGTTCATCGCGACCGACATCGTCCGGCTGGTGATATTGATCGCGTTCCCCGTCATCGCCCTGTGGCTGCCGACGAGAATGGGCTGATGAGCAACACCACCGCCATCAAGGAAGTCGTCTACACCGCGCGCGTCGAGTTCGGCGACTGCGACCCCGCCGGCATTGTCTGGTTTCCCAACTTCTTCCGCTGGATCGATGCGGCCTCGCGGCACTTCTTCGCGGAATGCGGCGTGCCGCGCTGGGAAGAGACCACCGAGACGCTGGGCGTGATCGGCACGCCGCTGGTCGACACGCACACGCGCTTCGTGAAGGCCGCGAGCTACGGCGATACGCTGCAGATCGCGGTGCGCATCACCGAGTGGCGCGAGAAGAGCTTCGTGCAGACCTATCGCGTGACGCGGGGCGACGACCTGATCCTCGAGTGCGAGGAGGTGCGCATCTTCGGCGCGAAGCGCGAGGGCGGCGGCATCCGCGCGGTGCAGATTCCGCCGTCGATCCGCGCGCTCTGCGAGTAGGCCTTCAGCGTGCGTCGGCCTGCAGCTTCGCGAGCAGGCCATCGACACCGTGGTCGATGAGGTCGAAGACTTCGATGAAGTCCTGCTCGCCGCCGTACCACGGGTCGGGCACATCGCCCTCGATCCCGTCGGCAAATTCGGTGAAGAGGTGAATCCTGTCGGCCGCGCCTTCGGGCGCGAGCCTGCGCAGTGCGGCGCAATGCTGGGCCGTCATGCCGATGACCAGGTCGAAATGCGCGAAGTCGGCCTTGCGGATCTGCCGCGCGGCGTGGGCGTGCATCTCGATACCGCGCCGCCTGGCCTCTGCCACGGATCGCCGATCCGGCGGGTTGCCGCGCTCTTCGTTGGAGATCGCGGCGCTGTCGACCTCGAGGTCGAAGCCTGCCGCCCGGGCCTTGTGCATGAGCAGGGTGTGGGCTGTCGGTGACCTGCAAATATTGCCGGTGCACACGAACAAGACGGACGTTCTTTTCATCTTTTTCAACGATCTGGTTGCATCGACGACGCACCGGCGCCGCGTCGGGCGGGTAGGCGAAAGTCCGTCATGAAGAGTCGGCAAAGGCTCATACGCGATGGCCGGGCGGCCCGACATTGTCGATGCACCGGGCTCGCTGCTGCTGCAGACGTGACAACACGAGCGCCGCGCAGGTTGGATCGGCCGCCTGGATCAAGGAGGAACCCATGGATACCCGACAGGAACAGAAGCGAAGCGCCTTCGCCCGACAGCTGATGGCCGGCCTGCTGGCCTTCATCGCCGTCTGCGTGGTGGTGGTGCTCCTGGTCTATGGTCTGCGCGAGCCGGCAAAGGGCCCGGGCAATGTGCCTGCCACGGGCGCCGCGACGCCCCTGCAGGACAACGGCAGCCCGCCCACGTCGAAATGACGCAGCCTGTTGAGGAGCCGCGCATGAAGCTGATGACCGCAGAACTGACCCACGCGGACGGGATCGATCGCGCGAGCTGGTCGACCTTCCGCGAGATACCACCGGCCGAAGCCTTCGACCGTCTCATCCGCGTGCTGGCCGAGACGCGCCGGACGATGGAGCCTGCAATCGCGGAGAAGCTCCCGATGCTCGTGAAGGAACCGCCGCAGGTCGACGGCCCCGGCTGGCAATGGACGATGCAAGCTGACGGCAGCCTGATCCTGAACATGCGGCACCCGGGATTGGGGTGGATCGGCTTTCGCATGCCCGACGTGGAGGTCTTCCACGCCAACCTGTCGGACGTGCTGGCACAGAGGAAGGCGCTGCGCGAAGAGCTGGTGCCGCCGGTCCGTCCCCAGCGCTGAGCCGCTGCTTTGCGCGTGTGGCGTTGCAACGTCATGTCGCACCGCAATCGCAACAACGAGGCGATAACCTCCCCACTGCCAGCGTGGAAGCGCAATCCAAGGGTTGACGCATTTCATGCGGCGGTGCAACAATCGGCAATCTTCATTTCGGAGCCTCGTGCGTGGACAGTGCCAGTTGGATCAGTGACAAGACGCGTGCCTCGGCAGGCGTGACACACCCGGCTCTCTAGCGCAGGCTTCCCCGCGCTGCGTGCCGGTGTGCACACAGCGCGAGCCTTTGCCCTCAAGGCAAGCGGCTCCCCTCCTCCCGATTCACATCGTTCTCGTCGCTGGCTTTTTCAGTCAGCCTGGCGTGTCCGTGCGCGAGGCCCTTCAACGCGAAGGAGCCTTGTCATGCGTCACTTTCATCTTCGTCGTCAGCCGCACGAACCGCGTGTTCGTCCGTCCACGCACGCGCCCGTTCCGGCCGCTGCGGCGGCGCAGGCCGTGCCGGCCGTCGATGCCGCGCTCGACCAGGCCGCCGCGCTGTGGACCACGCGCCGCATCCGCAGCTTCCTCGTGCTGCAGCCAAGCTGCACGCCCCGCCGCTGAGCCGCGCCCGGCGCCGCTCGTTCCGCCTGAACCTTCGATCGACCAGGAGCACACCATGGACCCCGCCTCTTGTTGGCGCCGTAGCGCGCCCCCTTCGTCTGGATCGATTGCAGCAACACCGCGGCCCGCCGCCGCGCTTCGCAAAGGGTTGAGCCCGGCCTGTTGAGGCCCGGTGGTTCTCCCTGGGCGGGCGGCGGCCGCCCCGAAGGAGAACCCCATGAAAAACGCCCTCAAGTCTTTCTTCGAAGGCTTCCTGCGCAGCCGCCACATGCTGCATCACTTCGAGCGATGGCAGACACTGCTGGGCTCGAAGCCCATCGCCGCCGGCTCGGCCAGCATGCCGGCGGACATCGCGAAGGCATTGGCCGCTGCGTCGCGCACCGATGCCGGCGAGATGCTCGTCAGGCTCGACAGCTCGCCGCGCGGCCTGAGCGAGGGCCACGCCCAGGTGCTGCGCAAGCGTCTCGGCAGCAACGAGGTGCGCCACGAGCAGCCGCTGCCCTGGTGGCAGCACCTGTGGCAGTGCTACCGCAACCCCTTCAACCTGCTGCTGACGGTGCTGGCACTGGTCTCGTACGTGACCGAGGACATGAAGGCCACGCTGGTGATCGGCAGCATGGTGGTGCTGTCGACGGTGCTGCGCTTCCTGCAGGAGTCGCGCTCCAACAAGGCGGCCGACCGGCTCAAGGCGATGGTGAGCAACACCTCGACGGTGCTGCGGCCCGCGCCCGGCCAGAAGGCCGGCGCCGCCGGCGACGAAGGCTTCGACACCGCGCACACCGGCACGGTGCGCGTCGAGGTGCCGATGCGCGACCTGGTGCCGGGCGACGTGATCGCGCTGTCGGCGGGCGACATGATCCCGGCCGACTGCCGCCTGCTCACCGCGAAGGATCTGTTCATCAGCCAGTCCGCGCTGACGGGCGAGGCCATGCCGGTCGAGAAGTTCGTGACCGACCGCGGCGAGCACGACGCGGGCGTGCTCGAGCGCGAGAACCTGCTCTTCATGGGCACCAACGTGATCAGCGGCACGGCCACCGCGCTCGTCGTGCACACGGGCGACCGAACCTTCTTCGGGGCGCTGGCGCAGCGCGTGACAGCCACCGACCGCGGCACCAGCGCGTTCCAGGCGGGCATCAACCGCGTGAGCTGGGTGCTGATCCGCTTCATGCTGGTGATGGCGCCGCTGGTGCTGGTGATCAACGGCGTGGCCAAGGGCGACTGGTGGGAAGCGGCGCTGTTCGCGCTGTCGATCGCGGTCGGCCTCACGCCCGAGATGTTGCCGATGATCGTGACGGCCACGCTGGCCAAGGGCGCGGTGGTGATGTCGCGCCAGAAGGTGATCGTGAAGCGGCTGGAGGCCATCCACAACTTCGGCGCGATGGACGTGCTGTGCACCGACAAGACCGGCACGCTGACGCAGGACCGCATCGTGCTCGAGCGCCACACCAACGCCTGGGGCGAGGACTCCGACCATGTGCTGCAGTTCGCATACCTCAACAGCTTCCACCAGACCGGCCTGAAGAACCTGCTCGACAAGGCGGTGCTGAGCCACGCCGAGATGCAGCTCGAGACGCGGCTGCAGACGGCCTACCGCAAGATCGACGAAGTGCCCTTCGACTTCTCGCGCCGCCGCATGTCGGTGGTGGTGGCCAACGGCGGCAGCGAACACCTGCTGATCTGCAAGGGCGCGCTCGAGGAGATCCTGTCGGTGTGCACCGCGGTCGAGCGCGGCGCCGAGGTGCTCGCACTCGACACCGAGGTGCTGGCGCGCATCCATCGCGTGGCGTCGGAACTCAATGCGCTGGGCCTGCGCGTGGTGGCCGTGGCGAGCCGTGCGCTGAAGACCGAAGCGCAGAAACCGGCATACGGCGTGGCGGACGAATCGGGCCTCACGCTGCTGGGCTACGTGGCGTTCCTCGATCCGCCGAAGGAATCGACCGCGCCCGCGCTGCGCGCGCTGGCCGAGCACGGCGTGGCGGTGAAGGTGCTGACGGGCGACAACGAACTGGTCACGCGCAAGGTGTGCGCGGACGTGGGTCTGGAGGCTGGCCGCATGGTGCTCGGGCGCGATGTCGAGGGCATGGACGACGCCGAACTGCGGCGCGTGGTGGAAGAGCACCAGGTCTTCGCCAAGCTGACCCCCGCGCACAAGGAGCGCATCGTGCAGGCGCTGCACGCCAACGGCCACGTGGTGGGCTTCATGGGCGACGGCATCAACGACGCGCCGGCGCTGCGCGCGGCGGACATCGGCATCTCGGTGGACGGCGCAGTGGACGTGGCCAAGGAGTCGGCCGACATCATCCTGCTCGAGAAGAGCCTGATGGTGCTGGAGCAGGGCGTCGTTCAGGGTCGACGCACCTTCGCGAACATGCTCAAGTACATCAAGCTCACGGCCAGTTCCAACTTCGGCAATGTGTTCTCGGTGCTGGTGGCCAGCGCGTTCCTGCCGTTCCTGCCGATGCTTCCGCTGCACCTGCTGGTGCAGAACCTGCTGTACGACGTGTCGCAGATCGCGATCCCGTTCGACAACGTGGACGACGAGTTCCTGAAGAGCCCGCAGCGCTGGAACCCGGCGGATCTGGCCCGCTTCATGGTGTTCTTCGGGCCGCTGAGCTCGGTGTTCGACATCCTCACGTTCACGGTGATGTGGTTCGTGTTCGCGGCCAACTCTGTGGAGCACCAGACGCTGTTCCAGTCGGGCTGGTTCGTCGAAGGCCTGCTGTCGCAGACCTTGATCGTGCACCTCATCCGCACGCGCAAGATCCCGTTCCTGCAAAGCCGCGCGGCCTGGCCGCTGCTGATCATGGGCGGCGCCATTGCGGCAGTGGGCATCTGGCTTCCGATGGGGCCGCTGGCGCACTACTTCAAGCTGCAGGCGCTGCCGCTGATGTACTTCCCGTGGCTGGTGGCGATGCTCGCCGGCTATGCGTTGCTCACGCAGGCGGTGAAGGGGTGGTATGCGCGGCGGTATGGGTGGCAGTGATTGCCGCGGCTCATGACACGAGGATGACACCCAGGCCACACAGACTGGGCACCACCATGGCATGAATGAGGAGTGAAGATTCGATGCAATCCATCCAGAACATTCACCTGCTGTCGCTGCTCGACACTTTCATCAGCGTGGCGGCCGCCTTCATCCTCGGCTCGCTGATCGGCCTGGAACGACAGGTCAGGCAGCGCACGGCGGGCCTGCGCACCAACACGCTGGTGGCGGTGGGCGCGGCGGTGTTCGTCGACATGGCCAACCGGCTCGACGGCAGCGGCGGCGCGGTGCGCGTGGTGGCCTATGTGGTGTCGGGTATCGGCTTCCTGGGCGCGGGCGCGATCATGAAGGAAGGCGCCAACGTCACGGGGCTGAACACGGCAGCCACGTTGTGGGGGTCGGCCGCGGTGGGCGCCTGTGCGGGCGCGGACCTGCTGGGAGAGGCGGTGATTGCAGCGCTGTTCGTGCTGGCCAGCAACACGCTGCTGCGGCCGGTGGTGAACCGCATCAACCGGCAGCCGATCAGCGAAGGGGCGAGCGAAGCGACCTACGTGGTGCGCGTGATCTGTTCACGCGCGGCGCGGCCCGAGGTGATGGACCAACTGCTGCTGTTGCTCGAGGCCGCGAACTACCCGGTGCGCGATGTCGACCAGCATCCGTTCGGACCGGCCGACACCGAAATCGGTGCGACGCTCTATGCAACGGCGGTCGAGCCCGAGGAGCTCGACCGCGTCATCGAGGAACTCGAATCGCTCGACGGCGTGCAGCAGGCCTTCTGGAATGCTGCCGCCGAGGAGTGAACGAGCGAAGGAACTCAAACGCCCAGGATCGACACTGCCTTGGTGTTCAGGTAGGCCTCGAGGGCTTCCGGGCCGCCTTCGGAGCCGTAGCCCGAATCCTTCACGCCGCCGAAAGGCATTTCCGGCGACGGCGTGGCGGGCTGGTTGATCCAGAGCATGCCCAGTTCGAGCTTCTGGCTCAGCAGGTGCGCGTTCTTGATCGACTTGGTGAACGCATAGCCGGCCAGGCCGAACGGCAGGCGGTTGGCTTCGGCGATGGCTTCCTCGAGCTTGTCGAAACCGCGGATGGCGGCGATGGGGCCGAAGGGCTCGTTGTTGAACACGTCGGCGTCCAGCGGCACATCGGTCAGCACGGTCGGGGCGAAGAAGTTGCCGGTGTCGCCCACGCGATCGCCGCCTGCGGCCACGGTGGCGCCCTTCTTGCGCGCATCTTCCAGCACGTGCGCCATCGCCGTCAGGCGGCGGGCATTGGCCAGCGGGCCGATGGTCGTGCCTTCGGCCAGGCCGTCGCCCAGCTTCAGGCCTTCGGTGTACTTCACCAGCGAGCGGGCGAATTCCTCGCGCAGGCTGTTGTGGACCAGGAAGCGGGTCGGCGAGATGCAGACCTGGCCCGCATTGCGGAACTTGGCCGCACCGGCGGCCTTGACGGCCAGCGCAACATCGGCGTCCTCGGCCACGATCACGGGGGCATGGCCGCCGAGTTCCATGGTCACGCGCTTCATGTGCTGGCCGGCCAGCGCGGCAAGCTGCTTGCCCACCGGGGTCGAACCGGTGAAGGTGACCTTGCGGATGATCGGGTGGGCGATCAGGTAGTTGGAGATTTCGGCGGGGTTGCCGAACACCAGGCCCACGGTGCCGGGCGGGATGCCGGCGTCGACGAAGGCCTGCAGCAGCGCGGCGGGCGATGCGGGGGTTTCTTCAGGCGCCTTCACCAGGAACGAGCAGCCGGTGGCCAGTGCGGCGCCGAGCTTGCGCACGATCTGGTTGATCGGGAAGTTCCACGGCGTGAACGCGGCGACGGGGCCCAGCGGCTCCTTCAGCACGAGCTGCTGCGCGGCCAGGTTGCGCGACGGCACGATGCGGCCATAGACGCGGCGGCCTTCGTCGGCGAACCATTCGATGATATCTGCGGCGGCCAGGGTCTCGCCCTTGGCTTCGACCAGCGGCTTGCCCTGTTCCTGCGTCAGCAGCTTGGCGATATCGCCGGCGCGTTCGCGGATCAGGCCGGCGGCGTGGCGCATGACGGCGGCACGCTCGTTGGCGGGGGTATTGCGCCAGGTGTCGAAGCCGCGCTGGGCGGCGGCCAGGGCGCGGTCGAGGTCGGCGATGCTGGCATGCGCCACCTTGCCGATGGCCTTGCCGGTGGCGGGGTTCAGGACGTCCAGCGTCTTGCCGCCGGTGGCTTCGACCCATTCGTTGTCGATCAGCAGGCGGGTGTCGGTGTAGGTGGCGGTCATGGCGAACTTTTTCCTTCGAGACTGGGGGGATGAAAAGGGGAATCTGGGTGTACGGCTGCGGCACCCGGGGGTGCGCTGGCGACAACGGCGGTCAAGGCGGCACCGGCCGCCGGGGGCATAGGTTAACCCGAGTTCGCAAACCCCGCCGGCTGCCGGTTACGGGCACGGTTCGGGCACGCGGGAAGGTCATGCGCGCCGAACATAATCCCCGCCAAACCAACACCAACAGAGGACCGAGGGAAATCCATGCACGCAGCGCTCAGCAACAACCTGTTCTTCGTGAAAGAACACGTGGGCATCTTCAAGGCGGCCAACAATTACGACATCTTCGAACCGCATTCGCAACAGAAGATCCTGGAATGCCGGGAGCCGAACCTCGGCTTCTTCAGCAAGCTGCTGCGCTTCACCGACTACAAGCGCTTCACGCCGTTCGACGTGGTGGTGTCGACGCCCGAAGGGCAGAAAGTGCTGTCTGTGAAGCGCGGCGTGTCCATCTTCCTGTCGAAGGTCGAAGTGCTCGACGGCAACGACCGGGTGGTCGGCTACTTCAAGCAGAAGCTCTTCTCGATCGGCGGCAAGTTCGACGTGCTCGACGCGCAGGAGCGCCTGGCGTGCACGCTCAAGGGCAAGTGGACCAGCTGGGATTTCCGCTTCGTGCAGAACAGCACCGAGCTGGCGGCCGTATCCAAGAAATGGGCCGGCCTGGGCAAGGAGTTGTTCACCACGGCCGACAACTACATGCTGTCGATCGACCCTGGCGTACCGGCCAGCGATGCACGCCGCCTGCTGATCGTGGCGGCGGTGATGTGCATCGACATGGTCCTCAAGGAGTGACTGTGCGGCGGCGATGGGCCGCCGCCGTTTCCACCGGCGCAGGCCCTACAGCACCAGCAGTGCGCGGAAGTCGTTGACGTTGGTGTTCGTCGGCCCCGTCACGAACAGGTCGCCGATGGCGTCGAAGTAGCCGTAGGCGTCGTTGCGGTCGAGATGGTCCGACAGCTTGCGGCCGGCCGCCGTGGCGCGCGCCAGCGTGTCGGGCGTGACGAAGGCGCCCGCGTTGTCTTCGACGCCGTCGATGCCATCGGTGTCGGCGGCCAGGGCCCAGACCTCCGGCTGGCTCATGAGCGCGCCCGCCAGCCCCATGCAGAACTCGCCGGCGCGACCGCCCCGTCCCTTGGCCTGGCCCGGCTGGCGCGGACGGATCGTGACCGTGGTCTCGCCGCCGGAAAGGATCACGCAGGGCCGCGCGAAAGGCTGGCCGCGATGCGCCGCGCCACGCGCCAGCGCGGCATGCACCTTGCCGACCTCGCGCGATTCGCCTTCGATCTCGTCGCTGAGGATGTGCACCGCGATGCCCGCGTCGCGCGCCGCCTGGGCGGCGGCCTCCAGCGACTGCTGGGGCGTGGCGATCAGGTGCGTCTCGTGGCCCTCGAACACCGCGTCGCCGGGCTTGGGGGTCTCGAGCTCGCCGCTTTCGAGCCGGGCGCGCACCGGCGCCGGCACGTCGATGCCGTAGCGGTCGAGGATGGCGAGCGCGTCGGCGCAGGTCGTGGCGTCGGGCACGGTCGGGCCGCTGGCAATGACGGCCGGGTCGTCGCCGGGCACGTCGCTGATCGTCAGCGTGACCACGCGGGCCGGAGCGCAGGCCGCCGCCAGGCGGCCACCCTTGATGCGCGACAGGTGCTTGCGCACGCAGTTCATCTCGCCGATGCCGGCCCCGCTTTCGAGCAGCTGCTTGTTGATGCGCTGCTTGTCGGCCAGCGTGAGCCCATCGGCAGGCAGTACCAGCAGCGACGAGCCGCCGCCCGAGATCAGGCACAGCACCAGGTCGTCGGCCGTGAGGCCCTGCGCGAGCGCCAGGATGCGCTCCGCCGCCTGTTGACCTGCCGCATCGGGCACGGGGTGCGCGGCCTCGACGATCTCGATGCGCTGCGGAACGCCTTCGGGACGCGGCGGAATGTGGTCGTAGCGCGTGACGACGAGCCCCGACAGCGGCGCGTCCGCTGGCCACAGGGCCTCGAGCGCCTGCACCATCGAGCCGCCCGCCTTGCCGGCCCCCAGCACCAGCGTGCGGCCCTTGGGCGGTTTGGGCAGATGGGCGCCCAGCGTGGACAGCGGCAGCGCGCGGTCCACCGCCACGCGGTAGAGATGTTCGAGGAAGGCGCGCGGTGCTTCGCGCGGATCGGGCACGGGGCCGAGGGCGGGGGGTGATGCGGTCATTGCTTGGTTTGTCTCCGAAGTCAATTGTGCGAGGAATACCGCGGACCGGTTTCGCCGGGCGGCCGGCATCTCCCGCTGCAGGAGCCGGCGGCCGCCCGGCGCGGGGCGAGCCCCGGTGCTCAGTTCGTCTTGGCGCCGGCCTGAAACCACCGGCCGATGAGCGCGCGCTCTTCGTCGGTGATGCCGGTCGCGTTGTTCATCGGCATGATCTTCGTGACGACCACCTGCTGGTAGATCGCCTGCGCATGTGCAGCCACCTGCTCGGGCGAGTCGACGCGCACGTTCTTCATCTGCATGGCCGTGCCGTGGCACATGTAGCAGCGTTGCTCCAGCACCTTCTGCACGTCGGCGAAGGGCACGGCAGGTGCCGCGGCAGCGGCCACCGCGGGCGCGGCGGCCGGCTCGGGCTTCATCCAGACGATGGTCAGGCCCAGCACCACGATGCCGACCAGCGCATAGGGCAGCGGGTTTCCAGCGTTGCCCAGCTTGAAGCGGTGGCGCACCACGAAGAACTGCCGGATGGCCGCGCCGCCGAGCATGATCAGCAGCAGCACGATCCAGTTGTACTTGTGCGTGTACGTGAAGCTGTAGTGGTTGCTCAGCATCGCGAACAGCACCGGCAGCGTGAAGTAGGTGTTGTGCACGCTGCGCTGCTTGCCGCGCTGGCCGTGCACCGGGTCGACCGGACGGCCTTCGCGCAGTGCCTGCACGTTCTTGCGCTGGCCGGGAATGATCCAGAAGAACACATTGCCGCTCATGGTGGTGGCCATCATGGCGCCCACCAGCAGGAACGCTGCGCGGCCCGCGAACCACTGGCAGGCCAGCCAGGTCGCGAACACGATGAACAGCGCGATCAGCACGCCGACGATGGTGTCGCCGTTCTTGCGTCGGCCGAAGATCTGGCAGATGCCGTCGTACACCATCCAGAACACCACGAAGAAGGCCAGCGCCACGGCGATGGCGGCGCCGGGCTGCCAGTCCATCTTCGACTTGTCGATGAGGTAGGTGCTCGCGTTCCAGAGGTACGACATGGTGAACAGCGAAAACCCGGTGATCCAGGTGCTGTAGCTTTCCCAGTACGACCAGTGCAGGTGGTCCGGCAGCTTCTTGGGCGCCAGCGCGTACTTCTGCATGTTGTAGAAGCCGCCGCCGTGCACGGCCCACTGCTCGCCGCCCACGCCCTTGTCGAGCGATTCGGCGTCTTGCGGCTTCTCGAGGCTGTTGTCCAGCATCACGAAGTAGAACGAGGCGCCGATCCAGGCGATGGCGGTGATGACGTGGACCCAGCGCAGCAGCAGGTTGGCCCAGTCGAGGTAGTAGCTTTCCATGTACTTCTCTCTCAACCCCATTGGCGCGTGGGGCACCAAGGAGGGGTTTCAGCCTGCTCACCACCGCGGGCACTGTAAGCAGAGAAAGTGCCGCGAACGCAGGCTCCGTGAAGTGGGCCTCGCTCCGCTGCGGCTGGTTGTGGACCGAAAGTGTATACAGTTTTAGTGAAAAGCGGGACGATTTTTTGCGGCGGCATCGCCGGGAAAACCCTGTTCAACCCAGCGATTGCAACAACTGTGCCGCCACGGCCACGGCGATCACCTCGGGTTCTTTCCCGGTGATGCCGGGCACGCCGATCGGGCAGGTGATGCGCGCCAGTTCGCCGGCCATGAAGCCGCGCGCCTCGAGCCTGTGGCTGAAGGTGGCCCACTTGGTCTTGCTGCCGATCAGCCCGATGTAAGGCAGGTCGTTCCGCTCGCGCAGGCGCCTGAGGCAGGCAATGACGATGTCGAGGTCTTCGGCATGGCTGAAGCTCATGATGAGCACGCGGCTGCCGGGTGCGAGCGCGGCCACGGCGTCCTGCACGGGCTCGGAATGCTCGGTGTCGATCTGCGCGGGCAGCGCGTCGGGGAAGACGCCGTCGCGGCTGTCGATCCAGCGCACGGCGAACGGCAGCGCGGCCAGCAGGCGTGCCAGCGCAGCACCCACATGGCCGCCGCCGAACAGCGCCACCGGCTTCAACTGCGCGACCAGCTCGCGCTGCAATCTCGGTGCATCGGCCGCCGCGATGCGCTCGTACGACAGGAACATCACGCCGCCGCAGCATTGCCCCAGGCTGGGGCCGAGCGGGTAGCGCTGGATGCCGTCGAACGGTGCGCGCGTGCCGGCAAGCAGGTCGCGCGCCTCCTTCGTGGCCTGGAACTCGAGCTGCCCGCCGCCGATAGTGGCGGTGAGGCCGTCGGCCCACACCGCCATCCACGTGCCGGCCTCGCGCGGCGCCGAGCCCTGAGTCGATTCGACGCGCACCAGCACGCCGTCTTCATGACGAAGACGCGCCAGCAATTGGTCGACTGCGCCGCTCATGGACGAATCGGCTCCGCGCCTGGCGCCACGGTGCTGGCCTGCCTTGGGCCGGCCGGCACGGCGCCCGGTTGTCGATACCTTCGGTTGCCCGGCTCGCGATGACTCACGGTATAAACCCGGCGATGATGAATCGCCAGCTTACGCCCCGCCGCCTTGCCCTGACCGCCTCCGTTCTTTCCGCCCTGTGGCTCGCCGGCTGCGGCAGCACCGGCCCCGGCGCCGTACCCGGGCAGCTGAGCAGCGCGTCCGCGCCGAGCGGCGGCGCATCGGGCCGCGTGCCAAGGGCTTCCAGCGCTGCCACGCCGCGCGACTACCGCCGCGACGCAGCGCGCCACATCTACGAGATCAACCGCGCGCGCATCTACGGCGGACAACTGCCGCCGATCCTTTACGCAGTCGGCACGCTGCAGGTGAACCTCGACGCGGGCGGCAAGGTGGTCTCGATGCACTGGCTGCGCGCGCCCCAGCACGCCCCCGAAGTCATTGCCGAGATCGAGCGCGCCGTGTTGCAGGCGGCGCCCTTCCCGGCCGCCACCCGCCTGGGCGCGGTCACCTGGACCGACACCTGGCTGTGGGACAAGAGCGGGCGCTTCCAGCTCGATACGCTGACCGAAGGTCAGCAGCAGGGCGACTGACATATCAGGAGCCGCGATAGGTCGAGTAGCTCCACGGGCTCACGAGCAGGGGCACGTGGTAGTGCTGGTCGGTGTGCGCCACGCCGAAGTCCAGCGACACCCGGTTCAGGAAGTTCGGCTCCGGCAGCGTCACGCCGCGGGCCTTGAAATAACCGGCCACGTCGAACACCAGGCGGTAGGTGCCGGCCTTCAGCGAGTTGTTGTCGTAGAGCGGCCCGTCGCTGCGGCCGTCCGAATTCAGCGTGAAGCGCTTCACCAGCGTCGCGGCCTCGCCGTCGGTGGTGTACAGCGCCACCTCCATGCCCGCGGCAGGGCTGCCATGCATCGTGTCCAGTACGTGAGTGCTCAGGCCCATGGGGCGCTCCTTGAAAGTCCGAAAGCTCGGATCGGGGGTGCGGGATATTCCGGTGGACAAAAGTGTATACAGTTCACGCCTTTGGGTCTATCATGAAAAACATGGAGTCCTCCACCACCCGTTCGATCGTCGATGCCCTCACCAAGGCCATCGTCGAGCACCGGCTTCAACCCGGCACCAAGCTGGCCGAGCAGAAGCTGGCCGACCACTTCGGCGTGTCGCGCACGCTGGTGCGGCAGGCCCTGTTCCAGTTGTCGCAGAACAAGCTCATCCGCCTGGAACCGGCGCGCGGCGCCTTCGTTGCGGCACCCGCGGTCGACGAGGCCAAGCAGGTGTTCAAGGTGCGCCGCATGCTCGAGGCCGAGATGACGCGCGAGTTCGTGCGCACCGTCACGCCCGCGAAGATCAAGGCGCTGAAGGAGCACGTGGCGCTCGAGAAATCCGCCGTGTCGGGCGAGGACGTCTCCGGGCGCACCGAGCTGCTCGGCGACTTCCACGTGCGCATGGCCGAGCTCATGGGCAATGCGGTGCTGGCGCAGATACTGGGCGAGCTCATCTCTCGCTGCGCGCTCATCACGCTCATGTACCAGAGCACCAGCGCGGCCGAGCATTCCAACGACGAGCACGCCGACATCGTGAAGGCGCTGGCCGCGCGCGACGAGGAGCGCGCCGTGCGCCTCATGACCGAGCACCTCGAGCACGTCGAGGCCAACCTCACGTTCGACCGCAAGGTCCCGACCAACGACATCTCGCTCGCGCTGGCATGAGCCGCGACCACTGACAGGATCGTTCTTGATATGACCGTCTACGACTCCACCCGGATCTACCCCCGCGACCTCGTCGGCTACGGCCGCAACCCGCCGCATGCGCAATGGCCCGGCGGCGCGCGCGTGGCGGTGCAGTTCGTACTCAACTACGAGGAAGGCGGAGAGAACGCCACGCTGCACGGCGACGCGGGCTCCGAGCAGTTCCTCTCGGAGATGTTCAATCCGGCGAGCTTTCCCGACCGGCACATCAGCATGGAAGGCATCTACGAGTACGGCTCGCGCGCCGGCGTGTGGCGCATCCTGCGCGAGTTCGAGAAACGCGGCCTGCCGCTCACCGTGTTCGGCGTGGGCATGGCGCTCGAGCGCTACCCGGAGCTCACCGCGGCCTTCAAAGAACTGGGCCACGAGATCGCATGCCACGGCTGGCGCTGGATCCACTACCAGGGCATCGACGAAGCCACCGAGCGCGAGCACATGCGCCTGGGCATGGAAGCCATCGAGAAGCTCACCGGCGAGCGCGCGCTGGGCTGGTACACCGGCCGCGACAGCCCGCGCACGCGCCGCCTCGTGGCCGACTACGGCGGCTTCGAGTACGACAGCGACTACTACGGCGACGACCTGCCTTTCTGGATGAAGGTGCAGAAGACCGACGGCAGCGTGGTGCCGCAGCTCATCGTGCCCTACACGCTCGACGTCAACGACATGCGCTTCGCGCTGCCGCAGGGCTACTCGCACGCCGACCCGTTCTTCCAGTACATGAAGGACGCCTTCGACGCGCTCTACGCCGAAGGCGACCCGTCGGGCGACAACAGCCCGAAGATGATGAGCATCGGCATGCACTGCCGCCTGCTCGGACGCCCGGGACGCATCACCGCGCTGCAGCGCTTCCTCGACCACATCGCAGCGCATGACAAGGTGTGGGTCTGCCGACGTGTCGACATCGCGCGCCACTGGAAGCAAGCGCATCCCTATGCACCCATCTGACGCCGGAGCCGCAGCATGAGCCTCACCATCGCCCAACTCAATGCGGCCACGGCCGCCGAAGCCGTCGCCCTGCTCGACGGCATCTACGAGCACTCGCCATGGATCGCCGAACGCGCGCTGCCCGCGCGGCCGTTCCGGTCGCTGCCTCACCTGAAGCACGCGCTGGTGCAGGCGCTGGCCGCGTCCACCGCCGGTGAGCAGATCGGACTGATCCGCGCCCACCCCGAGCTCGCAGGCAAGGCCATGGTCAGCAAGACGCTGACCGCCGAATCGACCAACGAGCAGAGCAAGGCCGGCCTGACCGACTGCACGCCCGAGGAGTTCGCGAGGATCCAGCAGCTCAACGCCGACTACAACGCGAAGTTCGGCTTTCCGTTCATCCTGGCGGTGCGCGGGCCGCGCGGCACGGGCCTGGCCAAGCGCGAGATCATCGACACCTTCGCGCGCCGGCTGCACAACCATCCCGGCTTCGAGCTCGGCGAGGCGTTGCGCAACATCCACCGCATTGCCGAGATCCGCCTGGACGACAAGTTCGCCGCCGACGTCACGCTCGGCAACGATGTGTGGGACTGGCAGGAACAGCTGTCGGTGCACACCGACCCGGGCTATGCGGAGAAGGGCCAGCTCACCGTCACCTACCTGACCGACGCGCACCGCGCCTGCGCCGCGCAGATCAGCGCGCTGATGCGCGACGTGGGCTTCGACTCCGTGCACATCGACGCCGTGGGCAACGTGGTGGGCCGCTATGAAGGCTCGACACCCGATGCGAAGACGCTGCTGACCGGCTCGCACTACGACACCGTACGCAACGGCGGCAAGTACGACGGCCGCCTGGGCATCTTCGTGCCGATGGCCTGCGTGCGCGAGCTCAAGAGGCAGAACCGCCGCCTGCCCTTCGCCTTCGAGGTGGTGGGCTTCGCAGAGGAAGAAGGCCAGCGCTACAAGGCCACCTTCCTGGGCTCGGGCGCGCTGATCGGTCACTTCGATGCGCGCTGGCTCGATCAGAAGGACGCCGACGGCGTCACCATGCGCGAGGCCATGCAGCACGCCGGCCTCAGGCAGGAAGACATTCCCAAGATCCAGCGCGACCCGGTCCGCTACCTGGGCTTCGTCGAGGTGCACATCGAGCAGGGCCCGGTGCTGACGGAGCTCGACCTGCCGCTGGGCATCGTCACCTCCATCAACGGCAGCGTGCGCTATGTGGGAGAGGTCATCGGCATGGCCAGCCATGCGGGCACCACGCCCATGGACCGCCGGCGCGACGCGGCCGCCGCCGTGGCCGAACTCATCCTCTACACCGAGCAGCGCGCCGCGAAGGACGGCGACTCGGTAGGCACCGTGGGCATGCTCGAGGTGCCGAGCGGCTCCATCAACGTGGTGCCGGGACGCTGCAAGTTCAGCCTCGACCTGCGCGCGCCCAACAACGCGCAGCGCGATGCGCTGGCCACCGACGTTGTCGCCGCGCTGAAGGACATCTGCGAGCGCCGCGGCGTGCGCTACGAGCTCGAGGAAACCATGCGCGCAGCCGCCGCCCCCAGCGCACCTGCCTGGCAGCAGCGCTGGGAGAAGGCAGTCGATGCGCTGGGCATTCCGCTCTTCCGCATGCCCAGCGGCGCCGGCCACGACGCCATGAAGCTGCACGAAGTCATGCCGCAAGCCATGCTGTTCGTGCGCGGCATCAACTCGGGCATCAGCCACAACCCGCTCGAATCGAGCACGAACGACGATATCCAGCTCGCGGTACAGGCCTTCCAGTTGCTGCTGGACAACCTCGCCACCGAACAAGCCCACTGATTCACAGAAGAAAAATCATGACCGACTACGCAAAGCTCGACGCCTGGATCGACGCCCACTTCGACGAGGAAGTGAAATTCCTGCAGCAACTGGTGCAGGTGCCCACCGACACCCCGCCGGGCAACAACGCGCCGCACGCCGAGCGCACCGCCGAGTTGCTGAACGACTTCGGACTCGAGGCCGAGAAGCACGCCGTGCCCGCGCAGGACGTGAAGGACTACGGCCTCGAGTCGATCACCAACCTGATCGTGCGCCGCAAGTACGGCAACGGCGGCCGCACGGTGGCGCTGAACGCACATGGCGACGTGGTGCCTCCGGGCGAAGGCTGGACGCACGACCCCTACGGTGGAGAGATTGCCGACGGCAGCCTCTACGGCCGTGCCGCAGCCGTGAGCAAGAGCGACTTCGCCAGCTTCACCTTCGCGCTGCGCGCTCTCGAAGCGGTGGCCAAGCCCGCCAAGGGCAGCATCGAGCTGCACTTCACCTACGACGAGGAATTCGGCGGCATCCTGGGCCCGGGCTGGCTGCTCGAGAAGGGGCTGACCAAGCCAGACCTGATGATCGCGGCCGGCTTCAGTTACGAAGTGGTCACGGCCCACAACGGCTGCCTGCAGATGGAAGTGACGGTGCACGGCAAGATGGCCCACGCGGCCATTCCGGCCACCGGCATCGACGCGCTGCAGGGCGCGGTGAAGATCCTGAACGCGCTGTACGCGCAGAACACGCTCTACAAGCAGGTCACGTCGAAGGTCGAGGGCATCACGCACCCGTACCTGAACGTGGGCCGCATCGAGGGCGGCACCAACACCAACGTGGTTCCGGGCAAGGTGGTGTTCAAGCTCGACCGCCGCATGATCCCCGAGGAAAACCCGGTGGAAGTGGAAGCCACCATCCGCAAGGTGATCGCCGATGCCGCCGCCGAGAGCGAAGGCATCACGGTGGACATCAAGCGCATGCTGCTGGCCAATTCGATGAAGCCGCTGGCGGGCAACAGGCCCCTGGTGGACGCCATCCAGAAGCACGGCGGCGAACTGTTCGGCGAGCCCATCAAGGCCATGGGCACGCCGCTGTACACCGACGTGCGCCTGTACGGCGAGGCCGGCATCCCGGGCGTGATCTACGGCGCCGGCCCGCGCACCGTGCTCGAATCGCACGCCAAGCGCAGCGACGAGCGCGTGGTGCTCGAAGACCTGCGCCGCGCGACCAAGGTGATTGCGCGCACGCTCAGCGACCTGCTGGCCTGAGCTTCTTCTTCGATCGACCGATTTCTGGACGGACGGTTGGCGGTGCGGCTCAGGCCGCACCGGCGGCGGCCGGAGCGGTCGCATGCGCAGCCGCAGCCACCGCGCGCAACGAGGCCCATGCCGTCACGTCGACCAGCGGCGCCGGCCGCGCGAGGTGGTAGCCCTGCACCAGCTTGCAACCCAGCGCCCGCAGCGCATCGAGTTCTTCCTGCGTCTCGACGCCTTCCGCCACGACCTGCAGGTTGAGCGAGCGGCCGAGCTGCACGATGGAATCGACCAGCACCACGTTGCCCGGTGACGACGACAGCCCCAGGATGAAGCTGCGGTCGATCTTCACCTGCCGCACATACTCGCTGCGCAGCGACGCCAGCGACGAATAGCCCACCCCGAAGTCGTCCACCACGATGGCCACGCCCGCAGCCGACAGCGCGCTCAGGCGGCTGCGCGTGGCATGGGTGTCGAGCGCCACCTCTTCGGTGATTTCGATCTGCAACCGCCTCGGCGCGATGCCGCGCGACTTGAGCATGCCCAGCACGATGTCGTCGACCGCCAGCTGCGCCATCTCGCGCGGCGACACGTTGATCGCCACCGGCACTGCCGCGAGGCTCGAGCCCGTCGCCTCCATCTGGCGCATGCCGCGGCAGACCTCGTCGACCAGATGGCGCAGCAGCGGCTCGGCCAGGCCGGTGTTCGCGGCTGCGAAGATCACTTCCTCTGGCGAGATCTGCCCGTGGCGCGGGTGGTGCCAGCGCATGAGCGCCTCGAGGCTGTGCACCTCGTTGCCGTCGCAACCCATGATCGGCTGGTACCACACGCCGATGGCGCGCGCCTCGATCGCATGCAGCAGGTCGCGCTCGACGTCGCGGCGCGTGGCCAGGCGATGGTTGAGCGCCTTGTCGAACATCTGGAAGCGGTTGCGCCCGGTGCGCTTGGCTTCGTAGAGCGCCTCGTCGGCGAAGCTGATCATGTCGGCAATGTCGGCATCGCCCGCCACCGAGATGCCGATGCTCACGCCGAGGTGGCCGCCGTAGTGCGCCGTGGCGAAAGAAATGGAGCGGATCAGCGCCTGCGCGATGGCCGTGGGCGCCTGCCGGTCGGCCCGCAGCGTGTAGAGCACCGCGAATTCATCGCCGCCCCAGCGTCCGAGCGTGGCGTGCATGCCGGTGAGTTCGCGCTGCAGCCAGCCGGCCACGTCCTGCAGCACGCGGTCGCCGATCTTGTGGCCGAAGGCGTCGTTCACCGCCTTGAAGCCGTCCAGGTCGAGCAGCAGCAGGCCGTGCTGGCGGCCGTCTCGCGCGGCGATGTGAAGCGTGGCGGCCTCGGTGAAGCCCTCGCGGTTGAGCAGGCCGGTGAGCGAGTCGTGCGAGGCGCGGAAGGCCAGTTGCTGCGTCGCGTCGAGCGACAGTGCATGCACCTGGCGCAGTTGCGAGGCCAGTGCCGTGGCCTCGTTCTTGAGCCGGCTGCCTTCGCGGAAGGCCTTGTCGCTCTGCAGTGCACCGCGCGCCAGCGCCCCGAGATACAGCAGCACCATCGCGGCCAGGGCGACGTTGTCGAAGCCGCCTGCATAGAGCAGGCAACCGACCACCGACAGCAGCGCCGGCGTGATGAAGCTGATGGGCACGAAGGCGTAGGCAATGCCGTAGGTGACCGAGCCGGCACAGATCCCGCACACCACCGTCAGGTAGAACACCGCCTGCGGAGAGGAATAGCCGTTGCACAGCAGCGGGATCAGTGCCCAGACGAGCCCCGAGGCCGCGGCCATCGCGGCAGCCATCCGCAGGTGCCATTCGACCGGCCGGCCCGTGGGCGAGACCGCCACGCCCTCTTCGGTCACCACGCCGGGCGCCAGCGCGATGGGCCAGCGGCAGATGTAGCTGCGCAGGCCGTTCACGGCCAGCGACAGCAGGAGCCAGATCAGGCCCTCGAAGGCCTTGCCGGAGTTCAGGGCCACCAGCGTCGCGGTGAAGCTAAGCGCCACGTTGATCGGAATGGCGGTGAGCACGCTGCGGCGGACCACCACCAGCTGGTCGGTGCGCACCATGCGGGACAGCACTTCGCCATCGACGGAAGCGGTGAGCGAAGGGGTGGATGCGCGGGCGTTCATGGAAGGGTCACAGTTTATAGAGGGCGCGACGCTCCCAGCCCGGTTCGGGTGTTCCCGACGCAAATTTCGCGGCCCGCAACAACGAACTTTCGTTTCTCTTTCATGCTGGCGTCATCCGCGGAATCCAGACTCGGCCGCTTTGCTGCGACGCGCACCCCAGGCGCGTCATCTTTCCCCTGTCCGTCATGTCCCATCTGCAGATCTCCATTCCCTTCCGCCGCTCGCTCTTTTCCTCCCTCGCCGTCTGCACGCTGATGCTCGCCGGCTGCGGCGGTGGCGGCGGCTCCAGCGGCGCTGCCTTCCTTCCCGTGGCTCCCGCTCCGGCTCCCGCGCCCCCGGTGGCCGCGGCACCCGCCCCGGCGCCCGCGGCCGATCCGGTGGCCCCGGCCGGCCGCTGGACCGTCGGCGACCTGCACGTCCACACGATGCAGTCGGACGACACCCAGCAAGTGAACACCCTCGACAAGGTGCTGGCCAAGGCCTTCGACACCTTCGGCCTCGACTGGGCCGCCATCTCCGACCACCTTCGCCTGTCGAACTACGACAACGACGGCAACAAGCTGGCCGCGGCCATCCCGTTCTCGGAAGGCATGGCCAAGTACCAGGTGCCGCGCATCAAGGCGCTGCAGGCCGGCGGCAAGTACGCCGACAAGACCATCTTCGCCTCGTTCGAGTGGGACATGCCCTCGCACGACCACGGCAACGTCGGCATCCTGACCGACCAGCCGATGTCCGACGCCGTACTCAAGGCGGTGAGCCAGTTCGAATACCTCTTCACCGACCGTTCGGCCGCCCTGTTTCCGGCCGCCGACGTGACCGCCTGGGGCCCGAAGGCCGGCACCACCTACACCACCCATGCCGAGACGCTGGCGGCCATCGCGTGGCTCAAGAAGAACTATCCCGACAGCAGCTACCTGCAGATCAACCACCCCTCGCGCAACCCCGGCAAGTACACCGCCGCGCAGCTGCGCGAGATGAACGACCTCGCGCCGAACATCGTGTTCTCGCTCGAGGGCATGGTCGGCAACCAGATGGAACCCGACCGGGGCGGCTACACCAGCAGCTACATTGCCGCCAACCTGCCCTCGCGCACCTACGGCGGCGTCGACTACCTCGTCGCCAGGCTCGGCGGCACCTGGGACGCGCTGCTGTCGGAAGGCCGCCGCATCTGGAACGTGGCCGACTCCGACTTCCACTTCACCGTCTCGCAAGGGCAGTACAGCAGCGGCTACGCCCCGGGCGAGTACGCCAAGAACCACCTGTGGGGCGACGTGAAGGATCCGAAGTCGCTGCTCGCCGCCATGCGCTCGGGCAAGCTGTTCGCGGTCAACGGCGACCTGATCAACGCACTCGACTTCAAGGTGAAGAGCGCCAAGGGTGCGGGCGAAATGGGGTCGGAAGTGGCCGCCACATCCGGTGAAGACCTGACGATCACCATCCGGTTCAAGAGCCCCGAGCGCAACAATTTCGAGTACCAGCTCGGCAGCGGCAACTTCGCCAACGTGAAGCCGGTGGTCGATCACATCGACCTGATCGCGGGCGACGTTACCGGCCCAGAAACGCCGGGCACGCCGGGCTACTCGCGCGACACCAATCCGTCGACGCGCGTGCTCAAGCGCTTCACCCGCAACGACTGGAAGCTCGATGCGGACGGCTACTTCGCGGTCAGCTACACGGTGAAGGCAGGCAACAACCAGTATTTCCGCCTGCGCGGCACCAACCTGGGCACCGACGTGCCCAACGAGACCGCGGGCGGCGAGCCGCTGTTCGACGCGCAGACCACCGGCACCGACCACGTGGCGCGCTTCAACGCGATCAACGTGCGCAACTACAGCGACCTGTGGTTCTATTCGAACCCGGTGTTCGTGAAGGTGGCGGCCAGGTAAGCCACCCCGCGAGGGCGTGGCACCAAGCCGCCCCCTCGCATCACCGCCGCCCGATGCCGGCACGCCGGCGGGGCCTTTGCGCCGCAGTCAGAATGACCGGCCCGATGAACCCGCCCAGCCTTCTCGCCGCCCTGCTTCCGCTGATGGCCGACCTCGCGCAGGACCTGCCCGAGGCCGAGCGCCACCGGCGCCTGCTCGAAACCCTGCGCGTGCTGCTGCCCTGCGACGCCACCGCCATGCTTCGGCTCGACGGCGACTGGCTGGTGCCGCTGGCCGTCAACGGCCTGAGCGGCGACACGCTCGGCAGGCGCTTCCGCGTGGCCGAGCATCCACGCTTCGTCGAGCTGCTCGAAGCCCCGGGACCTGTGCGCTTCGCGGCCGACTGCGGCCTGCCCGATCCGTTCGACGGCCTGGTGGAAGGCGTGCAGGGTCACCTGCCGGTGCACGACTGCATGGGCTGCGCGCTGCAGGTCGACGGCCGGCCCTGGGGCGTGCTCACGCTCGACGCGCTCGAGATCGGCCGCTTCTCGCGCGTGGAACTCGACGTGCTGCAGGCCTTCGCAAGCCTGGCGGCCGCCACGGTGGCGCTGGCCACGCGCATGCACGGACTCGCCGAACGCGCGGAAGACGAGCGCCTGCGTGCCGACAGCTATGCCCAGGCCGCGGGCCACCGCCCGCGCCAGCTGATCGGCCACAGCGCAGCGCACAAGCGCCTGCTCCGTGAAATCGCGCTGGCCGGCCCGACCGACCTCTGCGTGCTGATCCAGGGCGAGACCGGCACCGGCAAGGAACTCGTTGCCCAGGCGCTGCACGCCGCGTCGCCGCGCGCGAAGAAGCCGCTGGTCAGCATCAACTGCGCGGCGCTGCCCGACAGCCTCGTCGAGAGCGAACTCTTCGGCCACGTGCGCGGCGCCTTCACCGGCGCGGTGGGCGACCGGCGCGGCAAGTTCGAGCTTGCCGACGGCGGCACGCTGTTCCTCGACGAAGTGGCCGAGCTGCCGCTGCAGGTGCAGGCCAAGCTGCTGCGGGTGCTGCAGGGGGGCCAGTTGCAGCGGCTGGGTTCCGACCGCGAGCACCGCGTCGACGTGCGCGTGATCGCCGCGAGCAACCGCAACCTGGCCGACGAAGTTCGCGCAGGCCGGCTGCGCGCGGACTTCTATCACCGGCTCAGCGTCTATCCGCTGCAGGTGCCGCCGCTGCGGGAACGCGGACGCGACGTGCTGCCGATCGGCGGCTTCTTCCTGGAGGAAGCGCGCTCGCGCATGGGCCTGGGCGCGGTGCGTCTCGACGCCGGCGCGCAGGCCGCATTGCTGGCCTACGACTGGCCGGGCAACGTGCGCGAACTCGAGCACCTGCTCGGCCGCAGCGTGGTGAAGGCACTGGGTCGGCATGCGCAGAGGCCGCGCATCCTGACCCTGGGCGCCGACGATCTCGGGCTCGGTGTCACCGGCATGGCCAGCGATGCCGCCCGCGAGGCGCGTCCGGACCTCGCGGCCGCCGTCCAGGCCAAGGGCCTGGGCCTGCGCGATGCCGTGGCCGACCTCGAGCGCCGCATGGTGCTGCACGCGCTTGCGCAGAACGACAACCAATGGGCCGCCGCCGCGCGCGCGCTGCAGGTCGACCCGGCCAACCTCGCGCGCATGGCGAAGCGGCTGGGCGTCGCGCGAGCCTGAGGCGCTCGCGCTTCCACCGCTTTCACTCCAGTGCCGAGGCCGGGCCGAAGAACTCGAAGCGCGACTGCGCGTCCGGCACGCCCCAGCTGCGCAGTCCGCGCCGCACCTGCTGCATGAAGGGCTTCGGCCCGAGGAAGTAGGCATCGACATCGCGCGTGTGCGCAGGCAGCCATTCGTTCAGTCGGTCGAGATCGAGCCGGCCGACCGCATGCGGCGCGGGCGCCGCCTCGTCGCTCACCTCGTCGTAGCAGTAGAAACGCTGCAGCTGCGGATGCCGCTCGGCGGCCGCCTCGATCTGCTCGCGGAAGGCGTGCACGTCGCCATTGCGCGCGCAGTGGATGAACACCACCTCGCGGTCGGTGGCCAGCGCGTGCTCGAGCATCGCCAGCGTCGGCGTGATGCCGACGCCGCCGCTGATGAGCACCACGGGCCGGTCGCTCTCGGCAAGCACGAACTCGCCCGAGGGCGGCAGCAGTTGCAGCGTGTTGCCAACCTGCACGCGGTCGTGCAGGAAGTTCGACGCCACGCCGCCGGGCTCGCGCTTCACGCTGATGCGGTAGGTCTTGCCATTGGGCGCGGCCGACAGCGAGTAGTTGCGGCGGATGTCCTTGCCGTCCACCTTCAGCAGCAGGCCGATGTACTGGCCGGGGGCAAAGTCCATCAGCGCGCCGCCGTCAGTGGGCGCGAAGTGGAACGAAGCGATCTCCGCGCTTTCCTGTACCTTGCGCACCACGGTGAACTCGCGCGCGCCGCGCCAGCCGCCAGGCGCCGCGGCCTGCGCGTCGTACAACTGCTTCTCGGCGCCGATCAGGATGTCGGCCAGCTGGCCGTAGGCTGCCGCCCAGGCATCGATCACTTCGTCGGTCGCGATCTCTGCGCCCAGCACGTCGCGGATGGCACGCAACAGGCAGCCACCGACGATCGGATAGTGCTCGGGCATCACCTGCAGCGCCACGTGCTTGTTGACGATCTGGGTGGCGAGCGGGCCCATTGCCTCGAGACGCTCGATGTTCTTCGCGTACATCAGCACGCCGTTGGCCAGTGCGCGCGGCTGGTCGCCCTTGGCCTGGTGTGTTTCGTTGAAGAAGGGGCGAACCTCGGGATGCTCGGCCAGTAGCATCTTGTAGAAATAGGTGGTCAGGGCTTCACCGCCCTGTTCGAGCAGGGGCACGGTGGACAGGACGATGGCGCGTTGTGCGGCGGTGATCATGGAACCTCGGTGGTCGTTGTTGGAAGTGCCATTTGCATTGCAACAGGCGTGCCGCGTCGGAATCCTTTTCAAATCAACGACTTGGCATTATGGAACGTCAAATTGACATTGCATAAATTCGAGTCTTTTTGACTTTTATTGTCGAATCGACATGCATGCGCCGCGCCGTGTGTCCAGCAGCCCCACGCCCGGATAAGCTCTCCCGCCCATGCCCCTTCGCACCATCCCACTCGCCTCCAGGGCGCCCGTCGAACCGGCGGACAGCGCCATCGCACAGGACCCCCGATTGCTGCGTCGCCTGCTGCGCGCCAAGGACCGCATGGACGCCGCTTCGCACGAGGCATGGCCCGTGGTGCGGCTGGCGAAGGTCAGCGGGGTGTCCGAGGCGCATTTCGCGCGCTCGTTCAAACAGGCCTTCGGCATTCCGCCGCACCGCTATCTGCTGACGCGCCGCATCGAGCAGGCCACCACGCTGCTGCGCGACACCGACCTGTCCATCACCGAGATCGCCTTTGCGACGGGCTGGGAGAGCCTCGGCACCTTCGGGCGCACTTTCCGCGACGTGACTGGCGAAAGCCCCGGCGCGCTGCGCCCGCGCCTGCGGGCCGAGGCGCGGCAGCTCGAGCAGGTGCCGCCGTGTTTTCTCAAGGCCGCGCAACGCCCCGATCTCGTCGAAGCAGTTTCGGAGAAGCGCCGCCGCGTGGCCAACGGTACAAATCGGCTTCTTTCAATCAAGGAGACGCAATGAGCCAGGGTATCGGTGTGGTGGGAATCTATGTGGACGACCAGGACGAGGCGCTGGCCTTCTATGTCGACAAGCTCGGCTTCCGCGTGAAGGCGGACGTGCGCAATGGCAGCTACCGCTGGCTGACCGTGCAGCATCCCGATCAGCCGTCTTTCGAGCTCGGCCTGTTCGTGCCGGGGCCGCCCGTGCACGACGAAGCAACGGCGCAGACGCTGCGCAGCATGGTGGCCAAGGGCGCGATGCCGCCGCTCGTGCTGAATGTGGCCGACTGCAACGCCGCTTACCTGAAGATGCGCGAGCGCGGCGTCGAATTCACGCAGGAGCCGGTGAGCCGGTTCGGCAGCGTCGACGCAAGCTTTCGCGATCCGGCGGGCAACGGCTGGAAGATGATCCAGGCGCCCGGGCAGGCATGAGCGGCATGACCGACATGCGTGGCGGCACCTGGGTCCGGTCGTTTCATCGCTGGGTTTCGATCGTCTTCACCTTGGCCGTCGTCGCCAACTTCGCCGCCATGGCGATAGGAACCGACGCGCCCCCGCAGTGGGTGACGTATGCGCCGCTTCTTCCTCTCGCGCTGCTCCTGTTCACGGGGCTCTGCCTGTTCGTGCAGCCGTACGTCCGCCGTTGGCGGGGCGATCGCGGCATTGCGCGTGTGCGGAAGGGCTGAGAGCGCTCGCCCTGGTAGCGCCGCCTGTCGCGCTCGGCGCCTGCGTGATGACGGCCCAGACCGACACGCCGCTGTTCCAAGGACAAACCGCGAAGTCGGTGGGACGTCTGGGCGAGTGTCGACATCGCCACAGGGCGGCAGGCTGCACGCCTTGCCGCGCTCGATGCGCTCCGCGGTTGGCCCGACCACGTGGCGCGCATCGGTCCATTCAGCTTTTGGCACATGGGTGCCCTCATCTCCACGGCAGATGCCCGGGCGTTGTCATCGACGTGTCGTTCATGTCGTGTAGCCCGGCGCACGTGCGAACCGGCATCGAAGCGATGTGGGGCCCGATGCACCTCCGGACGGGTCTTCGACCTACAAGCCCTGTCGTGCAACAAATGGAGACTGTCGCTCCACTATCGGACACCGTCTGGGAACTGCACGATGCAAGAGAACCGTGATCCCGCTTTCGCGGCATGGGTGGCCGCCGAATCGGCCGCCTACACCGCCATACACAGCCTCCACCAGTTCACCTGCGGCGGGCGGAAACAGGCATCTGCTGCGCAGATCGAAAAGATCGCAATGCTGCGCGTGGAAGCGGCTGCGCGCTTTGCCGAATTGCAGGGCAAGTTCGTTGCACCTACCAGCACCGTGGTCCACATCGGCACGAAGCGACCCGCGAAAGAACCTGTGCGCCCCATCATGGTTGCAGCGCGCGCGGTACAGCGGCTGTCATCGCAGGCGCCCGCCGCCTAGCTCCTCTAGCGTGCCGAGGTCCGGCGCCGGCGAGCCCGACCGATGGGACGCGCGATGTCTGCGCCTTCGTCAGCGCGCAACACGGTAAAGATGAAACACCTTCCGCGTTTCGAAGCCTAGACGTTGATAGAGACCGATGGCCGATGCGTTGTCGTCGCGGACGTGCAAAAAAGGTGTCTCGCCGCGCTCCCGCATCTCACGGCGCAGGGCGTTCATGAGGTGCGCGGCGAATCCCCTGCCACGGTACCCCTCCTCTACACAGACAGCGCTGATCTCGGTGAAGCCGTCGAGCCGCATCCGTTCGCCAGCCATCGCGACGAGGCGGCCGTTGTCGCGGATGCCGATGTAGTTCCCCATCTCGTGCGTGCGAGCACCGAAGGGACCGGGCTGCGTCGCACGGGCCAACTCGAGCATGTCCGACGCGTCGCTTGCGCCCAGGCGTATCACGTCATGCCCGGTTCCGCTTGATGGCGAGTGCTCGTCCACCATCTGGCGAATGAGAAAAAGGTGCTCCGCACGCAGCCCCTCCATCGGCGGCAACGGCTCGACGTTCAGGATCAATGCATACCCGCCCGGCACAACGAGTGTTGCGAGTTCCAGAAGTGCGTCGGGGGCCGTGTGCGCCACTCCGGCGAAAGGCGCGATGTCCGGAAAGTAGCGCGCCGCCGTGCTCGTGGCGTAGCCCAGAGCGGTCTGCCGGGTCGTCAGAGCCGCCCACACAGGGTTGTCGAGGCTGCTTCGATCCTGATGCGTGACCTGGTTCATTGGTTGCCTGCCTGCTCGATGATGAACGGTCAGTCTAGGCACAGCCGGGGGTGAGGCCAACGGTCGTAAACGACATCTTCAAGATGATTTGCGACACGGGGCCGACCTACTGCGGCGACCTGCTTGCCACCTTCACAGCTCATCTTCTCGATTGCCGAGCCTGTGCGACAAGCGCCTGCCAAGCCTCGGCGCGAGCAGGAGCTACCAAGGCCAGCGACGACGCGGCCCGCGCACGGTCGCGCGGCTGATCACTGAAAGTCCAAGGTGTGCTTGATCTTGAACAGTCCGTTGTTAGAGGTGACACCCAGTTTGCGGAACGCCGCGGCTTTCTGCGTGCTGATTGTCTTGATGCTGCGATTGAATTTTTCCGCGATCTCGGTGACCGTCATGCCGGCAAGATAGCAACGGATGACTTCCTGCTCTCGCGCCGTCAGTGAAGCGCTCTTGAGCGCACTGGCGTTGTTCGCGTCGTTGACCGCGTCGATGGCGGCCTCCGGGACGCGATAGGACATGTCCGAGTTCAGGTAGACAGCACCTGTAGCTACGGTTCGTATTGCCTTGATCAGCTCGGCCATGCCCTCGCCCTTGCCAACGAACCCGCGAGCGCCGACGCGGAGCGCCAGCGCAACGGTTGCAGGATCGTGGTGTGCCGACAGCACGAGGATGCGGCATTCAGGAAACTTTGCCCGCAGTGCGCGAATGAGCGAAACACCATCCAGTTCGTTGGCGCCCAGCGCGAAGTCCAGAAGCAGGAGCTCGGCAGGGGTTTCCGCCAGTCCGCGCACCGCCTCGCCGCTCGTCCCGAAAACCCCGACGACCAGGAAGTCAGGCTCGTCCTGAAGCCGACTGACGAGCCCGTGTCGCACGATCGCATGATCGTCCAATAAAGCAATGCGTAAGCGTTTCATAGGCACTGGACCACCCCGCGCAACGTTCGAAACATGGTTTCAGCGGGCAGTATAGGTCGATCTCCGAATCTGTTGCGCTTCATATCTCCAAAGCCGGTTGCCCCGAAAAATCGGCTCGCTGAAACGATCCGCGTGATTGAACTGTTTCCGCCGTATCGGACCCGGCGAGGGAATTGAGCGGGATCAGGAGATAGCCCCTTCGATAAATTGAACGCAGCACCAATCCGTTTTCCTCACGCAACTCGAGCTTCCGCCGGACATTGGCCGCGCAGACGTCTATGGCGCGCGATTTTGCCTGAGGCGGCTCACCCAATGAATTCAGGAAATCGTCGCGCGAAACCAATTCACCCATGTTTTTAAAAAGCATCAAAGCAAAAAGAAATTGTCGTTCCTGAAGGCGAACCTCTCGCCCTTTGTCAAACACGACAGCGCGCGAGCCATTGATGAATCGATAGCCGCCCCAGGTGAAGTCGCTTGACTCTGCGCAAAACCCGGCCGACGCGCTGCGCAAAAGCAGGGTCTGAACTCGCCACGACAACTCCCCTGGATTCAAATTCTGAAAGGCAATGACTTCCATCCAGGGGAAAGGAAGTTCGGGGGCGGTCAAGATTTCCCATTGCCCACGATGAGTCAGGAAAATTACAGGAATCTTCACTGCCGCGCATATTTTTGGCAGGAACTTCAAGTCGGCTTCGTCCTCGCTCGACACCAGAATCAACGAATATTTCTTGTTGCCTGCAAGTTGCACCACCACATCCACTGAATTGGCAAAGGTACATACTTCGTAACCTGCGCTGGTCAATTCCTCGGCCAATCGTTGATCGCGGTCCCGCTTCCCGATGAAGCAGATCGACGCGAATTGCGAGCGCGGCGTCATTTCGAAGCCTCCGGCTCAAGATCTACAGATTTTTCAGCACGGTAGATCAGTATGAATAAATTCGGCAAATCGAATGATTTATCTTGTGGAGAAATTGAGTTAATGGTGGTCATCGGCAGGTCCTTTAAGACAAATTTACCGATGCATACGTTCAAACAAAATAAGACCAGGACTAAATTGAACGAATCCGCCGCAGACGTGAATTTTTTCCTCACTTCCGCAATTTCGTAAGAAATTTGGGAGTGATCCTATTTCTTTATCCAAGCTGCACGAACATGCACTCTGTGTTGCAACATGGGCCGCACGTCAGGCGCTGCACAGACGAAAAAGCATCGCTCGACGCTCAAGCCCGCATTCGGAACCCAGCGCAACGCCTATAGCGGGGTATGGTTTGTGAGGAGCCGCAGATCGGGCTCGTGGCGCCCGAACCTTGAAAGCCCAGCGGAGCGCTGACGGATGGGTCGGCTGCGCGAAGAGCAGCCGAACCCACGTGAACACGTTCGAGCGTCGGCAACATGTGATGAACCGCCAGCGATGCCGAGGCGATTCAGCGATCACGGGGATGTTGCTCATCATGAGCAACCATCGACTGCAGTGCGCTGCAGAAACGGGCAAGGCGAAGGGGGCAAAGTCGCCCCTGCGAACCGCAGGCGGTCAACAGCAGGTAGGGCTGCCGGGACATCGCAGAGGCCCCGGCGTCATGCGATCAAAACTTGCCGGCTGACCGTTTGTCGCGCTGCAGGAACCCAGGCAGCAGTGCCGGGTCGCCGGGTATTCAGTTGCCCGACATGCGCACCGTCTTGTCGAGGAACTCGTTCGTGAACAGCGTTGCAGGGTCGTAAGCCTTGTCGATGCCGACGAGCGAAGAGACAAGGTCATAGTCGCTCTTCACGCGCTGGCCATCGAACGCGCCGAGCGCCACCTTGGTGGTGGTGTCGTCGCGCATCAGCTGCTTGATGCGGTTCCACTGGTCGCGCTGGTTGTCGGGCGTGAGGCCGCTCACACTCGCCTGCAGCGCTTGCAGGCAAGGTTCGAAGTCCTTCACGCAGGCCTCGTAGGCACGTTGCGTCACGGCCACGAACTTCTTCACCTGCGCCGGGTTCTTCGCGAGGTAGGGGCCGTTCACGATCAGCGAGTTGCCGTAGACGTTCACGCCCACGTCGCGCCATGGCTGGAAGCCGAGATCCGCGCCGAACTCGCGCGCCTTCAGGTCGTGCTCGTTGTAGAAGTCGCTGATGACGTCCACCGACTTGCTCTTCAGCGCGGCCACCTTGGCCTGCGGGCTCACGTTCACGAATGTGACGCTTGCCGGATCGAGTCCCACCTTCTTGGCGAAGGCCGGCCACATGAGGCGGGCCGCGTCGCCGGGCGGGTTGCCGATCTTGCGGCCCGCGAAATCCTTCGGGCCGGTAATGCCCGATGACTTCAGCCAGTAGAAGCCCTGCGGGCTGTTGGCGTAGATGACCATCACCGCCTTCACGTCGGCGCCCTTGCCTTTGGCCTGGATGGTGGTGGGCAAGTCGGCGATACCGAGGTCGCTGCCGCCCGTGCCCACGCGCTGTGCAGACACGGCCGAGCCCTTGCCCGCCTCGATGCTCAGGTCGATCCCTGCCTCGCCGTACCAGCCTTTCGACTTGGCGTAGTACAGCGGCGCATGGTCGGCGGTGGGCGTCCAGTTGAGCACCAGGCTCATGGCATCGGCCGCGAAGGCCGTCGGAGCGCTGGCGGCCGAGGCCATCAGCAAGGCAGCGGCACCGGCGGCCGACAACAGCTTTTTCATGCGGGTCATTCCAAAAGAAGGTACAAACAGAACCTGAAATTCATATTACCAACTGTTTGGTTGACACGCAATCGACGCGATCCCTTGGACTCGCGCCTTGCCTCGACAGGGACCATCCGCCATGCCCGCATCCACTTCTTCCGCCGCAGCCGCATCGACCACCAAGCGCGAGCGCGACCCCGCCGCCGCCAAGCAGGCGCTCATCGCCGCCGCTGTCGCGGAGTTCGCAACCAAGGGCTTCGCAGGTGCGCGCGTCGATGTGATCGCGGCCGAGGCCGGGGTGAACAAGCAGCTCGTCTATCACTACTTCGACAGCAAGCAGGGTCTGTACCTGGTGGCGCTCGAGTCGGTCTATGCAGAGATCCGCGAGAAGGAACAGCGGCTCACGCTCGGCGAGCTCGCGCCGCTCGAGGCCATGAAGCAGCTGGTGGCCTTCTCCTTCGACTACCTGGCCGAGCACCCCGAATTCATCGCGCTGCTGACCGACGAGAACCGCAACCACGGCACGCACCTGCGCGAGTCCGAGCGGCTGCGCAAGATGCACTCGCCCTTCATCGAGATGCTAGAGGCCACGCTGGAGCGCGGCGTGGCCGCGGGCGTATTCCGGCCCGACTTCGACGCGATCAACCTCTACATCTCGATCGCGGGCATCTCGTACTTCTTCTTCTCCAACAATCACACGCTGTCGGCCATCTTTGGCAAGCCGCTCGACGCGCGCGGCGCGCTGCTGCAGAGGCGCCGCCATGTCATCGAGTTCGCGCTGAACGCCCTGCGACCCTGACGCAAAAAATTTATCAACTGGTTGGTTGACTCGGGTGGCCGTGAATCCTAAGATTCATGGCATCGCTTCCTCACACCCGGGAACAGACATGACGGCACCCGAAGGCGCACTGGCGCCTCCTGCAATCGCAACGGCAGTCGCACGCAACGACAACGCGGGCCACGCCAGCGGCGAACGCCCTGAATGGCATCGCTGGGCCCTCGTGGCCGCGGTGCACCTTGCAGGTCTGCTGCTCTGGGAAGCAGTGGTGCGGGTCTTTGCGATCCAACCGTTCATCCTGCCCGCGCCGTCCAAGGTGCTCGCCACGCTGACCAACCCGAACTACAGCTGGCTGAAGAACACCGGCGTCACCGCGCTCGAGGTGTTCGGCGGCTACGCGCTGGGCCTGGTGCTGGGCATCCTTTGTGCGCTGCTGTTCATCACCAGCCGCCGGCTCATGCTGCTGGTCTTTCCGCTGCTGGTGACGCTCAACATGATTCCCAAGGTGGCGATGGGGCCGCTGGTGATCGTGTGGTTCAGCTACGGCATCGGGCCGAACATCCTCATCACGTTCAGCCTGTGCTTCTTCCCGATCCTGCTGACGACCATCCGCGGGCTCAACGAGACCGAGCCCGAACTGCTCGACCTGGTGCGCGCGCTCAAGGGCTCGCGCTGGCAGCTCTTTCGCTACATCCAGCTTCCGGGGTCGCTGCCCTATGTGTTCTCGGGCATGAAGGTCGCGACCATCCTCGCCGTGGCGGGCGCGGTGGTGGGCGAGTTCATTGCCTCGGAACGAGGCCTGGGCTATCTGATGATCCAGGTCCAGGCCTCCCTCGACACGCCCGCGGTCTTCATGGCCGTGCTGCTCATCACCGGCCTGGGCGTTCTGCTCTATCTGCTGGTGCTGCTGCTGGAGCGCCTCTTCATCACCCAGGACGCAAGAATCCAATGACAACCCCTGCTGTGCTCGACGACCTGCCCTTTCCCGACCGCTTCGAGACCGAAGCCGCGCTCGAAGACTATCTCGCCACGCCCTCGCGCGACCTCGTGCGCGACATGGCGCGCCTCGACGGCGACCTGATGATCCTCGGCGTCGGCGGCAAGATGGGCCCGACGCTCGCACGCCTGGCGAAGAACGCCATGCCCGGCCGCCGCGTGATCGCTGTCGCGCGCTTCAGCGAAGCCGGCGTGCGCGAGGCCCTGCAGGCGCACGGCATCGAGACCATCGCCTGCGACCTGCTCGACCGACAGGCCATCGCCGCGCTGCCGCAGTGCGCCAACGTGGTGTTCATGGCGGGACGCAAGTTCGGCGCCGACGCCAACAACCCGCTGACCTGGGCCATGAACGCGCACGTGCCCGCGCTCGTGGCGCAGCACTTCCAGGGCTCGCGCATCGTCGCCTTCTCGACTGCGTGCGTGTACCCCTTCGTTCCCGTGACCAGCCAGGGCGCCAGCGAGAGCGACGCCCCCAATCCGCCAGGCGAGTACGCCAATTCCTGCGTGGGGCGCGAGCGCATGTTCGAGTACTTCTCGCAGCAGCACGGCACGCCGGGCCGCCTGTTCCGCCTGAGCTACGCCATCGACCTGCGCTATGGCGTGCTGGCCGACGTGGCCCTGAAGGTGTGGCGCGGCGAGCCGGTGGACGTGACCATGGGCCACGTCAACGTGATCTGGCAGGGCGATGCCAATTCGCAGGCACTGCGCTGCCTCGCGGCCGCCACCGTGCCGACCTCGCCGCTGAACGTGAGCGGGCCGGAGACCACGTCGATCCGCTGGCTGGCCGAGGAGTTCGCGCGGCAGTTCGGCAAGCCGGTGACCATCGCCGGGCAGGAGGCGCCGACCGCCTGGCTGATGAACACCGGCGAGGCCGAGCGCCTCTTCGGCTATCCGCGCGTGCCGCTGGCGCAGCAGATCCGCTGGGTGGCCGACTGGATCTCGCGCGAGCAGCGCCAGTATGGCAAGCCGACCAAGTTCGAGTCGCGCGACGGGAAGTACTGACATCATGGCCGCGCCCGTCGTCGAGACGCTCGCATCGATCACGCCGCAGGTCGCGCCGATGCTCGATGCACTGGTGGCCGCCAGCGGCTGGAACCAGACCGCGCGCGACTGGCAGCTGTTCGCGCGGCTCGGCGCGCTGCACGTCGTGCGCGACGGCACGGGCACCGCGATCGCCAGCGGCGCGGTGCTGCCCATGCAGAGAGTGGCCTGGATCGGCATGATCCTTGTGATGCCCGAGGCGCGCGGCCGGGGCCTGGGCCGTGCGGTGTTCGCGCACTGCCTCGATCAGGTGAAACGCGCCGGGCAAGTCGCCATGCTCGACGCCACGCCCCAAGGCGAGCCGCTGTACGCGAGCTTCGGCTTCGTGCCGCTGTGGCGGCTCACGCGCTGGCAACGCGAGCCCGTTGCCGACGCCGTGCACGGACACGACCAGCACCGCGGCGGCCTCGAAGGCCTTGCCGCACTCGACGCGCAGGCCCTCGGCATCGCCCGACCCGCCGTGCTTGGCGACCTGTTCGAGCGCGAAGGCAGCCGCTGCGTGCGCAACGGCGCTGCGCTCGGGCTCGTGCGCGCCGGCCGCGTCGCCCACCACATCGGGCCGTTGCTGGCCGCCGACGAACGCGCTGCGGCCACGCTGCTTGCCCAGGCTGCGCACGGCACCGCAGGGCGCATCGTCGTCGATGTGCCCGACGGCCGCCTCGCGATGGCGCAAGCCTTGCGCGACGCGGGCTTCACACCCCGGCGCGGCTTTGTGCGCATGGCCCTGGACACGCGAGCGCAAGGCTACGCAAACGAAGCCGCTCCCACCGGACAACCCGCCTTCATCCACGCCATCGCCGGCCCCGAGTTCGGCTGAGGAACACACCGCCATGCCATTGAACCGATCCGACCTGCCCGCCGATGTTCTTGCGCTGCTGTCGCAAGGAACGGTGATTCCCGCCCATCCGCTCGCGCTCGACGCTTCGCGCCAGCTCGATCGCCGGCGGCAGCGCGCGCTCACGCGCTACTACGTCGACGCCGGTGCCGGCGGACTGGCCGTTGGCGTGCACACCACGCAGTTCGCGATCCGCGAACGCGGTCTGTACGCCACCGTGCTCGAAGCGGCCATGCAGGACCGCCTGGCCTGGAGCGACCGGCCGGTGGCGATGATCGCCGGCCTGTGCGGGCCGACCGCGCAGGCGCGTGCCGAGGCGCGCACCGCCGTCTCGCTGGGCTACCACGCGGGACTGCTGAGCCTCGCCGCGCTCGCGGGGTCGGGCGAGGACGAACTCATCGCGCATTGCGAGGCGGTGGCGCAGGAGATGCCGCTGATCGGCTTCTACCTGCAGACAGTGGTCGGCGGCCCGGTGCTGTCGAGCGACTTCTGGCGCCGCTTCGCCCTCATTCCCAACGCACTGGCCATCAAGGTCGCGCCCTTCAACCGCTACCGCACGATCGACGTGGTGCGCGGGCTGGTGGATGCTCGCGCGGAGGAACGCGTGTTCCTCTACACCGGCAACGACGACCACATCGTGCTCGACCTCGCCCTGCCCTTCGCCGCCGTGCGCGACGGCGCGCCGGTGCAGGTGCGTTTTCGAGGCGGCCTGCTGGGCCATTGGTCGGTGTGGACTTCGAGCGCCGTGGCGCAGTTGCGCCGCATCAAGGCCGAGCTCGCCGAAGGCGGCGGCACGCTGAGCCCCGCCCTGCTCGCGCTCGATGCTCGCGTGACGGACTGCAACGCCGCCTTCTTCGACGTGGCGAACAATTTCCACGGCTGCATCGCCGGCTGCCACGAGGTGCTGCGGCGCCAGGGCCTGCTCGAAGGCACATGGTGCCTCGACCCGCACGAAGGCCTGGGCGCGGGGCAGTCGGAGGAGATCGATCGCGTCTACCGGCAGCACGGCGACCTGGCGGACGACGCCTTCGTGCGCGGCAACCTCGCAAGGTGGCTGGCATGAGCGCCGTGCTCGCCCCGCAGATGGCGCCCCCGCTGATCCGCATGCGCCAGCTGCGCAAGGTCTACCGCAAGCGCAACCAGGAATTCCTCGCCGTGTCCGACGTCACGATGGACGTGAACGAGGGCGACATGATCTCGCTGGTCGGGCCCTCGGGTTGCGGCAAGTCGACCTTGCTGAAGATCCTCTCGGGCCTGCACGGCCATGACGGCGGCACGCTCGAGATCGGAGGCCCCGATGGCCGCGGCTTCAACCCGGGCCGCGACGTGGGCATGGTGTTCCAGCAGCCGCTGCTGCTGAAGTGGCGCACCATCCTCGAGAACGTGCTGCTGCCCGCCGACATCCTCGGGCTCGAGCGGCGCGCGGCCACGGCGCGCGCGCACGAGCTGCTCGAGATGGTGGGCCTCGCCGGCTTCGCCGACAAGCTGCCCTACGAGCTTTCCGGCGGCATGCAGCAGCGCGCGGCCATCGCGCGTGCGCTCATCCACGACCCGAAGCTGGTGCTGATGGACGAGCCCTTCGGCGCGCTCGACGCCCTCACGCGCGAGAAGATGAACCTGGAGATGCTGCGCATCTGGACGCAGAGCCGCAAGACCTTCATCGTGGTCACGCACAGCATCCAGGAGGCGGTGTTCCTCGGCTCCCATTGCGCCGTGCTCACGGCCGGACCGGCCCGCATGGCCGACTTCTTCCCGATCGAGCTGCCCGAACCGCGCAAGTTGCACGTCAAGACCAGTCCGGAATTCAGCAGCTACGTGCGCCGCATCTACGACCTGCTGGGCGTCGACTGAGAGTCAGCGCAGCAGTTTCCAGCCGCCGTCGACGACGAACTCGCCCCCGGTGATGTAGCCAGCCTCGTCGGACGCCAGGAACGCGATCAGGTTCGCAACGTCCTGCGGCGTGCCGGCGGCGCCGAGCGGAATGCGCGCGGCAGAAGCTTTCGCTTCGCTGCTGCCCGTATCGGCCGCGCGTTGCGCGCGCTGGGCAACGATGCTTTGCAGCATCGCGGTGTCGGTGCGGCCGGGATGCACGGAGTTGCAGCGGATGCGCTTGCCACCCTGGGTGCCGAACAGCGCCACGGACTTCGTCAACTGCGTGACGCCGCCTTTGCTCGCACCGTAGGCCACGCTCTGCGTGGTTGGGCAATAGGACCCCACCGACGAGACGTTGACGATCGCGCCGCGGCTCTGCCGGGACATCGCCGCCATCGCTTCTCGGCATCCCAGGAAGATCCCGTCGAGGTTGACCGCCATCACCCTTCGCCATTCGGCGAGGCTGGTGTGCTCCAGCGTGCCGGACACCACGTCGCCAACGATGCCCGCCGCGTTCACCAGCACGTCCAGCCGGCCATGCCGCTCGACGATGTGCGCCACCGCGGATGCCCAGTTCTCTTCCGAGGTGACGTCGAGCGGAAGAAAGGCCACGCCTGCCGGACGCTGCGCCGCGTCACGAAGATCGGCGGCGATGACCGTGGCCCCGCGCTCGGCGAACAGATGGGCAGCGGCAGCGCCGATGCCGCCAGATCCGCCGGTGACCAGCACCACCCAGGATTCGAATGTCGACAGTGCGACGACGAGTCCGAGTCTGGCGAATACTTTCATGGGGTGTCTTCTGGTCTTATGTGTGTATGCGTGGGACACCGGGCGGCCGCGGCCAGGTGACCCGTTCCGGGTGTCATGCGTGGGTCAGTACGATCTTTCCGAAGTGCCCGTTGGCCTTCATGAGGTTGAAGGCCTCGCTCGCTTGCGAGATGGGAAACACCGCATCGATCGGCACGCCGAGACGCCCTGCCTCGAGCGCCGGCCAGCGGTCGGCCCGGACCTGCTGCTGGATCGCGTCGACTTCGTCGGCGGACCGTGTGCGGAACATGGTCCCCAGGTATCGGATGCGCCGCATCGAGTGGCATCGAGGACCATGTGCGGAAACGACCGCTCCCCATGCCGGCCTAAATTTCGCCGCGCGTGTCGGACTTCAAGGATCGGACGGTGAAGTGAGCCGCGCGCACGAGGAATCCGGCAAGAACGACGGCCTTCCACAGCGGGAGCTCGGCCGGACCGGCCTGCTCGCGAACGCCATGGCGCTCGGTTGCTACTCCATGAGCAATGCCTACGGCGCCCGCACCGACGCCGAATCGCTGCAGGTCATCCGGCGCGCGACCGACCGCGGCGTGAACGTCATCGATGCGGCCGACTTCTACGGTTGGGGCCACAACGAAGAACTCGTCGATGAAGATGCTGGACCGCTCGCAGCCGACCGCAGAGTTCAATCCCCCGAGGCTCTGAGCACGAGCAACTTGCTCCGACCGAGAGGCAGCGGCACGAACACGTCGCACGTTCGCGCCTGCCCAGATCAACGCATGCGCGGGTATGCGCGGACTTGCCTTTCCATCAGCTCAATGCCGACGGCAGGCCAGCGGATCGACAGATGAAGGTTGCTCATCCGTCGATGAGAAATGACCCGTTGTCCGCGCAACGGAGCGTCGCCATCATCGGCACATCTTTTTCTACTGGAGATGTGTATGGCATTCAAAGACCTCCTTCCGGGCAGGCTCGGCTTCGGCAGCGCCCCCTTGGGCAACATGTTCCGGGCGATTCCCGACGACGAGGCGCGAACAACCGTCGATGCAGCATGGAACGACGGCGTTCGCTACTTCGACACGGCCCCGTTCTACGGCGCCGGACTGGCGGAGATTCGCCTGGGCGAGACGCTGGCGGCTCGTGCGCGAAGCGACTACGTGTTGAGCACCAAGGTCGGACGGCTCATCCTGGATGAAGTGGAGGACGTCAGCGCACGTGATCTCGGGGAAAAGGGAGACGTCTTCAGACACGGCCGACCGAACCGGATCGTGAACGACTACAGCGAGGATGCCACGCTGCGGTCCATCGAAGACAGCCTCAAGAGACTCAGGACGGATCACCTGGAAATCGTCTGGGTACATGACGTTGCGCAGGATTTCTACGGCGACGAATGGCTCTGCGTCTTCGAGACTGCGCGCAAAGGCGCATTCAAGGCGCTGGGGCGGCTCCGCAACGAGGGCGTCATCAAGGCCTGGGGACTTGGCGTCAATCGGGTGGAACCGGTCGAACTGTTGCTGGGACTCGAGGAACAGGATCCGGACGGGTTCCTGCTTGCCGGCCGATACACGCTGCTGGACCACGAACGTGCACTGCAGCGCGTCATGCCACAGGTCGCGGCCAGGGGACTGGGCATTGTCGTCGGCGGACCCTACAGCTCGGGCGCGCTCGTGGGCGGCCCCAACTTCGAGTACGCACCTGCTTCGCCCGAAATTCTTGCGAAGGTCAAGGCGATACAGGCGATCGCGGACATGCACGGCACCAGCATGAAGGCAGCCGGGCTGCAGTTCGCGCTGGCAAACCCCGCAGTCGCGGCGGTGATCCCGGGTGCCAGCCGACCGGCGCGCATCGCCGAGGATCGCGCGGCGCTGTCGGAAACCGTTCCGAGCGCATTCTGGATGGACCTGCGCAAGGCCGGACTGGTGCATCCCGACGCGCCGCTGCCGATCAGCCGCTAGAAGGTGCTCTGACCATGACCCCATGGTTCGACGATCCGATGCGAGTCCTCGGCACAGAGAACCGTGCGGCGTCGGTCGCTCCCTCGGCGCGCCTCGAGCGGCGTACCGAAGGACAAGAGGCTCGTGTTGCCGGATGGCTGCGCAGCTGACCGAAGACGCTCGCGGTCAAGGCGGCAAGCCGGGTGTCGCAGCCGCCTCCGCCTGGATCCACGACAGAAAGGCTGCGACGGCGCTCTCGCGCTGCCGCCCTTGCCTGGTGACGAAGTAGTAGCCGAAGGGCGACGGCAAGGTCAGCTCGAAGGGTCTCACGAGCCGCCCGGCGCTCAGGTCGAAGGCCGCGATGGATACGCGTCCCAGCAACACACCTCCACCATCGATGGCGGCCTGGATGGCATGGTCTGTCTGACCGAAATGTGCGCCGGCCTGGGCATCCACCTGTCTCACCTTGGCTGAGCGCAGCCATTGGGCCCAACCCGCAGCGCCCTTGCCCGGCAAAGCCGCGGCATCGTCATGCAGCAGCCGCTGATGGCGCAGGTCTGCGGGAACACGCAAGGGGTGTCTCGCGTCCTCGGTCAGGCGCGGCGCGCACATGGGCGTGTAGGCCTCGCCGAACAAGCGCACGCTCTCCAGTCCGGGATAGTCGCCGCGGCCATGCCGGAACGCCACGTCGACGTCTTCCCGGTCGAGGTCGACAGGGCGGCTGCTCGTCAAGACCCTCAACTCGATGCCCGGGTACTGTTCCTGGAACCGATAGAGTTTGGGGACCAGCCACTTGGCGGCGATGGCAGGGCCTGCGGTCACGACCAGCGCAGAAGCGGTTCGCAGGCTGCGCACTTCGCGCACGGCGCTCTCAACGAGCCGAAATCCGACGTCGAGCTTAGGGTAAAGCGCCGATCCGGCCTCGGTCAGCGCGACCGCGCGCGTCAGCCGATCGAACAGGCGGACATCCAGGTAGGCCTCAAGCGTACGGATCTGGTGGCTGATGGCCGAGGCGGTGATGCCCAGTTCCTCGGCGGCATCGCGAAAGCTCAGGCGACGCGCAGCCGCTTCGAAAGCACGCAAGGCCGACAGGTGAGGCAATCGCTCCGACATGACGGATGAATATAGCTCAGGCGTGGCTGAGAACGTTCCTTTTGTCGTGCGATCGGCTTCGGCAGACCATCAGGTCCGACCCAACAAGGAGCCGACATGCTGAACCAAGCCTACGAATCGCAGTGCAAGTCAGTGACGACGCATTGCACCAACCAGCGGCAGCTCGATCGCCGCACGCTGACACTCCTGACGCTCGCGCTCGGGACCTTTTCGATCGGTACTTCGGAGTTTGCGAGCATGGGCATCCTCCAGCTGTTCGCTTCCAGCCTGAAGCTGGACATCTCCACCGCCACGCATGCCATCGAGGCCTACGCGTTCGGGGTCGTCCTCGGCGGCCCGGCAGTCACCATGCTGGCCGCGAAGCTGAATAGAAAGACTTTGCTTCTGCTGCTGATGTCGGTTTTCCTTATCGGAAACCTGCTGTCGGCCGTTGCAGCCGGATTGGGGATGTTCACGCTCGCCCGCTTCGTCAGCGGCGTCCCGCAAGGCGCCTACTTCGGCGCAGCCGCGGTTGTCGCCTCCTACATCGTGGGACCGGGCCAGGGCGGCCGGGCCTTCGCGATGGTCATGACGGGCCTGACCGTCGCGACGATCTTCGGCTCGCCGCTCGCAACATGGCTGGGGCAGAACATGGGGTGGCGCAACGCCTATTTCGCTGTGACCGGGCTCGGCGCGCTTTCATTTCTGGCACTCTGGCTGTGGGTGCCGCGCTCGGATGCGCTTGCTGGCGGCCCCGTGCTGCAGGAGATTCGCGCGTTGAACAATCCCTCGGTGTGGGCCACTGTCGTCGTCGCCGCGCTGGGGGTGGCGAGCATCTTTGCGGTCTACACGTTCATCGGTCTCTTCGTGACCGAAGCGGCCTCGCTTTCTGCCGCCTGGACGCCCATCGCGCTGGGAATCTTCGGCGTCGGGATGACCGTCGGCAACATCATCGGCGGCCGCATGGCGGACCGCCGACCTTCTCGCGGCCTCGTCGTGGGCTTCTCCAGCGCCCTGGTCGCGCTGGCAAGCCTGGCCATGGGCGGGGAACATGCGTGGGTCCTGCTGTCCGGGCTCTTCGCTGTGGGTGCAACGATGATGGTGGCCATTCCGGCCATCCAGGTGCGGCTGACGCAAGCCGCGCCGGATGCTCCCACGCTGATGGGCGCGCTGAATCTTGCGGCCCTGAATATCGCGAATGCCATCGGCGCCTGGGCTGGCGGACAGGCGATTGCGCAGGGGTACGGGCTGCTTTCAGCAGCCTGGGCAGGGTTTGCGCTCACGCTTGCCGGGCTGCTGCTGTTCCTTGTACTGCTGCGGACCAGTCGGCGCGATGCGGCCGACGCTGCGCAGTCTGTGTGAAGCGGCAGCAACGAGCTGTCACGCGCAGAGCCCGTTGCGGGCGTCTGAGGTGAACGACAAGTCCACCGGGTTCAGTGTCGAGCGACAGACGTTCGAAGGTGGTTGAGGCCGGCATCCCGACATTGCGCTCTTGCACCCGGCCAACCTCGCATCAGGGAATCTACGGATATATGACTTCTCGAATGGACTTGATTGCGTGCATTTTTTGTATACAAATAACGCACTCGAAACGACAGCGCGAAGTTTGCGTCGCGACGGGGCCGTCCATTCACTCACTCGCACGAGGAAAGACCATGAGCACAGTCGTCAGCCACGCCTCCACGGGGGCAAGCGAAGCCGGCATTGCGCCGCACGCGCCATCCAACGCTCTCATCAAGCCTGGCTACCACCCACGGCTGACCAACGAAGACCTCGCGCCGCTGAAGAACCACACCTGGGGCCAATACAACATCTTCGCGTTCTGGATGTCCGACGTGCACAGCGTGGGCGGCTACATCACCGCAGGCAGCCTGTTCGCACTGGGGCTGTCGAGCTGGCAGGTGCTGGTGTCGCTGCTGGTGGGCATCGTGATCGTGCAGTTCTTCTGCAACCTGGTGGCCAAGCCCAGCCAGGTGACCGGCGTGCCCTACCCGGTGGTGTGCCGCGCACCCTTCGGCGTGCTGGGCGCGAACATCCCGGCCATCATCCGCGGGCTGATCGCGGTGGCCTGGTACGGCGTGCAGACATACCTCGCATCGGCGGCATTCATGGTGCTGGCGCTTCACATGTTCCCGAGCCTCGCGCCCTACGCCGACGTGGCACGGCACGGTTTCGTAGGCCTGTCGACGCTGGGATGGGTCGCGTTCATGGTGATGTGGGTGCTGCAGGCCTTCGTGTTCTGGCACGGCATGGAAGCGATCCGCAAGTTCATCGACTGGGCCGGACCGGCGGTGTACGTGGTCATGGCCGTGCTGTGCGGCTGGCTGGTGTGGAAGGCCGGCTGGAGCCGCATCGACCTGAACCTGGGCGGCATCAAGTTCCAGGGCTGGGACGCGCTGCCTGTGATGCTCTCGGCCATCGCGCTGGTGGTGAGCTACTTCAGCGGCCCGATGCTCAACTTCGGCGACTTCTCGCGCTACGGCAAGAGTTTCGACGCGGTGAAGAAGGGCAATTTCTGGGGCCTGCCGGTGAACTTCGTGTTCTTCTCGCTGCTTACGGTCATTACCACGGCCGCCACGCTGCCCGTGTTTGGTGAACTCATCACCGATCCGGTGCATACGGTGGGCAAGATCGACAGCACCACCGCCGTCGTGCTGGGCGCGCTGACCTTCATGATCGCCACCATCGGCATCAACATCGTGGCCAACTTCGTCTCTCCGGCCTTCGACTTCTCCAACGTGGCGCCGCAGCACATCAGCTGGCGCACGGGCGGCATGATTGCTGCAGTGGGTTCGGTGTTTCTGACGCCGTGGAACCTCTACAACAGCCCCGAAGTCATCCACTACACGCTCGACGTGCTGGGCTCGTTCATCGGCCCGCTGTTCGGCATCCTGATTGCCGACTACTACATCGTGCGCAAACAGCGCATCGACGTCGACGCGCTCTACACGATGAGCCCCAAGGGCGAGTACTGGTACAGCGGCGGCTACAACCCGAAGGCGATCCACGCGCTGGTGCCGTCGGCCATGGTGCCCATCCTGTGCGTGATGGTGCCGACGCTGCGCGGCGCCGCCAACTATGCATGGTTCATCGGCATGGGCCTGGGCTTCGTGCTGTACGCGCTGCTGAACCGCAACCGCAAGACCTGAACAGAAGAGAAAGAAAGGACCGCGCCGTGCGCATCAAGATCATCAACCCCAACACCACCTGGAGCATGACCGAGAAGATCGGCACCTGCGCCCGCGAGGTGGCGCACGCCGGCACCGAGATCATCGCGGTGAGCCCGGCCATGGGGCCGGTCTCCATCGAGAGCCACTACGACGAGGCGTTGGCCGTGCCCGGCCTGCTGCAGGAGATCGCGGCGGGCGAGCGCGACGGCGTCGACGGCTACGTGATCGCCTGCTTCGGCGACCCCGGCCTGAAGGCCGCGCGCGAACTGGCCCGCGGCCCGGTGGTGGGCATCGCCGAGGCGGCCATGCACCTGGCCAGCATGATCGGCAGCCGCTTCAGCGTGGTCACCACGCTGGGCCGCACCATCGGCCAGGCCTGGCACCTCGCCGAGATCTACGGCATGGAGCGCTTCTGCGCCAACGTGCGCGCCTGCGAGCTGCCGGTGCTCGAGCTCGAGGAGCCCGGCTCGAACGCCCGCGAGCGCATCGTCGAGGAGTGCCGGCGCGCGCTCGAGGAAGACGGCTCCGACTGCATCGTGCTCGGATGCGCCGGCATGACCGACCTGTGCGCCCACATCGAGCAGGTGCTGGGCGTGCCGGTGATCGACGGCGTGGCGGCCGGCACCAAGCTCATCGAATCGCTGGTCAAGCTGAAGCTGCGCACCAGCAAGCGCGGCGAACTCGCGCGGCCGTTGCCCAAGACGATGGTGGGCGCGCTCGAGGGCTTCACGCTCGCGAGGCCATAGCGGGGCGTGCGCGCGGCACGTGCGTTGGCCAAGCGACAATCCACCGATGCCCCGCGCCCGCTCCACCACTGCCAAGTCTCCCGCCGCGCCAGCCGATGCCGCGGCTTCGCTCACGGCCGAAGAAGGCTCTTCCACCGACAAGCTCGACAAGGGCAGCTCCATCGAGAGCATCGCCCAGGACATCGCCACCGCCATCGTCGAGAAGCGGCTTCCTCCCGGCACCTGGCTGCGCGAGGAAGCGCTGGGCCGTGTCTATTCGGTGAGCCGCACCAAGGTGCGCGCTGCGCTCCTGATGCTGTCGAAGGACAAGCTCATCGAGATGATTCCCGACAAGGGCGCGTTCGTGAGCCAACCCAGCGTGGAGGAAGCGCGCGAAGTGTTCGCGGTGCGCCGCATCCTCGAAAGCGAAGTGGTGCGCCTCTTCATCGCCAGGGCAAGGCCGCGCGACTACCAGGTGCTCGAGCAGCACATCAAGTTCGAGCGCACCACGCTGCGCCAGGCCACGACGATGGGCACCGCGCGCGAGAAGCTCTTGGGCGACTTCCACGTCGCGCTGGCCGAAGCCACGGGCAACGGCACGCTCGCCGAACTGGTGCGGGAACTCGTGGCGCGCAGCTCGCTGATCGCGATGCTTTATCACTCGTCGAACGATCCGCACTGCTCGTCGGACGAGCACTCGGAATTCCTTCGCCTGTGCCGCACCGGCGATGCGGAAGCCGCGGTGACGAGCATGATCGAGCACCTCGAACGCATCGAAGCCAGCCTCGAGCTCGGCACCGGCAGGCCCGACCGGCAGCTCGACCTCGTGAAGGCGCTGCTGGCCTGACGGCACGCTCCGCAGCGCCGCCGCCATGGCGGCGGATTGCAGGAAACGGGAGAGGCTGTTCGGGCTGGCCAAGCCTTTTTGTGACCATCGTCCGGAGCCCTCTTCGCAACGATGGATCGACCAGCGGGAGCACCTTCTCCGCGCCACGCACAGCCGTTGCAGCCGTTGCAGCCGTTGCAGCCGTTGCAGCCGAGCGGGAATTCGTTACAAGGCCTCTGGCCTGATACGGGTTTTCCTGAGTCCGGATTGTCGCATTAATTGTATACAGTTTCGCGTACACAAACGGGGTGTGCGCATGCTAAGCCGTGCCGCCTGCCTCCCTTCACGCCGCAGCAGGAGCTCAACGATGACGGCCGACAACACCCTCTCCAAAGTCCATCCCGTGGACCAACGTTTGCCCTCGGGCAAGCTCGCGGCCCTCGGACTTCAGCATGTGCTGGTGATGTACGCGGGCGCCGTCGCGGTGCCCCTGATCGTCGGGCGCGCGCTCAAGCTGTCGCCCGACGAGGTCGCCCTGCTGATCTCCGCGGACCTTTTCTGCTGCGGCATCGCCACGCTGATCCAAGCGCTGGGCGCCACGCAGTTCTTCGGCATCAAGCTGCCGGTGATGATGGGTGTGACCTTCGCATCGGTCGCACCGATGGTCGCCATCGCCAACGCCAACCCAGGGCAGAACGGCGCGCAGTTGCTCTTCGGCTCGATCATCGGCGCGGGCGTGGTGTCGATACTGATCGCGCCGCTCGTGAGCCGCATGCTGCGCTTCTTCCCACCGGTGGTCACCGGCACCATCATCGCGGTCATCGGAATCAGCCTGATGCGCGTGGGCATCAACTGGATCTTCGGCAATCCCGTGGGCCCCACGGCACCCGCGCTGGTCGATCCGGTGTATGCGAAATGGCTGGCCGAGGTCACCTCGCCGGGAAGCTCCATCCCCGCCGTGCCCAAGGGCTTTGCGATCATGCCGACCGTGCCCAACCCCAAGTACGCCGACCTTTCCGGCTTCGCCGTGGCGGCACTGGTGCTGGCATCGATCCTGCTGATCGTGAAGTACGCCAGAGGCTTTGTCGCCAACATCTCGGTGCTGCTGGGCATCGTGATCGGCGCGGTGGTCGCGTCCATCACCGGCCTCATGACCTACGAGAAGGTGGGCAAGGCCGCATGGGTCGACATCGTGCTGCCGTTCCATTTCGGCATGCCGCAGTTCGATCCGATCCTGATCCTCACGATGACGCTCATCATGATCGTGGTGATGATCGAATCGACCGGCATGTTCCTCGCGCTCGGCGAGATGACCGACCGCCGCATCACCCAGAAAGACCTGGCGCGCGGCCTGCGCACCGACGGACTGGGCACGCTCATCGGCGGTGTCTTCAACACCTTTCCGTACACCAGCTTCTCGCAGAACGTGGGCCTGGTGGCCGTTACCGGCATCAAGAGCCGCTACGTGTGCGTCGCCGGCGGCCTCATCCTGATCGTTCTGGGCCTGCTGCCGAAGATGGCGGCGCTGATCGAATCGCTGCCCACCGTGGTGCTCGGCGGCGCAGGTCTCGTGATGTTCGGCATGGTGGCTGCCACCGGCATCCGCATCCTCTCGGGTGTGGACTTCAAGACCAACCGCCACAACGCGATGATCGTCGCGGTGTCGATCGGCATCGGCATGATTCCGCTGATCGCACCGAACTTCAAGCAATGGATGCCGCATGCGATCCACTCGCTGATCGAATCGGGCATCCTGCTCGCGTCGATCACCGCGGTGCTGCTGAATCTGTTCCTGAACGGTGCAAAGCACGACGAGCAGGCGGTGATCGCGGCGGCCAAGCAGGCCGAGGCGCATTAGATGAGCTCGCCCCCAGGATGCGCGCACTTCGTGTCGCTTCTCCTTCCCCCTACCGGGGGCAACACCTGAGGCCCGGCAGAGCCGGTTCCTCGGTGTTCCTGAGCTCGCCCCCAGGATGCGCGCACTTCGTGTCGCTTCTCCTTCCCCCTACCGGGGGCAACACCGGAGGCCCGGCAAAGCCGGTTCCTCGGTGTTTCTGGACTCGCCCCAGGCTTCGCGCACTTCGTGTCCGCTTCGCCTTCCCCTCTAGGGGCAATATCTGAGGCCCGAGCCGGTTCCTCGGTGCTTCACGAAAGATTCCGTTTTCAGATCATCGCGAGGGGCATCTTTCGCGTCGGCAGCGAATGCAGGCGATCCAGTTCGGCCAGGGTCGTCGCATCGAGTTGCAGGGCGGCGGCGGCGAGGTTCTCCTTCAGGTGTGCGCTGCGCACCGCCTTCGGGATCGCCACGACGCCGGGCCGTGCGATCACTGCGGCGAGTGCGAGTTGTGCGGCGGTCACGCCCAGTTGGCGGGCAAGCTCGGCCAATCCGTGGTCGTGGGCCAGCGCGCCTTGGTCGATGGGGCTGTAGGCCATCAGCGGGATGCCGCGTTCGCACTGCCACGGCAGCAGGCTGAACTCCGGACCCCGCTCGCCGAGCGACAGGTAGACCTGGTTCGCCGCGCAAGGCGGGCCGTTGCCCACGCACTGCATGAGCTCCTCCATGTCGTCGGTGTCGAAGTTGCTCACGCCCCAGTGCGCAATGCGCCCGTCGGCCACCAGCGACTGCATGGCTGCCACGGTGTCGTGCAGCGGATGGTTGCCGCGCCAATGCAGCAGGTAGAGGTCGATGGTCTCCAGCCCGAGCCGCTGCAGGCTGCGTTCGCACGCCTCGCGCGTGCCGCGCCGGCTGGCGTTGTGCGGATAGACCTTGCTGACGACGAACAGTGCCTCGCGCCGCACGTCGCCCGAACGCAGCGCCTCCCCGATGGCCTGGCCGAGCACGGTTTCCGCGCCGCCTTCACCGTACATCTCCGCAGTGTCGAAGAGCCGGTAGCCGAGCGCGATGGCTTCGCGCACCGCTTTCACCTCGGCCGCGCGGCTGCGTTCGTCTTCACCCATGCGCCAAGTGCCCAGGCCGATTACCGGCATCTCGCCGCCGGTGGGGAGTTGGAGTGTTCGCATCGGACCATGGTACGGACGGCCAGTGCACACGCAACCCCCATCGGCCGGTCGGCCGCCGGAGACAGGCTTCGCAAGCCGTCATGAAACGGCGGCACTTCACGCGACATCAGGATCACCGCCCGCCGCCTCCAGCCTTCTAATTTCCTGAAGTCGAAGGCACTTCCATGACAACAAAATCAGTGTGCGACCTAGCGAAATGGTCGCGCGCCGCCTTCTGATTTTGTCAACACTGAGTGGGTGCCAACCCCGACCCGTGGCACGGCTCGTGCTCCTAGAATTTTTGTGAGGCACTTGCGTCACGAGTGCAGGCGCCACACCGAAACGATTTTTGAACAACAGGTTGAGTCAATGCAGAAAAAGCACAGGATTGCCGTCATTCCCGGAGACGGCATCGGCGTCGAGGTCATGCCCGAAGGTTTGCGCGTGCTCGACGCGGTCGGACGCCGCTTCGGCATCGACTTCTCCTACGACCATTTCGACTGGGGTTCCGACCACTACGTGCGCACCGGCCTGATGATGCCGGCCGACTGGGCCGACAAGATCCAGGGTCATGACGCCATCTACTTCGGCGCGGTGGGTGCACCCGACAAGGTGCCCGACCACATCGCCGTGTGGGGCCTGCTCATCAAGATCCGCCGCGACTTCGATCAGTACGTCAACCTGCGCCCCGTGCGCCTGATGCCCGGCGTGCCCGGCCCGCTGGCGCACCGCAAGCCCGGCGACATCGACTTCCTGGTGGTGCGCGAGAACACCGAAGGCGAATACACCTCGGTGGGCGGCCGCCTGTTCGAAGGCACACCGCGCGAGATGGCCATCCAGGAAGCGGTGTTCACCCGCACCGGCGTGGACCGCATCATCGACTACGCGTTCACGCTCGCCAACCGCCGCAAGCGCAAGAGCCTGACGGCCGCCACCAAGTCGAACGGCATCTCGATCACCATGCCCTATTGGGACGAGCGCCTGGCCGAGATCGCCAAGCGCTACCCCGACGTGGCAACGAACAAGTTCCACATCGACATCCTGTGCGCGCACTTCGTGCAGCATCCCGACTGGTTCGACGTGGTGGTGGCCTCCAACCTGTTCGGCGACATCCTGTCGGACCTGGGCCCGGCCTGCACCGGCACGATCGGCATCGCGCCCTCGGCCAACCTGAACCCGGAGCGCAAGTTCCCTTCGCTGTTCGAGCCGGTGCACGGTTCCGCGCCCGACATCGCGGGCAAGGGCATCGCCAACCCGATCGGCCAGATCTGGTCGGCCGCGCTGATGCTCGACCACCTCGGCAACAACGACCCCGTGTACGCGGAGGCTTCGGCCGCCGTGGTCTCGGCCATCGAGACGGTGCTGAGCGAAGGCCCGCGCACCCGCGACATGGGCGGCACGGCCAACACGGTGGACGTGGGCCGCGCGATTGCCGACTGCATCTCCGCATGACGTCCCGCCCCTCCCTTCGCGGCCCGGGAGACTGAGATGGGCCTGTTCCTTCTGAAGCGCACGCTGACGCTGATCGGCACGCTGGTCGGCGCGTCGATCATCGTGTTTCTCGTCCTGGAGATCCTGCCCGGCAACGCCGCGCAGATGCTCATGGGCCCCGACGCCTCGCCCGAAGCCGTGGCGGCGCTGGCCACCAAGCTCGGCCTCGACCTGCCCGCCTGGACGCGCTACTGGCACTGGATCGGCGGCCTGCTCACCGGCAACCTCGGCGACAGCTACGCCTACAGCTCGCCGGTGCTCGACCTGATCCTGGAGCGCCTCGCGCTCACCGTACCCCTGGCCATGATGGCGATGGCGCTCACCGTCGTCATCGCGCTGCTGGTCGGCGTGACGGCCGCGGCGCGCCACAACAAGCTCGGCGACGTCGGGCTGATGGGCATGGCCCAGGTCGGCATCGCCATTCCGAACTTCTGGTTCGCGATCCTTCTGATCCTGGTGTTCTCGGTGCAGCTGCAGTGGTTCTCCGCCGGCGGCTTCGAGGGCTGGGGCGACGGCGTCTTCGCGGGCATCAAGTCGCTGCTGCTGCCGGCCCTGTCGCTGGCCGTGGTGCAGGCCGCGATCCTCGCGCGCATCACGCGCTCGGCGGTGCTCGAGGTGATGCGCGAGGACTTCGTTCGCACCGCGCGCGCCAAGGGCGTGTCGCAGCGCATGGTGCTGTGGACCCACGTGCTGCGCAACGCGATGATTCCGGTCATCACGGTCATGGGCATGCAGTTCTCCGAGCTGCTGGCCGGCACCATCGTGGTGGAGAACGTGTTCTACCTGCCAGGGCTGGGCCGCCTCATCTTCCAGGCCATCAGCAACCGCGACCTGATCGTGGTGCGCAACTGCGTGATGCTGCTGGCGGCCATGGTGGTCATCGTGAACTTCGTGGTCGACGTGCTGTATGCCGTGATCGACCCGCGCATCAAGGCCAGCGACATATGAACGCGATCATGGCTCCGAGCGCTGCGGCGCTCAAGCTCCCCGGTTTCTGGCAACGTGCGGTGAAGCACCGCAGCTTCGTCATCGGAGGGGTGCTCGCCGCCCTGCTGCTGCTGGCGGCGCTGGTGTCCTTCGTGTGGACGCCCTGGTCGCCCTACGCGATGGACATGGCCAACAAGATGCAGGCGCCCTCGGCGTCGCACTGGCTCGGCACCGACGCCTTCGGACGCGATGTGGCGTCGCTGCTGCTCGTGGGCGCGCGCGCATCGATCCTGGTGGGTGTGATCGCCGTGGGCATCGGCCTCGTGGTGGGCACCGCGCTGGGCCTGCTGGCCGCCGCCAGGCGCGGCTGGGTCGAGGAAGCCGTCATGCGGCTGTCGGACTTCACGCTCGCATTTCCCGCGATTCTCTCGGCCATCATGATGACTGCGGTGTTCGGCGCCGGCATCGTGAATGCCATCGTGGCCATCGGCATCTACAACATTCCCACGTTCGCACGCATCACGCGCGCGTCGGCCAACGCGATCTGGTCGCGCGAGTACGTGGCCGCCTCTCGCGCCTGCGGCAAGGGTTCGTTCGCCATCACCATGCAGCATGTGCTGCCGAACATCTCGGCCGTGCTGATCGTGCAGATCACCATCCGCTTCGCCATCGCCATCCTGGCCGAGGCCGCCCTCTCCTACCTTGGCTTGGGCACGCAGCCGCCGCAGCCTTCGTGGGGCCGCATGCTCAGCGAGGCGCAGACGCTCATGTTCCAGCAGCCGCTGCTGGCCGTCTTCCCCGGCATGGCCATCGCGCTGGCGGTGCTGGGCCTGAACCTGCTGGGCGATGGCCTGCGCGACCTGCTCGACCCGCGCCTGGCGCGTGCACGCTGAGAACACGATGCCCCTCCTCGAAGTCAACAACCTCCAGATCGGCCTGCAGACCCAGCGCGGCCCGGCACAGGCCGTGCGCGGCATCTCGTTCTCGCTGGAACGCGGCGAAACGCTGGGCATCGTCGGCGAATCGGGCTGCGGCAAATCGATCACCGTGATGTCGCTCATGGGCCTGCTGCCCTCGAGCGCCAAGGTCTCGGGCAGCATCAAGCTCGACGGCCAGGAACTCGTCGGCCTGCCCGAGAAGCAGATGTGCGAGGTGCGCGGCAACCGCATCGGCATGATCTTCCAGGAGCCGATGACGGCGCTGAATCCGGTGCACACCATCGCGCGGCAGGTGGGCGAGCCGCTGCGGCTGCACCGCGGCCTGACCAAGGCGCAGGCCCGCAAGGAAGCGCTGGAACTGCTCGAGCGCGTGGGTATTCCCGATGCGGCCTCGCGGCTCGACGCGTATCCGCACCAGTTCTCCGGCGGCCAGCGCCAGCGCATCGGCATTGCCATGGCGCTCGCCTGCGGCCCCGACCTGCTGATTGCCGACGAGCCCACCACCGCGCTCGACGTGACCATCCAGAAGCAGGTGCTCGACCTGATCCAGGGCCTCGTCAAGGAAATGGGCATGGCGCTGATCCTGATCTCGCACGACCTCGGCGTGATCGCCAACAGCGTGCAGCGCATGCTCGTGATGTACGGCGGCAGCGCGGTGGAGAGCGGCCCGACCGAGACCGTCTTCGCCGGCCGTGCCCACCCTTACACGCGCGGCCTGTTCGCAGCGCGGCCCGCCATCGGCGCGGTGCGTGCCGGCCGCCTGCCGACCATCCGCGGCAGCGTGCCGGAGCTGGTCGACATGCCGCGCGGCTGCGCCTTCGCGGGCCGCTGCGCCCACACCATCGACCTGTGCCACAGCACCCGCCCGCAGGCCACGATGCTTCCGAACGACCACACGGTGCGCTGCCTGCGCCTCGCCGAGATCGCCGCCTTGAACACCCGCACGACCGCAGTGCCGGTCGTCTCCGCATGAGCCAGCCCACCACCGCCGGTCAGCCCCTGCTGGCCGTGAACAACCTGTATCGCCACTACGCGCTGCCGCGCGAGAAACTCTTCGGTCCGCCGCCCACCGTGAAGGCCCTCAACGGCGTGAGCTTCGAGGTACAGGCCGGCCAGAGCGTGGGCATCGTCGGCGAATCGGGCTCGGGCAAGTCGACCATCGCGCGTCTCGTGATGGCGCTCGACACGCCCACCTCGGGCACCGTCTCGCTCGAGGGCCGCGACCTGCATGCGCTCTCGAAGTCCGAGCTGCGCACCGCGCGGCGCGACTTCCAGATGGTGTTCCAGGACCCCTACGGCTCGCTCGATCCGCGCCAGACCGTCGCGCGCATCGTGGCCGAGCCGCTGGAGGCACTGGCCGAGACCAGCCGCGCCGAGCAGCGCGAGCGCGCGTCCGAGGCGCTCGCCGCAGTGGGCCTGCGCACCACCGACATGGACAAGTATCCGCACGAGTTCTCGGGCGGCCAGCGCCAGCGCATCGCCATCGCGCGCGCGCTCATCACGCGCCCCAAGCTCATCGTGGCCGACGAGCCGGTGAGCGCACTCGACGTGTCGGTGCAGGCGCAGGTGCTCAACCTCATGCAGGACCTGCAGCAGCAGTTCGGCGTGAGCTACCTGCTCATCAGCCACGACCTCGCGGTGGTCAACCACCTGTGCGACGAAGTCTGCGTGGTCTTCAAGGGCCGCATCGTGGAGCGGGGCCGCCCGGCCGACCTCTTCGCGCATGCGCAGCACGAGTACACGCGCACGCTGCTCTCCGCGGTCCTGCACACGCCTTCCCGCTAGACGGGCGCACCTCTTTCCAATCTTCTTTCACCAACCTCCAGGGAACAATCGAATGTTGAAGCGACGCACACTCATGACTTCCGCCATGGCGGCGGCAATCCCGGGTGTCTTCCTGCCCCAGGCCCGCGCCCAGGCCGGCAAGAACACGCTGACGATCGGCATGCCGCTCGAACCGCCGGGCCTGGACCCGACGACAGGCGCCGCATCGGCCATCGCGGAAATCACGCAATACAACATCTTCGAGACGCTCACCAAGGTGAATGCGGACGGCTCGGTCACGCCGATGCTGGCCGAGAGCTGGTCGTCGTCGCCCGACATGAAGACCTTCGTATTCAAGCTGCGCAAGAACGTGCGCTTCCAGAACGGCGAGCCTTTCAACGCCTCGGTGGTGAAGTTCTCGTTCGACCGCGCCGGTGGCGCCAAGAGCACCAACAAGGACAAGCGCTTCTTCAGCGAGATCGGCACCGTGGTGCTCGACGAGCACACGGTGGGCGTGAACAGCACGCTGCCCAACCCCGACCTGCCCTTCATGCTGGGCCAGTCGACCGCCTGCCTGGTCGAGCCCAAGAGCGCCGACACCAATGCAACCGCGCCGGTGGGCACCGGCCCGTACAAGCTCAGCGCCTGGCAGCGCGGCGCCTCGTGCACGCTCGTGAAGTCGGCCACGTACCGCGACCCGGGCCTGGCGAAGATCGAGAAGTTCGTCTTCCGCTTCATGTCCGACACGGCCGCGCAGACCGCCGCGCTGCTGTCGAACGACATTGACATCTTCCCGCGCGCGGGCACGCGCTCGGTGAGCCAGTTCAAGGGCAACTCGCGCTTCCAGGTGATCGAGGTGGGCACGCGCGGCAAGGTGATCCTGACCATCAACAACCGCAAGAAGCCGCTGGACGACGTGCGCGTGCGCCGCGCCATCCTGGCGGCCATCGACCGCAACGCCATCATCCAGGGCGCGGCCGACGGCTTCGGCAAGCCCATCGGCAGCCACTACGCCATGGGCGCGCCCGGCTTCGTGGACACCACCAGCATCAACCCCTTCGACATCGAGAAGGCGAAGAAGCTGCTGGCCGAGGCCGGCGTGAAGACGCCGCTCGAATTGCGCCTGCAGCTGCCCCCGCCCTCGTACGCACGCCAGGGCGGCGAGGTCATCGCGGCGCAGCTCGCGCAGATCGGCATCAACGTGAAGATCCAGAACGTCGAGTGGGCGCAGTGGCTCAGCGGCACCTTCGGCGGCGCGCACGACTTCGACCTGACGATGGTCGCGCATGTGGAGCCGTTCGACCTGGTGAAGTACACGGAGACGGACTACTACTGGGGCTACGACTCGAAGAAGTTCCGCGACCTGTTCGTCACCATCCAGGGCGAGGAGAACAAGAAGCGCCGCGCCGACCTGCTGGCCGAGGCGCAGCGCCAGCTGGCCAACGACGCGGTCAACGGCTTCCTGTACCAGGCGGTGTTTCCGACGATCGCGCGCAAGGAAGTCAAGGGCCTGTGGCCGAGCATGCCGATCGTGGTGAACGACCTGGCCGCCATCTCCTGGGGTTGAAGCCATGAGCAAGCCACTCTACGCACTGGGTGTGCAGGAACTGCACGCCGCCTACGCCGCCAAGGAACTGTCGCCGGTGGAAGTGGCGCGCTCGGTCAACGATCGCATTGCCGCCTACGAGCCCGAGCTGCACGCCACCTGGCTGTTCCGCCCCGAACTGGCGCTCGAACAGGCGAAGGCCTCCGAGGCCCGCTGGCTGGCCGGCAAGCCGCGCGGCACGCTCGACGGCGTGCCGGTGACCATCAAGGACAACCTCGCGACCGAGGGCGATCCGATGCCGCTGGGCACCGCCGCCTACGAGCTGGTGCCGATGACGTACGACTCGCCGCCCGCCGCGCGCCTGAAGGAAGACGGCGCGGTGATGGTTGCCAAGACCACCATGCCCGACCTGGGCATGCTGTCGTCGGGGCTGTCGAGCTTTCACGAACTCTCGCGCAACCCGTGGGACCTGTCGCGCACGCCCGGCGGCTCCAGCTCGGGAGCGGGCTCGGCCGCCGCAGGCGGCTACGGCCCGCTGCACGTGGGTACCGACATCGGCGGCTCGCTGCGCCTGCCGGCGAGCTGGTGCGGCATCTACACGCTGAAGCCCAGCTTCGGCCGCATTCCGCTGAGCTCGCCCTACATGGGCCGCTGCGCCGGCCCGATGACGCGCACCGTGGCCGATTCCGCGCTGATGATGGCCTCGGTGGCCCAGCCCGACGACCGCGACTACTCCGAACTGCCCGCGCCCTCCATCGACTGGAACGCCTTCGAGGTCGACCCGTCGTTCATCAAGGGCAAGCGCGTGGCGCTGCACATGGACGCAGGCTGCGGCCTCCCGCTCGATCCGCAGATCGGCGAGGCCGTCCGCCGAGCCGCGAAGCGCATCGAGGCGGCCGGCGCGCAGGTGGAGGAAATCGGCGCCTTCATGACGCCGCAGATGCTGCAGGGCATGGACCATTTCTGGCGCATGCGCTCGTGCCTGGACATGCAGGCCATGACCGAAGCGCAGCGCGCGAAGATCCTGCCGTACATCCGCGCGTGGGCCGAGAGCGCGTCCGGCTTCTCGGGCGCGCACATCTTCGACGCCTACAGCCAGTTCATCGCCACGCGCATCGCCACGGTGGCGGCCACCAAGGCCTACGACTTCGTGCTCTCGCCGGTGTCGCCGAACCTGCCCGCGCCCGCTGACCACGCCTCGCCCACCAACGACCCGATGCGCCCGCTGGAGCACATCGGCTTCACGGTACCGTACAACATGTCGGAGCAGCCCGCCGCGTCGATCAACTGCGGCTACTCGGCCGAGGGCCTGCCCATCGGCCTTCAGATCGCGGGACGGCGCTTCGACGACCTGGGCGTGCTGCAGTTCAGCCGCGCGTTCGAGCAGATCCGCGAAGCGCAAAGACCCTGGCCGGAACCGAAATGACAGGTCGGCGTCCAATGACGCCGTTCGCAAGGAGACAACGCACATGACCAACGCATCCCACTACATCGACGGCCGCCGCGTGCCGTCCGAAGGCAACGCCACCATCGACGTGATCGATCCGAGCGACGGCCAGAAATTCGGCGAGATCGCGCGCGGCACGGCCGCCGACATCGACACCGCCGTGCGCGCCGCGCGCCAGGCCATCGGCGACAACTTCGACGGCCCCTGGGGCGCGATGACCGCGCTGCAGCGCGGCCGGCTGCTCGCCAAGCTCGGCGCGGCCGTCATGGAGCACCACGAAGAGCTGGCCCAGCTCGAGGCGCGCGACACCGGCAAGGCGCTGCGCGTGGCGCGCAACGACGCCACCGCGCTGGCGCGCTACATGGAGTACTACGCCGGCGCCTGCGACAAGCTGCACGGCGACACCCTGCCCTACGAGCGCGGCTACACCGTGCTGACGGTGCGCAACCCGCACGGTGTGACGGGCCACATCGTGCCCTGGAACTACCCGATGCAGATCGCCGGGCGCAGCGTGGGCGCCGCGCTGGCCGCGGGCAACGCCTGCGTGGTGAAGCCGGCCGAAGACGCCAGCCTCTCGCTGCTGCGGCTGGCCGAGATCGCCACGGAAGTGGGCTTCCCGGCGGGCGCGCTCAACGTGGTGACCGGCTACGGCAAGGAAGCCGGCGCAGCGCTGTGCGCGCACCCCGGCATCGACCACATCTCGTTCACCGGCTCGACCATGACCGGGCGCAGCGTGGGCCTGGCCGCGGCCGAGCGCCACTGCCCGGTGACGCTGGAGCTGGGCGGCAAGTCGCCGCAGATCGTTTTCGCCGACGCCGACCTGGACGCGGCCGAGCCGGTGCTGGTCAACGCCATCATCCAGAACGCCGGGCAGACCTGCTCGGCCGGCAGCCGCGTGCTGGTGGAACAGTCGATCTACGAAGAGGTGGTGCAGCGGCTCGCCAAGCGCTTCATGGCCGTGAAGGCGGGCACCCCGGCGGAAGACCTGGACATGGGTCCGCTCATCAACGAGAAGCAGTTCCGCCAGGTGCGCGACATGGTCGCGACGGCGGAGGCCAGCGGCATGAAGGTGGCGGCGCGCGGCACGGTGTCGCCCAACGCCTCGTCCACCGGCTTCTACCAGGAGGCGGTGCTGTTCCGCGACGTGCCGCACGACAGCGACTTCGCGCAGCGCGAGGTTTTCGGCCCGGTGCTGGCGGTGATGCCGTTCAAGGACGAGGCCGAGGCGGTGCGCCTGGCCAACGGCACGGACTTCGGCCTGGTGGCCGGTGTGTGGACGCGCGACGGCGGCCGCCAGCTGCGCATGGCGCACAAGCTGCACTGCGGCCAGGTCTTCGTGAACAATTACGGTGCGGCGGGCGGCGTGGAGCTGCCCTTCGGCGGCGTGAAATCGAGCGGCTTCGGCCGCGAGAAGGGCTTCGAGGCCCTGCTCGGCTTCACGACCCTCAAGACCATCGCAATCAAGCACGGATGACACCACATGACCACCACTGAACAACAGACCCCGCGCAACGTCGGCCTCGTCGGCGTCGGCCTGATGGGCCACGGCATTGCCAGCAACATCGTCAAGCACGGCCACAAGCTGACGGTGCTGGAGCACGCGGGCAACCAGCCGATCGACGACCTGCTGAAGGCCGGTGCCACGTCGGTGAAGGACGTGGCCGCGCTGGCCGCGCAGGTCGACGTGCTGATCCTGTGCGTCACCGGCACGCCGCAGGTCGAGGCCGTGATGCTGGGCGACAAGGGCGCGCTGAGCACCCTGCGCGCCGGCACGGTGGTGATCGATTGCTCCACGGCCGTTCCCGCTTCCACCGCCAAGGTGGCCGAGGCCGTGAGCGCCAAGGGCGGCAAGTTCATCGACGCCCCCATGACGCGCACCGCCAAGGAAGCCGCCGAAGGCCGGCTGAACCTGCTGGTGGGCGGCGACGAGCAGGTGCTGGCTTCGTGCCTGCCGCTGCTGCGCTGCTTCGCCGAGAACGTCACGCACGTGGGCGGCATCGGTGCCGGCCATGCGATGAAGCTGCTGCACAACTTCGTGTCGCTGGGCACCGTGGCGCTGCTGTGCGAGGCTGCAGCCTGCGCGGAGCGCGCCGGCGTGAAGCCCGACGTGTTCGTCGACGTGCTCGCCAAGGGCGGCGGCAACGGCGTGGCGCTGGAACGCGTCAAGCCCAAGCTGCTGACGGGCAGCACCGATTCGCTGAAGTTCTCGATGGCGAATGCGAAGAAGGACCTGGGGTACTACAACGACATGGCGGAGCAGTCTTCTTCCAGCCATGGCATTGCGCAGGCCGTGGATGCGCTGCTGACGCATGGGGTCGAGAAGTTCGGTGGCGACCGGATGGTGCTCGATCTGGTTGAAGCGCTGCGCTGATTCTTTGCCCGCTCTTGCCCGGTGCGCCGCCGATGTTGTTCGGGGAGTGAGCACAGGGCACCGAAGGGCCGGTGTTGATTGCCGCAGAAAATTGACCCCCTACGGTCAAAGAGCGGGCGAATCCAACAACGTGTGGGCTCGCTTTGCACAGGGTTCCTAACCCCTGTAGTCCCTCACACCCTCAAATACGCAGGTTGATGTTGCCGCGTCGCCTGCCAGGCTGTTCGGGTTTCCCATCCGTCTTGCTGCGGGTGGAGCCTCACACCAGCGGTGACGGATGTCTGAACGCTTTGCGGATATGCGACATGACGATCACACACCCGGTCTCGGCGGACAGAGATCGGGTAGCGCGGCGTCCGCTTCGACCACCGCAGAAAGCCAGGGCCAGGCGGCTATGCGGTCTGCATGCCCGGGCCCGCAGGCTCCGACGCCTTCTCGCGCAACACGCCATTGATTTCTGCGCCATAGATCAAGGTCGTGGCGCTGATGTAGAGAAACACCAGGGTCGCGACCACGCCTGCAAAGCTCCCGTAGACGAGTGCGAGCTTTCCGGCAGTGCGCAGCGTGTACGACAGCGTGGCCGCAGCACCAACCCAGAGAGCAGCTCCCACGAATGCGCCGGGCAGCACCGTGTACAGCCTCTGCCGCACGTCAGGAAGCCAGCCGTACAACAGCCCGTAGAGCACGAACAACGCCAGAAAGGCTGTTCCGTAACGCACGCTGTTTTGCAGCCAGAGCGCCTCCTGCCCTACCCCGGCCGTTTCTCGAAGGAACTGCCAGACATAGGGCAGGATGATGACCGAGCTGAAGGCAACCAGGATGCCACCGCCAACGATCACCGTCGCCAGGGTCGACTTGATACGTGCCTTCCAGAACGGCAAACCGCGCTCGACGCCGTATGCGCGGTTCAGTGCGGTGCGCACGGCCTGCATGCCCGACGAGGCCGCCCACAAGGTGGCGACAAGTCCAGCCGTCAGAAGCGTCTGGTTGCGATGCGCAAGCACCTGGTTGATCACGGGCTGCACTGCATCGCGCACCACCTGCGGCGCATAGCTCATGACCCGATTCGCGAGCGCTGCCGCATCGCCGGGCTGCCCCAAGAAGCCGGCGGCGGCGGACAGGAGGATCAAGAGCGGGAACATCGCCAGAACCGCGGAGAACGCCAGGCTCCCCGCCTGGTTGCCACTCTGGTGGACGATGTAATTTTGGATGGCGCGCACGATGACCCGCAGCCCGGGTATGCCCAACAGGGCATGCCACAAACGCTTCAGGGCATCAATTAGTCGACTCACCTTGCCTGCCAGGACAAAGGCCATTTGCGGAAACACGCGAAGCGACTGCCCGAGGGCGAAGCGAGGGAGGTCGGCATGGCGCAGGAGTTGATGGTTTGCATCTAATTTAGAAGGCAATGCTCTGCCGGCCCGCACGTGCGTGGCGCGAGGCTGCGTAGGACCAGTTCCGTCCAGCGATCATCGGCACAGGTCGTTGCAAGGGGTCGCAAGCGGTCGTTACCGCGGACAAGCGCACTGTCCCGCGCAAGTCAATGAGCCTAGGATGGAGCCATGACGCCACCAGACCACGCAGCGCATCCCTCGGATCAACCGGCAAGCTTCATTGCGCCTGCGGTTGGGGTCAGCCCTGAAACGGCTGCAGCGCTGCTGTGGGAACAGGCGCCCGACATCGCGTTCGTCGTGCTCGACACCGCGGGTGTAATCACCGCATGGCGAGGTGCCGCCGAAGGCCTCTTCGGGTACGCCGAGGGCGAGATCGTAGGCAAGGCCATCGACGTCCTCTTCGTGGATGAAGACAGAGACCTGGGGTTGCCGCTGCTGGAGCGATGGGTCGCTGTCTCCGCGCAGCGCTCGGAAGACGATCGGTGGCATATGCGCAAGGACGGTGCGCGTATCTGGGTGACTGGAAGCCTCATCGCCCTTCAGCAAGATGGAAGGCACGTGGGGTTCGTGAAAGTGATGGCGGATCGAACCAACCTTCGCGCGCGCATCGAGACTTCCGACAATCGACTGCAGAGCGCGCAACAGCAGATTCAGGCGCGCGACGCATTCTTCGGCCGGCTCGTGCACGAGGTTCGCAACGCGCTCGGCCCGATGCGTCTCGCTGCGCAGATCATGGAGAAAAAAGCGCTGGTTGTCGACGAACTGGCGAAACCCATGAGCGTGGTCACAAGGCAGGTAACACAGGTGGAGCGCATGATGGCCGACCTGGCCGATGTCGTGCGGCTCGGCGTAGGAAAGCTCACCCTTTCAAGGACGGAGTTCGACCTCGGCGCCGAGATCGTCGATATTGCGAACGTGGTGGAATCCGACGTCGAGGCCAAGCATCAGACCATCGATGTGCTCGTGCCGCCAGCGCCTGTTCTCATCCAGGCTGATCGCCAGCGCGTCCATCAGATCGTGTTCAACCTGCTCCACAACGCCATCAAGTACACGCCGGCGAGAGGGCGGATATGGATTCGCTGCACTGTTGAAGTGAGCCACGCAGTCATCAGGGTGGAGGACACAGGAATCGGCATCGATGCGGCCCTGCTTCCTGTGATCTTCGACCTGTTCACGCAAGAAAACCCCGACGAGTCCGGTGGAGGGTTCGGCGTGGGGCTGTCGCTGGTGAAGGACCTGGTCTACGCCCACGGCGGATTCGTGGAAGTGCGCTGCGACGGGAAGGGTCAAGGCAGTGAATTCACCGTGCGGCTTCCTCTCGTCGCGGCCGCCGCGGCCTGATTTCGCGCCGTGTGATCCTGCGCGCAAAGACGCCGGACAGCGTCTGGCTTGAACGGGCAAACGAGTAACGCAGCCATCAACTTGCAGGTTGGCTTGGGCAAGCCGCTTTACAAACCATCCTCACACCATCCATACAGATGGTGTTAGGATGGCCCATGCCAACCAAAACGACAGCGAGAGCCATCGCATCGGACGCCCCGGAGTCCGAGAAGATCACCATCAACATGGGCTTCGTCGACCTCGGGCACATCGACCTTCTCGTGTCCGAGGGCTTCTACTCGAACCGTACCGACTTCATCCGCACTGCCATTCGCAGCCACCTGGCGACGCACTCCGACGCGCTGCGACAGGCCGTGTCCCGGAAGATGCTGGTGCTGGGCCTGCAGACCTTTTCGGTTGCAGACCTCGAGGCCGTGCGCGCAACCGGCGAAAAGTTGCAGATACGCGTCCTTGGCCTCGCGGTCATCGCCTCGGACGTGCCCGCTGAACTCGCCGTCGCAACGATCGATTCACTCACCGTACTCGGTGCACTTCACGCCTCGCCAGCGGTCAAGACCGCCTTGGCCGCGCGCATCCGCTAGCCCCACCTCAAGGTCCCACACATGAATCCACTCTTCGCCGGGCTGATGAAAGAGGCAGCCCACCTCACACGCAACGGCCGGCTGGCCGATGCGACCGCAGCGATACAGCGCGCCTTGCGGCAGGGAACCGACCTGCAGCCCGCCTCTCCCGATGTGCCGGTGCTTTCGTCTCCAGCGGCTGACGTGATCGACATCGAAGCACGCGTGGTCGACGTCGAAACAGCAAAGCCGACCGGACCCCACACCGCCGAGCAGTGGACCAAAGGCTCGTTCACGCACCAGGGGCGCACGGTCGATTACAAGCTTTTCGTGCCTGCTGGCGGGGCAAGTCAGTCGGCCATGCCGCGCCCGCTGATCGTGATGCTGCACGGATGCACGCAAGACCCGGAAGACTTCGCGGCCGGTACGCGCATGAACGAGCACGCGCGCGAATGCGGCGCGTTGGTGCTTTACCCCGAACAGGCGCAGCGGGCAAACGGACAGAAGTGCTGGAACTGGTTCAAGTCCCAGCATCAACAACGCGGCCGGGGTGAGCCGGCTGTGCTGGCCGCGCTCACACTGGACATTGCGGTCCGCTACCAGGCCGATCGCTCGCGCATCTACGTGGCGGGCCTTTCTGCAGGAGGCGCCATGGCGCACGTCCTCGGAAATTGCTACCCGGACATCTTTGCCGCCGTCGGCGTGCATTCGGGCCTGCCGCACCGTGCGGCCAACGACATGATGAGCGCGCTGTCGGCCATGCGCGCAGGCGCGTCGGCGCCTCTGCCCGATCCCGGATCCGTTTCACCGCCGGTCATCGTTTTCCATGGCGACGCGGACACCACAGTCCACGCGAGCAACGGAATCGCCATCCTGGCAGGCGCGCAGCCGTGCGAGGCCATCGAAGGTCGTACGCCGGGCGGCACTCGCTATACCAGGACGCTGTACGCAGCGTCCCCCGGTCGAGGCGATGCGGAGCATTGGCGTGTTCATGGGCTTGGCCACGCATGGTCAGGCGGCAGCACGCAGGGAAGCTACACCGCGCCTCACGGTGTGGATGCGAGCGGGGAAATGATCCGCTTCTTCCTCACCCACCGGCTGGGTCCTCTGGCGCAGTGACCGCGTCGCGCCGACGGGATGCGGGCCGGCGCGATAAAAAAACGATCCGCAGTGCCACAAGCCATGTGCTCTGCGTGGAAGCAGGTATGACGCGACCTACGCCTCGCCGCGTCGCTCACTCACATTTGAGCATCGGCACGACGCTAGCATCGCAGCATATTTGACTAGTTTTCGGAAGAGCTCAATGAACCCGACCATGGCCGAGGTCCAGAACACGCTGGTGTGGTACGCGAACGCCGATGGGTCCATCGACACGCCAAATCCGCAGTGGCAAGCGTTCACCGGGCAGCATTTCAGGGACTACGAAGGTTGGGGCTGGCTCGAAGCCGTCCATGAAGACGACAAGTCGATGGTGCGTCAGCGGTGGACGCAATCCTTGGAGGCAGCCACCCCGCTGACCTTGAACTACCGGCTGAAACGCGAAGATGGCGAATACAGACACGTCGTCGCTCATGGCGCGCCTGTCCACCACTCCGGCGTCCTGAAACAGTGGGTCGGCTTTGTCATCGATTCGACCGAGAGAGTGCGCGCTCAAGCTGCGCGCCAGGCGAGCGAAGAGCGTCTGCGGGTGCTCGACGACATTGGGCAGGCCACTCGTCACCTGCAGAACGCGGACGAGATCATGGCTGCAACAGCCCGCCTTCTCGGCAATGCGCTCGGTGCCACCCGGTGTGCCTATGCAGACGTCGACAGCGACAGCGATCGCTTCACCATTCGCAATGATTGGGCGGTGGATGGAGTTCCCAGCAGTGCGGGCGTCTATTCGCTGGAGCTGTTCGGCGCGCAGGCTACTTCCAACCTTCGCCAAGGCCTGCATCTCATCGTGAACGACGTGGACGCCGAACTCGGTGACGAGGGCGGCGGCCGGATGTTCAACGCGATCGGAATCAAGGCCATCATTTGCGCAGGCCTAGTGAAGGAAGGACGGCTGGTGGCGATGATGGCTGTGCATCAGGCAACGCCACGCCGGTGGACCGACGCGGACATCCTTATCGTTTCTGAAGTGGTCGACAGGTGCTGGGCCCACATCGAGCGCACGCGCGATGCCGCCATCCTTCGGGAGCAAGACGCCAGGAAAGATGAATTCATCGCCACCTTGGCCCACGAACTGCGCAATCCCCTGGCCCCGATCAAGTACGCGGTCGCCATCGCGCAGCGCCAGCAGACCGACGAGATGATGACCTCGAAGCTGGCGGTGATAGATCGTCAAGCCAGTCTCATGGCCCGGCTGATCGACGACCTTCTGGACATATCGCGGATCAACCGGGGCGTGATCGAACTGCGACGGCAGTTCGCCGCGCTCGACTCACTGATTTTCAGTGCGCTCGAAGCAACACAGGCGTCGCTGGACCTGAAAGGCCACCATGTCGAGCTGCGCGTTGCGCCCGGCATCGATGTTTTCGTCGACCCCGCCAGAATGGTCCAGGTGATCGGCAATCTACTGACCAACGCTGCGAAATACACCCCCATGGGCGGCCACATCGTTGTCGAAGGCGAAGTGGAAGGAAGCGTGGCCACCATCAGGATCACCGATTCAGGCTACGGGATGGCGCGTGCGGACGCGAGCAAAGTCTTCGAGATGTTCACCCAACTGCCGCATACCAAAGCGCACGCGCAGGGGGGCCTCGGACTAGGCCTGTCATTGGTGCGCAAGCTGATGGAACTGCACGGTGGCACGGTAGAGGTGAGCAGTCCGGGCATCGGGCGTGGAAGCACTTTCACGCTGAAGCTCGCCCTCGCGGAACAGTTGCCCGAATCACCGGCAGGCGGCGTCGCGCACGTACGAGCAAGCGAGACGCTCGACGGTGCTGCGGCTGGCGGCCTTGAACTCGCATTGAGGGGCGCGCGTGTGCTGGTCGTCGAGGACAACGACGACGGACGCGAGGCATTGGTCGCACTGTTGCAAAGCTTCGGTGTGCAGGTGGAGGCCGCCAGCGAAGGCACACGCGCATTGCAAGTGGCCGGCCAGTTCAGGCCCGAGGTCGTGTTGCTCGACCTCGGGCTCCCCGGCATGGACGGGTATGCCGTGGTCCAGGCTTTGCGGGAGCGCCATCCGGAACCGCGCATGGCTGTCATGGCACTGACGGGTTGGGGTGCGAGCAGAGACCAGGAGCGCACGCGCAATGCGGGGTTCGACGCACATCTCGTCAAACCGGTGCAACCTGGCGCGTTGCTCCAAGCCGTCGCCAAGGCTTTGGGTCGCGTGTCTTCCCATTGATGGAGCCGGCGCTCGAATGCAGGTGCTCGATGGCGGCAGCAAAGACCTATCCGGTGACGCCCGACGGAAGGTATTTCGTGGTCAACGGGCGCCTCTGGCGAAAGACGAATCCGGGTCTCACCGAGGACTTCCGGACGTATTGGGTTGCCGAGTTGATGAGCGCGCGTCGCCGGGTGGGAGTCGCGTCGAGATCGGGCGACGGGCCGGCCGTCGAAGCCGCGCGATCGGCAGTGGATGTGGCCAAACGCGCGCTGGGTGAGCGAGGTCCTGTCTGGTGGACTGACGGCGAACCCGACCTGAACCGCCGCATGGTGACCGCTACCTCGTACAAGGACTGGTACGAAGCGCTTCAGATCCGGGAGTAGACCGTAGCTCCTGCGCAAGGTGTGCGCCGATCGCGTCGTGTTCCACGAAGGAGACGACACGCTCGCGCCAGGGTTGGAGCTGATGCTGAATGATGGCCACACGCGAGGCCTGCAGTCGGTTCGCGTACGAACGCTCAACTCCGCCATTCACTGCGCGTGAGCCAGGCTTCGAACATCGCCGCGACCTGCCTTGCGGGTGCCTGCGCGTAGCAGGTCGTCCACGAGCACCGACATCCAGAACAGCCGATTGGTGCCAAGCACGCGGCCCGTGCGTGAAGAACAGGCGGCGCACCAGCTTCTCGCTGAGCATGCGCGATCGGCCCAGCTCGGTGTCAGTGCCTCGATGCGATCGACCCTGACCGACTACTTCGAAGTGAGGCGATACAAGCCGCCGTCGTGCCCGTCCTCGATCAACCACAACGCGCCATCGGGCGCCTGCTCGACGGCGCGAGCGCGAAAGCCGAGCGTCCAATGCTCCGCGGGCTTCGCTACCGCGCCGTTCACCTCGATCCGGTGAAGTGCGTGACTGACGAGGCCGGTCGCGAAGGCCGAGCCCTTCCACTTCGGAAACATCGACCCGCTGTAGAACATCAGGTTGCCCGGCGCCAGCACGGGCGTCCAGTAGATGACCGGCTTGGCGAGGTCGGGCCGCGTGTCGGGACTGGCGATGGGCACCCCGTTGTAGTTCACCGCATAAGAGACCAGCGGCCAGCCGTAATTCTTGCCCGGCTCGATCAGATTGAGCTCGTCGCCGCCGCGCGGCCCATGCTCCAGCTCCCACAGCCGACCATCGGGTGCGAACGCGATGCCATAGGGCGTGCGATGCCCCGAGCTCCATGTCTCGGACGGCGTGAGGTTGGGGCCGTCGAAGACATGCGTGCGCACCACGGGCGCGGTCTTGGCAGCCTCCGTGTCTCTGGGCGGATCGATCACCGCGACCGACCCCGCACCCATCTTGCCCGCCATCGGGTTGCCGGGCGCCGGCTTGCCATCGAGCGTCAGCCGAAGGATCTTGCCAGCCGGCTGATTTGGGTCTTGGGCCGGTGTGAAGCGTTGACGGTCGCCGGCCGTGAGGAACAGGAACTTCTGATCCGGCGAAAAGGCAACGGCAGCGCCGACCTGCCCACCCTTGCCCTTGATCGGGTCGCGCCAGACGACCTTCAGGTCTTCCAGCGAGGCATTGCCCGCGTCCAGCTTGAGCGTCGCGCGGGCCAACGCCAAGCTCGAGGTGCCTGGCTCCTGTCCGGGCTCCGAGTAGGTCAGGTAGATGCCTGCATCGCTCGAAAACGACGGCGCCAGGTAGACGCCAAGCAGGCCGTTTTGGCTTTCATACAGCACCTGCGGCACGCCCTTGACCTCAAGCTTCTGCCCCGACTGAGTTGCCAGATAGAGCTTGCCGGTTTTCTCGGTAACCAGCATGCGCCCGTCCGGCAGGAAGGCGATGCGCCACGGCAGGTCGAACTGCGCGATCTTCGTGAGCTTGAACGGCGGCGATGGCGTCGGAGGCAGGGCCCCGGCGTTGATCTGCGCAGCAACGTGCGTTGCACCGAGGAGCAGGCAGGGAATGAGGGCGGACTTCGGGAATTGCATGGTTCGCGCGGTGGTGGCTGGTGCGAACAGTATCCGGTGACGGTGAAGGCAGTGTGCGGCGGCGGGCCTTTGCCTTCGGACCGAGATGACCTTGCGTCTGCACCCATGTTCGACACCCGCCGAGGCTTGCAGCGGGTCGGCCAGCGCGCCCTCGGGAACCCATTTGACTTCGTTGTTCATGAGGGTGCGGGGCATCAGCCAGCCACCCAGCGCAAGTCAGCGACGGGTTGGAGCATGACCGCGACGTGCCGCCCGTGGCCCAATCGGGGTTTCCGGGCTTTCAGCCTGCAGGCTGACACGGTATCGCGGCGCCGGGAAATACGCCGGCTCCCGTGCTCGCCAAGCTCAGCTCCGCCATCCGCTGCGCAGTCGCCGATCTCGCGCTCAACGCATGGATCGTCTCGCAGAACATCGAGCCGCGTACCACAACACCTGCCGAGTATGTCGAGTTGTCCGCGAGGGCAACGCTCAATGGGGCACAACCATCAGGCTAGTTGACACACGTGAACGAGCTCGCGACGTTGACGTCTCCGGCTCCTTTGTACTGAGGCCACTTCGGGTAGTCGCACAAAGGCCGCGTGCGCCCGGGCACCCCCGCCGTATCGGTGGTGACCTGCCCGACCGGCGCCGTGCCGTTCACAGACCACTGGTCGAGCGCGGTGAGCGAATCCCAGGTCGCATTGAACACGCTGCTGACCGCATGGCCGAGGCCTGGGACCTCGTAGTACCGGACGAAGGTGTCGACCTGCGACGGCCCCATGCTGGATTGCAGTCGCTGGTAGTACTGCTCGGTGGCGCGCGTGCTCACCAGCACGTCGGCCAGGCCATGGGCCAGCAGCAGCTTGCCGCCCTTCGCCTGGAAGGCCGAAATGTCGGTGCTCGTGTCCAGTTGCGTGCTCAGCGCGCTGATGCGACCGGCCCATGGTCCCGGATTTTCAGGGTCGAGCGACAGCGAGTCGTACGCCGCATCGCGCGTGACGAAGTACTTGATCCATTGATCGGTGAGCACGCTGATGTAGGGCGCATTCGCCGGCATGGGCCGCGCCGGCTGGGACGCACCGAAGGCCAGGAAGGTCACCGTAGGCTCGAGCGGCGACGTCCAGCTGCTGATGCCTGTGTCGGCACCCCAGATGTTGTAGCCCGGGTATTGGGTCTCGCCGCTCGCCAGCGGAAAGCGGAAGCTGGTGGCCGTGTTGATGCTGTTCATCGCGCCGATCTGCGCGTCCGACAGGCACGTGTTGCCTGTGTCGGCACCGCCGGGGCAGCGTACCGCCACGCCTCTCAGAGTGGCAGTCGAGGGATCGAAGCGCGCGTTGCACAGGGTCTGGTTGCTGATCAGGCCATCCACGACACCGTCGAGCGCATCGCAGGTTTCCATGGCCGCCTCGTACAGCACCAAGCGCTTCGCGGCGTTGGGATACGCCCCGGGCTGCGCCAGCGCGCGGCTCATGCGGTGGCCGCCGAGCAGCGCTGCCGCATCGTTCCATGCCGGGTACCACGCGATGGCGCCGTCCCAATCCGCAGGCCAGCGCTGGATCGCGGCCAGCGCCTCGCGGCCGCCAGTCGACCCGCCTGCAAAGTACGATTTGACCGGCGCAGCGGCGTAGCGCGCCTTGATGATCGCGAGGGCCGTATCGCGCGTCTTCTTCAACACGTCGCCGCCAAAGTTGCGCACCGCCTCGTCGTTCAGCCCGAACCGGCCGTCCTGCGAGCCGAGTGCGTTGGCCTGGTGACCCGAGTCGCTGGCGAACGTGGCGTAGCCACGGCCCAGCGGTGTCGGCTTGTCGACAGGCCCGTTCGGCACGTTGGCCTTCACGTTGGGTATGGTTCCGTCAAAGCCACCGCCACCGAACATGACGATCTTCTGGTTCCAGCTCTCCGGCAGGCCAACCTGGAACAGGATGTTCGGTGCGCCCGGGTCGACCGGCGCGATCTTTCCGGACACCTCGCAGTAAGCCGGCACGGCTGCCGCACCGGTGCCGCTCGCGGCCACCGACCTGGCGGACGTGACACTTGCGCCTGAAGTGGGCAGGCCGATGGACGCCGCAGGAATGGCCATGCCTTGCAACTGCTCGCAGCTCAATGCTGCGGGACCCGAGGGGCCTGCGGGTCCTCCAGGCCCGGCCGGTTGGCCAGAGGGCGGCGGGTTGGCTCCCGGCGGCACGATCAGCGGGAACCCCGCGCCGCCGCCTCCTCCACCACCGCATGCAAGCAATGCCACGCTTGCGGCCACACAGGCCGTGGCGACCAGCGCCAGTCTTCCGGATCTGCTTTTCATATGTCTCCAATATTGTGTCGTCGCCGGCGAAGTCTCCCGCCGTGGCGCACCGAAACCAATGTGCGGGACGCACACCGGATCGGCGCATGCGATGTGCGGCGCAGATGCCGCGTAAACCCTGATCAGCCGGGCAATGCGACCTCGATACCGGCCTTCGCGAGTTCGAGCCTGTACTGCTCGAAACCAGTGCCGGGCACGGATTCGCCCTCGCGATTGCGGATGTCCTCCATGCGGGCACGGACCTGGGCGGCGACCTCTTCCGTGTCCTGCGCGTCTTGCACCCCGCCGATGAACACGCCGCGCGTCATGGTGATGTTCGCGCTTTCGAAGCTTCCCGCGCCTGCCAGCAGGATGGTGCGCGTCGGCGCGTCTTCGCCCACGAGCGCGATCAGCCCCGGACTCACGGAGGCGGGCTGCAGCCGCGCGAGCGCATCCGGTGCCAGCACGCCTTCGGTCATCGCCGTTGCTGCGGTCGGCGCGAGGCAGTTCACGCGAATGTCCTGCCGCTCGCCTTCGAGCGCCAGCGTCTGCATCAGCCCCACCAGCGCCATCTTCGCGGCGCTGTAGTTCGACTGCCCGAAGTTGCCGTACAGGCCCGACGAAGACGTCGTCATCACGATGCGGCCGTACTTCTGCGTGCGCATGAGCTCCCACACCGCCTTGACGCAGTTCACCGAGCCCATCAGGTGCACCTCCATCACCAGGCGGAAGTCGTCGAGCGACATCTTGGCGAACGTGCGGTCGCGCAGCACGCCCGCGTTGTTGACGAGAATGTCGACACGGCCCCATTCGCCGGCAACGCGCGCCACCATCGCCTGCATCTGCGCGAAGTCGGTCACGTCGCCGCCGTCGGCCATGGCGGACCCACCGGCGCGCACGATCTCATCGGCCACGGCGCGCCCTGGCGAGCCCGGCTGCGCCCCGGCGACGTCGTTCACCACCACGCGCGCACCATGGCTCGCGAGCGCCAGCGCATGGGCCTTGCCCAGCCCGCTGCCGGCGCCGGTGACGATGGCCACCCGGCCGTCCAGAAATTTCTTCATCGATGTTCCTCGGGATTTGAAAGAGAGATACGAAGCGCAGCCGGATGCTCGAAAGACCGGGTGCTCTCAAAATGCCACGGCATCACGGCCCTTCAGACCCAGCATGGCCCGTGCCTCATCGGGCGTCGCGATCTCCAGCGACAGTTCCTCGAGAATGCGGCGGATCTTGCGGACCTGTTCGGCGCACGATTTCGCTAGTTGCCCCTTGCCCAGGTAGAGGCTGTCTTCCAGCCCCACGCGCACGTTGCCGCCCATCACGGCGCCCATCGTCAGCAGCGGCATCTGGTGACGCCCCGCCCCGAGGATGGAAAACCGGTAGCCGCCGCGGCCGAACAGCCGGTCGGCCGTCGTGCGCATCGTCACCAGGTTCTCGGGGTCCGGCCCCAGGCCGCCGAGGATGCCGTAGATGCTCTGGATGAACAGCGGCCCCTTCACCAGACCCTCGTCAACGAAATGCGCCAGGTTGTAGAGGTGGCCCACGTCGTAGCACTCGAACTCGAAGCGCGTGCCGCAGTCGTCGCCCAGCACCTTCAGGATGTGCTTGATGTCGCGGAAGGTATTGCGAAAGATCAGGTCCTCCATCCCCTCCACGTACGGTTGCTCCCAGTCGTGCTTCCACTGCGAGATACGCCGCGCCGCCGGATGGATGGAGAAGTTCATCGACCCCATGTTCAGCGAGCACATCTCCGGCTTCGCCTTCAGCGGATAGGCCAGGCGCTCTTCGAGCGTCATGCGCGTGCTGCCGCCGGTCGTGATGTTGATGACCGCATCGGTCGCATCGCGGATGCGCGGCACGAACTGGTCGAACACCTTGGGGTCTGCCGAAGGCCGTCCGTCGAGCGGGTCGCGCGCGTGCAGGTGCAGGATGGCGGCGCCGGCCTCGGCAGCCTCGATCGATTGCTCTGCAATCTGGTCGGGCGTGAGCGCCAGGTGCTCCGACATGGTCGGCGTATGGACCGAGCCTGTGACCGCGCAGGAGATGATGACCTTGTCTTGTGTGATTGCCATGAAGGCCTCTCGATGAAAAGATGAAACGCTGGAGCGGCGGACCGCAGCCCTACACCGCCAGCCACTGCGCCACGAGCTCCTCGTTCGATGCCAGCGCCTGCGGCGTGCCTTCGAACACGATGCGCCCATGCCCCATCACGCACACGCGCGTGGAAACCTTCAGCGCAATGGCGAGCTTCTGCTCCACCAGCAGCACGGACACGCCCTTGCGATGCATGTCGCGGATGCACTCGCCGACCTGGGCCACGATCTTCGGCGCGAGCCCTTCCGTGGGCTCGTCGATCAGCATCACGCGCGGGTTTCCAAGCAGCGAGCGGCACATCGTGAGCATCTGCTGCTCGCCGCCGGACATGCTGCCCGCGCGCGTGTTCCGGCGCTCCTTCAATCGAGGAAAGTAGTCGAACATGTCCTGCACGCTCCAGCGGTGCGCACCTGGCGGCGCGGCCTGCTCGCCCATGCGAAGGTTCTCGTCGACGGTCAGGTTGGCGAACACCTCGCGCTCCTCGGGCACGTAGGCGATGCCGGCGCGGCAGATGGCATAGGGCCGCTGCCCCGCGAGCTCGCGGCCCTGCAGCCGGATCCGGCCGGCCGACGGTGCCACCAGTCCCATGATCGCCTTCATCGTCGTGGACCGGCCAGAGCCGTTGCGACCCAGCAAGCTGACCACTTCGTTGTGCGCCACGCGCAGATTGACGCCGTGAAGGATGTGGCTCTTGCCGTAATGCGCATGCAGTTCGGCAATGTCGAGCAGGCTGTCTTCGGCAACGGCGTTCATGCGCTCACCTCTTCGCCCAAGTAGGCTTCCTTGACGCGTGGGTCGTTCCGGATCTCTTCGGGCGTGCCGGTCGCGATCACCTGACCGTAGACCAGCACGCTGATGCGGTCGCTCAGCGAGAACACCACGTCCATGTCGTGCTCCACGATCACCAGCGTGCGCCCCTGGGTGACCTCACGGATCAGCTGCGCCGTGTAATGGGTTTCCTCGGTGGCCATGCCGGCCATCGGCTCGTCCAGCAGGATCAGCTTGGGATCGCACGCGAGCGTCATGGCGATCTCCAGCGAGCGCTGCTCGGAGTACGCCATCTCGCCCGCAAGCGTCGATGCTCTTGCTGTCAGGCGGACCAGTTCGAGCAGCCGCTGCGTCTCGCGGCGGATCGCCTGGTCGCGCGCCATGACCTTCCAGAAGGTGTACTGCACGCCGTGCGGACGCATGACAGCCAGGCGGATGTTCTCGAACACGCTCAGCTTCGGGAAGATGTTGGTGATCTGAAAGGAGCGCGCCAGGCCGAGCCGGTTGATGGCTTGCGGCGAGCGTCCCCCGATGTCGTGCCCATCGAAGCGGATCTCGCCGGCGCTCGGCGCGAGGTGACCCGACAACAGGTGGAACAACGTCGACTTGCCTGCGCCGTTGGGCCCGATCAAGGCGTGCCGTTCGGCATGGCGCAGGTCGAGATCGACGCCGCGCATGATCTCGGTCGCGCCGAACGATTTGCGCAGGCCGCGAATGCTGAGAATCGGTTCGCTCATGCGGCACCCTCCGTGCGGGGCACCGCGAGGCCGGGCGGCAGACTCTCGGCCTGGCCGCCTTCGAGCGCGGCGCCGCGTCGACGCGCGAGCCACGCGAGAAGCAGTCCGGCGGCGAACAGCAGCAGAGGCACGGACCATGTCGCCATCGAAGCCGGAGACCATTCGCGCGACAGCAGCATCACCGGCGGCCATGCCTCGCCCGGATGCAGCCGCACCGCCGATCGGTAGTCTTGCGAGAAGAGGCGCTGCAGCAGCTCGATCGCGAAAGCACCGCCCAGGCTCAGCAGGATTGCCGCTCCCATCGACAGCAACACCAGCGGCATCGCGCGTGCGAGCCCGAAGCGTTGGCGCAACCGGCTCAGCGTGCCGGGCAGGCCCGCCAGCCCGGCCGGCATGAACATCATCACCAGCACGAACAGGATGCCCTGGTAGAGGAGCCACGATTGCGTCAGATCCGAGACCGCATACCCGAAGAAGGTCATGAGCGCTGCGCCGAGCGCCGGCCCCAGGAACATCTTCACGCCCCCGATGTAGCTGTTGAGGATCACCGCCGCCGACAGGCCGGGGTCGAACACCACGTAGTTCGCCGACTCGTTCGACATGACCTGCAGTGCGCCGGCAACGCCGGAGAACATGGCCGAGATCGCGAACACCGCGATGCCCAGCCCGTGCACGTTGTAGCCGAGGAAGCGCAGCCGGTGGCTGTTCTCGCGCAACCCGTAGACCAGCCGCCCGAGCGGCGTGTGCGTGAAGAAGTACAGCAGCCCGACGCACAGCAGCGCCCAGCCGAGCGTGAGGTAGTAGACCTGCGTGGTGGAGCCGAAGTCGAACCCCCATGCCGGCATGCGCATGGTGGACACCCCGGCCTCCCCACCGAAAAGCCCCTTCAGGTGCGGCGCGAGCGAATGCACCAGCTCGGCAATGGCCAGTGTGATCATCGCGAAGTACGTGCCTGTTCGCTGGGTCGCGAACCAGCCCGCGACGGCACCGAAGACCAGCCCGAAGGCTGCTCCGACCAGTGGGAGCAGCGGCGTCGGGAGCAAGCCTGCACCGCCTATGGCATTCATGGCGTGCACGGTACCGAACGCCCCGACGCCGAAGTACGCTGCGTGGCCGAACGAGAGCATCCCGGCCTGGCCGCACAACAGGTTGTAGGCGCTTGCGAACAAGGCTGCGATCAGCATCTGCACCGCAGCGTTCAGCAGACCCTGCGACAGCAGGAACGGCAACGCGAACAGCGTCGCCACACCCACAGCGGCAACCGCGAAGACAGAAATCGAAACTGCCCTCATCGCATCAGACCTTCTCGCCCATGAGCCCGCCCGGGCGTACCAGCAGGATCAGCAGCATCAATGCGAAAGGAATGGTAGCCGAGAGGCTGGAAATCTTCAGCGTCAGCAGGCCGCCCACGTCGCGCGCCCACGCGCCCGCGCCGACCAGCGCGAACAGATCGGCAAGGCTGCGGTCGACGCTCACCGCCAGCGACGTGACCACGCCGATGAGCAGCGACGCGAGCATTGCACCACCCAGCGAACCGAGGCCGCCGACGACCACCACCACGAACACCATCACGCCCAGTTCCAGCGCCATGTTGGGGTTGGTCGTGTAGAAGGCCCCCGCCACCGCGCCGGCCAGTCCTGCCAGCGCAGCCCCGACGCCGAAGACGCCCATGAACACCAGCGGCACGTTGTGACCGAGCGCTTCTGCCATCCGCGGCTTGTAGATTGCGGAACGCACCACGATGCCCACGCGTGTGCGCGTCAGGAGCAGGTAGATCACGATGAACATCGCGATGGCGATGCCTCCCATCAGCAGCCGGTAGACCGGATACTGCGCGCCGCCGATGGCGAACGCTGGAACGTCGAGCGCGGCCGGAATGCGGTAGTCGACCGGAAAGTTGCCGAAGAACAGCTTGATCGATTCCGCCACGATGAACGACAGCCCGAACGTCAGCAGCAGTTCGTGGGCGTGTCCGTACTGGTGCACGCGCCGCAGGAAGAAGCGCTCTACCGCGACACCCACCAGACCCACCAGCACGGGCGACACCAGCACCGCGCCCCAGAAGCCGATGAGGTCCTGCAGGGTGTACGCGAAGTAGGCACCCAGCATGTAGAACGAGGCGTGCGCGAAGTTGAGCACGCCCATCATTCCGAAGATGAGCGTGAGACCGGCGGACACCATGAACAGCAGCAGGCCGTAGATGACGCCGTTCATGAGCGAGACGAGGAACTGGTCCATGCCGCCGCCCTGTCAGCCCGGGCGCTTCATGACGCACGCGGCCTGGGCCGGTGCGGACGCTTCCTCTGCCGAGAAGCGCTTGACGGGCTTGAAGCCCATGTCTGTGTCGTTGGCCTTGTAGCGGGCATCCTTGCTCACGGATGACACCACCATGGGCATCTGCACCTGGTGGTCTGCGGCGCGCATGCTCATCTCGCCCATGGGCGACTTGATCTTCGCAATCTCCAGCGCTTTCGCGAAGGCGTTCACGTTGAGCTTGCCGCCCTCGGCTGGCGTGCGCTTCAACGCATCCGCGACCATGGCCATGCCGAACACGGTCTGCGGCTCGATGAATGCAGGCGCGTGCCCGGTCTTGGCCTTGTAGTCGTTCACGAAGCGCTCGCCGTCTGCGCCACCCGCCTCCGCATTGAAGGTATGCACCACGAAGTGGCCGATGGCCAGGTCGCCCGCATTGGCGAGATTGCCGGGCTGGTCGAGGAACACGGTGCCGAAGCGCACCTTCAGCCCTGCCGACTTCGATGCCTTCATCAGGAGCAGCAGGTCGTTCGACCAGTTGCCGGTGAGTACCGAGTCGGCCTTGGACGCCGCGATCTTGGCGACGTAGGGTGCGAAGTCCTGTACCTTGTTGACATCGTGCAGCGTCTTCTCGACCACCTGGTAACCGCCGGCGGCCGCGTTGTCGGAGATCGCGCGCTCCATGTCCTGGCCCCAGGAATAGTTCTGGTTGATCGAATACACCCGAGTGCCGAGCGCATTGGCCTGCTTCATGGCGCTCACCAGCGCCTTGGTGCGGATCTGCGCATCGCCGCTGAAGCGGAAGTGATGGAAATTGCACTTCTCGCCGGTCAGCTCGAGCGCCTCGGCGCCGACGTTGATGTAGACGATCTCCTTGCCGGGATTGCGCAGGTTGTACTTGCGAACGTCCTCGGTGATCTGCCCGCCGATGGCCGACGATGCGCCCTGCACGATCATCTGCACGCCATCGGCCGCCGCGGCCTTGAGCTTGTCGGCCGCGCCCGCAGGACCGCCCTGGTTGTCATACTCCAGCAACTGCACCGGCTCGCCGTTCCAGCCACCTGCAGCATTGATCTGGTCGATGGCGTAGCGCACCGCGCTGCGGTAGGCCTGCCCCGACGATGCCTGCGGACCCGAGAGGGTTTCGAGCACACCGATCTTCACCGGCGCGGCCGATGCCGCTGTGGAAAGCAGCAGCCCCAGCGCGGGAACCAGGGCGAAGCGAAAGCCGCGGGATTTATGTTCTTGCATGAGTGTCTCCTTGTCTTGGAATTCGGAATGCGCCGGCGGCGCGAAGGCGGGGGTATCGGTATGCGGGAATGCGGGAATGCGGGATACGGAGAAGAAGGCGAACGTCAGAGGTATTCCATGTTTCCGTCGACGCTGATGGCCTGGCCGGTGACGTTGCGCGCGGCGGGCGAACACAGGAACAGCGCCATGGCCGCCACGTCGTCCAGCGTGACCATGCGGCGCAGCGAAATCTTCTGCAGGTACTGGGCGCGCATGGCCTCCACCGACACACCCTCAGTGGCTGCACGCGCGCCGATCACGCCGTTCATGCGCTCACCTTCCACGGTGCCGGGGAGGATCGCGTTGACGCGCACGCCGTGCGGGCCGAGCTCGATCGCCAACGACTTCACAAGACCGACGATCGCCCACTTGGTCGCGGCGTAGGGGGTGCGAAGCGGGTAGCCGAGCCGGCCCGCGACCGAGCTCATCGCGATCAGCGAAGGGTTGTGCGCCGACTGCCTGAGCAACGGCACCGCGCGCTGCGCGAAGTAGAACTGGCTGTTCAGGTTGACCGACACGGTGCGCTCCCAGTCGCTGCGCCTCAGGTCCTGAACGGCGCCGGTGGGGCCGGCGATGCCTGCGTTGCTGACGAGCACGTCCAGGCCGCCCAGGGCACCCTGCACGTCGTCGAAGACAAGGTCGACATCCTCAGGAACCGACGCGTCGGCCATGCTGGACGTGATCTCCGGGACCTCCGAGCCCAGCCGGTCAAGCGCAGCGCGGTCGATGTCGCACACATGCACGCGCGCCCCCGCTTCGCAGAACGCGCGCGCAACCGCTGCGCCGATGCCCGACGCTCCCGCCGTGACCAGCACGCGCAAGCCTGGAGCGGGCCGGAGTGAGTCGATGATGCTCATGAATGCCTGTAGAAACTGTGTGTGTGACGGTGAACGAGTGGATGCATCGAGTGTCCGGAAGGCCACCGCCAATGGCTATGTGAGCCGCACACACACGCGGCACCGTCTCGATGTGCGCGCCGTCCTCCGGGAAAACGCGTGCAGCAGCTCAGGGCTTGCGCCCATGCCCGTCGCGCTTCGTTCTGCTAGCCTTCGCAGCCCTATGTCTTCACTGCCCCTCGACAGAAAGCGCCCTCAGGCGCCGGCTTCCGGTCTTGCTCCCGAGGAAATTGCTGCCGACCTTGTCGGGCTGCTGCACCGCAGCGCGTCCGCTGAAGAGTTCGCGGCGCGCCTGTCCAGCGTCGAGGCCCTGCCCGACGCGTTGCGCGGCAAGTCGGGCCTGGTCGAACTCGTGCGCATGGCCATGGCCTTGCGCAATCGGCTCGAGCTGCATGAGCAACGCGAACGCGGCATGCTTGCGGTCATCGAGTCGGCACAGGATCTGTCGAGCCACCTCGATCTGCAGGGACTGCTGAAGGCCATTGCGAACCGCGCGCGCAACCTGATGGGCTCGCACCTGTGCTGGCTCACGGTGGTCGATGCGAAGACCGGCGAGTTCCAGGTGGTCGTCGCGGATGGCGCCATCTCTCAGCGCACCGGCAAGATGACTGCAGGGCGCAACCTCGGCGTCGCAGGGGTGGTGATGTCGACACGCCTGCCCTTCTTCACGCCCGACTACCTTCACGACAAGCGCTTCGTGCACGACCCCGCGCTGGACGACACCTTCCGCGACGAAGGTGTGGCCGCGCTGGTGGGCGCGCCGCTGATCTGCGAAGACAACGTGATCGGGCTGCTGTTCGTGGCCGACCGCTACCACCGCACGCACACCGCGCTCAACGTGTCGATCCTGTGCACGCTGGCCACACACGCGGCAGTGGCCATCAACAACGCCAAAGCGTTCGCAGAAGCGAAGACTGCACTGGCGAACGCAGACCTCGCGCGCGCCGAGCTGGAGCGCCATGCGCGCGACGTGCAGGGCGCGGCCGAAGCGCACGAGGAGCTCACGTCGCTGCTCGCCAGAGGCGCTTCGCTCGGTGCGTTGTCCGAATCGGTCGCGCAACTGCTCAATGGCAGCGTCCTGGTGCTCGACGAAGCCGGCCACGTCATTGCCAGTTCCCGGGCGCCCGGCTACGACGGCACGGCAGCGCAGGCCTATTCGCCGAATGGACCGCACAGCGCCGAGCTGGCGCGCGCGCTGCGCGAGAGCCGGCAGGCCGGCCGATCCGTCGCGGCCTTCGCACACGATGGCGAACTCTGCCGGGCCATCGCGGTGATCGGCGGCAACGACATGCTCGGCGCCGTGCTGCTCTTCAGGCACGAAGACTTGCACGGGATTTCGCTGCGAACGTTCGAGCGGAGTTCCAGCGTCATCGGGGTCATGCTGCTCTCGCAGGAACGCATGGATGCGGAGAAGAGCCGCGACGTGTCTGCGCTGCTGCGAACACTCATCTCGCCGCGCCAGGGCGAGCCTGCGCTGACGCAGGACCGCGCCGAGCGCTTCGGCCTCGACCTGTCGCTGCCGTTGTCGCTGCTGGTCATGGAAACGGACCAGTCGACGGCAGGGTTCTGGTCTCGGCGTCTGCACTCGGACCCGGTGCTGGGCGGGCAGGTGCTCGACGAAGTCGATGGTGTGATGGTGCTGGCGTGCAACGCCTCGAGGGCGCACGGCGTGCTCGAACAGTTCGGTGCCTTTGCCCGGCGCGAACTCGGTCAAGCCTACCGCGGTGTGATGTCGAGGCCGGCACAGGCGCCTGCGGAGCTTCCGGCACTCTATGCAGCGCTGCGGCGCGGGCTGTCCGTGCTGGCACGGCTGGGCATGCGCGGGGTCGTCATCGCACAGAACGAGATGGCCTTGTACTCGGTGCTGTTCGAAACGCACGACCGGTCCAGCCTCGCCGCATTCCTCGATGCGACCATCGGCCCCGTCACATCGCACGACAGCAAGCGCGGCTCCGAACTCACATCCACGCTGCTGACGTACTTCGACAGCAACCAGAACGCAAAGGCAACGGCATCGCGCATGGGCATCCACGTCAACACGGTCCGCCAGCGCCTGGCGAACGTGGAGGAGTTGCTGGGCCATTGGGGAAGCGCCAGCCGGGCGTTGGAGATCCACATGGCGCTGCGTCTGTGGAGCCTCAGCACGGACAGCGCACCGCCTGGTTTCCTGGACGAGTGACAGTGTCCACAGGCCCTTCTGCGAGCCGCAGCGTCGCGCTGCCGCTCCCGGGCTTCGAGGGTTTCTCCGGTAGATCCTGCGCACACCCTGCCCTGGCCGGCAGTGTGCTTCGCTGCCATTGAACACCGATGGCAGTTCGCGAGACTTGAGGGGGCGCACAGCCTGTGCGCGCGGCGTCCGTTCGGCCAATGCCGCAGCGGGACTCAAAAAATCAGGAGACAAGATGAAGAGAACAAGAACTGCGATCGGCTTGAAGATCGATCGGCGCCTGCCCGCAATGCTCTTGACGCTGCTGGTGCTGGCCGGCTGCGGTGGCGGCAGTGGAGGCAGCAGCGGCGCCATCGACCTGAGCGGCCTCGGTACGCAGGCGCCACCGCCAGCTGCGCCTGCCGACCCACCGTCGCCGCCGCCGGCATCGGCACCTTCCATGCAGCGCCAGACCGCCTTTGGCCCGGTCGTCGGGACCGACAACTCCGCCACCAGCGGCACGTTCGCCTGGAAGGGCGTCCCCTTTGCCAAGGCCCCCGTGGGAGATCTGCGTTGGAAGCCTCCCGTCGACCCGCAAGCGTGGACCTCGCCACGGGACGCACAACAGTTCGGCAACGCCTGCGTGTCCACCGGCCGTCTGTACGGACCGGGCCTCAACAACAGGTACGACGCCACCATCGGCACCACGCTCGGCCAGACGGTCGGCTCGGAAGACTGCCTCTACCTGAATGTCTGGCGGCCGGCCAACGACACCGGAAAGCTGCCGGTGATCGTGTGGGTGCACGGTGGAAGCAACATCACCGGCTACACGGCCGACCCTGTCTACGACGGCGCGAACCTTGCGCGCACCGCCAACGCTGTGGTGGTCTCGGTGAACTACCGGCTCGGCATGTTCGGGTTCATGAATGCGAGCTCACTCAAGAATGGCGACCCCCTCAACGACTCGGGGAACTTCGCCATCCTGGACATCGTGAAAGGGCTGCAGTTCGTCCAGGCCAACATCGGCAGCTTCGGCGGCGACCCTGGCAACGTCACGCTGATGGGCCAGTCGGCAGGTGCCGTCAATGTCTACGCGGCCATGACGTCGCCGCTCGTGGCCAACGCGAAACCGGCTCTGATCCATCGGGCGTTGCCGATCAGCGGCGGCATCTCGCTGGCCAGTGAACTGCCAGCCGGCAGTGTGGCTACGCTCGCACGCGCATCGGACTATGCAGGGCAATGGGGGCTTCTCATTGTCTACATGGTGATCGATGATGGGCTTGCGACCGACATACCTTCTGCACAGGCCTATCTCTCGACGCAAAGCAGCGAGCAGATTGCCGCCTACATGCGCAGCAAAAGCGCCGACTTCGTGCTGCACACGGTACTCACGCGACTCGCCCCGCTCGGCGCATCGGGATCGGGGCCGATCCCCGATGGCAACGTCGTGCCGACGAGCCCGATTGCGGCGATCAAGGCCGGCAAGTACGCCAAGGTGCCTGTGCTGATCGGCAATGCGCGAGACGAAGGCAAGCTCTTCCCGACGCTGTTCCCGCTCGCTGGAGGCACCGGCAGCGCGCGGCTGCTGAGCGATGCGCAGGTCTTCTCCACTGCATTTGGCTACCAGCCCGACGCAGCGCCCCAAAGCACGCTCGAACAGTGGATCCCGTCGGGCTACTTACCTGTGAACACCCCGGGCACCGGCTTCGACGCCGTCGCTTCGCGGCTGACCCAGATCTTCTTCGGCGCGAGCCGCGCCAGCGTTGCGGACGCACTCGCGTCGCAGCAGAGCAACCTCTGGGCCTACCGCTTCGACTGGGACGAAGAACCCGCGCCCTTCGACAAGATCTACGGCGCGGCGCATGCCTTCGACCTGCCCTTCGCATTCGGCAACTTCAGCCCTTCGCTGTACGCCGGCATCATGTTCACCAAGGCCAACGAGCCGGGTCGGCTCGCCTTGTCGAACAGCATGATGCGCAGCATCGGTGCCTTCGCGCGCACCGGCGATCCAAACGATGCGAGCCTGGACGTTGTCTGGCCTGCCTGGCCTGCAACGCTGATCTTCGACGCGACGCCCAGCAGGCAATCCATCTCCGTCCAGTGATCCGGCACTCACCTGCGTGCAGGTGAGCACCGGATGCAGAAAGCAGAGCCAGGCCGTTGACCGGTTGAATCCGCCGCGCACAGTGGAGGTCAAGCCCCCTCGCCGTCAGACGCGCCTGCAACAGACTTGCGCCCTGGATCGGCATAGTTGAATTGCTGCCGTTCGAATTCGTCTTCCAGGCTGTCGATGCCTTGTTTCACTTTGAGGCGAACTTCATCGGCGGTGATCGGCACAAGCCAATAGCACTTCACGCCACCTTCTTCGTCCGAGTAGTTTTCAAGGTCAGGCCCGTCCAGATAAGGCCGTGAAACCAAGCCGTACTCGCATTTCGAAGAGTCGAGCCAAGGCCGACCGAGATTCACCGTGTGAGCCCAATCGAGACCAGGCCCGTTGCAGTGATAGTGGGCCACCGCGTACAGCAACTCGACCAAACCGAGCGATTTCCTGGGGCTGAACAGGTGAAGTTCGATTGCAGGGACACGCTTACTGCTCGAAAGTCCCGCGGTTGCGTATGTCCAGAGCACTCGCTTCGCGTCGGGGGGCGTACACAGCACCCTGAAGCCAGGCGGAAGCTCGTGAACGGGGCCTGCGTCGAAAGGACACACTTCCGTGGGTCGAGACCATACCCGCTCGTAGTGACGCTGAAGCCGTACGGTGCAATTCAAGGATGTTCTCCGTTCAATCAAAAAATCAGGGCAGTAACGTTCGCCTCTGGCCGCAAGCGGCCTGCATGAAGAATGCTGCTGCGGTCTGCTTCGTTGAAGAGCGCTGTGTGCATCGATCACCGGCATGCGGGCCCCACTGTCGTGCTGCCCATCGAGCCGCGGAGCGTCTCTTCCTGTCGAGCATTCATGGCTCGGTGCATGGGACCGGAGACTGCCGGATCGCCTTCGGAGACGGCCTTCTTTTTTATGGTTCTCGCGACGTGTTGTCCTTGCTGACGTGGTCTGGCAGATCATCAACGGTATTGAATGACATCGTTTCTGCATCCACATCCCGCGCAGCGACCTCAAGGTCGTCGAGAGCAAGTTGCTCGTCAAGCTGAGCATGGATCCAGCTGTCAGGAAACTGGCGTGGCGCCTCGAAGCGCAGAAGTGTCGCTCCGGCGAACACAACAACTGACTTCAAGATCAAGTCGGATCGCAGGCTGGTGGATTCCTTCACCGGCTCGTCACCGATTGCCTCTTCGATTTCGCCAACGATCTGGTCGATGATCACGCCCCACTGCGTTGGCGAGACGATGAGTATCTGGACGATGCGGGGCAGCAGAACCGCAGCGTCCGGTACTCCCCCGTCCTCGAGTTCAGGATCGACGTTGACCCAAACGTCGGCTTGCGCTGCCAGCACTCGAGCGCGGCCAACGACGATGTCGTCGCGCACCTCGACATCGGTGAGCACCCCGCTGCTTGCGATCGCCTCTCTGAATTTGTGGATCATCCCGTCTCTGTGTGTGAAGGTGTCGTCTGGTTCTGCTCGTGGCGGATAGTACCCATTCGCGCGAGGCCGAGGGATGCCGGCATCGCTGCAAAGCGGATGCTCGCATCTTCAGCCGACGATCAGCCTGGAACACATCGCTGCCGGGAGCATGCCCCACAAACCGCTACCGGACCGAGCTCCCTGGATCGCGAGGGCTTCCTCCGTTTCATCCCGAAGTCCCAATTTCCCAGGCGGGCCGCGAACCTGCGGCCCGCAGACCAGCCGCTAACCGCCAGTCGTAGGCGTCCCACATCGCGCCTTCTCGCTCATCTGGAACAACGCCCCAGCCTTGCGTGCCAGTTCAGCCGCAAGCCAGAGCAGGTTGTCCAGTTGCCGAGGCCCATCACCGCTGCACCAGTCGATGTCTTCCCCATGGCAGACCCACAGCAGAGCTTCGAGTTGGGAGAGGGTGTTTTCAAGAAGATCCGCCGGGTCTTGGGCGTGATCTTCGGAAGCGACCGGCGTAGTTGGCCGGGCTATAGTCTTGGTAGCCATTTTTGTGCGTTCCTTTCTAGGGTGTTGCACGAACTTGGTTAGACGGTCGGGGTGCTGATAACACCCCGGCCGTCGCCTTTGATACCTCGCATACGCATCGCTGCTTTCGCACCGACAACCTGCCGCGAGGCAAGCAGCCTTCAATCATTTCGGTGGTGGTGTGTGTTGCGCCTTCCTTGTTCCCTTGTGGGGTATCGAGTGACAGGGGCAATCACTTTAAAGAAGAGCGCGGCGCGATGACGGCTTCGTGCGACACGAAGTCCCGACGACCGCCAACAAATGCAGCTTCTGCAAAGAGCCGCGCGCGCACCCCACGCGCCCGTGCCGTGCCGATCCGAAGCGGTGCCCAAACGCTCACGTCGATGGGGTGCCTTGCGCAGCGAAATAGAGGAGGAGGCCGAAGGCCGGGGGACATTCGCGGAGCGAGGTACCCCGTCGGCGTGAGCGTCGCCCTGAATGCCCCCAGGCGTTGCGCCAGGCAAGCGCAACGCCTCCAAGACTTTCGGGGCGCCCCTGTTCGAGCGCCCACCGGCCAAGCTCAGTCGACCGTGTGCGAGCCCAGGCCCGCAGAAGTGTCGATGGGCAAGCTGTCCCACTGCGCCGCCGTATCGAAAGCGATGCCCGGATTGGGATCGCCCGATGTGATGGTCGGCTTGCGGCGCAACGTCTGGTTCAGCGTGCTGGCGCCGTTGGCGCTCTTCCACTCGGTGCCGGGGTCGAACCCGACCTGGCCGATGCGGTCGATGACCGTGCCCGACTTCTCCAGCGTCAGGGCATCGTCGCCGTTGAAGTTGGCAACGCCGCTGTCCTGCGTGCCGGCAGGCTTGAAGGCAGCCGTGGCGCCGGCGTTCGCCAGCACGATCGTGCCGCCGGGCGGCAGGGAGCCGCTCAGCGCCTGCGTGCTCGTGGGCGCCGTCGCGCCGTTCGAATACAGCTTGACGGCATAGAGACTCAGGTCGATCGCCGAGGCGGTCGGGTTGTAGAGCTCGATCGCCTTGTTGTTCGACGAACCTTCCACGTACTCGCTGAAGAACAGATCGGGCGGGCCGGGCGGCAGCACCACGACCGTGGTGGTGACATTCACATTGCCCGCCTTCGTCGCGGTCTGGCCGGCGGAGTTGGTCAGCGTGACCACCACGGTGAAGGTGCCGGCGGCCGCGTAGGTATGCGTCACGGGGCCCGTGCCCGCCGCGGTGGTGGCGGTGGTGCCGTCGCCCCAGTCGACTGTAAGGGACGTCATGGTGGTCGCGCCGCCGGGCGTGGCTTCGGTGATGTCCACGCTGTAGGTGTCGCCGGTCTTCGCCGAAGCCGCGATCGTGGCGCTGACGATGGGCTCGACCACGGCGGTGTCGGCCGCGAGGTTCAGGCCCACGAGCACCGGATCGTGGTCCGACGCGCGGAACGGCGTGGGCGCGTAGCGGTCGTCGGTGGTGAAGTCGGTGTTGTAGTCGAGCGCAGTCGGCTCGTCGGAGTTGATGTGCCACACGTTCACGCCGCTGACCTGCGAAGCCAGGGAAGCAGAGGCATAGGCATGGTCGAGCGCGCCCGTCTCGCCGCCGAACACGTAGGTGTAGCGGTCGCTGGCGGGCATGCGCTTGAGCAGGCTTTCGTTGGCCGCGCCTTCCAGCACCTTGGTCGGGTCTTCCAGCAGATAGCTGTTGAAGTCACCCATCATCAGCACGTCGTTCTCGCCGGTCGTGCCCCTGGCCTTGAGCTTGCTCACGAAGCTGTTGAGTGCGGTGGCCTGCTGGGTGCGCGCCAGGTTCCAGCAGCCCTGGCCCTGGTCGGTGTCGCCCGTGGCGGGGCAGCTGCCCTTGCTCTTCAGGTGATTGACCACGAACCAGAAGCCGCCGTTGTTGCCGACCGCGCTGAAGCGCTGGGCCAGCGGTGGCCGGCCGCTGGCGGCGGTGTAGTCCGCCAGATCGGTGCCGGTCGGCAGCACGACATTGCCGACGCGCTGGACCTTCGCGGGCTTGTAGAGGATGTCGACCTTGATCGCATCCGTGCCGAACACACCGCTGTTGACGGCCGCGTAGGTGTTCGCACCAAGCTTGGCGTTGAGGGCGGCCAGCAGGTCGTTCGTGGCAACGTCGGTGTTCTGGATTTCCATCAGGCCGATCACGTCGGCGTCGAGCCCCGCGATGGCAGCGACGATCTTGGCCTGCTGCCGCTTGAACTCGTTCAGGTTGTTCGCGCCGCGGCAGTCCGTTGCAACGCCTGTGCCGAGCAGGCAGACCTGCCCGGTCTGCCCGGCGGCGTTGGTGCCGTCCACGAAGGTGGTGAAGTAGTTGAGCACGTTGAGGCTGGCCACCTTGAGCGAGCCGCCGACCACCGGCGCCGTGGGCTGGCGCGGATTGGCCTGCGCGAACACCGGCGCCACCGTCGGCTGGATGCGGTAGGCGCCGAAGTTGTGGCTCAGGATGCCGGTGACCTTTTGCGTGGTGTCGCCCATGCGCCGGGTGCCGTCGGTGCCGGCCGCGCTCAGGTACGGAATGGGGTTCGGGTTGGACACCGAAGCGCCATCGTCCAGCACGATGCGCGCGAGCAGGTTCTGCGCATGGGTTGCCGTTGCGTTGCCGTTGGTGGGATTGAACTGGCGGCCGTTGAGCGACAGCACCATCTGGCCGTAGCGGCCCAGCTCGAAGAGTTCGGTCACGGCCAGGGGCTGCGCGATCTCGACGAGCATGCCCTCGTAACGCTCGAGCGCGGACTCGTCGGCCACCGGCAGCGTGATCTGCGTGGGCTCGACGACCACGCCGCTGCCGCAGACGCTGATGGCGAGCGGGGTCGGGGTGGTGCCGGCAATCTGCGTGATGCTGTCGGGCTTGGCGCCCACGCCGGCCGTCTGGCCGAACTCGGCGACCACGCCGGTGACCTGCACGTAGTCGCCGACAGCCACGCGTGCGGCGTTGTTCGGCGCATGGACGAAGACGCCTTCCGAGGTCATCGGGTCGGCATCGGGCACGAGCTGCTGCACGAAGAACCCGTTCAGCTTCACCGACGTGGGGCCGGTGCTCTGGAAGTCGCCCACGACCACGCCGCGCACGGTGACGGCCTGCGAGGCCATGGGGCTGATGTCGCCCGTGCCCTGCACGGACGAGATGGCCGCGAGCGGCGCACCGGCCGGAACGGCTGCGGCGCACGTGGGTGGGGGCGTGACGGGCGCGGGGTTTTCAGGCTGCGCCGCTGGTGGCTGCGAGCCTGGTGGCGTACCGCCCGATGACGGCGGAATCAGTGGAAAGGAAGCGCCGCCGCCACCGCCGCCGCAGGCGGTCAGCACGATGGCAAGCGTCAGCGCCAGTGTCTTGAACGGCCACGCGGGCCTCGATCCTCGTCCTCGATGTGTCATTGGGGGTCCCTATTTGTTGTCGGGCCGTCGAACGGGCCGCGGCCTTTTTTAGGGTTCTTGTGTGTAATCCCCGAGACACCCCAGGCACGCCCGGGTCGCGCCTGGTAGATGCGCCGCACCGTCCTGTGCCGGCGCGCGCACCGAAGCCGCTGCCGCTAGCTCATGCCGCGCGCCAGCAGATGGTCGACGAGCCGCCGCTGCGGAAAGCTCAACGCCTCCTGCCGCGTGCACAGGTACATGCGGCGCGAAGCCCACGCATCGGTGAGATTGATGAAGCGCAGCTTCATCTCCTTGCGGTAGGCCACCGCCGCGCCTTCGGGCAGGATGCCCACGCCCATGCCCGCCTCGATCATGCGGCACACGGCTTCAAAGCTCTTCACGCGCACACGCAGGCGCAGCACCTTGCGCGCGCTCATGGCCGCGTCTTCCATGGTGCGGGAAATGGCGGAGTCGTCCTCGAGGCCGACGAAGTCGAAGTCGAGCAGCTCCTCGAACGACACCTCGCGCCCGCGCCACGGATGCTTCTGCCGCACGATCGCCACGAGGCGGTCGGTCCGGTAGGGAATGAAATGCAGCGCGGGGTCGGCGGCCTCGCTGGTGATGACGCCCACGTCGGCCTGGCGGTCGCGAATCGCCTGCACGATGTAGACGCTGCGGTGCTCTTCCACGCTGACGCGGATCTCGGGGTAGCGCTGGCGGAAGCTGGCCACGTCGTCGGGCAGGAACTGGCCCATGGCCGACGCGTTGGCATGCAGCCGCACGCGGCCGGTGGCGCCCTGCGCATAGTCGGACAGGTCGGCGCGCATGCGGTCGACGTCGCGCAAGATCTGCCGCGCATGCACGGCGAGCGATTCGCCGGCGCCGGTCGGCGTGACGCCCTTCGATGTGCGGTTGAGCAGCGACACGCCCAGGTGCCCTTCGAGGATCGCCAGGCGCCGGCTCGCGGCCGACAGCACCATGTGGCTCTCGGCGGCCGCCTTCGACAGACTGCCGTGCTCGATGGCACGCAGGAACAGCGCCAGTGAATCGAGGTCGGGTCTCATGAGGTCCTTGCGTTCTGCGGGGCCGCCATTGTCGGGCCAGCGCCTGGACTCGCCTGCGCCGAAACCTTTTCGGCACATGAGGCACTCGACAGACAAATCTTCTGCGCAGCGCGTTGCATCGCCAAAAAGAAGAAGCACTTTCTGGCCGCATCGCTGAAGAATCGTTGCTGCCTCGCCGTCTACCCCGGCGAGGCGCCCAGCGGGCCGGCCCCTTACCGGGGCCAAGCCTGCATTCCACGAGTCCTACCCGGAGTCTTTTCAGTCATGGCATCCCACGAACTGGCCAGCGTTGCGCTGGACGACAAATACACGGCCACCGAAGGCCGGATCTACCTCAGCGGCATCCAGGCGCTGGTGCGCCTCATGCTGGTGCAGAAATGGCGCGACCAGCAGGCGGGCCTGAACACCGCGGGCTTCGTCTCGGGCTACCGCGGCTCGCCGCTCGGCGGCCTCGACGAAGCGCTGTGGAAGGCGCAGCCCCAGCTCGAAGCCAACGCGGTCAAGTTCCTGCCCGGCGTGAACGAGGAGCTGGCCGCCACCGCGGTGTGGGGCACGCAGCAGGTGCACCTGACGGGCGAGTCCGCCGTCGACGGCGTGTTCGCCATGTGGTACGGCAAGGCGCCAGGCGTGGACCGCTGCGGCGACGTGTTCAAGCACATGAGCCATGCGGGCACCTCGCCCCACGGCGGCGTGCTGCTGGTGGCGGGCGACGACCACGGCGCGTCTTCGTCCACGCTGCCCAACCAGAGCGACCACCTGTTCGCCGCGTCGATGATCCCGATGCTCTATCCGCAGAGCGTGGAGGAGTACATCGAGCTCGGCCTGCACGGCTTCGCGATGTCGCGCTTTGCCGGCTTGCCGGTGGGCTTCAAGGCGCTGGCGGACACGGTGGAGTCGTCGGGCTCCATCGCGGCCGGTGCGCTCGACGTGCACACGCGCCTGCCTGCCGACTTCGAGTTCCCGCCCGGCGGCGTGCATGCGCGGCTGTCGACCGACACGCTCGGCGTGCAGGCGCGCAAGCAGGAAGCGCTGATGCAGGACTACAAGATCTACGCAGCCATCGCCTATGCACGTGCCAACCGGCTCAACCGCGTGACCATCGATTCGCCGAAGGCGCGGCTGGGCATTGTGGCCTCGGGCAAGTCGTACCGCGACGTGCTCGAGGCGCTGGAAGAGCTGGGCATCGACGCCGACGAGGCCGCGCGCATCGGCATCCGCCTGTTCAAGGTGTCGATGCCGTGGCCGCTGGAGCCCGATTCGATCCGCGAGTTCGCCGACGGGCTCGAAGAAATCCTGGTGGTCGAGGAAAAGCGCCAGATCGTCGAGTACCAGCTCAAGGAGCATCTCTACAACTGGCGCGAGAACGTGCGTCCGCGCGTGATCGGCAAGTTCGACGAACAGGGCGAATGGGGCGCGCATCCGCGCGGAAAGTGGCTGCTGCCGGCCACGGCCGATTTTTCGGTGGCGCAGATCGCGCGCGTGATCGCGGGGCGCGTGGCACGCTTTCACACCAGCGACCGCATCCGCATGCGGCTGGCGATCCTCGACGCGAAGGACGTGGTGCTCGGCAAGGCCGTGGCCACGCCGTCGCGCCCGGCCTGGTACTGTTCGGGCTGCCCGCACAACACCTCGACCAGGGTGCCCGAAGGCAGCCTGGCGCTGGCGGGCATCGGCTGCCACGTGATGGCCACGGCCATCTATCCAGAGCACAACAAGACGACCACCCACATGGGCGGCGAAGGCGCGCCGTGGCTCGGGCAGGCCTGGTTCTCCAAGCGCAGGCACGTGTTCGCGAACCTCGGCGACGGCACCTACTACCACTCGGGCTCGATGGCGATCCGCGCGGCGGTGGCGGCGGGCGTGAACATCACCTACAAGATCCTCTACAACGACGCGGTCGCCATGACCGGCGGGCAGCCGGTGGACGGCCCCATCACCGTGCCGCGCATCGCGCACCAGATGGCGGCCGAGGGGGTTAAGCGGCTCGCACTGGTGGCGGAGGACCCGACCCGCTGGGCCGACCGCAGTGTGCTGCCGCCCGAGCGCGAGGGCTTCGTGCTGACGGTGCACCACCGCGACGACATGGACGCGGTGCAGCGCGAGCTGCGGGAGTTCGAGGGCGTGTCGGTGCTCATCTATGACCAGGTGTGCGCCGCAGAGAAGCGCCGCCGACGCAAGAAGGGCGAGTTTCCGCAGGCCGCGCGGCGCGTGTTCATCAACGACGCGGTGTGCGAAGGCTGCGGCGACTGCGGCGAGCAGTCGAACTGCACCGCGCTGCTGCCGAAGCAGACGGAACTCGGCCTGAAGCGCGCCGTGGACCAGAGCGCGTGCAACGCCGACGAGTCGTGCATCAAGGGCTTCTGCCCGAGCTTCGTGACGGTGGAAGGCGTGAAGCCGCGCAGGCAGGCGCCGGTCGCCGCGACGGCCGCGGCCGAAGAGGCTCCGCTGCCCGAGCCGAAGCAGCTCGCGCTCGAAGGCATGCACAACATCCTGATCACCGGCATCGGCGGCACGGGCGTCATCACCATCGGCGCGCTGATCGGCATGGCGGCGCACCTGGAGGGCAAGGGCGTGAGCGTGCTCGACATGACGGGCATGTCGCAGAAGAACGGCTCGGTGACGTCGCACGTGCGCATCGCGCGCGACGCGGCGCAACTGAAGGCACAGCGCATTCCCACCGGCGAGGCCGACCTGATCCTCGGCTGCGACATGCTCACGGCCGGCGCGCCCGATGCCATCGCGCGCATGCGGCCGGGGCGCACCTATGCGCTGGTCAACACCTTCGAACAGCCGACCGGGCATTTCGCGCAGCAGCCCGACTGGGAATTTCCGGCGACGCAGGTGCGCGCGCTGATCGAGGAGTCGGTCGAAGGCCGCGCCGACTTCATCGACGCGACGCAACTGGCCACGCGCCTCATGGGCGATGCGATCGCGGCCAACCTGTTCCTGCTGGGCTTCGCGTTCCAGAAGGGCTTCGTGCCGGTGTCCGCCGAAGCGCTGGACAAGGCCATCGAGATCAACGGCGTGGCGGTGAAGGCGAACCAGTCGGCCTTCCGTTGGGGCCGCAAGGCGGCGCTGGACCTGGCGGCGGTGACGCGCGAGGCCGCGCCGCAGAAGGTGGTTGCATTGCAGCGGCCGCAGAGCTTCGAGGCCCTGGTGAAGGACCGCACCGAGTTCCTCGCCTCCTACCAGAACGCGGCCTATGCGCAGCGCTACGCCGAACTGGTGGAACGCGTGCGCGTGGTCGAGCAGCGCGAGCGCGGCAGCAACGTGCTGGCGAAGGCCGTCGCGTCGGGCCTCTTCAAGCTCATGGCGTACAAGGACGAATACGAGGTGGCACGCCTGTACGCCGACAGGCGCTTCATGGAAAAGCTCGGCGAGCAGTTCGAAGGCAAGCCTGTGCTGCGCTTTCATCTGGCGCCGCCGGTGCTGGGCCGCCGCGATGCAGAAGGGCGCGCGGTGAAGACGAGCTTCGGCCCGTGGATGCTGGGCGCGTTCCGGCTGCTCGCGAAGTTCCGGGGCCTGCGCGGCACGGCCTTCGACGTGTTCGGCCGCACGGCCGAGCGCCGCATGGAACGGCAGCTGATCGAGGACTACCGCGCGATGGTCGAGGACCTGCTCGCGCGGCTCGGGCGCAGCGACCGCATCGACTTCGACGCGGCGCTGTCGCTCGCGCGGCTGCCCGAACAGATCCGAGGCTTCGGGCATGTGAAGGAAGAAAGCGTGGTGTCGGCGCGGGTGCGGTGGGTGGCGCTGGCGAAGCAGCTCGACGCCGCCGCCCCGGCCGCAACGAACACTTTCGTGGGCCGCACCGCCATGGCCGCCTGAGCCTGCGCCGCCGTCGCGGATGCGCCAGCCGCCAGAACGGCGCATCCGCGACAGTCCAAGGCCCGTTTCCAACGGTGCGCCGCGCGCCCCGCTGAAAGAATGGGTTCATGAAAGAAGCCACCCCCATCCAGGCGGACGAAGCCGCCATCGTTGCCGCTGCGCATGCCCTGCGCGACGAAGCCGTCGCCATGCTGAGCGAACTGGTCACGCACCCTTCCCTGCTCGGGCACGAGCAGAGCGCGCAACGCTTCATGGCGGACGCCTTCGGTGCGCTCGGTCTGCAGGTGGACGAGTTCCAGATCGACGAGGAGAAACTGCGCGCCCACCCGGGCTACTCGCCGTCGATCGTCTCCTACGAGGGCCGCACGAACGTGGTGGGCATCCACCGCCCCACCGGGCCGTTCAAGGGCAACTCGCTGATCTTCAACGGCCACATCGACGTGGTGCCCACCGGAGCGGAGGTGCTCTGGACGCATCCCCCGTTCTCCGGCAAGGTCGAGGGCGACCGGCTGTACGGGCGCGGCTCGGCGGACATGAAGGCCGGCATCATTGCCTACACCATGGCCTACAAGGCGCTCAAGCGGCTCGGGCTGGAACCGGCCTCGCCGGTGTACTTCCAGTCGGTGATCGAGGAGGAATGCACCGGCAACGGCGCGCTGGCCTGCCTGGTTGAAGGCTACCGGGCCGATGCGGCCGTGATCACCGAGCCGGTGGCGGCCGACGGCGTCATGACCTGCCAGATGGGCGTGCTGTGGCTGGCCATCGAGGTGCTGGGCAAGCCGGTGCATGCCTCGGTCGCGCAGACCGGCGTGGGCGCCATCGATTTCACGATGTACCTCTTCAACGAGCTGAAGAAGCTCGAGGACAAGTGGAATGCGCCGAGCGCGCGCTACCGCACGTTCGCGCACCACAACCATCCGGTGAATTTCAACCTGGGCAAGATCAACGGCGGCGAATGGGCCTCGTCGGTGCCTTCGGCCTGCCGCGCCGACGTGCGGCTGGGCTTCTACCCCGACATGAAGGTCGAGAAGGTGAAGGCCGAGGTCGAGGCCCTGCTGGCCGCGGCCTACGAGGCGCATCCCGCGCACGACGCGCTGAGCTACAAGATCGTGTACGAAGGCTTCCAGGCCGACGGCTGCGAGGTGCCGTCGGACGCGCCCATCGTCGCCGCGCTGGCGAAGTGCCACCAGGACATCGTCGGCAGGGAGCTCAAGCCCACCGCCTTCACCGGCACGACCGACACGAAGTTCTTCAACCTCTACGGCGAGACGCCGGCCATCTGCTACGGCCCGTCGGGCGGCGAGAACATCCACGGCATCGACGAGTGGGTGTCGATCGACAGCATGATGCAGGTGATCTCCGTGCTCGCGGTCTTCATGGCGAGATGGTGCGGGGTCAACAGGATCGGCTGACGCCGATGGCAGCGCGCTGAGCCGCGCCGGCGGCGTGACGCGAGCACGCGGCAGAATGCGGACCACTTCAAAGGAGCGCGCGTGGACGTCCATGAACTGGCCCCGTCGGAACTCGGTGATCTGCTGGCGCTGTACCGGCATCTGCACGAAGCAGACGACCCCCTGCCCGATGCCGCCACGGTGGACGCCGTGTGGCGCGAGCTGCTCGGCAACCCGCGCTGCAGGTACTACGGCATCCGCGCGGGCGGGGAACTCGTTGCGAGCTGCACGGTCACCGTCGTCGCGAACCTCACGCGCGGCTGCAGGCCCTATGGGGTGATCGAGAACGTGGTGACCCACGCGGACCACCGCCAGCAGGGCCTCGGCAAGGCGGTGCTGGCCAGGGCCCTGGCCTTCGCATGGTCGCAGGGCTGCTACAAGGCCATGCTGATGACCGGCCGCAAGGACGAGGCGACCTTCCGGTTCTACGAGTCGGCCGGATTCAGCCGCGACGGGAAGCAGGCCTTCATTGCGAAGGCGCCTGCACCCTGACGCCCGCCGCAGGCGAGGGCGAGACCGGAAAGAACTGATGCACCTTGCCGGCATCGGCGTTGGCATTGGCATCGCGGCGAAGCGGCAGCCACAGCGTGAAGCGCGTACCCGCGCTGCCCGACTCCCACTGCACGTTGCCGCCGATGGCCGCCGCGCGCCGCTGCTGGTTGCGCAGGCCCCGGCCGCTGCGGCGCAAAGCCTCTTCCACCGGAAAGCCGGCGCCGTTGTCCTCGATCACCACCGACACGCCGTCGTCCACGGTCGAGGTGCTGACGCCGATGGTGGTGGCCTGCGTGTGGCGCAGCACGTTGGCCACGCACTCCTGCACGATGCGCAGGATGTGCAGCGCGCTGTCCGGGTCGAGCCAGGTCAGCGCGGGCACGGGCTGTACCTCCCAGCGCAGCGTGACGCCCGCGCCCTCGATGCGCGGCGCCAGGCGAAAGCGCAGGGTCGCGAGCAGCAGCAGCAGGTCGGCATCGACGCTTTCCATGGAGTCGATCACCAGCTTCAGGTCTTCCATGCAGCCCTTGAGCAGGCTCGAGATCTCGGCGTCGCTCATGGCGCCGCGCTCCACCGAGCGGATCGCGCTGATGAGCGTGGAGCCCAGGCCGTCGTGCATGTCCTGCATGAGCCGCTTGCGCTCTGCGTTGAGCATGTGCTGGTTCTCCACCACGCGCAGCCGCTGGTAGCTTTGCTCCAGTTCGGCCTCGCGCTCCTGCAGCCGCCGCGCCAGCCCGGTGTTGAGCCTGCCCACCTCGGCGAAGGCGTCGGTGTAGCGCTGGAACATGATGAACGAGAAGACGAAGAACAGGCCGATGATCGCGTAGGGCGAGGTGTAGACGCTCTCGGGGCTCACCAGGTTGTTCTGCAGCAGCCCGTCGTACGACGTGAACACCACGGCGAAGACGGTCCACCCGGCCACCAGCCGGCCTTCGGGCAGCTGCGCGCGCAGCGCCTTGCGCAAATTGACCGCGAAGATCAGCACCGCGACCGGAAGCACCATCAGGTTGAGCAGCGGCGTGAACAGGTAGAGGCTGCCGATCGAGGTCGACACATGCGGCATGGTCGCCACGCTGCACGCCACCGTCAGGGTGAGCGCGGTGCGGGTCAGCCAGGGCGAGGGGTTCTGGTGCAGGCGCTGCAGGAACAGGTGGATGAGCATGATCAGCCACAGCAGGCTGGCCACGGTCAGCCACTCGAACCACTCGTCCGACAACGGGATGTAGCTGCCGCCCACGTAGTAGTGCAGCATGCGCAGGAAGGCGAGCGCGGAGATCGCGGAGAACAGCAGGTACAGCGACTCGCGCCGCCTGCCCAGCCATACCGCGAACGCGAAGGCGCCGACCGCCAGGAACGCGGCACTGCCCATGAACGGCAACTGCACCTCCAGCAGCTGGCGGACCTGGTAGCGCCAGACCAGCGCATCCTCGTCGCCGACCCACACGGTCGAGAAGCCGCTGCCGCTGCTGCGCAGGCGGTCCACGCGGATCAGCACCGACGTGGGCGCCGGCGCGCCGGCCGTGGCGTTGAGCGGCAGCAGCAGCGGATGGTTGTAGCCGTTGTGCACAGGGCTGCCGTGCGACTGGTAGAGCAGCACGCCGTCGCCATACACCGCGATGTGACCCAGCGTCTTCCAGCGCGGAAGGTACAGCAGGCGCTGCTGCGCCGGCAGCGACAGTGCGCCGAGGTCGATGCGGTACCAGTCGGTCAGAGTCCTGATGCCGCCTTCGGGCGTGGGCACCAGTTCGCGCGCCGCGGTGTACGGCAGGTCCACCGTCTTCCAGCCTTCGCGCGGCAGCATCGCGTCGTCGATGCGCAGCGGCGGAGCCGAATAGCCTGTGCCGGGAACGGACAGCAGATCGGCCCGGGTGATGTGGACCGTGCCTTGGGAGCCCCCGGCCCGGGGCGGCTCACTCGATGCCGGTGGTTCGCTCGCGTGAAGGTTCGTCAGGCAGGCCAGCAGGACGACCGGGAGCACCAGCGCAAACCACCGGCCGATGCGTCCGCCACCCGCGCCTGCCGGCCTCATGGTGTGCTTCTTCGGGCGCGCGCCGGCGCTGCGCGAAGGCTTGGAACACGGTCGAATGGTTTCATCGGTTCTCGATTATGTGGTGCTGGCTGCGGTGGCGATTTTCACGACGGGATCGATCGGCTGCGCGCTGGCACCGACCATCGGCGGTATCCGGCCTCTTCTTGCCGAGGGCAGCGATCCCCGGACCTTGTTCTGCGTGACGTTCACGACCACAGCGCCGGGCTGGCTGCGGCGGTCTTCGTGGTGCTTGCGTCCCGGCGTCCGGCCTGAGCGCAGCGGGGCAGCCGCGCCGGTGCCGGTCGCGCATCGCCGTGGCCCGCAGGCAGCGCGAAGTGCGGCCCGTTACGGGGCGAAGCGACCGCCGCCCGGCGGGGGTATGCTTCGACCCCCCGCGGAGGATTCACCCGATGCTCCCCACCATCGTCGCGCTCATGGCCACTGTCGTCCTGCTCGTGTGGATGGGCTTCTTCATGATGGGCTCGCTGCCGCTGCTGATCCTCAAGCACGACACCGCGCTCGATTCGCGCTTCATCCGCGGCCTGTTCAACGTCTACTACATCGCGGTGATGCTGACCGCGAGCGTGGCGGCCCTCAGCTTCGCGTGGTCTGCCAAGCCGGCCTTTGCCATCGGCATGGCCTTCATTGCGGCACTGGCCTTCGCGCTGCGGCGCTGGATCATCGTCCCGCGCATGGATGCGCTGCGCAGCACGCTGCCCGGCACGGGCACTTCGATTCCACGCTTCCGGCGGCTCCACATCGCGGGGATGATGCTCAACGTGGTGCAACTCGGCACGGTCGCGTGGTCGTTGACGCGGCTTGCGCTGTGAATCGAGACGGGCCTGCATCCTTGCATGCGGGCGAGATCCGATGCGGCGAAATCCTACCGAGGCAGCCGACGCGTGCCCACGGCCTGCCGCCCGCGCGGCCGTAGGCTTTTCGGACCGCAGCAGCGCAACGAATCCAGGACGCCCCCGATGGCCCAACGCAAAGTCGCCGAACTCATCATCGAAACGCTCCAGCAGGCCGGCGTCAAGCGCTGCTACGGCATCGTCGGCGACACGCTGAACCATGTCACCGACGCCATCCATCGCAGCGACATCGAGTGGGTGCATGTTCGGCACGAAGAGGCTGCGGCATTCGCGGCCGGTGCCGAGTCCTACCTGACGGGCGGGCTCACGGCCTGTGCCGGCTCGTGCGGCCCGGGCGGGGTGCACTTCATCAACGGCGTGTTCGAGGCCAACCGCAATCGCGCGCCGGTGGTGCTCATCGCCAGCCAGGTGGTCACGACCGAACTCGGCATGGAATTTCCGCAGGAGGTCGACTTCAAGTCGCTCTACGCGCACTGCACCGTGTTCTGCGAGCAGGTGCATTCGGCGCAGCAGGCGCAGCGGCTCACCGCGCTCGCTGCGCAGGCCGCGCTGTCGCGCAAGGGCGTGGCGGTGATCATCCTGCCGAGCGACATCGCGCAGACCGAAGTGAAGGAAGGCCTGACCTACGCAGTGCATCGGACCGCACCCGTGGTGCGGCCGAACGACGCTGAACTGGCGCAGCTTGCCGCGTTGCTCGGCCAGGGAAAGAAGATCGCCATCTATGCCGGCCACGGCTGCGAAGGCGCGCACGAGATGCTGCTGGCACTGGGCCAGTGCCTGAAGGCCCCCATTGCCCACACCTCGCGCGCCAAGGACTTCGTAGAGTACGACAACCCCTTCAACATGGGCATGACCGGCATCTTCGGCGTGGAGTCGGGCTACCGCGCGCTGCAGGAGTGCGACACGCTGTTGCTGCTCGGCGCCGACTTCGCATGGAGCCAGTTCTATCCGGGCAAGGCCACGATCCTGCAGATCGACACCGACGGCAGCCACCTGGGCCGCCGGCATCCGGTGGCGCTCGGGCTGGTCGGCGACGTCGCGCACACCATCGAGGCGCTCATTCCGCTGCTGGAGGAACGCAGCGACCGGCAGTTTCTCGACGAATGCCTTCGCCATCGCAAGGACGCGGTGGAAACGCTGCGGCGCGACGAGCGGCCGGGCAAGGAGGGACTGATCCATCCGCAGCACCTGACGCGGGTGATCGACGAACTCGCAGCGGACGATGCCATCTTCACTGCCGACGGCGGCAGCCCGATGGTGTGGTCTCTGCGCCACCTGAGCATGAATGGGCGCCGCCGCACGCTGGTGAGCCTGCTGCACGGCACCATGGCCAACGCCATGCCACAGGCGCTGGGCGCGCAGAAGGCCTACCCCGGACGCCAGGTCGTCTCGCTGTCGGGCGACGGCGGCATCGCGATGCTGCTGGGCGACCTCATGACCGCGGTGCAGGAGAAGCTGCCGATCAAGGTGGTGGTCTACAACAACGCGAGCCTGAACTTCGTCGAGCTCGAGCAGAAGGTCGAAGGCCTGCTCGACAACTACACCGAGTTGCTCAACCCCGACTTCGCCCGGTTGGCGGAAGTGATCGGCTTCCACGGCCGGAAGGTCGAGCGCGCCGAGGAACTGCCCGATGCCGTGCGCGCCTTTCTCGCGCATCCGGGGCCGGCCCTGCTCGACGTGAAGGTGAATCGCACCGAGCTCGTGATGCCGCCGAAGGTGGAGTTCAGCCAGGTCGCGGGCACGATGCTGTATTCGGCCAAGGCGGTGCTCAGCGGCAGGTCGTCGGACGTGGTCGACCTGCTCAAGGACAACTTCACGGAGTAGATTGCGCCATCGTCCCTCTTCCTCCGACCGCCGGATGCCGCTGCGACCATGCCCTTCGACCTCGAACGCTTCGTGACCGCGCAGGCGCCCGTGTACGACACGGTGCGCGAGGAACTCGTGGCCGGCCGCAAGGGCAGCCACTGGATGTGGTTCGTCTTTCCGCAGCTGCGTGCGCTCGGCCGCAGTCCGACCGCCAGGCTCTTCGGTCTCGAAGGCCTCGACGAAGCCGCGGCCTACTGGCAACACCCGATGCTGGGAAGCCGGCTGCACGAGTGCGCGCAACTCGTGCTCGCCGTGCGCGGCCGCAGCGTGCACCAGATCTTCGGCTCGCCCGACGACCTGAAGCTGTGCTCCTGCATGACGCTGTTCGAGGCGGCGGCGCCGGGCGAAGCGGTGTTCGCCGAGGTGCTGCGGCAGTGCTACGGCGGCGTGCGTGACGACGCCACGCTGGCGCTGCTTCGCGCCGGGCCTTCTCAGGCCATGTCGGAGTCGCAGCGCCCCAGGTAGTGCCTGGGCGTCTTGCCCATCACGCGGCGGAACATGGCGGTGAAGGCGCTCGGGCTCTCGTAGCCCAGGTCCATCGCCACGGTGGTCACGGGCGTGTCCATCGCGAGCCGCCGCAGCGCTTCCATGAGCCTCAGCTGCTGGCGCCAGGTGGTGAAGGTGATGCCGGTCTCGTCGCGGAACAGGCGGGTGAGCGTGCGCCGGCCGAGCGCACCGTGGCGTGCCCAGTATTCCAGGTCGCCGTCGTTGCCGGGGTCGTCGAGCAATGCACGGCAGATGCGCAGCAGGCGTGCATCCTGCGGCATGGGCACATGCAGCGGCACGCGCGGCGCGGCACAGATCTCGTCGAGGATCAGCCGCATCACGCGGCCGTCGCGGCCGGCCTCGTCGTACAGCAGCGGAATGCCGATGGCGTCGATGACCAGCTGGCGCATCAGCGGCGATACCTCGATCACGCAGCACTCGGTGGGCAGGTTCGGCGAGGCGTCGGGCTGGATGTAGAGCGAGCGGTTCGACACCGCCTGCCCCCGCGCGTGCATCTCGTGCACCACGCCGCCCGGCACCCACACGGCGCGGTTGGGCGGCACCAGCCACGCGCCCGTGGGCGTGTGCAGTGTGAAGGTGCCCTTCACCGCATAGGCGAGCTGGGCGCGCGGGTGGGAGTGAGAGGGCACGATCAGCGAAGGCTCGGGGTCATGCTCTACCACGATCATCGATACCGGTCGGGGGATGGACTGGTAGGCGTGAAAGGTGTTGCTTCGAATCATGCAGTTCCTGGCCGGCTGGAGAAGGCACGGAATGTTGGCTTCCTCCGATGGGCTTGACCATCGGGGTTCCCCGATGGCAGGGCCACGAAGCATGCAAGACGTGTGCCACGGCGGCGCATCCGCGATGCCCTCGCGAAACCGGCCCGGAGGTCGTGGCGGTCCGGATGGCCCGCACGGAACAGAACTCGGCTCGATCCCTGCAATACCGCGCGGGCCCCTTCCCTAAACTGAATTTCGCGATCGGGATGCACCGCCACGCGGTTTGCCACCCCACAGATTCCAACCATCCTTCGAGGACCTTCATGCACAAACGCGACTTCAACAAGTTCCTCATGGCCGCCGGCGCCATGGGCATGCTCGAGCTCAACCTGGGCATCACCCGGGCGCACGGACAGACGCGTGGCGGCACGCTCAACTCGATCGTGCAGCCCGAGCCGCCCATCCTGAACCTGGCGATCAGCCAGCTCACGCCCACGCAGATGGTGGCCGGCAAGATCTTCCTGAGCCTGCTGACCTACGACGTCAACCTGAAGCCGATGCCCAGCCTCGCCAGGAGCTGGACCATCTCGCCCGACGGCAAGACCTACACCTTCAAGCTCGAGCCCAACGCCAAGTGGCACGACGGCAAGCCGCTCACTTCGGAAGACGTGGTGTACACGGTGAAGGAGTTCCTGCCCGTCACGCATCCGCGCGCCAAGGCCATCTTCGGGCGCTGCGAATCGATCACCGCGCCCGACGCGCAGACGGTGGTCTTCAAGCTCGCCGAACCCTTCGGTCCCTTCATCGGTGCGTTCGACATCTCGAACCTGCCGGTGATGCCAAAGCACATCTACGCAGGCACCGACGTGGTGAAGAACCCGGCCAACCTGAGCCCGATCGGCTCGGGCCCGTTCAAGCTGAAGGAATGGGTGCGCGGCTCGCACATCCACCTGGTGCGCAACGAAAACTACTTCAAGCCCAACCTGCCCTACCTGGACGCGATCATCTACCGCGTGGTGCCCGATGGCGCGTCGCGCGCGCTGGCGCTGGAGAACGGCACGGTACAGCTCACGCAATGGACCGACCTGGAGCTCTTCGATGCACAGCGCCTTGGCAAGAAGTCGAACCTGGCCGTGACCACCAAGGGCTACGAATACTTCGCGCCCATCATGTGGCTGGAGATCAACAACCGCACCGCGCCGCTGAACGACAAGCGCTTCCGCCAGGCGGTGATGCATGCGATCGACCGCAACTTCATCAAGGACAAGATCCTGTACGGCTTCGGCAAGGTCGCGACCGGCCCGGTCAACTCGAAGACCAAGTTCTACGAACCCAATGTGCGCAAGTACGACTTCTCCATCGAGAAGGCCAAGGCGCTGCTCGACGAGATGGGCCTGAAGCCCGACGCCAAGGGCACGCGCGTGACGGTCAAGTTCCCGGTGTCGCCCTACGGCGAGATGGTGCAGCGCACCTGCGAATACATCCGCCAGAGCCTGGCCAAGGTGGGCATCGCGGTGGTGCTGGAGTCGACCGACCCGGGCAGCTACACGCAGCGCATCAGCAACTGGGACTACGACCTGAACCTGTCGTGGCTCTACCAGTTCGGCGACCCGGCACTGGGCGTCACGCGCAACTACGTGACCTCGAACATCCGCAAGATCCTGTTCACCAACACGGTGGGCTACTCCAACGCCGAGGTCGACAAGCTGGCCGACGCGGCCGCCACCGAGGTCGACGAGGCCAAGCGCGGCGCGCTCTACAGCCAGATGCAGAAGCTCATCGTCGAAGACGTCCCGATCGCCTGGCTGGTGGAAATGGAGTTCCCGACCATCTACGACAAGCGCATCCAGAACCTCGTGACCACGGCCATCGGCGTGCACGAGAGCTTCGACACGGTGTCGTTCAAGGGCTGACGCATCCATGAAGCTGCAATGGCTCGGCGGGCTGGGGCTTCTGGGAGCCCGGCTCGTCAAGATGGCGGCGGTCATCCTGCTGATCGCCATCTTCAATTTCATGCTGGTGCGCGCCGCACCCGGCGACCCCGCGCTGGTGATCGCCGGGCAGTCCGGCGCCACCGACGAGGCCTTCCTGGCCCGGGTGCGCAAGGACTACGGGCTCGACAAGCCCGTGACCACGCAGCTTGCCACCTACCTGGGCAAGGTGGTCACGCTCGACCTCGGCTACTCGCACCGGCAGCAGCGCACGGTGGCCAGCGCCATCGCCGAGCGCCTGCCGGCCACGCTGCTGCTCACGCTGTCTGCCTTCGCCATCTCGCTGGTGGGGGGCGTGGTGCTCGGCAGCCTCGCGGGCGTGCGCGCGGGCAAGCCGTCGGACACGCTCATCAGCCTGCTGGCACTGGTGATCTACGCCACGCCGGTGTTCTGGCTCGGGCTGATGCTGGTGCTGCTGTTCTCGGTACAGCTCGGCTGGCTGCCGGCCTTCGGCTACGAGACCATCGGCATGCCGATGAGCGCCTGGGGCGCGATGCTCGACAAGCTCAAGCACCTGGCGCTGCCGGCGTTCACGCTCGGCATGCTGTACCTGGCGATCTACGCGCGGCTGATGCGCTCGTCGATCATCGAGGTCAGCCACCAGGACTACGTGAAGACCGCGCGCGCCAAGGGCGCATCGGACAGCCGAATCCTCTGGCGCCACATGCTGCGCAACGCGCTGCTGCCGGTGGTGACCATGGCCGGCGTGCAGGCCGGCACGCTGATCGGCGGCTCGGTGGTCATCGAGACCGTCTTCGCGTGGCCCGGCCTGGGCCGCCTCACCTACGACGCGGTGCTGCAGCGCGACTACCAGGTGATGCTGGGCATCTTCCTGGTGCTCTCCGTGCTCGTCATTGCCTTCAACTGGCTGACCGATCTGCTCTACCGCGTGATCGACCCCCGAATCAAGGCCGCCTGAGCGCCACACAAGCCCCCATGAAAGCCACCCTTCGTTCCTTCCTGCGCCACCCGAGCGGCATGCTCGGGCTGGTGATATTGCTGGCGGTGATCGCGCTGGCCGTCACCGCGCCCATCTTCTTTCCCGGCGACCCGTGGGACACCATCGCGGCGCCCTTCACCCCGCCGGGCACCGACGGCATGCTGCTGGGCAGCGACAGCCTGGGGCGCGACATCGCCTCGGGCATCGCGCACGGCACGCGCGTGTCGCTCATGATCGGCCTGGCCTCCACCCTGGTGGCGCTGATCATCGGCGTGGTGGTCGGCGCACTCTCGGGCTACCTGGGCGGGCGCATCGGCGAGGCGCTGATGCGCTTCACCGAGCTCTTCCAGACCATTCCGGCGTTCATGCTGTGCATCCTGCTGGTGGCCATCCTGGAGCCGTCGATCCGCACCGTGGTGGTGGCCATCGCGCTGGTGAGCTGGCCGCAGGTGGCGCGGCTCACGCGCGGCGAGTTCCTGAGCCTGAAGGAGCGCGAGTTCGTGCAGGCTGCGCGCTGCCAGGGCGAGTCGCCGCTGTCGCTGATCGTGCGCTACATCCTGCCGAACGCGCTGTCGCCCATCATCGTGGCGGGCTCTCTGAGCATCGCCAGCGCCATCCTCATCGAGAGCGCATTGAGCTTCATGGGCCTGGGCGATCCCAACCTCATGAGCTGGGGCTTCATGATCGGCGCCGCGCGCACCATGCTGCGCCAGGCCTGGTGGATGAGCTTCTTTCCCGGCCTCGCCATCCTGCTGACGGTGCTGGCCATCAACCTCGTGGGCGAAGGCCTGAACGACGTGCTCAACCCACGGATCTCGCGCCAATGACGACGATGCCTCCTTCCACGCCCTCCAAGCCGGGCGCTCCCCTGCTGTCGATCCAGGATCTGTCGATCGTTCTGCCCAGCTCGGGCGATCGCAGCCATGCGGTGGACCGCCTCTGCCTCGACATCGCCGAGAACGAGATCGTCTGCCTGGTCGGCGAGTCCGGCTCCGGCAAGTCCATGACGGCGCACGCCATCCTCGGCCTGCTGCCGCCGCGCGTGAAGCTCGATGCGCAGAGCCGCGTGCTGCTCGAGGGCACCGATCTCACCAGGCTCGACGCCGCAGGCATGCGCAAGCTGCGCGGCGAGCGCATCGCGATGGTGTTCCAGGAGCCGATGAGCGCGCTCAATCCGCTGCAGCGCATCGGCGCGCAGGTGGCCGAGGCGCTGCAGCTGCACAACACGGCGGGCCTCACGGCCTCGGCCATCGAGGAACGCTGCATCGCGATCATCGGGGCGGTCGGCCTGCCCGCGCCGCGGCAGATCGTTCGCAGCTACCCGTTCCAGCTTTCGGGCGGCCAGCGCCAGCGCGTGATGATCGCGATGGCACTGCTGAACAATCCGCGCCTGCTGCTCGCCGACGAGCCGACCACCGCGCTGGACGTGACCACGCAGCGGCAGATCCTCGACCTGATGCAGTCGCTGCAGGCCGAGCGCCGCATGGGCGTGCTCTTCATCACGCACGACTTCGGCGTGGTCGCGGACATCGCCAACCGCGTGGTGGTGATGCGCCACGGCCGCGTGGTCGAGCAAGGCACGCGCGACGAGGTGCTGCGCAACCCGCAGCACGAGTACACGCGCGCGCTCATCAACGCGGTGCCGGGCCGCCATGCACGCAGCACGCCCCGCAGCGCGGCGAAGACCGAGCCGCTGCTGAAGATCGAGCAGCTGCGCAAGACCTTCGTGTCGAAGTCGGGCATGTTCGCGCCGCCGCGCACGGTGGTGGCCGCCGACGGCATCGATCTCGCCATCGAGGAAGGCGAGACGGTGTCGGTGGTGGGCGAGTCGGGCTCCGGCAAGTCCACGCTCGGGCGCATGGTGATGCGGCTGATCGAGCCCGACAGCGGCGCCATCACGTTCGCCGGCCAGCCGGTGCTCACGCAGAACGCAGCCGCGCTGCGCGAGTACCGCCGGCAGGTGCAGATCATCTTCCAAGACCCGTTCGCCTCGCTGAACCCGCGCCAGAAGGTGGGCGACGCCATCGCGCGCGGCCCGATGATCTTCGGCACGCCGCGCGCCGATGCGCTGAAGTCCGCGGCAGCGCTGCTCGACCGCGTAGGCCTGGGGGCTTCGGCCGTCAACCGCTTTCCGCACGAGTTCTCGGGCGGCCAGCGCCAGCGCATCTCGATCGCGCGGGCGCTGGCGCTGAAGCCGCGCCTGCTGATCGCCGACGAGGCGGTGTCCGCGCTCGACGTGTCGATCCAGGCGCAGGTGCTGGCGCTGCTGGCCGAACTGAAGGCCGAGCTGGGCCTGACCATGATGTTCATCACGCACGACCTGCGCGTGGCGGCCGAGATCTCGAACTCGGTGGTGGTGATGCGCAAGGGCCAGATCGTGGAGCGCGGCGCGCCGGGGCAGCTCTTCAGCGCCCCGCAGCACGAATACACGCGCCAGCTGCTCGGCGCGATGCCGGGCCTCGATTTCTTCGAACACAAGTTCGCAGCATGACGCCAGGCCATCCCGAACTCGGCTGGCGCATGGGTGCGCCACGACGCGTCGAAGACCCCGAGGCCTGGTCTGAAGCCCGCGTGCGCGAACGCTTCTGCGCCTTGCGCACCGGCGTGCCCACCACGCAGGTGTGGCGCGGCGAGGGCCCGCCGAGCGCTCTGCCGCGCGCGCTGCGCGACGACATCGACACGGTCGCCTTCACGCCGCTGGGCGGCTCCGCGCCCATGAGCTGGCGCCAGTCGCTCTCGGCCAACCACACCGACGGCATCGTGGTGCTGCACAAGGGCCGCATCGTCTACGAGCACTACGACGGCCCGCTGCGCGCGCACACGCCGCATGTGTGCATGTCGGTCACCAAGTCGCTGGTCGGCACGCTGGCCGCGGCGGAGATGGTGGCCGGGCGCATCGACCCCGACGCGCTGGTGACGGCCTACGTGCCCGAGCTCGAGGCCAGCGCCTGGGGCAACGCCACCGTGCGCCAGACCATGGACATGACCACCGCGCTCGAATACGACGAGGACTACACGCGCCCCGGCGCCGAGGTCTGGTCGTACCTGCGCGCGGCGGGACAGCTGCCGCGCGAACCCGGCGTGATCGACCCCGCCGGCATCCGGGCGTTCGTCTGCACCGTGCAGCGCAACGACTGGCACGGCGAAGCCTTCGCCTACAAGACGGTCAACACCGAGGTGCTGGCCTGGATCCTGTGCAACGTGACCGGCCAGCCGCTGGAAAGGCTGGTCGAGGAACGCCTCTGGGGCCCGATGGGCGCCGAGCACGACGCCTACTTCGGCGTGGACGGCAAGCGCCTCGCGGGCGCGGGCGGCGCCTTCAACGGCACGCTGCGCGACATGGCGCGCTTCGGCGAGGTAATGCGCTGCAACGGCTTCTACAACGGACGGCGCATCGTGCCCGAGGCCGCCATCGAGGACATCCGCCGCGGCGGCAGCCCTGCGCACTTCGCGCACGCGGGCTACGCGCTGCTGCCGGGCTGGAGCTACCGGCACATGTGGTGGGTCACGCACAACGCCCACGGCGCGTATTGCGCGCGCGGCATCCACGGCCAGGGGATCTACATCGATCCCGTGGCGGAGATGACCATCGCACGCTTCGCCTCCCACCCCAGGGCCGGCAATGCCGGCCTCGACCCGACCACCCTTCCGGCGTACCACGCGCTGGCGCTGCACCTTCTCGCCGAGTCATGACCACTGTCGCCCTCCTGAGCCGTTCCGCCAACCTGGACTTCCTGCGCCCGCTGCTTCTGGCCGCGGACCCGACGCTCGACATCGCCACCTGGCCCGACCCGCGCTGCCTCGACGCCGAGGTGGCCGCCTGCTGGCAGTCGCCGCCCGGCATCTACGAACGCATGCCCAACCTGAGGCTGGTGCACAGCATCGCGGCCGGCGTCGACAACGTGGTGGCCGGGCAGGACCTGCGCGGCCTGCCGGTGTGCCGCGTGGTCGACCCGCTGCTGGCTGACGGCATGCTGCAGTTCGTGCTGTGGGGCGTGCTGCACTTCCACCGCAAGATCGACCAGGCCATGGCCAGCCAGCGCGCACGCGAGTGGAAGCGCCCGCTGCAGACACCCGCCTCGTCATGCAACGTGGGGCTGATGGGCCTCGGCGAGCTCGGCGGGCACATCGCCTCGTTCCTGCCGCGGCTGGGCTACACGGTGAGCGGATGGGCGCGCTCGGCCCGCGAGATTCCCGACGTGGAAGTGTTCAGCGGCGAGGAAGGTTTCGAGCCCTTCCTTTCCCAGGTCGACGTGCTGGTGTGCCTGCTGCCGCTGACACCGCAGACGCGCGGCATCCTGAACGCACGCACCTTCGCCGCCATGCCGGAGGGCGGCGCGCTCATCCACTGCGGACGCGGCGAACACCTGGTCGAGGCCGACCTGCTGGCGGCGATCGACAGCGGCCGGCTGCGCGGCGCGGTGATCGACGTGTTCGAGCAGGAGCCGCTGCCACCCGACAACCCCTTGTGGAACGCGCCCGGCGTGGTCGTGACGCCCCACATGGCAACCATGGCCGCCTTCGACGTGGTGGCCTCGCAGATCGCACGCAACGTGGCGCAGCTTCGCACCGGTGAGCCGCTCTTCAACCAGGTGGACATGGCACGCGGCTACTGAGCGCGCGCTGCTCCACTCCCCTCTTCGCCTCCTTCTTCTTCATGACCAACAGGCCACGCACCATGACCCAGATCGATCCCCTCTTCGCCGCCTCGCTGGAAGGCGCCGCGCCCGCGCCGCTGGACCCGCAGGTCCGCGAGTTCGTGCAGCGCATGGCGGCCGACGCCTCGCAGTATCCGCGCCGCGACACCGTCCCGATGAGCCAGGGCCGCGACATCGCCGAGAAGGTGCGCGCCCCCTGGACCGAAGGCGGACCGAAGATGGCGCGCACCGTGAACCGCAGGATTCCCACGCGTCACGGCGAGATCGAGATGCGCATCCACTACCCGGCCGAAATCAGGATGCCGGGGGCCTTCCTGTACATCCACGGCGGGGGCTTCGTGCTGTTCAGCACGGACACGCACGACCGGATCATGCGCGAGTACGCCGGGCGCGCCGGCATCGTGGTGGTCGGCATCAACTACACGCGCGCGCCGGAGGCCCGCTTCCCGCAGCCGATCGAGGAATGCGTGGACGCCGTGAACTGGCTGCAAGCGAACGCGGCCGAGATCGGCTTCGATCCGGCGCAGTTCTTCATCGGCGGCGACTCGGCGGGCGGCAACCTCTCGCTGAACACCTGCCTGCACTTCCGCGACCACGGCGCGAGCCCGATCAAGGGCATGGTGCTCAACTACACCGGATTCAGCACCAACCTGTACCGCGATTCCGTGGTGCGCTACGGCGCGGGCGACTACGGCCTGTCGCTGCACATGATGGTCTGGTTCTATCGCAACTACCTGCGCCGCGCCGAAGACTTCACCGATCCGCGCATGAACCTGCTGGCCGCCGAACTGCGCGGCATTCCGCCGGTCTTCATGGTCATCACCGAATGCGACGTGCTGTACGACGACAACATCGACATGGTCGGGAAGATGAAGGCCGCCGGCGTCGACCTCGAATCCAAGGTCTACAAGGGCACGGTGCACAGCTTTCTCGAAGCCGTGGCCATCGCGGACGTGGCCGGCGAGGCCTTCGACGACACCGTGGCCTGGCTGCAGCGCCACGCCTGAGGACCGCACCGATGTACACGCCACCGGCCTACGCCGAGCAGGACGAGGCGCTTCTGCGCGCGCGCATGCGCGAATGGAGCTTCGCCACGCTCGTGACGCACGGCGAGAACGGCATCAACGCCACGCACCTGCCCTTCCTGGTCGACGACGAGGGCCCGCACGGGCTTCTGACCACGCACCTGGCACGCGGCAACGCGCAGTTCCGCGACCTGAAGGCGGGCGCGCCCGCGCTGGTGATCTTCCAGGGTCCGCATGCTTTCATCTCGCCGAGCTGGTACGAGAACCGCATGACCTTTCCCACCTGGAACTACACGGCCATCCACGTGCACGGCGCGCCGCAGGTCGTGGAGGACGCCGATGCGATCCACGCGGTGCTGCAGCGCACGGTGGCCACCTACGACACGCCGCTGGGCGGCGAGTGGTCGTTGCCCGGCGTGCCGGCCGACTACACCGCGCTGCGCCTGAAGGCGATTGCAGCGGTGCGCATTCCCATCGCGCGCATCGAGGGAAAGATGAAGCTCAACCAGGACAAGTCCGTGGCCGACCGGCTCGGCGTGATCGCGGCGCTGGAGCGCCAGGGCGATGCGCAGAGCCTGGCCGTGGCGGAACTGATCCGGCAACAACCCGGCCTCGAGGCCGCACCACACGCATGACGAACACCAACGAGACAATGTCCCCCGAAGCCATCGCCGAGGCCGAAGCGCGCACGCGGCACGACCTGGCGGCGCTCTACCGCCTGATCGCGCACTTCCGCATGACGGACCTGGTCGACACGCACATCAGCGCGCGCCTGCCGGGCACGCCCGACCATTTCCTGATCAACCGCTACGGCGTGCTCTTCCACGAGATGCAGCCGGGCGACCTGGTGAAGATCGATCCGAGCGGCAAGGCCGTGAACGCGTCCGACGCATCGGAGCGCGTGAACGCCGCCGGCTTCACCATCCACTCCGCCGTGCACATGGCGCGCCACGACCTCGCGTGCGTCATCCATACGCACACCGCCGACGGCATTGCGGTGTCGTGCATGGAAGAAGGGCTGCTGCCCATCAGCCAGCACGCGCTGAAGTTCTACGGCCACCTCGGCTACCACGACTACGAAGGCATCGCGCTCGACCTCGACGAACGCGACCGGCTGGTGGCGAGCCTGGGCAGCCACCGCGCGATGATCCTGCGCAACCACGGCCTGCTGGCCGCGGGACGCACCATCGCCGAGGCTTTCATGAACATCTACTTCCTGGAGCGCGCCTGCCAGGCGCAGGTGAAGGCCCTGAGCGGCGGACGCAAGCTGAGCCTGCCATCCGCGGCCGTGTGCGAGCGCACCGCCGCGCAGTTCAACCGCGAGGAAGGGCTGGCGCACGCGCAGATGGCCTGGGAGTCGGCGCTCCGGTTGATCGACTGAGCAGCTCGCTGCCGGCTGGCACCGCACCGGAACGCCGGTGCGGCGGGTGGCCGCCGGGGCTGGAAAGCCGCACCAGCGGGCTCGTGCAGCCGATCGCGCGGTCCGGCAGAATCCGGGCGAAGCGGCCGCCCGGTGGCGGCATTTCATTGCCTGCCCCGAGCCGTTGCAAGCGCTTTGTTCATCCACCAGACTGAAGGAAATCACCATGGCAAAAGCCTATTGGGTCAGTGCGTACCGCGCCATCCACGACCCGGAAAAACTCGCCGCCTACGCCAAGCTCGCCGGCCCGGCCATCACCTCCGGCGGCGGGCGCTTCCTGGCGCGGGGCATGCCTGCCGAGGTCTATGAAGCCGGGGTGCTGCAGCGCGTGGTGCTGATCGAGTTCGACAGCCTCGAGCAGGCCAAGGCCGCCCACGACAGCCCCGACTACCAGGCCGCGCTCGAGGCGCTGGGCGACGGCGCCGAGCGGGACCTGCGGTTCGTCGAAGGGGCGTGACCGGCCCAGGGGGCTCCGGCGTGGACCAAGGCAAAATACATATCGTTAGTCGCACTACAAGCATTGCGATGCAATACTTTTACGCTATCCTTTGCCTTCCGCTTCCCACGGCGCCCCCGCCAATGCCAACGCAATGACAGCCCGCTCCGACACGCTCTACATCCAGTCTCTCGCCAAGGGCATGAAGGTGCTCGAGTGCTTCGCCGACCACCCGTCGCCGCTCAGCCTCAACGACATCGCCGAGCACTGCGAGATGGACCGCAGCGCGGCGCAGCGCATGGCCTACACGCTGGTCACGCTGGGCTATCTAGAGCGCGGCATCAACGGGCGCGGTTTCGTGCTGGGCAAGAAGATCCTGGAGCGCACCTTCGACTACCTGCGCAGCGTGCCGCTGCTGGAGCGCGCCACGCCGCTCATCGTCGACGTGCAGCGCGAATCGGGCGAGCGCGTGGAACTGAGCCTTTTCGACGACCTCACCATCATCTTCGCGCTGCGCCGCCAGACCAAGCGCCAGACCTACACCACCACGCTCATCGGCCGCCGGCTGGCCACCATCCACACCGCGAGCGGCCGGTCGATCATGTCGCACCTGCCCGCCGAGGAGGTCGACGGCATCCTCGCGCGGACGACCGCCACGCCGCTCACCTCGCGCACCGTGACCGACCATGCGCAGATCCGCGAAATGATCGCGAAGAGCGCGATCGACGGCTATGCCATCGCGTCGGAAGAAAGCATGCTCGGCGAGATCAGCCTGGCGAGTGCGGTGCTCGACAACGAGAACCGCCCGATCGCCGCCATCGACATCTCGGGCTCGCTCGCCGACTGGAGCGCCGACGCCTTCGCCAAGCGCTTCGCACCGATGCTGATGAGCGCCACCAAGGCGCTCAGCGGCAAGGCCGGCCTGTCCTGAGCGCGATGCGCCTGCCTCAGAGCAGACGCAATGCAGCCGCCCACACGCGGTTGCAGTAGGCCATGGCGGTGGGCCGCTCGAACTGGCGCGCGGTGCGCTCGCACACCTCTGCCGACGGATAGACCAGCTCGTCGCCGCCCGAGGTCGCCTTGACCTGCGCCTGGCACGCGCGCTCCAGGAAGTAGATGTTCACGAAGGCCTCGGGAATGGTCGTGCCGGCGGCCAGCAGGCCGTGGTTGCGCAGGATCATCGCCTTGTGCGGTCCGAGGTCGGCCACCAGCCTTTCGCGCTCCTGCAGGTCGACGGCGATGCCCTCGTAGTCGTGGTAGCCGAGCCGGTCGTAGAAGCGCAGCGCATGCTGCGTGATCGGCAGCAGGCCCTTGGCGCGGCAGGCCACCGCGATGCCGTCGGCGGTGTGCGTGTGGATCACGCAGGCCAGGTCGTGGCGCGCCATGTGCACCGCGGAATGGATGGTGAAGCCCGCCGCGTTCACGCGGTTGGTGGTCTCGGGATCGCCGGGGTCCACGGGCCTGCCGTCGATGTCGATCTTCACCAGGTCCTGCGGGCGCATCTCGTGGAAGAGCACGCCGTAGCGGTTGATGAGGAAATGGTTCTCCGGCCCCGGCACGCGCGCGCTGATGTGGGTGTCGATGAGGTCGGTCATTTTGAAGTGCGCCACCAGCCTGTAGAGCGCAGCGAGGTCTTCGCGCACCTGGGCTTCGGTGGATGCGGGCGCTGCGGCTGCGGCCTGGACGGCGTCGGTCGTGCTCTGGAGAGGGATGTCGGCAAGGTTCATGAGGTGCTTTCCAGCGATGGGGCTGCAAGGGCTGCGAGGGCCTCGCGCATGTCGCTCTGCGCGCGGATCAGGCGGGCCATGTCGATGCTTTGTGCATCGCCCTGCGCCTCGAGCGCGGCGATGACGCCGAGACGGTCTTCGACGGACTTGTCCTGGTTGAGCTTCATTTTCCCCGTCAGCGAGGTGATCGGGATCTCGAGCGTGGCAATGACGCGCAGGCGCGAGCCGGTATGCGACATGGGAATCTTCTCGAAGTCCCAGCTGCCGCCCAGCGGCGTGTCGTAGTGCGCGACGGTGCGGCGCAGCACGGCCATCACCTTGTCCTGGTCCTCGGTCACGACGGGCTTGCCGCGCGCCTGCACCAGCGTGTAGTTCCAGGTCGGGAAGGTCATCTGGTTGCAGTACCAGCTCGGCGACACGAAGGCGTGCGGGCCCTGGAAGATCACCAGCACTTCGGCGGCTTGCAGCAGGTCCTGGTAGAGCGGGTCGTGGCGCGGCAGGTGCGTGACGAGCGTGCCGAAGGGCGCGTGCTCCGTCGTCGCGGTGTCGACCAGGAACGGCAGCAGCGACGACTGGATGCCGCTCGCGCCCTGCGTGACCAGCGTGGCGAAGCTCCAGGCGCGCATGCCGGCATGCAGCGCGGCGATGTCGGTCTCGGCGTAGGCCGGTTGTACGAACATGGCGCGCCCTCAGTTCGCGACGGCGGCCGAACGCTCGCGCAGCCAGCGCGCGGTGTCCTCGAAGGCCTCGACCGCCAGGTCGGAGATGGACACCGCTTCCAGGAAGCTGTGCGCGGCACCGCGGTAGACCTTCATGCGCACGTCGTTGCCGACCGCGCGCATCATCTCGCCGAGCTCGACCATGTCGTCGTGCACCGGGTCGCACTCGGCCACCACCATCCACGTGGGCGGCAGGCTGCGCAGGTCGGCGCGCAGGATGTCGACGCGCGGGTCGGTCAGGTCGGCGCCGGTGGCCACGTGCATCGCGCGGAACCACATCATGCTCATGAGCGAGAGGCCGTAGTCGCCGCCGCCGTACTGGATGACCGAATTGCGGTACAGGTTGCTGCTGACGCTGCCGTAGTTCAGCACGATGCCCTTCAGGATCTTCTCGCCGCGGTCGCGCAGCTCGATGCTCGCGCCCATCGAGAAATTGGCACCGGCCGAGTCGCCGCCCACGAACAGCTGCGTGGCATCGACGTCGAGCAGCGCGCCGTTGGCGGCCACCCAGCGCAGCACGTCTGCGCACTCCTGCATCGGGCGCGGGAACTTGGCGTCGGGCGCGCGGGTGTAGTGCACGCCGATGACCACGATGCCCGCGCGCTGCGCGTACTCGCGCATCACGCGGTCGTGCGTGTCGAGGCTGCCGAGCACGAAGCCGCCGCCGTGCAGGTAGACGAACACGCCCTTCAAGTCACGTTGCGCGGGGTAGTGGGCGCGCACGCGCACGTCGCCATGGCGGGTGGGCACCGAGTGCTCCACGCTGCGGGCCATCTCCGGGCCTCCGGCGACCCAACGCTTGCGCACCGTCTCGGCGATCTCGCGCGCTTCGGCGATCGACAGCGTCTCGCGGCGGCCGAACTTGCCGGCGTCGGCGTCCATGGCGCGCACGAACTGCTCGACCTGCGGGTCCAGTGGCGAACGGGTCGGAATGGGAACGGAAATGGCGGGGTCTTCGAAACTCATGGGGTCTCCAGCGGAATCAGGGGAAAAAGGATGAAAGGGTTCAGTAGCCGCGGCTCATGTCGACCGCGTTGTGAAGAGGCTGGCCGGCCTCGAGCCGGCGCACGTTGTCCGCCACCTGCTGCGCCACCACGGCGGACGACGCCATGGTCGCCATGTGCGGCGTGACGACCACGCCGGGGGCCTGCCACAGCGGGTCGTCCTGCGGCAGCGGCTCGCTCGCGAACACATCGAGCACCGCGCCGCGCAGCTGGCCGCTGTCGAGCGCCGCGAGCAGGTCGGACGCGACCAGGTGCTCGCCGCGCCCGCAATTGACGACGGCCGCGCCGCGCGGCAGTGCGTCGAAGGTGCGCTTGCCGAGGATGCCGCGCGTGGCGTCGGTGAGCGGCAGCACGCAGACCAGCACGTCGGTCTTGCCGAGAAAGTCGTCGAAGGCCTCGGCGCCGCTGAACATCGCCGCGCCTTCGATGTCGTGCGCGCTGCGCGACCAGCCGTTCACCGCGTAGCCCAGGCCCAGCAGGCTGCGCGCAATGGCGCCGCCCAGCTTGCCGAGCCCCATGAGGCCGACGCGGCAATCGGCGGCCGGCGTCTGCAGCGGGCGTTGCCAGACGCGGTTGCGCTGGTTGGCCATGGCCACGTCGATCCTGCGATGGAAGTGCAGCACGGACCACAGCACGTACTGCACCATGCCGTCGGCCAGTTTGGGGTCGACCACGCGGCACACGGGAAGGCCGCGAAGGTCCTGCCCGGCCACCACGTTGTCCACGCCGGCGGCGATGCTGTGCACCAGCCGCAGCCTCGGCATCTGCGCGTACACGCCGGGCGGCGCGTTCCAGCACATCGCGACCTCGGCCTCGCGAAAGGCCGGGTCGGGCCACACCACCACGTCGAGTTCGGGCGCGGCGGCCTGCACCAGCGGCGCGAAGTACGCGAGATTGGCCGACTGGCTGATGAGTGCAATGCGCGTCATGCCAGCGCCTCCTCGGCCACCTGCGGCTTCTGCCCGGGGATCGCCGACAGCAGCTCGCGGGTGTAGGCGGCAGTGGGCTGCCCGAACACCTGGCGGGCCGTGCCCAGTTCGACCACCTTGCCGCGCTGCATCACCGCGATGCGGTGGCACAGGCGCGCGGCCACGCGCAGGTCGTGCGTGATGAAGACGATGCTCAGGCCGAGCCGCGCGCGGATCTCCTCCAGCAGGTCGAGAATCTGCGCCTGCACCGATACGTCGAGCGCCGATACCGCCTCGTCGGCGATCAGAACCTCGGGCTCCATCATGAGCGCGCGCGCGATCGACAGGCGCTGCCGCTGGCCGCCCGAGAACTCGTGCGGAAAGCGCTGCAGCGCGCTCGCGTCGAGCTGCACCAGCGCGAGCATTCGCAGCATGCGGGCCTCGACCTCGGCGCGGGTCTCGCCGTAGTTCATCGGTCCTTCGGCGAGCGAGCTGCCGATCCTCATGCGCGGGTTGAACGAGCGGAACGGGTCCTGGAAGATCATCTGCACCCGCTTGCAGTGGGCACGCCATTGCGAGCGCGAGAGGTGCGTCACGTCGATGCCGTCGAGCAGCACCTGTCCGCCGGTGGGCGCGGCCATGTGCGCCAGGCAGCGGCCCAGCGTGGTCTTGCCCGAGCCCGACTCGCCCACCACGCCGAGCGTCTCGCCGCGCGCGAGCGAGAGCGAGACGCCGTCGAGCGCATTCACCACGCGGCGGCGCGAGGCGAAGAAGCTCGCGGTCTCGTAGCGCAGGGCAAGGTCCTTCACCTCGAGCACGGTGCCGGCGCCCTTCTCGTGCGCGTCGGCACCGAACTCGCCGCGCGGTACCGCGGCCAGCAGCTTGCGCGTGTACGGCTGCTGCGGGTTGCGCAGCACTTCCCGCGCGGTGCCGCTTTCGACGATGCGGCCGTGCTGCATCACGATCACGCGGTCGGCGATTTCGGCGACCACGTCGAAATCGTGCGTGATGAACAGCACGCCGTTGTCGTGCCTGTCGCGCAGCTCGTTGAGCAGGCGCAGCACCTGTGCCTGCGAGGTCACGTCGAGCGCGGTGGTGGGCTCGTCGGCAATGATCAGCGCGGGCTTCATGGCCAGCGCCATGGCGATCATCACGCGCTGGCGCTGGCCGCCCGAGAGCTGGTGCGGGTAGGCGCTGCGAAGCGTCTCGGGCGACGGCAGCTTCACGTCGACGAGCAAGGCCAGCACGCGCTTCGCCACCTCGGCCGCGCCGAGCGAAGGCTGGTGGAACTCGAAGACCTCGGCGACCTGGTCGCCCACGCGCATCAGCGGGTTCAGCGCGGTCATGGGCTCCTGGAAGATCATCGCCATGCGGTCGCCGCGCAGCGCGCGCAGCCCGGCACGCGAGGTGTGCGTGATGTCCTTGCCTTCGAGCAGGATCTGCCCGCGCTCCAGCGTGAGCACTTCCTCGGGCAGCAGGCCCATCACGGCGCCGGCGGTCACCGACTTGCCCGAGCCGGACTCGCCGACGATGCAGACGATCTCCTTGCGCGCCACGGTGAGGCTGATGTCCTGCGCCGCGTAGATGCGGTCGCTGGTGCCCGGCAGGCGCACGTGCAGGTTGCGCACTTCCAGGATGGGCGCGGAAGGGTTGGGTGTGTGGTCGGGCATCAGTTCCTGCCTTTGCGCGCGAGGCGCGGGTCGAGCCGGTCGCGCAGGGCGTCGCCGAACATGTTGATGGCCAGGATCAGCAGCGCGAGGAACGCGCCGGGAAAGAGAATGATCCAGGGCGCGCGCTGGAAGTACGGCCGGCCCTCGGCAATGATGCTGCCCAGGCTCGGCACCTCGGGCGGAAAGCCCAGGCCCAGGAAGCCCAGCACCGCCTCGGTGAGGATGGCCGCCGCGCACACGAAGGTGGCCTGCACCACGAGCGGGTTGATGGTGCTCGGCAATATGTGCCACACGAGCACGCGCAAGGTCGACGAGCCCATGCCGAACGAGGCTTCCACATAGGGCTCCTCGCGCACCGACAGCACCACGCTGCGCACCAGGCGCGCGATGCGCGGCACCTCGGGAATGGCAATGGCCAGCACCATGGTCGAGATCTGCGCGCCGCCCAGCGCCACCATGGCGATGGCCAGCAGCAGCCCCGGGATGGCCATGACGCCGTCCATGAGCCGCATGATGAAGGCGTCGAGCCGGCGGAAGAAGCCCGCCACGATGCCGAACAGCAGGCCCACCGCCACCGAGCTCACGCTGACCAGCAGGGCCAGCGAGATCGACAGCCGCCCACCGTAGACGATGCGCGAGAACAGGTCGCGCCCGAGCGAGTCGGTGCCGAGCCAGTGCGCGGCCGACGCGCCCTGCAGGCGGTCGCGCGGCGCGATCGCCGCCGGGTCGTGCGAGGCCAGCACCGGCGCGAACACCGACACCGCGATCAGCAGCAGCAACAGGAGCAGCGACACCAGCATCACGCGGTCGTGCAGCAGCACCCGCGCCGCGGCGCGCAGCCGCGAAGGCGCGGGCGCCGGTGAAGAGGGGGAGGAAGGAGGATTCGTCACAGCGGCCGGCATGGTCGTTCCGTGTCAGTAGCGGATGCGGGGGTCGAGCAGCACATAGATCAGGTCGATGGCAAGGTTCACGAACACGTAGATGAAGGAGAAGAACAGGATCGTTCCCTGCACCACGGGGTAGTCGCGCGCGAGCACGGCGTCGACGATGAGGCTGCCCACGCCGGGGATGTTGAAGATGGTCTCGGTGACCACCACGCCGCTGATCAGCGTGGTGACGGCCACGCCGACCACCGTGACGATGGGCGCGGCCGCGTTGCGCAGCGCATGGCGGAACAGCACGTAGCGCTCGGGCGCGCCCTTGGCGCGCGCGGTGCGCACGAAGTCCTCGCCCAGCACGTCGAGCATGCTGGCGCGCGTGATGCGCGTGATGAGCGCGACGAACACCGTGGCCAGCGTGAGGCTCGGCAGCACGAGCCGGTACAGGAAGCCGCCGACGCCGTCGGCCAGCGGCGCGTAGCCCTGCACCGGGAACCAGTTGAGCGTGACCGAGAACACCAGGATCAGCAGGTAGCCCACCACGAAGGCGGGCACCGAGAAGGCGAGCACGGTCAGCGCCATGGTCGCGCGGTCGAACGCGCGGCGATGCCACCACGCCGACAGCACGCCCAGCGGAATGGCCAGCAGCACCGTGAGCAGCAGCGAGGTGAGCGCGAGCGCCGCCGTGGGGCCGATGCGCGCGCCGATGAGCGCGGACACCGGCTTCTTCGACACGATCGAGGTGCCGAGGTCGCCCTGCGCCATAGCGCCCATGGCCAGTGCGTACTGCGTGGGCAGCGGCCTGTCGAGGCCGAGGTTGGTGCGGATCTGCGCGATGGTTTCCTCGCTGGCCATGTCGCCGGCGATGACCCGTGCCGGGTCGCCGGGCGCCATGCGCAGCAGCAGGAACACCACCGTGGCCACGATCAGCACCACCGGCACGGCGGCGAGCAGGCGCTTGAAGACGAGGCTCAGCACGTCACTTGCTCGACCAGAACAGGGGCAGCTGCGCGTCCACCAGCTTGCCCATCTTCGCGTCGAAGGCCTTGTACTCGATGATTTCACCCAGCGGCACGTAGAACACCTGGTCGTAGGCGCGCTTCTGGATGGCCTGCGCGATCTGCGCGCGCTTGGCCGCGTCGGTCTCGCTGGCGAACTGGTCGCGCAGGCCTTCCATGGTGTCGTCCTTGGTCCAGCCGGGGTAGCCCGCTTCGCCGCGGCCGTCGAGGTTCGGATTGACCACCGGGTTGATCAGGTCGAGCACCACGATGCTCGACTGGAAGATGCTCCAGCCACCCTTGTCGACCGGGTCCTTCTTGGTGCGGCGCGCCAGCAGCGTGGTGAAGTCCATGGCCTGCATGTCGACGTTCATGCCGATGCTGCGCAGCGCCTGCGCGGTGATGGGCGCGATGTTGACCAGGCTGCGCACGTCGGTCGAGTGCAGCACCACCACCTTCTCGCCCTTGTAGCCGCTCTCCTTGAGCATCTGCTTCGCCTTGGCGAGGTCGGGCTTGTGGATCTGCGTGGCGCCTTCGTCCGACTTGTAGGGCGACGAGCAGGTGAGCACCGCGCCGCACACGCGGTAGCGCTTGGGATCGCCGATGGAAGCGTCGAGGTAGTCGAGCTGGTAGAGCGCGGCCATGGCGGCGCGGCGCACCTTCACGTTGTCGAACGGCGGCTGCATCCAGTTCATGCGCAGCGTGTACATGTTGGTCTCGCGGCTCTTGGGGGCCGTCATGACGCCCTTCGCGCCGTCGAGCTGCGAGAGCAGGTCGGGCGCGACGTTCTCGATGAAGTCGATCTCGCCGTTGCGCATCGCGTTCACTGCCGTCTGGCCGTCGGCGATGTTCACCACCTCGAGGCGGTCGATGTTCACGACCTTGCCGCCGGCGAAGTTGCTCGCCGGCTCGTTGCGCGGCACGTAGTCGGCGAACTTCACGTAGGTGGCCTTCACGCCGGGCTGGAAGTCGCCCTGCACGAACTTGTACGGGCCCGAGCCGACCATCTCGGTGATGGCCTCGTTCGGCGAGGTGGCGGCCAGCCGCTTGGGCATGATGAAAGGCACCGGCGAGCCGGGCTTGGCCAGCGAGTCGAGCACCAGGCCGTAGGGCTTCTTCAGCTGCAGCGTGAAGGTGTTCGCATCGACCGCGGCCATCTTCTCGGTGACGGCCATCAGGCGCGTGCCGAGCGCGTCGCGCGCGGCCCAGCGCTGCAGCGAGGCGATCACGTCGTCCGAGGTGACGGGCGAGCCGTCGTGGAACTTCAGGCCGGGGCGCAGCGTGAAGGTGTAGGTGAGCTTGTCAGGCGACAGCTTGAAGGTGTTGACCATCTGCGGCTGCGGCTTGCCTTCGCTGTCCAGCGAGAAAAGCGTGTCGAACACCAGGTAGCCGTGGTTGCGGGTGATGTAGGCGTTGGTGAAGATGGGGTCGAGCACGCGCAGCGGCGCATGCATGACGACCTTCACGGTCACGTCGTCCTTGACGTCCTTGGCGAAGGACGGCACGGCCGGCAAGGCCATGGCCGCGCACAGGGCGATCGCTGCGAGAAACAGGTTCTTCTTCATGTGGTTCCTTGGGGTGTCGAGGTGAATGAATCGGGAGGTGAAGGGTTCAGCCGCGCGCGGCCGGGCGCACCGAAGCCCACGGCGCCGCGCGCTCGAGCTGGGCGGACAGCGCCAGCACCTGGTCTTCGCGGCCGAAGTGCCCGATGAGCTGCGTGCCGATGGGCACGCCCTCGGCGGTGCGGTTCATCGGCAGCGTCGCTGCCGGCTGGCCGGAGGCGTTGATGACGGCCAGGAAGGTGGCGTAGCGCGACACCTTGGTGCGGAAGTCCCAGAAGCCGCCGGTGAGCGCGAGTTCGCCGAGCATCACGGGCAGTTGCGTGAGCGTGGTGCTGATCGCGATGTCGCAGCCGCGCATGGCGGCCTCGAAGGCGCGGCCGATGGCATGGAAGCGCTGGATGGCTTCCACGTACTGGGTGGCGGCAATGCCCTTGCCCACCGCGTAGCCGTCGCGAATGACCTCTTCGATGTCGTCGGCCGCGAGCGCCCTGCCCCGCAGCTTCACGCGCGTGTCGACCGCCAGCACGATGTTCGAGGCCAGCACGGTGCCGTGTGCGCGCACGAAGGCTTCGTAGTCGATGTCGGGCAGCGGCACCTCGACGATCTCGTGGCCCAGGTCGCGGCACAGCGCCACGGTGCGGTCGACGGCCGCCAGGCATTCGGGCGCGATGGCGATGCCGTTCCACGCCTGTCGCCACACGCCGATGCGCAGCGGACGCTCGGGCGCGCGGCCGATCAGCTCCAGATAGCTGCCGGCCTTGGGCGGCGCGCCGTAGGGCGCACCCGGCTCGTAGCCGCTGATGGCGTCCATGGCGGCAGCGGTGTCGCGCACCGTGCGCGTCAATACGCCGTCGACGGCCATGCCACCCCAGCCCTCGTTGCGGAAGGGGCCCATAGGCACGCGGCCGCGCGAGGGCTTCAGGCCGTACACCCCGCAGCAGGCGGCCGGCAGGCGGATCGAGCCGCCGCCGTCGCTGCCGTGCGCCACCGGCACGATGCCCGCGGCCACGGCCACGGCCGCGCCGCCGCTCGAACCGCCGACCGAACGGCTGCGGTCCCACGGGTTGAAGGTGGGTCCGCCGTTGCGCACCGCCTCGGTCGAAGGACCCATGCAGAGCTCGGAGACGGTCGAGCGCGCGAAGGAAATCAGCCCGGCCTGCTCGAAGCGGCCGGTCAGCGTGGCGTCGACGGTGTAGGTGGTGTCGTCGAGCAGCCGCGAGCCGATGCTCGACGGAAAGCGCGTCGACGCGAGGCCCGAGTCCTTCAGCAGGAACGGAATGCCGCGGAACACGCCGCGCGGCTGCCAGTCGCGCGCCAGCGCCAGCGATTCGTCGCAGCGCTCGTAGGTCAGGGCGTTGAGATCGGCGTTGCGGCGTGCGGCGTCGATGGCGCAGGCCATCAGCGCTTGCGACGTGGTTTCGCCATCGGCCAGCAACTGGGCCATGGCCACACCGTCGAGCTTGTCGTAATCGTTCGGCTCGATGCTGCTCATGCTCGGCTCTCGTTGTTTGAGTATTGCATTGCGATCTTTAAATATTGCATTCAGATATATTCCCATTTTTGTTCGGGCGGAGCAATGCGAACTTCATCAGTAGAAACCCGTCGTCGTGCGGCTTCATTCTGGTGCATCATCCGCGATAAGTATCTTTTAGCGATACATGAAAATTGCCATTCGATTTATTTAAGCAAGCTTCGTGCGCAGATGCGCGCGAAGCACTTCTTCTTTTCCGCGGCACCGCCGCGACCTTTTCGGGACGATCGCCTTGAACCCCTCTTCCTCCTCCTCACTTCGCATACCCGGCACGCCATTCCTCCATGCCCCCGGCCCGACGCGGCTTCCGGCCCAGGTGGTCAACGCCATGGGCATCCAGCCGCTCGAACTCGGCGACCCTGCGCTCGACACCCTCATCGCCGATTGCGAGAACGGCCTGCGGCGCGTGTTCGGCGCGCGGCATTCCGATGTCTTCATGTATGCGGCCAACGGCCATGGGGCCTGGGAGGCCACCGTGTGCAACCTGGTGGCGCCGGGCGGGTGCGTGGTGGTCGCCGGCAGCGGCACCTTCTCGGAAGCCTGGGCGCTGCATGCCGAAGGGCTGGGCGTGCGCGTGCTGCGCACCGCCTGCGAGGTGGGCCGCGCGGCCGACGCCGGCGCGGTGGAAGCGCTGCTGCGTGCCGACACCGCACACGAGATCGCCGCGGTGTTCGCGGTGCACACCGACACCGGCAGCGGCGTGACCAGCGACATGCAGGCCTTCCGCGACGCGATCGACGCCGCATCGCATCCCGCGCTGCTCGTGGTCGACGTGGTGGCCTCGCTGGCGGCGGCGCCGTTCGACATGGATGCATTGCGCGTGGACGTGGCCATCGGCGCTTCGCAGAAGGCGCTGATGGTGCCGCCGGGCCTGAGCTTCGTGGCCGTGAACGAGAAGGCCATGCGCGTCGCCGAAGCCAACACGACGCCGCGCGTCTACTGGGACTGGCTGCGCCGCAGGAGCGACCTGAGCTACCGCAAGTTCTGCGGCACGCCGCCGCAAAGCCTGCTGATGGGCCTGAAGGCGGCGCTCGACCTGGTGTTCGAAGAAGGGCTTGCGCAGGTCATCGCACGCCACCGCCGTCTTGCCGCTGCGGTGCAGGCCGCGGTGGAGGGCTGGAGCGAGCGCGGCGACGTGGCCTTCCATGTGCGCGATGCGAAGTCGCGCTCGGTCTCAGTCACCACCATCGCGGTGCGCGAAGGCATCGACCCCGAAGCGTTGCGCACGCTGGCGCGCGAGCGCTTCCAGGTGGGCATCGCGGGCGGTCTCGGCAACCTCGCGGGCCGGATCTTCCGCATCGGCCACCTCGGCGACCTCAACGCGCCGATGGTGCTCGGCTGCCTGGCGGGCATGGAGGCTGCGATGAGCGCCAGCGGCATCGCCTACGGCCCTGGCGTGGAACGCGCGGTGCGCGTGCTCTCGGCGCCGGCCGGCGAGAACGTGCAATGAGCGGCCCGCTGCAAGGCATCCGCGTGATCGACCTGACCTCGGTCGCGATGGGTCCGTACGCCACGCAGATCATGGGCGACATGGGCGCCGACGTGATCAAGATCGAGCCGAAGGACGGCGACGTGTTCCGCCACGTCGCGCCGGCGCGGCACCCGGGCATGGGGGCGCCCTTCTTGAACCTCAACCGCAACAAGCGCAGCGTGGTGCTCGACCTGAAGTCGCCGGCCGACGCCGAGCGGCTGCGCGGCCTGGTGCGACATGCCGACGTGTTCGTGTCGAACGTGCGGCCGAAGTCGATGGCGCGCCTCGGCCTCGACGACGCCACGCTGCGTCCGCTCAACCCCCGCCTCGTCTATTGCGCAGCGGTCGGCTTCTCCGAAAAGGGCCGCTATGCGGGCCGGCCTGCGTTCGACGACATCATCCAGGCCATGAGCGGCCTCGCAGCCGTGCAGGCCCATCCGGACACCGGCCACCCCGCCTACGTGAACACCATCGTGGCCGACAAGACCGCAGGCCTCACGGTGGCCTATGCGGTGGCGATGGCGCTGTACGAGCGCGAGCGCTCGGGCCTCGGGCAGGCCATCGAGGTGCCGATGTTCGAGACTCTCGCCGCCTTCACCCTGGTCGAGCACCTCGCCGGCCACACGTTCGAGCCGCCCGAGGGACCGATGGGCTACGAACGCCTGCTCTCGAGCGCAAGGCGTCCCTACCGCACGCAGGACGGCTTCATCGCGCTGCTGCCCTACACCACCGCGCAGTGGCAACGCTTCTTCCGGCTCGCGGGCCGGCCCGAGGTGGCCGAAGACCCGCGATACATGGAACCGGCGCAACGCAGCCGCAACATCCATGCGCTCTACGGCATGCTCGCCGACCTGGTGCGTCAGCGCACCACCGCGCAGTGGCTCGCCCTGCTGGCCGATGCCGACATCCCGCATTCCGAGGTGCTGTCGATGGAAGCCGTGGTGGCCGACCCGCACCTGCGAGAGAGCGGGCTGGTGCAGCCGCATGCGCATCCGACCGAAGGCGCGCTGCGGATGCTGGGCATACCGACCGGCTTCTCGCGCACCCCCGGCAGCATCCGCGCGCCCGCGCCGGCGCTGGGACAGCACAGCCTCGACGACATCGCGAGGGAATGGGCGCAGGGCGAGCAAAGCTAGAGCGCCAGCTGCAGCGGCCCCTGGGCCGGCATCGCGCAGCAGATCAGCGCCTCGCCGGCCTCCACCGTGAACGACGGCTTCGTCGCATAGGTCACCTCGCCCTCGAGCACACGCGTCCTGCAGCTGCCGCAACTTCCGCCCCGGCAGCCGAACGAAGGCGACAGGCCGCGCGCCTCCGCCACCTCGAGCAGCGAGCCGTCGCCGGGGTTCCAGCGCCCTTCCTTGCCCGACTCGGTGAACACGACGCGCACCGACTCGGTCGCCACGGGCGCCAGCGCGACCTCTGCGGCCTCACCGGTACCGGCACCGGCCGAACGCTGGAGCGACGAAGGGCCGAAGGCCTCGGCATGGATGCGCCCGTCGGCAACGTTCAGTTCGCGCAGGCCATCGTAGGTCGCCTGCATGAAAGCCTGAGGACCGCAGAGATAGAAATCGTGGTCGCCGAACGGCAGCGTGGCCTTGAGCAGCTCGATGTCGATGCGGCCTTCCTTGTCGTAGTCGCGGCCGATCTCCGCCGTGCCGGGCTGGCTGAGCGTGCGCACCCACCGCACGCCGCCGTTGCCGGCCTCGACCAGCGAGGCGATCTCCTTGTCGAACGGGCGCTCCGCGAGGGTGCGCGCCGACTGGAACAGCCAGATCGGCCGCAAGATCCGTGTGCGCTTTCCCTCATGCACCAGGTGACGCAGCATGGCCAGCATCGGCGTGATGCCGATGCCCGCGGCAAGCAGCACCACCGGCCGACGCTGCGAGGCGTCCACCGTGAAGCTGCCGGCCGGTGCCCGCACCTCGAGCATGTCTCCCTCGGCCAGGGTGTGCAGGTGCTGCGAGGCCTTGCCGTCCTTCTTCACGCTGATGCGGTACTCGCCGTCCGACGGTGCCAGCGACAGCGTGTAGGTGCGGGTCAGCGCCTCCACGCTGTCGGGCAGCGTCATGCGGACCGGCAGGTGCTGGCCCGCGAGCGGCGGAATCGTCGCGACGCCGTCGTCGGGCGACAGGTAGAGCGAGCGCACCGAACTGCTCTCTTCCACCGTGCGCGTCACCCGGAAAGGCCGCCAGCGCTGTGCCAGCGCCTTCGCCGCGAGGCGCCGTTCGGCGTCGTCCCAGCTGCCGGTCATGAGCAGGTTGGGCGCCCAGCCGTCGGGCGTCATGCGCCAGCGCAGCGGCAGCCCGTCGGGGCGATGCACCACGCGGCGCGGCTTGAATGTCCACAGCCGCTCCGCGCCTTCGAAGGCCGCGATCTCCGGCGAATCGAGGATGACCTTCGCCTCGCCGGTCATCTGCAGCATGTCGCCCGTCTCCGAGTCGATGAACAGCATGCCCGCCTTCGGGTTGAGCAGGAAATTGCCCAGCGTCATGAAGAACAGGTTGCCCGAGAAATCGGGAATGGTCAGCACGCCGTCGCTGCCGATGCGCACGAAGCCCGGCTTGCCGCCGCGGTGCGACACGTCGACCTGCCGCGTGCCGTCCTCGCCATCCACGTACGACGCCACATAGAAGGTGTCGGCCCGCTCGATCAGTTCGCGTGCCCGCGCGTCGAGCGCATCGAGCTCGATCGCAGGCACGCTCGAAGGCAGGGCCGGTTCGCGTGCGAACGAGAAGTTCCGGTTCTGGATGTAGCGCGGGCAGTTGCCGAAGCTCTGCACCACGCCGATGTCGAACGCACCGTCGCCGCTGCGGCTCAGGTTGCCGTTCATCCGGTTGCGCCGGCGCGTCATCAGGTCGATGCCGAGCACGCCGATCGCGTCGCCGTCCTCCATGCCGCGCTCGGCCGGGTCGGCCGCATCGCGCGGCGTGCCGACGCTGAGCGTCGCCGGGTCGGGCGACTGCAGGAACCCCGGTTCGCCCGCGCGCACCGTGGCCCACGCATCGCCCTGCGGGTCGACCGCGCCGAGCACGATGAAGTGCAGCAGCGGGTAGAACGTGCGGTGCTGGTCGAGCAGGAACTTCCTGACGTACATGCGCCCCGGCTTGTCCATGACGCGCACCACGCCGATGCTTTCCTGGATGGCGAGCTCGCCGGCGTGCCAGGGCGAATCCGCGGTGTCGTTGGACAGGGTGTTCATGGGGCTCTCGCGCGCAAGGGTTGTCGTTCATCGGCCCCTCGGGGCCGTGGATGCGGTCAGGCCGCCAGGCCGACCGGTGTCCTGCCGAACTCGACGAAGCCGGGCAGGGCCTCGATCCGTGCGAGCCAGGCGCGCACGTTCGGATAGGCCTGCAGGTCGACGTTGCCTTCGGGCGCGCGGGCGATGTAGCTGTACAGCGCCACGTCCGCCACGGTGGGCTTCTCGGCGACGATGAAGCTGCGGCCCGCGAGCTGCGCCTCGATCACCGCCAGGATCGCGTGCGCACGGCCGATGACTTCCTCCGGCCTGAAGCCGGCGCCGAACACGGTGATGAGCCGCGCGGCGGCAGGCCCGTAGGCGATCTGCCCGGCGGCCACGCTCAGCCACTTCTGCACCGCCGCCGAGGCGACCGGGTCCTGCGGCAGCCAGTCGTCCCGGCCCAGCTTCTTCGCGAGGTAGACGAGGATGGCGTTCGAGTCGGTCACGATGGTGCCGTCGTCGTCGAGCACCGGCACCTGCCCGAAGGGGTTCAGCGCGAGGAACTCGGGCTTCTTGTGCGCGCCGGCGGCGAGGTCGACCTCGACCAGGTCGTGCTTCACGCCGGCAAGGCTGAGGAACAGGCGTGCGCGGTGCGAGTGGCCGGAAAGAGGATGGTGGTAGAGCTTCATGAAAGATTCCTTGATGGTGTGCCGGACGGGTGATGCCCCGTCCGTGGAGCCGATGCTCCCTCGTATCGCCCGCCTCTAGAATCCCTGCCGGCTGCAAGTCACCATTCTCGAAACATCAACAAACACACCGGACCGGGCATGCAGGCGCCGCGGCCCGCAACGGCGCAAGAGGCTCATCGATGGATCGGATACAGGCCATGGCGGCATTCCTGGCGGTCGTCGAGACCGGCGGCTTCGCGTCCGCCGCGCGCCGGCTCAACGTCTCGCCCTCGGTCGTCACGCGCGCCGTCGGCGAGCTCGAGGAACGCCTGGGCGTGCGCCTGCTCACGCGCACCACGCGCTTCGTCCGGGTCACCGAGGCGGGAACGACCTATGCGGACAACTGCCGCCGCATCCTGGCCGACATCGAGGAGGCTGAGGGCACGGCGGCGGGCGCGCATGCCGCGCCCAAGGGCCTGCTCACCGTGACCTCGTCGTCGAATTTCGGCCGCATGTACGTCGCGCCGATCGTGCGCCGCTACCTGGCGCAGTTCCCCAAGGTCGACGTCAACTGCTGGTTCATCGACCGCATGGTCAACCTCGTGGACGAAGGCGTGGACGTGGCGGTTCGGCTCGGCGAACTGCCCGACTCCTCACTGCAGGCGGTCCGGGTCGGTCGGGTGCGGCAAGTGCTGTGCGCGTCGCCGGACTACCTGCGGCAGCACGGCGCGCCGCAGCGCCCCGAGGATCTCTTGCAGCACGTCACCATCTTCGCCACCGGCATCACGCCGGCACCCGACTGGCGTTTTCGCGACGGCGGCAAGCCCGTGACGATCCGCCTGCAGCCCCGGCTCAGCACCACGACGAACGAGGCCGCGGCCGAGTCCGCCGCCGCCGGCTTGGGCATCACGCGTCTGCCGCTCTACCAGGTTGCGCAGGCTGTGCGCGAAGGCACCCTCGTGCTGCTGCTGGAAGACTTCGAGCGCACCGCCATGCCCATCCACGTGGTGCACCGCGAAGGCCGCCATGCGACGCACAGGGTGCGTGCCTTCATCGACATGGCTGTCGAAGCGTTGCGGGACGACCCCAACCTGCAGTAACGCGCGCCCCACCGGCACGAAGCAGCGACAGCAGCGACAGCAGGCGTTCCAGCAGCGCGCGCGCCGCGTTGCCGGCTTCTTCGTGGCCGGACGCATGGGCCCGCGCCCACACTTCGTTGCCACCGATGTCCTGAGGAACCTCGTCGTAGAAAGGTGACGGCAGCATCGTGCGCTCCGCGTTCGTTTCGAAGCCCCGACTATGGAAGCGCACCGGCGCGGTGTGAACCGGCGTGCCGCGCAATTCATTCCTGCGGATTCCGCTGCAATCGGCAAGCCCCGGCTCAGGTGCCCGAAGGAAAGGTCTCCGGCGCGTCGAACTGGCGCGCGGCAGGTCCACATGAAAGCAATGGCTCTGGCGTTCGGTCTGCGGCCGGTAGATCACGCCGATGGCGCGCTGCAGCCTGCGCGTGGCGTGCAGCCCGCCGGCATGAAGGCTGCCGGCCGCGGGGTACATCACCGATGTCGGAACGGGCACGCAGCCGCTGTCGGGCCCATCTCACGCGCACGCCGCGGGCCAGCCCACACACCCGATGCATGAAGCAAGCCTTCCTGCAACCGTTGCAGGCGTTGCGCGAAGCCCCGACAGGTACCGCGAGTGCCCCATCGGCGCCAGCTCATGCAGCCGGATGACGCCCGCGCAGGCGCCGGTACGCATTGAAGTGCCTGATGGCCAACTGCTTCTCGCCGACCTCCGCATAGAGCAGCGCGGCGTTCTGGTGCGCGTCGGCCAGGGCCGGATCGAGCGCCATGCTGCGTTCGTAGGCCGCCAACGCCTCGTGCGAGCGGCCCAGGTTGTCGAGCGCGACCGCATGGTTGTAGTGCATGAGCGGCTCGTCGGGGCACCGCCGCACCCCTTGGTCGTACAGCGCGGCCGCATCGTCGCACCTGTCCGATTCACACAGCAGGAATCCGAGGTTCAGGTAAGCGGGCGCGAAGCGGTCGTCCAGGCGGATCGCCTCGCGATAGGCAGCCTCCGCCGCTGCCGGCTGGTCCTGCTCGAGCGACTCAGCCAGCGAGAAGCGCTCCTGCGCACTGGCCGGAGACAGGAGACGAACGCCTCCTTGCGGCGTGCCGATGGCAAGGTCGAGCACCATCTGCCCGGTGTCCGGCTCCCACCGGCGCTCGCCCTGCTGGACCGCGACCCGGCTGCCCGCGGCAACGACGCGCAACCCGTCGGATGGCGGCGTCCGCGGCAGCGTGCGCCGCAGGGCCGACAGCGACCTCAGGATCTGCCGCACCGGAATGCGCGCTGCGTGCAGGTTGTGTGCCGAACGCAGCACCACCATGTCCTGGAAGGAGAACAGGTAGGCATTGCGCGCGCCCCGCGCCGGCGTGACGAAGCCGAGCTGCACCAGCCTGCGCACCGCATGGCGCGACAGTCCGAGCAGGCGGTTCACGCTTTCAAGCGTGTAGCGGTGGAGATCGCGATGCGCTTCGCTCTCGTTCGGTGGTGATGGCCGTGCACGCATGTCGTTCGACCTTGCAGGGGGTGATGCACAGCTTGCCAGCAGTGCCGGCTGCGCTCAGGCGGCCTTTCTTTCCTTGTCGGCGGCCGTGGTCTTGCGTGCGGACCGGGTTGCGGACTTTGCCGCCGCCTTGCGCGCGGGCGCCTTCTTCTTGGCGCCCGCCTTCGAAGCGCCTCCGCCCTTCAGGCTGCGCTTGAGCAGTTCGGTCAGGTCGATCACCTCGGCGCTTTCGCTCGGTGCTTCTTCCTCGGGCTCGATCACGGTCTCGGTGTCGCCGGCCTTCACCTTCCTGTCGACGATCTTCATCACCGCGTGCTTGAATTCGTCCTTGAAGTCGCCGGGCGACCACTTGCCCGACATGTCCTTCACCAGCTGCTCGGCCATCTTCATCTCGGCGCTCGTGATGCGGGCGCCCTTCACACCGGCCGCGGGAAGGTCGAGCCCCTCGAGCGGCTTCACCTCGTCGCCCCATCGCATGAGGTTGAGCACCAGCGCCTGCCCGGAAGGCACCAGCACCGCCAGGTGCTGCTTGGTCGCGATCACCACCTTGGCCAGGCCGACCTTGCCGGTCTTGACCAGCACCTCGCGCAGCAGCGCGTAGACCTTCTGGCCCTTGTTGATCGGCGCCACATAGTAAGGCCGCTCGAGGTAGACGAACGGGATCTCGTCGGCATCGATGAAGCGCTGGATCTCGATCGTCTGCGTTGTGCGCGGGTAGACGGCCTCGATCTCGTCGGGCGAGATGACGACGTACTTGCCGTCCTCGTACTCGACGCCCTTCACGATGTTGTCCTTGTCGATCTCCTTGCCGGTGCGCTTGTTGATGCGCTTGTAGCCCACCGGGTCCATGCTGCGCTTGTCGAGCCAGTCGAAATCCACGCCCTGCTCGATGCTCGCGGTGTGCAGCCCGACCGGGATGTGCACCAGCCCGAAGGTGATCGCGCCTTTCCAGAGTGTCCTGCCTGCAGCCATGAGCGGCTCCTTCGTATGTGGTTTGCGTTGCCGTACGGGTGCCTAGCCGCCGTTCAACCGATCAGCCCGAAGCCGAATGCGGTGCGTCGGCCAGGGGTCGCGGCCTTGCCGTCCTGTGCGCGCCGGCTGCCGCGTGCGGCCGGCGCATCGTCGTTGTCCTCGTCCTCGTGCTGCAACCCGTCCTCCTGCGCCGCGCGCGGGCCCGCATCGAGGTCGTCGACCAGCGCCTGCAGCGCCAGAAGCCCCAAGGCCATGGCCTTCCGGTAACTGTCCACGGGCCGTTTCGCGCGGTCCAGCGGGGTCCACGACTCGGACGATGGCGACAGTGCCTCGTTCAGCACCCACTCGAACTTGCCGGGCCGCGGCTCGTCCACGTGGACGGCGATGCGGCGCAGAGAAAGACGGGCGGTGCGCTTCATGGCGATGTGGAGCGTGGTGCGTGGATGGACATCGGGCGGCTGCCACCTTAAGTCCGTCGTGCGTCCTGCGCTGTAGGAACGGGCCGCGCCGCACCGCCCAGTCGTACTGCAAGGCGCGCTGCATCGCGTGGCGCGTGCACATTCATGTCGTTGTCGAAATAGCAGAAGACGTCGCGCATGCCTCGCCTTGCCGGCCTGTCCGACGCCAGGTGTGCGCCCGGCACCTGCCGGCCGTGGCGCCACGCCGACCGCCCACAATACTGCCTCGCACCACGAGAGCCTCCCTTGAGCCCGCTTGAAAACATCCAACGCCAGCTGAATGCCTTCTACGAATCCGCGCTGGCCGAGGCCGGATTTCTTCCGGAGCATCTCGAGCAACTCTCCCTGCCGCACCTGCTCTGCATCTCGCAGGAATATCTGGACGCACCGCTGAAGGTGATGTTCGTCGGCAAGGAAACGAACGGCTGGTACGGGCGCCTGCGCGATTACTACGCAGGCAAGGCAACCATCGCCGACCTGCTGGGACGCTATCGACAGCAAATGGACGTGACGGGCGGGCAAGGCGCGTTCCTCAAGTCGCTCGACCACATCGCGCTCGAACTGGCAGGAGGAACGCGGAAGTCGATTGTCTGGGCGAACCTGATGAAGATGGACTGGCCTCGGGGCCGCAGCGACAGCCGCAACTCGATCGACCATTCCGCGCAGTTGCGCGAGTTCTCCTGCAGGGTCCTGCGCTACGAGGTCGATCTTCTCAAGCCCGACGTCATCCTGTTCGGCAGCGGGCACGGGTACGACCGCGCCATCAAGGCGGCTTTCCCGGTGCGCAGCGACAGCCTGCGACTGGTACCAAGGGCTCTCTGGCGTTTCGATATCGGCGGGATCGCCTGCTTTCGCCTGCGTCACCCGCAGGCTCGACCTGTCGCTGGAAAGTTCGAGCCGACACTGCTTTACTACGAGCGCGCAATCGGTCTGCTGAAAGATCGCTTTGCGCACCGCTTCACTGCCAATCCCTCAACGAATCCGCCACGCGATCTGCTCGACGGCGACACCGCGGGCCGTCACGCGTCATGCGATGAAGGCTGCGGCCAGCACGGGCACGTCGAGCCGGCCGAGCCGCTGACCCGGTAACCGCTGTCCCGTCCCGTCGGCAGGCTAGCGGCACATGCTGTATCCGCCGGTCTCCAGATGAAAGTGGTCGCGGTGTGCGGCGTTGTAGTCCGGACCCAGCACCCCGTCGAAGAATCGGCAGGCGCCGGCATGCGCATCGCGCAGCAATCCGGCGGCCTCGCCGCCTGGCGTCGGGGCATCGGCGCGCGGCCAGTCGCGCGACACGGTGATGCGCCGGCCGTCTGCCAGCACGAGGCCCGACACGTCGAGTGCGTCGGCGGTCGCATGCCGGCTTCGCGACGCGCCCGGTGTCGCGCCCTCGCCGCGATTGATGTTGCGGCACGCGTAGCTGCCCAGGTGCTCGACCGCGGCCACCGGCTGGCCGAAGCGTTGCCGGGCGGCCGGCTGTAGCGAATGCGTCTCCCACATGAAGAACGACAGCGCCATCGGGCAGCTCAGCGAAGGCGCCGGGCTCAGGCGCACGCCGGCGTCGCGCAGCCGCACCGCGTTCTCGAAGCCGCAGCCCTCGCCGGTCGCACGGTCGGGCAGCCGGTCGTACTGCATGCCGGTGCGCGCGAGTGCCGCCAGGCACAGTGCCGGCTCGCGGCGCGCCCGTGCGAGCCTGAAGCCCGTCAGCCAATCGGGCGGCGCTGCAGCATCGAGCGGCGCCCAGGGGTTCCAGCGTTCGGAAATCCCGATCGCGCCGGTGTGGACGGCCCAGGCGCCCGCTGCGAGCGCGACGCACAGCGCCAGGCCGGTACCGCGCCTCAACACCTCAGGCGGGCGGCCGGTCGAGGAAATCGTCCCGCGGCCCGTCGGTGTCCCCGAGCTGCGGCACCAGGTAGTCCGTCAGGATGCCGGCCAGGTTGGTGCTGCGCACGAGCAGGCCGACGACCATGCCCACCGACAGCAGCCGCCATGGCTTCACCAGAACCACCAGCGAGCCCACGCCCGCGGCGCCGGCCATCAGCTTGGCCGGGTGCCTGGCGGCGTATTCCTGCAGGAAGGGCGTGCCCAGCTCCACAGCGGTACTGAGATGGCTGCGGCGCCACCAGCGCCCCAGCACGCTGCGTTCGACCTTGGCTTCCACTTTCCCGACAAAGCTGCCGAGGCCTTCGGAAGCGGGGGCGTCGGCATGCGCGGCGCTGCGGCTGCGTGCCTTCGCAATGCGAACGAGCTGCGGGCCGGATGGCGCGCCGGTGCTGCGGTAGCCCATCGCCGCCAGCAGCGCAGCGCGCGACAGTGCCAGCCTTTCCTCCGGGCTGGGGACATCCGTCATGGCCAGCGGCACCCGGAGCGGTCGAACGCCAGCAGCAGGCCCGCCAGCAGGGCACCGCCGGCAGCAGCCAGCAACACCGACTTCACCGGGTCGGCCGCAATGCGTTTCGAGCAGGCGGCATGCCACTCGGCGGCCCGGTCCTCGAAGCTCATGATCTTCCGGCCGGTCTGGTTGACCGCATTGCGTGCATAAGCCTTGTCCGCGTTCGCGTCGTCGGCTGCAGCCTCGTCGGCGCCAGCGGTCGGCCGGGAGGGATGGTTGGAGATTTCTGCGTCGTCTGCCATCAAGGTCCTTCAAAAAAATAAACAACTGATCATGAAGCGACCATTGGCGAAAACAAGCCTGCGTTGCACTGTCGGGCCACGCATGAAGTTCGTGTAGGCCGAGGCAGCGTCGGCAAGGCGCTCGCGCAGGCTTGACATTGCCCGACGAATCCCGATCTGATGAAGCCGTGCACGTCAGCGCCCCCACCCCCTCGCCCTCTTCCACCCCGCCGTGGCGCACTGGTTCTCCCGGACCTTCGCCGGGCCCACGTCCGCCCAGGCAGAAGCCTGGCCGGCGGTCCGCAGCGGGCGCGACACGCTGGTGGCCGCACCCACCGGTTCGGGCAAGACGCTCACCGCCTTCATGGCGGCGCTGGACGACCTGTTCCGTCGCGGCCTTTCGCCGGAAGGGTTACCGGATGAAACGGTCGTGGTGTATGTGTCGCCGCTGAAGGCGCTGTCGAACGACATCCGGCTCAACCTCGATGCGCCGCTCGCCGGCATCCGCGCCGAGCTTGCGACGCTCGGTCTGCCGGACGTCGAGATCCGCACCGCCGTGCGCACCGGCGACACGCCGCAGCGCGAGCGCCAGCAGAGCCTGCGGCGCCCGCCGCACATCCTGGTGACCACGCCGGAGTCGCTCTACGTGCTGCTGGGTTCGGCGTCGGGCCGCAAGATGCTCTCGACCGTGCGCAGCGTGATCGTCGACGAGATCCACGCGATCGCCGCGAGCAAGCGCGGCAGCCACCTGGCGCTGTCGCTGGAGCGGCTGCAGGCGCTGTGCGAGGTGCATGGCGGCACGCGGCCGGTGCGCATCGGCCTGTCGGCCACCCAGAAGCCCATCGACGAAGTGGCGCGCTTCCTGGTGGGTGCGGGGGCGCTGCGGTCCGACGGCACGGCCGAGTGCGCCATCGTCGACATCGGCTACGCCAAGCAGCGCGACCTGGCGCTCGAGCTTCCGCCGACGCCGCTCGAAGCGGTGATGTCGAACGACCAGTGGACGCAGGTGTACGCGCGCGTGGCGGAGCTGGTGTGGCTGCACAAGACCACGCTGGTGTTCGTCAACACCCGCCGCATGGCGGAGCGCGCGGCGCGGCACCTGGGCGACATCCTCGGCAAGGAGGCGGTGGCCGCGCACCACGGCAGCCTGTCGAAGGAAACCCGGCTCGACGCCGAGCAGCGGCTCAAGCGCGGCGAACTCAAGGTGCTGGTGGCCACCGCCTCGCTGGAACTCGGCCTCGACATCGGCGACGTCGACCTGGTGTGCCAGCTCGGATCGCCGCGCGCCATCGCCACCTTCCTGCAGCGCGCAGGCCGCTCGGGGCATGCCGTGGGCGGCGTGCCGAAGGCACGGCTCTTCGCGCAGTCGCGCGACGAGCTGGTCGAGTGCGCGGCCCTGCTCGACTGCATCCGGCGCGGCGAACTCGACGCGCTTCGCGTTCTGCCCGCGCCGCTGGACGTGCTGGCGCAGCAGATCGTGGCCGAGACGGCCTGCCGCGAATGGCATGAAGACGAACTCTTCGCGCTGGTGCGCCGCGCCTGGCCCTATGCGCAACTCACGCACGAGCGCTTCATGGAAGTGGTGCGCATGGTGGCCGAAGGCTTCACCACGCGCCAGGGCCAGCGCGCAGGCTACGTGCACCGCGACGCGGTGAACCACCTGCTGCGCGAACGCAAGGGCGCGCGCATGACGGCGCTGACCTCCGGCGGCACCATTCCCGAAACCGGCGACTACACCGTGATGCTCGAGCCGCAGGCGGACAGGATCGGCACGGTCAACGAGGACTTCGCGGTGGAGAGCCTGGCCGGCGACGTGTTCCAGCTGGGCAACACCAGCTACCGCATCCTGAAGATCGAGCCGGGCCGCGTGCGCGTGGAAGACGCGCACGGTGCGGCTCCCAACATCCCGTTCTGGCTCGGCGAGGCGCCGGGCCGCAGCGACGAGCTGTCGTCCGGCGTGGCACGCCTGCGCGAGGACGTGGCGCAGGCGCTGAAGGAGGGCGGCCGCGATGCCGCGACGGCGCTGCTCACGGCAGGCATCGGTCTCGACGCCGAGGCCGCGCGCCAGATCGTCGAGCATCTCGCGCATGCGCACGCGGTGCTCGGCGCGCTGCCGACGCAGCGCACGCTGGTCATGGAGCGCTTCTTCGACGCCTCGGGCGGCATGCAGCTGGTGATCCATTCGCCCTTCGGCAGCCGGCTCAACCGCGCGTGGGGCCTGGCGCTGCGCAAGCGCTTCTGCCGCACCTTCAACTTCGAGCTGCAGGCGGCGGCCACCGAAGATGCGATCGTGCTGTCGCTGTCCACCAGCCACAGCTTCGCGCTCGACGAAGTGGCGCGCTACCTGCATTCGGCCTCGGCGCTGCACGTGCTGGTGCAGGCCCTGCTCGATGCGCCGCTGTTCGGCGTGCGCTGGCGCTGGAATGCCACCACCGCGCTCGCGCTGCCGCGCTTCAGCGGCGGGCGCAAGGTGGCACCGCAACTGCAGCGCATGCGCTCCGAAGACCTGCTCGCGGCGGTGTTCCCCGACCAGGTGGCGTGCGCCGAGAACATCGCCGGCGAGCGCGAGGTGCCGGAACATCCGCTGGTGGCGCAGACGCTCGACGACTGCCTGCACGACGCGATGGACGCCGACGGCTGGCTCGCGCTGCTGCGGCGCATGGAGGCCGGCGAGGTGAAGGTGATCGCGCGCGATCTTCCCGCGCCGTCGCCGCTCGCCATGGAGGCGCTCAGCGCGCGCCCCTATGCGTTCCTCGACGATGCGCCGCTGGAAGAGCGCCGCACGCAGGCCGTGCAGAACCGCCGTTACACCGACCCCGAGAGCGCGGACGACATCGGGCAACTCGATGCCGACGCCATTGCCAGCGTGCGCGAGGAAGCCTGGCCGCAGCCGCGCAGCGCCGACGAGATGCACGAGGCGCTGGGCATGCTCGGCGCGGTGAGCGACGAGGAGGTTGCGCCGCAGCCCGACTGGAAGAAATGGCTCGCGGCTTTGGCGAAGGCCGGGCGCGCCACGCGACTGCCGCTCGATGACCGGGCCCGGGGCCGCAAGGCCGCAGGCGGCCTGTGGGTGGCCGCCGAACGGTTGCCGCTGCTGCAGGCCGTCTTTCCCGACACGCCGCTGCAGCCGGTCGTCGCCGCACCTGCCGATGCCGAGCGCCCGGCCGACCGCGACGCCGCGCTGCGCGAACTGCTGCGCTCCCGGCTGGGCGGCCTCGGCCCGGTCACCGTGGCGCAACTGGCCGCGCCGCTGCGCCTGTCCGTTGCCGATGCCGAGGGCGCGCTGGTCGCCTTGCAGACCGAAGGCAGCGTGCTGCGCGGACGCTTCACGCCCGGCACGGCAGAGATCGAATGGTGCGAGCGCCACTTGCTGGCGCGCATCCACCGCTACACGCTCAAGCGGCTGCGGCACGAGATCGAGCCGGTCGAGCCGCGCGACTTCGTGCGCTTTCTCTTCGAGTGGCAGCACATCGGCCCGGCCGCGCGCGTGCGCGGGCCCGAGGCGCTTGCGGGCATCCTGTCGCAGCTCGAAGGCTACGAGGCGCCGGCGCCGCTGTGGGAGGCCGAACTGCTGCCCGCGCGCGTGACCGACTACGCCGGCGCCTGGCTCGACGACCTGTGCACCGCGGGACGCGTGCTGTGGACCCGGCTGCGGCCCCATGCCGCCGAGGGACGCAAGGGCGCGGGCAGCCTGTCGCTGCGTGCCACGCCGGTCGTGCTGCTGCCGCGCCGCAGTGCCGCGCTGTGGACCGCGCTAGCGCCGCCGCCGGCCGACGACGACAGCCTCGGCTCGCGCGCCGGGCGCGTGGCCGCGCACCTGGCGCAGCACGGCGCCTGCTTCTTCGACGAGATCGCGCAGGGCACGCGCCTGCTGCCGGTCGAGATCGAGGAGGCACTGACCGAACTCGTGGCCAAGGGCCGCGCCCGCTGCGACAGCTATGCCGGACTGCGCGCGCTGCTGGTACCGGCATCGAAGCGCGCCTCGGCCGACACGCGGCGCCGCCGTCGCACCCCGCTCTTCGGCATCGAGGACGCGGGCCGCTGGACGCTGGTGCGACCGCCGGCTTCGGCCGCGGCGAAACCGGCGGATACGCCCGACACCATCGAACAGGTCGTGCATGTGCTGCTGCGCCGCTACGGCGTGATCTGCTGGCGCTTGCTGGAGCGCGAGGCCGCATGGCTGCCACCGTGGCGCGACCTGGTGCGCATATGCCGGCGGCTCGAGGCGCGCGGCGAGATCCGCGGCGGCCGCTTCATTGCGGGTGTATCGGGCGAGCAGTTCGCGCTGCCGGAGGCGGTCGCGTCGATGCGGCAGGTGCGCCGGCAGCCGGGCGACGGCGCGCTGGTCACGCTGGCGGCCAGTGACCCGGCCAACCTGCTCGGCACCATCGTGCACGGCCCCAGGGTGCCGCGCGTGGCGGGCTCGCGTGTGCTCTACCGCGACGGCCTGCCGATCGCGACCAGCATCGCAGGCGAGATCGCATTGCTCGTGACGCTCGACGCCGCCGGCGAGCAGGCGGCGCGCCGCGCGCTGTCGCTGGACGCACCGCTGCGGATGTTCGAGCTGGCGCCGTAGCGGCGCTCCTTCGCTTCATTCCGGCGACCCGGCACCGGCAGGATCGCCGACGATCGGCGAGGCTCGGGAACGTCTCCGGCCGTCGCGTAACAGCCCCTGCCGTCCGTGCCCGCTCGCGATGAAAGCGCGGCCCCGTCGCCTGAAGGCCGCGCTGCAAGGCCGCTGCTCGCGCAGCCGGCCTACTGCGTCGATCCCGCGCGAACGGGCAGCTTCCAGTCGGGCCGGATGAAGTGGCAGGTGTAGCCGTTGGGAATGCGCTCCAGGTAGTCCTGGTGCTCCGGCTCGGCCTGCCAGAAGGCACCTGCCGGCGCGAGCTCGGTGACCACCTTGGCGGGCCAGAGGCCCGAGGCGTCCACGTCGGCGATGGTGTCCTCGGCCACGCGCTTCTGCTCGTCGCTCGTGTAGAAGATGGCCGAGCGGTAGCTCAGGCCCACGTCGTTGCCCTGGCGGTTGCGCGTGCTCGGATCATGGATCTGGAAGAAGAACTCGAGCAGCTTGCGGTAGCTGATCTTCGCCGGGTCGAACACGATCTCGATGGCTTCGGCGTGCGTGCCGTGGTTGCGATAGGTGGCATTGGGCACGTCGCCGCCCGAGTAGCCCACACGCGTGGAGATCACGCCGTCGTACTTGCGGATGAGGTCCTGCATGCCCCAGAAGCAGCCGCCGGCCAGGATTGCGGTTTCTTGAGTCACTTGATGTCCTCCACTTGGTCGATGTAGGCGCCATAGCCTTGCGCGGCCATGTCGTCGCGGTGAATGAAACGCAGCGATGCGGAGTTGATGCAGTAGCGCAGTCCGCCGCGGTCCGAAGGGCCGTCGGGGAAGACGTGGCCCAGGTGGCTGTCGCCGTGCGCCGAGCGCACCTCGGTGCGGATCATGCCGTGCGAAGTGTCGCGCAGCTCGTTGACATGCGCCGGCACGATCGGCTTGGTGAAGCTGGGCCAGCCGCAGCCCGATTCGAACTTGTCGGACGACGCGAACAGCGGCTCGCCGGAGACGATGTCGACGTAGATGCCGGGCTCCTCGTTGTCGAGGTACTCGCCGGTTCCGGGGCGCTCGGTTGCGCCTTCCTGCGTCACGAGGAACTGTTCCCGGGACAGTGCGGCAATGGCTTCGGGCGTCTTGCGGTAGTCGGGCATGCGGTTTTCTCCTTTTGAACCGGTGGAGGGAGTGTCGAACGTTGGGATCTTCGGGAAAAAGACAAGCCCGCAGGGTCTGTCGGCCTTTGCGGCCGGGGCATGCCCGCGCCTTGCGACGCGAGGTCGACGGACTCGCGTGACGGCCACGGGGCGCCTACGGAGCCGGTGTGAGCGGCCGCGCGCGAGTCGCGGTGAAGCGAAGGTCAGCCTTGCGTTGGCGCCGCCGGCCGGCCGCAGATCAGTGCGAGCAGCGCATGGGGCTGCAGCGGCTTGCCCAGGTGGGCGTCGAAGCCGGCCTCGGTGGCCCTGGCATGGTCCTGCGGCCGCGTGAAGGCGGTGTGCGCCACGCAGAACAGCCGCGGCTTGCCCCGCGCGCGTTCGCGCTGCCGCACCTCGCGGATCAGTTCGTAGCCGTCGCGCCCCGGCAGCCCGATGTCGCTGATCAGCACGTCGGGCCATTTCTGCTCGAACAGATGCAGCGCCTCGTCGTAGTCGACGCCCAGGCGCACGGTGGCGCCGGCGTCGGACAGCACGACCGCCATGATCTCGCTCGCATCGGCGTTGTCCTCGATCACCATCACGTCGAGCCCGGCCAGCACACGGTCGGCGGACGCCGAAGACGACAGCAAGGCCCCCGCGGGGCGTGCATCGTCCGTGTCGAGCAGCACGAGGGGCGCTTCGCCCGAAGGCACCACGCCGAGCACCACGCGCAGCGTGGCACCGTGCCCTTCGCCCGCGCTGTGCGCCGACACGCTGCCGCCGTGCAGCTCGGCCAGGTTCCTGACGATCGACAGGCCCAGCCCCAGGCCGCCATGGAAGCGGTTGTCGGGCGAGTCGCTCTGCGAGAAACGGTCGAACAGGTGCTGCAGGAAGTCGGAGCTGATGCCACGCCCGAAGTCCTGCACGGTCAGGTCGAGCAGGTCGCCCTCGCGGTGCAGCTCGACGAGGATGCGCCCCGCCTCGCTGGAGAACTTGATGGCGTTCGACAGCAGGTTCCACACGATCTGCTGGAAGCGCGTGGCGTCGAGCCAGGCGGGCGGATCGACCTGGCCCTGGTCGAACACGATGCTCAGCCGCTTCGCAGCCGCCGGCGCCGCCAGCGCCTCGATGGCGGCGCTCACCAGCGCGCGCGGCTCGCTCCACTCGCGGTGCAGCCGCAGCTTGCCCGAGCTGATGCGCGACACGTCCAGGATGTCGGCGATGAGCCGTGTCTGCGCCTTCACGCTGCGGTCGATGGCGTTCAGGCCCTTCTCCATCTGCTCCGGCGTGCGGTTGCCGACCTTGAGCACATGCACCCACCCGCCGATGGCATTGAGCGGGTTGCGCAGCTCGTGCGAGAGCACGGCCACGAAGTCGTCCTTGGTGCGGCTCAGGCGCTCGGCCGCGGCGCGCGCCGCCTGCTCGCGCTCCAGCACCTCGCGCCGGCGCGCCTCGAGCTCGAAGCGCTCGGACACGTCGAGCGCGATGCCCACGCGCAGACCCGGCTCGATGTGCGCCGACATGGTCCACTCGAGCCGGATCCAGGAGCCGTCCTGCCGCAGCAGCGGGAACTCGCCCTTCCATGAAGAAGCCGGCGGCTGCGCCCCGGAGGTGTGGCTCAGCACGAAGGCCGTCCACTCGTCGGGTGCGAATGCGCTCACCGGCTGGCCGATCAGCGCGTCGCGCGACTGGCCCAGCATGGCGACCATGGCGGGGTTGACGTCGGCGAAGCGGCCCTCGGCGTCGATCAGCGCCATGCCGGTGGGTGCGTGGTCGTAGATGGCGCGGAAGCGCGCTTCGCTGTTGCGCTGCTTCTCCTCGGCCATGCGCGCGCGGATCAGCGCCTGCAACGTGGCGACGAGAACCGGCGGCTCGACCGGATGGACCAGGTAGGCGTCGGCGCCGGCATTGAGGCCGGCCACCTTGTCCTCGTTGCGCACGAAGGTGGCCGACAGGTGCACCACGGGCAGCGTGGCGGTCTCGGGTTTCAGGCGCAGTTCGCGGCACACCTCGAAGCCGCTGAAGTCGGGCAGGTGCACGTCGAGCACCACCGCAGAGACCTGGCGCGAGGCGAGCGCCAGCGCTTCGCCGCCGGTCGCGGCCTCGCAGGTCTCGAAGCCCGCCGCGCGGATCACGCGCGCCGTGGTGTATCGCGTGGTCGGGTTGTCGTCCACCACCAGCACGGTGTGGCGCGACCGGTCGATCGTGGTGCTGATCAGCGGCTCGGTCGGCATGGTCACTCCGGCCCGGCCGGGTCCTGCGTCGGAACCAGAACGGGCAGCGTCACGGAAAACACCGAACCCTTGCCCAGTTCGCTCGCCACCTCCACGTGCCCGCCGAGCAGCGTCGCGAGCTGGCGGCTCAGCGACAGGCCGAGGCCGGTGCCGCGAAGGCGCTTCTGCACCGGCGAATCGACCTGGGAGAAGTCGTCGAACACCGCGGCGTGGTGCTCGGGGGCGATGCCGATGCCGGTGTCCGACACCGAGAACCTCACCGCATGCTCGCCGCTGCGCGTGGCGGAGACGCGGACTTCGCCCTGCGGCGTGAACTTGAGCGCGTTGGAGACGAAGTTGCGCAGGATCTGCGACAGCTTGCGGTCGTCCGTGTAGAGCTTGGGCAGCCCTTCGGGCTCCTCGAAGATCAGCGCGGTGGACGGGTTGTGCAGCACCGGACGGAACATGCCGCGCAGTGCCGAGAACAGGTCGACCATCTCGAACCAGGCCGGGGAGATCTCGACGCGCCCCGCCTCGATCTTGGCGAGGTCGAGCAGGTCGTCGACCATGTCGGCCAGTTCGGTCGCCGTGGTGTCGACGAAGCCCACCTGCTTTGACTGCTCGGGCGTCAGCGGGCCGTCCACGCGGTCGCTGAGCAGCCGGGCCACACTGCGGATCGCGCTGATGGGCGTGCGGAACTCGTGGCTCATGTAGGCCAGGAAGCGGCTCTTGAGTTCGGTGGCCTTCCTGAGCTGCTCGGCCTGGGCATCGAGTTCGGCATACAGCGCGACCACGCCGCGGTTCGTTTCCTCGAGCTCCGCGCGCAGTTCCTCCACCTCGCGTCGGCTTGCGGCCAGCGCGTCTTCCCGGTCGGTCATGGCGACGGGACTGTTCATCGGTTATTCCTTTCGGCGGATCACCACGACGGTCGCATCGTCGCGGTGCCGCGTATGGTCGCGCAAAAGCACGGCGGCTACCAGCGTGGGATCCCGCTGCAGCAGCGGGCGGATGCGATCGAGCGTCCAGCGGGTCTCGATGCCGTCGCTGTGCAGCACCACCAGCGCGTGGTCCGGCCACTCGAGCGAAGCGCTCTCGGGCTTGCGGATCTGCATGCCTGCGGTGCCGTGCTGGGTGATGATCGACTTGTCGAACACGCCCGACACCACGCGTCCCACGATGTTGCCAGCGCCGCTGTAGCTGACGGTCGCGCCCGCCGCATCGATGCGCAGCGCGCACACCGCCGCACCGCGCGTGGTCTGCAGTTCGCGGTGCACCCGCTGCACCGTCTCGCGCACGTCGTCTTCCGGCGCCCGGACAAACGCGCCGATCGCGGCATCCGCTGCCTTGGCCGCGTCGGGCCCGTGGCCCAGGCCATCGGCCAGCAGCACGGTGGCCAGGTCGCCGTGGAAGGCATAGGCCCAGCCGTCGCCGCTCACCGACTCGTGGGGCGCCGGCAGGCAGACGGCGCCCACCTGGAAGATGGAAGCCGGCTGCGCGGCGGCGTTCTTCGCGCGCACGCGCGCCACGCCCACCGTGCCGTCCGGCATCGATGAATGGACATCGAAGTCGTCGGCCAGCCGGCGCACCGCCCCCAGCCCGGTGCCGGGCGTGCTGCCGGACGAATGGCCGTCCTGCATCGCCAGCGCCAGGTCGGGGATGCCGGGACCGTCGTCGATGGAAAGCACCTCGACCTCGCTCGACTGCGGGCGCACGGCGATCAGCAGGCGGCCGCCCCGCGCATGACGCTGCAGGTTGGTGCCCAGTTCGGTCACCACCAGCGCCAGCCGGCCGGCATCGACCTCGCTCCAGCCCATTTCGGCCACCGCCTGCGCCGCATGCCGGCGCGCCTCGCCGACGCGGCTGGCGTCGTCCATCGCGAAGGCCTTGTGAGTCCAGCCCGTGAAGGTGGTCATTTCCACTTGGTGATGCTCACTCGGGTGCCCGCGCCCGGGCTCGACGAGATGTCGAACTCGTTGACGAGCCGCTTGCTGCCCGGCAAGCCGAGGCCCATGCCGGAGCCGCTGGTCCAGCCGTCCGTGAGCGCGAGCGCGAGGTCGGCGATGCCGGGGCCTTCGTCCTCGAAGTGCAGCACCAGGCCGCGCCGCCCGTTGCGTTCGGCGAACTCCCAGCGCATGCGACCGCCCCCGCCGTGGATCAGCGTGTTGCGCGACAGCTCGCTGGCGGCCGTGATCATCTTCGTCTGGTCGACCAGCGACAGCTTCAGGTCCTGGCACAGCGCACGCACCATCTGCCGGCTCGCGACGATGTTCTGCTCGTTGAGCAGCGGCAGCACGCCGGTTTGTTCAACGGCCAAGGATGTTCTCCTGGCGGGCGCGCCGCAGGAGTTCCATGCCGCGTTCGACGTTGAGCGCAGTCTGCACGCCTTCCAGCGAGAGCCCGAGTTCGACCAGCGTGATGGCCACTGCGGGCTGCATGCCGACCACCACCGTGGTGGCCGAGAGGATGCGCGCGATGCCCGAGATGCTGGTGAGCATGCGGCCGACGAAGGAGTCGACGATCTCGAGCGCCGAGATGTCGATCATCACGCCCGAGGCGCCCGTGGCGGCGATGCGGTTGGCCAGGTCGTCCTGCAACGTGAGGGCGGTCTGGTCCTGCATGTCGACCTGGATGGTCACCAGCAGGGTCTCGCCCATGCGAAGAATGGGAATGCGGTCCATGGCGTCGCGCTTACTTTTCGGCCGTGGCGACGGGGCCGCGCGTCACGCGCCAGCCGGTCTGCTGCAGCGCCAGGGCCAGGGCGTCGGCCAGCGTGGCCTTGGTGCGCACACCCTGCAGGTCGATGCCCAGGTGCACGATGGTCTGCGCAATCTGCGGGCGGATGCCGCTGATGATGCAGTCCGCGCCCATGAGGCGGATGGCCGTGACCGTCTTCAGCAGGTGCTGTGCCACCAGGGTGTCGACGGTCGGCACGCCGGTGATGTCGATGATCGCGAGCTCCGAGCCGGTTTCCACGATCTTCTGCAGCAGTGCCTCCATGACCATCTGCGTGCGGCCGCTGTCGAGCACGCCGATCATCGGCACCGCGAGCACGCCGTCCCACAGCTTCACGACCGGGGTGGACAGCTCGAGCAGCTCCTCCTGCTGGCGGCGGATGATTTCCTCGCGCGCGAGCTGGTAGATGCCGACCGTGTGCTGCGCCAGCTTGTCGACCAGGGTCGACAGCGCCCACATCGCGCTGCCCATGGCAGCGGGGTCGCTGCCCAGGCGGCGCTGGATGGCCTCGAACAACGGCCTCTTCAGGGACAGCACGAACACGCTCGTGTCGGCTGCGGATTGGCCCTTGGCCGCTCGCGTGCGCGAGAGGTTGGCCAAGGTCTCGCGCAGCGGAGCCCACACCGGGGCGTCGAGGCGTGACGGGTCGGCGTCGGCACGCAGCCCGTCGCCCAGCTGGCGCACCACTTCGGCCGCCTCGACCTGGGCGCTGCGCCGCGCGCCGGGCTCGCTGACGTGTGCTTCGTCCAGCCAGCCGTCGACGACGCGACTTTCCTCTTCACGCAGCGTGGCCAGCAGGGCCTGGTAGTCGTTGCTCATTGGATTCCTCTTCGGTTTTTTGGAGTCGTTCATGTGAGCGACGAGGCGACGCGAACAAATCGGCAAGGCCTGGCCGCGCGCTGTGCTTACCCGGGGATCGTAGCCGTGCCATGCACCGGCGAAGGCACGCCGCAAATGCCGAACGGCGCTTTTTGACGTAGGCCGTCTCCCACAAATCCTCCGAGGGCGTCATCCTTGCCACAACTTGGCCCGCAGCGCCCTGTCTTTTGACATGAGGAGGCGGGATTTCGCCGTCACGCAGCCGGCGGCTGCGGCGGGGCGAAAAAAAAGCGCCTTGCGGCGCTTTTCCTCGAGCCCAGGGGCTCAACCCTTCATGGCCTTGATGTCGGCCTTGGCCTTGTCGTGGTCGGCCTTGGCCTGGTTCACGCAGGCGCTCTTGGCATCGCCCGACTGGTCGTCGCACTTTTCCTTGGCGACTTCGTAGTTCATGGTGGCGGTCTCTTCGGCAACCTTCTTGGCGTGGCCGGCCGAGGGCTTGTAGTCCTGTTCGAGCTGGGCCTTGGCGACGTTCTCCACGCCCTTGGCTTCCTTCTCGCACACGTCCTTCGCGTTGTCCTTCATGGTGTCGCACTTGGCCTTGGCGACCTTGTAGTCGGCCGAGATCTTTTCCTTGGCAACCTTGTATTCGTCCTTGGTCATGGCGTTGGCCGCGCTCATGGCGAAGCAGCTGGATGCAATGGCGAGAACCAGAAGATGTTGTTTCATGAGAAGCCTCTCTTTTCGAATCGGATGATGGAGGAGCCGCACCGCGCGTCTCCATGGCACTCAATGTAGGGAGGCGGGAACGCGAAGCGGGTAGGACGACACCCAGCGCAAGGCTAGGTTGCCGCCATTCGACAGCGCAGGCGCGGGGCGCGGCGCGCACCGCAGCCGCGGTGCCGGCGCAGCCTGCTGCTCCTGCTGCTATGTGCCGGGGCGCCGCAGTTCGGTCGCGATGCCGTAGAGCGCCAGCATGCCGATCACATGGCCGATGGCCACGCCGGGCTCGCCCGACTCGATGCGCCCGACCGTCTGCACGTGGACGCCGAGACGCGCCGCGGCAGCGGCCTGCCCTTCGCCGGCGGCCATGCGCGCCTGCTTCGCAGCGGCGCCCATTTCCTTGATTGCGCGAAGGGCGTCCTCGCCAATGTCCACGGAGATTCGCTTGCCTTGAGCCATCGCGCGATTCTCGCCTATGGCACCGTGATGGCGCCGCGATGCTGCCGGCCGGGCCACGCGCCGTTGCACCGGCGCTGCCCTGTGCGCCCTCTTCCTCACCCTGCCTGCAGCCGCGCGAGGCTGCCGCTCGCCTTGCGCAACGCCGGCAGGAAGGTGTCGCGCACTTCGGCCAGCGTCATGCGCTCGGCGCGCACCGCGATGCTCATCGCCGCCATCACGTTGCCCGAGCGGTCGAACACCGGCACGGCCATCGAGCGCACGCCGAGTTCGAGCTCGCCGTCGCTGCTCGCATGGCCTTCCTCGCGGCAGCGGTCGACCAGCGCGATCACTTCGCGCGCATCGGTAACGGTGCGCGCCGTGAGGCTCGGGCGCTGCATCGCGCGCACGCGGCGCTCGGCCTCGTCGGGCGGCAGCCCGGCGAGCAGCACGCGCCCGAGCGCCGCGCAGTAGGCCGGCAGGCGCGAGCCGATGCCCAGCCCGATGCTCAGGCTGCGCCGCGCCGTGGAGCGCGCGATGATGATCGCGTCGTCGTCCAGCAGCATGCCCAGCGAGGCCGACTCGCGCGTGCGCTCCGACAAGGCGTCGAGCAGCGGCTGCGCCATCGACGGCATGGGCCGCGACGACAGGTACGCGTGCGCGACCAGCAGCGCCTTGGGCAGCATCCAGTAGCGCTTGCCGTCGCTGTCGAGATAGCCCAGCGCCTGCAGCGTGAGCAGGGATCGCCGCGCCGACGCGGGCGAACTCTGCGTGATCCGCGCGACCTCCGACACGGTGACGCGGCTGTGCTGCCGGCCGAAGCAGGTCAGCACGTCGAGGCCCTTCTGCAGCGAGGCCACGAAATTCTTGTCGGGAACGGCAGCCTCTTCACTGGGAGCGGGGTCTCGGTTTTTGCGCATTGCGCAAATCTAGCTTGTTGTGCCCGGCATGCAAAGGGACACTGAAGTTCCCTCGAAGCACGAAGAACCCGGAGACAGAACATGTTCCCACACACTGCGCGGCGCATGCTGGCGCTGATCGCCTGCGCCTGCCTGCTCGGCCACACGTCGGCCCAGGCACAGAACGACAACAAGATCGCACGCCTCGTCGTGCCCTTCCCGGCCGGCGGCACTGCCGACATCCTGCCGCGCGTGGTGGCCGACAAGCTGCGCGACCTCTACCCCGGCGGCGTGGTGGTGGAGAACCGCACCGGCGCCGGCGGCAACATCGGCGCCGACGTGGTCTACCGTGCCGAGCCCGACGGCAAGACGCTGCTGGCCTCGCCGCCCGCGCCCATTGCGATCAACCAGCACCTCTACAGGAAGCTCGGCTTCGACCCCGCGCGCTGGGTGCCGGTGACGGTGCTGGCCACCGTGCCCAACGTGCTGGTGGTCAACCCGAAGCTGCCGGTGCACAACGTGGCCGAGTTCATCGCCTACGTGAAGGCCAACCCGGGCAAGGTGAGCTTCGCCTCGCAGGGCAACGGCACCACCTCGCACCTCACGGCGAGCCTGTTCATGCAGCTCACGGGCACGACGATGACGCACGTGCCGTACAAGGGCACGGCGCCCGCGCTGGTCGACCTGATCGGCGGGCAGGTCGACGTGTTCTTCGACAACATCTCCTCGTCGCTGCAGTTCGAGCGCACCGGCAAGGTCCGCATCCTCGCGGTGGCCGACGAGCAGCGCTCGAAGGCGTTGCCGAACGTGCCGACCTTCGCCGAGCAGAAGATGCCCGACATGAACGCGGTCACGTGGTTCGCGGTGGTGGCACCGCCCGGCACGCCCGCCAGCATCGTCGACGCGACGCAGAAGGCCATGGCAGGCGCGCTCGCACTGCCTGACGTGAAGCAGAAGTTCGCCGAACAGGGCGCCGAGCCGCGCGGCTGGGACAGCGCGCGCACCGGCCAGTTCATCCAGGCCGAGACGGTCAAGTGGAACAAGGTGATCCAGAGCGCGAAGGTCACGCTCGAGTGAACGCCACGCCGACACACCCAGATCGAAGCACGACAGCAAGTGCCACAGCCATGACGAACAACGACATCCCCACCCACCCGGTCCACTGGTCCGGCCCCGGCCTGACGCGCATCCCGTTCGCGGTCTACAGCGACGCGCAGCTCGCCGGCGACGAGCAGGCGCGCATCTTCCGCGGCGAGGTATGGAACTACCTCTGCCTCGAGGCCGAGCTGCCCGACAGCGGCAGCTACCGCACCACCTTCGCCGGCGAGACGCCCGTGGTGGCGGTGCGCGACGACGACGGCGAGATCTATGCGTTCGAGAACCGCTGCGCGCACCGCGGCGCGCTCATCGCACTCGAGAAGTCCGGGCGCACCGACAACTTCCAGTGCGTCTACCACGCGTGGAGCTACAACCGCCAGGGCGACCTGACGGGCGTCGCCTTCGAAAAGGGCGTGAAGGGCCAGGGCGGCATGCCGGCGAGCTTCTGCAAGGAAGCGCATGGCCCGCGCAAGCTGCGCATCGCCACGTTCTGCGGCCTGGTGTTCGGCAGCTTCAGCGAGGACGTGCCCTCCATCGAGGAGTACCTGGGCGACGAGATCTGCCAGCGCATCGAGCGCGTGCTGCACAAGCCGGTGGAGGTCATCGGCCGTTTCACGCAGGCGCTGCCCAACAACTGGAAGCTGTACGTGGAGAACGTGAAGGACAGCTATCACGCGAGCCTGCTGCACCTGTTCTTCACCACCTTCGAGCTCAATCGCCTGTCGCAGAAGGGCGGCGTGATCGTCGACGAGACCGGCGGCCATCACGTGAGCTATTCGATGATCGACGCGGCCGCGGAAAAGGACGCCTCGTACAAGGAGCAGGCGCTGCGCTCCGACAACGACCGCTACCGCCTGAAGGACCCGAGCGTGCTCGCGGGCTTCAAGGAGTACGACGACGGCGTGACGCTGCAGATCCTGTCGGTGTTCCCCGGCTTCGTGCTGCAGCAGATCCAGAACTGCCTGGCGGTCCGGCAGGTGCTGCCCAAGGGCACGGCGCGCACCGAGCTCAACTGGACCTACATCGGCTACACCGACGACATCCCCGAGCAGCGCAAGGTGCGCCTGAAGCAGTCGAACCTCGTGGGGCCGGCCGGCTTCATCTCGATGGAAGACGGCGCGGTCGGCGGCTTCGTGCAGCGCGGCATCGCCGGCGCGGCCGACCACGAGGCCGTCGTCGAGATGGGCGGCGACAGCGCCGCATCGGGCGAGGGGCGAGCCACCGAGGCCTCGGTGCGCGGCTTCTGGAAGGCCTACCGCCGGCACATGGGCGCCTGAGCCGCCAGAGCAGAAAAGAGAAGAGACCCACCATGATCGACCTGCTGGCGCTGTGCGCCTTCAACGCCGCCTATGCCGACGCCATCGACAGCGATGCGCTCGAGCAGTGGCCCGCCTTCTTCACCGAAGACTGCCACTACCGCATCACCCATGTCGAGAACGAGCGCGAGGGCCTGCCTGCCGGCATCGTCTACGCCGACTCGCGCGCGATGCTCGAGGACCGCATCGCCGCACTCCGCGAGGCCAACATCTACGAACGCCAGCGCTACCGCCACCTGCTGGGCATGCCGATGCTGCTGAAGTCGGAAGGCGACGGTGCCGAGGCGCGCACGCCATTCATGGTGGCGCGCATCATGGCCACCGGGCAGACCGAACTGTTCGCCACCGGCAGCTACCACGACCGCTTCGTGCGGCAAGGCGGGCAGCTCCGGCTGCAGTCGCGGGTGGCCGTGTGCGACAGCACGGTGACCGACACGCTGCTGGCGCTGCCGCTGTGACCGCGGCACCGTCCCTGCGCCGGCTCGCCCTGGCGGCCGGCGACCCGAACGGCATCGGGCCGGAGATTGCACTGAAGGCACTGGCCGCGCTGCCGCACGGCGAACGCGCGCGCATCACGCTCTACGGCCCGGCGAGCGTGCTCGAGCGCACCGCGTCGCAGCTCGGGCTGGCCGCGCTGTGGCGCGATCAGCCGCATGTCGATGCCGGCGAGCTGCCGGCCAGCGCCGCCGTGCCGGGCCGCATCGACCCCATGGCGGGCGCCTCGGCGGTCGCGTCGGCCACGGCGGCATTGCAGGCCTGCCGCCGCGGCGAAGTCGACGCGGTGGTGGCCTGTCCGCACCACGAGACCGCCATCCACCAGGCCGGCATCGCCTTCAGCGGCTACCCGTCGCTGGTCGCGCGCGTGTGCGGCATGCCCGAGGACCGCGTGTTCCTGATGCTGGTCGGCGGCGGCCTGCGCATCGTGCACGCGACCCTGCACGAGAGCGTTCGCACCGCGCTCGACCGGATGACGCCCGCGCTCGTGGCCGAGGCCATCCGCGCGGGCGCGCGCGCCTGCCGCATGCTGGGCGTGGCGAACCCGTCGATCGGTGTCTTCGGCATCAATCCGCATGCATCGGAAGGCGGCCTGTTCGGTCCCGAGGACGCGTCCATCGTCGTGCCTGCCGTCGAGGCGGTGCGCGCCGAAGGCCTGCGTGCCGACGGGCCGTCCGGCGCGGACACGCTGCTGGCGCAGCGAGGGCACGACCTGTACGTGGCGATGCTGCACGACCAGGGCCACATTCCCGTCAAGCTGCTCGCGCCGCAGGCCGCGAGCGCGCTCAGCATCGGCGGCGACGCGCTGCTGTCGAGCGTCGGCCACGGCAGCGCGATGGACATCGCGGGCCGCGGCATCGCCGATCCGCAAGCCGTTCTGCGCACCATCGGGTTGCTGTCCGGCATCGCGGCGGAGGCGAGCGCATGAGCAGCCACCGCATCGCGATCGCGAAGAGCGACGTCGGCTTCGAATGCGCCGAAGGCGAGAGCGTGCTCGACGCCGCGGCGCGCGCCGGCATCGAGCTGCCCTATTCGTGCCGCAAGGGCGTCTGCGGCAACTGCGCAGGCGTGGTGACGCAGGGCGAGGTCGGCAGCGCAGGCCAGGGCCCGATCGCCAACGAGACCTGCCTGCCCGACCAGGTGCTGTTCTGCATGTGCGCGCCGCGCACCGATCTCGAGATCGCACCGCTGTCTTGGCGCCGCATCGACCCGTCGGCGCGCAAGCGCTTCACGGCGAAGGTGTTCCGCAACCAGCTCGCGGCCGATGACGTTTCGGTGCTGCAGCTGCGCCTTCCCGCAGGGCAGCGCGCGAAGTTCAGCGCCGGGCAGTACCTGCAGGTGGCATTGCCCGACGGCAGCACCCGCTGCTACTCGATGGCCAATCCGCCGCACGAGAGCGATTCGGTCACGCTGCATGTGCGCCACGTGCAGGGCGGCGCCTTCAGTTCACGCGTCGCGCAGCTCGCGCCCGGCGACCTGCTCGAGATCGAACTGCCGTTCGGCGCGTTCTCGCTGAAGGAGGCCGAGGCCCGCCCGGTCGTCTTCGTGGCGGGCGGCACCGGCTTCGCGCCGGTGAAGTCGATCCTCGACGACATGCTCAAGCGCCGCATCGACCGGCCGGTCACGCTGATCTGGGGTGCACGGCAAGCCGATGGCATCTACCTGCGCGCGGCGGTGGCGCGCTGGCAGAAGCAGTGGCCGCAGATGCGGTTCATCGCGGCGATCGCCGACCCGGGTGACCGCGGCGCGGCATCGGGCGAGGACTTCGCCGGCCGCCCCGACCAGGCCCTGCTGGCCGCATTCGAGAACCTGCGCGGCCACGAACTCTACTGCTGCGGATCGCCGGCAATGGTGCATGCGGTGCGCGAAGCGGCGATGCAGCATCGCGGACTCGACGCGGCGGACTTCCACTCCGACGTGTTCGTCGAGGGCCCGGCGGCGCACGCCGTGCAGTGACGAGGCCTCAGCCCGCGGCCCACAGCGAGACGAGCGGGCCGTCGGCGCCGAAGACCGGGTCCGACCGCGGGAACGCGAGCGTGCGCATGCGCCCTGTCATGGCGGGCGTGGGCGCCTCGCGGCAGATGTCGAAACGCTGGCCCGGCGGATACGCCCCGATGACCAGGAAGTCGGCCGAGGCCTCGACGCGGCAATGGCCCGTGCCGCACGGCAGCACCACCACGTCGCCGCGCACGACATGCAGCGTGCGGCCGTCGGGGCCGCCGAGCATCAGCGTCGCGGAACCCGCCGCGAAGCCGAGCACTTCGTGCGCGGTCGAGTGGTAGTGGTGGTAGTCGAACACGCCGTCGCGCCATTGGTGCGGCCAGCCGTTGCGGTCGAACAGGTCCTCCATGGCCGATGCCGTGTCGGGCTCGCGCCGTGCGACACCGCAGTAGTGCAGCACCGGCAGGCGCGGGTTGTTGGGCACCCAGCCGTTGGCGGCCAGCAGCAGCGTGTCGGGTCCGCGTGCGTGGGCATCGGTCTGCGGCAGAGGTCGTTCGTTCGGCATCAGCGTCGTGAGGCAGCGTCTGAACTGCAGAGGCTCTCGCGGGCGCACGCCGTATCGCGTCGGACAAGGCGGCACGCCGCCGTCGGCGCGTGCCGGCCCCGCGCAGCCGCCACGGCGGCTCAGGCCTGTTGCCAGCGCTGCGGCACGACACTGCCGACAGCCGCCTGCACGCGGTCCAGGCCGGTGCAATTGCCGACCTGCGCCCAGCCGGCCACGATGTCGTCGGTCTTGCGCGTAGCCGTTTCTGCGGCGCCTGCGATGCGCGAGGTTCCGGCGCCATCGGTGGGGGTGGAAGGGTCTGCACGAAGAAGCGAAGCGGGGTTTGACATGGCAGCGATCGGATGAATGGACCAGCGCCGCGAGCGGTGCCGCGGCCTCCGAACCGGCACGGCCGGCTCTCGAATCCAGTCTAGGTTTGCAGCGCCGCAGGGCGGGCATCCGATGAGGCCGGATCAGGCCATGCATGGCCGGTTTCGGGCCACGCCATCCACCCGGCGCTGCCGTGCGCCCCTGCGGGCCTCCATAGACCTCTACAGGCCGGCGACTTCGGCGCCCGCAACGACCGGGGCCGTCGGCGCATCGGCCGCCCCGGCGGCGTCCTCGGGCGGCTCGGGCGTCTCCTCGGCCCTGAATCGCCGCCTGTACTCCCGCGGCGTGGTGTCGAGCCGCCGGACGAAGGTGACGCGCATGTGATTGGCGCTGTGGAAGCCGCACCGGAACGCCACGGTCTTCAGCGGCAGGTCGGTCTCCTCGAGCAGCTTTCGGGCGAAGTCGACCCGCACCTGCTCCACGAACGCCGACGGCGTCATGCTCGCGTCCTTCGCGAACACGCGCGAGAAGGTGCGCCGGCTCACCGCCACCGCATCGGCCAGCTGCTCGATGGAGAACTGCTCGCCGATGTGATCGGTGACGTAGCGCAGCACCTTCGCCACGATGGTCTCTTCCTTCGGTCCGACCGCCAGGAACGGGCTGTACTGCGACTGGCCGCCGTCGCGGCGGATGTACACGATGAGCCGCTTGGCGATGCGCAGCGCGACTTCGTGGCCCCAGTCTTCCGTAACCAGCGCCAGGCACAGGTCGATGCCGGCCGTCACGCCGGCCGAGGTGAACAGGCTGCCATCGCGCAGGAAGATCTTGTCGGGCCGCACGCGCGCCCTCGGAAACCGCGCGATGAGCCTGTCGACATCGTGCCAGTGCGTGGTGACCTGCTTGCCGTTCAGCAGGCCGGCCTGGCCCAGCGGAAACGCGCCGTTGCACACCGAGCCGAACCGGCGCGCGCCTGCGGCCTTGGCGTTCAGCCATTCGAGAAAACTGGCCGGGTAGGTCATCACGTCGGGCAGCTTCGGACCGCCGGCGACCAGCAGCAGGTCGGGCTGCTCGTGGTGGTCGAGATAGCCGACGTCGACATGCAGCTGCATGCCGTTGGCGCAGCGGATGTTGCCGGCATGCATGCCGACCAGCGTGATCTCGTACTGGCTGCCGGCGGGAAGGAAGCTGTTGGCCTCGGTGAACACGTCCATCGGACCCGCGACGTCCAGCGACTGCACCCCTTCCAACACGACGATGGCCAGCTTCATGATTCGAGCGTCTCGCTATTCCGGGAACAGGGGCGCGGATTGTAGAACGGTCTGTCTGCCTCGGCTTACCCGCGCCGCCGGCGTTGGCTTGGGTCCGCGCCTGGCGCTGCAGCGTGCGCCGCAGGCAGGCTCAGCCGCCCGAGTTCACCCGCCAGGAAATCGATGAAGAGCCGCGCGCGCGCCGGCGCCTGCCGCCCGAAGGCATGCAGGGCCGAGACCGGCACCAGGGGCAGCGGCCGCTGCGGCAGCACGGGCACCAGGCGACCCGCATCGATGTCGTCCTGCACGAAGAGCCGCAGGATCTGCACGACGCCCAGGTCGCCGAGCGCCGCGATGCGCAGCGCCACGCTGTTGTCCGTGTCGAAGACACCGTCGGGGTCGATCACGGTGCCGTCCGCGAAGCGGATCGGAAACGCCTTGCCGCCCAGCATGTAGCGCACGTGTGCGTGGCCGCGCAGCGCCGCCACCGATTCGGGCGTGCCGCGGCGCGCCAGGTAGCCGGGCGAGGCCACCAGCACGAGCGGCATGTCGGCCAGCCGCCGCGCGGTGAGATCGGAGTCGGCCACATCGCCCGCGCGGATGGCGATGTCGTAGCCCTCGCGGATCAGGTCGACGTGCCGGTCGGCCAGGCTCATCTCCAGCTTGAGCCCGGGGTGCCGCGGCAGGAAGCTGCCGACGACCGCCTCGAGCAGCAATCGGCCCAGATCGCCGGGCACGGTGACGCGCAACCTGCCCTGCGCGGTGGCCTCGGGCTGCATCACGTCGCTCGCCTCGTCGAGCGCGCGCAGCAGCGGCGCGATGCGCTCGTAGTACGCGGCGCCTTCCTGCGTGAGCGACAGCACGCGCGTGGAGCGCTGGAACAGCCGCACGCCGAAGCGCTGCTCCAGCCGCGCGACGCCCTTGGACACGGCCGAGGGCGAAGTACCGAGCGTTCGCGCGGCGCCGCTGAACGAGCCGGCCTCGACCGAGCTGGCAAAGGCGATCAGTCCGGGGGCGTGGTCGAGGGCTTTCATTGCGGACTCCTGGGCACAAGTGTTTCCAATTTTGCCTACTACTTGAATCCCCATGGAACACCTAAATTGAAGTTCTCCCCCATTCATTCACTCGATCAAAAGGAAGACTTCATGAACAAGCTCACAGGCAAGGTGGCCGTGGTCACTGGCGGCAACAGCGGCATCGGGCTGGCCTGCGCCCAGGCCTTCGCAGCGGAAGGCGCGCGCGTCGTCGTCGTGGGACGGCGGCAGGACGCCGTCGATGCCGCCGTGGCCACGGTCGGCGGCGACGCCATGGGTTTCGTCGGCGACGTGGCCGACCTCGCGATGCACGACCGGCTGCTGGCCGCGGTGAAGGCGCGCTTCGGCGCCATCGACATCTACGTGGCCAATGCCGGCACGGCGATCCTGGAGCCGTCGGATGCCGTCACCGTCGAGAACTACGACCGGCAGTTCGCCACCAACACGCGCGCCGTGTTCTTCGGCGTGACCAAGGCGCTGCCCTTCATGCGCGACGGCGGCTCGGTGGTGCTCACGAGCTCCATCGCAGGCAGCAAGGTGCTCGACAACCATGCGGTGTATGCCGGCAGCAAGGCGGCCATCGAGGCCTTCGCGCGCAGCTGGGCGCTCGAGCTCAAGGGCCGGCGCATCCGCGTGAACGTGCTGAGCCCGGGACCGGTCGACACGCCGATCCTTGCGAAGCTGGGCATCGGCGAGGCCGCGCGCCCCGAGTTCGACAGGCAGATGGCCACCGCGATCCCGCTGGGCCGCCTGGGCCTGCCGGAAGACCTGGCGCGCGCCGCCGTCTTCCTCGCGAGCGACGACAGCGCGTTCGTCACCGGCGTCAACCTGCGGGTCGACGGCGGCATGTCGCTGGCCTGAAGCACGGCCGGTGCGGCCGGCGGGCCGCTACGCCGCCGCGCCCGACAGGCGCGGAGGAAGAAACCCCTTCGCATGAGCCAGGTCGGGCCACGGCAGCACGGTTTCACCGGCCACCAGCCACTTGCCTTCGGTGCGCCGAAGCCGCAGTTCGTAGAGCGCCGGGTCGGCCCGGTCGCTCATGCGCCGGAACAGCACCGCGGTGGCGTCGTCGCCCTGCTCCTCGATGTGCAGGATGCGCTTCTCGGTGGACAGCGGCGGTTCGCCTGCATCACGGCGGCTGCGGAACTCGGCCATCATCTCTGCCTTCGAGAAGCGCGCCACCTCGCCTTGCGGCGTGAGCACGAGGAAGCCGAGGTCCTCGGTGTAGAGCGCTTCCATCTCGTCCATCCGGTAGTGGCTCCCGGTGTCGGCGAGCAGGTCGATGAAGGCGACGATCTCCGGGTTGTGCGGGTGTTGCATGGCATTCCTTCGCTGGGCCGCCCCGGGGCAGCGGCGCTGCACGTTCCGGGGCGTGCAGCCATGGTGCAGGCCCTTCGGCAAGTCGGCCACGCCGGCTGGTGCTGCGCCGCGCTCTCTCTTTCAGCGGGCATGCCGGCGCGCGGGGCCGTCCTTGCCGCGCCGCGGAATCCAGTACGCCAGCGTGCCCGCCGCCGCGAATGCGATCAGTCCGGTCACCGCGATGCCCGCGGCCAGCGACAGGCTGCCGGCCAGGAACGACAGCAGCGCCGGGCCGCACGACGAACCGATGTCCGACATCAGCCGCCAGACCCCGAGGAAATGCGCACGGCCGTGGCGCGGCGAGTGGTCGGCGCCGATGGTCATGATCATTCCCGACCCGATGCCGTTGCCGAAGCCGATGGCGAGCGCCGCCAGCAGCAGCGTGAAGGTGCCGGTGGTCAGCGGCATGAGCAGCATCGCGATGCCCATGATGAGCATCGACGGCACCGCGACCCAGCGCCGGCCCTTCTGGTCCATGACCTTGCCGGCCGGGTAGAACACCAGCATGTCGACCGCGCCCGCCAGCCCGTACACCAGCGAGGCGACGGAGGGCGCGAGCAGGAGGTGATCGGCCCACAGCGGAATCACGGCCTGGCGCGAGGCGCGCACCGCGCTCACCAGCACCACGCCGATGCCCAGCGTGAGGAACACGTGGCGGTGGTCGCGCAGCGTCGAGACGATGGTGGTCGAGGCGGGCGGCTCCTGTCCGTGCGGCACCGGAGGCGCCTCGAGGTCGGGAATGCGCGCGCCCAGCGCCGCCGCGCCCAGCACCGCGACGATGCCGAGCACGTAGGCCGCCGGCAGGCCGAAGGCATGCACCGCGCCCGCCGCCAGGAAGGGCCCCGCGAACATGCCGATGCGCATGACGCCGCCGAGCGTGGAGAGCGCACGCGCACGGTATTCGATGGGCACCGCATCGGTCATGTAGCTCTGCCGTGCTAGGTTGTAGACCGACTGCGACATGCCCACCATGAAGCAGCCCGCGGCGAACAGGCCGAGGTGCGAGGTCCACACGCACAGCGCCATGCCCAGCCCGCTCCAGATGCCGGCCGCGACGATGGCCCAGCGCTCGCCCCATCGGATCGTGATCATCGAGGCCGGGATGTTGTTGAACAGCGAGCCGATGCCGATCAGCGCGACCATCAGTGCGGCGATCGGCACCGAGGCGCCGAGTTCGCGCGCGGTGAGCGGCACGATCGGCAGAATCGCGCCTTCGCCGATGCCGAACAGCAGCGAGGGCCGAAGGCCGGCACGGCAATGCGCCAGAGGGAGAACGGGGCCGGGGAAGAGGAGGAAGACGGGCTCGGGGCGGCGGGCGGGAAGACATGCGCGAAAGGGTTCGGTTGGCCCCCGGCTGCCGGGAGGCGGCCAGGAGCGGCGACATTGTCTCGCCGATGCCGGATTCCTGCTCGCGCACCACGCCGCACGGCCGCCGCAGCGCTCAACCGCCGCCGAGAAACTCCGCGCGCAACGCCTGCACCAGTTCGTCCACCGCCGGCAGCCCCGTGACGCCCGACACGGAATGCCCTGCGCTCCACAGGTCGGCCCAGCGCTGGATCACGGCGCCTTCGGAGCCGCCGCCGAAGCGGCTGCGCGCCTCCTGCACGGACACCGTCTCGTCGAGCGACGCCGGGTCGAGCCCCGCCTGGACCACCGACGGCCGCAGGAAGTTCGCGGGCAGGCCGGTGAAAGCGCGCGTGGTCATCACGTCGTCGAGAGAGCTTCGGGCCAGCATCTGCTTGTAGGGCACGGAGCCGAGGCTCTCGCGCGTGGCGATGAACCGCGTGCCCATCGAGCCGAGGTCGCAGCCGAGCACGGTGGCGGCGCGCAGCGCGAGCCCGTCGGACAGGCCGCCCGCCAGCACCACGGGGCCATCGAAGAGGGCGCGCACTGCGCGCACGAAAGCAAAGGGATTGGCCCAGCCGGTATGGCCGCCGGCGCCCGCAGTGAGCAGCACCAGTCCGTCGGCGCCAGCCTCGATGGCGCGCTCGGCATGGTGGACCGAGGCCACGTCCGCCAGCACCAGGCAGCCGCCGTCGTGCAACGCCGGTATCACCGAGGCCGGCGAGCCCACGCTGGTGATCACCACCTCGGCACGGTGCCGCACGATGAGCGCCACCTCGGCCCTTACCTTGGCAGGATCGCGCCGCATGATGAGGTTCGGACAGTACGGCCCGTGCGCACGCCCGGTTGCCTCGGCCGCCTTCGCCTCGTCGCCCAGCCGCCGCAACCACGCATCGAATTCGTCGAGCGATGCACAGTTGGCCGTGGGAAACGCACCCACCACGCCGGCGCGGCATGCGGCCGACACCAGCTCGATGCCCGACACGCGCAGCATCGGCGCCGCGACGACCGGCACCGCGAGCCGGTCGAGAAATGGCAGTCGTCGTTTCGTCATGCCGCGGCCCTCGCCAGCGAGGAGAGCCGGCCGAGCGCGGCGCGCGCCTCTTCCAGCAGCTGCGCCACGATCGCGGCCAGCGGCTCGATGCGCTTCGCGAAGGCGATGGACGGTCCGAGCGACAGCATGCCGCGCTGCCAGTCGCCCTGCGCATAGCAGTGGTCGCGCGCCACATGGCCGCTGATCAGGTCGCCGAAGGCCGCGTGGTCCGCCGCGCCGGCGCGTTCGATCTCGTCGATGCGGCGCGCGGTGTCGTTGCGCAGCACGCGCCAGGTGTTGCCCAGCGTGTGCAGCAACCGCACGGTGGAATGCTCGTCGCAGCCGAGCAGATGCTCCTTGTAGCCGCGGTGCGCGCCGATTTCCTCGCACACCAGGAAGCGGCTGCCCATCATCACGCCCTCGTGGCCCTGCGCCAGCACCGCCGCCAGCTGGCGGCCATGCCCGATGCCGCCGCCGAGCACCACGGGCACGCGGAACTGGTCCACGGCCAGCGCGCCCATGAGCATGGTGGGCAATTCGTTGGTTCCGGGATGGCCGCCCTCCTCCATGCCGATGAGCGCCACGGCATCGGCGCCCGCGCGCTCGGCCGACAGCGCATGGCGGATGCTCGGCGCCTTGTGAAGCACGACCGCACCTGCCTCGTGCAGCGTGCCGATGAGCTCGGTGGGCGCGTAGCCCGCGGTCTCGAAGAAGCGCACGCCGTGCGCCAGCGCGATGTCGAGCCAGCGCCGCACGGCCGCGTTGGCCTCGGGGCGGCTCGACAGCGTGAGGTTCACGCCGAAGGGCTTGCCGCCGGTGAGCGCTGCGCACTGCACCAGCGCCTGCGCGAACTGCGCGTCGCTGTCGAACGACCGCGGGGTGATGAACCCCATGCAGCCGGCGTTGACCAGCGCGGCGACGTAGTTCGCGTCGGAGAGCCACATCAGCCCGCCGCCGAGGATCGGGTGCTCGATGCCGAAGAGTTCGGTGATGCGCGTGGCGAAGGCCGGTGCCATGGCATCAGCTCCGCGCGCTGTCGAGCGCCGGCGCACCGCCGAGCCCGCCGGGCACCACGCCGGCCATCGGCACCGGGTAGCGCGCCACCGGCAGCACCGCGCCCTCCTCGAACTTGCCGCGTTGCGCGAACTGCGCCACGCCGGCCACATGCGAAGGCTCGACCACCGGCGCGGCGGGCACGTCGTGCCGCTGCAGCAGGGCGAAGACCTCGTCCGCGTCCCTGTCCGCGAGCACTTCGGCAATGCGCGCATTGATCGCGCCCGCCGCCGCCTTGCGCGCCTTCATCGGGCGGAAGGCCTCGCCGCCATAGGGTGCGAGATCGAGCGCCTCGCACAGGCGCAGCCAGAAGTGGTCCTCGAGCGCGGCGATGGACACGTGCCGCCCGTCGCGGCAGGCGAAGGCGCCATACGCGGGCTTCACCAGCGTGGCCTCGCGCTGTGCATCGAGCGTGGTGGCGCCGGCCTCGCGGTAGGCGCCCACGCGCGGGTTCATCCAGTGCAGCGCGCAGTCGGCCAGCGCCACGTCGAGGTGCTGGCCCCGGCCGGTGTGCTGGCGCTGATAGAGCGCCGCAAGCGTCGACGACAGCGCATACATGGCACCGCACAGGTCGGCCACCGGCAGGCCGAAGCTCTGCGCGGGGCCCTGACCGGGCACGCCCGACACCGCGAGCACGCCCGCGGCGGCGAGGTAGTTGATGTCGTGGCCCGGCAGGTCGGCCCACGGCCCTTCCTGCCCGTAGCCGCTCAAGGACACATAGACGAGCCGCGGAAACTCGGCAAGCAGGCTGGCCGCATCGAGCCCCAGCCGCGCCATCACGCCGGGCCGGTACGACTCCACCACCACATCGGCCGTGGCGATGAGCGCGCGGACCTCGGCGCGCTGCGCCTCGTCCTTCAGGTCGGCCAGCAGGCTCTGCTTGCCGCGGTTCACCGCCTCGAACACGCCGGGTCCCATGCGGCGCACGTTGTCGCCGCCGGGCGGGCGTTCGATCTTCACGACGCGCGCGCCGAGCTCGGCCAGGCTCTGCGTGAAGAAAGGGCCCGGCAGCAGTTCGCTGAAGTCGACGACGACGAGGCCGTCGAGCGGCGGCCCCGGCTGGGCAGCCTGCCCCGTCATGCCGCGCCTTCCGTGCGCTCGACGATCACCGCATCGAGCGGCATCGCGCCTTCGCCCTTGGCGCCGACCCACACGGGGTTCAGGTCCATCTCCTCGAGGCGCTCGCCGTGGCGCACCACGAAGTCCGAGATGCGCACCAGCAGCTGCTCGAGCGCGGCCACGTCGGCGGCCGGCCGGCCGCGCGCGCCGTCGAGCAGCGGAAAGCAGCGCATCTCCCGCACCATCGCCGCCGCGTCGCGCGGGCCGATGGGCAGCAGGCGGCGCGTGACGTCGCGGAAGATCTCGATGTAGATGCCGCCGAGGCCGAAGGTCATGACGTGGCCGAACACGGGGTCGCGCGTGACGCCGATCATCAGCTCGACGCCGCCGCGCGGCGCCATCTTCTCGATCAGCAGGCCGTCGATCTTCGCGTCGGGCTGGTGCCGCGCCGCCGAGGCCATGATGTCGCGCCATGCCGCGACCACTTCCGCGCCGTCCTGCAGGCCGACCTTCACGCCGCCGATGTCCGACTTGTGCACGATCTGCGCGCTTGCGATCTTCGCGACCACGGGGTAGCCCATGCGGTCGGCCAGGGCGCGCGCCTCCTCGGCCGACGTGGCCAGCACGTTCGGCAGCAGCGTCACGCCGGCCTCGCGCAGGCGCTGCTTGGCCTGGGTTTCGGAAAGGCTGCGCGTCGCGCCTTCGGCGAGAGGGGCCGCAAGCGGCGGCAGCGCCACCGGCTCGATCTCGGGGTTCGCGCGCTTCCAGCGGCCGTACTCCACCCATCGGCGGATCGCCGAGATCGCCTTGCCCACCGAGCGCGGCGGCGCAAAGCCGGCCGCCACGAGGCGCTGGTAGCCCTCGCCGAGCCGGTCGCTCATCCAGATCGGCACGATGGGCGCGGCACAGCCCTTCTGCGCATTGATGATGTTGTCGGCCATGCGCGTGGTGGTCTCGCCGTAGTCGAGCGCGATGGGGACGATCGTCAGGCCCAGGTTGGCGTCGTTGGCCACGCAGCCCAGCGTGGTCTCCACCACGGTCTTGTCGCTGAGCACCATCGCGGTGGTGTCCACCGGATTGCCGATGGCCGCGAAGTCGGGCAGCTTGGCGCGCAGCACCGCCGTGGTCTCGGGCGTGAAGGCCGCCAGCGTGAGCCCGGCCGAGCCCACCGCATCGGCCGCGAGCGCGGCGGTGCCGCCCGAGGAGCAATAGATGCCCAGCGCGTCCTGCGCGCCCGGCATGGCGCGGGCGAACAGCCACGCGGTGTCGACCAGTTCGTCGATGTCGTCGACCTCGATCACGCCGAACTGGCGGAACACCGCGCTGTTGACCTCGGCCGACCCGGTCAGCGACGCGGTGTGCGACTGCGCGGCGCGGCGGCCGTACTCCGACCGGCCCACCTTCAATCCGATCACCGGCTTGCCGTTGGCCGCCGCGCGCTGCACGGCCGCGACGAACTTCGGACCGTCCTTGATGCCTTCGAGCAGCGTGACGATCACCTTGATGTCGGGCGCGTCCGCCATGTAGTGGATGAAGTCGGCCACCTGCAGGTCGACCTCGTTGCCGGTGGAGGCCCACAGGCCGATGCCGATGCCGCGCTCCATCGCCTGCATCACGTTGCGCCCGAGCCCCCCGCCCTGCGTGGCGAGGCCGATCGGCCCCTTGGTGAGGTCGTGCGGGAACGAGGGCGAGAAGGTCAGGCCGAGCCGCCTGTTCACGTTGGTCAGGCCGGGGCAGTTGGGGCCGTACAGCCGCAGGCCGCCGCGCGCGGCGATCTCCTTCATGCGCTGCTGCTCGCGCTCGCCCTCGGCGCCGGCCTCGCCGAAGCCGGAACTCAGGATGACCGCGAAGCCCACGCCGCGCGCGGTGCATTGCTCGATGACCTCGAGCACCCCGCTTGCAGGCACGGCGACCACGGCCACGTCGGGCGTCTCGGGCAGCGACGCCACGCTGGGCCAGCAGCGGTGGCCGCGGATTTCCGTCTTGCCGGGGTTCACGAGATAGACGTCGCCGCCGAACTCCGAATGCGTGAGCAGGTTGGTGAGGGTGCGTTCGCCGATGCTGCCTTCGCGGTCGGAAGCGCCGACGAGCGCGATGGAACGCGGGTCGATCAGACGCGACAGGTCGGCCGGGCGGTTCTGTTGGGTGGTTTCCATGGTGCGTGGTCCCCGGTTCAGGCGATGGCCGACATGCCGAGGATCTCGCGCCCGACGATCAGCGTCTGTACTTCGGTGGTGCCTTCGGGGATGGTCCCGCCGCGCGTGTCGCGGAAGATGCGCTCGATCGGATAGTCGGTGGAATAGCCCAGGCCGCCGTGCACCTGCAGCGCCATGCTGGCCACCTCGTGCGCAGCCTCGGTGGCATACAGCTTGGCGATCGAGCAGGCCATGCGCGCGTCGTGCGCCGAGTCGAGCGCGGCAGCCGCGCGCAGGCCCAGCGCGCGTGCGGCTTCCACGCGCACCGTCATGTCGACGATGAGCTTCTGCACCAGCTGGAAGCTGCCGATCGGCTTACCGAACTGGGTGCGCGTGCGCGCGTAGTCGATCGACAGGTCGAGCGCCGACTGCGCCGCGCCGACCGCGCCCATCGCGATGTTCACGCGCGCGCTGTCCAGGCCCACCAGCATGCGCTTGAGCGCGCTGCCCTCCTCGCCGATGAGGTTGGCGCGCGGCACCTTCACGTTGTCGAAGTTCAGCTCGGCCGTGCCGGTGCTGCGCAGCACCATGGTGTCGACGCGGCGCACCTCGTAGGGCGACTCCTCGCGCTCGACCAGGAAGGTCGACAGCTGGCCCTGGCAGTCGGCGCTGTAGGTGCGCGCCACGACGATGCCGAAGTCGGCGAAGGCGCCATTGGTGATCCAGAGCTTGCGGCCATTGAGCACGTAGTGGTCGTCCTTCAGGTCCGCACGGGTCTGGATCTGCGCGATGTTCGAGCCGGTGCCCGGCTCGCTGATGGCGGTGAAGCAGCGGCGCTGCGAGGCCAGCAGCGGCTTCAGGAAGCGCTCCTTCTGCGCCGGCGTGCCTTCGGCCGCGATCTTGTGGATCGGCCCGTTGGTGATGTTGAGCATGGTGCGCAGCGACAGCCACGCGTAGCCGGCCTCCTCCATCAGCATCGCCCAGGTGAGCTGGTCCATGCCCATGCCGCCTTCCTCTTCGGACAGCCGCCCGCCGATGTAGCCGAACTGCGCCAGTTCCTTCAGGATCTCGAAAGGAAAGCTGCGCTCGACGTCGTGCTTCGCGATCAGCGGCGCCACTTCGCTCTTCATGAAGCGGCGAATGCTGTCGCGCAACAGCGCCTGGTCGGCGTCAAGGGTGAAACTCATCTGGCTGTCTCCTGAGGTTGGATGGAAAAGGGGCGCGCTGCGCCCGTGCGCCACGTGGGCTACGTGGTGCCGGGCTCCCTGGCGTTGCGTGGACGAAAGACGAGGGCCTGCACTTCCTGCAGGGCCGCGAGAAAGGGTTCGCGCTGCTGGCGCAGCCGGTCGGTGGGGCCGGCCACGGACAGGGCCATGGGCTCGCCGCCCACGTAGCCCGCCACGGCGAGCGCGGAGAGGCCGTCGCCGCCCTCGTTCTCGACCCAGATCCAGCCCTGCGCGCGCGCCTGCGCGACCTGCGCCTCGAGCGCGTCGAGGTCGACGATGGTGCCTTCGGCGATCTTGCGCAGCGGCTTCAGCCGCAGCTGCCGCGCCGCCTCTTCGGGCGTGCCGAGCGCGAGCACCGCCTTGCCGAGCGCCGACACGTGCAGGCTGAGCTTGTCGCCCACGTTCTGCATGTAGCGCAGCGGGTGCCGGCCCTCGGTGAAGGCCAGCACCTTCACCACGCCGCCCTCGACGCGGCCGCACAGCCCGGTCTCGCCGGTCTTGTCGCGCAGCAGTTCGGCGGCCTCGGACGCCACGGCGTAGAGCGGGTCGCTCGACGAGATCTCGCGGGCCACCGACAGCAGCCGCGCCGTGGGATAGAAGCGCCGGCTGCGCGCGGTGCGCAGCAGGTAGCCGAGCTCGTGCAGCGTGTGCAGCAGGTCGGAGCAGCTGCTCTCGGGCAGGTCCATCAGCCGCGCGAGGTCGGAGTTGGAGAGCTCGCGCTTTTCTCGGGCGAACAGTTCCAGCAAGGACATGGTGCGGGCGGCGGCGGGGACGAGTGTGGGCATATTTCCTCCGATATTTCGTAGACAAGCACGAATATTAGCGGAGCAAGAGGCAGATCTATTCATTCCTGGATTGGAGTATCCGGTGACGCCATGATCGAATCATCGGCAAATCTCCTCTTGTTTTTCTACGAATGGTCGAAGTATATTGCGATTACTCGTAGATAAACGAGGCCGAAAACCAACTGGAGACATGCATGGACAAGTTCTGGAAGAAGGCGCTCGCCGGGCTGTGCGCGGCCGCGGCGGCCGCCGCGACGCTGGGAGCCGCGCATGCGGCGAACGACACCTGGCCGAACCGGCCGATCACCTTCGTCGTGCCGTTCACGCCCGGCGGCATCACCGACAACACCTCGCGCGTGCTGGCGAAGATCGTGGGCGACAAGCTCGGACAGCCGGTGGTGGTGGACAACCGGCCCGGCGCCGGCGGCTCGATCGGCGTGGAGGCGGCATCGCGCCAGCCGCCGGACGGCTACACCATGATCTACGGCACCCAGGGCACGCAGGCCGCGAACCTGGCGCTCTACAAGAACATCCGCTACGACCCGGTGAAGGACTTCGTGCCGGTGCACGCGATGTCCGAGACGCCGCTGATCCTGGTGGTCAACCCGTCGCGGCCGTTCAAGACGGTGCCGGAGCTGATCGCCTATGCGAAGGCCAACCCGGGCAAGCTCAACTTCGGCTCGGCCGGGCCGGGCACCGGCACGCACCTGACGGCCGAGCTGTTCCAGGTGGCCACAGGCACCAAGATGACCCACGTGCCCTACAAGGGCAGCAGCCCTGCGCTCACCGACCTCATGGCCGGCAACCTCGACCTGATGTTCGACTACCCGGTGGTGGTGATGCCGTTCGTGAAGGCCGGCAAGCTCAAGCCGCTGGCCGTCACCGGCAAGACCCGGCTGACCATCGCCCCCGAGATCCCGAGCGTGAGCGAGCTCGGCTTCCCCAAGGCCGAGTCCACCGCATGGAGCGCGGTGTTCGTGCCCGCGAAGACGCCGCCCGACATCGTGAAGCGCCTGGGCGATGCCATCGCGCTGGCCATCGCGGACCCCGAGATGCAGCAGGTCACCGAGAAGTTCGGCAGCGTGCCGCTGAAGGACCTGCGCGACGCCAGGCTGGGCGATTTCGTCAAGACCGAGATGGTCCGCTGGCGCGAGGTCGTCCAGGAATCCGGCGCCAAGCTGGAGTGAGTTTCCGTTTTTTTCTTCACCAGACCCATGACCCAAGACCTGACCCGGATGACGCCCCAGCGGCCATCCCTCTACCGGCTGGCGGCCGACGGCCGCTCGCTCGACTTCCTCTTCGCGCAGTGCCCTGCCTGCCATGCGCTGAGCTTTCCCGCCAATGCGCCGGGCTGCATGCACTGCGGCCACCCGGCCGGCGATAACGCACCGGTCGCGCGGCCCGGCGGCGGCACGCTGCTGGAATACGTGACCCTGCACGTGCCGCTGGTGCCGGGCATGCCGGCACCGAGCATCGCGGGCGACATCCGCATCGCGCCGCAGGTGGTCGAGGAAGGCGTGATCGCGGTGAACGACGAAGGCATGCTGAGCCCCGGCATGGCGCTGCGCGCGGTCGCGGTGCCGCTGGCCGGAGGCGAGCGCTACGGTTGCGCGTTCGTGCCCGAGCAGGAGGCCGCGCGATGACCGGCAACTGGATCGACGGCAACGGCGGCGTCTACGTCGCGGGCATCGGGCTGCATCCCTACCAGTTCCCGAGCGAGACGCCCTACACCCACCTGGGCCTGGCGGCGGTGCGCGGCGCGCTGGCCGACGCGGGCCTCGACTGGAAGCAGGTTCAGTCCGCGTTCGTCGGCACCACGTCCATCGGCATGGCGGCGGGCCGCGTCATGTTCCGGCACTTGGGCTCGACCGGCCTGTCGGTCACGCAGGTGGAGAACGCGTCGGCCTCGGGCTCGTTCGCGTTCCGCCAGGCCTGCATGGAGGTGTCGGGCGGCATCAGCGACGTGGTGCTTGCCATGGGCGTGGACAAGCACGGCGACGGCCGACGCGCCGCCAACAAGGACGGGCTCGAACGCCTGAGCGACACCGCCACCATTCCCGCGGTCAAGTTCGCGCTGATGGCACGCAGCTACCTGCGCGAGCGCGGCGCCGGCATCGAAGCAATGGCCGGCGTGGCGGTGAAGAACCACGGCAATGCCGCGCGCAACCCGTACGCGCAGTTCCGCAAGCCGCGCACGCTCGAGCAGGTGCTGGCCTCGCCGAAGGTGGCGGGCGACCTCACGGTGCAGCAGTGCTGCCCGCGCGGCGACGGCGCGGCGGCGGTGCTGCTGGTGTCGGGCCGCGCGCTGCAGCGGCTCGGCCTCGACCCGAAGCGCTGCGTGCGCGTGCGCGCGTCCTTCGCCAACAGCGAGCGCGACGAAACGGTGTACGGCGAAGGGCCGATCGACCTCGTGCGCAGCAGCGCGCAGGGCGCACTCGCGCAGGCCGGCATCGCCGCCACGCAACTCGACCTGCTCGAGCTGCACGACGCCTTCTCGGTCGAGGAGCTGCTCTACAGCGAGGCCATCGGCGTGTGTGCGCCGGGCGAAGGCGCGGCCTACCTGGCGCGCGGCGACTCGCAGATCGGCGGGCGCTGCGCGATCAACGCCTCGGGCGGGCTGATCGGCATGGGCCACCCGCTCGGGCCGACCGGCATCGGGCAGATCGCCGAGATCACGCGGCAGATCCGCGGCGAGGCCGAAGGCCGCCAGCACCCCGGCGCGCGCTGGGGCATGGCCCACATGATCGGCCTCGGCTCGGTGGGCATCGCGCACGTGCTGTCGGCGGTACAGGCCTGAACGCAAGCAACGAAAGAAAGACCCCTCCATGACCGCATCCCCTCCCACGCTCGACACGCTGCTGTACGAGGTGCGCGACAACGTCGCCATCGTCACGCTCAACCGCCCCGACCGCATGAACACGCTCGGCGGTTCGATGAAGCCCGACCTCGCGCGCGCCTTCTTCGAGCATGCGCGCGCCGACGATCGCGTGCGCGCCGTGCTCGTCACCGGCAGCGGCGACCGCGCCTTCTGCGCGGGCGCCGACATCAAGGAGCGCGCCGGCAGCCAGGCCGCCGGCACCGACTACTTCGTGGCGCAGAAGGCCACGCACGACCTGTTCCGCAACATCGAGGAATTCGAGAAGCCGGTGATCGCCGCCATCAACGGCGTGGCGCTCGGCGGCGGACTGGAGATCGCGCTGTGTTGCGACATCCGCATCGCCGCCGATAGCGCGCGCTTCGGCCTGCCCGAGATCAAGCTCGGCGTGATTCCCGCGGCGGGCGGCACGCAGCGACTGCCTCGGCTGATCGGCGAGGCGCGCGCGAAGGAACTGATCCTGACCGCCGACCTGGTCGACGCCGACACCGCGCTGCGCTACGGCATCGTGAGCCGCGTGGTGCCGCAGGCCGAGCTGATGACGCAGTCCTTCGCGCTCGCGCAGCGCATTGCGGAGCATCCGCCGCTGGCGGTGCGTTTCGCCAAGCGCGCCATCAACCGCGGCATGCAGACCGACCTCGACTCGGGCCTCGAGTACGAGCGCTATGCGGCCGCCATGATCATCGACAGCGAGGACCGCAAGGAAGGCATGCGGGCGTTCGTCGAGAAGCGCAAGCCGGTGTTCACCGGCCGCTGAAGCGGCTTCCCCATTCACTCTTCTTCAGAACGACCACCTCAAGGAACACACATGAAACTCGGATTGGAAGGCAAGGTCGCGCTCGTGACCGGCGGCGGACAGGGCGTGGGGCGCCAGATCTGCATCGAGCTCGCGGCCGAAGGCGCGCGCGTGATCGTCAACGACCTGTTCGCCGAACGCGCGCAGGCCGTGGCCGCGGAGATCGCCGCCTCGGGCGGCCAGGCGCTGGCGGCGCCTGCGGACATCACGCGCGCCGAAGAGGTCGAGGCCATGGTCGCCAAGGGCATGACGCACTTCGACGCGCCGGTGACGGTGCTGGTGAACAACGCCGGCATCATTCCCGAGCGCCGCGAGAAGGGCGGGCGCACGCCGCCCTTCCTCGACATGCCCACGGTGGACTGGGCCAAGATCGTCAACCTCAACGTCTACGGCACCATGAACTGCTGCCGCAGCGTGCTGCCGGGCATGGTCGAGCGCAAGAGCGGGCGCATCGTCAACATCATCTCGGAGGCCGGGCGCATCGGCGAAGCCAACATGGCGGTGTACTCGGGCGCCAAGGCCGCGATCGCGGGCTTCGGCAAGGCGCTGGCGCGCGAGCACGGCCGCCACGCCATCACGGTGAACTCGGTGGCGCTGGGCGCGGTCTCCCACGCAGGCATCAAGGACGGCCCGCTCAACATCCACGCGACGGTGGAGAACGACGAGCGGCTGGGCAAGATGCTGAACGTCTACCCGATCTCCAAGGGTGTGGGCCGGCTCTCGCGGCCCGAGGACATCTCGGGCCTGGTCGCGTTCCTCGCGTCCGACCGCTCGCTGTTCATCACGGGGCAGACGATCGGCGCGTCGGGCGGCTTCGCGATGGTGTAGGCGCGGGAACGGCCGCGGCCTGCGGCGCCATGCAGGAGGCGCCCAGCACGAGGTCGAGCCCGATGGTCACCTTGCGCGGCGCGGAAGCGGCCGCGGCCTTGCCGTCGAGCCGGTCGAGCATGAGGTGGGCCGCGGCCTGCGCGGCCTCGTCGATGTTGAAGCGCAGGGTGGTCAGCGCGGGATGCATGAGCGCGAAGGCGTCGTCGGTGCCGATGCCCACCACCGACAGGTCCTGCGGAATGCGACGGCCGGCGGCGCGCACGCTGCGCAGCGCGCCCGACAGCAGCCGCGTGCCGAGCGCGATCAATGCGGTGGGCGGGGCCGGCAGCTCGAGCATGCGGGCCATCTGCGCCTCCGACGACTGCACGGCCGAACTCAGCATGCAGACCAGCGCGTCGTCGAAGGGCAGGCCGTTGCGCGCCAGGCCGTCCTGATAGCCCAGCAGCTTCTCGCGGCCCGGCCGGATGGCCACGCTCGGGCCGAACATCGCGATGCGGCGGTGGCCGAGCGATGCGAGGTAGTCGACCGCCTTTGCCACGCCCTGGCGATGGTCCTGGTAGACCACGTCGCCGTCGCAGTCGACCTCGCGGTCGACGATGACCAGCGGCAGCTTGCAGCGCGCGTAGGGGTCGGCATCGCGTGGCAGTCCTTCCAGGCTCGGCGAGGCGATGATCCCTTCGAGCCGGCGGTTCTCGAACAGCGTGAGCAGTTCCTTCTCGCGCGCGGGCTGGTCGTAGGTGCTCGCGACCAGCAGCGAAAAACCCGCCGCCTGCATGCGGATCTCGACCGCGGCGAAGAAGGCCGACAGGAACGGGTTGGCCATGTTCGACACCATGAACCCGACCGCCTTGCTGCGTCCGGTCTTCAGGTGCCTGGCATTGAAGTTGGGCACATAGCCCGTGGCCTCGACCGCGCGCTCCACCCGGCGGCGCACATCCGCGCTGACGTAGCCGCTGTTGTTCAGCACCCGCGACACGCTCGCGATGGACGCGCCCGAGGCGGCCGCCACGTCGCGCAGCGACACCGACCTGCCCATTTCCGCCGATTCACCGCTCATTGTTTTCCCTTATGAAAACGTTCCATGGCTTGCCGCCGCCCAGGGCATCTCTTAGCCTCGGCTGCGTTATGAAAACGTTTCCATATTTTAGCGACCCGAAGCCGGCCAACGCACGCTTCGCGGGCCGCACGATGCTGGTGATCGGCGGCGGCCAGGCCGGCGGCGGTGCGGACGAACCCGTGGGCAACGGCCGCGCGATCTGTCTGCGGCTCGCGGCCGGCGGCGCGCGCGTGCTGTGCGCCGACCGCTCGGCCGAGGCGGCGTCGCATGTCGTGACCGACATCACCTCGCACGGCGGCATCGCCTTCGCGCTCACCGCCGACATCGCGCGGCCCGAAGACATCCGCGCCCTCTTCGACGGACTGGCGCAGCGCGGCATCGGCATCGACGGCCTCGTGCTGAACGCGGGCATCAGCGACCGCAAGCCGCTGCGCGACATCACGCCCGAAAGCTGGGACACGATCTTCGGCGTGAACCTGCGCGGCCACGCACTGTGCGCCCAGGCCGCGCTGCCGGCCATGAACAGCGGCGGCGCGATCGTCTTCGTGTCGTCGCTCGCTGCCGAGATGCCCGCGGGCCGCAACCCTGCCTACGAGAGCTCGAAGGCCGGGCTTTCGGCGCTGTGCCGCGCGACCGCGCTCGAAGCGCACCCGCAGGACATCCGCGCCAACATCGTGCGCGCCGGCCTGATCGACACGCCCATGGGGCGCGCGGCCAGCGCGGCACGCCCGGGCCGCGCTGCCGGCCCGCTGCCCTTCGGCCGCCAGGGCACGGCGTGGGACATCGCCAACGCCGTGTGCTTCCTGCTCTCGGACGAGGCCGCCTACGTCAATGCCACCGAACTGGCGGTCGACGGCGGGCTGCGCCACGGCATCGCGCGAGCGCCCGCGCACGGCGCCTGATTCGCTTCTGCATTCCTTCCCGCATTTCCGGAGACATTCCCTTGAACCGAAGAGCCCTCATCGCACTCGCGGCAGCCGCCGCATGCGCCACGCTGTGCGCACCCGCCGCCTGGTCGCAACCGGCCGCGGCGGCCTGGCCCGCCAAGCCGATCCGCCTCGTCGTCCCCTTCCCGCCCGGCGGCGCCGCCGACCTGTTCGCGCGGCTCATCGGCGCGGAGCTGGCGCAGTCGCTCGGCCAGCCGGTGATCGTCGACAACCGGCCCGGCGCGGGCGGCAACATCGGCGCGCGCGAAGTGGCCTCGGCCGCACCCGACGGCTACACGATGCTGCTGGGCACCGTCGGCACGCACGCGATCAACCCGACGCTGTACGGCAACCTGCCCTACGACACGCGCAAGGCCTTCACGCCGGTGGCCATGGTGGGCTCGGTGCCCAACGTGCTGGTGGTGAACCCGTCGCTGCCCGTGAAGTCGGTGGCCGAACTCACGGCGCTGGCCAAAAGCAAGCCCGGCAAGCTGAGCATGGGCTCGTCGGGCAACGGCAGCAGCATCCACCTGTCGGGCGAGCTCTACAAGCACCTCGCGAAGGTCAGCATCCTGCACGTGCCGTACCGCGGCGGCGCGGCGGCGCTCACCGACCTGATCGGCGGGCAGATCGACCTGATGTTCGACAACCTGCCGACCTCGCTGCCGCACATCGCCAAGGGCTCGCTGCGCGCGCTCGCGGTGACCGGCACGAAGCGCTCGCCGTCGCTGCCCGACGTGCCGACTATGGCGGAGGCTGGCGTGCGGGGCTACGAATCGACGGCGTGGTCCGGCCTGTTCGTGCCGGCCGGCGTGCCCGCGGCGGTGACGCAGCGGCTGCACGACGAGGTGGAGAAGGCGCTGCGCACCGACAAGGTGAAGGCGCGCTACCGCGACCTGGGCGCCGACGCGCCCGAGATGGCGCAGCCCGCATTCGACGCCTTCGTGCGCAAGGAATACGACAAGTGGGCCGAGATCGTTCGCGTGTCCGGCGCCAAGGCCGAGTGAGGCGCCAGGAACACCCATGCGTCCCATCGATTTCCTGCTGCGCAGCGCGCGGCGCCATCCCGACAAGATCGCCGTCTCAGGCCCCGAGGGCGAGATCGGCTATGCCGAACTGCTCGCGCGCACCGAAGCGCTGGCCACCGCCTTCCAGGCGCTGGTGCCCGACCCGCGCGGGCGCATTGCGATCTGCGCGGGCAACCACATATCGCACGTCGTCGCGCTGTTCGCCACGCTGCTCGCGGGCCGCATCTGGGTGCCGCTGAATCCGCGCGCCGGCAAGGCCGAACTCGGCCGCATCGTCGAGTTCACCGAGGCCGCGCTGGTGGTGGCCGAAGCGGGTCTCGAAGACAAGGTGGCGGGCACGACGGCACGCCGCATCCGCTACGTGCCGCAGGATGCCGCGCATGCGGCGCAAGGCACCGTCTGCGAACTCGGCGCGCTCGTCGCCGAATACCGCGGCCGCAAGCCCGAGACCGTGCGCCACGACCTCGGCGAGACCCAGGCCATCAAGTTCACCGGCGGCACCACCGGCGCGCCCAAGGGCGTGATGCAGAGCTACCGCGCGTGGAACACCACCATCGTGTCGATCATGCATGCCATGCGGCTCGACGAGAACGAACGCTACCTGGCGGTGGCCTCGATCACGCACGGCACCTCGACCTTCCTGCTGCCGGTGCTCGGCTGCGGCGGCACGGTGCTGCTGCCGACCTCCACCCGGCCGCGCGACGTGCTCGACCAGCTCGAGCACGACCGCGTCACCGCGGTGTTCATGCCGCCCACGCTGATCTACAGCCTGCTCGAGGACGAGACCGCGCGCACGCGCGACTGGTCGGCGCTGCGCCACTTCGTGTACGCCGCCGCGCCGATGCGGCGCGACAAGATCCTGGAAGCGCAGCAGGTGTTCGGCCATGTGGAGACCGGCTACGGCCAGACCGAGGCGCCGGCCATCATCTCGTACATGCCGGTGCAGGACCTGGTCGACGCGCGCAACCTCGACTCGGTCGGCCGTGCCGCGCTGATGACGGAGATCGCGATCATGGATGCCGACGGCCGGCTGCTGCCCACCGGCGAGACCGGCGAGGTGGTGGTGCGCGGCGACCTGCTGATGTCAGGCTACTGGAAGCAGCCCGAGAAGACCGCCGAGACCTTCCACGACGGCTGGCTGCGCACCGGCGACGGCGGCTACCTGGATGAGCGCGGGTTCCTGTTCCTGAAGGACCGGGTGCGCGACATGATCATCACGGGCGGCTTCAACGTCTACCCGACCGACGTGGAGAACGCGCTCGGCCAGCACCCCGCGGTGTACGACTGCGCCGTGATCGGCATCGACGACGACAAGTGGGGCGAGGCGGTGCATGCCGCGGTGCAGCTGCGCGCAGGCGGGCAGGCCACGCAGGAGGAGCTCGTCGCCTGGGTTCGCGCGCGGCTCGACCCGGTGAAGACGCCGAAGGCCGTGCACTTCTTCGAGCAGCTGCCGCGCACCGCGAACGGCAAGGTCTCGAAGAAGGACGCGCGCGCGGACATCGTCCGGCGCATGCAGGAAACCCCCACGAAGACCACCCCATGACACCACAGCACACACAAGATGCCGCACCGCGCCACGCGCTGGTCACCGGCGGTTCCTCGGGCATCGGCCTGGCCATCTGCCACAACCTGATCGCAGCGGGCTGGGAGGTGGTGAACTTCGACATCCAGCCACCGCCCGACGGCAGCTCGGGCGAGTTCGTGCGCGTCGACATGGGCGACCGTGCCGCGCTGGCCGAAGCGCTGTCGCAGGTCACTGCGCGCCGCGCGCTCACCGGCCTGGTGAACAACGTGGCAGCGATCCGCCCCGCGCCCATCGAGGACACCTCGCTCGACGACTTCGACCTGCAGCTCGCTGTCACCGCGCGCGCCGCGCTGCAGTGCACGCAGGCCGTGCTGCCCGCGATGCGCGCGGCCGGGCACGGCCGCATCGTCAACATCACGAGCCGCGCGGCGCTGGGCAAGGAACTGCGCAGTGGCTATGCGGCCGCCAAGGGCGCGCTCAACGCGCTCACGCGCACCTGGGCGCTCGAACTGGCGCCGCAGGGCATCACGGTGAATGCGGTGGCGCCCGGCCCCATCGCCACCGCGGCCTTCAAGGCCGCGAACCCGGCCGACAGCCCGCGCACGCAGCGCATCGCGCAGGGCATCCCGGTGCAGCGCTTCGGCGAGCCCGCCGAGGTGGCGCACGCCGTGGGCGGCTTCATGCACCCGATGGCGTCGTTCATGACGGGCCAGGTGCTCTACGTGTGCGGCGGCATCACGGTCGGCCTCGCCGGCTGAACGATCGTCCGGAGCACGCATGCCCATCAAGACCGACATCGGCTACACCACGCCCGACACCATCTGGGTGCGCGGGCGCAACCTGTCCACCGAGATCCTCGGCAAGCTCGACTTCGTGGAGATGATCTGGCTGGTGACCTTCGGCCGCACGCCCGAGCCGCGCGAGAAGAACATGGTCAACCTGCTGCTGGTCACGGCCGCGGACCACGGGCTCACGCCCAGCGCCATCACGGCGCGGCTGACCTGGCTCGGCGCGCCCGAGTCGCTGCAGGGCGCGGTCGCGGCCGGGCTGCTGGGCGCGGGCAACAACTTCCTGGGCACCGTGCAGAACGTCAGCGAGATCCTGGTGCGCGAGGCCGCCTCGCTGGCGGACGACGCCGACGACGACACCGTGCGAGCGCGGGCGGCGCAGGTGGTGAGCGAGTACCGCGCGGCGCGCAGGTCGATTCCCGGCATCGGCCACCCGATCCATGTCGACGGCGATCCGCGCGTGCCGACGCTCATGGCGGTGTCGAAGGAAAACGGCTACTTCGGCCGGCACTGGCGCCTGGCGCTGGCCATCACCGAGGAGCTGCGCGAGCGCCATGGCCGGCACCTGCCGCTGAACGCGGCCGGCGCCAACGGCGCGGTGCTGGCCGACATGGGGCTCGACCCGCTGCTGGGCCGCGGCCTCGCGCTCATCGGGCGCGCCGCCGGGCTGGTGGCGCACGTGGTCGAGGAACGCTCGTCGCCGACGGGGCAGCAGGTCTGGGACCTGGTGCTGCGGCAGGACGCGCGCAACGTGCTGCCGCCCGAGCGCTGAAGAAGCGAAGCGCTCAGGCCTTGCGCCGGGGCGCGAGCTGGCCCGAGGGCGTCAGCAACGCGGGTTCGGTGTCGAGGTCGGCCGCGGCGGTCACGCGCCCGTCACGGTCGTGCTGCACCTCCAGGCGCCTCGCGCGCTGCCACAGCGACAGATTGCGCGGCTCGAGCAAGGAGTACTCGGCCAGCTGCGCCACCGTGCTGTCGTCGCCGCGTTCGGGCATCTGCTCGTCGCGGATCGCACGCCGGCGCGCCGGCGCGAGCAGCAGCATCCCTGCCAGGATGCCGAGCGCGCACAGCCCGTAGATGACGAGCAGGCCGTTGTCCTGCCGCACCTGCTCCACATGGAAGAAATGGCGCCAGGCGTACAAGGCCACGGCCGCCCAGAACAGCACCAGCAGCACCGGCCGCCCGACGCGCAGCCAGGCATAGGTGGCCACCGCGTTGGGCATGGACTTGTTGCGCATGAACGCGCTCAGCGGCACGCGCGCGGCGTCGAGCACCGGCGTTTCCTCCTGCGGTTCCGCCCACCCGCGCTGGCGCGGCGGAAGCGGGGCTTCGGCGCCTTGCGGGCGCTCATTCGTGTTCGATGGAACGGATAGCTGCTGCGGGTTTTTCATGGGCGACTCCTCGGTCGGGGCTGGTCCACCTGGCGCGCTTGCCCTTGCGCCGCAGGAGCGTGACCGGCAAGGCCACGACCGTGGTGAACATGTTGATCATCCAGAAGGCAAGCGGGTACCAGATGGTCCAGACGAGATAGCGCAGGATGTTGCGGTCGTAGTGGCGGTCGATCCACAGGCTGACGAACATCTGCAGCATGCAGGTGATGCCGAGCAGCATCCCGTGCCATTCGGGCCAGAAACCCACGTACTGCCACTCGGGCGGCAGGAAGCGCCTCACCAGCGCGAGCACCAGCACGCAGAACATGGCGTAGGCCCACACCACGCTCGCGAGGTACTCTGCGAACACGGGCCACATCATGAAGTTGCGCGGCCTGATCACCTGCCCCGCATAGCGCAGCAGGGTCTGGATGCCGCCGGTGGCCCAGCGCTGGCGCTGGCGGTAGAGACCGCGCACGGTCTCGGGCATGAGGATCCAGCACAGCGCGCGCGGCTCGTAGCGCACGCGCCAGCCCTGCAGCTGCAGCTTCCAGCTGATGTCGATGTCCTCGGTCATGACGTCCGAGCTCCAGAACTGGACGTCGAGCAGCGCCCTGCGGCGGAACATCGACAGCACGCCCGACACCGTGAAGAGCCGCCCCGCCAGTTGCTGCGTGCGCTTGATGAGCCCGATGTTCGACGAGAACTCGCCGACCTGCATGCGCCCGAGCAGCGTGGTGCGCGTGCGGATGCGCGGGTTGCCGGTGACCGCGCCGACGCGCTCCGAATGCAGCAGGTGCGTGAGCATCCAGGCGATGGCGTCGGGGTCGACCAGCGCATCGCCGTCGACACCCAGGATGTACTCGCCGTTGGCCAGCACGGCCGCGGTGTTCAGCGCGACGGCCTTGCCCTGGTTGCGTGCATGGTGCACCACGCGCAGTGCGGCATGGCGTTCGGCCAGCGCGTCGAGCACCTCGCCGGTGTCGTCGCTGCTGCCATCGTTGATGGCGATCACCTCGTAGTTCGGATAGCGGCTGCGCATGAGCTGCTCGATCACCTCCTGCACCTGCGCGCCCTCGTTGAAGCAGGGCACGATCACGCTCACCAGCGGCATCTCGGGCAGCAGCGGCAGCGGGTCCATGCGCAGGTGGCGGCGGCGCTCGAACACCAGCGCGTGCGCGATGCCGCCGGCCATCCACACGTAAGCCGCGATGAAGGGGTAGTAGAAGACGTAGTCGAGCAGGGCCCGGACGACACCGGCGCCGAAGAAGTCGGGATTCATGCGGCGGCCCTCACGGCTTGGCAGGCGCCAGGGCCGGCGGGGTTTCGAGGCTGTCGACCTTGCCGCCGCGCAGGTTGACGCGCACCGAGAGGATGTCGCGCACCGTCACCAGCGGCGGCTGGCCTTCGAGGAAGTCGTCGGGGTAGATCGCGACATGGCGCGCGCCCAGCCGGTGCAGCAGGGTCCACTGGCCGGCGAGCGTGTCCTTGTCGATCATCTTTCCGCTGCGCCAGTCGCGCGCCTGCAGCTCGAACACCGTGCGCTCGATCCCGTGCGGCTGCGCGGCCACCTGCCGGTACAGCGCCTCGAGCCAGGCCTTCGGGTCGGCGGCCTGCTCCATGAACGGCATCGCCATCACCGCGGTGTAGTCGTAGGCCTGCAGCGACTGCGAGAGGCTCTGCGCGAACCACTCCTGCGACGCGGGCTCGAGCACCGGACGCGCGTAAAGGTTGCGCGCGGTCAGGATGCCCGGTTGCCATTCGCGGGCACGCTGCGCGAGCTCAAGCGTGAAGTCGGTGAGCTGCCGCGTCTTGAATTCGGTCCACCGCGCGCGCAGCGCCGGATCGCCGCGCAGCGTGCGAAGGTCGGCCGGCAGCCCCTGTGCCGCGAGCTGCGCAAGCGCGGCAGGGCTGGCGTCCTCGTCGTCGCTGTAGGTGGCGTCGTCGTGGAACAGCAGGCCGGCAACGGGCGCGTTCTTCGCGAGGTCTTCGTAGATGTCTCCGATGAGTGCGCGCACGCGCGCATCCGCCGGCGACAGGCGGTGGTAGCGCACCTGGTCGCGCGCGGCCGCCGACGCCGGCTCCATGTGCGTCACGCGCACGCCGGCCAGCGGGTTGTTCGCGGGCAGCTGGAACGCGAGCACCGGCATCCACGCGTAGACCTCCACGCCGGTGCGGGTGCGCAGTTGCCACGCGACGCGGTTGAACAGATCGGCGCGCATCGGCAGGTGCCGGTTGGGAAAGTACAGCGCGTCGGCCGCGCCGTCGCCGTCGGGGTCGGCAAAGGCCTGCAGGAACACCGCCGACGGCCCGACCGCCTGGACGCGGTCGAGCAGGCGCGAAAGATTGGCTTCCTGCTGCTGCGGATCGGGGTCGTACACGTTGTCGAGGTCGATGTGCATCGCGCGCTGCAGCACGCGCGGATCGGGCCGCGCGGGGGTGCGCAGCAGCGCGTATTCGGGCACTGCGATGTCGTACGTGGCCAGGCCGCGGCGGATGGTCTGCAATGGCACGTCGGGCGTGTTGGGGCCTTCGTCGAGCGTGAGCGTGATCGGCATGCCGGCGCGGTCGGCCGCGCGCAGCGCGGCCTTGTTGTAGGCGCCGTACGGCCACACCATGGCGCGCACGCGGGCACCGGTGCGCTGCTCGATCAGGCCCCGGCTGCGGCGCAGGTCGGCCTCGACGCGGGCGATCCACGCGGCATCGTCCTCGTAGCGCCCTGTGCTGCTGTCGTAGCGGTGCGTCACAGCCGCCGGCTGCAGGTTGCCCTGCGGGTTGCCTGGCACACCGGTGTGGATCGCATCGCCGTGGCTGGCGTACTCCACCAGGCCCGAGGCGGCCATCTCGCGCGCCTGCTCCCAGGTGATGAAAGCCTCGCGCCGCAGGGGCGTCTGCGCGCCGTAGCCGGCCACGATCTGCCCCGGCGGCACCTCGAGCCAGCCGGTGACCAGCGCCATGACCGCGGGGTAGTTGAACTGCTTCAGCAGCGGATAGACCTTGCTATAGAAGCTCTCGTAGCCGTCGTCGAAGCTCAGCAGCACCGCGCGCGCAGGCAGCGGCTTGCCGCCGGCGCGGGCATCCACGATCTGCTGCAGGCTCACCGGGTGGTAGCCGGCGCTGCGCAGCCACGAGAAGAAGTCGGCCACGGTGCGCTCGTCGAGCGCGGTGGGTTCGGGCTCGGCGACGAAGCTCTCCCGCACGTTGTGGCGGACGTCGTGCATCGCGATCGCGCGGAAGGTCTTGCCGTCGTCGGCATCGGGCGCGGGCAGCGCCTGCGCATGCGCGAGCACCGCGCAGAGGCCGAGCAGCGAGGCAGCGGCCATGCGCAGGAACGCGAGGAGATCTCTTTTGTTTTTCTTCATTGGAACGGCACCGACAGGTTGAGGTAGACGAAGCGGCGGCGTTCGCGCACGCCGTCGTAGGGATGGCTCGCGATGCCGAGGCCGTAGCTCAGCGTCGCGGAACGCCCGAACACCCATTCATGGCCGTAGCGCAGCGACCAGAGCGTGCCGCTGCCGAAGCCCTGCTGCCGGTAGCCGCCGGCCTCCACGCCGAACACGTGCGAGAAGCGTCGGTCGTCGCGCTTCCAGCCCAGGTACTTGCCGGTGAGCGCCACCTGCAGCGCGCTTTCGCTGCGCGGCGCGAAGTAGGCGGCGTCCTGCCGGGCGTAGCGCCCGGTCTCGCCGCTCAGCGTGCCTTCGAGCTGGAAGCGCGGGCCGCTCACGAGGCGCTCGCGCCAGCTCAGGCCGACCGCGTCGCGGCTGTTGCCGTCGCTGAAGTCCATGCGCTGCAGGCGCCCTTCGAAGGCGCGCGACTCGTTCACGACGTAGGTGCCGCCGAGCTCGAGCGATCGCGCGCCCACGCCGGTCAGCCGCGCCTTCCACGGCGTCTCCAGGCTGTTGGAATCGAAGCGCGCCGACAGGCGCCAGGCATCGCTGGCGCGGTAGTCGAGCCCGAGCGCGACGCCTGTGCGGTAGCGCCCCTTGTCGGCCTGGTGCAGCTCGGCGCTGGCCTGCCAGCGGCCCTGGAGGTATTCGACGCCGACGCCGCTGCGCGACAGCTCGGCATTGCCGATCGAGGTGTCGCCGCGCGCGAACACCTGCCGGAAGAACAGCCGCCAGCTGTCGTCCCACAGCGGCGACGACAGCTTCGCGTCGACGCGCCAGTCGCGGTCGGCCAGCACGCTGTTGCCATGTCCCTGGCCGGCATCGGCGTCGATGTCCAGCCGCGGCGCACGCAAGGTGTCGCGCTGGGTGACGGCATTGCGCACCGCGATGGATTCGGGCACCTCGGCCTGCAGGGTGTCCGTGAGTTCGCGGCCGGCGCGGATCTCGCCCGCATCGAACAGCGCGCCCGCATAGCCGGCGCGCGCAGCCACGTCCCACGGGTGGTCGGTGAGCGTCTCGCGGTAGCGCCCGAGCGCCTCGTCGGGCTTGTCGCGCAGCTTCATGGTTTCCGCGAGGCCCGAGCGGAAGCCGCTGTTGAGCGGCGCCAGCGATGTCAGGCCGCGGAAGCTGGCTTCGGCCTGCCACGGCCGCTCGGTGTAGAGCTGGTACAGGGCGCGCAGGTTGCGCACCTCGGCGTACTCGGGGTTGGCGCGGCCTTGCTCGGGCGTGAGGCGCAGCAGCGGCGGCGTGGCCGCCTCGAGCAGGCGCAGCAGCGCCTCGGCGTCCTCGAAGCGCGCGGTGTCGAGGTAGGCATACACCAGGCCGGTGTGGGCGTCGCTGGGCACCGGGATCGCTTCGCCGCCGGCGCGCAGCGCCTCCTCGTAGATCGGGGCCGCGAGGTCGGAACGGCGCTGCTGCTGATAGGCGCCCGCCACGTCGGACAGCGCGTAGTACGGCAGCGGTTCTTCCACATGCTGCGCTTGCCATTGCTCGTAACCCGCAGTGACCTCGGCGAAGCGGCCACGTGCGGAAAGGGCCAGCAGGTGGTCGGCGTACAGGCGCAGGTAGAGCGCATTCCAGCGCTGCCGCGGATCGTCGGACTCACCCGAGCCTTCGGCGCGATCCACGCGCCCGGCCTGGCCTGCGGCTTCGCTCAGCGCGGGCGCATACAGCGCAAGCAGTTCGTCGATGCGCTCGAAGCGGGCCGGGCCCTCGCCCGCCCGCTGGTCGCGTTCGCCGATGGCCCAGCGCAGCCGCTGGCCCATGGCCTGCTGGCGCAGGCTCGCGAGCTCGAAGTCGCTGAAGGTGCCGGGCGCGTCGCGCTGTACCGCTTCGGCCTGCGCCAGCGATTCGGTGAGTGCGCCCATGTTCTCGAGCGCGAAGGCGTTCTCGCGGCGCACGATGCGCTGCGTGGGCCTGAGCGCGGTCAGGCGCAACTGCAGGATGCGGTCGTCGGCGCGCCGCGCAGCGACGAAGGCGGACTCGAAGGCGTAGTCGGCGAGCCGGCCGGGCGGCACGGCGCGTGCCCAGCGCACGGCCTCCTGCGGCCGGTCGGCCTGAAGCGCCCAGACCACCGCATCGGACGCGATGCGCTCGCGCTGCGCGCCTGTTGCGGCCTGTCCGAACCAGCCGTCCATGTACGCCACGGCGTCGGCCGGCGTCACGCTTCCGGCACGTACCTGCACGACCAGCGCGTCATGCGCTTCAGTGCTGTAGCGCGCCTGCACGGCCATGGGGGACGGCTGAGGGGATGGCGTCCCGGCAACGGCGACGGGCGTTGCGGAAATCGGCGGACCCGACGCGGCCCGGGCCGCGGAAGGCGCAGCCAGCCACACGACGGCCGCCACGAGGGTCGTGGCCGAAGCGGTGAAGGTGAGTGCGTGCGGGGCGGTGGGCTGGGTAAGGTGGGGTGGGTGTGACAGCGTTTTTTTTCTCAAGGTCGGACAGATTGGTTTTATGGGTTCGACTGCTTATGTCTACAGACCATATCGCCCGACCCCACCCGCTGCATGTAGGAGAGCATCAAGAAAATGCTGCTGGACGTAAGCAGTCGTGAGTTATCTGCCTCGCGTTGAATCCAAAACGCAAGCCGCGCCGTACGCCCTTCAGGGGCGTACGGCGACATGCAGCGCTTCGCGAAACGCGCAAACACATTTGCTTGACGAATGAAATCTGCGCAACCGGATGTTGCGTTCGCGCAGCGGCAGTTGAAAACTTTCGGTGTCATGGCGGCTTGCGCGACCCCACCCCTGCCGCAACCCATTCCAAGCCCGCAAAGTGCGGCAGCCGCCCCCGTCGGGTTCGACCCGCCGGGCAAGGCGTCCGTTGCGCACGGCGAATCCGCGCCGGGCAAAATCCAGCCGCTTCATGCCGCCTCTTTCAACCGATCCGCCTGCAACTTCCGGGCCCCAGCCTCCGCCGCGCCGGCGTTTCCGCACGGCCGCCGCCTGGGCCGCCGCTATGGCGTTCGCGCTGCTGCTGATCGGCCTGGCGGCGCAGTGGGCCGCGACACGCGAGGCCAACTTCCAGGCCGACTCCATCCGCCGCGCCATGGAAGTGCACGTGCTCGGCCTGCGCGATTCGGCCGGCAAGTACAGCTACCTGCCGTTCACCGCGGGCGTGCACCCCGCGGTGCGCGCTGCGCTGGCGCATCCCGGCGACGCCGCCGTGAAGCAGCGCGCCAACCTCTACATCGAGGAGGTCAACCGCCAGGCGGGTTCCGACGCGCTGTACGTGAGCGACCTGCAGGGCCTGACGCTGGCGGCCAGCAACTGGGCCACGCTGCAGAGCTTCGTGGGCGAGTCGTATGCCAACCGGCCCTATTTCATCGATGCGCGCGCGGGCCGCGGCGGCATGTTCTACGGCGTGGGCCAGACCACGGGCGAGCCGGGGCTGTTCATCTCGGCGCCGATCCGCGACGATGAAGGCGCGGTACGTGGCGCGGTGCTGGGCGTGGTGACGGTCAAGGTCAGCCTGCGCCAGCTGCAGGAGGCCTGGACCTTCTCGCGCGATCCGATCCTGCTGGCCGACGCACGCGGCGTGGTGTTCCTGAGTTCCGTGCCGGAGTGGCTCTATGCCACACGGCGCCCGCTCGCGCCTGCCGAACTGGAGCGCGTGCGGCACGACCAGCAGTACGGCGCGCGTGCCGACTTCAGGACCCTGCCGTGGAAGGTGGAACGCGAGCAGGCGCAGGGCCTGCCCGGCTACCTGCTGCGCACCAGCCTCGGCGGCCAGCAGCGCCGCTTCCTCGCGGTCGACGAGCCCCTGCCCGACCTGGGCTGGACGCTCACCGTGATGGCCGACCATGCGGAAGTGACCCGCGCGCGCGAGCGCACCTGGATGCTCGGCCTGCTGCTGGCCGGCGTGCTGCTACTCGGCGGCCTCTACTGGCAGCTGCGCGAGCGGCGCTTCGCGGAGCAGCGAGACGCTCGGCGCGACCTCGAGCTGCGCGTGCGCGAACGCACCCACGCGCTCGACGAGGCCCACGCCTTCCGCAAGGCCATGGAAGATTCGCTGCTGGTGGGCATGCGCGCACGCGACCGACAGGGGCGCATCACCTACGTCAACCCGGCCTTCTGCGACATGACCGGCTACGGCGCCGGCGAACTGCTCGGCAAGCTGCCGCCCTACCCTTACTGGCACCCCGACGACGTGCCGCGCCACTGGCACCACTACGACGCCATGATGAGCGGGCAGCCGGCGCGCTCGGGCTTCGAGTCGCGCCTGCGGCACCGCGACGGCCGCGAGGTGATCACCATGGTCTACACCGCGCCGCTGATCGATGCCGACGGCGCGCACAGCGGCTGGATGAGCTCGGTGGTCGACATCACCGAGCAGAAGCGCGCCGAGCTGCGCCAGCGCCAGAACGACGAGCAGCTGCAGCACGCGCAGCGCCTGGCCAGCCTCGGCGAGATGGCGTCCACGCTGGCCCACGAACTCAACCAGCCGCTGATGGCGCTCAGCAACTACGCCAGCGCGGCCAAGGCCTTCGCAGAGCAGGGCAACCGGCAGTTGCTGGTCGACAGCCTCGACGAAACCATGGCGCAGGCCCAGCGCAGCGCCGAGATCGTGCGGCGCATCCGCGGCTTCGTGCGGCAGCGCACCGTGGGCACCGAGGACTGCGCGGTGTCGGCGCTGGTGACCAACGCGCTGGCGCTGCTGCAGGGCGAGATGCGCCAGCGGCAGGCGCGCGCCGAAGTGCGCGTGCCCGCCGCGCTCCCGCCGGTGCGCGGCGACCGCGTGCTGCTCGAGCAGGTGCTGCTGAACCTCGTGTCGAACAGCCTGCAGGCCATGCAGGCCACGCCGGTGGAGCAGCGCGTGGTCGAGATCGAGGCCGAACTGCTCGCCGGGCGCATGCAGATCCGCGTGGCCGACCGCGGGCCGGGCATCGACGACGCACTGGCCGAACAGGTGTTCGCGCCCTTCTTCACCACCAAGGCAGGCGGGCTCGGACTGGGCCTGAACATCTGCCGCACCATCGTCGAAGCGCACCGGGGCCGGCTCGGGTTTGCCAGCCGCGCCGGCGGTGGCACAGTTTTCACCCTCGAGCTCGAAATCTCCCCGCCATGAACGCTCCCGCCAACAACCTGTGCGTCGTGGACGACGACGAGGCCGTGCGCCGCTCGCTCGGCCTCCTGCTTCTGTCGCGCGGCTACGCGGTGCAGACCTTCGCCTCGGGCGAGGCCTTCCTGGCCGGCGCCGACCTGCAGCGCGCAGGCTGCGCGATCCTCGACCTGCGCATGGAAGGCGCGAGCGGCCTGCAGGTGTTCGACGCGCTGCGCGCGCAGGACAGCCCGCTGGTCGTCATCTTCCTCTCCGGCCACGGCGACATACCGATGGCCGTGGAGGCGGTGCAGAACGGCGCCTTCGGCTGGCTCGAGAAGCCCTGCAACGACGAGCGCCTGCTCGACACCATCGCGCGCGCGCTGGAGCGCGCCGGCGAGATCGCGGTGCGCCGCCAGGCCCGCCAGGCCGCGCAGGCGCTGTGGGACAAGCTCACCCCGCGCGAGATGCAGGTGGCCCGGCTGGTGGCCGAGGGAAAGCCCAACAAGCAGATCGCCCAGGAACTCGCGCCGCTGGAGCAGCGCACCGTGGAGACCCACCGGGCGCACGTGTTCGCCAAGCTGGGGCTGGCGAACAGCCATCAGCTGGACCGCTTCTTGCGAGAGCACGCGCTGTAGCGTGCTTTTGGCGGCTTTTGCCGCATGTTGGCGCCTCTCTTGCGATGGGGTGTAGGTCTTTCTAGGTATTTACCCTTGCGTACCGATACGTAGCCGCGTGGCGGACGGCTACGGACGACAGCGCGGCGCCGGCCGGACAGACTCGACGGCAAGACGACAAGGACTCCTCAATGACCACCTTCGCCAGCACCGCGGGCGCCGCCACGGCCGCCCCGGACACCGCCGACAACCACACGCCCTACACCTTCGAGGAGAAGCGCAAGCGCATCTTCGCGATCTTTGCCGCCTCCTCGGGCAATCTGGTGGAGTGGTTCGACTTCTACGTGTATGCGTTCTGCGCGATCTACTTCGCGCCGGCCTTCTTCCCCAAGTCGGACCCGACCGTGCAGCTGCTGAACACCGCCGGCGTGTTCGCCGCCGGCTTCCTGATGCGCCCGGTGGGCGGCTGGCTGTTCGGCCGGCTGGCCGACCGCAAGGGCCGCAAGACCTCGATGGTGGTCTCGGTCACGATGATGTGCGTGGGTTCGCTGATCATCGCGTGCCTGCCGACCTACGCGCAGATCGGCGCCGCCGCGCCCGCGCTGCTGCTGGCCGCACGCCTGCTGCAGGGCCTGTCGGTCGGCGGCGAATACGGCACCACCGCTACCTACATGAGCGAAGTGGCCATGCGCGGACAGCGCGGCTTCTTCTCGTCGTTCCAGTACGTCACGCTGATCGGCGGCCAGCTGCTGGCCGTGGTGGTCGTGGTGGTGCTGCAGCAGCTGCTCGACGACGCCGAACTCAAGAGCTGGGGCTGGCGCATTCCTTTCGTGCTGGGCGCCGTGGCGGCCGTGGTCGCGCTGATGCTGCGCCGCACGCTGACCGAGACGGCCAGCAACAAGACCCGCGCCGCCAAGGGCGCCGGCACCATGCGCGAGCTGTTCACCCACCACAAGCGCGCCTTCCTCGTGGTGCTCGGCTACACGGCCGGCGGCTCGCTGATCTTCTACACCTTCACCACGTACATGCAGAAGTACCTGGTGAACTCGGCCGGCATGTCGATCAAGACGGCCAGCAACGTGATGACGGCCTGCCTGTTCATCTACATGTGCATGCAGCCGGTGTTCGGCGCGCTGTCCGACCGCATCGGCCGCCGCAACAACATGCTGCTGTTCGGCGCGCTGGGCGCGCTGATGACGGTGCCGGTGCTGAGCAACCTGCAGAACGTGGGCAGCCCGCTGGTGGCCGGCGTGCTGATCACGCTGGCGCTCGCGGTGGTGAGCTTCTACACCTCGATCAGCGGCATCGTGAAGGCCGAGATGTTCCCGCCCGAAGTGCGCGCGCTCGGCGTGGGCCTGTCGTATGCGGTGGGCAACGCGATCTTCGGCGGCAGCGCGGAGTACGTGGCACTGGGCCTGAAGTCGGTCGGCCACGAGTCGTACTTCTACTGGTACGTGACCGGCATGATGGCCCTCGCGTTCCTCGTGAGCCTGCTGCTGCCGAAGCAGGCGAGCTACCTGCACCACGACAAGTAAGCGACCGCGCAGGCGCACTGCGCGACACCATCGGGAAACAGGCCGGGGCGACAAGCCACGGCCTGTTTTTTTGTTTGCGCGCCGGGACGAATCCCTACAGCGCAAGTCGCGCATCGCCGATCATCGGCCGCCGCCTCGCGCGCGAAACCTGCAGCCCTGGGCTTTGATGCAATGGCCGGCGTTTTCCCAGGCGTGCCGGCAAGGAGAGACTCATGGCTAGCATTGCAACTGTCATTTCGTCCGACCGCGTGGAAGGCACCAGCGTCTACAACGCCGCCGGCGACAAGCTCGGCACCATCGACGACCTGATGATCGACAAGCTCTCGGGCCAGGTGCGCTACGCCGTGCTCGAGTTCGGCGGCTTCCTGGGCATGGGCACCGACCGCTACCCCATTCCCTGGAACATGCTGAAGTACGACACTGCGCAGGACGGCTACGTGGTCCCGCTCGACAAGGCCACCATCGAAGGCGCACCCAAGTACGCCGACGCCAGCGTCCCCGACTACGACGACCGCTACACCACCAGCATCAACAAGTACTACGGCTTCTGACGCGCAGCCCATGGCAGCGCCTTGGGCGGGGACGGCGGGGTGGCGAACTCGCCGGCCTTTTCGCCCGCGCATCTCCCCTCCGGCACATGGTGGCGGTAGTGCTGGTGCTGCTGTCCACGCTCCTCGCGTGAGACTTCGCATTCGACCTGCTGGACTGCAGGTTCACGCCGGTCGCGCGCTCGCTGGAGCTTCAGCCTGAGGTGGCGCGCGACGCGCAGCTTCGCGACAAGGGCGTGCAGGATGTCGCCCGCTCCAAAGCCACAGCTCGCTCATCGTGATGAAGCGCAAGTCGGCCTCGCCCTGATCTCCCTCTCCTTTCGACGAATCAGGCCGCCGGCTTCTTCGGTGCAGGCGCTGGAGATGGGGTGCGCGTGGGCGTCGCCGGATCGCTCGGCAGGTCGGCGGGCGTGCGCCCGTCGGGATTCATGCCGGTCTTCGGCTCGGGCGTCTTCGAGGGGCTGCCGGGCGAATGGACGCCGCGTCGCTGTGGGGTCATGTGTGTTTCCATCACTGCATGAATTGCAGTAGAGCCCGAAGCCTAGGCGGCACCGGGTCGACCGCGGTGAGACAAGCATCGCAGCGCGTGTGGGAACGCACCGACGCGCGGCCGTCGTGCTGTCCGCGTCCGGTCCGCCGCGCGATGCGAACACTGGAGCGCAATGATCACTTCCGGCGCCTCCCTCATCGCCACGCGCACGCAGGGGCTGCGTGCCCTCGCATTCAACTGCACGCTGAAGCCAGCGGGGCACCCTTCTTCGACCGGCGCCATGCTGGCCGACGTGGCGGCCGCGTTCGCACGGCACGGCGTGGACACCGAGACAGTGCACGCAGCCGCGCACAACATCCTGCCCGGCACCCGCTCCGATGAAGGCCCCGGCGACGACTGGCCAGCCCTGCGCGCCCGGGTGATGGCCGCCGACATCGTGGTGATCGGCTCGCCCATCTGGATCGGGCAGCCGAGCAGCGTGGCCAAGCGCGTGCTCGAACGCCTAGACGCCTTCATTGCCGAGACCGGCGACGACGGCCGCATGCCGTCGTACGGCAAGGTCGGCGCGGTGGCGGTGGTCGGCAACGAGGACGGCGCGCACCACGTCGGCGGCGAGGTGTACCAGGCGCTGAACGACCTGGGCTTCTCGCTCGCGGCCAACGCGATGACCTACTGGGTGGGCGCCGCGCGCAGCGGCCAGGAGTACCTCGAATTGAAGCCCGTGCCCCGTTCCACGCACGACGCGACCGAAATGATGGTGCGCAACGCGGTGCACCTCGCGCAGCTGCTGCGCGGTGCGCCCTACCCGCCCAAGGACTGAAGCGCACGGCGCACGCATTCCGGCATCACGCCGTCCACACCGACCGCATGCCGGTCGCACGCAAGGAGAAAGCCATGAGCAACCCACCGATCCCCGGCACCGGAGACGGCAGCCGCCCGACCACCGAAGGCGGCGTCGACAACCTCGGCGCGGGCGAGTCCTTCTCGGGCCACAAGAACGAGGCCGGCGAAGACGTTTCGCGCCCCGCGCCGCAGGAAAGGATGCAAGCCAGGCGCAAGAGCGCGGAGGCCGCGCGCCAGGACGACTCCGCCGCCTTCGGCCTCACCGAAGACCTGACGCCGGTACCCAACCCCGAACCCGGCAGTCCTGACGCGTAGGCCTGCCAGCCCACCGCCCCGCGGGCGTGCTCTCACGGTGCCACGCGATGGTGCGCGAGCGACGCCCCGAGGCTTTCGGCATCGCCCCCCGGACTCGCGCATCCGGCCGCTCACCGATGCGACCACCCATCCGCCCATTCAAGGAGAAACAAATGAACGATCCGATCCAGGCCGCACCGCGTCCGCCCTTCGACACGCCCGAACAGACGCCGCCAGGGCTCGAGTCGCGCATGAACCCGCTGCCTGATTTCGGCGAGGCCTCCTACATCGGCTCCGGCAAGCTGGTCGGCAAGGCCGCGCTCATCACCGGCGGCGACAGCGGCATCGGCCGCGCGGTGGCGCTGGCCTTCGCGCGCGAAGGCGCCGACGTGCTGATCTCGTATCTGGCCGAAGAAGAGTCCGATGCGCAGCACACGCGCCAGCTCATCGAGAAGGAAGGCCGCACCTGCGTCGCGGTGCCCGGCGACATCTGCGAGGAAGCCCACTGCCGCAAGCTGGTCGACACCGCAGTGCAGCGCTTCGGCAAGCTCGACGTGCTGGTGAACAACGCCGCGTTCCAGATGTCGCACAAGGACCTCGCCGAGATCAGCGCCGAGGAGTTCGACCGGACCTTCCGCACCAACGTCTACGCCAACTTCTTCCTGTGCAAGGCCGCGGTCGCGCGCATGAAGCCGGGCAGCGCGATCATCAGCACCGCCTCGGTGAATGCCGACAAGCCCAATGCCACGCTGGTGGCCTATGCGGCGACCAAGGGCGCGATCCAGAACATGTCCGGCGGCATGGCGCAGCTTCTCGCCGAGAAGGGCATCCGGGTGAACTGCGTGGCGCCCGGTCCGTTCTGGACACCGCTCATTCCCTCGACCATGCCGCCCGAGAAGGTGAAGGAGTTCGGCACGCAGACGCCGATGAAGCGGCCAGGGCAGCCCGCCGAGCTGCAGGCGGTGTACGTGCTGCTCGCATCCGACCAGGCCAGCTACATCTCCGGCGCGACGATTCCGGTGACCGGCGGCGTGCCGTTCATCTGAGCGGCACCGGCGAACCCACGCGGATGCCTCCGTGCGGAGCTTGCAGCGCGACGAAAGGCATGGCGACCGGACGGGCTGCGCAATTTTTGCGTTCCTTCATCGGCATGCACTTTCGTCCTACGCAGCATCCGCGGTCTTGCGGCAACTCTGGGATTCCCCCTACCCACCGAACCATCCACGAAGGACCCCACGATGACCACCACGAAGCGCGCCACCCCCGACGCCTGCAGCCTGCTCGACACCGACCACAAGAACGTCAAGAAGCTCTTCACCGCCTATGAAGAACTCGCGCACTCCAAGGCCGCGAGCGCACCCGGCAAGAAACGCGACCTGGCCATGCAGATCTGCACGGAGCTCACGGTACATGCGCAGATCGAGGAGGAGATCTTCTATCCCGCCGTACGCGAAGCCCTGAAGGACACCGACCTGCTCGACGAGGCGGAAGTGGAGCACGCCAGCGCCAAGGACCTGATCGCGCAGATCCAGGACGCCACGGAGATCGACGAGAAGTTCGATGCCAAGGTGAAGGTGCTCGGCGAGTACATCGACCACCACGTGAAGGAAGAACGCAACGAGCTCTTTCCCAAGGCACGCGCCGCGCGCGGTCTCGACCTGGTCGGCATGCGCGAGCAGTTGGCGCAGCGCAAGGAAGAACTCATGGCCGACATGAGCGTGATGGCTTGAGAGCGCACCGGGCACCGGGGCCTCCGCGACCGCCGCGGACGTCCGGGTGCCACGCGCGATGACCGCCTTGCCGGCAGGGTCGGCCACCTCAGGAAATCCGGAGATGCCGTGGAGTGGCGCAACAGGATGCGCGACCGGCGGCTCCACGTAGTTCGAAAGCAATCATGCACACCGGCCACAAGCCATATGCCGCGGCGTTGCGGCAACTGTCCTACAGACGCCGGGGTATCGAAGGTTCAGCCTTCGTGCAACGGTTTGAGGGGCTGCGGCCATGAACATCACCAGCAATGCGGAAGATCCACGCGACGACACGAGCGAGACGTCGACCGAACGCCGGGCCATGGGTTGGTCGGCGGTGCCGGTCGTTCTTGCGCTGGCACTGCTGGGCTGCGAAGCGATGACCGATCCGTCGCGGGGCTTCGAGGCCCGGCTGATCGAGACCCTCGCCGTCATGGCGGACCACGCGCCGCTCAAGTAGAAGCCAGAAGCAGCGGACCCGCAGGCCGCGACCCGCTTCAGAGTCAGAAGTTCGCGAGTGTGGCGGCCACTGCCACTGCCATCACGCCCGTGGCAGCCCATCCGACGATCTTCAGCCTCCGCGTGATCACCAGCGGGTTCAACGCGGTCAGCATCGCGCCGAACATGATCGGCACCGACGCCAGCGCATTGTTGACCGCCGCATACACCAGCGCCTTCATCGGATTGATGCCGGAGAGTCCGATGGCCAGCCCGGTCAGCATCGCCGCAGCCAGGATGCCGTAGAACACCGGTGCCTGCGCGGGCGCATGGTCGAGCCCGCGCCGAACGCCGAGAAGGCTGGCGAGTGCATCAGTCGCGGAGCCGGCGAGCACCGGCAGCGCAAAAAGGCCGGCGCCCGCGATGCCCAATCCGAACAGCACGAAGGCCGCCTCGCCGGCGACGGGCTTCAGCGCCTGCGCCGCCTGCGCGGTAGTGCTGATCGATGTCTAACCGCGGCCCAGCTGGCTTGCTCGGGCCGTCGTCGGCCGCGCCGGTGATCAGGCCGCGACCGCGCTGGCGAACCAGCGCTTCGCGCATGCCTGCGGCACCTGTGAATTGGCGGTGTCCGGCAGGGTCATGCGACCCGATGCGAGCGGCCCGGATGCGTGCGGCGCTTGCGACGCGACAGCATCCTGCTGGCCGCGCTCACGACGGCAAGCACGATCAGCTGGCGCGCCAGACCGGACACCGCGGAGCGAGTGCGCCGCTCGAGCAGGCGCTGCGTTTTCGTCAGCCGTGCATCGCCGTCGGACGGCGCCTTGCGCGGCGCAGCCACCACGCGGTCGGTGCCGGCCTCGGCCTGCTGCGCGGCGACGTCGGTCGCCGCCGTGGCCTTCGCGGCGGCCACCGAGCCGTGCGCGCTCGCATAGACCTTGGTGAATTCCGCGCCGAGCAGGAAGATCTGCGCCGCGTAATAGACCCACGCGAGCAGCACCACCAGCGAGCCGGCCGCGGCGAACGATTCGGTCACGCCACTCTTGCCCAGGTAGAGGCCGATCAGCACCTTGCCGATCTCGAACAGCACCGCCGTGACGATTGCGCCGATCCATACGTCGCGCCAGGCGATGGGCGCGCTGGGCATGAACTTGAAGATCATCGCGAACAGCAAGGTGAGGATGGCGAGCGACACCATCACATTGAGCAGCTGCAGCAGCAGTTCCCAGCCCGGAAGCAGGCCGACGCTCCAGGTGCCCAGAGCCGCCAGCGCCGCGCTCACGACCAGCGAGACCATCAGCAGGAACGCGAGCCCCATGATGAGCCCGAACGACAGCACCCGCGCGCGCACGATGCCCCACACGCCCTTGGGCTTGACGCGCTCGGGCACGTGCCAGATGCGGTCGAGCGCGCTCTGCAGTTCGGCAAACACCGTGGTGGCGCCGACCACCAGCACACCGATGCTGATGGCGCCTGCAATCAGCCCGCGCGACGGTTCGCTCGCACTGCGCACCAGCCCCTGTACGGCCAGCGCACCCTCCTGCCCGATCAGCCCGGAGAGCTGCGCGGCGATCTGCCCCTGCACTGCTTCCGCGCCGAAGAGCGCGCCCGCCACAGCGATGACGATCACCAGCAGCGGCGCCAGCGAAAACATCGTGTAGTAGGAGATCGCTGCGCCCATGCTGGGCGCGAAGTCGTCGATCCACGCCATCACCGCGTCCTTGCAGAGGCGGTAGAGCAGCGCCGGTTTCGAAGCGCGCGAAGGCGGCGCGGCGGGCGCGGGATCAGCCAGCGGACCGGAATCGGTGTCGGCTTCGGGTCGGGGTGCTCGTTCGAGCCGGGGTGTGGGCAGGGCTGGGGTCATGGTCGGGCTCCGGGGCGAAGGTCATGTTCCGCTTCGTCGCGGGCCCATGGGTCAGTGCGTGCGCCGAAACTTCGTGAGCGCATAGCCGACGGCGAGCGCCGCACCACCGGCCAGCACGCCTGCGCCGACGCGCATCGCGCCGCTCGACGGACGCCACGCGCGCCTGGCCTGCGTCGTTGCGGGCGCGCCGGACACCTGCGTCGCATCGTGCGGCGCCGGATGCACCGACTTGCTCACGCTCACCGAGACGGGGTCGCTCGCGGGGAAGGATTCCTCGATGCCGTGATCAATGGCCGACTCGCCCGGCGTCTCGGTGACGGGGTTGGTGGACGCAGTCGAATGGGCGGGATGGTGCGCGGCCGTGGGAAACGGGAATGCGCCGGGGTTGCGGACGTCGGTCATGAAGTGGTCTCCTGGTTCAGTGGTGGTGCTTGAAGTACTGGACTTCGCGTTCGTGCTGCTGTGCCTGCGACAGCGAGTCGAAGGTGCCGAGGTTGCGGCGCTTGCCGGTCTTGGGGTCGACCTTGCGCGAATAGAGGCGGTATTCACCGGATGCGAGCTTGCGGATCATCGGTAACGCTCCTGGAAAGTTGGAAAGCAATGGCCTAGAAGCCCAATCTGGGAGGCCCTGCGCGCCCCCGGTGTCGGACAATTTCACCTGCCGGTGCGGGAGCTTTCGCGTGACACCGGCCCCCGGCGATGTCCGACACGCCGCTGCGCGCGCGGGCATAGCGTTTCTTCTCGCGCACCGCCGGTGCGCATGCAGAAAGGAATACGCCATGAACCCGACTTCGGCCAGGCACCAGGCCCGCAGCGACGAACGCGACAACCGGCGCGTCTTCGCGTTCGCCACGATCGTTGCAGTGCTGGTGGTCATCGGCGCACTGATGTACTTCTACGCGGCCGACAAGCGCGGCGAGGCACCGCAGCAGCCGGCCGCTCCCTCGGCGCAGGTCGGGCAGCAGCCGCAATCCTCCACCCCGCCCGCGGCCGAAGCCGCACCCGGCGCACAACCCGCGAAGTGATCCGCCCCATGCAGAGATTCATCGACCGCACGGTCATCGTCACCGGCGCAGGTTCCGGCATCGGCGAGGCCACGGCACGCCGCTTTTCCGCCGAGGGCGCCAACGTGGTGCTCGCCGGCGACACCCTTGCCAAGCTCGAGCGCGTGGCGGCAGACCTTCCGCCCGAACGAACGATGACCAGAAAGACCGACGTCTCGAAATACAGGCAGGTGCAAGCGCTGGTCGCGGCCACCGTCAAGCGTTTCGGTGCGCTGCACGTGCTCTTCAACAATGCCGGCATCGCCGTCGAAGGCACCGTCACCGAAGCGCCGCTCGACGGCTGGGACAGGATCATGGCCATCAACGCCGGCGGCGTGTTCCACGGCTGCCGTGCGGCCATGCCGCACCTGATCGAGAGCGGTGGCTGCATCGTCAACACGGCCTCGGTGTCGGGGCTGGGCGGCGATTGGGCGATGGGCTTCTACAACGCATCGAAGGGCGCCATCGTCAACTTCACCAAGGCGCTGGCGCTCGACCATGGCAAGGACGGCGTGCGCGTCAACGCCGTATGCCCCAGCCTCACCTTCACGCCCATGACGGCCGACATGAAGAAGGACCGCAAGCTGATGGCCAGGTTCAGGGAACGCATCCCGCTCGGCCGCGGCGCCGAACCTTCGGAGATCGCCGCGGTGGTCGCGTTCCTGGCGAGCGACGACGCCAGCTTCGTCAACGGCGTCGCGTTGCCGGTGGACGGCGGCCTCATGGCGTCGAACGGGCAGCCCGACATGTCCTGATCGGCATTGCGGCCGCGCGCCGATACCATCGGCCGGATGCCGGAACTGCAAATACCGATCCAACGTGGCGCGCGCGAACCGATCGCCGCGCAGATCACGGCCGGCCTGCGCGCCGCGATGCGCGACGGCCGGCTGGCGCCCGGTGCGCGCCTGCCCTCGTGGCGCGACTTCGCGGCGCAGCTCGGCGTGGCGCGAGGCACGGTGCGCCAGGCCTACGAGCGCCTGATCGACGAAGGCCTGGCCGTGGCGCTGGGCGCAGCCGGCACGCGCGTGGCGCGGCAGCCACCGGCGGCTCGCCACGAGCCGGCCGAAGCGGCCGGGGCCGAAGCACCCGTCGTCGTCGATTTCGCTTCCTTTCCGCCGCCCGCGACGGTGTTCCAGATGGGCGTGCCGGCCAACGACGCGTTTCCCGTCCAGGTGTGGTCGCGCACCGTGGCGCGCGCGACACGCGCCATGGCGGGCGTGCAGCATGTCTACCCCGACCCCCGAGGCCTCGCCGCGCTGCGCACCGAGATCGCCGCGCACCTGGCGATTGCGCGCGGCCTCTCGTGCCGGCCCTCGCAGGTGTTCGTGACCACGGGCTACGCCAGCGCGCTCTCCCTGGCCGTGCACGCGCTCGGCCTCTTCGGTACCTCGGCCTGGATGGAAGACCCGGGCTATCCGCTCGCGCGCCGCGCACTGGGGGTGCTCGGTGTCGAGACAGTGCCGGTGCGGGTCGACATCGAAGGGATCGACATCGAGCGCGGCATCGCGCTGGCGCCTCGGGCGGCGTTCGCGCTGGTCACGCCGGGGCAGCAGGCGCCGCTGGGCGTTGCGCTGTCGCCGCGGCGGCGGCGCGCGCTCGTCGACTGGGCCGCGCGCACGAACGGCTGGATCATCGAGGACGACTACCTGAGCGAACTGCAGCTGCAGGGCCGCGCGGTGCCGTCGATCGGCGCGCTCGACGCCGCCGCGCGCGTGCTGCACATCGGCACCTTCAGCAAGACGCTGAGCCCGACCCTCCGGCTCGGCTTCCTGGTCGTGCCGCCGGGCGAGGAAGAACGCTTCACGCGCGCTGCGGCCGTGCTGTCGCCCGCGACCTCGCCGCTCACGCAGCGCGCGCTGGCCGACTTCATGCGCGGCGGCCACTACCTGCGCCACCTGCGTCGCATGAAGCGCCTGTATGCCGCGCGCCGCGACGCGCTGGCGGCCGCGCTCGGCAACGCGTCGGCCACGTACGCGAAGGCCGGCCTCGCGGTGCTGCTCCGGCTGCCGGAAGGCATGGACGACGTGGCGCTGGCGAAGGCGGCGCATGCGCACAAGCTGTCGCCCACGCCGCTGTCGCCGTGGTACGCCGCGCCCGCAGCCGGGCATGCGGGCCTGGTGCTCGGCGTGACCAACGTGCACGAGGACCGCGCGCAGGAAGCCTGCGATCGCCTGATGAAGCTGATCGCGCGGCACCGCTGAGGGGCCACCGGGCACGACCCGGTGCATGCGCGCCGGCGCGCCCATGGTCCAGTGCGCAATGCAATTCTTGGGTCTGTCGCGCAACGCCCGTCATCCGCAGAATTCCTCGATGCCATCTGAACAAGGACAAGGAATGAACGCCACACCGACGATGCCTGCCGGCTTCGCCATGCGGCATGCCGAAAGCGAGGCCGAACTGCGCGCCTGCTGGCGTGCCATGCAGCAACTGCGCCCGCACCTGCACGATGCGCAGGACCTGCTGCAGCGCGTGGACCGCATGCGCGCCGACGGCTACCGCATCCTCGCCGTCTGGCGAGGCGAAGGCGCTACCGCGGAGGCGATCGCGCTCGCCGGCTACCGGCTGCAGGAAAACCTGGTCTACGGCCCGTTCCTCTATGTCGACGACCTCGTCACGCTGGAAAGCGAGCGCGGCGGCCAATGGGGCGCGCGCCTGATCGACGCCACCGCACGCATCGCGGAGGAAGCCGGCTGCGCCAAGCTGGTGCTCGACACCGGACTCTCGAACGCGCTGGCCCAACGCTTCTACTTCCGCCAGGGCATGCTGACCGGCGCGATGCGCTTCAGCAAGGTGCTGGGAGGTACCGCGCGATGAAGACGATCGGCAACATCCTGCACATCACCGCCAGCCCGCGCGCCGACGCCTCGTTCAGCCAGAACTTCTCGAAGCGCATCGTCGAGCGGCTGCTGGCGCGCGACCCGGGCGCGGTGGTCGTGCGGCGCGACTTCGGCGTCATCGGGCTGCCGCACGTGGACGAGACCTACGGCCATACGCTCGCAGGCTCGTGGCCGATGGCGGCCGACGCCTACGAGCGGCCCGGCTCGCTGGCGCAGTCCGAACGGCTGATCTGCGAACTGGAAGCGGCCGACGCCGTGGTGATCGGCACGCCCATGCACAACTACACCGTGCCCTCGGTGCTGAAGGCCTGGATCGACCACGTGCTGCGCGCGCACCGCAGCTTCGGCTTCTCGCCCGAAGGCAAGGTGGGCCTGCTCGCCGACCGCCCGGTGTACATCGCGGTGGCCTCCGGCGGCGGCTACACCGGCGAGGGCACGCTGCAGCCGGACTTCCTCACGCCTTATCTCGAGGCGGTGTTCCGCACCATCGGCATCCGCGACCTGCATTTCTTCCCGCTGCAGCGCACGGTGGCGGGTGCCGAAGCCGTGGCCGAGGCACTGCGCGGCGTGGAAGCGCTGCTCGACCGCAAGCTGCCGATGCCCACGCTCACGCCCCTGCCCGAGCCCATGCCGCTCGCCGCGGCCTGAGCACGAGGCGCGCAGTTCAGGCTGCGGCGGCGTCCTTCGCGGCGAGCGCGAGCGTCCGCCTGGCGATGTTGACCAGGTGGATCTGGCTCGTTCCCTCGTAGAGGCGGAACAGCCGCACGTCGCGGTAGAAGCGCTCGGCCACGTTGCCGGCGATGAAGCCGCTGCCGCCGAACACCTGCACCGCGCGGTCCGCGACGCGCCCGCACATCTCGGAAGCGAAGAGCTTGCACATCGAGGCTTCCATCGTCACGTCGATGCCGTCGTCCCGCTTGCGCGCGGTCTCCAGCACCAGCGCACGCGCGGCGTGCACCTCGGTGTTGCTCTCGGCGATCATCTGCTGCACCAGCTGGAACTCGCCGATCGGCTGGCCGAACTGGCGGCGCGCCTGCGCCTGCCGCGCCATCTCGGCCACCAGGCGAATCGCCGGTCCGATGCACAGCGCGGCCAGGTTGATGCGCTGCTTGTTCAGCGTCTTCATCGCAGTGCGGAATCCCTGCCCCTCCACCCCCCCGACGATGGCCGAGGCCGGCACGCTCACCCGCTCCAGAACGACCTCGCCCACCGGCGAGCCGTGCTGGCCCATCTTGCGGTAGGGCTGCGATGTCGACAGGCCGGGCGCGCCGCGCTCCACCAGGAACGCGCTGATGCCGGCCGCGCCCTTCGCCTGCGGGTCGGTGCGCGCGAACACGGTGAACAGGTCTGCGATCGGCGCGTTGGTGATGAAGCACTTGTGCCCGCTGATGACGAAGCTGTCGCCATCGCGCACCGCCACCGTCTTCTGCGCGGTCGCGTCCGAGCCGGCTTCCGGCTCGGTGAGCGCGAAGCAGCCGGTCAGCTCGCCGCTGGCCAGCCGCGGCAGGTAGCGGCGCTGCTGCTCGGGCGTGCCGTCGACCACGAGCGACTCCGACGCGATGCCGGTGTTGCCGCCGAAGCGCGCGCGGAACGCGGTCGCCACCTGCGATACCTCGAGGTTGACCAGCGTCAGCTCTTCGGTGGTCAGGCCCGCGCCACCAAAGGCTTCGGGAATGCTGTGGCCGAACAGGCCCAGCGCGCGCATGCGCTCCACCACCGGCTCGGGGATCTCGTCGCCGGCATCGACCTGCCCCTCGAGCGGCAGGCATTCCTCCTGGGCGAAGCGGCGGACCGTGGCGAGCAGCGCCGAGAAGGATTCGCGGTCGCGGATCATGAGAGGGTCCCTTCGGCCACGGTGCGCAACTCGCGCACCTCCCGCACCTCCCGCAGAAGGACATACAGCATGTCGTCCGGCGCCGCGCAGCCGACCGGCTGGCGCGCACCGAACAGCACGGCGTCGCTGCGGGCGAGTTCCGGCCGCTCGCGCTCCTCGATCCAGTCGTACACCACGGTGCGTGCGGCAATGCGCCACTCGCCGATGCGGCGCTCGAAGCGGTCGAGGTAGCGGCCGCACAGCAGGGTGCGCTTCGCGGGCGCGTCGGCGGGTGCCTGCAATGCGAAGAAGCTGCTCTCGACCGCCGCGGTGTTGCCGTGCAGCTCGATGGCGACGTTGTTCACCTGGTGCACACGCCGCCCGCCCTGGCGCAGCCGCTGCAGCGCCTGCGTGATGAAGCCGTCGGCGCTTCCGTTCCAGGCGCCGTGACAGTCGGTGGCGTCTTCCCAGTAGGCGGAGCGCAGCGCCGCCTCGTCGACGCGGTCGATGCCGCGGCAGTAGCGGTAGAGGCACTCGCGGATCGCCTCGCGATCGAGCAGCGCCTGCAGCGGTGCGCGCGGGTTCATGGCGCCGTCGCAGCCGCGGACACCGGCGCCCGCCTGAACAGCTGCACGACGTTGCCCTCCGGATCGCGCAGCGACATCACCGCACCGTGCGAGCCCATGTCGCGCGTGCCGATGACCTGCCCGCCGGCGCCGGTGATGCGCTCCTGCGCACCGGCGAAGTCGCTCACCTCGAACACCATCACCACGCCGGATGTGGCCGGCGCGGCCTCTTCCGCGCAGGCGAGCGCCACGCCCGTGCCGCCCACGCCGTACTGGATCCAGCGGTCGTTGTCGCGGAACTTGAGCTTCAGGCCCAGTGCCGACGCATAGAAGGCGTGCAGTTCGGCCGGATGCCGCGCGACCACGTAGACGTTCTGCAGGCGCTGGGGCGCAATGTCCTCGGTGCTCACAGCGACGTCTCCGATGCGCCGCCGTCGAGGCGGATCACCTCCGCGTTGACGAAGCGCGAGCCGTCGCCGGCCAGGAAGCAGATCGCGTCGGCGATGTCTTCCACGGTGCCCAGCCGCCCCAGCGGCGTGCGCGCGATGCGCTTCGCATCGAGTTCGGCGTTGCGGTGCTTGGCCGTGCCTTCGGTGGGCACGGCGCCGGGCGCCACCGCATTCACGCGGATGCCGCGCGATCCGAGGTCGGCCGCGGCGGCGCGCGTGATGCCGAGCACGCCGGCCTTCAGGCCGCTGTAGACCACCGAGCGCGCGGGCGACTTGAAGCCGGCGATGGAGGCCACGTTGACCACCGAGCCGCCGCGTTCCGGGTCCATGAGCTCGGCCGCGGCCTGGATGCCCCAGATCACCGACTTGAAGCCGATCTCGACCATGCGGTCCATCACTTCGGGCGTGATCTCGGCCAGCGGCTGGTAGCGGACCCACGCCGCGTTGTTGACCATCACGTCGAGCCGGCCGGCATCGGTGTGCAGGCGCTGCACGGCCAGGCGCATGCCGTCGCGGCTCGACACGTCCTGCGGCACCGCCACGGCCTTGCCGCCGAGCCGGCGGATCTCCGCCACGGTGTCCTCGACGAAATCGGCCTTGAGGTCGTTCACGCCGACGGTCGCGCCGAGCCGGGCCATGGCCAGCGCGGTGGCGCGGCCGATGCCGTGGCCGGCACCGCTGATGAAGGCCACGCGGCCTTCGAGGCGTTCGGGGGACAGGGGTGCATTCATGGCTTGTCTTTCGTTTCCGGCACCAGCAGCGCATCGAGCGCGAAGGCGCCTCGCCCGTGGTCGAGGACCACCAGCGGGTTGATGTCGATCTCGGCGACGGTGTCCGCATGCCGGGCGGCGAACTGCGAAAGCGCCGCCACCGCGCGGGCCGCCGCCGCCACGTCGGCCTTCGGCCGGCCGCGCGCACCGTCGAACAGCGGGAAGGCCTTGAGCGAGCGCAGCATCTGCATCGCCTGCGCCTCTGTGACGGGCACCACCTGCAGCGCCACGTCGCGCAGCACCTCGGCGAAGATGCCGCCCAGGCCCACCATCACCACCGGCCCGAACACCGGGTCCTTCGTGGTGCCGAGGATCAGCTCGGTGCCGCCTTGCGCCATCTGCGCGACCAGCACGCCGGCGATGCGCGCCTGCGGCGCCTTCTGCGCCACGCGCGCGAGCATCGCGTCGTGTTCCTCGCGCAGTTGCTCCTCCGAGCGCACGCCGACCACCACCCCGCCGACCTCGGTCTTGTGGGGAATGTCGGGCGAGACGATCTTCAGCACGACGGGGAAGCCGATGTCGCGCGCGGCGGCCAGGGCTTCGTCCCGCGACGCGGCGGTGACTTCCTTCAGCACCGGAATGCCCGACTGCGCGAGCACCGCCTTGGCGCTCGCCTCGTTGGCGAAGGCTTCGGGTGGCAGCGTTTCCAGCGACGGCGATGCGACCGCCGCTTGGCTTTGCGCGCCGCGCGTGCCGAGCCGCACCAGCGCGGCCAGCGTCGCGCAAGCCGCATCGATGGTCTCCACCGTCGGGATGCCCATCTCGTTGAGCTGCGCGATGGTCTCGCGCGGTGCCTTGCAGCACAGCAGGATCAGCCGCGCCGGATGCGCGCGGCGCACCTCGTCCAGCGCTGCCATGTACACGTCGCGCAGCCGCGGCATCTGGAAGGCGTAGGCCGACTGCAGGATCACCGCGTCGCAGCCCGCGTCTTCCACCACCGCCGACAGCACCTGCACCAGCAGCTCGGGCCGGCTCGACACCTGCGCCGTCATGTCGACCGGGTTGCCCGGCGATGCATAGGGCAATGCCGCGACGATGCGCTGCTGCGTGGCCGCCGAGAGCTTCGGCAGTTCGAGCCCCTGCGCGCTGGCGGCGTCGGCCATCAGCACGCCGAAGCCGCCCGATGCGGTGACCAGCGCCACGCGCGGTCCCTTCGGCGCGCGCGACACACCGACCACCGACACCGCATGGCCCACCTCGAGCAGCTGCTCGATGCTCGGCACGCGGATGGCGCCGGCATTGCGCAGCACCACGTCGAAGACCGCGTCGGAACCTGCCAGCGCACCGGTGTGCGACGCCGCCGCCTCGCTGCCTGCCGACGACACGCCGACCTTCAGCACCACCACCGGCTTGCCGGCCTCGCGCGCCATGGCCAGCGCGCGCACCAGCTTGGCCGCGTCGCGGCAGGTTTCCATGCAGCACAGGATGACCGAGGTGCCCGGGTCGCCCGCCAGCGACGCGATGCCGTCGGCGATGTCCACGTCGCACTCGTTGCCTGTGGTCAGCAGCCGGCTGATGCCGATGCCGCGCTCGGCCGCCAGGCGCATCGTGTAGCTGCCGAGGTTGCCGCTCTGCGATGCGATGCCGACATGGCCCGCCGCAGGAAACGCCGACTCCAGCGCCACGGAGAAGGTGGCGATGCTCCTGTCCGCCACGCCGATGGAGCCCAGGCAGTTGGGTCCCACGACGCGCATGCCCGATGCCTTGGCCACCGCGCCGATGGCCGCCTGCAGCCGGCTGCCTTCCTCGCCCATCTCCGAGAAGCCCGACGAGAGGATCACGGCCGCGCGCACGCCGCGCGCGGCGCAGTCCTTCACCGCCTCGAGCACGGCGTCGGGCGGCACGGCCATCACGGCCAGGTCGGGCACCGACGGCAGATCGGCCACGTTCGCATAGGCGGGCAGCGACTGCACCGTGCCGCCCTTGCGGTTCACCGGATAAATGGCGCCGCGGTAGCCGTACTTCTGCAGGAACTGCAGCGGCCGGCCGCCGATCTTGGTCACGTCGTCAGACGCGCCGAAGATTGCGATCGAGCGCGGCTTGAACAGGGCTTCGAGGCCTCGGCCCACTTCGACTTCAACTTCCGTCGTGCTCACGCTCAGCGCCCCTTGAACACCGGCGCGCGCTTCTCGAGGAAGGCCTGGCGCGCTTCCTTGGCGTCTTCGGTGCGCGACAGCGCCATGGTGATGTTCTGCTCGAAGCGGTAGCCGTCGCGCTGCGGCATCACGTCCATCATGTTGGCGGCCTGCTTGGCGTAGGCCAGCGCAATGGGGCTCTTGGAGGCCATCTCCTGCGCCAGGCGCAGGGCGGTGGGCATGAGCTCGTCCGCCGGCACGACCTCGTCGAGCACGCCGCGGCGGTACAGCTCGGCCGCGGGCACGCGCATGCCGGTGAAGAACATGCGGCGCGTGAACGAGCGGCCGAACATGGTTCGCAGCATCGAGACGCCGCCGGCCAGGCCCACGTTGATCTCGGGCATGGCGAAGCTCGCGTCGTCCGAGGCCAGGAAGATGTCGCAGGCGGCCATCAGGCCGAAGCCCGCGCCCAGCGCCGGGCCGTTGACGGCCGCGATGACGGGCTTGGCGCATTCGCGGATCGCGTTGCCGGTCTCGCGGGTCCAGCGGTTGTGGTCGAGGAAGTCCCCGGGCTTGTCGGCCGAGGGCCGATCCTTCAGGTCGGCGCCCGAACAGAAGAACTTGCCGGTGCCGGTGAGGATGGCCACGCGGATGTCGTCGCGCTCGGAGACCTCGTCGAACACCTGGATCAGGCGGTGGCGGGTCTCGCGGCTCAGGGCATTGACGGGCGGCTTGTCCAGCCGCACCACGGCGACGAACTCGGAAACTTCAAGACTGACGCTCATGACGAACTCCTGGCAGCGGGGGACATGCCGCGCGCCGGTGCGACGGCGGCTTCGGTGGGGGGATAAAGCAGTTGCGACGCATGCGTCATGCGGTCGCCGTAGCGGAACTCGGAGGCCAGCAGGCGCTGCGCCATGCGGGTGGCCAGCACCTCTTCGCTCACGCCCATGCCGCCGTGCATCTGGATCGCGCCCTCGGCGCACAGCCGCGCGGTCTCGGCCAGCGCGACCTTCATCAGGCGCAGCGTGCGGCGCAGGTTGGCGGCACCGCGCGCGTGCTCCTGGAACGCATGCAGCATCAGGCCCTTGGCGCAGAGGTAGCGCACGTACATGTCGGCCGTGCGGTGGCGCAGCACCTGGAACGTGGCCAGCGCCACGCCGAACTGCCGGCGCTCCTGCAGGTGCCTGACGGTCTGCTCGATCAGCGTGGTGAGCGCCGCCACGGTGTCGGCCGCGGTGAGCAGCAGCGCGGCGTTGTCGGCACGCTCGAGCGCCGCGTCGGCCGCGGCGCCGCGTGCGATGCAGGCCAGCGCGGGCACGGTGACGCCGTCGAGCCTGAAGTCGGCGCTGCGCCGGCCTTCCATGGTGCGGTAGGTGGCGCTGGGCGCGGGCAAGTGTTCGAGGTCGACCAGGAACAGCGCCGTTTCGCCGCTGCCCTGCAGCCTGGCGGGCACCAGCCAGTGCGTGGCGGCCAGCGACACGTCCACGCCCTTCACCTCGCCGGTGAAGGCGTAACCGATGTCGAGCTGCTTCGCGCCGACGGCAATGTCGTCGAGCGAGGCCGAGAGCGAGGTCAGGGGCGCGATCTTCGCGCTGCCTTCGCACACCGCTTCGAGCCAGCGCGCGGAGGTCTCGGCGTTGGCAGCCTGCAGCAGCAGCGGAACCACCGCGCAGGTCTCCACCACGGGCAGGTGCACGCCGTGCGAGGCCAGGCCGACGACGATGGAGGCCAGGTCGTTCAGCGTTCCGCCGACGCCGCCGGCGTCCTCGGGCACCAGCGTGCAGGTCCAGCCCATCTCGCGCACCGGGTCGGCGTCGCCGAAATCCCTGGTGTTCTCGTTGTCCTGCGCGAAGCGGGCGGCGGCGTCCAGCAGCATGCCGGGGAACAGGGGGGTGAATGACATCGACACTTCTCAGGCTCCCAGCAATTCATTGGCAACGACGTTGCGCTGCACTTCCGACGTGCCCCCGGCGATCGTGCGGGCGCGGGTGAAGAGGTAGTTCTGCACCCAGGTGGCGCCGGGCTCGCCCTCGCCTTCATCGACCAGGAAGCGGTGCGCGGCATCGGGCCCGACCGCATCGAGCGCGATGGTCGTCAGGCGCTGCGCGACGTCGCTGCACATGAGCTTGATGACCGACGGCTGCACGCCCAGCGGGCGCTGGTTCTTCAGGTCGTCGGTGGCGTTGGCGAGCAGCACGCGCGCGCCCTTCACGTCGGCCTCGGCCAGAAGCAGGCGGTAGCGCAGGCTGCTGAAGTCACGCTTGCCGGCCGCGGCCCGGGCCGCTTCTTCGACCACGCGCGTGACCTGGCGGCGCACCAGCTCCAGCCGCGCCACGTTGGCCGGGGGCAGCCGTTCGCGCTCGAGCAGGAACTTGGCGCAGGTCCAGCCCTTGCCGACTTCGCCGATCAGGTTGTCGGCGCGCACGCGCACCTCGTCGAAGAACACTTCGTTGAGGTGGTGCCAGCCGTCGATGCTGCGAATGGGCCGCACGGTGATGCCGGGCGTGTCCATGGGCACGAGGATCAGCGAGATGCCGTCCTGCTTCTTCGCCTCCTTCGAGGTGCGCACCAGCATGTAGATCATGTTGGCTTCGTGCGCGTGCGAGGTCCAGATCTTCTGGCCGTTGATGACGTATTCGTCGCCGTCGAGCCGGGCACTGGTGCTGAGCGAGGCCAGGTCCGAGCCCGAGCCCGGCTCGGAGTAGCCCTGGCACCACCAGTCGGAGCCGTCGAGGATGCGCGGCAGGAATCGCGCCTTCTGCTCGGGCGTTCCGAAGCGGATGATGACCGGGCCGATGTGGCCCAGGCCGTGGTGGTACAGCGGCGGGCAGTCGGCCTCGGCCATGGTCTCCTCGAAGATCAGCCGCTGCATGATGTCCCAGCCGGTGCCGCCGTGCTCGGTCGGCCAGCTCGGTGCGCCCCAGCCCCTGGCGGTGAGGATCTGCTGCCAGCCGAGGTACTCGCGCTTGGTGACCTTCTGGCCCGCGGCCACGACGGCGCGGATCTCGGCCGGGCATGCGCTGCGCGCGAACTCGGCGAGCTCGCGGCGGAAATCCGCGTAGGGGTCGGCCCCGGCGCCTTCGGCGCCGTGGGTGTCGTCGTTCGACATGTCTTGTCTCCTGAGTTGTGTTGCTGACCGCCCCCAGGCGGTGCAGCGATGGGCTGGCGCGTTCAGGCCGCCGCGGCCGGGCTGGCCACCGGCGCGTCCTTGCGCAGCTTGGTGATGAGTTCGTCCAGTGCGGCCACCGCGCCGTCGGCATCGCGCCGGCGCAGGCAATGCACCACGCGGCGGCGCAGCGGGAACAGGTCGGGCCGGGGCAGCACCGGGATGACGTGCGTCATGCGCTCGCGCAGGATGCTGGTCATGGTCTGCGCCATCAGCATGAGCGCCTCGTTGTGGCCCGCGTCCGCGATGGCGCAGAAGAAGCGGCTGGCCGATTCGATGCGTTGCGCGAGCGTGTCGGTGCCCTGGTGGCGCTCGATGTCGTCCACGGCCTTCTCCACCGCGTCGAGCTCGGCGTCGGTGGCGCGATCGCAGGCCAGGCGCAGCAGCGTGCCGTACAGCGTGCGGTAGGCCTCGTCGAGGTCCGCGGAACCCAGCCGCCCCTGCACGACCAGCGTGCGCAGCGACTCCGCCAGCATCATGTAGGCGCCCTTGTAGAACACCAGCGCGTGGTCGGCGCTGCCACCGCCCATGTGCTTCACCTCGCCGATGAAGATGTGGTGGTCGCCCGCGTCGTGGCATGCATGCACGCTGCACTCGAAGCTCGCCAGGCAGTCGTCGATCACCGGCATGCCGAGCGGACCCGGGCGCCAGGCCACGCCTTCGAACTTGTCGGCGATCCTGCTGGAGGCGAAGCGACCCGAGAGCGCGTCCTGCCGCTGCGACAGGATGTTGATGGCGAAGCCCTCGCCCTCGCGGAAGGCACCCACCAGGCTGCTGGCCTTGCGCAGGCTGAACAGCACCAGCGGCGGCTCCAGCGACACCGAGCTGAACGAGTTGCAGGTCAGGCCCACCGGGCGCCCGACGGCGTCGCGCGTCGTGATGACGGCCACGCCGGTGGGAAAGCAGCCCAGCAGCTGGCGGAACAGCATCGGCTCGATCGGAGCCACCGCTGCGGGCCCGGCTTGGGGTACGGCGTGGGTCATGGCTTGGGTCATGGCTTTCCCCTCGGATGGGTCGCGTGGCCGGTGCCGCTCAGGCCGCGGCGAGTTCGGGCTCGACCTGCGCCACGTGCGGCGGGTCGTTCGCGATCTCGCGCTGCACAGCGGGCATGATCACCTTGGCCCACAGCTCCAGCTGGCGCAGCATGGTCGGGTGGTCGAAGTCGCCCATCTGCGTCTGGAAGGCGTAGTGGCAGGGCTTGAGCGTGCGGATCTCCTTCACCACACGCTCGATCACCTGATCCACCGAACCCACCGGCAGGTTGGCGCGCATTTCCTCGAGGCTCGATTCGCCTTCGACGATGCCTTCCTCGACCTGATAGTCGTCGGCCACCTGCGCGGTGCGGCGCTTCAGGCTCACGGCAATGCGGCGCTGGAAGCGTGCGCAGTCGAGGTAGCGCTCCACCTCGTCCTTGTTGTCGCTGGCGTAGGCCGCGCGCAGCACGCCGACCTTCACCTGCGCCGGGTCCTTGCCCTCGGCGAGCGCGACCTTGTCGATCAGGTTGCGGGTCGCGCGCAGCTTCTCCACGCCGCCGTCGCCGCCCGAGACGAACACATGGTGGCCGCCGCGCACCGCGCGGGTCACGAAGGTGGGGTCGACGCTGGTGATCCACATCGGGGGCATCGGCTGCTGCACCGCGCGCTGGCTGATAGCGCTCATGGGCTGCTGGTAGAACTCGCCGTCGTAGCTGAACTTGGGCTGCTTCAGGCCCAGCTCGAGCATGTCGAGCATCTCGAGCGTGCGCGCCTTGGCGGTGTCGAGCGAGACGCCGAAGCGCTCGAACTCGAAGTGCTGGTAGCCCGAGCCGATGCCCAGGTTGAGCCGGCCGTTGGACAGCTGGTCGACCATGGCCACGTCGGCAATGAGGCGCGCGGGCTGGTACAGCGGTGCGACGACAATGCCCGTTCCCAGCCGGATGTTGCGGGTGACCGCGGCGCAATGGGCGATCATGGTCAGCGGCGAGGAGCACAGGCCGTAGTTGCTGAAATGGTGCTCGGCGTACCACGCGGCCCCGAAGCCCAGTTCGTCGGCCACGCGCGTCTGCTCCACGGCGTCGCGCAGGATCTGGTGGGACGTCTTGTGCTTGTTCCGCTGCTGCATCAATATGAAGATTCCGAAATCCATCGCTTGGCTCCTTGTAGGCTTGGTTGCGTGTTTTGATGGTAGGAGCCGGGTCCCCGTCCGGCTCGCCATGCTTCGCACACCTTCTTTGCGCTTATTGAAATGAAGGCCCTCGATTCGCTGCGGATCTTCGTGATCGTCCAGAGGAAGGGCAGCCTCTCCGCGGCCGGCCGCAGCCTGAGCCTGTCGCCCGCCACCATCTCGCGGCGCATCAGCGCGCTCGAGGAGGAACTCGGCGTCCAGCTGGTCGACCGCACCAGCCGCAACCTGAAGGTGACCGAGGCCGGCCAGGCCTTCCTGGAACACGCGGAGGTGGTGCTGGAGGCCATGGCGCGGGCCGAGGAGGCGGCGCGCAACTCCAAGCAGCTGCCCGAGGGCCGCCTGCGCATCCATTCGCGCATGCAGATCGGGCTGCGCGTCATCGGGCCGCTGCTGCCGGGCTTCGCGCAGCAGCACCCCGACATCCAGCTCGAGCTCGAACTGTCGGAGCACCCGGTCAACCTGGTCGAGCAGGACTTCGACATCGACATCCGCACCGGCGAGTCGAACGATTCGAACTTCGTCATCAAGCGCCTGCTCAGCAGCGACGAGGTGCTGGTGGCGAGCCCCGCCTTCATGAAGGTGCACAAGCGCATCCGCCACCCGAACGACCTGATGCAGGTGCGCTGCCTCACCTACCGCCGCGAGCACGAGGCGGTTACCTGGAAGTACATCGACGAACAGGGCGTGCAGCAGGAACTCCCCATCCAGGGCGTGCTGAGCTCGAACAACGGCGAGCTGCTGCGGCTGGCCGCCATCGGCGGCATGGGGATCGCGCTGCTGTCGGAGCCCACGGTGCGCAGCGGCATCCAGGACGGCACTCTGGTGCGGCTGCTGCCCGAGTACCGCTTCGCGGTGCGCGCGTTCTCGAACGGCGTCTATGCCGTGTTCCGCCAGAGCCGCACGCTGCCCCTGAAGGTGCGGGCCTTCGTCGACTTCATGGCCGAGGCGCTGCGCGAGAACGACGGCGCCTGAGGAAAAGAAGATGCGCCGCGGGTCGGCGCCTCAGCCGCCGAACAGGTGCGGCGGCAGGCCGGGCGCCGGCAGCCCGCCCACTTCGAACAGCGCGCCATCCTGCGGCCGGTCGCCCGACAGGTTGGTGCTCTTCGACAGCGAAGTGACGAAGGCTTTGTCGAGCTTCGCGCCGCCGAAGCACAGGCTGGTGGGATGCGTTGCGGGCAGCTCGACCACCCGCTCCACGCGACCGTCGGGCGCGAAGCGCGCCATGGCGCCCGCGCGCGGCAGCACGCTCCAGACGAAGCCTTCGGCGTCCACGGTGGCGCCGTCGGGCCCGGAGGCGAAGCCCTCGGTCTGCGCGAAGGCGCGGCGATTGGCGAGCGGCCCGTGCGGTGAATAGTCGTAGGCCCAGATCGTGCGCAGCGGGCTGTCGGCCACGTAGAAAGTGCGGCCGTCGGGGCTGAAGCACGGCCCGTTGGTCAGCGCGAAGCCGTCGGCGAGCAATTCGATCTCGCCGCCGGGGCGCAGGCGGTAGAGACCGCCGCCGATCGGCTCGCCCGGCTGGCGGTGCACATGCAGCGTGCCGGCCACGAAGTTGCCCCACGGATCGCACTTGCCGTCGTTGAGGCGCACGCCCGGGTGCTCGGTGTCGATCCGTCCGAGGCGCTGCAGTTCGCGCGTGTCGAAGCGATAGCGCGCGAAGCCGTGCTGCAGCGCCACGAGCACGGCGCCGCTTTCGCACAGTGCGACCGAACCGACCGGTGCGGGCAGGCTGTGGCTTTCGGATTCGCCGGTGCCGGGCCAGTGGCGGTGCAGCGTGCCGGCCAGCGAGTCGATCCAGCAGACGGCGCCCGCGCGCGCATCCCAGCAGGGGCTCTCGCCCAGCAGGTCCCGGGTCGTGCCGAGTTCCCGAACAGTCCATGCATCCATGGTCCGCAGTGTGGCGACGGACGCGGCGCGGGCTCGCGCGCATCGTGCAAAGCTGCTTTGCACATCGTGCCTTCCCGCGCCCGCCGTGCGCTCCTAGAGTCCGGCCGATGAAAGAACCCACCGCTCCCCCGCCCCTGCAGGGCATCCGCGTCGTCGAGCTCGGCAACTACATCGCCGGGCCCGGCACCGCGATGTCGCTGGGCGACCTCGGCGCCGAGATGCTGAAGATCGAATCGCTGGACGGCGACATGGCGCGCCACACCGGCCACTTCGGGCACGCGATGCTGCGCGCCTACAACCGCAGCAAGAAGTCGATCGCGCTCGACCTGCGGCAGCCGCGCGGGCTGGAGATCGCGCGCCGCCTGATCGCCGGTGCCGACGTGGTGGTGCAGAACCTGCGCCCCGGCGCTGCCGACGCGCTCGGACTGGGCGCAGAGGCGCTGCGCGCGGCGCATCCGGGCCTCGTCCATGTGTCGATCAGCGGGTTTCCCGCGGACGCGCCCTCGCGCGACCGGCCGGGCTACGACATCGCCGCGCAGGCCGAGAGCGGGCTGATGGCCGTCACCGGCGAGCCGCAGGGCCTGCCACAGAAGGTGGGCGCCACCATCGTCGACACCGCCACGGTGCAGGTGGCGACGCAGGCGATCCTGGCGGCGCTGTTCCGCCGCGAGCGCACCGGCCATGGCGAGACCATCCGCGTATCGCTTCTGGAAGTGGCGCTGAACCTGCAGCTGGCCAACTGGAGCGACTACCTCGTGCGCGGCGTGGAGCCCACGCGCAGCGGCGACGGCCAGCCGCTGAGCGCGCCGGCGGCCGACATCTTCCGCACGCGCGACGGCATGGTGGTGATCTCGGCCTACGTGCAGGCGCACTGGGTGCGGCTGTGCGAGACCATCGGCTGCCCCGAACTGGCGACCGACGCGCGCTTTGCCACCAACGAACTGCGCGTGCAGAACCGGCCCGCGATGAAGGCGGCGGTGAGCGGGCGGCTCGCGCACTACGGCACCGGCGAGTGCGTGCAGCTGCTCACGCGCCACAGCATCGTGGTGGGCGTGGTGCGCAGCTACGCCGATGCGCTGGCCGGCGCCGACTTCCGCGCCAGCCGCATGGTGATCGAGGCGGCGCCCGACGGCGAGCTGCCCGGCTACGCCAGCTTCGGCCTGCCCTACGAGCTGTGCGACACACCGCGCCGCGCCACCCGCGCGGCACCCGCGCACGGCGCGCACACCGAGGAACTGCTGCGCGAGGCGGGATACGGCGCACAAGAGATCGAGGCGCTGCGCGAAGCGCGGGTCGTGAAGACCGCGCCCTGACCCCTGGCAGGCCGCGCCCCTGGCACGGCCGCAGTTTGGCGACTGCGCAAAAGATCCGGATCGCCGCGCAAAGGACAGGCCGCCCGCCCGTCCATAGACTGCGGCCATGCCCCATGCTTGCCTGCCGGCCGCGCCGATCGCGCCCTTCTTCTCCTCCGCCCGCCGCGACGGCGACTGGGTCTTCGTCAGCGGCCAGATGGCCTTCGACGAGCACTCGCGCATCGCGGGCGACACCGTCGGCGACCAGACCCGGCGCTGCCTGGCCCGCATCGAGCACATCCTTTGCGCCGAAGGCCTCGGCCTTGCCGACGTGCTGAAGACCACGGTGTGGCTCGGCCGGGTCACGGACTTCATCGAGTTCAACGCCAGCTACGCGGAGGTCTTCGCCACGACGAAGGCACCGGCGCCGGCGCGCTCCACCGTGCGCGCCGACCTCATGGTGCCGGGCGCGCTGGTCGAGATCGAGGCCATTGCGCGCAACCGCCCACTCGCCGGAGACTGACGGCATGAGCACACCCAATCCCACCGCCGCCGCCACCGCCGTCCCCGACGTCGACCTCGACCTCGACGCCATCCGCGAAACCGCCCGCGCCAACGCCGGCGCGCTGCTGCGCACGCCCGTCGCGCCGCTGCACGGCGCCACCGTCGAGCGCCTGCTGGGGCGTGCCGACGTCGTCATGAAGCTCGAGCTGTTCCAGCGCACCGGCACCTTCAAGGCGCGGGGCGCGCTGAACTCGGTCCGGCGCCTGACGCCCGCGCAGAAAGCGCTCGGCATCACCGCCGTGAGCGCCGGCAACCATGCGGTGGCCGCGGCGTTCGCGGCGCGCGAGGCCGGCGTGAGCGCCAGGATCGTGATCCAGGCATCCGCCAACCCCGCCCGCGCGGCCCTGGCCCGTTCGTACGGCGCCGAACTGCTGGTCGCGCCCGACGGTGCCACCGGTTTCGCCATGGCCGAGGCGCTGGTGCGCGACGAGCAGCGCAGCTTCATCCACCCCTTCGAGGGAGAGGCCGTGTCGCTGGGCACGGCCACGCTGGGCCTCGAGTTCGCCGAGCAGGCGCCGGACCTCGACGTGGTGCTGGTCGCCGTGGGCGGCGGCGGGCTCGCCAGCGGCGTGGCCACGGCGGTGCGCAAGCTGCTGCCGTCGTGCCGCGTGATCGGCGTCGAGCCCGAGGGCGCCGACGTCATGCGGCGCAGCTTCGAAGCCGGTTCGCCGCAACGCATGGACAAGCTCTCGACCATCGCCGACAGCCTGGCGCCGCCGATGACCTTGCCGATGGCCTACGGCCTGTGCCGCCGCTACATGGAACGCATCGTCACCGTGAGCGACGACGAGATCTGCCGCGCCATGGCGGTGATGTTCCGCGACGCCAAGCTGGCCGTCGAGCCGGCCGGTGCCACGGCCCTTGCCGCCCTGCTGGGGCCGCTGCGCGACGAACTGCGCGGCGCACGCACCGGGCTCATCGTCTGCGGCGCCAATCTCGATGCCGCGACCTATGCGCAGCAACTCGCTCGCGGAGAGCTGTTGCTGGACGCCTGATCGCCTGAACGCCTGCGTCCCGAGCGCCACTGCAGCGCTGCGGACGCGCCCCGCCCGATTCAACTCTCCTGGAGCAGCCCCCATGAAGCGACGCGACCTCTTGTCCATGCTGCCTGCCGGCATCGTGGGCGGTGCCATGCTGCCGCGCCTTGCCGCCGCGCAGCCGGCCTCGCCGGAGCTGCCGCGCACGATCCGGCTCGTGGTCGGCTATCCGGCCGGCGGCACGGCGGACGCGGTTGCGCGCATCTACGCCGAAGGCCTGCAGAAGCGCCTGGGAGTCAATGTCATCGTGGACAACAAGCCCGGTGCCGGCGGGCAGCTCGCGGCCGAGCAGTTCCGCACGCTGCGTCCGGACGGCACCGCGCTGCTGCTCGGCAACAGCCACATGTTCTCGACCCTGCCGCTGACCTCGCGCACGGTGCGCTACGACCCGGTGAAGGACTTCGCGCCGGTGGCCCGGCTCGCCACCTTCGAGGTCGCGCTGGCGGTGAGCGCCGCGCAGCCGGCGAGAACCCTGAAGGAGTACATCGCGCTGGCGCGCGCCACGCCGCAGGCGCGCAGTTTCGGCGTGCCCGCCGCGGGCAGCTCGCCGCATTTCGTGGGCTACGTGGTCGGAAAGCAGGAAGGCGTCGAACTCCTGCCGGTGCCCTACAAGGGCGGCGCGCCGCTGCTGGCGGACCTGATCGGCAACCAGATTCCGGCCGCCGTGGATGCGCTCGGCGGCCTCCTGCCCTCGCACAAGACCGGCAAGATCCGCGTGCTGGCGGTGACCGGGCCGCAGCGCAGCAAGAGCGTGCCCGAGGTCCCGACCTTCGGCGAACTGGGCTTCAGGTCGCTGGGCAGCTCGAGCTGGGTCGGCCTGTTCGCACCGCCCGGCACGGCACAGGCCTTCGTCGAGCGCATCAACGCGGGCGTGCTCGAGGTCGCCGCGCTGCCGGCCACCACCGCCAACCTGGCCACCGCGGGCTTCGACACCGCCGCCGGCAGCCCGCAGCAGCTGCACGAGGCGGTGCGCAGCGAGCTCGCGCTGTGGCAGCCGATCATTCGCGAATCCGGATTCCAGATCGATTGACGATGCAAGCCGACATGCTCTTCAGCGCCGACTACGCCACGGCGCGCGACAAGTTCCGCGCGGCCTGCACCTTGCGCGGCCTCGAACCGCAGGCCTTCGTGCACCCGCTGGCGGGCGCGCAGGGCGAGCCGCTGGCGACCGACGTGGTGCGCGTGGGCCCGGCCGATGCCCGGCGCGTGCTGGTGCTGACCTCGGGCGTGCACGGGGTCGAGCTCTTCGCCGGCGCGGGCTGCCAGATCGACTGGCTGCTGACGCATGGCGCCTCCGACCTGCCGCGCGACACCGCCGTGGTGCTGGTGCATGCCATCAACCCGTGGGGCGCATCCTGGCTGCGGCGCTACACCGAAGACAACGTCGATCTCTGCCGCAACTTCATCGACCACTCGGCCGCGCCGCCGTCGCCCGCCTACGCGCCGCTGCACGCGGCGATCGACCTCGATCCGGACGACGCCGATGCCGCAGCCCGGGGCGACGCGCTGCTCGCGGACTTCGCCGCCGCCAGGGGCGACGAAGCGCTCTACAACGCGCTGATGGCCGGCCAGTACGGCCTGCCGCACGGCATGGGCTTCGGCGGCCGGGCGCCGACATGGTCGCGGCTGGCCATCGAGGCGGTGCTGCGCCGCCATGGCGCCAGCGCCACCGATGTGTGCCTGGTCGACTACCACACCGGCCTGGGGCCGTACGGCTACGGCTCGATCGTGGCGCTGCAGCAGGGCGCGGACCTGGCGCGCATGCGCGAGGCTTTCGGCCGCTGGGTGGTCGCGGTGCACGAGAGCGACGCTCCCGAAGACTTCGCGCCCGTCACCGGGCATTCCACGCCGGGCTACGAACGCGCACTGCCGCAGGCGCGCGTGACGGCCGCGGTGCTGGAGTTCGGCACCGGGCGGCCGCAACGCATGCTCGATCTGCTGGTGCGCGACCAGCGCGAATGGGCCTCGGGCACGGGCCGGACGACGCTGTCGGAGGTGCGGCGCGAACTGCTCGAATTCTTCTACCCCGAAGACGCCGCATGGCAGCGCGGCCTCGTCGACCAGTCGCGCCGGATCATCGGCATGGCGCTGCAGTTTCTCGCGCGCGCGCCCTGAAGTGCAGGCGTATGCTTGCGATCCTCGTCAACCAGGATCGGGGACCCTGCGCATGGACATGCCATTCAGCCTGCCTTCCGCCTACGCGCTCGAATCGGCGCGCAGTTGGGGGCGCACGCAGGGCCTCACGCTGACGCCCATCGGGCGGGCGCGCGGACGGCGCGAGTTCCTGTGCTTCCGCCCGGGCTTCTACGTCGCGCTGGGGCATGTCGACCATGCCGAACCGAGCCGCGAGGTCTACCGCAGCGGCGACTTCATCAAGCTGCACTTCCGCCTCGAGGGCGAGAGCTTCGTCGGCCAGCCCGGCGCGCCTGCCGCGCAGACGGTCAGTGCGATGAGCGTGAGCACGCTGCTGCAGCCCCCCGGACTGGCCAAGGAAGAGTTCTTTGCCAGCGAAGTGCGCGAGCGCTCGGTCACGCTGTGCTGCTCGCGCAGCTTTCTCACGCAGGAACTGGGGCTGTCGGGCGAGGCGCTGAGCGGGCCGTTCGGCACCTTCGTGCGCGGCGAGCCGCAGCGCTTCGAGTTCATGCGCTTTCCGCTCGATGCCGTCCAGCATGGCATCTCGCTGGCGCTGCTGGGCGATTCGCAGGGCGACGCTTTCCGTGGCCTCTATGCCGAGTCGAAGGCTTTCGAGCTGCTCCACACCTTCCTCACCCGGCGCTTCGACGATGCCGCCACCGACAGCACCGGCGGGCGTGCCCGCGAGCGGCTGGCCACGGTCAGGCGCTACATCGACGCGAACCTGCACGAACCGCTCGAGATGCGGCAGCTCGCGAGGCGTTTCGGATTCAGCGAGAGCCACCTCGCGCGCCGCTTCCGCGAGGCCTTCGGCCTTCCTCTTTTCGAATACGTCGGCCAGGCCCGGCTGGCGCGGGCGCGCACGCTCGTCGAGTCCGGCCGGCTCAGCATCTCGCAGATCGCGGCGGAAGCGGGCTACGGCCACGCCGCCAATTTCAGCACCGCATTCAAGCGGCAGTTCGGCATGACGCCGCAGGGCGCGCGCAAGGCTGCGCGCCAGGCCCACTGACACCCGCCCTGCACGCGTGCTTCGGCGCGCACGAATGGAGGTCGAAGATGGAAGAACGAGACATCCGCGCGGCCATCGACCGGCACTGGGCCGCGTCGGCCGCGGGCGACCAGGACGCCGAGCACGAGATCTACCACGACGATGCCGTGTGCAGCTACCCGCAGTCGGGCGAGGCGATCCATGGCCGGCGCAACCTGCAGGCGCTGCGCAGCCATCACCCCGGCCGGCCGTCGGGCTTCGCTGTGCGCCGGATCGTCGGCCAGGGCGAGCTCTGGGTCACCGAGTACGCGATCGACTATCAGGGCCGGCGCGCGTACACCGTGAGCATCATGGAATTCTGCGACGGCAAGGTGTCGTGCGAGACCCAGTACTTCGCCGACCCGTTCGATGCGCCGGCCTGGCGCAGCCAGTGGGTCGAGCTGGCGCCGGCAGGCGGCTGACCGCCCGGCCGCAGCAGCAGCAGCACTGCGGCGTGCACCGTGTCCGGAGGACGGTTCGCGAGAAGCAGCGAGCCTGCCCGCGAACGCGTCAGGGAAAGCCCGCACGCGCCTTTGCGGCGGCGACAAAGCTGCTTTTCACACCTTGCAGCACCCCGCCGGAACCCCGTCGATAGACTGCCCCGGCGGGCCTGGCGCACAGCCTTCGAGCCCGTCCACAAGACCGGAGACGACATGATTCATCGAAAGCTCATCGCCCCGCTGCTGCTCGGGCTGGCCATGGTGGCCGGCGCGGCCCACGCACAGCAGCCCATCCGCATGGTCGTGCCGTTCGCGGCCGGGGGCGGCACCGACCAGTACGTGCGCCTGCTGGCCTCCGAGCTCGCGAAGAAGGGCACGCAGATCATCGTGGAGAACAAGCCCGGCGCCAGCGGCATCGTGGCCGCCGACTACGTGGCGCGCTCGCGGCCCGACGGGCTCACGGTGCTGGTGTCGTCGCTCGGCACGCTGGCCAACAACACGGTGCTGTACGACAAGCTCCCGTACGACCCCAAGAAGGACTTCGCGCCGGTCTCGCAGATCGGCTACCAGCCGGCCATCATCGTCGGGCGCGTCGACCTGCCCTACAAGAACATCAAGGAGATGGTGGCCTACGCCAAGGCCAATCCCGGCAAGATCAACCGCGGCTCGCCGGGCGAAGCCATCCTGACCAACCTGGCACCGCTGAACTTCGAGCGCACGCACGGCTACAGCACCGTGCACGTGCCCTTCAACGGCGACGCGCCGGCCGTGCAGGCGCTGCTGAGCAACACCATCGACATCCATGGCACATCGCTGACGGGGTCGCTGTCGCTGATCCAGGCCGGCAAGCTGCGCGTGCTCGGCGTGATGGACAGCCAGCGCCTGCCGCAGGTGCCCGACGCGCAGACCTTCAAGGAGCAGGGCTACGACTTCGAGGCCGTGCTCTGGTACTCGCTCTCGGTGCCGTCGGGCACGCCGGCCGATTCGATCCGCCGCCTGAACAAGGCCGTGAACGAAGTCATCGCGCAGCCCGACTTCGTGACCCGCGCACGCGCCATGGGAATGGAGCCGCGCGGCGGCACGCCGGAGGAACTCGCGAAATTCGTGCAGACCGAGTTCGAACGCTGGGTGCCGATGCTCAAGAGCCTGAACCTGCCGAAGCAGTCGCACTGAATCACGCCGGGCGACCCGGCACGAAGCGGCTTTCCTACGCCGCCTTCGCGTCGCGCAGCGTGTCCAGCGCCCCCGCCGCGCGCCGCTCCCAGGCCACCGCGCCCTGCGCGCGCGCGAGGTCGAGCGAGCGCCGGTACAGCGCCTCGGCTTCCGAGGCATGGCCCTGCCGCGCATGCCGCAGGCCCGCCGCGCGGTAGACCTCGGCAGCGCTCCACTGCCCGCCGCCACGCATCGCGCGGGCCACCAGCCGGCCGTCGACCCATTCATCGCAGAAGGTGACGAGCATCTCGCTGCGGGGGTCGTCCATCTTCGCGAGCCGGCCGGCCACCTCGCGCACGTGCGCGCCCCGGTCGACCACCTCCTCCAGCCTGAGCGCATCGTCGTAGCACTGCGCCCATTCGTGCCAGTAGTCGAAGCCCTTGGCCTGCGTCTCGCGCAGCATCGTGTCGACCCAGGCGCGCGCCACCGCGCGCTCCTGGGCCCAGATCGCCACGGGGCAGATCCAGAACAGGGCCACGCACAGCGACATCGCGTGGCCGAGCGCCGCGGCCTCGTCCATGCACCGCACCGCCATGGCCATGGCGAGGCGCGCGTCGCCCTCGATCCACAGCGTGCGCGCCAGGATGGCCATGGCCGTGGTGCGCGCATCGGGCTGGAAGGTGTTGCCCTGGTTGCGCCGCGTCGCGCCGTCGACATCCATCGCCGCCTCGGCGTGCGTGCGGGCGTCGGCCAGCTCGCCGCAGAAGAAGCTGGCCAGCGCCAGCATGCGGTGCGACAGGTTGCGCGCGACCTCGCTCTCGGACTGCATGGCGTAGGCGCTCAGCCCCTGGGCATGGGTCAGCGCCGACGGGTAGTCGCCGCGGGTGACGTTGAGCGCGCACAGGCCCCAGCGGGCCTGGAACTCGAGGCTGCCGACCCTGAACTGCAGCGCGGTCTCGAGCGCGCGCTCGCAGGCCTGCGTCATGTCGGCCACGCTGCCGCCGGTGTGCCACAGTGCGTTGTAGAGCGCCAGCTGCAGCCAGCCGGCCGTCAGCAGGTCGGGCTGCGGCAGCGCCCGCACGTAGTCCAGCGCCGCCTGCACGCGATCGCGGTACTCGCCCACCTCCGAGAGGCGGAACCACAGCGGCGCGGAGGCGATGGTGAGCGCGCCGGCGATGGCCGTGTCCTCGCGCTGCGCGAGACTGGCATCGAGCGCGGCGCGCACGTCGTCGAGCAGCCCGCCGTAGCGCTGCAGCCATTCGTGCGCATCAAGCAACGCCAGGTCGGCGGTGGCGCTGCCCATCAGGTCCTGCATCAGCCGCGCGTGCCGCCGCGACACCATCTCGTGCTCGCCCGCGCGCACCAGCAGCACGTGGGCATAGCTGCGCGTGGTGTCCAGCAGCCGGTAGGGGGCGTGCGCCTCGCTGCCGGGGTCGTAGACCACGAGCGACTTGCCGGCGAGCGAGATCAGCGCGTCGGAGGCGACGTCGGGGTCGAGTTCGTTCGCGACCACGCCGAGCGCGGCCTCGACGTCGAAGTGCGCGCGGAAGACCGACAGCATGCGAAAGAGCAGCAGCTCGGACGGGTTGAGCAGGCCGATGCTCCAGTCGAGCGTGGCGGCGAGCGTGCGCTGCCGCGGCAGCGCGGGATGCCGCAGCGCCGAATGCAGGCGCATGTGGTCGTTCAGCCTGAACGCGAGATCGCTCGCGGCCTGCGCGCCCAGCCGCGCCGCGACCAGCTCGATGGCCAGGGGGATGCCGTCGACCTGCCGGCAGATCCGCGACAGCGGCCCGCCGCTCGCGTCGTCGAAGGCACCGGCGCCGGCCGCGTGGGCGCGCTCGACCAGCAGCTGCACCGCGGGCGAATGCAGTGCTTCGGCCAGCGAGGCCGGCGCCTGCTTCTGCACGGCCAGCGGCTGCAGCCGCAGCACATGCTCGCCCTCCACGCGCAGCACTTCGCGGCTGGTGGCGAAGATGCGCAGGTTCGGCAACGCCACCAGGAAGCGGTGCAGCAGCGGCGCCAGCGTCTCGATCACGTGTTCGCAGTTGTCGACCAGCAGCAGCGCCGACGCGTTCTCCAGCCGCTGGACGATGGCCTGCTCGATGTCGGGCACGCCGCCGCGCACGCCGATGGCGCGCGCCATGGTGGTCAGCACGTGGTCCTGCGAGGTGAGCGGCGCGAGATCGATGAAGCGCACCGCGCATGCGTGGCGCTCGCGGTAGCGGTCGGCCACGCGCACCGCGACGCAGGTCTTGCCCACGCCGCCCGCGCCCACCAGCGTGACCAGACGGTGGCTCGAGAGCATGGCGAGCAGGCGTTCCATTTCCGCGTCGCGGCCGATCAGCTTCGTGAAGCGCGCCGGCAGTCCGGCGGGCGCGGCCTCGTCGCTCTCGTGCGCATGCTCCGCCAGGGAGCCGTTCGACCGGACGACTTCGCGCCGGACCCGGCCCCGGAAGCAATAGCCGCGCAGCGGAATGTTCGATATCCACTCGAGGCAGCCGTTGCCGTCGTCGGGTTCGCCGAGCGCCTTGCGCAGGATCGACATGTGCACGCGCACGCTGGCTTCTTCGACCACCACGTCGGGCCACACCGCCGCAAGCAACTGGTCCTTGCTCACGATCTCGCCCGCGCGCTTCAGCAGTTCGAGCAACAGGCCGTAGGCCCGCGAGCCCAGCCGCACCGGCCGGCCGTGGCGCTCGAGCCGGCGCTGGTCTTCGCGCAGCACGAACGAACCGAAGCGCCAGGCGATCGCGCCGCCGGCATCGGTTGCAGCGGCTGCGTCGGCTTCAGGCACGGACCAGCCCGCGCTGCGTTGCCTTGACCGCCACCTGCGCACGCGAGCTGGCGTGCAGCTTCTCGCAGATGCGCGAGACATGCGCCTTCACGGTGTTGGCCGAAATGTCGAGCTTGCGCGCGATGCCCTTGTTGCAATCGCCCTTCACGAGGAAGCGCAGAACGTCTTCCTCGCGCGCCGTGAGCCAGGTGCGCGGCGGGCTGCTCTCGAACAGCATCGCCGCGCGCTTGCAGAGGTAGCGCGAGCCGCCGCGCGCCACATGGCGGATGGCATCCATCAGCTCGAAGGGATTGGCGTCCTGCAGAAGGTAGCCGTGCACGCCGCCGTGGATCGCCTGCAGGACCTCGCCCTCCTTGTCGCGGCGCGTCATGACGACGATGCGCGGGCCGGTGCCGGCCGCGCCCGCCGCCGCCGCCGCGGCCAGCAGTCCCAGGGCGCATGCGTAGTCGGCCACGATCACGTCGGCCACGTCATGGCGGATGTCCGCCGGGCCGGGCCCCGCATGGACGTCGAAGTCGGGCTCCTGGCCGATGAGTGCGACGAGGCCGGCCATGACGAGCAGGTCTTCATGGCAGACGCGGATGGTGAGTTGGGGTGGTCTTGTCATGGCAGTGAGGTGTCTCGTTCAAGGGGTTCAGGACGCCAGCGAGGTGTCGGCATGCGGCGGCTCTTCGTCCATCAGGAGGCCGCGACGCATCGCCTCGGCGATCGCGCCGGTGCGCGTCGGCTCGCCGAGCTTCGCCAGGATCGCCTTCACATGCGTCTTGACGGTGCCTTCGCCGATGCCCAGCAGCCGGCCGATGTCCTTGTTGCTCAGCCCGCGTGCCATCAGCTGCAGCACCTCGAGCTCGCGGGCCGTCGGGATGGCCTGCGCCAGGGTGTCCAGCAGCCGCTCGGCCACCGAGCGCGACAGATACCTGCGTCCGGCGGCCACGGTGCGCACCGCGTCCGACAGCTCGTTGGCCGAGCAGTCCTGAAGCAGGTAGCCGCGAACGCCCGCGTCGACGGCGCGGCGGATCTGCCAGCTGCGGTCCTGGTCGGTGACGACGAGGAACGACGCCGCCTTCGGGCGCCGGCCCACAGGCGGACGTACCGGCGCGGTGGCGCGCAGCACGCCGGTGGCGTAGTCGGTCACGAGCACGTCGGCCGCCTCGGGGCTCCCGGCCTGCACGGTGAAGTCGGTGCTGGCGCGCAGCAGCGATGCGATGCCGGTGGAAACGTAGGGGTCGTGGTGCGCGATCGCCACGTTGATCTGGGGGGCATGGGCCATTGCGGTCATGGGCGCGATTCCTTCTGAAGTCCTGGAGCAAGTCTGCGCAAACGCCGCTCCGCAGGCCAGTTAAACCCTGTCAATCCTTGTTATGGGGGCGCGCCGGGCTACGGCGCCAGCGCCACGATGCTGGCGATGCCGCTGCGGGTCATCTTGGCGTAGGGGCAGAAGCGCTCGGTGCTGCGCACGAGTTCCTCGGCCAGGCTGCGCTCGACGCCGGGCAGATGGATCAGCACGTTGGCTGTGAGCATGAAGAGCCCGTCCATCGGGTCGCGCCCGAACGCCACCGCCACTTCCACGCGGGCATCGCGCACCGCGATCCTGTTGCGCGTGGCCAGCAGCGTCAGCGCACCGTGGAAGCACGCGGCGAAGGCCGCGGCGAACAACTGCTCGGGGTTGGTGCCGCCGCCCTTGCCGCCGAGTTCGGACGGAAGTCGCAGCTCGACGTCGAGGCTGCCGTCGTCGGAGCGCGCCACGCCCGAGGCGCGCCCGTGCCCCGCCTCGCCGCCGCTCACCGTGACCTTCGTCGAGTAGATAGGCTGGAACTCCGGCCCGGTGTAGCGGTTCAGGATGCTGACCGGAGGCGCTTGCAAGGAGCCCATGGCGCGGCCTACTTCAGCGACGCCAGGTAGGCGATCAGGTCGGCACGCTGCTTCGCGTCGTCGAGGCCGGCATAGGGCATCACGTTGCCCGGCACGGCGTTCTGCGGATTCGCGATGTAGGCATCGAGCTTGCGGGCGTCCCACGGATAACCCGCGCCCTTCATGGCGCGGCTGAAGCGGAAGCCGGGCGCGCTGCCGGCCTCGCGGCCCACCACGCCCTTGAGGCTGGGGCCGACGCCCGGGCTTCCGTCGATCGAGTGGCATGCCGCGCACTGGGCATAGGCCTGCCGGCCGGCAGCGACGTCCTGCGCATGCGCGCCGGCGGTGCACAGCGCGGACAGTGCCGCCGCAGCGGTCGTGACGAGTCGAATGGCGTTCATCGCGGTGGCCTCAGGAAGATTGCAGCTCGAAGGCCGCGCTGACGATCAGCCCGACCTCTTCCCCGATCTGCGGCAGCGCGGCCAGCACGCCGAAGTCGCTGCGGCGCAGCGTGCCGCGGATGTCGAAGCCGATCGTGTAGACCTGCTTCACGGGGTTGATGCCGGCGCCGACGAAGGTGGCGTCCAGCACGATCTCGCGCGTGACGCCATGCAGCGACAGGTTGCCGGCCACGTGGAAAGCGCGGCTCGCCAGCGAGACCGGCGAGGTGGAGGTGAGCGTCACATTCGGAAAGCGTCCGGCGTCGAGCCAGTCGCGGCTGCAGAGCTCCTCGTCGAGCAGGTCGACCGAAGTCCGCACGTTGGCCACGGGCACCGACACGGTCAGGGCGCCGGCTTCCGCGCCCTGCTGCGACGACGAAAGATCGAGCATGCCGGTGGGCCGCAGGAACTCGCCGTAAAAGGTCGAGATGCCGAAGTGCGACACGCTGAACAGCACGCGCGTGTGCACCGGGTCCAGCAGGTAGCTGCCTCGGCGCACGGCGTCGGGCAACTGGGGCGGCGGCATCGGCCGGGTGGGCGCAAGGGTATCGGTCATGTCTTCACCGGGTATCTGGGGGTGGTTGTCCGGGGACCGCACCGGGGCTGGCAACCTCTGCCGCGGCCGGGCGCTGCAACGGTCACCGCACGCCAGGGGACGCCTTGGCGTGGATGCCCGTGTTCGCGACCGGCCGCGGCAAAGGCGCTGGCATCGGTGCGGCATCGGCGCAGTGTCAGCGCGGGGCCTTCGGCAGTGCGAACCACGCCTCGAAGTTCAGGGCGCCGATGCGCGGGTTGTCGCCCGGCACCAGCGTGTCGTCCTTCAGCTCGGCGCCGAAGTAGCGCGCGTGCACGTCTGGCACCACGGTGCGCGTGTCGTTCGTGGCCTTGAGGTAGCGCGACACCAGGTCCGACAGGCGCACGCGCTCCGGACCGGCGATCTCGACCACGCCGTTGACGGGTGCGCCGAGCGTGAAGTCGGCCACCGCGGCAGCCACGTCGTCCGAGGCGATGGGCTGCACGAAGGCGGGCGACAGGTGCACCGTGTTGCCGTCGGCGCCCGATTGCGCGATGGAACCCAGGAACTCGAAGAACTGCGTCGAGTGCACGATGGTGTAAGGAATCTTCGACTCGCGGATGAGCGCTTCCTGCGCCATCTTGCCGCGGAAATAGCCGCTCTCGCCCAGGCGGTCGGTGCCGACCACCGACAGCGCCACGTGGTGCTTCACGCCGGCCCTGGCTTCGGCGGCCATCAGGTTGCGGCCCGCGGTCTGGAAGAACTCGAGCACGGCCTTGTCTTCGAACGACGGCGAGTTCGCCACGTCCAGCACGACCTGTGCGCCGGCCAGCGCGGCATCGAGGCCTTCGCCGGTGATGGTGTTCACGCCCGAGGCGGGCGATGCGGCGAGCACTTCGTGCCCGGCTTCACGCAGCTTGTTGACGACCTTCGAGCCGATGAGGCCGGAGCCGCCGATGACAACGATCTTCATGATGGTGTTCCTTGGGTGGGTTGCGTGGTTCAGGCGAGCTTGGCCTTGTCCAGGCCGAAGACCTTGTCGGACGATCCGGGCACCGTCTTGAAGGCGATGTTCAGCCGGCTCCAGGCGTTGGTGGACATCACCAGGAAGGTGAGGTCGGAGATCTCCTTCTCCGACAGCTGCGTGCGCACGCGCTCGTAGATGTCGTCGGGCACGCCCTGGTCGGAGAGCCTGGTCAGCGCTTCGGTCCAGGCCAGCGCGGCGCGCTCGCGCGGAATGAACAGCGTGGAGTCGCGCCACGCGGCCAGGTGCAGCAGGCGCAGTTCGCGCTCGCCCTGGATCCTGGCCTGCTTGATGTGCATGTCCAGGCAGAACGTGCAGCCGTTGAGCTGCGACGTGCGGATCGAAACGAGGTTGCGGATCGGCTCTTCGATGGCGCCTTCCTTGATCGCGTTGAGGAACTCGACGAATTTCCTGAAGATCTCGGGAGACTGTTCGGTGTACTTGACACGCTGCGTCATGGCTGGGTCCTTGAAGATGAATCGGCAGATGCCGAAGCTCAGAGCGGCTGGGCTACCCGTTTGCGAAGGATCGCGAGATGAGCCTTGATCGTAGGAGTGGGGTCCGCCGCCCGGTAGCCCTTCGGGCGGCCCCACGGTGTTGAGCGAAGCGCAACAATGCGCGCCGCGCAGGGCGCGGCAAGGCCGGGCTCACAGGATGATTTCGTTCACCGGCACGGGCAGAGCGGGCAGGTCCGTCGCGCCGATCAGCTCCTTCAGCTCGCGCTCGATCGTTCTCGCGATGAGCGTGATCGGCACGTCGTTGGCGCTGCCCTCGAACGGGTTCTCGGTGCTCTCTCCGACCTGCTCGAGGGAGGTGTACATCCACGAGATCGTGGCGCTGAAGGGAATCACCAGCCACACCATGCAGCCCTGCATCAGCCCGCCGATGCCCTCGTTGAGCTTGTCGAATTCCTTCAGCAGGCCGAACGGCAGCAGGATGCAGAAGGCCCACACGAACAGCGTGTTGATGATCGCGTACTGCCGCGGGTACGGATAGTTCTTGATGCGCTCGGCACGCCCCTGCTGGTCGATGAACTCCTTCTGGACCTTGTTGAGCTCGACATACACCGTGAGCGAGATGCGGTCCTCGTCGAGCATGCGCTTCAGCGCGCTGTTCTGCAGCCACAGCACCTGCGTCGCCTTGTCCTTCGCGTCGCAGACACGGCCGTGCTCGGCGGCGCCAAGATGCTTGCGCAGCTCGCTTTCGAGCGCCACGTCCTGCTCCGGAATGCGGTAGGCATCGCGGTACTCCGCATTCGATGCGTTGTTCACCGTTTCCCAAGGCCGCGGGCTGCGCAGCTCGTAGCGCAGGCAGGTGAGCCACGCGACATGCCGGTCGACGAGTTCGCGCGCGTCGCCCGGGTGCGCGATGAAGCCGCGCACGCTGGTTCCCCAGAACCTGCTGCTGTTGAGGATCGAGGTCCACAGGTGCTGCGCCTCGATCGTGCGGTTGTAGGTCTGGACGTTCTTGAAGCCGACGATGAACGAGGTCGCGGTGCCCAGCAGGCCGACCACGGTCAGCGGAATGGTGAGCCACCGCAGGCCGAGCACCTGGTAGAGCAGCACCGGCACCACGCCCACGGCCAGCAGCAGGTAGATCTGCCGCCGCGTCCAGACGATGAATTCGGAGACTTTGTAGTGCTTGCCTAGATGCATGGTGATCTCTCGCGCAGGTGGGGGAAATTCGGTGGAATGGATCTGCAAGTGCGTGCGCGAGCGCCGACCCCGGACGGGACCGCGCTCGCGCTGTATGGACCGACGAACTGCAGCCGGCGCGGCGGCTACGGTTGCTGCTGCAGCGCCTCGATGGCGGCGAGCACGTCGCGCGGCTCGGCGCGCCGGCGGACGTCTTCCTCGATCAGCGCGAACCGGATGCGGCCCGCGCTGTCGACCACGTAGGTCGCGGGCACCGGCAGCACCCACTGCCCGTTGCCGTTGAGCACGGGAATGTCGGTGCCCACCGAGCCGTAGTAGTCGACCAGGTCGGGATGCAGCGCGTAGGCGAGGCCGAAGCCGTTGGCCGCGTCGAGCGCGGAGTCGCTGAGCACCGTGAATGCGAGGGCGTTCGCCTCGGCGGTGCTCATCGAGTTGTCGGGCGTCTGCGGCGAGATCGCCACCAGCGTGGCGCCGAGGCGGTCCAGTTCGGCCGACTGCTGCTGCCATGCGCGCAGCTGCAGGTTGCAGTAGGTGCACCAGCCGCCGCGGTAGAACACGATCACCAGCGGTCCGCGCTGCCAGAGGTCCGCGAGGCGCACCGGGCTGCCCGCTGCATCGGGCAGCGTGACGTCGGGGGCGCTGTCGCCTGCACGCACCGCGCGCGCCGCGATGCCGGTGGCGTCGAACACCTCGTCGGCTTCGGCCAGCATGCCGGCGGGCGTCATGGCAGCCTCCCGCCGACGCGGGCGAAGCTGCCCGCCAGCGCATCGCGGAACACCACGATGGCGTCGCCGGGCGCCTCCTGCAGCGCTTCGGATGCCGCGACCACCGAGCCGGCCACCACCGCCCCCATCACCACGGCGGTGCTCGCGATGCCTTGCAGCCTGCGCACGAGGGCATCGGCACGCCCGTCGGGCAACGGATCGCGAGGTGTGGGAATTGACGGTTTCATGACGAATCTCCTGGGGCACTGGCTCGCACCGGCTCTTGCCGGCTGCGTCCAGGCAAGCGTAGTGACTGCGGCGTGCCGCCGGTAGGCCGGCGCAGGGGACCACGGTGTTGCATGGCAGGCACCAATGCCTCAGGGGCGCGGCGGATTCGCAGCGGCGGCCTCGACGATCAGCCGCGTCACCGGGCCCGGCTTCGACACCATCACCACGTGCGACGCACCCTTGACCACCACCGTCTTCATCGACTTCGCGCGCTCGGCCCTGAACGACAGCGCGGCCGGCGGGATGTTCAGGTCGCGGTCGCCATAGATGAACCACGAGGGCACCGACTTCCATGCGGCCGCGGGGGCGGGCTCGCCGAGCGCGGCTTCGGTGATGGGGCGTTGCGACACGGCCATGAGGTGCGCCATGCGCGGTGCCACGTCGGCCGCAAACTGGTTGCCGAACCTGTCCTGCTGAATGTAGAGGTCCTTGCCGCCGCCGGGCAGCGCGACCGGTGGGGCGAGCGTGGGGCCGAGCGTGCTGCCGGGGAACTTGCCCGACAGGTCGGCCGCCGACTCGCCCACTTCGGGTGCGAACGCGGCCACGAAGACCAGTGCCTTCACGTTGGCCTTGCCTTCCGCCGCGGCCGAGATCACCGAGCCGCCGTACGAGTGCCCGACCAGCACGACCGGCCCCTTCACCGCATCGACGACCGCGCCGACGTAGTCCGCATCGGACTTCACGCCGCGCAGCGGATTGGCCACCGCGATCACGTGGAAGCTGCGCGCGCGCAGGTCGCGCACCACGTCGTTCCAGCTGGCCGATTCGGCGAACGCCCCGTGCACCAGCACGACGGTGGGCCGGTCGGGCGGCGCGGCGGGCGTGGCCGCGGCGACGGGTGTCGCGAGGTGCAGCGCCGCGAGGCCGATGGCCGCCGCGGCACGAGCGAGTTGCAGGAGTTTCTTCATGTCGGTTCCTTCGTGAGGAGAGGTGGTTGGAAAGGGGTGGGCCTTCAGCAGGCGCCGGACGCACTGCCGCCTCGCGCGAGCGGATTCGCGCATGCACGGCCCGTTGGTGCGATGGCCGTTGCCGCCGCGGTGGTTGTGTTGGTGGTGCAGATGTCCTGCGGCAGCGCCGGCGGTGCCGCGACCGCCACCGTGGCGATGCTCAGCGCGGCGGTGGCGGCCTGGCCGCTGGCGAGCACGCCGGCCGCAGCGATGGCCAACAGGCAGATGCCCATGTAGCCGAGGCGCAAGGCCATCTCGAGGCGACCCGCGGCCGGCGATGGAGAAGGCGAAGACGGCAAGGAAGGCTGTCGCGCCGAGGTGCGGATGCGCTGCGTCATGGTGAGTCCCCAGAAGGCCCTTGGAGGCCCGGCCCCAGGGCGACTGAGGCGCCGGTCCGCGGTGATCGCGAGACGGACTCGATGCTAGTTTTCGCAACCCGGTGGCGGTAGTGCTGCGGCGGGTACTTCCATGTTGCACGCGCGGCATCAATGCGGCCTGCGCAGCGCCTGCCCGGCTCAGGCGCGCACGTGGACCTGGTCGATGTAGCACCAGCGCCAGTCCTCGCCCGGCTCCACCGACCGGATCACCGGGTGGCCCGTCTCGTGGAAGTGGGCAGTGGCGTGCTTGCGTTCCGAGGAGTCGCAGCAGCCGACGTGCCCGCAGGCGAGGCACATCCGCAGGTGCACCCAGCGCCCGCCGGTGCGCAGGCAGTCCTCGCATCCCTGGGCCGACGGTGTAACGTCGCGGATCTGGTCGGTGTGCGTGCAGGTGGCGGTCATGTCGGTGTCTCCGTGCGGCGATGCCGCGTGGGTGGAAGAAAGAAAGAAAGGAAGGCGGAGGCGGTGCGTGCCTACATCGCTTCGTAGCCGGGCCCGTCGCCGCCTTGCGGCGCGGTCCACACGATGTTCTGGGTCGGGTCCTTGATGTCGCAGGCCTTGCAGTGCACGCAGTTCTGCGCGTTGATCTGCAGGCGGTCCTCGCCGTGCCCGTTCTTCAGGAACTCGTACACGCCCGCGGGGCAATAGCGGCTCTCCGGGCCCGCGTAGGTGCGCAGGTTGACGGCCACCGGCACGTTCGCGTCGCGCAGGCGCAGGTGCACCGGCTGGTCTTCCACGTGGTGGGTGTTGCTCAGGTACACCGAGCTCATCCGGTCGAAAGTGAGCTTGCCGTCGGGCTTCGGGTACGCGATGGGTTCGCACTGGTCGGCCGGGCGCAGGCTCTCGTGGTCGGGCCGCCTGCCGTGCAGCGTCCACGGCGGCGTGCGGATGCCGAGGCGCGGCAGGAGCCACTGCTCCACGCCGGTCATCAGCGTGCCCACTGCCGTGCCGTACTTGAACCACAGCTTGAAGTTGCGCGACTCCTGCAGCTCGGCGCGCAGCCAGCTGCGCTCGAACGCCTGCGGATAGGCAGTCAGCTCGTCTCCCGAGCGGCCATCGCGCAGCGCGTCGCACACGGCCTCGGCCGCCAGCATGCCGGTCTTGATGGCGGCATGGCTGCCCTTGATGCGCGCCGCGTTCAGGTAGCCGGCGTCGCAGCCCACCAGCGCGCCGCCGGGAAACACGGTGCGGGGCAGGCTTTGCGGCAGGCCGTTGTTGATGGCGCGCGCGCCGTAGCCCAGACGCGTGCCGCCCTCGATGTGCGCGCGCACCGCAGGATGCGTCTTCCAGCGCTGGAATTCCTCGAACGGACTCAGCCATGGGTTGGCGTAGTCGAGCCCGATGACGAAGCCGAGCGACACGCGGTTGTCCTCGAGGTGGTAGATGAAGCCGCCGCCGAAGGCATCGCCGCGCATCGGCCAGCCCGCTGTGTGCACGACGAGGCCGGGACGGGCCTGCGCGGGATCGACGCGCCAGGTCTCCTTGAGCCCTATCGCATGGCTCACCGGGTCCCGCCCTTCGGCCAGCCCGAAGTTCCCGATCAGCTGCCGGCCGAGCTGGCCGCGTGCGCCTTCCGCGAAGACGGTGTACTTGCCGCGCAGCTCGACGCCCGGCTGGAAGGCCGCGGTGCGCTTGCCGTCGCGTCCCACGCCCATGTCGCCGGTCGCCACGCCGATCACGCGGTCCTGCGCGTCGTACAGCACTTCCGTCGCGGCGAAACCCGCGAAGACCTCGACGCCGAGGCCCTCCGCGTGCTGGCCCAGCCATTTCACGACCTTGCCGAGGCTGATGACGTGGTTGCCGCGGTTCCGGAAGCATCTGGGCACCAGGAAATGCGGCGTGCGGAACGTCCGCTGCCTGCCGAGAAAGAGGAACTCGTCGGCCGTCACCGGCTGGTTCAGCGGCGCGCCGAGCGCCTTCCAGTCGGGCAGCAGCTCATCGAGCGCCCGCGTGTCCATCACCGCGCCCGAGAGGATGTGGGCGCCGGGCTCGCTGCCCTTTTCGAGCACCGCCACCGAAACCTTGGGGTCCAGCTGCTTCGCGCGTATCGCGGCCGCCATGCCTGCGGGGCCGCCGCCCACGATCACGAGGTCGTAGTCGATCCTGTCGCGTCGATCGGCGGGAGAGGAAGGGACCGGGTCGGTCATGCGGCGCTCCATGTGGGCGCCCTCCGCCTGTCGCGTTGCCGTGTTGCTGGTCGGATTTGCACGGAAGAGTCCGCGCCGACGTGAGTTCGTCCCGTGCACGAACGGATGGAAAGTGCACGCCTCGTTACAGCCGCCTCGGCAATCTGACACCCGTCATCTTCGTTGCGACAGGCGGAAGGCAAATCGTCGGGCTGCGTCCTGTGGCAGCCCTGTGAACCGATCGTAGGTAGCGCGCACGCGCGCCGGTAGGCCCGCGCGACGGACCATGGTGTTGAGCGCAGCTCACCAATGCGCGAAGCGACGGATGCGCGCGGCGGCGATCAGACGAACCTGATCGACGAGCGCATGCCCACGCGCGACATCTTGGTGTACGGGCAGATGCGTTCCGCATCCGCCACCAGCGCCGCGGCCTCGCAGGCGTTCATGTGCGGCAGGCTCACCTCGAGTTCCGCGGTGATGAGGAACAGCCCGTCTGCCGGATCGCGCCCGAACGAGACGGTGGCGGCGATGTCGACGTGCGGCGGCAGGCGCATGCGCCGCGACGCGGCGGCGATCGTCATCGCGCCGTGGAAGCACGCGGCGAAGCCGGCGGCAAACAGCTGCTGCGAATTCGTTCCGCCGCCATCGCCACCGAGCTCGGGCGGCTGCCGCAGCACCAGGTCGAGGTTGCCGTCGTCGGAAACCGCGCGCCCCGAGGCTCGCGCATGCCGCGCCTCGCCGCCGGACACGGCGACAGTGGTGGTGTAGAGCGGAAGCACCTCGGCGCCGGTGTAGGGCGCGAGAAGCGCGGTGGTGCTGCCGGTGCCGGCATGGCCGGTGTCTGCATCGCAGGCGAGTGCGATCATGTCGGTGCCCTTTCGTTGGTGGTGCCGGTGTCTGCGGCCTGCCCGCGCAACCCGGCGACAGCCTGCTGGCTGCGTGCGTTCTCCAGCGCGATCGACAGGCTGAGCGCCACGAGCTCGTCGTGCTCGAGCACGGCGACGACCTCCTGGTACTGCGCATGCGCGGCGCGCGCCTCGCCGGTCGCCAGCAGCGCCTCCGCCCAGGCAAGCGCGGCCCGCTCGCGCGGCGTGAGTCCGGTGCCAGCATCGCGCCAGTCCGACACGAGCGCCAGCTTCTCGATGGCGATGCCCGCACCGAGCAGCGACAGGAAGTGCGCGTCCATGCGCGCGTCGCAGCCGTTGATCTGCGAGACCCGCAGGTGCGCAAGGCCGCACAGGGACTGCGAGAGCGCGGACTGCGCGACGCACCTGTCGACGATCTGCGCAATGCGTTCGTGCGACGCGGTCATCTTCTCGATGTCCATCGATGCCGCCCCGGCGTTCACTGCGGCGGTTCCGGCATGACGTCATCGAAGGCCGCGCCCTGTGCCAGCGTGCGGTGCACAGGGCATCTCTGCGCGATGTCGATCAGCTGCGCGCGTTGCCCCGCGTCGATCGCACCCTCGATGGCCACCTGCCGGCTGAACACGTCCGGCGGCGAGCGGTCCTTGTCGCGGCGGTGGTTCACCGCGGTGCGGATGCGCTCCACCGGCCAGCCCTTGCCGTCTGCGTAGTGGCGCAGCGTCATGGTGGTGCAGGCCGCGAGTGCGGAAGCCAGCAGGTCATAGGGTGTCGGACCGGAGCCGAGCCCGCCGGCGGTCTCGGGTTCGTCGGCCAGCCAGCGCGATCCGCCGGAGCGCAGTGCCAGCTGGAACTTGCCGAGGCCGGTTTCCTCGGCCACGGCATCGCCCACGCTGGCTTGCGGCGCGGAGGGTTCGGGCAGGTAGCGCAGCGCCCAGGTCGCGATCAGGTTCGCCGCATGCTCGGCATCCTCGCGCTTCGACAGCAGGTGGTCCGCATCGTCGAGCGAGACATAGCTCTTCGGGTGCCGCGCCGCCAGAAAGATGTGGGTGGCGTTCTCGATGTCCACCGTCTGGTCGCGCGGAGCGTGCAGCAACAGCAACGGGCGGCGCAGCGCGGCGATGCGCGCGCCCTGGTCGTGGCCGCGCAGGTCGTCGACGAAGGCCTTGCCCACCGACAACGGCCGGCCGGCCACCTGCACCAGCGCCTGCTGCTGCATCTGCAGCCGTGCCAGGCCCTCGGGGTCGAGCAGGTGCAGCACGTGCGCCACGTCGAATGGCGCGGCGATGGTGGCGACGGCACGCGCGCTCGCGATGCTGCCCGCGGCTGCGAGGATGGCCGCGCCGCCCAGGCTGTGGCCGACCAGCAGCGCGGGCGCCATGCCCGCGGCCTGCATCGCGGCGGCGGCGCAGACCAGGTCCTGCACGTTGAGGCTGAAGCTCGAGTCGGCGAAGCTGCCCTCGCTGTCGCCAAGGCCGGTGAAATCGAAGCGCAGCACGCCGATGCCCACGCTGGCCAGCGTGCGCGCCACGCGCACCGCCGCAAGGTTCTTGCGGCCGCAGGTGAAGCAATGGGCAAAGAGCGCCCAGCCGCGCTGGATGCCCTCGGGCATCTCCAGCGTGCCGGACAGGCGCTGGCCTTCGCGATTCTGAAAGTCGAACGGACGTGTCGGCATGGCGTTTCCTTCAGGCCAGGGTAGTGCGGATCTGCAGGCCGGACTTCAGCGTGAGCGTGACCGGCGTTCGCTCGGCCACCTCGGCCAGCCTGGCCTTCTGCGCGTCGTCGAGCCCTTCGATGTGAAGCAGCCGCTCGACCACCATCTCGTTGTTCTCGCGCGCCAGGCGCAACTGCACCTGCACCGACGCGAGCGGCCATGCCTTGAGGTCGGCGTACATGCGCAGCGTGATCGCGGTGCAGGCGCCGAGGCCGGCAACCACCAGGTCGTACGGGGCGGGTCCGCCGTCCGCGCCGCCGAGCGAGACCGGCTCGTCCGCGACGAGCCGGTGCCCGGCCCCCGTCTCGATCTGCGTGCGGTAGAGGTCGCGGCCGATGCTGGCGGTGGCATGGGTCATGGAAGTTCCCGTTCGCGCGCAGTGTCAATCGGCCAGGCGCGCGGCGAGCCGCGCCACGCGTTCGCCCTGGAAGCGTGCGATCGAGAGTTCGTTGGCCGTCGGCATGCGCTGGCCGTCGGAACCGGCGAGCGTGCCCGCGCCGTAGGGCGAGCCGCCGGTGATCTCGTTCATGTTCGTCAGGCCGGCGCACGAGTAGGGCACGCCCGCGATGACCATGCCGTGGTGCAGCAGCGTCGTGTGGAACGACGTGATCGTGGTCTCGTGGCCGCCGTGTTGCGTGGCGGTCGAAGTGAACACGCTGCCGATCTTGTCGACCAGCGCGCCCGCGGCCCACAGCCCGCCGGTCTGGTCGAGGAAGGTGCGCATCTGCCCGGCCATGTTGCCGAAGCGCGTGGGCGTGCCGAACAGGATTGCGTCGTAGCCCGGCAGTTCCGCCACGGTGGCGATCTGGGCGGCCTGCTCGGCCTTGCCGCCCGCCTGGCGCAGCGCGTCGGCGGACATGGTCTCGGGCACGCGCTTGAGCGTGACCTCGCTGCCCGGAACGCTGCGCGCGCCTTCGGCGACCGCCTGCGCCATCTGCTCGAGATGGCCGTACATGCTGTAGTAGAGAACGAGGATCTTGCTCATGGATTGCTTTCGGGTGGGTGGTCGGTTGAGGATCGGAAAAGTCGCAGCGCTCAGTCCTGGAACGAGGTGACGTCGCGCCAGTGCAGCGTGGACAGCACCACGCCATCGCCGTCGATCTCGAACTCTTCGGGCAGCGGGCCATCGATGCATTCGAGCTGCACGGCGCCTGCAAGCTGGCGGCGCAGTTCCTGCGCCCACCCCGGGCCCTGCGCCATCCAGAGCAGGTCGGTTTCGTCGCCGTCGATCGAGGGCGCGAGCATCACGACCACGCGCAGGCCGGTGCCGTCGTCTTCTCCCGCGGGCTGGATGGCCCACAGGCGCAGGATGGCGGGGGTGGCGTCGTACCACGCCGACAGGACGCTCGATGCAAGCGCGCCCTGATGGCGCGCGTCGAGGGAGGGAGCGAGGGAGATTTTCATGAGGCTTCGATCGGTTGGGCGCCGGTGGGCAGTGGAGGAAAGGAATCGACCGCGCCGCTCAGGCACGACCGTTGCGATAAAGAGGCAGCCACACGCTGAACTCGGCGCCATGGCCGATGCCGGCCGACGTCGCTTTCACGAAGCCGCCGTGCGCGACCGTCAGGCCGTGCACCAGCGCCAGACCGATGCCCAAGCCGCCGTGGAAGCCTTCGGCGGCGGCGCCGGCCTGGCTGAACAGGCCGAAGACATGCGGCAGGAATTCGGGTGCGATGCCGCAGCCGGAGTCGGCCACCGACAGCCTGGCGAAGCCGTCCTCGGCGCCGATGCGCACCACGATCTCCGCACCTTCGGGCGAGAACTTCATGGCGTTGTCGAGCAGGTTGCCCACGATCTGTTCGAGCCGCACCGCATCCGCATGGCACGGCAGCGGCCCAGCCGCGCGCACTTCGGTGCGGATGCTGCCCCGCGTCCAGCTGCTGCGCAGCGCCGCGACAAGGCCGAGCACCAGTTCGGCGACATCGACCTGTGCGCAATGCAGCGCCAGCTTGCCGGTCCGCACGCGCGAGAAGTCGAGCAGGTCGTTGATGATCCGCGTCTGGTTCTCGATGGCGCGCTGGATCGACTCGGCAATGCCGCGGATGTGGGCGGTCGACGCGGGCAGGCGCTGCAGCAGCTTCGCGTTCATCTGGATGACGTTGAGCGGCTGCTTGAGCTCGTGCGACACCACGGCCAGCGCGCGGTCCCGGGTGGCGCAGCGCAGGCGCACCGCCGCACCCGGATCGCGCCGGGCCGGCGCGGCCGCATCGGACGTTGCCTGCATGCCGCAGGGGCTCCACGCGGTCGTGTTCACAGCGGCCCCGCGAGGAAACGGGAGTCGAGGGGCCGGCTGGTGCCGGGCATGTGGAAAGGCTTCATGGTGATCCGGGCGGATGGCCGCATCGGGTGTGGCCGGAGGTGTTGCGAACACATCGATGCTAGGCAGCGCCCCCTTCCGGCGGAAGGCCTGTGCAGCGGCGCACCGTGTTGTCGGCGGCGCACCAATCGGCGCGCCGGCGGGGCCTTCGGCACCTCGATCGTTCGGGGTTTCTGGATGCTTCGTCCGAGGCCCGGGCGATTGACCGGGGCGGCCTCGTCCCTAACATGGAATCGACCCGATGACGAAGTGAAGGCTGACGCGACGCGGGCACGGGCGGGCCGAAAAAACCTGTCACAAAACACACGGCTCATCCGTCCTTGCTTCGTGAGACGCGAACGCGTCTCCAGCCGCCATGCACCCGGCCGCCGTCTTGCACGGATCGGCGGACCGCGGCTTTTCCATCTCAATGCACAGGATCGTCACATGAAGCAGTTCACCGGCAGGGTGGTTCGCGTCGCCGGCAGCGACAGGGGCCGGCGCGCCGCCGCCGTCGCAGCGGGGGCAATCCGGAACGCAGCACAACGGACAACGCCATCATGAAAGAAGAGTCAGACCCGACGCCATCCGCGGACACGAACGGCCATCCGCCCACGCGGGCGCTCTCGGCGAACCCGTTCTTCGGGCTGCTGCACACCGACACGCCCGCCCTGTTCTCTCGCGAGACCCGCTGCGACGTGTACGACATGGGCGGCATCACCGCCGTGCGCATGGCGATGCCGGCCTCGTGCGTGACGCAGCTTCCCCGGGATTCCGGCGAGGCCGGCAGCGACGACGTGCTGCTGGCCGTGCTGGTCGAAGGCACGGCCACGCTCACCGCGGGAGAGCAATCCGCGCCGCTGGGCGACGGCGACTGGGTCGTGCGCGACCAGCGCCGCGCCTGCACCTGGAACGTGGCCACCGACGCCGTCTTCTTCGGACTGCAGATCCCGCGCCGCCGGCTCGGGCGCATGAAGGTTGCGCCGATGCTGGCATCGCGCGGCGCCGGGGCACAGGGCGCCGACCCACAGCCGCGCAACGGCATCGACGGCGTGATGAGCAGCTTCCTGCGAACCGTGGAAGCGCAGCTCTCGCACATCGCGGGCGAAGCTGCGGCATTGCTTGCCGATGCCGCCATCGGCCTGCTCGCCGCGGTGCTCGAGGAAGAACGGCGGCGCAACCGCGCGCCACCGGACAGCCTCGCGATGCTGCGGCTGCGCGCGTCGCAGTTCGTGAGCGCCCATGCGGCCGACGCCGAGCTCGGTGTCGAGGCCGTGGCGCGCGCCATGAACTGCTCGACGCGCTATCTCTACAAGGCCTTCGCCGGAGAGTCGCTCAGTCCCGAGAAGCTGATCTGGAACGCCCGGCTCGAGCGCAGCTGCCAGGCGCTGCTCGATCCGAAGAACCTGCATCGGCCCGTGGGCACCATCGCCTTCGAGAACGGCTTCAACAGCGACGCGCATTTCGCGCGCGCGTTCAAGGCCTCGTACGGCATGCCGCCCGGCCGCTTCCGGCTGATGGCCGCCTCGCTCGCGCAGCCGCCGGAGCCCTCGGGCGACTGAACCCGGCGCAGGGCAGCAGCCCGAGGCGCGTCAGGCGCGCTTCTCGGCGTCGAGGAAGGCCGCGGTGAAGCCGCCGAACTCCTGCGCATCGACACGGCCGTTGCCGTCGCCGTTGCGGTCCATCAGGTGCAGCAGCGCCTGCGAGGTCTGGCTGCCCGAGGTCGCGCCGTTCGTGGCCGCAAGGCCCTTGAGCAGTTCGTTGCGCGAGATGTCGCCGCTCCGGTCGGTGTCGAGCCCGGCCTGGATCTGGTTCTTTTCCTGCTGCGTGGCGCCGAGTTGCGCCAGCAGCCGCTCGAAGTCGTCCTTCGTCACCGACGGGTCGGCAACGGCCGGCGACTGCGATGCATCCAGCGGCGCATCGAGCCGCCGCATCGTCATGGCGATGCCCTTGCCTGCGAAGTCGGCGAGCACGCGCGCGTCGGCGCTCAGCACGACCTGGGTGGAAGCCGCCGGCCCGGCGGCCGTACCGGCGTCCGCACCGCCCGCGAGCAGGCCCGCCAGGGACTGGCCGGCCTGCGCGGTGGACGCCGCCTTGCCGCCGTAGGGCGACTGCATGGCGGTCTGGAAGTACTGGAATGAATTGACAGGTCTCATCGGCAGGTTCGCTCCATGGGTCATGGTGGTCGGCGAAGCAGGAGTGCTTCGCATCGCGCCGGACCTTATCGCGCGCCCTGCGCTTCCGATTCGCCGAACAGAGCGGCTTCGCCGGATTGACTGTGCGCGAACCTGCCCGCTCTTTCGCCGCTGTGCGGCGCCGTGCAAACCGCGATGCATATTGGATCAAGGCGCAATCCGGCCCGCGTCTTATGGTCCGTACCCGAGCTTCGGCTCTTCGTCCCGGACCTCATGACAGCAGCCCTTGCCTTCCCAGCCGCCGACGCCACGCAGGCCCGGCCCGAGGTCCGCTGGCGATTCGGCCCCTTCATCGTCTGGGAAACGCAGCGCCGCATCGAGCGGCTCGGCGAGGCGGTGCGGCTGGGCTCGCGCTCGTTCGAACTGCTGCTGCAGCTGGTCAAGCGCGTGGGCGAAGTGGTGAGCAAGGACGAACTGCTGTCCACCGTGTGGGCCGGCGTGGTGGTCGAGGAGGCCAGCGTGCGCGTGCAGATGTCCGCGCTGCGCAAGGCACTGGGGGAGCCGGACGAGAACGACGACTGCGTCGAATGGATCTCGAACATCCCCTTGCGCGGCTACCGCTTCAACGGCGCGGTGCGCCGCGAGGTGTCCCACCCCGCCGCGCGGGACGCGGCACCGGCCGAGGCGCCGCGTGCGCCGGCGTTCACCAGGCTGCCGGTGCGGCTCACGCGCCTGATCGGACGCGAGGCCGACGTGTTGCGCGTGCTGGCCGCGCTGGAGGGCGGCCGCCTCGTCACCATGGTCGGGCCGGGCGGCATGGGCAAGACGCGCGCCGCGATCCGGGCGGCGGAGTGCCTGCAGGCGGAACGGTCCATGCAGACGGCCTTCGTCGATCTCTCGACACTGGTCTCGCCGGACCACGTGCTGGGCACCATGGCGCGCGCACTGGGCGCGCCCGCGGATGCGCCCGACACCATGCAGACCATCCACCAGCGCCTGGCCGGCCGCGATGCGCTGCTGCTGGTCGACAACTGCGAGCACGTGGTGGACGCGCTGGCGCCGCTCATCGACGGCCTGCTGGCGGCACTGCCGAGGCTGCGCGTTCTCGCGACCAGCCGCGAGGCGTTCCGCATGGAAGGCGAGCATGTGCTGCGTCTCGCGGCGCTGGCGGTGCCCGGCACGGAGCAGCTGACGCTGGCCGAGGCCGTGCAGTCGCCCGCCGTCGAACTGCTGGTCGAGCGCGCCCAGGCAGCAGGCTCGCGCGCGTTCGAGGACCGCGACGCGCCGCTGCTCGCGCGCATCGCGCGGCAGGTCGACGGCATTCCGCTGGCCATCGAGCTGGTGGCGGCGCGGCTCGGCGTACAGTCGATCGGCGACCTCGCGCTGCGGCTGAACGACCACATGCGCCTGTACTCGGTCGGCAACGGTGCCGTGCTGCCGCGGCACCGCACGCTCGCCGCGGCGCTGGACTGGAGCATCGCGCTGCTGAACGACGCCGAGCTGCAGCTGCTGCGCCGGCTGTCTGTCTTCCGCGGGCGCTTCGACGTCGAGTCGGCGCTGCGCATCGCCGATGGGCGCATGGACGCGGAGGCCGCATTCGACGCGCTGATCTCGCTGGTGAACAAGTCGCTGGTCGCGTTCGACAACAACGACGGGGTCGCGCCGTACAGGTTGCTCGACACCACGCGCGGCTATGCCGGGGCGCTGCTGTCGCGCAGCGGCGAGGCGCCCGCGCTGCAGCGGCGGCACGCGGACCTCATGCACGACCTCATGGGCACGGCGACCGCGCAGCTGGGCGAACTCGGCGTGCACGCATGGACCGAGCGCCATGCGCACCGCCTGGACGACGTGCGCGCCGCGCTCGATGCCTGCCTGGCGCAGCCGGACGATGCACACGCGGGCGCGGCGCTCACCATCGCCTCCGCACCGCTGTGGTTCCATGTCTCGCAGATCGAGGAGTACCGCGACCGGGTACGGTCCGCCATCGCCTGCGTCGAAGGCCGGCCCGAGCCCGATGCCGAGACGGCCGCCTGGCTGCAGGTGGCGCTGGCCAACGCGCTGTTCCACACGCGCGGCCCGAGCCCCGAGATGAACGAGGCCTGCGAGCGCGCGCTGGCGGGCGCGCTCTCGGTCGACGCCTTCGCACTCGAGCTGCAGGCGCGGTGGGGCATGTGCGTGCTGCTGGTGGGGCGAGGCGACCATGTGGCGGCGCTGCGGCAGGCGGAACGGCTGGCCGCCCTCGCCCGCACCACGCAGGACCCGACCACGCTCAACCTGTGCCACCGGATCGTCTCGCTGACCAGCCATTTCAGCGGCAACTTCGCCGCCGCGGCACACAGCGCCGAGGCCGCAATGCGGACCGGCGCCAGCGGCGTGCAGCGCACGCGCGGCAACGTTTTCCAGATCGATGCGCGGGTGGCGGCGCATGTGCTGCTGGCCCGCACGGTGTGGATACAGGGCGACGCCCCGCGCGCGCTCGAGGCGGCGCGGCGTGCGGTGGCGCATGCCCGGGCCGACGGCAACGCGATCTCGCTGTGCTTCGCGCTGTTCGGCGCATGCCCCGTCGCGCTGTGGTCGGGCGAGCTGGCCCTCGCGCGCGAATGGATTCCCCTGATGCTGGACGAGGCGCAGCGCCGCGGTTTCGTGTACTGGCACCGCTGGGCGCAATGCTTCTCGCTCGGCCTGGAGGCGGCGCAAGCCGAAGGCGAGGCACGCGAGCGCCATGTGCGCGAGGTGGCCGCACAGCTCGCGGGCTTCGCTGCGCCGCAGAAGGACATGCTCGTGACCCTCTGCGCCGACTGGTTCGACGACGAAATGGTGACGCGGGCATGGAGCGGCAGCGGCCAGTGGAATGCGGCGGAGGTGTGGCGCGCGGCCGGGCGGCGCAGCGAACGGCGCGGCCTGCCCGGCGAGGCCGAGGCCTTCTACACGAAGGCCATCGCGACGGCGCGGCAGCAGGGGGCGACCGGATGGGAGCTCCGCGCCGCGTGCAACCTGGCAAGGATGTGGCATCGCACGGGCCGCACCTGCGAATCGGTCGCGCTGCTCGGCGAGCTCTGCGGCAGGGCGGCTTCCTGCGGCGGCGGCCCGGGCCTCGCGCAGGCCCGCGCGCTGCATCGCGCACTGTGCCGGCAACCGGGCCGCGAGCCGAGCGCCGGACTGCGCCGGCCCGCGCACCCCCTCCAGAAGGGGGAGGAACACCTATCGCCGATACCCGGTGTCCGGATGCCGCTTCGTTCCTACCCTTGACCCCTCAGCACAGGCCGATCCGACGGAAGACACAGAGACATGGGCAATACCCCGACGACAAGGGACCGCACCCGCATCCACAGCCGGGCGCCGCGGATGCTGTTGCCGGCCGGGCAGGGCCGTCGCGCCATCGCGCATGGCGCCGCGCGGCCTCGACGAGACGCAGACGGACCGGCCCCACGGCGACTGCCGGCGTTCATCGTGCCCTGAGGAATGAGCAGGAGATGGCCGGCGCCCGCGTCACAAAAGGCAGCGCCGTCACGTCTGGAAGGGTGCAGGCCGCGGGCCCGCGCAGCGTTCAACCTGGACAGACCCCATGAATCCCACGGACGACATCGACGACATCAACGACGTGTTCACCGGCCTGCGCCCGCGGCTGCACGGCATCGCCTACCGCATGCTCGGTTCGAACGAGGAGGCCGAAGACGTGGTGCAGGACGCCTGGATGCGATGGCGCCAGACGGCCGGCGTCGCGATCGACAACGAAGAGGCCTGGCTGGTGTCGGTGGTCACGAACCTGTCGATCGACAGGCTGCGCAGCGCCAAGGTGGAGCGCGAGCACTACATCGGCACATGGCTGCCCGAGCCTGTGACGCCCGACGCATCGCCGTCGCCCGAGCAGATGCTGGAGAAGGTGGAGAACATCTCGATCGCCTTCCTCACAATGCTCGAGCGGCTGTCGCCCGAGGGCCGCGCCGCATTCCTGATGCGCGAGGTCTTCGCGGCGAGCTACCGCGACATCGCGCTCACGCTGGGCAAGAGCGAGGCCGCGTGCCGCCAGCTGGTGCACCGGGCCAAGGCGCAGATCCTCGAGAAACGCAGGCGCTACCGCGTGGCGCCCGAAGACCACATCCGCCTGCTGAAGGAATTCGCGGAAGCGGCGCAGCGCGGCGACTTCGCGGCGATGCGCTCGCTGCTGGCCGACGGCGTGGAGCTCATGGGCGACGGGGGCGGCCAGGTGCCGAGCTTCGCGGCCCCGCTCAGGGGGGCCGACCGCGTCGCCCGGCTCTTCTACGCCACCAGGCTGCGCTACGGCGACCGGGCGCGCATGCGGATGGCGCCGGTCAACGGCGAATGGGGCTTGCTGCGCTTCATCGACGGCACGCTCGAATCGGTGCATTCGGTCGAAACCGACGGCACGAGGATCGTGCGCATGCAGGTGCAGCGCAACCCCGCGAAGCTGGCCGCGCTGGCCTCGGTCCTGCGGCCCTAGCTTCCCTGGAGCCGCGGGCGCCGCGGGCGACGCGGGCGGCGCGGGCGGCGCGCCGGTCATAACAAACATTGACAGGCATTAACTGGCCCTTGTCCGGTTCAGCGCGCAGAGTTGTCGTCGTGAGGAGGCCATGCCGAGGCCTCCGTGAAACCGAGACGCCGCTCCATGACAAATTCCGCCCTGCCCTATCCCTCGTCCACACCGCTCGCGACGCGTGCCGACCCGCTCGCCTCCAGCTTCGCCACCAGCTACGCGGGCGTGGTCGCCTTCATCGCCGTGGTGACCGAAGGCAGCTTCGCGCGCGCCGCCGACCGGCTCGGCATCGGCCGCTCGGCGGTGAGCCGCAGCGTGCAGAAGCTGGAAGACCAGCTCAACGTGCGCCTGTTCACCCGCACCACGCGCAGCACCACGCTGACGCGCGAGGGCGACCTGTTCTACGCCAACTGCCACACCGGCGTGGACCGGATCGTGCAGGCCGTCGAGGAGATGCGCGACCTTCGCGAGGGCCCGCCGCGCGGCCACCTGCGCATCAGCTCCGCCGTCGGCTTCGGCCGCCGGGTCGTGGCGCCGCTGCTCGGCGAGTTCCGCGCGGCCTACCCCGACGTCTCGATCGACCTGCTGCTGAACGACAAGCCGACCGACTTCACCTCCGACCGCGTGGACATCGCGTTCCGCAACGGCCGCATGGAAGACGCGCAGATCATCGCCAAGCAGATCATCCCGATGCAGATGCTGGTCTGCGCCTCGCCGGGCTACCGCGAAGCGCACGGCCTGCCCGCCACGGTGGACGACCTGCTGCATCACCAGTGCATCAACTTCCGCACCGCCTCGGGGCGCGTCAGCGAATGGGAGTTCAAGGTCGACGGCCAGCAGCGCAAGCTGCTGCCGCCGTCGAAGCTCACCTACAACGACGCCGACCTCGTGCTGCAGGCCGTGCTCGACGGCCACGGCATCGCGCAGATGGCGGGCTACCTGATCTGCGACCCCCTGCGCGACGGCGCGCTGGTGCCCTGCCTCGCGCAGCACGTGCCCGACGACCACGGCCACTACATCTGCTACCTGAGCCGGCAGCACCTGCCCACGCGCATGCGCGTGTTCATCGACTTCATGACGACGAAGATCCGCGCGGCAGATCTGCAGTGCCTCACCGACCTCGGCGCGCGCGACTGAGCCTGCATTGGTGCAGCCCCGACAACAGCGTGAGTCCTTGCGCGGACCTACCGGCAGGCGCAGGCAAAACCTACGATGGATTCCACCATCAGCCCCCTCCACAGGAACCTCATGACGCTCTCGCAGAACCCCTCGCGGCGCAACCTGATCGCCACCGGCGCCGCCGTCGCCACCAGCACGCTGGCCTTCGGCATCCATGACGCCGCCGGCGCAGCCACATCCGCCCCCACTTCCAACCCCAAGAACCGGAGCCCCCGCATGACCAGCGACACCCTCACCACCAAGGACGGCACCCGCATCTACTACAAGGACTGGGGCAGCGGTCCGGTCGTCACCTTCTCGCACGGCTGGCCGCTCAACGCCGACGCGTGGGACGGGCAGATGCTCTTCCTGGCGCGCAACGGCTTTCGCGTGATCGCGCACGACCGCCGCGGCCATGGCCGCTCGACGCAGTCTTCGTCGAAGAACGACATGAACGGCTACGCGGACGACCTGGCCGAGCTGTTCGACGCGCTCGACCTGAAGGCCGTCTCGATGGTCGGCCATTCGACCGGCGGCGGCGAGGTGGCGCGCTACATCGGGCGCCATGGCTCGCGGCGCGTGGCCAAGGCGGTGCTCATCGGCGCGGTGCCACCGGTCATGCTGAAGTCGGCCGCCAACCCCGAAGGCCTGCCGCTGGAGGTGTTCGACGGCATCCGTGCCGGCGTGGCCGGCGACCGCTCGCAGTTCTTCAAGGACTTTGCGCTGCCCTTCTACGGTGCCAACCGCCCGGGCGCGAAGGTGTCGCAGGGCATCCTCGACCAGTTCTGGCGGTTGAGCATGCAAAGCGGCCAGCTCAACGCCTACGAGTGCATCAAGGCCTTCTCGGAAACCGACTTCACCGAGGACCTGAAGAAGATCGACGTTCCCACGCTCATCATGCACGGCGAGGACGACCAGATCGTGCCCATCCACGACTCCGCAAAGAAGTCCGTGAAGCTGATCAAGGGCGCCAGGGAAATCTACTACCCCGGTGCGCCGCACGGCCTCACCGCGACGATGCAGGACAAGGTCAACGCCGACCTGCTCGCCTTCCTGCGCAGCTGATCGACATGCCGGACCGTTCATCCACCACCATGGCCGGGTCATGCTGAACCTGCTGCTGCAGACCACCATCGAAGGCGACGCGGACGACTGGAACATCTCCCGATTCAGCCACCTGGCCGCGTTCCTTGCCCAATTGCGCGACAAGGACGGCGAACTCGCCTTCCGTGTCACGGCCCGCGACCGCGCACCGCGCGGCGCGCCGGACCCGATGCTGTCGACACTGCACGAATCGGGCGTCGACCAGCTCTGGCTGTTCGCCGTCGACGGCGGCGACGGACTGACCGAACAGGACTGCGCGAGCATCAGCCAGTTCCGCCGCCGGGGCGGCGCGCTCATGGTCACGCGCGACCACATGGACGTGGGCAGCTCGATCTGCAACCTGGGCGGCATCGGGGCCGCCCACCACTTCCACAGCCACAACCGCGAGCCCGACGAGAGCCGTCATTGCATCGACGACACCCTCGCGACGCACATCTCCTGGCCCAACTACCACTCCGGCGCGAACGGCGACTACCAGCGCGTGCGCTCGGTCGGCAGCATCCACCCGGTGATGCGCGACCGGCATTCGCCCACGGGCGTCATCCAGTACCTGCCGGCGCATCCGCACGAAGGCGTGGTGAGCGCGCCGGCGAACGACGCGAGCGGCCGCGTGGTTGTGGAAGGGCAAAGCGCGGCGTCGGGCCGGCGCTTCAACATCGCGGTGGCGTTCGAGCGCTCCGAGCACGGCGGGCGCGCCATCGCGCAGTCGACCTTCCACCACTTCGCCGACTACAACTGGGACCCGGCCGCCGGCTGTCCCACTTTCGTGGGCGAGGCACCGGGCGACGGCATCGCGCGATTCCCCGAAGCGCTGCGGTCGACGAAGCAGTACGTCAGCAATGTCGCCTTCTGGCTCAGCGCCTGAACACGCAATGGAGAGCACCATGCAGGACACCATGCGAATCACCACCGCCGACGGCGCCTTCGGCGCCTATGTCGCGCGGCCGCAGGCGGCACCCGCCCCCGCGATCGTCGTCATCCACGAAGTGTTCGGCGTCAATGCCGACATGCGCCAGTCGTGCGACGAGCTCGCCGCGCAGGGCTACCTTGCGATCTGCCCCGACCTGTTCTGGCGCATCGAGCCGGGCCTGTCGCTGACCGATCGCACGGAAGCCGAACGGGCGAAGGCCAACGAGCTGTACGCCGCGTTCGACCTCGATGCCGGCGTGCGCGACATCGCCGCCGCGATCGGCGCTGCGCGCGCGATGCCGGGATCGAACGGGCGCGCGGGCGTGGTCGGCTACTGCCTGGGCGGCCTGCTGACCTACCTGTCGTCCGCGCGTGCGGTGGTCGACGCGGCAGTGGCCTACTACCCCGGCAACGCCGACAGGCATCTGCAGGAAGCGGTCGGCATCGCCGGGCCGCTGATGGTCCATCTGGCGGAGGAGGACGAATACATTCCGTCCGACGCACGCCGGCAGATCGTCGCCGCGCTGAAGGGCCGCGCGCAGGTCGAGGTGCACACCTACCCCGGTTGCCGGCACGCCTTCGCAAGGCACCGCGGCATCAGCTACGACGCCCGGGCCGCCGCGCTCGCCAACGGCAGGACCGACGCGTTTCTGGCTCGGCACCTGAAGGCAGGCTGAGTCCCTTTCCTTCGCGCGGGCCGACAGAAAAAAAAAGCCGCCGGCGTCTTCGCGACGCCGGCGGCTTTCTTCTTTTCCACGCGCTTATTCGAGCGGCTTGTCCGATGGCGGCGTGCGCATGCCGACGGCCAGGCGGTTCCACGTGTTGATCGCGGCGATCGTCCAGCTCAGGTCGACGATCTCCTGGTCGCTGAACTGCGTCTTCAGCGCCTCGAAGGCGGTGTCGTGGTCGCCGTGCTGGTCGGCCAGCCGCGTGAGCTGCTCGGCCCATGCGAGGGCCGCGCGCTCGCGCTCGGTATAGAAGCCGGCCTCGCGCCAGGTCGACAGGCTGTTCAGCCTTTGCCAGGTCTCGCCGTGCTTGCGCAGGTCGCGCGCATGCATGTCGAGGCAGAAGGCGCATCCGTTGATCTGCGACACGCGCGTCTGCACCAGCTCCATCAGCGAGTGGCCCAGCGTGGACTTGGCGAGCGACATGTTGACGCCGGCCATCGCCTGGTAGGACTTGGCACCGATCTCGGTCCAGGGAAGTCGGGGTTGGTTCATGAGGTTCCTTCGGGAAGGGTTGTGAGAGGAAGGGGCTGCGTTGCAGCGGGCCGCCGCGGGGTGTTCCAGGCTGCCTGAGCCCACAATAGGCCCGCGCGGCCTGCGGCACAGCGGCCGTTGGTCCGGCGAAGGCCTCTCTCTTTGGCAGGGCACGCGACAGCGCGACAATCGGCGGCATCGCACCGCGCGCGCAACCCGATGGAGTCACCCATGCTGCGTCTCTATGACAGCCGTTTTTCCGGCAACTCGTGGAAGGTCCGCATCCTCCTGAGCCAGCTGGCCCTGCCCTACGAACGGGTCACGCTCGACATCCGCAAGGGCGAGACCCGCACCCCGGCGTTCCGGCGCATCAGCCGCTTCGCGCGCGTGCCGGTGCTGGTGCTCGAAGACGGCCGCCCTGTCGTCGAGTCGGGCGCCATCCTGCTGCACCTGGCCGAAGGCACGCCCCTGCTGCCCGGCGACCCCTACCTGCGCGCGGAGGTCATGGGCTGGCTGTTCTTCGAGCAGGCCGACCTGCAGAAGAACATCGCCACGCCGCGCGTGCTGCACCTGTGGAACGAAGCGCAGAGCAGGCAGCAGGACATCGCGCGCTTCCACGCCGAGGGCTACCCCGCGCTCGAGAAGCTCGAGCAATGGCTGCAGGACCGCACATGGCTCGTGGGCGACAGCTACACCATCGCCGACCTCGCGGCTTCCACCTACGTCTCGCTGGCCGGCGACGGCGGCTACGACATGGCGCGCTTCGCGGCCATCCGCGCGTGGGTGGCGCGCGTGCAGGCCCAGCCCCGCTGGGTGAAGCTGCTGCCCGACGAGGGCACTGCGCCCGCGACCTGAAGCCGCTCATCGTTCGGGTTTCCGGAACCGAGCGTGCAAGCTTTGGCGCCTTCTCACCCGCAGGCAAGCTCCCTACGATTCGCTGACGTTCAACGCGTTTGAACGCCGCCGATCGAAGATTTCTTGCTGCACCTGCCACGCAGGCCGATGAGAGGAACGTGATGATGAACACAGCTTCGCTGATGCAGATGGCCGCCGCCGCCCGCGCCGCCGTCCTCGACCCGAACCGCATCACCCTCGTGGGCGGCGCGGCAAGCCCTCGCTTCGAGCTGTTCCATGCGGCCAGCTCGCTGTGCTCGCAGAAGGTGCGCACCGTGCTGCGCGAGAAGGCGCTGCCCTACCGCTCCAACGACATGCGCATCCTGGGTTCGCTCGAGAGCGACGGGCTGGTGCCGGCAGAGCACTACAGCCCCGCATACATCCGCCTGCGGCTCGTCGCGGCGCGCGACCTGGACGTGCGGTACGTGAGCGGCTACAGCGGGCGCACGTCGGTCGAGTCCGAAGGCTTCGACCCCTGCGTGGTGCCGCTGCTGGTCGACCACGAGGCCGGGCGCGTGGTGGCCGACTCGCAGCGCATCTGCAGCTACCTCGACGCCGTGTCGCCCCAGCCGGTGCGGCTGATTCCCGACGAGCCAGGCGCGCGCGACGAAGTGATGCGCCAGGTCGGCATCGTCGACCGCGTGCCCAACGGCGCGCTGCTCTACGGCTTCCATCCAGACGCCGACCTGCGCCCGGAGGCTCTCAAGGCTTCGATGCGCACGGTCTATCACTACAAGGTGATGGCGCTCGAACGGCTGATTGCCGACAACGCAGCCGACGCCGCGCTGGTGGCGGCCTACCGCGCCAAGATCGCGAAGGAGCTCGGCGGCAAGCGCGTGTGCCACGACCCCGAGTTCCAGCGCGCGGCCCGCCACCGCATGGGCCAGCTGCTGATGGACCTCGAGCGCGACCTCTCGCAGCAAGGCTTCGGCTGCACCAATGGACACGCGTTCTCGCTGGCCGACGTGCTGTGGGGCGTGAACCTGGTCCGTCTCAACTACCTCGGCCTGTCGTCGCTGTGGAGCGAACTGCCCAACGTCACACGGTACTTCGACGCGCTGTGCCGGCGGCCTTCGCTGTGCGAGGAATCGATCCGCGCATCGGTCGGATCGATGCCGCATTCGCACTACATGGATGCGGTGGCGGATTGCATGAGCGAAGCCGTCGCCTGATTCGCGGCGCGGCGCCTGCCGCGTCCGTTGCCTGTCTTCATTCCCCGGTCGCGGCGTCCGTCATGCCGCGAGGGGCGGCTGCGCGTATCGCATGCCGCCCGACCCCGGGATTCCAACCGAGAGCCCTGCAGTGAACGCCCGTCAACCCTTCACCGCCATTCCCCGCGCCCCCGGCCTGCGCCGCGCCCTCGAGGCCCTGGCCGCGGGGCGCATCACGGTGTCCGGCCTGGTCGAGCAGGCGCTCGACGCCGCGGAGTCCGCGCAGCGTGCGCTGCATGCGTTCGCCGCCATCGACGGGGAAGGCGCGCTGCGCGCCGCCCGCGAGAGCGAGCGCCGCTACGCCGAAGGACGGCCGCGGCCGCTCGAAGGACTGGCCATCGGCGTGAAGGACCTGATCGACACGCAAGGCATCGAGACGAACTACGGCTCGGCCGCGTGGCGCGGCCATGTGCCCGGGGCCGACGCCGACGTGGTGGCCGCGCTGCGCGCGCAAGGGGCGATCGTCGTCGGAAAGACCGCCACGCACGAGTTCGCATGGGGCGTGACCACATCCAGCGACACCTTCGGCGACACGCTGAACCCGCTGGACCGCACACGCATGCCGGGCGGCTCCAGCGGCGGCGCGGCCGCGGCCATTGCCTACGGCGCTGTGGCGGCCGGGCTCGGCACCGACACCGGCGGCTCGGTCCGCATTCCCGCAGCGCTGTGCGGGGTCGTGGGCTTCAAGCCCAGCCACGGTGCGCTCTCGACGCGCGGCGTGTTTCCGCTGGCGCCGTCGCTCGACCATCCGGGCCTGCTCGGCGAGACGGTCGACGATGTGGTCATTCTTGCCGGTGCGCTCGGCATCGCGATGCCGCCGCACGGCGCGCGCCTCGCCGCGCGAGTGGCCGTGCTGCGGAATTTCTCGCCGGTGCCTTCCAGCGCCGGCGTCGGCGCGGCCTTCGACGCCGCCGTTGCAACGCTGCGTGAGCGCTTCGGCTGCGAGGCGCTCGATGGCACCGGCCTGTTCGACGGCGTCTTCGAGGCGTTCGCGAACATCGTGCTGACCGAGGGCGGGGCCGAACACTTCCGGCGCAGCGACGCGAACCTCATCGCCGCGCACTATGGCCGCGAGACCATCGACCGGCTCGAACGCGCCAGGGCGATGACCCTGGGCGGCTACGCGCTCGCACAGCAGGCCCGGCGCGGCTTCACGGCCAGGCTGCACCGCGCCATGTCGGCGGCCGACTTTCTCCTGCTGCCGACGTGCCCGTGCACCGCGCCGCGGCTGCGCGAGGAAACGATATCGATCGGCAACTGGAGCGGCACCACGCGCGAAGCGCTCATGAGCGGCACCGCGCCGTTCAACGTCGCGGGCTTCCCCGCGATATCGATTCCGATCGCAGCCGCAGAGAACGGACTGCCCGCCGCGCTGCAGATCGTGGCGAAGCCCGGCCGGGACGGCGCGCTGCTGCAGGTCGCGCTGCAGATGGAACACCTGCTGCGCGCCGGCACCCACGCGCCGGCGGCACGCTGACCGACTACCACACGACAAAGGAGCACCCCATGAGCGAGACAGCCGAAGCCACCCCATCCGCCGCAGGCCCCGTGCCGGGCATCACGCCCGCCGGCCAGACACCGTACAGCGCATGGATGCAGACCGACACGCTGCACGCGCTGCAGCGCACGGTCAGCGACCATCCGGGCGAGCACGCATGGATCGTCCACGTGCAGGTGTCCGAGCTCTACTGGATGCTCATCGTGAAGGAGATGCACTCGGCGCAGCGCTTCCTGCGCGCCGACGACCTGCCGCAGGCGTGGCGGACGCTGCAGCGCGTGGTGGCCCACCATGCGCCGCTCGACGCCATCTGGCGCTCGATCGACTGGATGACGCCGAACGACCTGCTGGCCATTCTTTCGCGCGCCGTCGGAACCTACGGCAAGGACACGGCGCTGCAGGGCTGGACCTACCGGCAGATGGTGTACCTGTTCGGCATCAAGCAGGCCGAGCATCTGCAGCACTTCGAGCCGCAGCCGCAGCGAAAGGCGCAGCTCGAGCAGGCCCTGGCCGAGCCCAGCCTCTACGACGACGTGCTCGCGTTCCTGCAGCGCCGCGGCATGAACATTCCGCAGGCGCTGCTCGCACGCGACCTGCGCGCGCCCTACTTGCCCAGCAAGGAGGTCGAGCAGGTCTGGCGCGACATCTACGCGACGCCGGACAGGCATGCCGACCTGCAGCAGCTCGGCGAGACGCTGGCCGACATCGCCGAAGGTTTCTGCAACTGGAAGTTCCGCCACCTGATGGCGACGCGACGCACCTTCGGCGCACGGCCGGCGTACTTCGGCACCGAAGGGGTCGCGTGGCTGGCGCCCTCGCTCGAGGAGATTCCGTTTCCAGAATTGTGGTCGGCGCGCACCTTCATCGGCAGCCCGCCGCCGGTGTGCCCGCACATGGCCCGGCAGGGCCGGTGAAGGCGCTCGCGGCGCCGGCCGCCGCGAGCGTGGAACCGAACGTGCAAGCAGCGAGGTCCTGCCGGGTGCGCGACGCGCACCTGCGATCTCGTCCGATCCGATGAACCAACCGAGAAGAGAGAACGTCATGCCAGCCCCCCTGCTGATGGAACCCACGCCAATGAATGCAGACCCGTTCGTCGACGACCTGATCCGGGAGCGCCGCAGCAAGCGCGGCTTTCTCGACCGCAATGTGCCGCTCGACACGGTGAAGGACATTCTCTCGGTGGCGAAGTACGCGCCGAGCTCGAGCAACACGCAGCCGTGGCGCTGCTACGTGGTGACCGGCGAAGCGCGCGAGCGCGTGACACGGGCGGCGGTGGCGGAGTTCCGTGCGAACCACGCCACGCTGGCGCCGGAGTACCCGTTCTTTCCCCAGCCGCTGCACGACCCGTACTCGTCGCGCTTCAACACCTTTCGCGGCCAGCTGGGCGACGCGCAGGGCGTGCACCGCAGCGACAAGGCGGGACGCATGCGCGACGTGGAGCGCCAGTTCCTGTTCTTCGATGCACCGGTCGGCCTCATCTTCACGATGGACCGCAAGCTGGAGTGGGCCAGTTTTCTCTGCTACGGCTGCTTCCTGCAGAACGTGATGCTGGCCGCGAAGGCGCGGGGCCTGGACACCTGCCCGCAGCAGATCTGGTCGCTGCAGCACCACGTGCTGCGCGCCGAGCTCGGCATTCCGGCCGAGGAAATGGTGATCGCGGGCATGTCGATGGGCTGGGCCGACAACAGCCTGCCCGAGAACCGCATGACGCTGCACAAGCTCGACCTCGACCACTTCGCCTCGTTCATCCACCAGTAGTCCCGCACTGCAAACACACACAACCACCACCCGAGAGGATTTCTCCCATGTCGATCATCAAAGGCTTCCACCACCTGACCGCCTGTGTCAGCGGCGCGCAGGAGGACGTGGACTTCTACGTCAAGCTGCTCGGCCAGAGCCTGGTCAAGAAGACCGTGCTGCTGGACGGCGAAGACCCCGTCTACCACCTCTACTACGGCAACGCACAGGGCGACGCCGGCACGCTGGTCACGTCCTTCCCCTTCAGGCAGAAGGGCGTGAAGGGCCGGCGCGGCTCCGGGCAGATCAAGGTGATCAACTATTCGGTGCCCGCCGGCTCGCTCGACTTCTGGCGCGAGCGCTTCCGCGCCCATGGCGTGCGCTTCGACGACGCGGTGGTCGAGCGCTTCGGCGAGCAGCGCCAGCGCTTCCAGCACCCGTGCGGCATCGAGTTCGACCTGGTCGCCTCCGACCGCGACACGCGCCCGCCATGCACCGCCGCCGACATTCCCGCGCAGTACGCGATCCGCGGCGTGCACAGCATCACGCTGTCGCTGCGCGAGGTGGCGGAGTCGGTCATCTTCATGCAGGAGGCGCTCGACTTTCGGTATGCCGGCGAGTCGGGGCCGCACCACCGTTTCGAGACCGCCGACGGAACGCCCGGCACGGTGGTCGAGTTCCTGCACGAGCCCGACCGCCTGCAGGGGTCGTCGATCTACGGCGAGGGCACCATCCACCACGTGGCCTTCGCGGTCGACAGCGTGGCGCAGCAGATGCAGATCAAGGAGAAGCTGATGTCGATGGGCCACATCGACACCTCCGAGTCGGTCAACCGCAACTACTTCCGTTCGATGTATTTCAAGATGCCCGGCGGCGTGATGTTCGAGGCGGCCACGACCGACATCGGCTTCGCCATCGACGAAGAGCCGGGCCACTTCGGTGCCGAATTCCAGCTGCCGCCATGGCTGCGCGAGCGCAAGGACGAGCTGCTCGGACGCCTCGAGCCGATCACCGTCTGAGCGTTGCCGCCTTCGTATCCACCGACGTTTCCTTTTTCCATTCACACAGGCCACGCCATGTCAAAGACCAAGGTCCTCATTGCCTTCTATTCACGCAACAGCTCCACCGAGCTCCTGGCCCAGGCCGTCGCGCAGGGCGCCGCGGCCGAAGGCGCCGAAGTGCGTCTTCGCCGCGCGCGCGAGTTCGTCACGCCCGAGGCAATGCGCCAGGCGCCAGGCTGGGCCGAGCGCGCCAGCGAGATGAACGCCAGGTACGAAGCCCCCACGGAGGCCGATGCCGACTGGGCCGACGCCATCGTGTTCGGCACGCCGACCCGCTTCGGCTCCATCGCCTCGGAACTCAAGGCCTACATCGACTCGCTCGGCGGCCTCTGGTTCCAGGGCAAGCTCAACGGCAAGGTCGGCTCGGTGTTCGGCTCCGCCTCGTCGAAGCACGGCGGCAACGAGTCGACCCTGCTGTCGATCTACGCGCCGATGGCCCACCTGGGCCTGATCATCGTGCCGCTGGGCTACGCCGACCCGGCGATGTTCGCCGCGGGCACGCCCTACGGCGCGACCCACATCTCGCACCAGGATTCGGTGATGCCCGGCGCCGAGGAACTCGCGGTGGCGAACTACCAGGGCCGCCGCGTCGCATCGACCGCACGGGCGCTTCGCGCGGCGCGGCAGCCGTCGCCCGAAGTGCCCGAAGTTGCCTGAGGGCGCGCGCAGCCGCCGCGTGCGCGCTATGCTTGCCCAGCCTTGCCGCGCACCGCGGCAAGCCACTGCCTGCCCGGCAGGGAACGCAGGAAACGCAGGACGTGCACGGCGCGCAGGCCAACGATGCTGGATCTGAAGGATGTCTTCTACTTCGTGCAGGTCGTCGACCGCGGCGGATTCACGGCCGCCGGCACCGCGCTGCGGCTGCCCAAGTCGACGCTGAGCCACCGCGTCCAGGAGCTCGAAAGCTACCTGGGCGTGCGGCTGCTCAACCGCACCTCGCGCCAGTTCGGCATGACCGACATCGGCCGCGAGTTCTATGAATACGCGGTCGCGATGCTGCACAGCTCCGAGGTTGCCGAGGAGGCGGTGCGCCAGCGCCTGACCGAGCCGAGCGGCGTGATCCGGCTGACCACGGCGGTGGAGATCGCGCAGTTCGCGCTGCGCGAGATTCTCCCTGTGTTCCTCAACCAGTACCCGAAGGTGCGCGTGATCGAGATCGCGACGGACCGCTACGTGGACATCGTGGGCGAGGGCTTCGACCTGGCCATCCGCGGCCACACGGCGCCGCTGCAGAACTCCACGCTGGTGCAGCGCGCACTGGCCGATGTGCCCTGGTACCTGTTCGCAAGCCCTGCGTACCTGAAGAAGATGGGCGTGCCCGAAAGCCCGGCCGATCTCGCGAAGCACGCCACCATAGCGATGGTGCGCAACGGGCCGCCCCAGTGGCCGCTGCGCGGGCCGCATGGCGAGGAGGTCGTGATGCCCATCGACCCGCGCTTCCAGAGCAACAACATGGTCGCGCTGAAGGAAGCGGCATGCGCCAGCCTGGGCATTGCCGCGCTGCCGGGCTACATCTGCCGCACCGAACTGCGCACCGGCGCGCTGCAGCAGCTGCTTCCCGACTGGTCGGCCGCGGACGCGCGCATCTCCGCGCTCATTCCCTTCCGCACCGGGCTGCTTCCCGCGGTGCGTTCGCTGGTCGATTTCCTGGCCGTGGAAATCCCGGTGATCACCGCGTTCGACCATCCGCTCCACTTCGAGTGAGGCACTGACGAGAGGTGCCCGCAGCGCACCGCGCGGCGGCCCGATCGTCCACGAAACTGGACGCTGCGTCTGTCAATGAGCGGCTTGTGGGCGCGGGACGGCCCGCCTATCTTGTGGGCTCCTGAAATACACAGCCCGACCGATATGAATCACTTGAACTGCTTGCCGCAAGAAGGCGTTTTCTGGGGCCAGCACATCCTGCAGGGTGCGGTGGCGAGGCTCGGCGACCATGGCATCCGGCGCCCGGTCACGTTCACGGTCGAGCCGCTCGAGCGCCTGTACCGCAACTGCGTGCAGCCCAACCTGAAGCACGAAGCGGGCAGCTTCACCGCGCTGCCGGCGCACGTGCCCGACGTGGCGGTGCAGGGCGGCCTCGAGGCCTGCCTGCAGTCGGGCGCCGAATCGATCCTGGCGCTGGGCGGCGGCTCGGTGCTCGATGCGGCCAAGGCGGTGTCGCACCTGCATCACGAGAAGACGGGGCGCTACCTGCCCATCGCCGCGCTTCCGACCACGCTGTCGGGCTCGGAGTTCTCGCACTACTTCGGCATCACCGAGACCGACGGTCCGCAGAAATTCAAGCGCAGCTACGCCGTGCGCGAGACGGTGCCCAAGGTGGTGGTGATCGATCCGGTGCTGGTGTCCGACACGCCGCGCGCGCTGCTGCTCTCATCGGCCATCAAGGGCATGGACCATGCGGTGGAGGGCATGCGCAAGGTGACCAGGGAGCATCCGCACGCGATCATGGCCGCGAGCGGCCTCGAACGCTTCCTGGCCGTGCTGCAGAAGTGGCCGCAGTCGGTGGAGACGCGCGAGGCACTCGAGCAGGGTGCGGTGACGCCCGCCGACCTGCTGCAGCTGCAGCTTGCGGCCTGGCAGTGCTATTTCTCGCCCGCCTCGGTCATCTACGGCCTGAGCCACCGCATCGGCCACATCCTGGGCGGCACCTTCGGCCTGCCGCACAGCGCAACCTCCTGCATCACGCTGGCGCCGGTGATCCGCGCCTGCGCCGACTTCTATGGCGACAAGCTGGAGATCTTCGGCACGCGCAGGCCGGGCGAAGACGCTGCGACGCAGCTCGCCGACCGCATCTCCGGCGTGGTCGCTTCGCTCGGGCTGCCGGCCCGCATCGGCGACTTCGATCTCGATCCGGCCAGGCTGCCCGAGGTGGCCCGCCTGCTGAAGAAGAACTATCCGAACGAGGTGGCGGACCTCGGCAGCAACGCGAGCGTGAAGCTCGACGCGCTGCTCGAGAGCATCTGGTGACGCCGTGAACGCGCGGCGAGCGCCGGGTGGCGGGCCAGCGCTCCACGGCCGAAGAGAGGACGCCGAATCCCTCTTCTGGCGCATGCGTGCGGCGCCGGGCCTGCCTACGCTCGATGCGCAGCGGACACCGATGTCCGCTCGCGTTTCAAGAGCGCCAGCCTGGCGACCATCCACATGTTCGAAGAAAAGATTCCCACGGCTTCCAAGCCCACTCCCCCTCGGCGACATGCGTTCGCCGCAGCCCTGCTCGGCGCAGGGCTCTGCCTGCTCCCTCTTCCGCACGCCGATGCCGCGTCGCTGTTCGAACCCTCTTCCGCCTTCGTGCAGACGGGTTCGGCCCATGGCACCCGCACGCTGACGACCGGCCTGACCTGGGACCTGCCCTACCGCTGGCAGCTCGGCGGCGGCCGGCTCGACAGCTACCTCGAGGCCTCGTACGCGTACTGGCACATCCAGGCGAGCGAGCGCGACGGCCGCTCGCAGCTGTCGCAGTTCGCGCTGGTGCCGGTGCTCCGCTTCAGGCCCGACGAGGGCGCGTCGCCCTGGTTCTTCGAGACCGGCGTGGGGCTGACGGCAACCTCGTCGATCTATCGCACGCGTCAGAAGACCTTCTCGACCCGCTTCAACTTCGGCACGCACCTGGCGGTGGGCCGCAGCTTCGGCGAGCGCCGCCAGCACGAGATCGCGCTGCGCGTGGAGCACTTCTCGAACGCGGGCATCAAGCATCCGAACCCGGGCGAGAACTTCGTCCAGGTCCGCTACGCGTACCGCTTCTGAACGCGCAGCCACGCGGAAGCCCCCCGCAAAGGGATAGGCCCGCATGCGACGACCAGAGACTGGCGAAGGCGCATCCGGCGGGCACAGTAGGTCACGGAAGAAAACTGCGCATCGCCCCGCGATGCCGTGGCGCCGTGATCTGCAACCCAGCCCCGCGAGACGGGGCCCTCCGAAGGAAGAAAGATGTCCGCTATTGCAAAAACCGGAAAGCAGCTGCTGCTGGCCTGCGGCGTGCTGCTGGCACAGCACGCGGCCGCGGCGCCCGAAGCCGTGGTCACGCCGCTGCTGACGCGCGACCTGCCCAACATCCCGGGCAAGGAAGTGCTGATGATCAACGTCGACTACCCGCCCGGTGCGATCGACCCGGTGCACCGCCACGACGCGCATGCGTTCGTCTATGTGCTCGAGGGTTCGATCGTGATGGGCGTGAAGGGCGGCAAGGAAGTCACGCTCACCAAGGGCCAGACGTTCTACGAAGGCCCGAACGACATCCACACGGTCGGACGCAATGCGAGCACCACGCAGCCGGCCAAGTTCATCGTGACGCTCATCAAGGAAAAGGGCGTGGACTTCTTCATTCCGGTGAAGTGACGATGGCGCGCTCCGCGCCCTGCGCCAACCGGCGCTCGGCCAGGTAGCGCGCCGGCGGCTGGCCCATCGCCTTGCGGAACATCGCGATGAAGGCGCCGGCCGCGTCGTAGCCCAGGTCGCCGGCCACCTGCTGCACCGTGCGGCCCGAGGCCAGCCACTGCAGCGCCACGATCAGGTGCAGCCGCTGCCGCCACCGCCCGAAGGACATGCCGGTTTCCTGCTGCACCAGCCGCGCGAAGGTGCGCTCGCTCATGGCCAGCCGCGAAGCCCATTGCGCGGACGTCGAGCGGTCGGATGGGTCGTGCATCAGCGCCTCGACGACCCGCCGCAGGCGCGGCTCGTCCGACACCGGCAGATGCATCGCTTCCGCAGGCATGCGCACCAGCTGGTCGAGCAGCACGGCCTGCAGGCGTTGCGCCGCGGCGTCGTGCGGCGCGTGCTTCGGCATGGCCGCCAGATGCAGGACGAGTTCGCGCAGCAGCGGGCTGATGCCCAGTGCGCAGCAGCTGCGCGGCATGGCGGCAGCCGCTTCCTGCGAGACGAAGACGAAGCAGACGTTCGCATCGGGGGTGACGCGGTTGCCGTGCGGCACGCCGCCGGGAATCCAGAGCCCGCCATGAATGGGCGCCATCCACAACGCGCCGGGCACTTCGCAGGTCATGGCGCCGCGCAGCACCATCACCAGTTGCCCTTGCGCATGCGCGTGGGTCGCGAGCTGCTCCGCATGCGCCTGCGTTCGGATCTGCAATGCGGCCACGGCCGAATCCATCTTGTCGAACTCGAAGTTCCAGGGGCTGGCTTGCTGCGGCGTCACGCGGGCGATTTTGACCGGATTTGCCCATCGTCTGTCCGCCTGCGGGCATCGCGATTCCTGTGCGGTCGATAGATTCGAACAGGTCCCCCAACAGGCCACACGCCATGCATTCCTCGACCCTCGCGGTGCGCACGCACCGCCCCGTACTTCTCGTCGCCGGCATCCTCTGCATTGCCGCCAGCCTGCGCGCACCGATCACCGCGCTCGGCCCGTTGCTCGAACTCGTTCGCGAAAGCTTCGCGCTGAACGCGTCGCAGGCGGGGCTGCTGACCACCTTGCCGCTGCTTGCATTCGCGGCGGTGTCGCCGCTCGCCGCGCCCGTCGCGCACCGCTGGGGCCTGGAACGCGTGCTGTTCGCTGCGCTGATGCTGCTGGTCGCGGGCATCGTGCTGCGTTCGGCCGGCAGCGCGGCTGCGCTGTATGCGGGCACCTGCGTGATCGGCGGTGCGATCGCCATCGCCAACGTGCTGCTGCCCAGCCTGCTGAAGCGCGACTTTCCGCAGCACGTGGCGAGGCTCACGGCCTGCTATGCCCTCGCGATGATCGCCGCCGCCGGCGTGATGTCGGCCGTGGCGGTGCCGCTGCACCGCGCGCTCGGCGCGGGCTGGCCGGCATCGCTGGCCACCGCCGCGGGGCTGCCGCTGCTGGCGGCGCTGCTGTGGCTGCCGCAGCTGCGCTTTCGCACGACGTCGGCGCCCGGCCTGTCCTCCGCGCCTGCGAGCGCTTCGGTGTGGAAGGCGCCGCTGGCATGGCAGGTGGCGGCCTACCTCGGGCTGACCTGCTTCGTCTACTTCGCGGCGATCGCATGGCTGCCGTCGATCCTGCTGGAGGCCGGCGACTCGAGCGCGCATGCCGGCGCGATGCACGGCTGGATGCAGCTCGCCGGCGCGGTGCCGGCGCTGCTGCTGATGCCGCTGATGCAGCGCATGCGCGACCAGCGCTGGATCTCGTTCGCCTCGCCCGCGCTGAGCGCGCTCGGCCTCGTCGGCCTGATGACGCTGCCCGCACTCACGCCGTTGTGGGTCTTCGCGTTCGGCATGGGCATGGGCGCGGCACTGATCCTGAGCCTGGCCTTCGTCGGACTGCGTGCGGGCAACCAGCGGATCGCGGCGTCGCTGTCGGGCATGTCGCAATGCATCGGTTACCTGCTGGCCGCCGTGGGGCCGACCCTCATCGGCTTCCTTCACGAGGCCGCGGGAAGCTGGACGGTGCCGCTGGTGGTATGCACCGTGCTGTGCGTGGCGATGTGCGGGCTGGGGCTTTCGGTGGGCCGTGCCGTGCACATCGAGGAATGAGACCGCCCGGCGGCCTTGCGCGCCGCTTCTAGGCCTTGGCCAGTTGCTCGCGCTCCGAGATCAGGTGCTCGAGCGCGGCCTCGAGCATGGGCCAGCTGGCGAAGAAATAGACGCGGTCGGTGCGGTCCCAGCGGCCGCCGAATTCCTTGAGCGTCATCGAGACGCCGGACAGGCTTCCGAGCACCGCAGGCTTGGGCAGGCCGTAGGGCTCGTTGAAGTCGCCGACAGCGAAGCCGAGCCGGGCCGCCGGTCTCTGGGCGCGTTCGGTGGTGCGGGGGGAAGGGACAAACATCGGGTCGGATTTTCATCGAACCGCCGACCGCGTTCCACCCCGTGGGCTCCCATAAAAGCTGGATGCATCTTTTGCCGGGCGCGGGTAGCCTTTCGGGCCTGAAACGCGATTCCAGAAAACCGGTTACATCCTCGCGCGAACGCAGCCTCACGAGGGTCGCGCCGATGCCTGGTTTTCGATGGCGCCCGCGGGCCTGCGCCTCGTGCAGTAGAGGAAAAGCATGGCCGACACGGTCAACGCCAGCGCGAAGTAGAGGAACACCGCCGCGAGGCCGAACCTCGAAGCGATGGCGCCGCTGACCAGCTGGTGGAAGGCCGTGCCGCAGAAGAACATCAGGTTCAATGCCGCCAGCGCCTTGCCGGATTTTTCCTTCGGCGTGGAGGTCTGCCCCATCGCAAAGAGCAGCGGCTGGGTCGACAGGCAGCAGCCGAAGGCGAAGAACACCCACGAGTCGAAGGTGGCCGAGCCCAGCGGGCCGCCGTGCAGCCACGCACCCGGCATGGCGGCCACGACGAACAGCAGCATGAAGCCGGCGCCGAGATGCCCGCCCGCGAGCAGGGCGCGACGGGCACCGGTCAGCCTGTCGATGGCACCCGCCACGAGCGGGCCGACGGCCATCGCCAGCGTGAGTGGAATCAGCGCGTTGCCCGCGTCGATTCGCGACAGCCCCTTCACGTCCATGAACCACGGGCCGCCCCACACACCGCGCACCGCGAGCACAGCGGCAAGCGAACTGAAGGCCAGCAGCACCGGCCCACGCAAGGGCATGGACGCCGTCAGCGCCAGCACCTCGCGGAATTCCGCCTTCAGCTCGCGCGACGGCGGCGGCACGGCGGCTTCGGCGCGCGGCACCACCAGCGCGACGAGCGCTCCGATGCACAGGGCCAGCGCCACCGAGACCCAGAAGCTCGCGCGCCAGCCGTGGTGCTCGATGAGCCATGCCATGGGCGTGGCGGACAGCAGCATGCCGCAGTTGCCGATGCTCAGGATGAGTCCGGACCACATCGCGAAGCGCGCCGGCGGCAGCGTCCGCGCAGCCAGCGCGAACGGGCACAGCAGCATGCCGCAGCAGCCGATGCCAAGCAGCGCCTGCGCGAGGAAGAAGCTCACGGGCCCCTGCGCCAGCGCGCCCGCCGCGGAGCCCAGCGCGGCCAGAATGAACAGCGACAGCGACACCGTCTTGACGCCGAGCCGGTCGAGCATCACGCCGGCGGGTATCTGGCCGAGCGCAAAGAAGAGGTGGTACGCGCCGGTGAGCACGCCGAGGTAGGCGGTGGTCGTGCCGATGTCCGCGGACATGACATCGGTGGCGATGGCCGGCAGCGTGCGAAGAAGATTGGAGAGCGTATGCCCGAGCGCCAGGACGACGAGAGGCAGGGCGATTTGCAGCGACGGCGGCAGGACGGGGCGGCTTGGTTCGGGCACCGGCCGATTATTGCCTCGGCGAACCACGCCCCTCAGGGCGCGCCTCACTGCACCATCGCGCTCATTGCCTCCGCTCGCGTCGGCACCGCATAGCTCAGGGGCGCCAGCGCGGCCTGGATGCGTGCGAGCTGGTCTTCATTCACCAGCCTGGCAAGCACCTTCCGGAAGCGCGGCTCCAGCGCGCCCGAGACGATGTACTGCCAGCGGTAGGCCTTCAGCAGCGTGTCGGTCACCTGCTGCGCGCGTTCGTCGCTCGCGGCCATGCCGCAGACGCCCACGAAGTACGCCGCGTCGGCCGCGGCCTGGCCCTGCAGGATGCCGTCGACGCCGCCGACCAGCGCGATCAGGTCGTCCACCGCCAAGTCTCGCTGCGCGTCGGTCGCGAGCTTCGCGTCCTCGCGCTCCCACTCGAGCTCGTCGATGATCGCGTGCTGCGACTCCTCCTTCCAGTGGAACAGGAACACGTCCTTGAAGAGCGGCGACAGGCCATCGGCCGCTTCGATGCTGGCGCGGTAGTGCGCCTGCGAGAAGAGCTCGATGTGGCAGGTGAGCGCAAGCACGGCCCATGTGCACTTGCCGAGCACGAAGGCCGCAACGTCGTTGGGCGACACGTCGAAGCGATAGCCCGCGGGCATGTGCGCACCCGCCAGCCGCTCGATGCGACGGAACAGCTCCTGGTGCTTGAGTTCCTCGTCCGTGAATCGGACGATGGCTTCGAGCGCGGTCTGGTCGCCCAGCCAGTGGTCGCGGCTCACCTCGAGCATCTTGGCGCCGATGAAGCGCTCGACCAGCCCGAACATGTTGGCGTAGGTGCGGCCCTGGACCTGGCTCAGGAAGCGATGCTCCGCCGCACCGAGGAACGGCAGCTCGTCGGCCAGCGAGAGCCCGTCCGGCAGGAAGGTGTGGGCCAGGTCGAAGGTGCGGCCGCGGATCACGTCGCGGTCGATGTCCCAGCGGATGCGCCTGGACACTTCGATGGTCCTGGCGTAGCGCGCGATGTCGGGGGTGGTGGCAGTGGCTGCGGCGGTGTTCATGGCAAGGTCCTTTCGAATGAAGCGTCTCGGTGCATCTCGTTGACGTGGACCGAGCATCCCGCGGCCTGCGCCCGGCGGCATGAGGCGCATGTCCCGCACGCACGCCGGCCGGGGGCCGCAAGCGCCGGGGGCATGGGACGCACGGCCCACATTCGGGAAGAAGCGAGACAATCCCGCATGGCCACCGATCCGAGGATGCCGCCGAAACTGCGCCAGAGCCTGCGCTTCTGCGTCGCGGCAGACGGCACGCGCATCGCGATCGCCTCGATCGGCTCGGGGCCGCCGCTGGTGCGCGCTGCGCACTGGCTCAGCCATGTCGAGCACGACCTGCACAGCCCCGTGTGGCAGCCCTGGCTTCGCGAACTCGCGCGCGACCGCCAGTACATCCGCTACGACCAGCGCGGCTGCGGCCTGTCGGACGCCACGGTCACCGATTTCTCGCTCGATGCCTGGGTCGGTGACCTCGAGGCCGTGGTCGACAGTCTCGGGCTGCGCCGCTTTCCGCTGGTTGGCATGTCGCAAGGCGGCGCGGTGGCCATCGCCTACGCCGTGCGGCATCCCGACAAGGTGTCCCACCTCGTTCTGCCTGGCGCGTACGCACGCGGGGCCTTGCAGCGCGCCACCAGCGCCGCGCAGCGGCTGGAAGCCGAGACGCTGGTGAACCTGATCCGCCTGGGCTGGGGACGCGACAACGCCGCCTTTCGCCAGGTGTTCACCAACCAGTTCATTCCCGGCGGCACGGCGGCGCAGCACCAGTGGTGGAACGAGCTCGAGCGCCTGACCGCGAGCCCGGAAAACGCGGCGCGCACGCTCGACGCCTTCCATCGCGTCGACGTGACCGAGATGGCGCGCCGGTTGCAGGTGCCGACGCTGGTGCTGCATGCGCGCGGCGATGCCCGAGTGCCGTTCGATGAAGGGGTGCGGCTGGCGGCGCTGATCCCCGGCGCGCGCTTCGTGCCGCTCGACAGCGACAACCACGTGCTGCTCGACAGCGAGCCGGCGTGGTCCGTCTTTCTGGCCGAGCTGCGCGGTTTCCTGGGCCGTGCCGAATCCGACGCCGCCGAAGCGCTGACGCCGGCGGAGCGCGAGGTGTTGCGCCTCGTTGCAATCGGCCTGGACAACCGCGCCATCGCGCAGCAACTGGGCAAGAGCGAGAAGACGGTACGCAACCAGGTGTCGAGCATCTTCGACAAGCTCGGCGTGCGCACGCGGGCGGAGGCCATCGTTCACGTGCGCGACCGGGGTTCGTGATGCATCGCAGCGATGCCGCGTCATCTTTTTTTCCACGAAAGGGTTCGTCCCCGTTGACGCCTGATCCTTGCGTGCTTAGCCTGAGAAGCATCGGAAGATTCGAACGGAGGCAGCGATGCTTCAGCCTGTCGATCGGGATCTGCGCGTGATGGCGCTCTGGCTCTGCCTGATGCCTTCGATGGCACTTGCACAATCCGCTTTTCCGACGTCCGCACCGGACACCCCGAGCCCCGCCCAAGGCAGGCAACTCGAGGCCGACTACCGCGTGATGGCCGCCCGCTGCGGCACCCCGGCCTTCGAGAAGCTGTTCACGCGCCAATCCAGGGCCTTCGTTGCCGCAGGATGGATCGAGAAGACCGCTGACCCTGCAGCCACCGAGAAAGCGATCGAGACGCTGCGCCGCAATCCGCTCATGCTGGTGAGCAACCGGGCCGCCTGCGACAGCAGGATGGTCGAGCTGAAGCAGGTGATGCAGGAGCGCAGCGAGCGGCTGCGGGGGCGCGGCGCGAAGCATCCGGCCGGCAAGTAAACGCCAGCCTGCCCGGACCGGCCCTGGCCACCTGCGCTGGCAGCCGCTTCGGGATATCGCCGCGCTGCATCGCCAGACGAATCCACGCGTCCCCGGTCGCCCTGCCTGATCGCCCGCTTCCGGCAAGGCCACAGCGCGCGACACGTGGCAGCCTCTACCAGCACCATCCCGGGAATACCCTCTGAACCCCTCCGCATCTTCTTGCCTACATTTCTTGTATGCAAGACACGGCAGATCTTGCATGCAAAACCTCCAGAGACACACAACGTCGCCCAGACAACAGGAGTCCTCCATGCCTCGCTTCGCCAAATCCCTCTTCGGCCAGGTGGTCATCGCGCTGGTGCTCGGCGTGCTCGCGGGCCTGCTGGCGCCCGAGTACGCCGTCAAGCTCAAGCCGCTCGGCGACGGGTTCATCAAGCTGATCAAGATGATCATCCCGGTGCTGGTGTTCTGCGTGGTGGTGCACGGCATCGCCGGTGCGGGCGACCTGAAGCGCGTGGGCCGCGTGGGCGTGAAGTCGCTCATCTACTTCGAGGTGCTGACCACCATCGCACTGGCCATGGGCCTGGTGCTGGCCTTCGTGTTCCAGCCCGGCGCGGGCATGAACGTGGACCCCTCCAGGCTCGACCCGGCCGCGATGAGCGCCTATGCATCGAACGCCGACAAGCTCACGAGCGGCGGCACGGTCGACTTCCTGATGAAGCTCATTCCCACCACCGTGGTGAACGCCTTCGCCACCGGCGACGTGCTGCAGGTGCTGCTGTTCGCGGTGCTGTTCGGCTGCGCGCTGACGCTGCTGGGCGAGCGCGGCAAGCCGGTGGCCGCGGTGATCGACGCGACGTCGCTGGTTCTCTTCAAGATCATGGGGATCATCATCAAGCTGGCGCCGCTGGGCGTGCTGGGCGCGATCGCCTTCACGGTGGGGCAGTACGGCATCGGGTCGCTCAAGCAGCTGGGCATGCTGGTAGCCCTGTTCTACGGCGCGGTGCTGATCTTCGTGTTCGTGGTGCTGGGGCTGGTGATGCGGATGTCGGGCTTCAGCCTGATCAAGCTGCTGCGTTACCTGCGCGAGGAACTCACCATCGTGTTCGCCACCACCTCGTCGGACAGCGTGCTGCCGCAGATCATGGCCAAGCTGCGCCGCATGGGCATCCGCGATTCCACCGTGGGCCTGGTGATTCCCACGGGCTATTCGTTCAACCTCGACGCGTTCTCGATCTACATCACGCTGGCGGCCGTGTTCATCGCGCAGGCCACCAACACGCCGATCTCGATGGCCGACCTGCTGACGATCCTGGCGATCGCGCTGGTCACGTCCAAGGGCGCCCACGGCGTGCCGGGCTCGGCCATCGTGGTGCTGGCGGCCACGCTGCACGCGATTCCGGCGATTCCCGCCATCGGCCTGGTGCTGGTGCTGTCGGTCGACTGGTTCATGGGCATCGCCCGCGCGCTGGGCAACCTGATCGGCAACTGCGTGGCGACGGTGGCCATCGCATCGTGGGAAGGCGACATCGACCGCGAGCGCGCGCATGCGGTGCTCGACGGGCGCTGGTCGCCCGACGACGAACCGCTGGCGCAGGAAGACGGCGGCCGCGTGGTAAACACCGGCACCGCCACAGCTTCCAGCGCCCACTGAACCGCACCCCATGCCCACCACCGACGTCAGCCCCACCGCCATCGCAGAACGCGTCGTGGAAGCCATCCTCGCGCAGAAGCTCGCACCGGGCGAGCGGCTCGGCGAGCAGGCGCTGGCGGAGAACTTCTCGGTGAGCCGCACCATGGTGCGCGAGGCGCTCATGCAGCTGCAGGCGCGCGGCTTCGTCGAAGTGCAGTCGCGCCGCGGCTGGTACGTGGTGGAGCCTTCGGCCGAGGAGGCGCGCGACGCGTTCTCGGCGCGGCGCATCGTCGAGGCCGGCATCCTCGCTGCCAGCGAGGGCCGGCCGCTGGCCAGGGTGATCCGCAAGCTGCGCGACCACATCGCCGACGAGCAGCGCGCCATCGAAGGCGCAGACGCCGCCACCCGCGCCTTCCTGCTGGCCGATTTCCATGTGTGCCTTGCCGAGCAGATGGGGCACCAGCTGCTGGTCGACGTGTTGCGCGACCTCACGGCGCGCACCACGCTGGCGGCCACGCTGTACCAGTCGAAGCACGAGGCCGGACAGTCGTGCGCGGAGCACGGCGCGATCGTCGCGGCGCTCGAGGCCGGGGACACCGAACAGGCACGCCGGCTGATGCTGGCGCACATCGGCAACGTCGAGCGCGCGCTGGAGGTCGATGCGGCGGCCGAGCCCGATGCGCCGAGCCGGCTGCGCGCCACGCTGGCGCCGGTGGCGCTGCCGCGCGCGAAGCGCTGACGGCGCGAGCCGGCGCGATCGCCGCGGACGCCTCCGCGCTGCTCGATGGCCCGGCAGGCCATGCCGGCGGGCGACCCGGCGTGGTCGCTCCGGCAAATCTGCCGTGCCGCACAGGGCGCTCCGGCTGACACCGGCGGAGGCGGCGGCTCGGCTACAGTGCGGACACCTATGAATTCACCCCAACTCCAACGCGGCGTGTTTCTCGCCCTGCTTGCCATCGTCACCGTCGCCTTCCTGTGGGTGCTGATGCCGTTCTTCGGCGCGGTGCTGTGGGGTGTGGCGTTGGCGATCCTGTTCACGCCGCTGTACAAGTGGCTGCTCAGGAAGATGCGCGGAAAGCCCAACGCGGCAGCGCTCTCGACGCTGGCCATCTGCCTGTTCATCGTGATCCTGCCGCTGGCGATGGTGGGGGTGTCGCTGGTGCAGGAGGTGGCGCTGGTCACGCAGAACATCCGGTCGGGGCAGATCAACTTCGCCGCCTACTTCCAGCAGATCCTCGACGCGGCGCCGCAGTGGCTGCTGAACCTGGTCGAGCGCTTCAACCTGGGCGACATGGCGGCCTGGCAGGCGCGCATCTCGACGGCCGCAGGGCAGGCCAGCCAGATCATCGCGAGCCAGGCGCTGGCGATCGGGCAGAACACCTTCGATTTCATCGTCAGCTTCTTCGTGATGCTGTACCTGCTGTACTTCCTGGTGCGCGACGGCGCGGGCCTGTCGAAGCGCATGCGCGACGCCCTGCCCCTGGCCAAGCCGCACACGCACTACCTGCTGAACAAGTTCACCACCGTGATCCGCGCGACCGTGAAGGGCAACGTGGCGGTGGCCATCGCGCAGGGCACGCTGGGCGGGCTGGCCTTCTGGTTCCTGGGCGTCCAGGGCGCGCTGCTGTGGGCGGTGCTCATGGCATTCCTGTCGCTGCTGCCAGCGGTAGGCGCCGCACTGATCTGGGGACCGGTGGCCATCTACTTCCTGGCCACGGGGCACTTCTGGCAAGGCGGCGTGCTGATCTTCGTGGGCGTGTTCGTCATCGGCCTGGTCGACAACATCCTGCGCCCGGTGCTGGTGGGCAAGGACACGCAGATGCCCGACTACATCGTGCTGATGTCGACCATCGGCGGCATGGCGATCTTCGGCATCAACGGCTTCGTGATCGGCCCGGTGATCGCGGCGCTGTTCATGGCCGCCTGGAGCCTGTTCGCCGATTCGGGCAACGTGGACAACGAGAACGATCCCATCGATCCACCGAAGACGCCCGAGGCCGCCGACCCGGCCGTGCAGGCAGCGCGCGAAGCGCGCACGAAACGGGACTGAGGCAGCGGCGCCAGGTGCGCCGCACCTTCAACGGCGCGAGATGCGAAGCGCCCTCAACGGCGCAGTGCCACCAGCCCGATGCCCGCGAGCACCAGCACGCTGCCGGCGACGAACGGCAGCTCGAGCGGCTCGCCGAGCAGCCCGACACCCAGCACGACCCCGAACAGCGGCGTGAGGAACGAGAACACGCCGAGGCGCGACGCCAGGTAGCGGCGCAGCAGCCAGCACCAGGCCAGGAAGCTCACAAACGACACCACGAGGCTCTGGAAGCCCAGGTGCGCCCAGACGAGCGCCGAAGGCTCGAAGTGCCATTGCCCGGTGAGCCAGGCGGCCGGCAGCAGCAGACAGAAGGCACCCAGCAGCTGGTAGAGCAGCGTCTCGGTGGCGGGCGCGGAGGCCAGGCTGGAGCAGCGGATCGTCACTGTGGTCGCGCCCCACGCGACGCCGGCGAGCAGCGCCAGCGCATCGCCCAGCAGCGCACGAGCGCCCGTGCCGGCCGAAGCTGCGTCGCTTCCCAGGAAGGCCAACGCGATCCCCGCGAACGCCAGCGCGATGCCGCCCACCTGCCGCGCGCCCAGTCGCTCCGCGGGCAGCCGCAGGTGCAGGCCCAGCGCGGCGAAGATGGGCGCGGTGTAGAGAAACACCACCACGTGCGACGCGCCGGTGAAACGCAGCGCCTCGGCCACCAGCAGGTACTCCAGCGCAAACAGCGCACCGACCACCGCGCCCGGCTTCCAGCGCGCGGCCTGCGCACGTTCGCCGCGGTGCCACATCAACGCGGCCAGCAGCACCAGCGCGATGCCCGAGCGCAGCACCACCATCAGCATCGGGCTGGCCTGCGCTGCAATGGCCTTCAGCGAGATCTGCTGCAGGCTCCAGGTGAGGCACAGCAGCGTCATGACGCCGATGGCGCGGCCATCGAGCGGGCCGGGCGCGACCGGCTGGCGCGGCAGCGCCGAGGCACCGGCCGGCACCGGGGACACTGCGTGCAGGGAAGTCGTCGAGTTCATCGGGCGACTGTGCCGCCCCGTGAGCAAGCTGAAAAGCGCATAATTTTGCAGCCAACCATCCGCTTATCGAATACATGAGAGACCTGCAGATCGACTGGCTCAAGAGCTTCGTGGCGGCGGTCGATGCCGGCACGCTCTCGAGCGCGGCCTCCGAAGTGCACCGGTCGCAGTCGGCGATGAGCATGCAGCTCAAGAAGCTGGAGTCGGCCGCGGGATGCCGGCTGCTGGTGCGCGGTGCGCGACAGCTGCAGCTCACGCACGAAGGCCAGACGCTGCTGGGCTACGCACGCCGCATGCTCGACCTGCATGCCGAGGCACAGGCCGCGCTGCAGGGCGAGAGCGTCTCGGGCCTGGTGCGGCTCGGCGTGCCCGACGACTATGCCGGCAAGTACCTCACGCCCGCACTCAAACGCTTCGCGCCGCGGCACGGCGGCGTCGAGATCCAGCTCGACTGCGAGCAGTCGACCTCGCTCATTCCGCGCGTGGCGCGCGGCGAGCTCGACCTGGCGCTGGTGTCGCGCGACCACGTGCGGCGCGGCACGCTGCTGTTCCACGAGCCGATGGTCTGGGTGGGCTCGGCGCAGTTCGATGTCTGGAGCCGCAACCCGCTTCCCATTGCCGTCTACGAGGAAGCCAGCCTCGGCCGGCGCAGCGCCATCCACTCGCTGGCCCTGCAGGGACGGCCCTACAAGGTGGTCTACAACAGCTCCAGCCTCGCGGGCCAGATCGCGGCGGTGGAAAGCGGGCTTGCCGTTGCGGCGCTCACGCAATGCAGCGCACCGCCGAACCTGCAGGTGCTGGGCACCGAACACGGGCTCGGTCCGCTCGAGCCGATGCAGGTCGCGCTCTACCGCAGCGCGGCCTCGCGCGGCTCGAAGGCGGTCGACAGCCTGCACCGCATGCTGCTGCAGACGTTGCGGCAGTCCGGGCGCCGGACCTGAGCGCGCACGTCGGGGCGCGCAGCCCTCGAGCGGCCGGGTCCGCACGCGGCGAGGTCAGGCGGCCGCCCACCACCCTTCGTCGAAGCGCCCCTGCAGGAACGCGACGAAGCCGGACACCTTGCCCGGCACCAGCTTGGGCGAGGGAAACACGGCGTGGATCTCCTGCTCGGGCAGCGCATGGTCGCCGAGCACTTCGCGCACCTTGCCCGCAGCCAGCGAATCGCTCGCCACGTAGCGCGGCATCAGCGCAATGCCCAGCCCGTCGCGCGCCGCGGCCAGCACGGCCGACAGGTTGTTCGAGCGAAAGCGCCCCGACACCGGCACCGTGACCGCATCGCCCCTGGGCGTGTGCATGCGCCAGAACTCGTCGCCGACCACGCTGCTGTAGATCAGCGCCACGTGCGCGCTCAGGTCCTGTGCGCGCTTGGGCGTGCCGTGCTTCTTCAGGTACGCGGGCGAGGCCACCATGACCCACGGGTTCACGCCGAGGTAGCGCGCGCCCAGCGAAGAATCGGCCAGCTTGCCCATGCGGATGGCCACGTCGACGCCCTGCGCGATGAGATCGACGTAGCGGTCCTCGAAGCTCAGGTCGAGCTGCACCTGCGGATGCCGTCGCATGTACTCCAGCGCCAGCGGCACCACCACGCGCCGCCCGAACGCCACCGAGGTGCCCACGCGCAGCAGGCCCTGCGCCTGGTTCTGCCGCAGCTGCACGATGCTCTCGGCCTCCTCGGCCTCGCGCACGATGGTCTTGCACTTCTCGTAGTACAGCGCACCGGGCTCGGTGAGGCTCACGCCGCGCGTGTTGCGGTTGAGCAGCCGCACCTTCAACCGCGCCTCGGTGGCGGCGACCTGCTTGGTCACGGTGGGCTGCGTGGTGTTGAACTCGCGCGCGGCCTTCGAGAAGCTGCCGGTTTCGACCACGCGCACGAACATTTCCATTGCAAGCAAACGGTCCATGGCGCGCATCGTAGCCACTTATTCCATGGAGGAATAGGTTTTATGGCCCGCAGGCGTCTTCTTCGAACAAGCGCTGCTTCCTAAAGTGGGGCCACCTCAAGGAGACATGCAAATGGCAAAGATGACAGCGGTCCAGGCCGCGGTGCTGGTGATGGAAAAGGAAGGCGTGACGCAGGCCTTCGGCGTGCCGGGCGCGGCGATCAACCCGCTGTATTCCGCGCTGCGCCAGCGCGGCAGCATCGCGCACATCCTCGCGCGCCATGTGGAGGGCGCCTCGCACATGGCCGAGGGCTACACCCGCGCCATCGCCGGCAACATCGGCGTGTGCATCGGCACCTCGGGCCCGGCGGGCACGGACATGATCACCGGCCTGTACTCGGCCTGGGCCGACTCCATTCCCATCCTGTGCATCACCGGCCAGGCGCCGCGCGCGCGTCTGTATAAGGAAGACTTCCAGGCGGTGGACATCGAGTCGATCTCCAAGCCGGTCACCAAGTGGTCGGTCACGGTGCGCGAACCGGGCCAGGTGCCGCAGGTGTTCCAGCAGGCCTTCCACCTGATGCGCTCGGGCCGCCCCGGCCCGGTGCTGATCGATCTGCCCTTCGACGTGCAGATGGCGCAGATCGAATTCGACATCGATGCCTATCAGCCGCTCACCCCCTACAAGCCCGCCGCCACCCGCGCGCAGGTCGAGAAGGCCATCGGCATGCTCAACGCGGCCGAGCGCCCGCTGATCGTGGCCGGCGGCGGCGTCATCAACGCCGATGCCGCCGACCTGCTGGTGCGCTTCGCCGAAACCACGGGCGTGCCGGTGATTCCCACGCTGATGGCCTGGGGCGCGATTCCGGACGACCACCCGCTCATGGCCGGCATGTGCGGTCTGCAGACCAGCCACCGCTACGGGAACGCGACGATGCTGGCGAGCGACTTCGTGCTGGGCATCGGCAACCGCTGGGCCAACCGCCACACCGGCTCGGTCGAGGTCTACACCAAGGGCCGCACCTTCGTGCACGTGGACATCGAGCCCACGCAGATCGGACGCGTGTTCACGCCCGACTTCGGCATCGTGTCCGACGCCAGGGCCGCGCTCGAGCTTTTCGTGCAGGTGGCCGAGGAGATGAAGGCCGCCGGCAGGCTGCCGAACCGCAGCGCCTGGGCCGGCGAATGCCGCGACCGCAAGAAGACGATGCTGCGCAAGACCAACTTCGCCGACGTGCCGATGAAGCCGCAGCGCGTGTACCAGTGCATGAACAACCACCTGGACCGCGACACCTGCTACGTGAGCACCATCGGCCTGTCGCAGATCGCCGCCGCGCAGTTCCTGCACGTGTACAACCCGCGCCACTGGATCAACTGCGGCCAGGCCGGCCCGCTGGGCTGGACCATTCCCGCCGCGCTGGGCGTGCGCGCCGCCGACCCCACGCGCAAGATCGTCGCGCTCTCGGGCGACTACGACTTCCAGTTCATGATCGAGGAGCTGGCCGTGGGTGCGCAGTTCAAGCTGCCGTACCTGCACATCGTGGTCAACAACTCCTACCTCGGGCTGATCCGCCAGGCGCAGCGCGGCTTCGAGATGGACTACTGCGTGCAGCTCGCGTTCGACAACATCAACGCGGCACCCGACGCAGGCATCGAGAGCAGCTACGGCGTGGACCACATGAAGGTGGTCGAGGGCCTGGGCTGCAAGGCGATCCGCGTGCGCAAGCAGGAAGAGATGGCGCCCGCCATCGCCCGCGCCGAGGCGCTGATGGCCGAGTTCAGCGTGCCGGTGGTCATCGAGGTGATGCTGGAGCGCGTGACCAACATCGCCATGGGCACCGAGATCGACGCCATCAACGAATTCGAGCCGCTCGCCGAGAGCACCGCCGACGCACCCACGGCGCTGGCCGTGGCCATGCTCGATTGAGATCCTGAAGGAAACACATGCCCAAGTTCGCAGCCAACCTCACGATGCTCTTCACCGAGCTGCCCTTCATGCAACGCTTCGAAGCCGCCGCCAAGGCGGGCTTCGAGGGTGTCGAGTACCTCTTTCCCTATGCCTTCGACAAGAAGGAACTCGCCGCCGCCCTGCGCGCCAACGGCCTGCAGCAGGTGCTGCACAACCTGCCCGCCGGCGACTGGGACCGGGGCGAGCGCGGCATCGCCTGCCACCCCGAGCGCACGAGCGAATTCATCGAGGGCATCGGCATGGCGATCGGCTACGCCACGGCGCTGGGCTGCCCGCAGGTGAACTGTCTGGTCGGCAAGTTGCCCGAAGGCGCGAGCCGCGAGGCCGCGCACCGCACGGTGGTGGGCAACCTGCGCATCGCGGCGCGCGAACTCGAGGCCGCGGGCCTGCGGCTGCTGCTGGAACCCATCAACACCTTCGACATTCCCGGCTTCTTTCTCACGCGCACGGACCAGGCGCTGGCGCTGATCGACGAGGTCGGCTCGGCCAACCTGCGCGTGCAGTACGACATCTACCACGCGCAGCGCATGGAGGGCGAGCTGGGCAACACGCTCGCGAAGCACCTGGGGCGCATCGGCCACATCCAGCTGGCCGACAACCCGGGCCGCGGCGAGCCGGGCACGGGCGAGATCAACTACCCCTGGCTGTTCCAGCACATCGATGCGCTCGGCTACGACGGCTGGATCGGCTGCGAATACAAGCCTCGCAGCGACACGGTCAGCGGGCTCGGATGGCGCGAGGCGCTCACGCAACAACAGTGAAACACACAGGAAACAGAGACATGGCAACCCAACAGAGAATCGGATTCATCGGCCTCGGCATCATGGGCGCGCCCATGGCGGGCCACCTGCTCGACGCAGGCCATCAGCTGTTCGTGAACACGCACGGCAACACGCCCGAGCCCTTCGTGTCGAAGGCCACCATCTGCGCCTCGGCGGCCGAGGTGACGCGGCAGGCCGACATCGTCTTCATCATGGTGCCCGACACGCCCGACGTGGAGAAGGTGCTGTTCGGCGCGCCCGGCTCCGAAGGCGTGGCCGCGGGCCTGAAGGGCTCGAGCGGCAAGGTGGTGGTCGACTGCAGTTCGATCGACCCGATCGCGACGAAGGACTTCGCGCGCCGCATCACGGCACTGGGCGCCGGCTACATCGACGCGCCGGTCTCGGGCGGCGAGGTGGGCGCCAAGGCCGCGAGCCTGACGATCATGTGCGGCGGCAGCGAAGGCACCTTCGAGCGCGTGAAGCCGCTGCTCGACCTGATGGGAAAGAACGTCACGCTGGTGGGCGGCGCGGGCGACGGCCAGGTGTGCAAGGTGGCCAACCAGATCATCGTGGCGCTGAACATCGCGGCGGTGAGCGAGGCGCTGGTGTTCGCCTCGAAGGCCGGCGCCGACCCGGCCCGCGTGCGCCAGGCGCTGATGGGCGGCTTCGCGAGCTCGCGCATCCTGGAAGTGCATGGAGAGCGCATGATCAAGCGCACCTTCGCGCCGGGGTTCCGCATCTCGCTGCACCAGAAGGATCTGAACCTGGCGATGCAGAGCGCGCGCACGCTGGGCGTGTCGCTGCCGCAGACCGCCGGCGCGGCGCAGCTGATGAACGCCTGCGCGGCGCTCGGCTACGGCCAGCTCGACCACTCGGCGCTGGTCAAGGCGCTCGAGGTGCTGGCCCAGCACACCGTGTCCCCCGAATGAACCAACCCGCAGCCTGGGGGCGCTACGCTTTTTCCAGCGCTTCCTTCAGGTTGCGCCGGCGCAGGGCCCAGGTCCGGAAGGACTGCGGCAGCACGAAGAGGCTGGAGATGTAGTAGGTGAGCTTGAAGCCCCACATGCGCGACGTGACGGGCGTGTCGCGGAACAGGTCGCCCGCCAGGATCGACAGCAGCGCCTCGTGCATGCGCCACAGGTTGCGCGGGTACATGAACAGGCCGCGGATGGCCGGGGAGGTGATGCGGTGGATGAACCACGAGAACACGCGCGGCCCGTAGTCCATCATCTTCTCGTAGCGGCGGAAGGCGCGCTCGGCCTGCTTCGCCTCGCCGCGCAGCCACAGGTCGACCGCGGCGGCGCCTTCGAAGGCGCTGTTCATCGCCAGGAAGACGCCCGAGGAGAACATCGGGTCGACGAACGCATAGGCGTCGCCCACCATCATGAAACGGTCGCCGCGGCAGACATCGGCGTCGTAGGCGTAGTTGCCGGTGGTGGTGGCACCTTCGAGCAGCGTGGCGTTCTGCAGGCGCGCGGCCAGCTTGGGCGCCAGCGCGATGGTCTCCATCAGGAACTGGTCGAGCGAGCCCTTGCGGCGCTTGAAGTACACCGGGGACGCCACCGCGCCCACGCTCACCGTGCCGTCCTTCAGGGGAATGAACCAGATCCAGCCATGGTCGAACCAGAACAGCGAGATGTTGCCCTCGGCGCGGCCCGGCCGGCGCTCGGCATTGGCGAAGTGCCCGTAGATGGCGGCGCTGGCGTGCTTGCGGTTGCGCCGCTTGGTGTCGAACTGGCTCGACAGCAGCGTGTCGCGCCCGCTCGCGTCGATCACGAAGCGCGGGCGCCAGGCGCTCTCGGTGCCGTCGTCGGCCTTGACCTTCACCAGCGGCCGGTTCTCGGGCGTGCCCTTGCCGGCGTCCATGTCCACGCCCGTCACGCGCAGGCCCTCGAAGGTGCGTGCGCCGCGCTTGCCGGCATGGCGAAACATCAGTTCGTCGAACTCCGAGCGGCGCACATGCACCGCGTACGGGAAGTTCTTGTCCATGGCCTCGCCGAAGTCGAACTGGCTCGTGTGCTCGTGCCAGGGCGAGACGAACTCGGCACCGTGCTTGCGGATGCCCATGGCCTCGACCTCGATGCGCAGGCCCAGCCGGTCGAACAGCGGCATGTTCATGGGCAGCAGCGACTCGCCGATGTGGAAGCGCGGATGCTGCGCCTTCTCGATCAGCACCACGTCGTGCCCCTTGTCCGCGAGCAGCGCGGCCACGGTGGAGCCCGCGGGGCCGCCACCGATGACGACGACGTCGGGGTCGGCCGTGCTGAAAGTTTCCTGGCTCGTACCGCGCATGCGATGCCCCTCCGCTGTCGTTCTGTGATGTGGTCGAGTTGGCTTTGTGAACCCCGGATAACCATGGTTAACAAGCACGCAGTTTAGCCAAACGGCCCGCCCGTCCCATCCACGCTATGGGTTCAGGCGTTTTCGGCATTCCCCCCGCGAGAACAAGCCGCGCTTTTGCGGTAGCCTCGTTGCCCGTCTGAAACAAGGAGACTTTCATGGCTGCACCCCTTTCCCCCGCAGAAGAAGCACTTCGCGAGGCAGCGCGCGAATACCACCGCTCGCCCGTCAAGGGCAAGATTTCGGTCACCCCGACCAAGCCCCTGCTGAACCAGCGCGACCTGTCGCTGGCCTATTCGCCGGGCGTGGCCTATCCCTGTCTGGACATCGCGGAAGACCCCTCGACGGCATCCGAATACACCGCGCGCGGCAACCTGGTCGGCGTGATCACCAACGGCACCGCGGTGCTCGGCCTGGGCGACATCGGCCCGCTGGCCGCCAAGCCGGTGATGGAAGGCAAGGGCTGCCTGTTCAAGAAATTCGCCGGCATCGACGTGTTCGACATCGAACTGGCCGAGCGCGACCCCGATAAGCTGGTCGAGATCATCGCGGCGCTGGAGCCCACGCTGGGCGGCATCAACCTCGAGGACATCAAGGCGCCGGAGTGCTTCTACATCGAGAAGAAGCTGCGCGAGCGCATGAACATCCCGGTGTTCCATGACGACCAGCACGGCACGGCCATCATCTCGGCCGCAGCGCTGCTCAACGGGCTGGAACTCGTGGGCAAGAAGATCGGGGAAGTCAAGATCGCCGTGTCGGGCGCGGGCGCGGCCGCCATCGCCTGCCTGGACGTGATGGTCGGCCTGGGCGCCAAGCCCGCCAACATCTACGCCTGCGATTCCAAGGGCCTGATCTACATGGGCCGTGCAGGCGGGTTCGACGAATCCAAGGCACGCTACGCCCAGCAAGACACCGGCGCCCGCACCCTGGCCGACGTGGTGAAGGACGCCGATGTGTTCCTGGGCTGCTCGGCCCCCGGCGTGATGACGGCCGAGATGGTCAAGACCATGGGCACGCAGCCCATCATCCTGGCGCTGGCCAACCCCGAGCCCGAGATCCGGCCCGAGCTGGCCAAGGCCGTGCGGCCCGACTGCATCATCGCCACGGGACGTTCGGACTACCCGAACCAGGTCAACAACGTGCTGTGCTTCCCGTACATCTTCCGCGGCGCGCTCGACTGCGGCGCCAGCAAGATCACGGAAGAGATGAAGCTGGCCTGCGTGCGCGAGATCGCCGACCTGACCAAGGCCGACATCAGCGAAGAGGTGGCCACCGCCTACGCCGGGCAGGAGCTGGCCTTCGGCCCCGACTACATCATTCCGAAGCCCTTCGATTCGCGCCTGATCCTGCGCATCGCGCCGGCCGTGGCCAAGGCGGCCGCCGCCTCGGGCGTGGCCACGCGCCCGATCGAGGACATGGACGCCTACCGCCAGCACCTGACGCGCTTCGTCTACCAGACCGGCATGTTCATGCGCCCGGTGTTCAGCGCCGCCAAGATCGCCACGGCCAAGCGCGTGGCCTACGCGGAAGGCGAAGACGAGCGCGTGCTGCGCGCCGCACAGTGGGCGGTCGACGAAGGCCTGGCGCGCCCGATCCTGGTGGGCCGCCCCGCCGTGATCGACGCGCGTATCAAGAAGGCCGGCCTGCACATCCGCGTGGGCACCGACTTCGAGATCGTCAATCCCGAGGACGATCCGCGCTTCCGCACCTACTGGGAGAGCTTCCACAAGCTCATGGGCCGCCGCGGCGTGACGCCGGAGGCCGCCAAGACCATGGTGCGCCGCTCGAACACCACCATCGCCGCGCTGATGCTGCACCTGGGCGATGCCGACGCCATGATCTGCGGCCTGGTCGGGCGCTTCGACGTGCACCTGGAGCACATCCGCAACCTGATCGGCCTGAAGCGCGGCGCCCCGGGCTTCGCCACGCTGAACGCGCTGACGCTGGACAAGCGCACCGTCTTCATCACCGACACCAACGTCAACGAAGATCCGAGCGCCGAGCTGCTGGCCAGCATCGCCGTGATGGCCGCCGAGGAAGTGCGCCGCTTCGGCCTGCCGCCGAAGGTGGCCTTCCTGTCGCACTCGAACTACGGCACCTCCAGCCGCGGCTCGGCGCGCAAGATGCGCCTGGCGCGCGACCTGTTCGCGCAGATGGCGCCCGACATCGAGTGCGACGGCGAGATGCACGGCGACGCCGCGCTGTCGGAGGAAATCCGCCGCACCGCCCTGCCCGAGACCACCTTGAGCGGCGAGGCCAACCTGCTGGTGTGCCCGAACCTCGATTCGGCGCACATCCTCTACAACGTGCTGAAGATGACCGGCGCCAACGGCATCACGGTCGGGCCGGTGCTGCTGGGCGCGGCCGGCTCGGCACATGTGCTGACGCCCTCCTCGACGGTGCGGCGCATCATCAACATGACCGCGCTGGCCGTGGCCAAGGTGACGGTCGACAAGTAAGCCAACCCCGCCCGGCCGCAGGCCGGGCACACGCACAGGAATCCGGGACGGGTGAATCATCCGCCCCGGATTTTTTTTGCCATGGCGATGCAGCCAGCGCAGCGGACGCCGGCGCGGTCTAGACGCCTTTTCGCCCGGCTCCGGTGCGCCAGACCCCTCGAATCGAAGGGATTTCCCGCGCAAGGTGCAGCAACTGCACCGCTTCGGAGCACGGGAAGGGTTCGCACCAATCACGTGCGGGCACCGTTTTTGCTTGAATGCCGGGCAACTTTCCTGCATTCATCTTTCACGGACCGACCTGAATGAACAAGCGCCAACTGCTCCAGTCCTTCCTCGCCGCCTCGGCCCTCAGCTTCGGCCTGTCCCCGGCCTTTGCCCAGGCCACGACGCCGATCAAGTTCCAGCTCGACTGGCGCTTCGAGGGACCCGCGGCGTTGTTCCTGCACCCGGCAGCCAAGGGCTACTTCAAGGCGGCCGGACTCGATGTGACCATCGATGCGGGCAACGGCTCGGGCGGCACGGTCACGCGCGTGGCCTCGGGCGCCTACGACATGGGCTTCGCCGACCTCGCGGCGCTGATGGAATTCCACGCCAACAACCCGGACAGCCCGAACAAGCCGGTCGCGGTGATGATGGTCTACAACAACACGCCGGCCTCGGTCATGGCGCTGAAGAAGAGCGGCATCACCAAGCCCGCCGACCTCGCGGGCAAGAAGCTCGGCGCGCCGGTGTTCGACGCAGGCCGCCGCGCGTTCCCGATCTTCGCCAAGGCCAATAACGTGGGCGCCGTCAACTGGACGGCCATGGATCCGACGCTGCGCGAAACCATGCTGGTGCGCGGCGACATCGACGCCATCACCGGCTTCACCTTCACCTCGCTGCTCAACCTCGAGGCGCGCGGCGCCAAGGCGGCCGACGTGGTGATCCTGCCGTACCCCGACTACGGCGTGAAGCTGTACGGCAACGTCATCATCGCCTCGCCCAAGCTCATCAAGGAGCGCCCTGAGGTGGTGAAGAAATTCCTCTCTGCCTTCGCCAGGGGCGCGAAGGAGGTCATTGCCAATCCGGCCGTGGCCATCGAGTCGGTCAAGGCGCGCGACGGCATCATCGACAGCAAACTCGAGACGCGCCGCCTGCAGCTGGCCATCGACACCGTGATCAACAGCGCCGACGCCCGTGCCGACGGCTTCGGCGCGGTCAATGCGGGCCGCATGTCGCTGATGGCATCGCAGGTGTCGGACGCGTTCAACACCAAGACGCGCGTGAGCCCCGACGCGGTGTGGACCGCGGCCATGCTGCCGCCGGCTGCGGAACTCAACATCCTGAAGAAGTGATGGCGCTCGCACCCGGTGCGTCCGGCGCGCCCGACCCGGCCGCTGCGTTCGTCGACTTCCAGGACGTCTGGCTCGCCTACAACGAGGAACTGCTGCGCGCGAACCACTTCGCGGTCGAGGCCATCGACCTGAAGGTGAAACGCGGCGAATTCATCGCCATCGTCGGCCCTTCGGGCTGCGGCAAGTCGACCTTCATGAAGCTCACGACCGGGCTCAGGATGCCGTCGATGGGCCGGATCCGCATCGACGGCCAGCCCGTGACCGGGCCGCTGAAGATCTCGGGCATGGCCTTCCAGGCGCCTTCGCTGCTGCCGTGGCGCACCACCGTCGACAACGTGCTGCTGCCGCTGGAGATCGTCGAGCCCTACCGCTCGAACTTCAAGGCCAGGCGCAAGGAGTACGAAGAGCGCGCACGGCGCCTGCTGCAGAAGGTTGGCCTGGGCGGCTACGAGGACAAGTTCCCGTGGCAGCTCTCGGGCGGCATGCAGCAGCGCGCGAGCATCTGCCGCGCGCTCATCCATGAACCCAAGATGCTGCTGCTCGACGAGCCCTTCGGCGCGCTCGATGCCTTCACGCGCGAGGAACTGTGGTGCATCCTGCGCGACCTGTGGACCGAGCAGCAGTTCAACGTGATCCTGGTGACGCACGACCTGCGCGAGTCGGTGTTCCTGGCCGACACGGTATACGTGATGAGCAAGAGCCCGGGCCGCTTCGTGGTGAAGCGCGACATCGAGCTGCCGCGTCCGCGCGAGCTGGAACTCACCTACACGAAGGAGTTCACCGACATCGTGCTGGAACTGCGCGGCCACATCGGCGCGATTCGCGGCAACGCCGCCGGCGCGACGGGTCCCGCCGCGGTGGCGCACTGAGGAGCGGCCATGAAGAACAGCAAGCAACTCGAACGCTGGTCGCCCTGGCTGCTGCTCGTGGCGGTGATCCTGCTGTGGCAGGTGATCTGCGCGGGCTTCGGCGTCTCCGATTTCATCTTTCCGAGCCCCCTGCGTATCTGGACCCAGTTCTGGGAATACAAGGAGATCATCGCGGGCCATGCGTGGCGCACCTTCTGGGTCACGATGGCGGGCTTCGGCCTGGCGATCGTGGTGGGCGTGCTGCTGGGCTTCGTCATCGGCAGCTCGCGGCTCGCGTACGCCGCCATCTATCCGCTGATGACGGCCTTCAACGCGCTGCCCAAGGCGGCCTTCGTGCCGATCCTGGTGGTGTGGTTCGGCATCGGCATCGGGCCGGCGATCCTCACCGCCTTCCTCATCAGCTTCTTCCCGATCATGGTCAACATCGCGACGGGCCTCGCCACGCTCGAGCCCGAGCTGGAAGACGTGCTTCGCGTGCTCGGCGCCAAGCGCTGGGACGTGCTCGTGAAGATCGGCCTGCCGCGCTCCATGCCGTACTTCTTCGGCTCGCTCAAGGTCGCCATCACGCTGGCCTTCGTGGGCACCACGGTGAGCGAGATGACGGCAGCCAACGAAGGCATCGGCTACCTGCTGATCTCGGCCGGCTCGGCCATGCAGATGGGCCTGGCCTTCGCCGGACTGATGGTGGTGGGTGCGATGGCCATGCTGATGTACGAACTCTTCAGCGTGATCGAGAAGCACACCACGGGCTGGGCGCACCGGGGATCGCAGGCATGAACACGCTCGGGCTTCGTGCACTGCGTGTCGCTCCTCCTTCCCCCTTGCAGGGGGCGACACCTGCGGCCCGGCAGAGCCGGTTCCGCGGTGTTCCACGAACAGGCGCCCGGCCATGACGCCGGAGCAGGCGATCAAGGCGCTGCGCCGTGCGAACGACGTGGCGCGGCGCGCGATGGCGATGGGCCGCCACCCCTTCGGCGCGGTGCTGGTGGCGCCCGACGGGGAGACCATCCTCGCCGAGCAGGGCAACATCGACACGGTGCAGCACGCCGAGGCCACGCTCGCGCGCCACGCCGCGCAGAACTGGCCGCCCGAATACCTCTGGCAATGCACGCTGGCGACCACCTTCGAGCCTTGCGCAATGTGTGCGGGAACGAGCTACTGGGCGAACATCGGGCGCATCGTCTACGGTGCCGAAGAGTCAGCGCTGCTCGCGCTCACCGGCAGCCACCCGGAAAACCCGACGCTGAGCCTGCCGTGCCGCGAGGTCTTCGCGCGCGGGCAGAAGAAGGTCGAGGTGATCGGCCCGGTGCCCGAGGTGGCCGAAGAGATGATCGCCACGCACCGCGGCTTCTGGGAGTCGCGCGGGAACCACCAGGGCGGGTAGGCGCCCGCCACCTGGGGTCAGTACGCCGGTCGCACGGCGCGCGTGGTTTGCGCACCGTCGCGGAAACGTGACGCCGCCGCCTCGGCGCCGCGCGCCAGGATCTGCAGGTCCATCGCCACCGCCACGAAGAGCGCACCCAGGTCCAGGCATTCGCGCGCACGCGCGTCGTCGAGCATCAGGATGCCGGGCGCCTTGTGCCTGCCACGGATGCGGCGGATCGCATCGTCGATGGCGCGCTTCACGGTCGGGTGGCCGGGGTCGCCCGGATGGCCCAGGCTCGCGGACAGGTCGGCCGGCCCGATGAAGACGCCGTCGATGCCCTCGACCGAGAGGATCGCGTCGAGCTGCTCGAGCGCCTCGCCGGTTTCCACCTGCACCAGCAGGCACAGCTCGTCCTGCGCACGCTTCACGTAGTCGCCGATGCGCCCGAAGTTCGACGCCCGCATCGAGCCTCCCATGCCGCGCACGCCGGCCGGGGCGTAGCGCGTCGCACGCACCGCCGCCTGCGCCTGTTCCGCGTCCTGCACGAAGGGCAGCAGCAAGCTCTGCGCGCCGATGTCGAGGTAGCGCTTGATGAGCACGGTGTCGTTCCAGTCGGGCCGCACCACCGCCGAGGTGCGCCGCGCGGCATCGGCCGGCACCGCGGCGCTCACCGCCTGCAGCTGGTGCAGCATGTGCGGCACGTCGGTGGGCGTGTGCTCGGTGTCGAGCAGCACCCAGTCGAAGCCCGCGCCGGCGACGATCTCCGACACGTACGGGTCGGGCAGCGTCGACCACAGCCCGATCTGCGGCACGCCCGCCGCGAGCGCGCGCTTGAAGTGATTGGGCAGCACCGGCATGGCGTTCACCCGAAGTGGCACGACACGGTGCCGAACTCGCCGTAGTCGGCCACCACGGTGTCGCCCTTGACGACCTCGATCGGCCGGATGAACGAGCCCGCGAGAATCACCTGCCCAGCCTCCAGCGTCACGCCGAAGCGATGCAGCCGGTTCGCCAGCCACGCCACGCCGTAGCCCGGATGGTTGAGCACGCCGGCGGCCAGGCCGGTTTCCTCGACCTCGCCGTTGCGGCTCACGATGGCCCCGATGCGGCGCATGTCCGCATCGACCAGCGCGGGCCTGAACGGCCGCCCGCCCAGCACCAGCGCGGCGTTGGCTGCGTTGTCGGAGATGGTGTCGAACACGTTGCGCGTGCGGCCGGTCTCTGGGTCGATGCGCTGGATGCGCGCGTCGAGGATCTCCAGCGCAGGCGTCACGTAGGCCGTGGCGTCGAGCACGTCGAACAGCGTGCAGTCGGGGCCCGACAGCGGACGCGCCAGCACGAAGGCCAGCTCGGCCTCGATCTTCAGCTGAAGGAAGCGCTCCGTCGGGATCACCGCGCCGTCGCGGTAGAACATGTCGTCAAGCAGCGCACCGTAGTCGGGCTCTGCGATGTTCACCGCGCGCTGCATCGCCTTGGACGTGAGGCCGATCTTGTGGCCCTTGAGCGTGCGGCCGTTGCGCAGCTTGAGCTGCATCCAGGCGTGCTGGATGGCGTAGGCGTCGTCGATGGTCATGCCCGGATGCTCGAGCGAGAACTGGCGGCATGCCACGCGCGTGAGTTGCGCCTGCTCGAGCCGTTCGGCGGCCTGCGACAGGGTGGTGGCGTCCAGGCTCATGGCACCGATTCCTCTGCGCGCACCACGTTGCGCAGCACGCCCACGCCGCTCACTTCCACCTCGACCACGTCGCCCGGCTTCAGGAATCTCGGCGGATCGAAGCGGATGCCGGCGCCGGTCGGCGTGCCGGTGGCGATGATGTCGCCGGGCTCCAGCGTGGTGAAGGTCGACAGGTAGTGCACCAGGTAGGCGAAGTCGAACATCAGGTTCGCGGTGGTGTCGTCCTGGCGCGGCTCGCCGTTCACGCGCGTCTGCACGCGCAGCGCGCCGAAGCCCTGCGGGAACTCGTCGGCGGTGACGATCCACGGACCGATGGCGCCGGAGGCGTTGAAGTTCTTGCCCTGCGTCACGTTGAACTTGGCGTGGTGCACCCAGTCGCGGATGGTGCCCTCGTTCATGCAGGTCAGGCCGGCGATGCAGGCCAGCGCCTCGTCGCCGTTCACGCGGCGCGCGCGGCGGCCGATGACGATGGCGATCTCGCCCTCGTAGTCGAGCTGCGTCGATTCGAGCGGCTGCTGCAGCGCCTCGCCGTGGCCCACGAAGGACTCCGCCACACGCATGAAGATGCTCGGGTACTTCGGCAGGTCGCTGCCGTCCTTGTACTCGGCGTTGCGGTGCGCGTAGTTCACGCCGATGCAGAACACGCGGCGCGGCTGCGCGATGGGCAGCTCGAAGCGGACGTCGGCCAGCGCGTGGTCGGGCGCCGCACCCTCGGCGGCGGCGCGGGCCTGGGCCAGTGCGGCCTCGCCGCCGGCCAGCAGCGCGGACACCGATGCGAAGGCCGGCAGGCGCCGGCTCAGGTTGACCACGCCGTCGCCGACCACGCAGCCCCAGTGCGAGGAGCCGCCATGCAGGTAGCTGATGAGTTTCATGCGGTCTCGAATCCGAAGAAGCGGGCGGGGTTGTCGACAAGAACCTTCTGCCGCGTGGCGGCGTCGGGCGTGAAGCGGTAGAGCAGCTCGAGCAGCGCGCCCTCGTTGGGCGGCTGCTTCACCGACACGGGGTGCGGCCAGTCGCTGCCCCAGACGCAGCGCTCAGGCGCGGCCTCGATCAGGCGGCGGGCCAGCGGCACCACGTCGTCCCAGGGTGCGCCGGTCTTCGAGATCTTCTCGGACAGCGACAGCATCACCCAGAAGTTGCCGCGCTCGAACAGCTCGAGCATCCGCGCGAGGCTCGGGTCGGCATCGCCGCGCGACGGATCGGCGCGGCCCATGTGGTCGAGCAGCACCGGCACGTCGAGCGCCTCGAAGGTCGCGAGCTGCGCCGCGATGCCGTCGGGCTCGGGCTGCACCTTGACGTACCAGCCGAGTTCCTTGACACGGGCGAAGGCGCGCGCCTGCTCGGCCGCGCTCAGGCTGATGCCGAGGCCGCCGCGGGTGAAGCGCGCGCCGCGCACGCCGGCGTCGTGCAGCTTGTGGAGGTAGGCGTCGTCGCGCTCGGTCAGCACGGCGGCGTTGGCGCAGGCCATGTAGCGGCGCGGGCCGCCGGCGTTGAGGCCTTCGAGCGCATCGAGCACCACCGTGTGGTCGGCGCCGTAGGTGGTGGCCTGCACGATCACGCCGCGGCCGATGCCGAGCGTGGCGTGCAGCCGCTGGGCCACCTGCCAGGTGGCGGTGGGCATTTCATAGGCGGCGTTGGGCCGCACCGGGTATTGCTCGCGCGGGCCGAACACGTGGAACTGGCTGTCGCAGGCCAGCGGCGGCGGCAGCGGCACGGGCGCGCGCGGATGAGGGTCGAAGGGAAGGTAGTCGGGCATGGGTTTCCGGTCGGAAGGAACAGGGGACGCGGCTCAGGCGATCCAGGCGGTGAAGCTGCACTCGATGAGCTTGCCCATGTCGAGCTCGGGCGCGACGATGGCGTGGCGCGCGGGCCGCGAGGCGGCGTCGGGGAACATCTCGAGCCAGGGTGCGTTGAGCGCGGGCCGCTGGCTGCGGTCCTTCATCCACACGGTGAGCTTCACGATGTCCTGCGTGCTGCCGCCGGCGGCCTCGACGATGCGCCGCACGTTGTCGAGCATGAAGCGGCACTGCGCCTCGATGGTCTCGGCGGGCTTGCCGGTGGCAGGGTCGTTGCCCTGGATGCTGCCGCTCTCCAGCAGCGGCCCCACGCGGCAGGCCGCGGGAATCGGGTTCTTGTGGCCGAAGCCGTCGACGTACACGCTGGTGCGCGCGGCCGGCGCGGCGCGCCCGAGAACGGCCATGGGTGCGGTGGGCGTGCTCATTCGGCGGAGATGTTGGATTGCTTGATGACGGGCATCCAGCGCGCGTCTTCCTGCGTGAGGAAGCGCGCGAACTGCTCGGGCGAGCTGCCGCGGGCCTCGGAGCCCAGCGTCTGGAAGCGGGCCTGCACCGCCTTGTCGGCCAGGATCTTCTGCAGCGCAGTCGACAGCCGCGCGACGATCTCCTTCGGCGTGCCGTGCGGTGCGAGGACGCCGGTGAAGGTCTCGGTGCTGAAGTCCTTGAAGCCGGCTTCTTTCAGCGTCGGCACGTCGGGCAGCTGCGGCAGCCGCTTGGGCGAGGTGACGGCGAGCGCGCGCGTGCGGCCCTGCTGGATGAACGGACCGGCCACGGAGATCTGGTCGAAGTTGAACTGCACCTGGCCGCCCAGCAGGTCGGTGGTGGCCGGCGCGTTGCCCTTGTAGTGCACCGTGGTCCAGTGCGCGCCGCTTTCGCGCTGCAGGTATTCGCTCACCAGGTGGTTCTGCGTGCCCGCGCCGGGCGAGGCCATGGTCAGCGTGTTGCCGGGCTTCTTGCCCTCGGCGACCAGGTCGGCCACCGTCTTGTAGGGGGTCGACGGATGCACCTGCAGCACCAGCGGCGTGAAGGACACCGAGCTGACGGGCGCGAAGTCCTTCTTCCAGTCGTAGGCGTTGCGCTTGAAGATGGTCGGCGAGAACAGAATCGGCCCGTTCGCGCCCATGAAGAAGGTGTAGCCGTCCGGCGAGGACTTGGCCACGTACTCGGCGGCGATCATGCCGCCCGCGCCGGGCCGGTTGTCGACGATGAAGGGCTGCTTGAGCTCAGCCTGCAGCTGCTCGCTGATGATGCGCGCGGCGCCGTCGACATTGCCGCCCGGCGGGTAGGGCAGCACCAGCTTCACGGGTTTGTCGGGCCAGCCGGACTGTGCCGTGGCGAGCACGGGCGCGAAGGCCGCGCACGCGGCGACGGCAACGGTGGCGATGAGTTCTTTCAAGTGATGTCTCCTTGCTTGCATGCCGGCCCCGCAAGTGTGTTGCGCTGTGCACCGGCGACCCATGCACTCTAAGAATCCGAGACTGGATGCTGCAACGCAATATGTCCGAGTTGTTCCATATGATGGACGTTTTCGACAAGTCCGCAGATGCCGTCTCAGAGGCGCTGCGGACAATCGAGCCTCTGCCACCAAGGAAGGCCCCTCATGTTTCTCGATGCCGGCGACCTGTCGCCCGAAGCCACCTACCGCCTGATGAGCGGCATCGTCGTGCCGCGCCCGATCGCGTGGATCACCACGCTGTCGGACACCGGCGTGGTCAACCTCGCACCGTTCTCCTGCTTCACCTTCGTGTCGAACAAGCCGCCGATGCTGGGCGTGAACGTGGGCCGCAAGGCCGGCCGGCGCAAGGACACCGGCGCCAACATCCACGCGCTGGGCGAGTTCGTGGTGAACATCGGCGACGCCTCGCAGATGGTGGCCATCCACGAGAGCAGCGCGGAGCACGCGCCCGACGTCAGCGAGACCGAGCTGCTCGGCCTCGGCACCCTCCCCTGCACCACGGTGCGGGTGCCGCGCCTGGCGGACGCACCGGTGAGCATGGAGTGCCGGCTGGAGCGCGTGATCTCCTTCGGCAAGACCGGCGCGGAGTTCATCGTGGGCGAGGTCACGGCCTTTCACATCCGCGACGGCCTGATGCACGACGGCAAGGTCGACACGCGCGCCCTCGACCCCGTGTGCCGCATCGGCGGCCCGAACTACGCCACGCTGGGCGAGATCGTCACGCTGCGCGGCATGCAGCAGACGCCCAAGGCGGTGATGGATGGCGGCGGCAGATAGATCGGCCGACACGGACTCCGGCACGGCCGGCGCGCAGAGCGTGCGCCGCGCGCTGGCGGTGCTGCGCGTGCTGGCCACCGGCCAGGAGCGTGGCGTGCGGCTGACCGACGTGGTCAACCACACCGGCCTCAACCGGCCCACGGTGCACCGCATCCTGCGCGTGCTGGTGGAGGAAGGCGCGGTCGAGCAGGACCCGGCCACGCGCCGCTACCTGGTCGGCGGCGAGGTCTCGCTGCTGGGGCTGGCGCGCTCGAGCCGCTTTCCCATTCGCGCGATCGCCGAGCCGCATCTTCGGCACCTGAGCGAAAGCCTGGGCGACACGGCCTTCCTCACCATCCGCAACGGCACCGATTCGGTCTGCATCGACCGGCGCGCCGGCAGCTTTCCGGTGAAGGTGCTGTCGATCGAGATCGGCGCGCGGCGGCCACTGGGGGTGGGCGTGAGCGGACTGGTGCTGCTCGCCTCGTTGCCGCCCGACGAGGCGGCCGAGGTGGTGCGGCGCAACGCGCGGCGGCTGGAAGCCCTGCGCATCGATCCTGCGGAACTGCTGGCTCGCGCGGTGCGCGTCAGCCGGGACGGCTATGCCTATGCGCCGGTGGGCGTGGTGCCCGGCTCACGCGCGGTGGCGGTGCCGGTGTGCCTGGCCGACGGCCGCACCGTGGCAGGGCTGGCGATCGCCACCATCACCGAGCGCCTCCCCGATGCGCGGCTTGAGACCGTGGTCGCGCAGATGCGTGAGCGAGCGCGGCTGATCGGCGCGCAGGCGGCGGAACTCGCTCATCGCAAGTCGGTACGGCGCACTTCGGTTGCGTTTTCGGGCGCGTCGTCTTCCAGCAGCAGGGACGCCTCGTCGCGCCAGTAGTTCACCGCTGCGAGCCAGCCTTCCCATACGCAGCCGTTGCAGCCGCGCCCGCAGCAGGTGGTGGGCTCTGGCGGCGGCGGGCGCAGCGCGACACCGTGCGCGTCGAGCAAGGCCTGCACGCGCGCGATCAGCGCCTGCGCGCCGGCAAGGTTCGTGGGGTCGGGCAACCGTTCGATCGGATTCATGAAGGAAGCGCCGATTCTCGGGTCTCGAGGTTCAGTTCCAGCCGCATCTTCGCGCCACCCGATTCGCTCGACCCGATCGTGAGCTGCCCGCCATGCAGGCGCGCGACTTCGGCCACCAGGTGCAGGCCGAGCCCCGCGCCGCGTCCCCGGGGCACCAGGCGGTGGAACGGCGCCACCACGCGTTCGCGATCGGCCTCCGGAATGCCCGGTCCCGAGTCGAGCACCTCGAAACCCGAAGGCTCCCAGAGGCGTACCTCGATGTCGCAGCCCTGTCCGCCGTGCTCGATCGCGTTCTGGATCAGGTTCGTGAGCGCGCGCTCGAGCGAGGGCGCGTCGCCGCGCACCCACAGGGGCCGCGGTGCGTCGACCGACAGCGTGCAGCGGTTCAGGATGGCCAGTGGCGCGATGTCGCCGGCCACGCGCTCGCACAGCGCCTTCAGGTCGACGGGCTCATGGTCGTGCAGCACGATGCGGTCCAGCCGCTGCAGGTCGAGCAGTTGCTCGGCCAGCGTGGCGAGCCGCGCCGAGGCCTGCATCAGCTTCACCTTGGGCGCGTCGCCGGGCAGTCCCTCGATGTGGATCTGCAGGGTGGTGATCGGCGTGCGCAGCTCGTGCGCGGCGTCGGCGAGAAAGCGTTCCTGCCGGTCGTAGCCTTCGTTGAGGCGGTCGAACGCGCGATTCACCGCGTTCACCAGCGGCCGGATCTCGCTCGCCACGTTGGCCAGCGGCAACCGCGTGGTGCGCTCGTGCACGTCGATGCTCTCCGCATGGCCGGCCGTGGCCACCACGCCCTTCAGGCCGCGCTTCACCACGAACGGCGTCGCCAGGATCACGCCGAGGCAAGTCACCAGCGCCATCGGCGCCACCAGGAACAGGAACACCAGCCCTGTGCCCTTCAGCGTGTTCTTCATCGTGAGCGGGGCACCGGTGCGCGCCATCACGTCGAGCGGCCCCGCCGCGGTGTCCATGCGCTCGAACCGGGCCTTGGGCTGCGTGTTGTCGTTGGCTGGCTCGATGGACATGCGCGAGAGGCCGTCGAACGAGTTCATCAGCGTGTCGTACCTCGGCGGCACCTCGCCGTGGCGCACCTCGTTGCCTGCGGGGTCGCGCGCGATGAACCAGAACGACGCGTCGGCCTCCGCCAGGCGCTTCAGCTCCGCCGTCTGTTCCATGACCAGCTTGCCGCCCGCATCGCGCGCCGCCGCACGCTGGATCACTGCCACCGTCTCCTGCCCCGTCTCGTCGACCACGCGGCCGAGCACCCACGCGAGGCCGATGAAGCCGCCCAGCACCAGCGAGCCGACCACCACCTGCAGCAGGATCAGGCTCCAGATGAGTTGCCAGCGCAGCGAACTCAGCGTCATTGCGCGGGCGGCTGTGCCGCGCAGATCAGGTAGCCCACGCCGCGGATGGCATGGATCTCGACCTGCGCTCCGGCCTTGTCGAGCTTGGAGCGCAGGCGCGAGACGTGCGTGTCGAGCGCGTTCGACTGGATCTCGTCCTGGTGCCCGTACACGCGGTCCTGCATGGCCTCACGCAGCACGGTGCGGCCGCGGTGCTCGAGCAGCGCCTCGAGCACCAGCAGCTCTCGGCGCGGCAGCGTGATGCTCGCGTCGCCCACGTGGGCCTGCCGCATCTGATGGTCGAAGCGCAGCAGGCCCAGCGTCATGACGAGGTTCGCGCGGACCGCGGGACGCCGCGCCAGCGCGCGCACGCGCGCCATCAGCTCGTCCATGGAAAAGGGCTTGGCAAGGTAGTCGTCGGCGCCGCCGTCGAGGCTCAGCACGCGTTCGGCCACATCGCTCATGGCCGTGAGCACCAGCACCGCGGCGGCGATGCTGTTCTGCCGGAGGAATGCCACGAGCGATAGGCCGTCGCCATCGGGCAGGCCGCGGTCGAGCACGATCACGTCGTGCTGCGCCGACAGCGCCGCCTCCTCGGCTTCGCGCAGCGAGCTCGCCACGTCGACCACCATCTGGTTCTGACGCAACGCCGACGCGAGGGCCTGCGCCAGGTCGGCTTCGTCTTCGACGAGCAGGATTCTCATGGGCTGCGGTGGCGGATGTGAGTAGGGCGGATGCGTGAAACGGGGCCGGTCATTCTAGGAGAGGGCCCCTTGCGGAAGACGCAATGTTCACGCAATGCAGGCCCCTAAGCTGGGTCGCTTCCTTTCTCCGAAAGCAGCATCGGTGACCTCCCGCCCGGCGACACATTCCCTCCTGCCTTCCGCGAGCCCCGTGCCCTGGTACATGGCGCTGGGCCAGCGCATCGCGACGCTCTGGGTGGTCAAGATGTTCGGCACCACGCTCGGCATCTCGGGCTTCTTCGTCGTGTACTTCTGGGTGATGCACAACCCGCTGCGGGAGCCGACGGTGATGCCGCTCACGCCGCTGGACCACTGGGTCGGCGTGAACGACGAAGCCATGATGCTCTACGGCTCGCTGTGGTTCTACATCTCGCTCGCGCCGGCGTTCGCGAAGGACAAGGCCGAGCTCCTGGCCTGCGCGCGCGACGCCGCGCTGATGGCCGTCGTCGGCCTGCTGGTGTTCTGCCTGTTCCCGACCGCGGTGCCGGCGTTCGCGGTCGACTGGTCGCAGTACCCGTCGCTCCAGTTCCTCAAGGCGACCGACGCAGGAGGCAATGCGTTCCCGTCGCTGCACGTCGCCTTCGCGGTGTTCTCGGCGATGGTGCTGGCGCGGCAGCTGCGCAGCGTCCGCGCGCCCGCCTGGGTGCGCGCGCTGAACCTGCTGTGGGCACTGGGCATCGTCTACTCGACGCTCGCCACGCGCCAGCACGTGCTGCTCGACGTGCTCGGCGGCACGCTGCTCGCGTTCGCGGTGGGCTGGGCCGGCAACACGCGCGGCCGGCTCGTGTGGAAAGAGGCCTGAATACGGTACAAAGCGCGAGGCACAACAACACCAGGCACTCTCGAATCATGGCCGACGACATCGCCGCCGCGCTGCGCATCGAACGCGTCGCGCTGGACACGGACCACCTGCAGTTGACGCTCTCCAACGGCAGCGAACACAGCCGGCCCTATCGCCTGCACAGCGTGCTGCAAAAGGCGACCTCCGCGCAGCGCGCGCAATGGGTGCTGGTCGACGGGGGCTGCGGCATCGCCTGGCCCGCGCTGGCGAATTCCGGCGAGGCCGGCCTGATCAACATGTACGACGTGGCCTGGGAGGCGTCGTACGACGCGGCGATGGACTTGCTCAAGGAAGCCGGCTGGAAGCTCGACGCCCTGCCTTCGCGCGAGCAGGACCTGTGCGCGCTGTGGCGGCTCGAAGCCGACATGAACAACGGCGGCTTCATCCAGTTCTTCGGCAACTGGGGTGAAGCCAACTGCCGGATCGCACTGGACGCTCTGCGAAAGATCGGCGCGCACCAGGCGCTGGCCATCGTGCAGCGGCAGCGCGACATCCTGCAGCGGCTGGAAGACGACCCCCGGCTGGAATCCATGCAGGACATCTACCGCTTGCTGACCGAAGCGGAAAGCGAGGAACTCGAAGAACTGGACCAGGCCTTCTGGGAGTACCCCGACCGGCTGGCACCGTTGGGGTTGGCGTGCTACGGGCTGACGCCCGGCTCGCCGCTTGCAGGGGTCGCACGCCCCTGAGCGCGAAGCACGCGGCCCGCGATTCGCTTCAGGCGGGCCGGGCCGGTCGGAGGATGGAAGCTAGCGGCTCTGTCCGGATCACCAGAAGATCCAGAGCGCAAGGCCGCCGAAGATGGCCCACTTCACGAGGTAGTAGACCCGCTTGTCCCACGCCTTCAGGCGCTTGCCGACCACGCGGATCTGGTAGATGTACTTGAATGCGCGGTTGATGCCGCCGGTCTTGTCGCCCGCGTCGTTGGGCGACGCCGCCGCGGCCAGCAGGTTCTTGGCGAACCAGCGGTTCACGGCACTGGCCCAGCGGTACTTCAGCGGACGCTCGATGTCGCAGAACAGGATCACGCGGTCGTGGTCGGTCGTGTTCTCGGCGTAGTGGATGAAGGTCTCGTCGAACACCACGGCCTCGCCGTCGCGCCAGTGGTAGCGCTGGCCGTCCACGTCGATGTAGCAGCCCTCGACGCCAGGCGTCCACAGCCCCAGGTGATAGCGCAGCGAACCGGCGAAGGGGTCGCGGTGGCGCACCAGGCGGCTGCCCGGGGGCAGCTCGGCGAACATCGCGGCCTTGATGGTGCCGATGCCCTTGAGCAGTTCGGTGGTGCGCGGGCACAGCACGGCGGCCGAGGGGTGCGCCTCGTCGTACCACTTCAGGTAGAAGCGCTTCCAGCCGCTCTTGAAGAACGAGTTGAAGCCCACGTCGTTGAACTGGCTCGAGGCCTTGATGCTGCCGCCGTTGCGCATGGCGAGCGCTTCCTCGCGGATCACCTCCCAGTTCTCCTCGAGGATGCGCATCTCGGGGAACTGCGCGGGCGACAGGTACGGCGTACCCGGCACCTTCGAGAAAAGGTACATGAAGACGTTCAGCGGCGCCAGGAAGGTCGAGTGATCAGAGAGCTGTCTGAAGAAACGATGCCGCACCTGGCCGCGGAAATGAACGTAGAGCGCGCTGAGCGCGAAGATGGCAAGAATGACCCACTTCATTGTCGAAAGTGTCCTGTAAACGGCACCGGGTAGTGTAAATCGTTGCCCCGGAATGGGCCTGATCGCGCCCCATGACCACGTTGGACGGTGTAACCGCCGGGTTTTCAGCCGAACGGCAGGTGCTGCGGCGCATCGGCCCCGGCCAGCGGCAGCCGCACCGTGGCGACCAGCCCGCCGCCGGGCGCCTCGTCCAGCGCGACCTCGCCGCCGTGGCGGTCGACCACCGACTTGACGATCGCCAGCCCCAGGCCGCTGCCGCTCTGGCTCTGGTCCGGGCTGCGGAAGAAGCGGTCGAACACCCGTTCGCGCAGCGCCCCCGGAATGCCCGGGCCGCGGTCGGTCACGCGCAGCACGGCATGCGCGCCCTCGCGGGACACGCGCACGACCACGGTCGCGCCCTCGGGGCTGTACTTGATGGCGTTGTTGATGAGGTTGTCGATCATCGACATCAGGCTCTCGCGCTCGCCGAGCACCGGCACGTGGTCGTCGCACACGAGCTCCAGCTCGATGCTGCGGGCGCTCGCCAGGCCCTCGATCATGGCGAGGCGATCCTGCACCAGCGTGTCGAGCACCAGCATCACGGGCAGGCCGTGGCCCGAGACGGCGTCGCTGCGCATCAGCTGCAGCAGCTGGCCCACGAGCCGCGCCGCGCGGTCATTGCTGCGCAGCAGGTTGCCCATGAGCTCGCGCTGGCCCTCGTCGGTGGTCTGCTCCTTCAGCGCCTCGACGTTCACCCGCATGGCCGCCAGCGGCGTGCGCAGCTCGTGCGCGGCGTCGGCGATCAGGCTGCGCTCGCGCGATGTGCTGTCGCGCACGCGCTGCAGCAGGCTGTTGATGCTCTGCACCGGCGGCTGCAGCTCCTTGTGCGGCGGCGAATACGACAGCGGCGTCAGATCGGCCGGGCCGCGCTCCGAGGTTTCCTTGCTCACCTGCCGCCAGGGCCGCAGCGCCACCCGCACCGAGAGCCATGCCGGAAAGATCAGGAACGGCAGGCTGATGACGAGCGGCAGCAGGTAGAAGCCCCGGTACATCACGGTCACCGTGAGCCGCCAGACGCTGGGCTCGGCCAGCATCACGCGCGTGTCCGAGGTGGTCGAGGCCAGCGTTCGCGCGCGCCATTCGCGGTCGCCCGCCCTCACCGTCTCGATGCGGTTCAGCGTGGTGTTGAGGATCACCGGCACCGCCGCCGTCGAGCGGTAGATGAGCCTGTCGCCCTGCCACACCTGCATCACCGGTGCGCTGTCGGAAGCGGCGTCGCCGTCGCCCACGGTCTCGAGCAGTGCGGCATCGAAGGCCGCCAGCGTCTGCTGCTGGGCGGCGGGCTGGCCGGACATGTTCTGCGCGATGGCCAGCACGGTGTTGAAGATCTTGTCGTACTTCAGCAGCTCGGGGTCTTCGTACGAGTCGTACAGCAGCAGCGCGATGACCATGGTCCACAGCAGCGCGACCACCGCCATCTGCGCCATCAGCAGGCGCCGCATCAGGGAAGGCTGTTTCCAGTTCTTCCAGCGCTGCGCCAGCCCCTGCAGCATCACTTGGACGCGCTCCGCGCCAGCGACTGCGCGTCGATCACGTAGCCGATGCCGCGCACCGTGCGGATGTAGCCCTGGCCGATCTTGCGGCGCAGGTTGGAGATGTGCACCTCGAGCGAATTGCTGCCGTTGGCCTGGCCTCCGGGCAGCACCTGCTCCTCCATCACGCGGCGCGTGACCACGCGGCCGGTGCGCTTGAGCAGCAGCGCGAGCAGGTCGAACTCGCAGCGCGACAGTTCGACCGGTTCGCCGTCGACGATCACGCCGCGCGTGGGCTCGTGCAATGCCAGCCCGCGCATCCGGATGGTCTCGTCGTTGAAGCCGTAGCTGCGGCGTGCCAGCGCCCGCACGCGCGACAGCAGTTCGGCCAGCGCAAAGGGCTTGACCAGGTAGTCGTCGGCGCCGTCGTCCAGGCTGCGCAGGCGGTCGTTGAGCGCGTCGCGCGCGCTCAGCACGAGCACCGGCAATATCTGCCGGTCGCGGCGCAGGCGGAACAGCAGGTCGAGCCCGTCGCCGTCGGGCAGGCCGAGGTCGAGCAGCACCATGTCGAAGGTGCCGCCGTCGAGCGTGCGCAACGCGTCGTCGAGCCGGCGCACCCACACCACGTCCATGCCCTGGTTGGCCAGCGCGATGCGCACGCCGTTGCCGAGATCAAGATCGTCCTCAACAAGCAAAAGATTCATGGGCCTCCACGGGAATGGCCCGTCCGCCGGCGCGCGGAGGCGGGACGGGGCCGGGTGAGGCCGAAGTATCTGACAAGCGCCGCGCACCGGATTCAGGAAATCTTCATGAATGCCGCAGGGATTCTTCAGGTGCATGCCGGACACTGCCGCAGTTCCAGCGAGAAGCTCCGTACCGAAGAATTGCCCGGAAGGAAAATGAAATCCAGGAAACCCTGCAACCGCGGCATCGGCCCCGCGTTCGACGTCATCGGCGGCAAGTGGAAGGCCGCGATCCTGTGGGAGCTGCACGCGCAGCCGCGCCGCTTCGGCGAGCTCAGGCGCCTGCTGCCGGAGATCGGCGAGAAGACGCTGATCCTGCAGCTGCGCGAACTCGAGGCCGACGGCATCGTGCATCGCGAGGTCTTCCATGAAGTGCCGCCGCGGGTCGAGTATTCGCAGACGAAGCTCGGTGCCACGCTCCATGCGGCACTCGGTCCGCTGGCCGATTGGGGCGACCGCCATGCCAGGCGCGTGGCCACTGCGCGCAGGCAGGCAGAAGCGGCGGCATGAAGCGGCTTGCCAACCCGTTGTCGGCTGCGCTGCTGGCGCTGTGCGCAGCCCTGCCGCTGTCCCGTGCCATGGCTCAGCCATGCGCGCCGTCTCCGGCCTATGAAGGTCCGCCGATGCGCTCCGCGCCGCAGACCGTGTGGCAGAAGGACTTCAGGCGTTCCATCGACGGTGCATTGCCACCTGCATTGCAGGCCTCGTTGAGCGGCGCGCTCGACAGGATGCTGGCGCACGTGCCGGCGGCCAGCGTCGCGGTCGCCATTCCCGGCCAGGGCACCTGGACAGCCACACGCGGCCTCGCACGCAGCGAACCGCCACAGCCCGTGATGCCCGACCAGGCCTTTCAGGTGGCCAGCACGGCAAAGACACTAACGCCAGTGTGGTTCTCCAACTCGTCGAAGAGCAGAAGCTGCGCCTCGAGGACACCATCGACAGGTGGTTTCCCGACGCACCCAACGCGAAGCTCATCACCATCGAACAGCTGCTGCGGCATACCAGCGGCCTGGTGAGCTTCAATGCACTGCCGTCGTTCGGCACCCACTACCGCACCCCGGCCGACATCATCGCGCTCGGCACCTCGCAGAAACCGCAGTTCTGCCCCGGCACCGACTGGAGCTACACCAACACCGGCTACGCGATGCTCGGCATCATCATCGAGAAGACCGAAGGCGCGCCATTCGCAGAGGTGCTCTCGAAACGGCTCCTGCAGCCGCTCTCGCTGACACACAGCGTCATGCGCAGGCCAGGCGTAGAGCTGCCGGTGGCCTCGGGCCATGATGCGGGTCGTCCGGTGCAAGCGCCCGACCAGTACGCCACGCCCTATGCTGCCGGCGCGCTGGCCTCCACGGCCGGCGACCTCGTTCGCTTCTGGCATGCGCTGCTGGCCGGCCGGGTGCTGCCCGAACCCGCGGTGCACCGCATGTTCAGCGGCATGCCGGCGATGCTGGGCGCCTACAGCGGCAGCAGCTCCTTCTATGGCATGGGCGTGCAGCTGTACGACGTACCCGACGGCCCGGGACTGATGCTCGGCCACAGCGGCGGCATCGAGGGCTTCACCAGCGTCGTGGCCTACGTGCCGGCCGACGACGTCTACATCGCCGTGTCGTTCAACGAAAAGAAGGTGCCCGCCGAAGCGGGCCTGTGGGCGCTGCTGCGCGCGGTGCGCGCCTACCGCGCGCTGAACTAGCGACCGGTGCCGGCCGGTCAATCGGCCCAGCCGGTCTCGATCTCGGTCTTCACCTCGGTCATGAGCTTGTGGACCGGGCACTTGGCCGCCACGCGCAGCAGTTCCTCGCGCTGCACGTCGCTCATCGCGCCGGTCACGCGCAGGCCCGACTTCAGGCGATAGACGCCCTTGCGCTCTTCGCTGTCGTCGCGGTCGACGACCACCTCGATGTCTTCCACCGGGATGCCCTTGCGGCGCGCGTAGATCAGCACCGTGAGCGCCTTGCAGGCCGCGAGCGATGCGTCGTACAGGTCGTGCGGCTCGGGGCCCGCGTCGCTGCCTCCGCCGGCGGGCGAGGCATCGACAGGAATCTCGTGGTTGCGGATCTTGAGGATGTGGCGCGTGCCGGTGGTGCCGTCGCGGCGGATCGAGATGGTCATGCGGTTGTCCTTTGGCAGAAGTTGGAGGATCGGGAAATCAGGAAAAGAAGGCCTTCAGGTGCGTGAAGGCGATGAAGAGGCCGCCAGGGCGCCGGTACCCGCCCGCGATGCCCGGAACGTCGTTGCCCGTGCTCATCGGTCGACCGCCAGCGTCAGCGTCTCCTTGATCTCTTCCATCACCACGTAGCTGTGCGACTCGGCCGCCACAGGCAGTTTCTTCAGGATGTCGCCGAGCAGGTGGCGGTATTCGCTCATGCCGCTCAGGCGAGCCTTCACCAGGTAGTCGAAGCTGCCCGACACGAGGTGGCATTCGAGCACTTCGGGCATGTGCAGCAGTTCCTGCCTGACCTTGTCGAACACGTCGCCCGACTTGGCCGAGAGCTTGATCTCCACGAACACCAGCAGCGTCTTGCCCAGCGCCTCGGGCGAAACGCGCGCGTGGTAGCCGGTGATGACGCCGTCGCGCTCCATGCGCTTCACACGCTCCGCGCAGGGGGAGGCAGACAGGCCGATGTGCTCGGCCAGCTCGGTCATGGAGATGCGGCCCTGGCGCTGCAATACGTCGAGGATCCTGCGGTCGATTCGGTCGAGTTCAGGCATTTCACTTCGGGCGTGGCTCTGGACGATTGTTGGCAGCGGATTCCCCTGCCAAACCTCCAAAAACGATGGAATCCACGGCATTGTGCACTTTAGATTCCACGTATTCCATCTGAATCGGCGAATACACCATGAAAGTCATCGTTCTCGGCGGCGGCGTGATCGGCACCACCACGGCCTACTACCTCGCGCGCTCGGGCGCAGAGGTCACCCTGCTCGACCGGCAGGACGGGCCCGCCGAGGAAACCAGCTTCGGCAACGCCGGCCAGGTGTCGCCCGGCTACTCCACGCCGTGGGCCGCGCCGGGCATTCCGCTGAAGGCGATCAAGTGGATGTTCAAGAAGCACGCGCCGCTGTCGATCCGCCCAGACGGCACGCTGTTCCAACTGCGCTGGATGGCCGCCATGCTGCGCAACTGCTCGCCCGAGGCCTATGCGGTGAACAAGGAACGCATGATGCGCGTGGCCGAATACAGCCGCGGCTGCCTGCAGCAGCTGCGCGCCGACACCGGCCTGCAGTACGAGCAGCGCACCGGCGGCACGCTGCAGCTGTTTCGCACGCAGGCGCAGCTCGACGCGGTGCAGCGCGACATCGCGGTGCTCGAGGAATGCGGCGTGCCCTACGAGCTGCTCGATCGCGACGCGCTCGCCGGCGTCGAGCCCGCGCTGGCCGGCGCGCGCGACCGCCTCACCGGCGGCCTGCGTCTGCCCAACGACGAAACCGGCGACTGCCACCTGTTCACGCGCGGCCTGGCCGACATCGCGCGCAGCCTGGGCGTGGACTTCCGCTTCGGACAGACCATCGACGGCCTGGAAACCGACGGCAGCCGGATCACCGGCGTGCGCACCACTACGGGCAAGATCCTCACGGCCGACCGCTACGTGATGGCCTTCGGCAGCTACTCGCGCGCCGCCATCGCCTCACTGGGCCTCGACATCCCGGTGTACCCGGTCAAGGGCTATTCGCTGACGGTGCCGCTGCTGGACGAATCGCTCGCGCCGCAGTCGACGGTGCTCGACGAGACCTACAAGGTCGCCGTCACGCGCTTCGACAACCGCATCCGCGTGGGCGGCATGGCTGAGCTCGGCGGCTTCGACCTGCGCCTGAACCCCGCACGCCGCGCCACGCTCGAGAAGGTCGTGACCGACCTGTTCCCCGGCGGCGACGTGCCCCGCGCCACCTTCTGGACCGGGCTGCGCCCGATGACGCCCGACAGCACGCCCATCGTGGGCGGCACGCGCTACGGCAACCTGTTCCTCAACACCGGCCACGGCACGCTGGGCTGGACCATGGCCTGCGGCTCGGGCAAGCTCATCTCCGACATGGTGATGGGCCAGCGCCCCGAGATCCGTACGGACGGCCTCGCAATGGACCGCTACGAGCAGGGCTCGCCGCGCGCGACGCGCCCCAGCACCGCGGCTGCACCCGCCTGACGCACAGGCCGAAGGCGTCGGCCACGCCGTCACGGCACATCGGCCTACAGAATCGCCGCGAAGTCGCGGTTGCACAGCCGGTTTCCGCCGCTACCCTGGAGGGCACGGATCCAACTGATGCAACCCCTCATTCACATCGCCTACGCGAGCAAAGCGACGCAAGCCTTCGATGGCAGCGCCCTGGCGCAGCTGATGCAGCGCGCAAGCAGTGCCAATGAACGCCTCGGGCTCACGGGCTTTCTGCTCTACGACAACCGCCATTTCTTTCAGCTGCTGGAAGGTCCGCCGGCCGTCGTCGACGAGACGTTCCGCAAGATCGTGGCCGACGCGCGGCATGGCGAGATCGTCTGCATCCTGAACGAACCCCTTCCCGCGCGCCAGTTCGACGAGTGGTCCATGGCGTTCATGGCCATGACGCCGGGCGAGCTCGGCGCGATCGACGGACTGCAAGACGTCTTCGACGCAGACGCCACGTTCATGCAATTGAATCCGGCACGGGCGCGCCGGGTGATTGCAGCCTTTGCCGACGGGCGCTGGCGGCAGAACATCGTCGGGCGTGCATCGCAAAAAAGGGCAACCGTCACCGGCGCGGCCGCCGACGCCCCGAGCGTTCCCGCGCCTGCATCGGCAGCCTGGGCGTCGGCGTACGGCCGCAGCTACGCCTATCAGCCGATCGTCGACACGGTGGCCCGGAAGGTCGTGTCCTATGAGGCCCTCGTTCGCGGCGCCCGGGGCGAATCGGCGTTCCAGGTGCTGGGGGCGGTGCCGGCCGCGCAGCTCCACGGCTTCGACGCCGAAGGCCGCATCGAAGCCATCGCGCAAGCGGCGCGCCTGGGGATCGACTGCGACCTGAACTTGAACTTCATGCCGCAGAGCGCCGTCGCGTCCCCGCGCGTTCTGGACAGCACCCTGGCCGCGGCCCGGCAATGCGGCATGGCGCTCGAGCGCATCGTCATCGAGATCACGGAGACCGAGGCCATTCAGGACCATCGCAGCTTCTCGGAGTCGATCGACGTGTACCGGCGCCAGGGGCTGAAGGTGGCCATCGACGACTTCGGGGCCGGTTATTCGGGGCTGAACCTGCTCGCCGAATTCCAGCCCGACCAGATCAAGGTGGACATCGCCCTGGTGCGCCAGATTCAGATCAACGGCCCGCGCCAATCGATCGTGCGGGCCATCGTGGGCCTGTGCCGCGAACTGCGCATCGACGTGATCGCCGAAGGCATCGATTCGCCGGACCAGCTGCGCTGGCTGGAAGACCAAGGCGTGCACCTGTTCCAGTGCTACCTCTTTGCGAAGCCGGGCTTCGAGTGCTTGCCGATGCCTGCGTTTCCCGAGCCCCGCCAGACGCAGCCGACCCAGCCCCCAGCACCAGGAACTTGACCCAGCCTCTCAAGCAGCCTTGGCGACAGGAATGACCGCGCTCATGCCGCGGTGAACCTCCGCTTCCCCGTGCCTGGCCAGCAGCTGCATCAGGTGCTTGCGGATCAGCATGCCCGGCCGGTCGGACTCCATCGAGTACTCCACGCCGCGCCGGCGCGTGTCGACCAGCGCGTCGGGGTCGGTCGATTCGAGGATGTCCTTGTCCTCGCGCGTCACCGCCTCGTCGAAGTCGATCAGCATCTGCGCGCTGCAGTCCGCCTCGGTGTCGTTTCGGAAGAGCCATTGGCACAGCTGCATGCGGCCGTCGTCGATGGGCGTGAAGCAGTTGATGATGATGTGGCGCACGCCGCTCGGGTATTCGATGTCGAGGCGGCGCGAGAACGGCAGGAAATAGGCGTTGCGCATGTGGCGCGTGGTGATGGGGTCGGTCACGCCGCTGATTGCATGAAACTTCACCGGATTGGTCGCCTCGATGACGGTCTCCGCGTAGAAGCCCGACTCGTTCTCCACCAGCTCGTACCTGCTCGGCTTCGGGCTCGCGGCCACGCCGAAGGTGGCGCGGTGCACGAAGCTGAAGTGCGAGTTGTCGAAGGAGTTCTCGAGCGCGCGCATCGGGCTGGTCTGCCACTCCTCGTAGAACTGGAAGATGGTGCGGTAGCCCGGGTCGTCGAACTCGGGAATCGCTGGAATGTCGGCAATGGGCTCTTCCAGCGCCACCCATGCATAGCCATAGCGCGCGGTGCAGCGGTAGGCCGTGGTCTTGTAGTCGGGCGAGATCGTGCGCCCGGGCTCGTACTGCGGAATGCGGATGACCTGGCCGCTGCGGTCGTAGGTCCAGCCGTGGTAGCCGCACTGGATGGCACCGGTGCCGCAGGCCTGGCCTTCGCTGTCCACGCACCAGCCTTTCGACAGCTTCGCGGTGCGGTGGCAGCAGCGGTCGCGCAAGGCGGCGGGCTGGCCGCTGGCATCGATGAAGAGAACGATGTCTTCGCCCAGCAGCCTGAAAGGCCTGGGGCCGCTGGCCAGTTCGGTGAGCGGCATGACGGCATGCCAGAACTTGCGGAAGACGGGTTGTTGGGTAACGAGCATGCGCGGACTCCTTCTGTGGTCGTGTGGGGACGAACTGAAAGAGCAATTTCCTGCCGGGGTGCGGGGAGGGGCACCGCGCGGCTGAACGCTTCTACTCTGCGCAACCTGCCATGCAAATTGCGCGCCCGGATTGTGACGCGGCCGCGCCGCCGCTCCAAGCCCCGGCCGCAAAGCCCGAGCAAAACCGGCTGGCACTGGCCTTGGCATGCGTCGTGCATCACCGGCCGCAAGAGTAGAAGCGTTCAGCAGCGCACGCACCATGAACGTGCGCCGCCCGGAAATTGCTCTTGAAACGCCTTCTGCTTCTTGCAGGGGGATTCAAGACCCGAAGTTTCCGAGGCCCCGCCATGCAACGTCGATTCTTTCTTGCAGCCACCGGCACCACCGCAGCCGCCATCGCCGCTCCTTCCGTCTTCGCTCAGGGCAGCGGCAAGCTCACCCCGCTCAAGTTCACGCTCGATTTCCGCATCAACGGGCAGACCGCGCCTTTCTTCCTCGCGATGACCAAGGGCTACTACAAGGACGAAGGGCTCGACGTGAGCATCGACACGGGCGCCGGCTCGGTCGCCTCCATCACCCGCATCGCCAGCGGCGTGTACCAGCTGGGCCTGGGCGACATCAGCTCGCTGGTGGAGTTCAACGCGCAGAACGCGGGCACGCCGATGGTGCAGGCCGTGTACCAGTACTACAACCGCGCACCGTTCGTGATCATCGGGCGCAAAGACCGCGGCGTGACCGCCGATTTCAAGAGCCTGCAGGGCAAGAAGGTGGCCGCGGCCGCCGTCGAATCGACCCGCCGCGCCTGGCCCCTGGTGGCACGCAAGCAGGGCATGCGCGGGGACGCCTTCCAGTGGCAGACCACCGACTTCAGCGCGCGCGACAACGTGATGGTGCGCGGCGACGTGGATGCCGCCACCTACTTCCACGACTCGGCCGTCTCGCTGTTCGCGCGCATGAAGCCCGACGAGCTGTCGGTGCTCAAGTACGCCGACGCGGGCGTCAACCTGTACGGCAACGCCATCCTGGCGAGCAGCAACCTCATTGCGCAGAACCCGAAGGTGGTGGCCGCCTTCCTGCGCGCGAGCAACCGCGCCATCGTCGAGACCTTCGCCAATCCGGCGCCCAGCATCGCGGCCATGCGCCAGCGCGAGCCCATCCTCGACGAGAAGATCGAGCTGGAGCGCTGGGGCATCACCGCCCAGTACGTGGGCGCGGCGGACACGCGCGGCCACGGCCTGGGCGACATCCGCAAGCTCACGCTCGAGCAGCAGGTCGACGAAGTGGCCGATGTGTTCGGCCTCAAGGTCAAGCCTGCGTCCGACGCCATCTTCAACACTTCGATGCTCCCATCGCGCAGCGAACGCAATCTCCCCAAGGTATGAACTTCAACAGCTACAACACCACCTCCACCTACCCCGCCGAAAGCACGCTCGACGAGCGCGACGGCCGCTACCTGCGCAAGGCCATCGGCTGGTCGCACGCCGCGCGCCGGCGCGGCAACCGCCCGTTCGGCTCGGTCATCGTCTCGGCCTCGGGCGAGGTGCTGGCAGAGGCCGGCAACAGCAACATCGAGACCGGCGACTGCACCGCGCACGCCGAAGTGAATGCGCTGCGCGCGCTGGCCGGGCGCAACATCTCGCGCGAGGAACTCGCGGGCGCCACGCTCTACGCCTCGGGCGAGCCCTGCGTGATGTGCGCGGGCGCCATCTTCTGGTCGAACATCGGCCGCGTGGTGTTCGGCATCGACGCCGAGCGCCTGCGCGTGTTCCGCGGCGAACGGCAGGACCAGCGCGACGCCGAGCTGTCGTGCCGCGACGTGTTCCGCGCCTCGCCGCACCCGATCGAATGCGTCGGGCCGGCGCTGATCGACGAGGCCAGCGCGGCGCACGACGGGGCCTGGAAAACCTGAGGGCCCCGGCCTCCGAAAGACCCGCTCCTGTCCGGGGCTCCGGCTTCGCCCAGAATCGCGTCGGCCGCCATGGCCCACGAGAACACACAGGAGCAAGCCCCTTGACCGCGACACCACAGGCCCCCCACGCACGCACCACCCGCGCGATCCGCGTCGCCACGTTCGGCGGCCCCGAGGCCATGCGCCTCGAGACCGTCGACCTTCCCGCGCCCGCCGCCGGCGAAGTGCAGTTGCGCCAGACCGCCATCGGCTTCAACTACATCGACGTCTACCAGCGCAGCGGCAAGTACCCGCTGCCCTCGCCCACCGGCCTGGGCCACGAGGCCACCGGCGTGGTCGAAGTGCCGGGCGAAGGCGTCACCGACCTGAAGCCTGGCGACCGCGTGGCCTACATGAACGCAGGTGTCGGCGCCTATGCCGAGCGCCGCAACGTGCCGTCCGCCAAGCTGGTGCGCATTCCCGACGCCATCTCCGACGAGGACGCGGCCGCCGTGTTCTTCAAGGCCATGACGGCGCAATACCTCGTGAAGAAGACGCACGCGGTGCAGCCCGGCGACATCGTGGTGGTGCATGCGGCCGCCGGCGGCGTGGGGCAGATCCTCAGCGGCTGGGCCAAGGCGCTGGGCGCCACGGTGATCGGCACCGCCGGCTCCGCCGCCAAGTGCGAGGTGGCGCGCGCGGCAGGCTGCGACACGGCCATCGACTATTCGCAGCCCGACTGGGTGCAGCAGGTGATCGACGCCACCGGCGGGCGCAAGGCGCGCGTGGTGTACGACTCGGTCGCACAGCACACCTTCATGGGCTCGCTGGACTGCACCGCGCCGTTCGGCATGGTGGTGCTGTACGGCGCGGCCTCGGGCCCGGCGCCGGCCATCGACCCGGAGCTGCTCAACAAGAAGGGCTGCCTGTTCCTCACGCGCCCTTCGGTGTTCCCGCACAACGCCGACCCCGCCACCTTCCGCGCCAACGCGAAGGACGTGTTCGACGCCATGGCCTCCGGCGCGGTGCGTGCCTCGATCGGCGCGCGCTTCGCGCTGGCCGATGCGGCCGACGCGCACCGCGCGGCCGAGAGCCGCTCGGTCACCGGCGCGATCCTGCTGCTGCCCTGACGGGCGCGGCCGGGCGCCGGCTGCTGCTCAGGCGTTGCCCTCGGTTGCGGTCGCGGCCAATGGCGCGGCCGATGACGCGGCAGCCTTTTCGGCGTAGCGCCGGAAGTTCGCGTTGCGCTGGTCGAGCGCCTCCTGCGTCCTCGGCACCATGATCGGCGCGCCTTCGTGCGCGAAGGCCTGGCACTGCTCGACGTAGGGGCGCAGGCTCTCGTGATAGACCGGGGATGCGGCCGACATGTCGCCGCCGCACTCGCTCCAGGTTCGGGCGAGCGTCTCGGCGGACACCATGGCCAGCGTGGTTCCCATGCCTGACAGCAGCGCAGCGCAGTGGCCCGCATCGCCGATCACGGCCACGTTGCCCTTGATCCAGCTCGGCATGTGGGTCTGGCTCACGGAGTCGAAATAGAAGCCCTTGGCGGCCGGGTCCATGAACGCCTCACGTATCGCGGGGACCTGCCACGCATCGACGCGCGAGAGGAAGCCGTCGATGATCCTGCGGTGAGCGGCAAGGTCGCGGTGGTCGTAGTCGATCTCGGGGCTGGCGGCGATCATCATGGCCTGCGGTCCGTCGCCTGCGTTGCGCACGCTGATCTTCAGGCCGGGCACATTGAGCATGCCGCGGGACCACTCGCGCTCCTTCGGCAGGTCGAGCAGTGCCACGTAGTGGCCGAAGTGCCGCACGTAGTCCCTCTCGGGGCCGAAGGCGAGCCTGCGCACGTTCGAGTGCAGGCCGTCGGCGCCCACCACGAGGTCGTAGCGGCCCTGCGAGCCGTCCGTCAGCGCCACGTCCACGCCGCCCTCGCCGTCCACGAGCGATGCGATGGACACCTTGAATCGGAACCCGACATCCTTCGGGATCAGATCGAGCAGGATGTTGTTGAGGCGATCGCGCGAGATCTCGATGTCGTCGTCGGTCTCGTTGGCGAACCACCGCAGGTCGAGCGTCGCCACCTGCTCTCCCTTCGCGTCGAGCACCGGCGCCGGCTGCGAGATCACGACCTTCTCGTCATCGATCCGCTGGAGGATGCCCATCCGCTGCGCCGTGCCGAGCGCCCGTCCGCGCACGTCGATGGGTGCACCGCCGGGGCGCAGGCCGTCCGAACGCTCGACCACTGTCACCTGGTGGCCGAGATGGGCGAACCAGTAGGCGGCAGACAGGCCGGCCATGCTGGCGCCGGAGACGAGGACATTCATGATGCGGCTCCTGAGTGTGTGGGTGTGCGCTCTACAGCTTGAATTCCCTGGCCATCCGGATCACGGCCTGCTTGTCGAAGTTGTTGATCTCGTCGATCAGGTCGTTCGTGAACAGGCGGTTCGGGTCGCCGAGCTCTTTGCCGAGCTTGGGGTTCTTGCTGCTTTCCGCGGCCATCTCGATGTTCGAGTTCCATTCGGCCAGCGACGACGCGCCCATGCGCTGGTCCGGGTCGTCGGGGCGGCGCATCCAGCTGTTCTTGCGGTCCTTGAGGATGAACGCCAGTTCCTTGCGGGCTTCTTCCTCGCTGCGGCCCTTGGGCTTGCTCTCGGGGTACACCGCCCAGTGCAGGTCGATGGCCGCATCGAGGTTCGCGTTCGAGAAGATGGTCGACTTCGCCATGCCCTGGAACAGCGCCACCAGCGACTTGCGCTCGTCCTTCAGCAGCTTGCGCGGCACGCACAGCCAGCCCGATCCCAGTCGCGCGAACCTGGGCGTGAGCGGCACATAGCGCAGCCTGGTGCCCACGAGTTCGATGCGTGCCGTCGCGGTGTCGAAGGCCACCATGGCGTCCACCCGGTCGTTGTCGATGGCAGCCCCGGCGGGCGCGCCGTCGCCGATGGCGATGTACTCGCAGGTGTCGTCCTTCAGCCCCAGTTCGGCGAGCATGGTCTTCGTGACGACGATGCCCGCGTCGCCCTGGCTGCGCACGCCGATGCGCTTGCCCACGAGGTCGGCCACCGACTTGATCGGGCTGCCCGGCTTGACCACGACCGTGTTGGCATTGCCCGGCAGCCACTTGTAGACGCTCACCAGGTCCAGCGACGGGTCCTTGGCCATCGCGGGCAGCAGGATGCCCGGCACCGCGGGCCCGAAATCCACATGCCCGGCGCGCAGGCTCTGCAGCGCCTGCGTCATGCTGGACATGTTGACGTACTCCGGGTCCACGCCGGCGGGCTTGTAGAAGTTGAGCCGCGGATGCTGGCCCGCCGTGACGAAGCACTGCTGCGGGTCGTTCACCGCCGCCGTGTTCGCCAGCTTCATCACGCGCACGCCCTGCGCCAGTGCCGGCAGTCCCGTCGCAAGGGCCCAGGCGCCGAGGCCCAGGCCAAGATCACGTCTCGTCAACATCGCTGTGCTCCTTCAAGGAAAAAGAGGGACCGGGAATGCGGCCGGTTCAGGTGTTCACCGGGCGCTGGGAGGTATCGGCGGGCATCCAGTGCAGGACACGCCGCTGCACGCGGCGCAGCGCGGAGGTCAGCAGGATGCCGATGACGGAGAGCACGATGCACACGGCAAAGCTGCCGCCGGTGTCGGCCTGCGCTTCCATCTGCAGGATCAGCACGCCCAGCCCGGCCTGCGCGCCCACGAACTCGCCGACCACGGCCCCGACCACGCTGAAGGCCGCGGCCATGTTGAGGCCCGCGAAGATGTACGGCAGCGCGGTAGGAAACTTGGCCTTGCGGAAGATCTGCCAGGGCGACGCCGACAGCGAGCGCAGCAGGTCGATGCGGTCGGTGTCCACCGCCTTGAAGCCCGCGATGCTGGTCACCAGCACCGGGAAGAACGTGAGCAGGCAGATGATGACCACCTTGGAGCTGATGCCGAAGCCCAGCCACACCACGATGATCGGCGCCACCGCCACCTTGGGCACGCTCTGAAGCGCCGCCACGTAGGGCTCAAGCAATGCCTCCAGCCGCGGCATCTGCGAGATCACGATGCCGATCGCAAGCCCGATGCCGCCGCCGACGAAGAACCCCAGCAGGATCTCCGCCAGCGTCACGCCGCCGTGGTACCAGAAGCCGTCCTTCGCCATCGGTCCTGTGGCCAGGCCGCGCCACAGCGCGACCGCGATGTCGCTGACCGGCGGCACCAGGTGCTGCGGCACCTTGAACCAGCGCACGGCGGCCTCCCAGGAACCCAGCAATGCGGCCAGCAGCAGGACGGACTGCACGCGCGTGGAGGCGAGCGGATTGGCGCGCCGGCGCGACCTCGGCGCCACAGGCGTGGCGACCGGAGTGGCGGTGTCGGCCGACGACGCGGTCCGGGAGGAGTTCAGCATGGCGGTGGTCATGGGGCGTCCTTTCAGTCGAACGAGGCAGCGTGCGAGAAACGCTCGCGGATCGACGCGGACGCCGCCGCGAAGCGGGGATGCGACATCGCGTCCATGGTGCGGGGGCGCGGCAGGTCGATGGGCAGCACGCGCTCCAGCGTGCCGGGGCGCGGCGACATGACGAACACCCTGTCGCCGAGGAACACGGCCTCCGGAATGGAGTGCGTGATCAGCACCACGGTCTTGCCGCTTTCCATCCAGATGCGCTGCAGCTCGAGGTTCATGCGCTCGCGCGTCATGGCATCGAGCGCGCCGAAGGGCTCGTCCATCAGCAGGATCTTCGGGTCGTGCAGCAGTGCCCGCGCGATCGATGCACGCTGCTGCATGCCGCCGCTCAGCTGGCGCGGCAGCTTGTGCTCGAAGCCTTCGAGCCGGACCATCTGCAGCAGCTGCATCGCGCGGTCGCGGGCCTTCTTCATGTCCAGGCCCAGTACCTCCGCCGGCAGCATCACGTTCTCCAGGATGGTGCGCCAGGGCAGCAGGATGGAACTCTGGAACACCACCCCCACGTCGCGGCGCGTGCCGCGGATGGGCTGGCCGTCGAGCATCACCGTGCCCATGCCGTAGTCGAGCAGCCCGGCCAGGATGCGCAGCAGCGTGCTCTTGCCGCACCCGCTCGGCCCGACGATGGTGACGAAGCTGCCCTGCGCGATGGTGCAGTCGATGTCCTTGAGCGCGAGCACGCCCTCGTTGCCGCCTCCGAAGGTCTTGGACAGTCCCTCGATGCGGATGTAGTCGGGGCGTAGCGGTGCGTTCATGCGTCGACTCCTGTGGGCTTCAAGAAATGAACCATGTGCCGGGCGAGCGCCTCGGGCGCCTGCATCGCCGTCACGTGGCCGACCGAGGGCAGCAGCACGGCGTTGGCATTGCGGATGCGGGCCGCCATGGCGAGGGTCACGCTCGCGGGCACCACCCGATCGAGCTCGCCGGCCAGCAGCAGCGTGGGCGCCACGATGCCGGCCACGCCGCTGTCGAGTGCCGTCTGCACCGTGGCGGCGCGCCGCGCGGACCGCGGCGATGCGGGCCGCACGTTCGCGAAGAAGCGCCGCAGCTCGGGCCGCTCCACGAGGAAAGCCTCGGGGAAGAACCATGTCGCCAGCTCTTCGGCGGTGCCGGGAAGACCGCGCCGGACCTCGCCCAGGCGGCGCGCGTCGGGGCAGAGCTCTTCCAGCGGCCTCGGCAGCGGCCAGGTGCTGCCGAGAACCAGGTGATCGACGACGCGCGGGTGCATCAGCGCCAGCGCCTGCGCCACCCGCCCGCCGAAGGAAGACCCGAACACGTGCGCACGCCTGAGGCCCAGGCCGCCGATCAGCCGTTGCGCATCGTTCGCGAGGTCCGACAGCGTGCAGCCGTGTTCCGGGGCTTCGGTTTCGCCGCAGTCGCGCTGGTCGTAGGTGATGACGGTGAAGTGGCTCGCCAGATGCGGCACCAGCGCCGCGAACATCTGCCGGGTGGCTTCCGCGCCGTGCATGAGCACCAGCGGCGGCCCCTCGCCGGCCCGCTCGAAAGCGATGCGCACCTCGCCGGCCTGCAGGAACTCGGTCATGTCGCGCCGCCTTCCTTCTGCACTTGTGCCGCGGCTTCCTCCTGGTCCAGCCAGAAGGTCATCTCGATCTTCAGTCCGCGCGGATCATGCAGGAACAGCTGCTGGATGTTCCAGCCGGGAATCGGTGCCTCGCTGAACGGCACGCCCAGTCCGCCCAGGTGCGCGCGCATCTCCCGGAGCCCGTGCGATCGGAAGGAGATGTGGTCGACATGCCCGGTGACCGGCTGCACGGGCGCGTCCGGCGTCGAGAGGTGCGCGAACAGGTGCACGATCGGCTGGCCTCCGGCATAGAGCCAGGCGCCCGGCGCGGGAATCTCGGGCCGCCGGCCAGCCTCCAGGCGCAGCACGCGGGTGTAGAAGTCCAGCAGCAGCGGCAGCTCCTGCGGCGCACAGCGGATGGTGAAGTGATGCAACGCGGTCACGGGCATGGAAGTCCTCCTTCAGCGCGCTTGCGCCTGCATGGCGGAAAGATGGGACGCGGCAGGCGCCGCCGCGAACCTGTAGGCGAGCCCCGGCATGGCAGGCACCCAGCGCGCGGCGGCGAGCGCCAGCAGCCGGATGCCGAGGATCTCTTCCGGCAGCCAGCGGTCGCGGGTGCCGAAGACATTGAAGGTCGCGTAGCAGAGCGCGCCCTGCATGAGCGGCACGTTGATCACGCTGCGCAGGCCGATGGCACGCATCTGCTCGAAGTCGTCGAAGTGCTGCGCGAGCACATGCGCCCCTTCGCCGACGAAAGGGCGCCCCTCGACGAAGAGGCATTCGGTCCATGGCGTGCGTGTCTTGCGCTTGGCGCCATTGACCGGAAAACGCTCCGCTTCCGATGAGTGGAAGCGGCGCAGCAGCACCTCGCCTGCCGCATCGCGCGCGGTCGTCACGTTCTGCTGGATGCTGAAGATCGACTGCGGTGCGATCCGGCGCCGCAGCGCATCGATCGCGGCCATTCCCTCCCCCGGCGTGGTGCAGGCCGCGAGGAGGTCCAGGTCCACATCATGGATGTTGCACGGTGATGTCATGAGGAAAGTCTAGGCCGGTCGATTCAGGAAAAGCATCTATAAACTGATGCACCGATAACCCGGGAGTTATGGCTTGTCTTCCTTCCGCGACCCTGCCGAGATGCTTCACCAGGCGCTCCTTTCACGCCTGAGGCTGCGCCAGCTTGCCTTGCTGCAACGCATCGACCGGCATCGGACGCTGGGCAGGGTCGCCGCCGAGATGCGGGTGAGCCAGCCCGCGGTGACCAAGGCGCTCAAGGAGGTCGAGGAGGTCTTCGGCAGCGCGATCTTCCTGCGGACCAGCCGCGGCCTCGTTCCCACGCCGAGCGGCGAGGCGGTGCTGGCCTATGCGAAGCGCGCGCTGGCCGAACTCGAGGCGACGGCCCAGGTTCTCTCGTCTTACGAGGCGGGGCGCGGCGGCCGCGTGCGCATCGGGCTCACGCAGCAGGTGCCGCAGAAGTTCATCTCCGCCCTGCTGGACCATCTGCTGCACCGCACACCGCGCGTCGCGGCGATGGTGCGCGAAGGCACCACCGACGAACTGGTGGGACTGCTGCTCGCAGGCGAGCTCGACTGCGCCATCGGCCGCTCGTACGACGGCGACGCCACCGGCCTCGTGCAGGAGGCGTTCTACGAGCAGGAGCCCTGCCTCGTGGTGTCCGCCAGGAGCGCCAGGAGGCTGTCGCGCGGTCCGCTCGACTGGGCCGGCCTGGCGAAGCTCGACTGGATACTTCCGCCGCTGAACACGCCGATGCGGCGCACCTACAACGCCGTCTTCGTCGGTGCGGGCGTGCAGCCGCCCGTGCCCATGCTGGAGTCCACGTCCATCCGGACCCTGGAGACGGCCCTGCGCGACGAGCCCAACGCCATCTCCATCCTTTCGCGCGACGTCGTGGACGACATGGAGGCCAAGGGCCATTGGCGAGCCCTGCCTTACCGGCTGGGATGGAACCTTCCGCCGGTGAGCTTCCTCACCACCAGCGCGATGCAGGGCAGCCTCATGGTGCGGGAACTGAAGGAAGTCGCGGTGAAGGCGGCCGGCGAGATGAAGAAGCAGAGATCGCAGGCGCGCAGCGCACCCTAGGCGCGGCACGCCACGTGCGAGACTCGCTGCATGCCCTGGCACGCCCGTCTCCATCTCTCCTATCGACACGAAGCCGCCCGCACCGTCGCCCGCTTCCGCCACGACGGCCCGCTGCGCATCCTGCAGAGCCTCTACCCCGAGGGCGACAGCGTCTGCCACAACGTGCTGGTGCACCCGCCGGGCGGCCTGGTGGGCGGCGACACGCTGGACATCGACATCGAGGCCGCCGACGGCAGCCACGGCCTCATCACCACGCCGGGCGCCTCGCGCTTCTACCGGTCCGAAGGCGAGCTGGCGCTGCAGCGCACCCGCATCCGGCTCGCAGCCGGCGCACGGCTCGAATGGCTGCCGCTCGAGGCCATCTGCTACATCGGCTGCCAGGCGGAGAACCGGTTGTCCATCGAGGCCGCGCCCGGTGCCGAGCTGATCGGCTGGGATGTGACCGCGCTCGGCCTGCCCAACGCCGGCCAGCCCTTCGAGCGGGGTACCTACCTGCAGCACATCGAGGTACCCGGCGTGTGGCTGGAGCGCGGACGCATCGACGCGGCCGACCGCCGGCTGCTGCAGAGCCCGCTGGGGCTGGGCGGCCATCGCTGCATGGCATCGCTGTTCTTCGTGGCCGGATCGCCCCTGGAACGCGCGCGCCGCGACGTGCTGCTGGCGCACGCACGCAGGCTGCTGGAGGCGCACGGATTGGCCGACAGCGCCGGTGCCACCAGCCCGCATGCCGAGGTGGTCGTGCTGCGCGTGCTGGCACCGGTCGTCGAACCCGCCATGCAGCTGCTGCGGCAGGTCTGGCAGGCATGGCGCGGCGAACTCTGGCAGCTGCCGGCCGCCACGCCGCGCATCTGGGCGACCTGAGTGCGGGGCCCCGCGTGAGGGGGCGAATTTGTAGCCGCTGTCTGACGGACAGCCGCCGCGCAAAGGCGCAACCTGCCTTTTTGCCCAGCGGTGACAAGGACCGGCCATGCCTGCTCAGAAAATCCCGGAGACGAACGCCTCGCTGCATCGGCGGCTGGCGCGGTTCAACGCCGATCGGCTGAAGCCGGGCACGCCCGCTCCCGGCTGGAAGGAAGAACTTGCGCGCGAGCATGAATACCGCCTGCTCGAAGGCGGCTTTCTCGAAGCCTTGCGCACCACCGTGCAGGTGGGGGCCTGCGGCTCGGCCGGCAATGCGGACCACTTCGTCAACTGGTTCGAACGGCTTGCGCACAACGGTCCCGGGCAGAACCATCCGTTGTTCGAACGGCTCGCGCAAGAGGCCACGCTGCCGCAGATGCGGTGGTTTCTCACCCAGGAAGCCGCCGGCGAAGCGGGCTTCGAAGACCTTCTGGCCTACACCCAGGTCAAGCTGCCGCCGCAGCCCAAGCTCGAATGCGCGCGCAACTTCTGGGACGAGATGGGCCACGGCAAGCAGAGCGCCATGCACGGCCAGATGCTGGAGCAGATGGTGCGCGAGCTCGGGCTGCAGCCGTCCATCGACGGCACCGTGTGGGAATCGCTGGCGCTCGCCAACACCATGGTGGGCCTGGCGACCACGCGGCGCTACGGCTACCACGCCATCGGCGCGCTCGGCGTCATCGAGCTCACCGCGCCGGGACGCGTGAAGCAGGTGGCCGCGGGCATGCGGCGCCTGGGCCTGAGCGGCCGCGCACGCGCGTACTTCGACCTGCATGCGGCGCTGGACGTGTCGCATGCGCGCGCATGGCTGCGCGAGGTGATCCATCCGCTGGTGGCGGCAGAGCCGTCCTGCGGCCAGTTCATTGCCGAAGGCGCGCTGATGCGGCTCGTGTGCGGCGAGCGCTGCTTCGACCGCTACACCGCGCATCTCGACGAAGCCCTGCGTGCCGAGGAGGCCGCTGCATGCTGAACGCGGCCGGCGTGCTGCGCCAGGTGGCGGCCACCGGCTACCGCTTCACCACGGTCACGCCGCTCACCCACCAGCGCGTATTGGCGCGGCGCGGGCGCGAACCGGGTGCCACGCTGCGCGACATCTTCGGCTGGAACCTGCCGTTCGAGGCGCGCGCCGTGGCGCCGGAACTGTTGGCCGCGATGGAGCACGCCGGCGTCGTCGCGCGCACCGGCACGCTGCTGCGCAGCACGGTGCGCATCGCGAGCCTCGGCGACGACCTGTTCCTTCACTCGGCCTATCCCACGGTGGAGGAGAACGCGGTGTTCTTCGGGCCCGACACCAGCCGCTTCGCGCGCTTCCTCGGCCATGCGCTGGCGCATCGCATCGTGCAGCCGCGACCGCTGCGGGTGCTCGACGTGGGCTGCGGCAGCGGCGCGGGCGGCATCGCGGTGGCGCGGGCGCTGGCCGCCCTGGGCATTCCGGCCAAGGTGGTGATGAACGACATCAACCCGCTCGCGCTGCAGTACACCGCCGTCAACGCCGAAGTGGCCGGCGTGACGGTGACGCTGGCGCAGGGCGATGCGCTGGCGGCGGTCGACGGCATGTTCGACCTCATCGTGTCGAACCCGCCCTACCTCGACGACGCCGCGCGGCGCGCCTACCGCCATGGCGGCACGCGGCTCGGCCGCGCGCTGAGCGCGCGCATCGCAACCGACGCGCTCGGGCGCCTGGCACCCGGCGGGCAGCTGCTGCTGTACACCGGCGTCGCGATGGTCGACGGCGAAGACCCGTTCCTGGCCGAGATGCGTCCGCTGCTGGCCGCGTCGGGCACCGAATGGTCGTACACCGAGATCGACCCCGACGTATTCGGCGAGGAGCTCGAGCGGCCGGTGTACGCGCACATCGACCGCATCGCCGCCGTGGGCCTCGTCGCCACGCGCGCGCCGGAGGCCGCCTGATGGCCGCCCGGCTCGACCTCGCCGGCCCGGCCGACCTCGACACGGCCACCGGCCCGCTCGCCGGGGTGCGCGAATGCAGCGTGCTCGAGCGCATGCCCAAGTGGCTCATCTGCGTGCCGCTGGTCGTGCAGTGGCTGTGGCTGTCGCTGCGCCATGGCGGCCCCACGGTGCCCTCGGCTGCCAATCCGCACCTGACGTCCGGCGGGCTGGTGGGCGAAGGCAAGCTCGAGTACTTCCGCGGCATGGGACCGCTGGCGCGCTCGCTCACGGCCGCGCACTGCGCGGTGTTCAACGACGGCACTGCCACGCCGGCCTCGCTGCAGCGGAGCATGGCGGCTGCCGGCCTCGCTTTCCCGGTGGTCGCCAAGCCCGACCTCGGCCTGTGCGGCTACGGCGTGCGGCTGCTGCACGGCATGCCCGACCTGCAGGCGTACCTCGCGGCGTTTCCCGCGGGCGAGACCGTGGTGCTGCAGCACTACCTGCCGCAGGAAGGCGAAGCGGGCATCTTCTACGCACGCGACCCGGTCACGGACGAGGGCCGCATCATCGGGCTGGCGCTGCGCTACTTCCCGCGGGTGACGGGCGACGGGTGCAGCACCGTGGCCGAACTCGTGGCGGGCGACGCGCGCGCCCGGCGCATCGCGCGCTCGCCGCGTCACGCGTGCAGCGTGCCGCCGGACAGCGTGCCCGCCGCCGGCCAGCAGGTGCGGCTGGCCACCATCGGCTCGACCCGGGTGGGCGGGCTGTACCGCAACGGCGCGGCGCTCGTCACGCCCGAGCTGGTGCGCGCGATCGACGCGGTGGCGCGCGACATGCCGGGTTTTCACTTCGGGCGCTTCGACGTGCGCTACGACAGCCTGCGCGAACTCGGCGCGGGACGCGGCTTCACCATCATGGAGATCAACGGCGCGGGCTCCGAGGCGATCGAGGCCTGGGACCCCGGCATCGGCGTGCTGCAGGGCTTCCGCATGGTCTTCGCCAAGCAGCGGCTGCTGTTCACCATCGGTGCGGCGCAGTGCAAGGCGGGCGTCCGGCCCATCGGCCTGCTGGCGCTCGCGAGGCTCAACCGGCGGCAGAACCGCCTGGTGGACCGGTATCCCCCTTCCAACTGACGAAGGCACTGCATGAAAGAGCGCACGCCCCCGGACCCGACCGCCGCCACCTTGCTGGAAACCCGCTGGGCCGACTGCGAGGAAGACCTGCGAGACGCCCAGCGCCTGCGCTACCGCGTCTTCGCGCAGGAGATGGGCGCCAGCCTGTCGCCGCCCGAAGGCACGCCGCCGGGACTCGACGCCGACCGCTTCGATGCCTTCTGCGACCACCTGCTGGTGCGGGCGGTGGACCCGGTGCACGGCGCCGGCCCGCTGATCGGCACCTACCGCGTGCTCACGCCCGATGCGGCGCGCCGCGCGGGCGGCTTCTACACCGACACCGAATTCGACCTTGCGCCCCTCGCACCGCTGCGCGGCCGCGCGCTGGAGCTGGGCCGCTCGTGCGTGGACGCGCAGTGGCGCTCGGGCAGCGTCATCATGGCGCTGTGGACGGCGCTGGGGCAGTACATGGTCGAGCACCAGCTCGACACCATGATCGGCTGCGCCAGCATCGGCCTGGACGACCAGGGCCTGAGCGCCGCGCGGCTGTGGCACCGGCTGTGCCGCACCCACCTGGTCGAGCAGCGCTGGCGCGTCGAGCCCCGCATCGCGCTGCCGCTGGACACCGACCCGGACGCCGATGCCGACAGCGACGCCACGCCGCCCGCGTCGCCGCCGCCGCTCATCAAGGGCTACCTGCGCTGCGGCGCGCGGCTGCTGGGTCCGCCGGCGCTCGATGTCGCCTTCAACACGGCCGACCTGCCGCTGATGCTGCGGGTGGACGAGGTCTCGCCACGCTACCGCCAGCACTTCTTCAACGTGACGGCGTGAACGCGGCCGACCCGGGCACCCCGGCGCGCACCGCCCGCACGCTGCGCGCGGTGGTGGCCGCGCAGTTCTTCAGTTCGCTGGCCGACAACGCCCTGCTGATCGTCGCCATCGGACTGCTCGCGCAGCGCCACGCGCCCGGCTGGATGACGCCCGCGCTGCGCCTCTTCTTCTACCTGTCTTACGTGCTGCTCGCCGCGTTCGCGGGCGCCGTGGCCGACGCCGCACCCAAGGGCCGGGTGCTGATGGCCACCAACCTCGTCAAGCTGGGCGGCTGCGCGCTGCTGCTGTGGCACGTGCAGCCGCTGGTGGCCTATGCGCTGGTGGGGCTGGGCGCGGCGGCGTACTCGCCGGCCAAGTACGGCATCCTGCCCGAGCTGCTGCCGGAGGAGGAGCTGGTCAAGGCCAACGGCTGGGTCGAGGCCAGCACGGTGGTGTCGATCCTGTTCGGCGTGGGGCTGGGCAGCGCGCTGGTCGACCGCGACCTCGGCCTGCACGCCATCGGCGCGGTCTACCTGCTGGCGGCAGCCTGCACGCTGGCCATTCCGTACAGCCCGGCGCGCGATCGCAAGGCGCTGGCGCACCCCGGACGGCTGCTGCGCGATTTCCGGCGCTCGCTCGGCCTGCTGTGGCAGGACGCCGACGCGCGCATCTCGCTGGCCGTCACCAGCCTGTTCTGGGCCGCGTCGGCCACGCTGCAGTTCCTGGTGCTGCGCTGGGCCGCCGAGCGGCTCGGGCTCACGCTGGCGCAGGGTGCGCTGCTGCAGATCGCGGTGGCCATCGGCATGGTGGCCGGCGCGATGGGCGCGGCCCGCTGGTTCCCGCTGGAGCGCGCGCGCCGGGCCCTGCCGCTGGGCGTGGTGCTGGGCGCCGCGGTGATGGCGATGACGCTGGTGACAGGGCCGGCGTTTGCCGTCGCCATGCTGGTGCTGGTGGGCGCCCTCGCGGGGCTGCTGCTGGTGCCGATGAATGCGCTGCTGCAAAGCCGCGGGCTGCTGCGCATGCATCCGGGCCAGTCGATCGCGGTGCAGAACGCCAACGAGAGCCTGGCGTCCCTCGTCATGCTCGGGGTGTATGGCGGGCTGCTCTACCTCGACGCGCCCCTGCTGCCCACGCTGGCGGGTTTCGGCGCGTTCCTGGTGCTGGCAATGGGCGGCATCTTCGCCTGGTCGCGCCGCCAGAGTTCCACGCGCGAGAGCCTGGCCTCGCAGAACGGGTAATACTGGGGTTTGCATTTCATGCGATTGGGATACAGTCCCGCACCACTGCTTCAGGACTTGCCGACAGAGTGAACCTCAGAAAATCTGCCAACAGTCTGGTTGTTCGCCTGCTCGCGATGGGCCTGCTGATGGCGATCTTCGGCACCGCCGTCAGCTACATCCAGCTCAGCCGCTTCCTGCGGCAGGACCTGACCCAGTCGGTCGCGACCCAGCAGAAGGCGCTGGCCGACTACGTCGCCCGCGACGTCGACAACTACCTCGTCGAACGGCTGTCGTTCCTGCAGCGCCTGGCCCATGCGCTGCCCCCGGAACTCCTTGCGCAACCCGCGGCACTGCACGCCTGGCTGGCCGAACGCAACGCGCTGAGCCAGGCCTTCCCGCTCGGGCTGACGGTGGCCGACGCCACCGGCAGGCGGCTCGACGGCGAAGGGCAGCTCGCAGCGGACAGTTCGGAATTCAGCGGCGCCCTCGCCGGCCGCCCGGCCCTCGGCATTCCGCACGAGGCCCCCGTATCGCGGCATTCCGTGCTGCCGATGACCGCCCCGGTGCGCGACGCCTCGGGCCAGGTGGCGGCCGTGCTGGTCGGCACCGCGGACCTCACGGCCGACGGGCTGCTCGACCACCTGCAGGCCGGGCGCGTGGGCCAGGCCGGCGGCATCCTCGTGATCTCGCCGCGCGACCGTCTCTTCGTGGCCTCCACCGACGTGTCGATGTCGCTGACCCCGACCCCGCCGGAAGGCGTCAACCTGCTGCACGACCGCGCCATGGCGGGCTACCGCGGCAGCGGCACGACGCGCAACGCCAAGGGCATCGACGAGATCTCCGCCATCGCCTCGGTGCCGACCAGCGGCTGGTTCGTGGTCGCGCGGCTGCCGGTGTCGGAAGCGCTGGCGCCGGTGGGACGCATGCAGACCTTCATCCTGCAGCAGCGCGCGCCCGCGGTCACCGCGGTGCTGATCGTGATCGGGTTCATCATGGCCTGGCTGCTGCGGCCCTTGCTGCGCGCCGCCAACCAGGCCGACCGCATGACCCGCGGCGAACTCGAACTGGCGCCGCTGCGCGTGGTGCGCGACGACGAGATCGGCCACCTCACGCAGGCCTTCAACCGGCTGCTGGCCAAGCTGGTCGACAACCAGGCGGCACTGGCGCGCATGGCCCACCACGACAGCCTGACCGGCCTGCCCAACCGCAAGCTGCTCGACGACCGGCTGCAGCAGGCGCTGGTGCGCGCCAAGCGGCACGGCCACCAGGTCGCGGTGCTCTACCTCGACCTCGACGGCTTCAAGGCGCTCAACGACACGCTCGGCCACGAGGCCGGCGACGAGGCACTGGAAGAAGTCGCGCGTCGCCTGCTGGGCCTGGTGCGCCAGACCGACACCGTGGCACGCATCGGCGGCGACGAGTTCGTGCTGCTGGCCGCCGACTTCGAGGACTCCGCCGAACGCGCCGCCGCGATCCTGGCGCAACGCTGCGTCGACGCGATCGCGTCGCCTCTGCGGCTGAGGGGTTCCGAGACCGTCATGGGTGTGTCGATCGGCATCGCCGTGGGCTGCGGAGACGAAACGCCGCAGGACCTGCTGTCCGCGGCGGACAGGGCGATGTACCAGGCGAAGCAGCGCGGACGCAGGAGCCACGTGGTGGCGAACGCTCCGCGCGTCGCGGTTCAGGGCGCGTCGAGGCTTTCGACGGGGTAGCCGATTTCGTCGAGGTCGTCCGCCAGCGCGGCCAGGTCGACATCGGGATTGAGGCGCCGTACCAGCGCCGGCGCGAGCGGCCGGTGCGCGTAGATCGCGGCGACGTCGTCCGGTTCGAGATCGCGTTCGTGATAGCTGCCGGCAAAGGCCACGTAGCGCGCCGGTTGTCCGTCGAGGATTTCCAGCAGCCCGGCCGCGTCGTCGCCGGCCGCCGATTCAGCGGCGCCACTCGACCAGCGCGTGTCGTCCTCGAGGCGCCAGATGCAGAAGGTGCTCTCGTGCGCAGTGAAGGCCGGCTCGTGCAGCAGGTTGTCGTGGAACGCGGACGGCAGGCGCCCGAAGACCGCGGCCGCCGGGGCACCCTGCACCCGGCCGTGCAATGCGGCGCCTGCGGCGCAGAAGAGCGCGAACCAGCGATCGCCCGAGCCGTTGCGCATCGAGGCCATCATCTCGCCGTCTGCCCACGACCGGTTGAACGAGTAGTACCGGTACTCCCATTCCGGCGACAGGATGGCATCGAGCGTCGCCAGCGATTGCGCGAGGCGGCGCAGGCCATCGATGTCCGGAAGTGCGGTCAGGTTTCGTGTGGAGAGGGTCATGTCTTTCGGGAACGGCGGCGATGCATGGAGCCGTGATGGTATGCGGCGGGGAGCACCACCGGAATCCGTAGAAATGAAGGATTCGCGCAAATCAGGAGTGTGCCGGGCGACATGCTGGAGGAGAATCTTTTGCATACCGAGGCAATACACCAACAAGCGCCATGACACTCGACGAACTCTTTGCCCATGACGAGTCGCTGCCCACCGTTCCGAGGGTGGTGTCCGACCTGATGGAGATGCTGCGCGACGAGGACGTTTCCTTCGCGGACATCGCGCACCGCATCGAGCTCGACCAGGTGCTTGCGGCCAGGGTGCTGCAGATGGTGAACTCGCCGTTCTTCGGACTCCAGCGCAAGATCTCCTCGATCCAGGGCGCGATCCTGATGCTCGGCCACTCGGCGATGCGCTCGTTCGTGGTGAGCTCGGGCCTGCCGGCCGCCTTCAGGAAGGTGCACGGCGTCGACCTGCCGGCCTTCTGGGCACACAGCCTGCGCGTCGCATCGGTCGCGAGATACCTCGCATCCAGGACGCGGCGCGTCGACCCCAACCTGGCTTTCACCGCAGGCAGCATGCATGCCATCGGGCACCTGGTCATGGCTCAGGCGATGCCCGCGCGGATGGCCGCGCTGAACGACGACCACCCCTTCGACGCGCTCGGGCGTGCGCAACTCGAGCAGGTCGAGTTCGGCTATCACTACGGCGACGTGAGCGCGTCGCTGGCACAGCGCTGGGATTTCGCCCCGGACCTGATCGGCGGGCTCGCGAGCTTCGTGAGCCCGGTCAGGTCGGAGCGCGTCAATGCGCTCGGTGGCATCCTTCACCTGGCCGTGTGGCGCGTGGCGCTGGAGTGCCAGGGCGCGAACCTGAGCGACGTCGGCGGCTTCTGGCCGAGCCAGTCGGCCATGGCCGCGGGCCTCGCCGAGCACGTGGTCCAGGACATGCCGGCGCCGCGCGTGCTCGCCGCCGACCTGGAACTGATGATCGCCTGAGCGCGCCCGGCCGGCGGCTCACGCGTCCTGCGGCGGCACGCTCAGGCGCGGCTCCCAGTCTTCCACGCGCCTTGCGGCCACCCGCCTGGCGAAGGTGTCGCGCCAGCGCTGCGCCAACGCAGGCAGTTCGGCGGCGCGCTCCCATTCGGGCGCAAAGCGCTCGTCGCGAGCGAACAGCAAGGCGATGAGGCGCGACAAAGGCCAGTCGGGATGCGGCCGCTCGACCCGCACCGCCTGCGCGCCGCTGCGCACCCAGCCGGGTTCGAGCGTGCGGTAGTACCAGCCGGTGCAGCCGCGCGCCTGCATCTCGCGCGCCATGCCGGTCTCGCCGAAGCGCACGTCGAGCTTCCAGCAGGGCTGGCGGCCCTGGGACACCTGCACCAGCGCTTCGCCGAGGCGCACCACGTCGCCGATGCACACATTCGATTCGTCCCAGCCGGTGGTCGACACGTTCTCGCCGAAGGCGCCGGGGCTCGCGAGCAGGTCGGCGCGCCGGCTCCAGGACGCCCAGCCCGCGTAGTGCTCGCGCGGGTAGTGGTGCACCGCCTTCTCCACGCCGCCGTGGATGCGCAGGTCGGCCTGCGAGTCTCCGTCCAGGCCGGTGGCCGACAGCCACCGCGCGTCGTGGGCCGGCAACTTGTGGATGCCGCTGCGCGAGCGGCCGTCGGGCAGCAGGGCCACCGGCCCGACGAGCAGCGCGTCGATGGTGAGGGCTTCGCGCGTCATTCGGGGCCCTCGACGGCAAGGTGCAGCATGAGGATGCATGGCATGTTCAGGCTCCGCCCGCGCGGCAACCGTCGTCGTCGCAACCCTCCGGGCCGGCGGCTTCCGCTTCGGCCGAAGGGCGCGTGACCAGCGTCGTGGGCGCGTCCTCGGCAGCCAGCTGGCCGATGGCCGCGCCGAGCGCCATGTCGTCGATCACGCCGAAGCGGCTCAGCCGGATGCGGCCCTGCCTGTCGATGAGCACGACGCTCGGCGTGCCCTGCAGCTGGTACTCGCGCATCGTGGCCGGAATGCTGCCCTGCGCGGGCGTATCGATGCCGATCGGGAAGACGTAGCGGTACTCGCGCACGAACGCCTCGAGCGCCGCGGGCGTCATGACGTCGTGGTGCTCGAACACGGTGTGCAGGCCGATCACCGCGACGTCCTTCTCGGCGAAAAGCTGGCGCGTCTTCTTGGCCTGCGGCAGGCCGTGCGTGACGCAGGCCGGGCACAGCATCTGGAACGCGTGCATCACCACCACGCGGCCGCGCAGCGACTCGAGCGTGAGGGCCGTGTCGGTGTTGAGCCATCGCGAGACCTGCAGCGCGGGGGCTTCGGGAAAGTGATTGGGCATGACTGGAAAGCTCCGACTTGAAGGCAACGCCGGCAAGCGCGCATGGCACGCTTGCCGGGAGATTCTTACCGACCGATCCTCACGCCGCGGCGCGCAGCCTGACCGACGGGAAGTCGACTGGCACGTCGAAGGCCACGTTCACATAGTTGGTGAACAGGTTCAGTGCGACGTGCGCCAGGATCTCGACGATGTGCTGGTCGTCGAAGCCCACGTCGCGCAACGCCCGCACGTCCGCTTCGCCGATCTGGCCGCGGTCTTCGACGAGCTTGAGCGCGAAGCGCAAGGCCGCGGCGGTCCTGGGGTCGGACGATTCGCCCGCCTGCGCGGCCGCCATGTCGGCGGCGGACACCCCGGCCTTGCGGCCCAGCGCGGTGTGCGCGGCCAGGCAGTAGTTGCAGGCGTTGCGGTCGGCCACGGCTACCGCGATCTGCTCGCCGAGCTGCGCGGGAATGACGCCGCCGCCCAGCGCGCCGAAGGAGCCCCACATGCTCCTGAGCGCGGCCGGCGAGTTGGCGACGGCGCGGAACATGTTGGGCGTGGCGCCGAACGCGCCGTGGATCTGCGACAGCAGCGCCTGGGCTTCTCCGGTGGCTTCGGCCTGGCTGACGAGGGGAATGCGGGACATGGTGTGTTCCTTTGAAATGAAGTGGTGAAGGAAGTGTCTTCGCGCTGGCCGTATGATTTGGCTCGTTTTGTCCAGAAAACATACCTTTTCGTCCAATGACCTCAGCCACCGCCCTGCCACCGATCGACAGGCTCTCATCGCTGCTCGAGCGCTTCCAGGTGCGCGCCCACCTGTTCCACAGCGGTCCCCTGTGCGGCACCACGCACTTCGCGGCGAAGCCGGGACGCGGCTTCCTGCATGTGCTGCGACGCGGGGAAATGGTCGTCACCCATTCGGCGCGTGCCGGCGTGCCGCGCAAGGTGGTGGTGAAGGAACCGACCCTGCTGTTCTATCCGCGGCCGCTGTCCCACGACTTCCACAACGCGCCCGTCGAAGGCTCCGACTTCGTCTGCGCCACGCTCGACTTCGACGGCGGCGAGGCGCACCCTCTTGCGCGTGCGCTGCCGCCGCTCGTGCGCCTTCCGCTGCATGCGGTGGAAGGCCTCGAGCAGTCGCTGGGGCTGCTGTTCGCCGAGACCACGCGGGTGCTGTGCGGCCACCGCCTGCTGGCGGACCGGCTGTTCGAGGTCGTGCTGATCCAGCTGCTGCGCTGGCTGCTCGATCATCCGCACGAAAGCGGCCTGCCGCCCGGCCTGCTGACCGGCCTGGGCGACCCGCAGCTCGCGCGCGTGCTGGTTGCCATGCACGAGCGGCCGGGCGAGCCCTGGTCGCTCGAGCAGATGGCGAGCGAGGCCGGGCTGTCGCGCAGCGCATTCGCGCAGCGCTTCAAGGCCGTGGTCGACGCCACGCCCGCGGACTACCTTGCGAACTGGCGGCTCACCATCGCGCAGGCGGAACTGCGCAACGGCGCGTCGGTGAAGACGATCGCCGACGCGCTCGGGTACGCCAACGCGTCGGCGCTGTCGCGGCTCTTCACGCAGAAGGTCGGCGTGTCGCCGCGCGAGTGGCTGGCCGCGCGCGAGTGAGCGGTTCAGAGTTCGACCGTGACGCCATTGCGCTCGAGCACGGCGAGCAGCTTCGGAATGTCGGGCGGGCCTGGGGGAATCTCGTGGTCCATGTCGGTGAACATCCGGGTGGCCAGCGCGCCCTCCCCGGTGATCTCGAGCATCTGGCCGCCGCCCTGGCCGTACTGGAAGCCGTGCACCGTGCCGCGCGGCACGTGCACCAGCGTGCCCGGGCGGCACATGTGCAGGCGGCCCTCGCAGAAGAACGATATCTCGCCGCCGAGCACGTAGAAGGCCTCGTCCCAGTCGTGGCTGTGCGGCGGCGGGCCCGTGCCCTCGTCGCCCCGCTGGAAGGTCACGCCGAAACTCCGAGTGACGGCGTTCGAGGCCAGCACCGTGACCTGCGTGCCGACCACATTCAGAGGCGCATCGCGCCGCTCTGGCGTGAGGACAAAGTACGGCATCGTCATCTTCCGTGCCCCAGGGTGGGGAGCGCGATTCTGCGCGCCGGGACCGGGCGGTACAAGGCACCTCACTTCGGGTGACCGCCATGCACAATCTGTCGCATGTCTTCCCAGAGCCTCCGGAACCTCCGGGGCCTTCATTAGCCGGCCCATGCTGCGAATCCACGAACTGAAAAGCCGCCTGCGCGAAGCCGGCGCGGGCCCCGGCCACGAGCAGCGCATCCTGCGCCTGTGGTCGCATGCGCTGCCGCGCAACAGCGGCAGGCGCCTACCGCACAGCTTCTTTCCCGCGTCGCTGATGGACGCGCTGCCCGCCATCGAGGCCGAGCTGGCCGGACTGGCGCGCATCCACGCGGTGCATCCGGGCGCGGACGGTTCCGAACGGCTGCTGGTGGCCCTTGCCGATGGCCAGACCGTCGAAAGCGTGCTGCTGCCGCGCGACGGCCTGTGCGTCTCTTCGCAGGTGGGCTGCGCCGTGGGCTGCCAGTTCTGCATGACGGGGCGCGAAGGCCTGCTGCGCCAGGTGGGCAGCGCCGAGATCATTGCCCAGGTCGCGCTCGCGCGCACCCGCCGTCCGGTGCGCAAGGTGGTGTTCATGGGCATGGGCGAACCGGCCCACAACCTGGACAACGTGCTCGAGGCGATCGACCTGCTCGGCACGGTCGGCAACGTCGGCCACAAGAACCTGGTGTTCTCCACCGTGGGCGACCCGCGCGTGTTCGACAGGCTGCTGCAGGAGCGCGTGAAGCCCGCCTTGGCGCTGTCGCTGCACACCACCAGGGCCGAGCTGCGCAGGACGCTGCTGCCGCGCGCCCCCGGCATGACGCCCGAGGAAGTGGTTGCCGCCGGCGAACGCTATGCGCGCGCCACGGGTTACCCCATCCAGTACCAGTGGACGCTGCTGGAGGGCGTGAACGACGGGCCGGACGAGATCGACGGTCTCGTGCGGTTGCTCGGCGGCAAGTACGGCGTGCTGAACATGATCCCGTTCAACGCGGTGGACGGCGTGGCATTCAGCCGGCCGTCGTGGGAGCGCTGCAGGGAGATCGCGCGCGTGCTGCACGAGCGCGGCATCCTGACCAAGCTGCGCAATTCCGCGGGCCAGGACGTCGACGGCGGTTGCGGCCAGCTGCGGGCGCGCGCGGCCGAGGTGCAGGTGCGCGCCGACGTGAAGCCTGTCGGGTTCGTGCGGCGCCTGGCCGGGAACACGCCCTAGGCACTCAGGCCGGCATGTCGGTGCGCGGCAGCCGCAGGTGCTTCTTCAGCGTCTCGAACACCTGCCGGGTGACCGGGTTCACCACGTGGCTGCGCACGTAGAGGTAGTAGGCCAGGTCGGGCAGCCGCGGCATGCCGTCGCCGGCGCCCAGCACCCGCAGGCCGGCGTCGAGCTGCTCCACGCCGCGCGCGGTCACGCCGAGCCCCGCGCGCAGCGCGGCCTTGATGCCGATCAGGCTCGACGAGGTGTAGCGCGGTGTCCAGGCCACGCCAGCGGTGTCGAGCGCCTCGTGGCCGATGCGCCGGAAGATGCTCGGGCCGTCGGCCATGATGAGCGGCACCGGCTTGGCCGGGTCGTGCACGTAGCTCGCGGCGCACAGCCACACGGTGGGCGAGTTGCGCAGCACCACGCCCTCGAACTGCGACTGCGCGTCGGCGCGGTTGGAAATGATCATGTCGACCTCGCCGCTCTTGAGCGAGGTCATCAGGTAGGGACTGCGGCCGATGTGGATGTCGAGCTGCAGCAGCGGCGAGGTTCGCGCCACCTCGGTCAGCAGCAGCGGCAGCATGGTCTCGGCCACGTCGTGCGGCGCGCCGATGCGCAGGTTGCCCTCGAGCTGACCCTGGCGCAGGCTGCGCAGGGCCTCGTCGTTGAGCGCGAGCATGTGGTGGGCGTAGGTGAGCAGGCGTTCGCCGTGCTCCGTGAGGCGCTTCTGCCGGCCCTGCTTGGCGAACAGCGGATGGCCGATCTGCTCCTCGAGCCGCTGCATCTGCTGCGTCACGGCCGACTGCGTGCGCCCCAGGTGCACCGCGGCCGCGGCAAAGCTCTGGAGGCTGACGACGGCCGCGAAGGAGCGCAGCAATTCAAGATCGAGCGTGGGCATACATTAATTTTATTGATGTGTTTCCTGCGCCAGCTGGATTGTGGCGTCACGCGGCGGTCACTACAGTGAATGCACACGAAGAGCCAACCCCACTGGAGAAATGCATGAGCACCACGTCCGATCAACGCCAGCAGGCCGTGACCACGTCCATCGATGCAATGAAGAAAGCCATCGCCGGCGCTGAACCGAACCGCGCCGCGCTCGGCACGGTGCTCGGCGCACTGCAGGACCTGGCGGCACACACCGAGTACTGGGGTGCCGCCGACTTCCCGCCGCCCGAGGCCGGCGAGCACCAGGCCCGTTACCTGATCGCCGAGGACGCGGACCAGAGCTACGCGCTCTACCTGAACGTGATGCGCCCCGGCAAGAAGATCGTGCCGCACAACCACACCACCTGGGCCTGCATCGCGGCGGTGGAAGGCACCGAGCACAACCGCGTCTACGAGCGCACCGACGACGGCTCGGTGCCGGGCCGGGGAACGCTGAAGCAGACCGAGCTGGTGGTCGTGGCGCCCGGCAAGGGCATCGCGCTGATGCCCGAGGACATCCACTCGGTCGAGATACAGGGCGACCAGGTGATCCGCCACCTGCACATGTACGGCCGCGCGCTCGAGACGCTGAACCAGCGCACCGCCTACGACCTCGCGGCCGGCACGTACCAGACCATGGGCATCGGCGTGCAGACGCGCCGCTAGGGCGCCTCTTCCTCCGACTTCGTCTTTCTTCATGCGGGCCGCGACAGCGGCTTCGCAGGACCCCGTTCGTCCCAACGACCTGTTCTTTCCCATGACCTCCTTCATCGACCCGAAGACCCTCAAGACCTGGCTGCACGACGGCTCGGAGATCGCGCTGCTCGACGTGCGCGAGCACGGCCAGTACGGCGAGGCGCACCTGTTCTACGGCATCCCGCTGCCCTTCAGCCGGCTGGAGATCGATGCGCCGCGCCTGGTGCCGCGGCGCAGCGTGCGCGTGGCGCTGTACGACGAAGGCGAAGGCGGCGTGGCCGAGCGCGCCGCGGCGCGGCTCGCGGCGCTGGGCTATACCGACGTTCACGTGCTGGCCGGCGGCGCCCCGGCCTGGAAGGCCGCGGGCTACGTGCTCTTCGCGGGCGTGAACCTGCCCTCGAAGACCTTCGGCGAACTGGCCGAGGAGGTCTATCACACGCCCCGTGTCAGCGCCGACGAGCTGGCCGGCATGCTGGCGCGCAACGACAAGGTGGTGGTGCTCGACGGCCGCCCGGTCAGCGAGTTCCACAAGATGAACATCCCCGGCGCCACCTGCTGCCCCAACGGCGAGCTGGCCTACCGTGTGCGCCGGCTGGTGCCCGACACCGCCACGCCGATCGTCATCAACTGCGCGGGGCGCACGCGCAGCATCATCGGCGCGCAGACGCTCATCAACCTCGGCCTGCCCAACCCGGTGTATGCGCTGGAGAACGGCACGCAGGGCTGGTACCTGAACGACCACGTGCTGGAGCACGGCGGCACGCACCGCTATGCCGACGACAGCGGCAACACCGACCTGCGCCCCGCCGCGAATGCGCTGGCCGCGCGCTTCGACGTGCCGACGGTGACGGCGCAGGCCGTGCAGCAATGGGTCGCCGATGCGGGCCGCAGCCTCTTCCTGTGCGACGTGCGCACGCCGGAGGAATTCGCGGCCGGCAGCCTGCCGGGCGCACAGCACACGCCGGGCGGGCAGCTGATGCAGGCGGGCGACCAGTACTTCGGCGTGCGCGGCGCGCGGCTCGTGCTGTTCGACGACGACGGCGTGCGCGCGCCCACCGTGGCGAGCTGGCTGCGGCAGATGGGGCACGACGCGAGCGTGCTCGAGGGCGGCCTCGCGAGCGGTTTGTCGCTGGCACCCGCCCCGGCGCCCGCCGCACCGCCGCTTGCCACCATCGATGCGCAGGCGCTCGCCACGCGGCTCGAGAAGAACGACGTGGCGCTGATCGACCTGCGCGGCAGCATGCAGTTCCGCGCCGGCCACATTCCGCAGGCGCGCTGGTCGATCCGCCCGCGCCTGGCGGCCGACACGAAGAACGAGACGCGCCAGCTGGTGCTGGTCGCCGACGACGCCGCGCTCGCGGCGTGGAGCGCGGCCTCCGAACTCGAGGGCGCTGCCGCACCGCTGCTGCTGCAGGGCGGCATGGCCGCCTGGCGCGCCGCCGGCCTGCCGGTGGAAGCCACGCCCGCACTGCCGGCCGACAGCGACTGCATCGACTACCTGTTCTTCGTGCACGACCGCCACGACGGCAACAAGGACGCCGCGCGCCGCTACCTCGCATGGGAGACCGGCCTTGTCGCGCAGCTCGATGCGCAGGAGAAGGCGGCGTTCCGCCTGCCCTCTTCCCCCGCCGGGTCGCACGCCTGACCCCGCTCCCGATCCGCTTTCTGTTGTTCGTCCCTGTCCGTTCCTATCCCAGGAGTCCTGCCATGTCGTCTGCCAGTCGCATCACACCGCTCGTTCGCTTCGCCGTCGCCGCCACCTGGCTCGCGGCGCTGGTCATGCACCCCGCCACGGCCGAGCCGCTGGCACCGCGCAACGGCTTCCCGTCGCAGACGATCAAGTTCATCTCGCCGTTCCCGCCCGGCGGCGGCAACGACGCGACCGCTCGGCTCGTGACCACGCGGCTGCCGGAAATCATCGGCCAGGCCGCGGTGGTCGACAACCGCGGCGGCGCGGGCGGCAACATCGGCGCCAAGGCGGTGGCCGACGCCAAGGCCGACGGCTACACCGTGCTCACCTCGCAGGTGTCGATCATGGCGGTGAACCCCACGCTGTATGCCTCCGCGGGCTTCGACCCGGTGAAGAACTTCGTGCCGATCACGCAGATCAATGCCGCGCCGCTCGCGCTCGTGGTGGACGCCAATTCGGCGCTGAAGAGCTTCGCCGACCTGGCGGCCAAGGCCAAGGCGAGCCCCGGCAAGGTGACCTACGCGACGCCGGGCAACGGCACGCTGTCGCACCTGGTCGGCGTGGTGCTGGCGAAGGACAACCACATCGACATGACCCACGTGCCCTACAAGGGCGCCGGCCCCGCGCTGACCGACCTGCTCGGTGGCCAGGTCGACGTGCTGGTGACCTCCACCGCGTCGGTGGCCGGGCTGGTGCAGAACGGCAAGCTGCGCGTGCTCGCCGTGACCAGCCCGCGCCGCATCGGCGTGTTCGCCAAGGCGCCCACGCTCGAGGAGCTCGGGTATGCCGGCGCGCGCTTCGAGGACTGGTACGGCTTCTTCGCGCCGGCCGGCACGCCGCCCGAACGCGTGGCCTACCTGAACGAGGCGATCGTGCGCACGCTGCACCTGCCCGAAGTGGCCAAGCTCGTCACCGACGGCGGCAGCGAAGTGGTGGCCAACACGCCCGAGGCCTTCGCGGCGCAGCTTCGCCAGGACATCGACCGCTGGTCGCGCATCGTCAAGCTGTCGGGCGCGCGCGCCGACTGACCAATTCGAGCAACATAGCGGCCCGACGTCTTCCTGCCCCGCATCACCATGTCCGATTCGCACACCGTTCCCGCAGACCTGGCATCCGACACCCGCCTCACGCGCACCGGCAAGAACCCCTCGCATGCCGGCGGCTCGCCCGTGAACACGCCGCTGGTGCGCGCGAGCACGGTGCTGTTCGACAGCGTGGGCGCCATGCGGGACGCGCGGGCGCGGCGCGACGACGAGCGCGTCTTCAGCTACGGTGCGCGCGGCACGCCCACCACCTTCGCGCTCGAGGATGCGGTGAGCGAACTCGAGGGCGCCTACCGCACGCGGCTCTTTCCCACAGGGCTGGCCGCCATCGGCATGGTGCTGCTGTCGTACCTGAAGCCGGGCGACCATGTGCTGATGTCGGACAGCGTGTACGAGCCCACGCGCAACCTCGTGCATTCGTTCCTCGAGCCTTACGGCATCCGCAGCAGTTTCTTTGCGGCGGACGGCAGCGGCATCGAGGCGCTGTTCGAGCCCTCCACGCGGCTGGTGTATGCGGAGTGCCCCGGCTCGCTCGTCTACGAGATGTGCGACCTGCCGAAGCTCGCCGCGCTCGCGCATGCGCGCGGCGCGCTGCTCGCGGCCGACAACACCTGGGGTTCGGGCCTGCAGTACAGGCCGCTCGCGCTGGGCGCGGACATTTCGACGATGGCCGCCACCAAGTACCTGTCGGGACACTCGGACGTGATGATGGGCACCGTGGCCACCACCGAGGCCGCGTGGCGGCCGCTCAACGAGCGCTGCGATGCGTTCGGCATGACCGTGAGCCCCGACGACGCATGGCTGGTGCTGCGCGGCATCCGCACGCTGTCGGCACGGCTGCAGATGCACGAGCGGCATGCGCTCGAGGTGGCGCACTGGCTCGAGCGGCGGCCCGAGGTGGCCACCGTGTTCTGCCCGGCGCTGCCGCAACACCCCGGCCACGACCTCTGGAAGCGCGACTGCAAGGGCACCAACGGTCTGCTGTCGATCGAGCTGCAGCCCGGCATCGCCAACGCGGCCGTCGAGCGCTTCGTCGATGCGCTCACCCTGTTCGGCCGGGGCTCCTCATGGGGCGGCTACGAAAGCCTGGTCGCGTGGACCAACATGCGCGCCGCGCGCAGCGTGACCGACTGGAGCGGACGCGGCGCCGTCGTGCGCCTGCACATCGGGCTGGAGGCGCCGGCCGACCTCATGGCGGACCTGGCGCAGGGGTTCGCTGCAATGGCCGCCGACGATTAGCCGTCGCCGGACAGGCACCGGGCGAGAAAAGTCGAAGCGCCCATGACCCGCGAGGGCCATGGGCGCTTTTTTCTCGCCTGCTTTCTTCGCTTGCTGCCGGTCTCCGAAAAAAGCGAAAAGCGCGCCTACCAGCGGACCTTCAGGCCCACGCTCGCATCGACGCTGCTCTTCGTGCGCACGCCGCTGCCCGCGCCCCACAGCTTGCCGACTTCGGCGTACAGGCTCACGCTGTCGGTCACCTGCAGCGTGGCGCCGGCCGCGAGTTCGGTGCTGGTGCCGCCGGTGCGCGTGGCGATGTCGGTGAAGCCGGCCGGGCCGACGAAGCGGGTGACGTCGGTGCCGCTGCTGCTGCGGTAGACGTTGGCGCGAACGTAGGGCTGCAGCAGGCCCGCGCCGGTGGCGATCTCGCCCTTGATCCGCACGCCGGCGCGCGCCAGCCAGCCGTCGTGGCTGTCCTGCTGCACCAGGGCGCCGGGGATGCTGGTGTTGTCCAGCTTCACGCGCTGGTGCACCAATTGAACCTGCGGCTCGATGCTCCAGCCCTCGGCGATGGGGAACGACTGGCCCACCTCGATGGACGCCAGCAGGCTGTCGCCCTTTCCGCCGCTGCCGAAGTTCAGCGTGGGCGACACGCTGTAGCGGTGGCGTCCGCCCTGCAGCACGCCGTCCACGTACAGGCCGCTGTCGTTCTTCCACGTGGCGTAGGCGCCGACGTACTCGTTGCGCAGGTCGGTCGAGCCGACGCCGAAGTTCGCGAGGCCGCTGGCAAAGCCGTTCACGCGCATGTCGCCGTCGAGCTTGCCGACGTACACGCCGACGCGCCAGTTGGGGTCGGCCCACAGGTCGGTGCCGGCCTGGAAGCCGGTGAGGCGGCCCTTGCTCGTGGGGCTGACGGTGCCGCCCTGCGAGATGGTGCGCTCGGTGCTGATGACGCGGCCCCAGGCCTGGCGATAGCCCTGTTCTGGGCTCGCGGTGTTGGCGCCCGACGCGCCGTCGTCGCCCACGCGCTGGTGCAGGTTCGACAGCATCGACAGGTTGGCCTGGCGCAGCTGCTCGGGCAGCGCCGCGTACAGCGGCACTTCGGAACGGTACGTCGGCACGACGATGCCGCCGCCCGTGCTCGTGCCTGCGCCGCCCGTACCGCCGGTGCCGCCGGTGCCTCCCGTTCCACCCGTGCCGCCGCCGGTCGGCGGTGTCACCGTGGCCGTGGAGCGCAGGTACCAGTTCTCGCCGGCACCGCTGGCATCGGCCGCGTACAGGCGGTATTCGTAGGCGCCGGCATCGACATGGCCGCCGGCCAGGGCGAACGCGCTCTTCGTGGTCTGCGCCGTGGTGGTCGCGCCGCCGATGGCGCTGATCAGCTCGATGCCGTTGCCGGTGGTCAGTGCGCCGAGGCCGCCGAGATTGGTGACCTGTACGTTGGTCGTGCCACTGGCGATGGCGGTGGCGCCGCTGAGCACCAGCCGGTCGGTCGCGCTGGCGCTGGTGCCGAGCGCAGTGCCCAGGCGCAGCGTGCCGCCGTTGCCGACCCACGGTCCGGTGACGGTGAGCGTGGTGCCGGGCACGGTGCCCACCAGCGAGACGGTGCCGCTGTTGGCCATCGACGCGATGGTCTGGCTGTTGCCGGCCAGGTCGAGCGTGGCGCCCGACGCGACCGTGTAGGCACTGGCGCTGCTGAAGGTGTTGGCCGCGCCGGCGCGCAAGGTGCCCGCCGCGACGTTGGTGGCGCCGGTGTAGGTGTTGGCACCGCTCAGCGTGAGCACGCCGGTGCCGGCCTTGGCGAGGTTGCCGGCGCCCGAGATCGGGCCCGTCCAGGCCAGGCTGTTGGCGCCGGTGTCGACGGTGGCGTTGCCGCCGAGCAGCAGGGCGTTGCTGACGCTCAGGCCGTCGGAGCCGGCAATCACGCTGGCCGTGGCGCCCGCGTCGATGGCCACGGCGCCGGTCATGGCCGAGCCGGTGTTCAGCGTGAGGCTGTTGGTGCCGCCGGTGAACCGCACGGCCGCTGCCTGGGTCGCGCCGTCGCCGCCGAGGCCGCCGTTGATGGTGCCGCCGTTGGTCAGCGCGATGTTGGCGCCCGACACGCCCGCGCCGCCGACGCCGTTGGCGCCCACGGCGCCGCCGCTGCTGTTGGCGCCGCCTGCACCGCCCGCGCCACCGGAGATCGTGCCGGTGTTGACGACGGTCGCGCCGGCGCCGGTCGACGACAGGCCGATGCCGCCATCGCCACCCGCGCCCGGCGAACCCGTGCCGCCTGCGCCGCCACCGGCCGCGCCACCCGCGCCGCCGGCACCGCCCGCGATCGCGCCGGTGTTGTTCACGGTGACTGCGCTGCCGGCCAGCGTGACGCCCACACCGCCGCCGCCGCCGCCACCGCCCGCGCTGTTGGCGCGTACCGGGGCCAGCTCGGCACCGCCAGCGCCACCCGCGCCGCCGGTGATGGCGCCGGTGTTGGTGAAGACGATGCCGGCCGTCGTGGCGTTCAGGTAGAAGCCGCCACCGCCGCCGCCGCCGCCGCCGGCCTGCGAGGCCGCGTCGCCGCCCTTGCCGCCCACGCCGCCGGTCGAGGCCCGATGCGGTGTAGCTGCCGAGCGGGGCATCGAGGATCGAGCCGTAGCCGCCGGCACCGCCGCCGCCCGCGGCCCAGTAGCCGTTGCCACCCGCGCCGCCGGCACCGCCCGTGTAGTTGTCGGCGGACGAACCGACGTTGTTCGCGATCGACGCGCCCTGGAAGCCGCCGCCACCGCCACCGCCGTAGCCGTCGCCGGCACCCATGCCGCCGGTCTGTGCCTGGCCCGCGCCGCCGTCCTGGCCCTGGAACGCGCCCGGTCCCACCGGGATGCTGACGGCGCCCGCCGCGCCGCCGGTGCCGGGCGTCGCGGCCGAAGCCGGCCGTGCTGGCGCTGCCGCCCGCGGTCACGCCCGCGGGCGTCGACAACCGCCGGCACCGCCGAAGGCGTTGATGGTGGTGTCGTTCAGGCCGCCGGCGCCGCCGGTGCCGTCACTGCCGCCGGCCCCGCACCCAGCGTGGTCTCGCCGACGGGCACGCCGCCCGCGCCGCCCGCCGCCATCACGGGCGCTGCGCACGAGCAGTGCCGCCGCGGCCGCGGCGCGCGCTGCGCGTGCCCGACGACCGGGCATGGCCGCGCGAGGTTTCAGGCGTGGCCACCCAGGTGCCGAGGGTGGGATTCCAGAGGGTTCGGAAGATCTTGTTCATGGCTTCAACTTGGTCCTTCGTTACCTGATCGGGCAGGCGCCCGCGTGCGGCAGCAATGGCTTGCACCTCCCCACGCCCTTCGATTTCGAATTTGCAAGTCAAAAATGTAAGTACGCGTAGCAGCCCGGCATATGCCCGGTTCCGGGTACCCCTCTGCCCGAATATTCCGGCTGTGTGACAGGCGTGTACGTCGCGTCGAAGCGCCTCCCCACCCGGCATACCCTGAACTGCGTCAAAAAGTAACCAATGTTTCTTGATGAATGGGGGGCTACCCAGCGCCGCGGCAAATGCCCTGCCGGGATTGCAGAGGTCATGTCCGGTCAGTCCCGGCGCATCCCGCGCATCCCGCACAGCCAGCCCGCGCCGGCATCGACGCTGCGGCACACGATCGCGGCCACCAGCCCCGTCACTGCGAGCATGGCTACGGAGTGAACGCCAACCGCGGCCATTGCGAGCAGCAGGGCGCCGGAAGCAGTGATGTCCCGCGCAGCGGACGCCTCGCCCATGCAGAGCGGGACGAGTGCCGGCACCAGCATCAGGCCGGCCCCGTGGGCGGTGGACATCATGAAAGACCAGAGCGCGAGCCCCGCATGCCCGGCCGGGCTCGGCGACCGGCCTGGCGCGGTGCGGCGCCGGAAGACGTGCAAGGCGACCACCGCAGCAAGCAATGCACCGGCCACGACCTGGAGCATCACCCGGCCCATCGACACCCCGAGCACGACCACCCCGGCGACGAGACCGACCGACGCCGCATGCCCGAGCCCGATGGGCATCAGCGCCCGAAGTGCCTGGGCCCGGTCGCGCGAGCCCACGCCCCATGCGGCCGCGAACATCCAGCCGGTGGCGGGGTTCAGCCCATGCAGCGCTCCGGCACCGGCGACCGCAAGCCATGGCCAGAGGCCTGACATGGCATCGCGTGCGTCAGCGGTGCGCGCCACCGCAGCATGCCGAGGACGACGGTGCAGCAGAGGCAGAAACGGGTGCCGGCGCCGGCGCGTAGCGGTCGTGATGCCGCACCCATTCCATCTTGTGCGGCACGTCGCGTTCGCTGCGGCCCTCGGGCGCGAGGTCCATCAGCTGGTAGGCGCCCATCATCACTTCCACGCCGCGCCCGTAGGTCGAGTAGGTGTGGAAGACCTCGCCTGCATCGCTGCGGAAGAACACGCTGACGCCCGGCGCCTCCTCGGAAGGGAACGGGCGCTTTCCGTAGTTGTAGTCGACCGCACCGCTCGCCACTTCCTGCGGGGTGAAGCTCACGCCGAAGTCATGGTTGAAGTCGCTGCCATGCGAGGACACCCAGTCGAACTTCCAGCCCATGCGCTCGCGAAAACGCAGCAGTTCGGGCAGGGGCGCGCGCGAGACGGCAACGAAGCCGATGCCGCGGTCCGCCAGGTGCACCGTCATCCCGTCGACGTGGTCCGCCATGTACGAACAGCTCGGGCAACCCTGGCCCCAGCCCGGCCCGAACATGAAGTGCTGCACCACCAGCTGGCGGTGGCCGCCGAACAGCTCGGCCAGCGTGCGGCTGCCCTGCGGCGTATCGAAGGCGTAGCGCTTGCCGACGCGCTCCCAGGGCAGCGCGCGCCGCTCGCGGGCGAGCTGGTCGTGCAGGCGCATCAGTTCCTTCTCGCGCGCCAGCAGGACGAGCCGTTCGGCCACCCATTGCTCGGGCGGTACGACGGGATGATTCACGGGGCCTGTTTCGGTCACGGCGTTGTTCATGGCGGGGTACTCCTTGCGGACTTCGGACATGTATGAGGTGTGTGGAGTTGTGAGCGCTCAGGCGCGCGCGGCCTTCGGCCGGCGCACGGCGCGCACCTTGCCGCTGCCGCCACCGCCGCAATAGAACAGGCCGGCCCCGTCCGACTCGAGCCCGTTCACGCCGGTGCCACCGGGCATCTCGAGCCGCTCGAGCACGGCGCCGCTTTGCGGGTCGATGCGGCGGATGTCGCTTTCGTCGCCCTCCCAGGTGGCGTGCCAGAGTTCGCCGTCGACCCAGGTCACGCCGGTGACGAAGCGGTTCGACTCGATGGTTCGCACCACCGCGCCGGTCGTCGGGTCGACCTGGTGGATCTTGCGGTCGCGGTACTCGCCCACCCACAGGCTGCCCTCCGCCCAGGTGAGCCCCGAATCGCTGCCATGGCCCGGCGCCGGGATCGACGCCACCACGCCGCCCGTGGCCGGATCGATCTTGTCGATGCGCGAATCGGCGATCTGGTAGAGGTGCTTGCCGTCGAACGCGGTGCCGGCGTCGCAGGTGACGTCGAGCGAGCGCGTGGGCTCGCCGCTGTCCGGATCGAAAGCGACCAGTTGCGCGCCCAGTGCGGCCCACACACGCCGGCCGTCGTGGGTCACGCCGTTCACCTTGTCGCCGCCGGGAAACGGGCCGTACTCGCGCACGATGTCCGCGGCCTGCACACGGACCTGGGGGCGGGCCTTGACTGTCTTGCTGTTCATCGTTGACTCCTTGTGCGCGCCGTGGATCGGCGCCCTGGAGACAACTCTATTCAATCGGCAGTGCGGCGGGGAGTAACAAGATCGTCGTGAATCCGGCCAGCGGCGGCGCAAGCCAGCGGCGCGCGCGCGTCTGTCCGATGGACCGCACACGGCCGTCGGCTTCGAGTTCGGCGAGCGCGCGCTGCACCGTGCGCTGGCTCGCATTCAGCGCCAGGGCGAGCGCCGAGGTCGACCAGGCCGCGCCGTCGGACAGCAAGGCCACCAGCGCGCCCTGCTCGCCGTCGAGCGGCGGCGCCAGCACCGCCACCGCGCGGTCGCCGTGCGGCGTCAACGCGAAGCCGCGCGGCGTGGCCTCGATCCGCGCCATGCCCTTCACCAGCGCACGCAGCCGCCCGATCTCGACGCGCAGCCGCGCGCGGTGCGTCTCGTCGGGGCGCTGCGTGCGGAACGCGCCGGCGATCAGCGCTTCGCGGTCGATGTCGCCCGGCCACGCCTCGGCGAGCAGGCGCGCCAGCGCGAACAGCACCGGCCGGCGCACCAGCGGCTGCCAGGGGGCGTCGACACCGGGGCCGGGCCCGATCCTGCGGCGGCAGGCGTCGACGACCAGGGTGCCGGACGCGAGCAGCGCGGCGACGTCGCCGAGGCGCAGCACCTGCTCGGCGCCACCCGAAAGCCGCCGCGCGGCGGGGCGCTCGATGGCCGCGCGGGCTTCGGCCACCTCGGCCAGCAATGCCGGCACGCGCGCGCGTTCGGCGGCCTCGTGGGCCCGCGCGAGCGCCGCGTGTGCGGTGCCGATGCGCAGCGACCGCAATGCCAGCTCCGCCGCACTGAGCTCGGCCACCGCCGCGAGCGAAGGCGCCAGGCCACGCGTGTCGAGCAGCGCCAATGCGGCTTCCGCATCGTCGAGCCGGCCGAGCAGCAACAGCTTTCGCGCCGCGATCAGCCGCGCCTGCAGCGCATTGGCACGGTCGGCGCGCGCCTCGAGCGTGGCCGCCGCCGCGGCCAGCGCGCGGGGCGAGCCGCCGAGGTCGCGCATCGCGAGCGCCACTTCGGCCTCGGCGACCACGCAACGCGCACGAAACAGCTCCTCGTGCGCGCCGAAGCCGCTCGCAGCGCGCTTGAGCAGTTCGCGCGCACGCGGATGCTCGCCGAGCTGCGCCATCGCGATGCCGCGCAGCGCCAGCGCCGGTGGATCGTCTCGCAAGGCCACGCGCTTGAGCGCGCCGAGCGCGTCGCCGCCGGCAAGCGCGCGGGCGGAGGCGGCGATCAGCGAATCCATGTCGTCGGTTGCGCTGCGCTCAGGGCTGCACGGCGATCAGCGGTTCGAGCTGCGCGCGCAGCCGCCGCACCGCCACCTCGTGGCGCAGCGTCTGGGCACCGCGCCCGTAGGTGCCGGCCTTGCGGATGAGCCGCAGCTGCTCGCGCTGCAGCCGCGTCTTCAGCCGGCGCGCGCGCCAGCCGAAGGTCCAGCCGATCTCGCGGCGCACCTTGTAGCGCTGCATCGGCGCGCCAAGGCGCACCCATTCGTCGTCCTGGATCAGTTCGCGCTCGGGCACGAAGTAGGCGGCCAGCGCATGCAGGTAGGTGCCGTTTTCGCGCGCGGCCATGCGCCAGAAGAGGCCGGCCGCGATCAGCACCGGAATGCCCTTCACCATCAGCAGCACCGCCATCTCGCCGTACCCGCCGTCGAACAGGTCTTCCAGGAATGGCGAGTTCCACACGAAGTGCATCGCCCACGCCAGCGCGAAGCACAGGAAGGCCACGCCGATGCGCGCCGGCAGCCGCTTCTCGGGATGCAGCAGGAACCAGGCGATGCCGAAGGATGCGATCGTGGTGTAGGCGGCATGGCTCCAGAGCCCGCTCAGCAGGCCGCGCGTCAGCAGGTTGATGAACACCGGCGCCACCTGGTTCTCGAGCGGGAAGTGCATCGACGCGTTGACCGTGTGGACGAGGTTCTCGGTCACCTGGAAGCCCAGTCCAGTCATGGCGCCGACGATCAGCACCGACAGGTAGGTCTGGAACTGGTTGCGCGCCACCAGCACCAGCAGGACCACGCCCGCGAGCTTCAGGAATTCCTCGGTGATCGGCCCCGCCACCGCCGGCCCCCACACCGCCACGAACTCGGGCGACACCAGCTTGGCGCACAGGCTCTGGATGGCGATGTTGGCCGGCGCCGAGAAATACACCGCGCCCATGCCGCCCCATGCGAAGGCCAGCACGAAGGCCTCGGGCGGGTGCTGTTCGAGCAGGTCGAGCGTGCGGAACACCTGCACGAACACCAGCGTGTAGACGCCCCACACCACCAGCCCCAGCAGCGCGGTGACGGGCACCACGCGCACGCCCATGAAGAACAGGTGCAGCGTGTAGAACAGGCCGTTGACGATCAGTGCCGCCAGCACCCAGAACGCCGCGCGGCGCGGCTGGAAGAACGAATCGGTGCCGACCGGCCAGGGCGACGCATCCTTCTCGAAGATCGGCTGGTTCATTGCGGCGCCTCCAGGTCCATCGAGTCGAGCATGGCGCGGGCGTCTTCCAGCGCCTCGTCGAGCCCGTCGTCGGCGCCGTAGGCGTCGACCTGCACGACCGACTTGCGCTGCAGGTCGACCACCTGCCAGAAGCGACCCGCCAGCTTCGATCCGTAGTAGGCGAAGGTCTTGCCCTGCAGGCCCCAGGAGGTGACGAAATCGGACACGTCGCCCTCGATGCTCAGGCCCTGGCCGCGCTCCATGAGGCGCTGCTGCCGCAGCATCGGTCCGTCGGGTCCGCCCGCCCACTGGCCGACGGTCACCAGGAACTTGTGGCTGCCCTTGAACAGCATCAGCGACTGGCCGGCCCGCGAGCGCGACACGTCCATCTCCCATCCGTCGACGGGCACGAAACGGGCCTGCCCGACCGCCACCGTGTCGCCCTCGGGCAGGGGCCGGCTCGCGGGCGTGTGGCGGTCCCAGAAGATCAGGCCGCCCACGTAGGCTGCAATGGCGAGAAGCACCGCCAGCGCGCCCGGCCAGGTGCGATACGGTATTCGGCGAGACGGCTCATGCATCCTTTGATCGTGCCATACGGATGCGAAAAGCCGGACGCCGCGGGCGCCCGGCGCGGTGCCTCGCGCCTCAGTCGCCGTCGCGCGCGGCGAGGCGCTCCACCTCGCGGTCGAGGGCGTCGTACTGCGCGTCGCAGAAGAGCTCGCAGAGGCGGTCGACCTCGCCGCGGCTGCGCGCGTCCGCCACCGTCGCGTCCTGCTCCAGCTTGCCCTTGCCGAAGAAGCCCTTGCGCATGCGCATGGCCACCGACTGCAGCTGGTAGCCGCCGGTGCGGTCCGCGCCCAGTGCGGTGACCCACAGCTGGCGCTGGTCGGCGTCGTTGAGCAGCACCAGCGCGGGCAGCGGGCCCTCCTGGTCCTCGTCCCAGGCCTTGTGCTGCTCGGCCCAGGGGAAGGCGTCGATGGCGGCCATGAAGGCGACGAGACTGGTCTCGCCCTGCGGGTCTGTCTGCTGGTGGTCGTAGCCGACTTTCTGGATCGCGTAGGTCAACATGGTGGCGGGAGCCTTTCGAGTGAAGGAGGCCGCCATTCTGTGGTGCATCGCGGCCAGCCGCCGCGCGGCGCGTGACTACACTGCCCCGGATGCGCCCTTCTCCTACGCCGCCTGCAGACCCCGCGCGAGACCGCCTCGCCTGCATCTTCCGGCACGGCGACGCCCTGCGCAGCCGCAGCGTGAGCGGCGTGGTGCTGGCCGCCACGCTCGACATCCCGGCGCCGCCCGCGCGGCTCGCGGCGGACTGGCAAAGGGAGGTCGCGTCGCTCGCGCTGGAACCCGGCGACGTCGAGCCGCTGCCGCTGGCGCGCGCGCGGATGCGCTGGCCCGACTACAGGCTGTGCGTGCAGGCCATGGCCGACTGGACTTCCGCGCAAGGGTTTCCCGGCCTGCTGGCCACCTGCGACATCGCCCTCATGGCATGCCGCGGCGCGCGCTACCACCACGACGGCGCGCAGTACGGCGGCGCTGCCTTCTGCAACCTGTTCGTCAGCGACGACCGCGGTCTCGACGTGATCTTTCCACACGCAGGCCATCGCATCCCGTTGACGCGCGGCACGGCGCTGGTCTTCGACACCGGCCAGCCGCATGCCGTGGTACGCCGCGGCGGCACCGGCTTCGATGCCGCCGACTTCCCGCCGGACGACGACTGCGCCCAGCTCTTCCTGACGTGGGAGCTGCCCATCGAGGACCCGCGCATCGCAGGCGCGCTGGGCATCGCGTTCGATGTCGATCCGCAGGCCGCGCTGCGGCTGGACGAAGAACAGGTGCTGGTGAACGGCGCGCCGGCCGTGCTGTGTCCGGCCTCCGGCCGCTGGCTTGCGGGCGGCTGACCGGGTCAGCGCCCGCCGGGCATGGCCCGCACGGCGGTGTCGATCGCCTTGTCGAGCAGTTCCAGTCCGAGATCGAGCTCGCTGTCGCTGATGGTCAGCGGCGGCGCGATGCGGAACACGCCGCCCATCGACGGCAGCTTGACGATGTTCATGCTCAGCCCGAGCTTCATGCACTCGCGGGTGATGGCCTCGCCGAGCTGCGAAGCCGGTTCGCGCGTCTTGCGGTCGGTGACCAGCTCCAGCCCCATCAGCAGGCCGCGCCCGCGCACGTCGCCGATGCATTCGTGCCGCGACCGCAGCCGCTGCAGCCCCTGCGCGAGCCGCTCGCCGGCGATGCGCGCGCGCTCGACGAGCCCGTCGCGCTCGACCACTTCGAGCACCTTCAGGCCGACCGCTGCCGGCAGCGGATCGGAGACGTGCGTCGTGTAGAACAGGAAGCCGCGCGCGTGGGCCTGTTCTTCGATGGCGGCGGTGGTCACCATCGCGGCCAGCGGCAGGCCCGCGCCCAGCGTCTTGGAGAGCGTGAGGATGTCCGGCGCCACGCCGTCGCGCTGGCACGCGAACATCACGCCGGTGCGGCCGACGCCGGTCTGCGCCTCGTCGACGATCAGCAGCATGCCGCGCTCGCTGCATTTCTGCTTCAGCGCAGCCATGTAGCCCGGCGGAAGTTCCAGGATGCCGCCGCTGCTGAGGATGGGTTCGGCAATGAAGGCGGCCAGCGCGCCGGTCGACTGCCGGTCGATCTGCTCGAAGCCGTCGTCGAGTTCGCGTCGCCAGTCGAGCTCGCCGGAGGGCGTGGTGAAGCGCGGGCGGTAGGCGTTGGGCGCCGGGATGGCCAGCGAGCCGGCGGGCGCCGGGCCGTAGCCCTTGCGTCCCGCGCTGTAGGTGGCCGCAGCGGCACTGCCGGTCATGCCGTGCCACGACTGGGTGAAGGCCACCACCTCGTGGCATCCCGTCACCAGCTTGGCCATGCGCAGTGCGGCCTCGTTCGACTCGGCGCCGGTGCTCAGCAGCAGGCAGCGCTCGAGCCCCGCCGGCGCGTGCCGCGCGATCTGCGCGGCCAGCGACACCACCGGCCTCGACAGCATGCCGCTGAAGAGATGGTCGAGCGTGCGCACGTGCTCCCAAACGACCTCGACGATCTCCGGATGCGCGTGGCCGAGCAGGGCGCTCATCTGCCCCGACGTGAAGTCCAGGATCGCGCGTCCGTCGGCGTCGTAGACGAAACTGCCCTGCGCGCGCTCGATGATCAGCGGCTCGAAGCTGCCGCCGTAGCGCACCAGGTGTTGCCGGGCCTGTGCCCAGAACTGCGGATCGTCGTTCCTGCTCATGTCGATGCTTCCAGACCAAAGTGACCGAAGTGGCGCACATTACGTGTCGCCCCGCGCCGGGGGAAGCGAAATGTTTTGAATTCAGCTATCAGGAGAACTCATGCCGTGAGCCAGTCCCTCGACATCGACCTGCTTCGCAGCTTCGTGGCCATTGCCGAGACGGGCGTGCTCGGCAAGGCCGCGGCCCGCGTCGGGCGCACGCAGTCGGCGCTCAGCATGCAGATGCAGAAGCTCGAAGGCATCGTCGAGCAGCCGCTGCTCTACCGCACCGGGCGCGGCGTCACGCTCACCGCCACCGGCGAGCGGCTGCTGCTGCGCGCCGGGGAGCTGCTGCGCAGGCACGACGAAGCCCTGTCCGAGCTGCGCGGCGAGCAGCTGGCCGGCACGTTGCGCTTCAGCTGCCCCGACGACTACGCCGTCGTCTTCCTGCCCTACCTGCTGCAGGGCTTCGCGAGCCTGCATCCGCACGTACAGGTGGAAGTGATCTGCGCACCCACGCCGCGGCTGCACGAGCTGCTGGCCCGCCGGGCCGTCGACCTGGCGCTGGTGTCGGTGTCGGGACCGGTGTCCGGCAGCCCGGGAAGCGGCGGCACCGAAGTGATCCGGCGCGAACCGCTGGTGTGGGTCGGCCTGCGCGGCGGCACCGCGGCCGCGTGCGAACCCTTGCCGCTGGCGCTCGGCGCGCCCGACGCGCTGGACCACCTGTGGCCGAGGCAGGCGCTGGAGGCCGCGGGACGGGCCTACCGGCTCGCCTATGCAAGCAGCAGCCTCTCGGGCCTGGTCGGCATGGCGCGATCGGGCCAGGCCGTCATCGTTCTCACGCGCACCGCCGTGCCCGACGACCTCGAGATCCTGACGCCGGACCAGGGCTTGCCCGAACTGCCGAGCGTGGGCGTCACCCTCGCATTCGGGCGCAACGAGCCGAGTGCTTTGACGGCCGCCTTCGCGGCGCACGTGAGAAAGGTCCTCCCGACGGCCTGAGTGCCGACCCGCCTTCAGTCCAGACCATAATGGTTGCCAACCAACCATATCGGTAGAATAATGAGGCTGTCCGGCACAAGGCCGGACCGATCGCCCCATCTTCAGGAAGGAAGACACATTGACCACGCCGCCCACCGCCTTCCGGACCTTCCCGGCCTTCTCCGCGTTCGGGCAGCGCCTGATGCGGCTCGTCTTCCTCGGAGTGCTGCTCGGGGTGCTGCTCGGTGCGGTGTTCGGCGCCGTCTACGCGGCCGGCAGGGCGGCGGCGGCGCACATGCCCGAACTGCGCGTGTCGGTCGGCATGGGCCACGGGGTGCTGGCCCCGAAGCTGATCAATTTCGTCGGGGGTTCCTGACGGGCCTCAGTGCCCCAGCGCGTTCATGGCGCACGCGACGATGTCGCCGCGCCATTCGCGCTTCAGGCCCATGCGCGCCGCCAGCATCGCTGTCGCGCCGAGCCCCGAAAAAGCGCTCGTCACGCGAACGATCCGCTCCAGCTTGACCGATTTCAGGTCGATGCCGAGGGCCGCGTACATCATGAGGCCCATCTCGGTGAGTTCGGGATCGACATCCTGCTCGGTGTTGACGAGCTGGTTGGCAAACGCCGACAGCCCCGGCCAGTCGAAGGTCAGGTCGACCGAGGCTTCCACCACGGCGCGGTCGCGCTCGATGCCGACAGGGATTCCCTTGACGCTGGCCAGCAGCGTCTGCGTCTGGCCAAGGCCGATCTTCAGCGCCGCGTCGTAGATCGCCTTCTTGCTCGGATAGTGATGCAGCAGCCCGGCCTTGGAGTAGTTGACGGCATCCGCGATCTGCTGGAGCGACGTGTTCGCGAATCCATGCCTGGCGAACAGCGCGGCCGCACGGTCGATGATTTCTGCGTCTATCTCGGGTTTGGTCGGCCTGGGCATCCGGGCAGTCTAGCGCAGCTTCGACCGTCATGGCCTGTCGCCAAACGGATCGGTCGGTAAAAGCGAATCGCCCGGCACGCTGCCGCACATGTGCCGACAGCGATTCCCACGCGAGAATGCGCGCATGGAAATCGAAAAATTCCCCAGCGCATTGATGCACACCATCGGCTTCTCGCAGGTGCTTCGCACCGACCCCGAAGCCGGCTCGGCGCGCGTGCGCTTCGTGGCGCGGCCGGAGTTCGCGCACAGCAACGGCACCGTGGTTCAGGGCGGGCTGGTCACCGCCTGGCTCGACTGCTCGATGGCCGTCGCCGTGCATGCCAAGGACCCGACCGCCAGCTTGGCAAGCCTCGAGCTCAAGGTCTCGTTCCTCGACCGGGCCGAAGTGACCACCTTCGAGGCCGAGGCGCGCATCCTCCGGTGGGGTCGCAGCGTGGTGTTCCTCGATGCCGACCTGTTCGCGCCCGAAGGGCGGCTGATTGCGCGTGCGTCGTCGACGGGCAAGCTCGTGCGGCGGTCTTGAGGGGAGCGGTGCGTGCACTGGATCCTCCAGGAGAACCTTTTCAAGGAAAACGAGTGGGCGAGCCTGACCGGCACGCTGGAGCGCTTCGGCATCCCCTTTTCGGTCCACAAGGTCGTCCCGTTCGTCGGTGAACTGGTGCCTCCCGCGGAGCCGAAGCACGACAAGGTCGTCTGCTTCGGTTCGTACTCGATGCGGCACACGGCCAGGGCCCAGGCCTGGACACCCGGGGTCTACGACCTGTTCGACAAGGATTTCAAGGTGCAACTCTCGCACTGGGGTGAACGGATGCTGAACTTCGACAGCCGCATCCTGCCGTTCAAGGACGTCCCAAGCCTTACCGAACCGACCTTCCTGCGCCCTGTCGACGACAGCAAGTACTTCGCGGGCAAGGTCTTCATGCCCGGCGATTTCAATGACTGGAAACACAAGGTCGTCGACCTCGGGCAAGACCATGGGACGTCGTTGAGCGGCGAGACGCTCGTGCAGCTGTGCAACCCGAAGACCATCTACGGCGAGTACCGCTTCTGGATCGTGAACGGCGAGATCGCGACGCGCAGCATGTACAAGCGCGGCGACAAGGTGATGTACGCCAGCGACGTGGACGAACGCTTCGACCGGTTCGTGCACGAGTGCGTGCAGGCGTGGCAGCCGCACAGGGCATTCGTCATCGACGTGTGCGACACCCCGCACGGCATGAAGATCGTGGAGATCAACACGATCAACGCGGCGGGTTTCTATGCGGGCAACGTGCAGTCGCTCGTGCTGTCTCTCGAGGACCTGGAAGGCGCGGGCTGAGCGAGGCCGCTTCAGTCACACGGCCGGAACCGCTGGCATTCGGCCGCTGCGTGGATCGACGTCACGGTGTTCTCGCCGTCGATGTACCTGGAGACGAATTTCACCGAGCTGCCTTCGGAAAGGCCCGCCAGCAACGCCCGGTCGACGACCCTGAAGGTCTGCACCGTGAACGGCAGCTTGGCCTTGGGCAGCAGTTTCAGGCGCACGTACGACCTGCCGTCGGGCTCTTCGAAGAACGACCGGACGACCGCCCGGGTGAACACCTGTGAGGACTCGCCCGCGCGCTCCGAGCCGCTGGGCGGCCTTGCCTGCGCGCCGGCATCCGCGGCCATCAGGCAGAAGCCGATGGCGATGCCGGCGAGAACGGTTCTGTGCGACGCGAGCTGCATGAGCGGTCTCCTCGAAGTCGGGTGGACGTTCAGGCCGACATTCTGGCTCAGCGCCGCCTTCGCTCCATCGCCACGGCGGAGTCGACGAACCCGAGGCTGGCGAAGAATGCATCGGCGCCCTCCCTGCCTGCGCGGAGCACCCAGGTGATCGCGTCGTCGCCTTGCATGATCTGTTCGGCAAGCGCCCGGCCCAGGCCCTGTCTGCGGACATCCGGCGCGACCACGACCATCGAGAGGTAGCCGTTCGAGATCCCGTCGGTGATCGCACGCGCGAAGCCGACGATCCGGCCATCGATCTCGGCCACCACCACCCGCTGCGACGCCGCGATCAGGCGCGCCAGGTATTGCGCGTCGGGGATGCGATGCGCCCATCCGCTGGACGCCAGGAGACGATGGACCTCCTCGAGATCGGATGGAGCGAATGCCCTGACGGCCATGCGTGTCTCCCGCTACGCCACCTTCGGCTCAGGAAGGACCGCCGTCAGCGCGAAGTCGATCAGGTACAGCCACGTCGCCTCCAGGCCCATGATGCTGTGATGGTCCGACCCCGGCACGGTTTGCACGCTGATCGGGGTGGGCCAGGCCGCGATGAGCCTGGCCGAGCGCTCGGGCAGCACCACGTCGTCGCGCTCGGCCAGCAGCGCCTGCGTCTTCGCCGCCACTTCCTTGCTGTGCTCCAGCGAATTGAACTGGTGCCGCAACAGCAGCGACAACGGCACGAGCGGAAAGCGCTTCTTGGCCACCTCGAGCATCGAGTCGTAGGGCGTCACCAGCTGCAGGCTGGCGAACTCCTGCCGTGCCACCAGCTGGATGGCCACGCCCGTTCCCAGGCTGCGGCCGACGACGTGCAGGCGGGCATGCGGGAAGGCCTTGCGCAGATGGTTGGCGAACTGGCATGCGTCCTCGACCGATGCGATCTCCGACGGGTGCCCCTGCGAGTCGGCCACGCCGCGGTAGTTGACGGCGGCGAAGCCGAAGCCTTCGGGCAGCCAGTGCAGCATCTGCGCTGTGGCGCGCACGTCTTCGCCGCGCCCGGCGAAGTAGACGAACAGGTCGTGCAGCGCCGCTTCGCCCTGCGGGTGGTAGACGTACCCGCGCACCATGCCGCCGGGCACGGTGTGCGAATAGGTGGAGAAGTCGTCGGACAGATGCACGACGGGCAGCTTGCGCGCGTTGAACAGGATGTCGCCCTGCCGTGTCGCGAGCAGCGTCCAGTACGCCGCGATGCCGCCGATGGCGGCGGCCGATGCCGACAGTGCGATGCGAAAGACTTTGTTGGATGCCAAGTTGTTCTGCTCCCGGGGAAATGCTGGCGCAGAAGCGCCGGATGTGGCCCCTAGTTTCGCTGCGTTGCGGTGAGCCCGCGACCCGGCGGGAAAAAGCCGACCACGCTACTGCGAAGCGGCGCTCATGCCGGCCGCTCCGACCCCGGCGTGGCGACGGACGCAGGCACCGAGGTTGCCGCACCCGGAGACCCGGCCGGAAGCCGCACCTCAGGGCGCCGGGTCGCGTGGCCGCGGCCCGGCGTGTCCTTCCTTTCGCCGCGCAGGTGCCGCGTCGCGCCGCTAGCGGTTCTCCCGGTGCGCCACGCCGTGTTCGTCCGTCCAGCGCCCCGACCATGTCAGTGGGTGCAGTTGCTGGTGCCAGAAGCCCTTGGGCACATAGTCGCCCACCACGCCGTACTCGTCAGGCCAGATCTTGTTCTTGTCCGACTTCACCGCGGTGCCGAACAGGTAGTCCCAGAACGCGAAATGCGCCGCGTAGCAACGGTCGAGTCCTTCGGCATCGCGGCTGTGGTGCCAGTGATGGAAATTGGGCGTCACGATCAGGTAGCGCAGCGGGCCCAGCCGCACCGATGTGTTGGTATGGTTGAACACGGCCTGCACGCCCGCGATGACGATGTACACGTTGATCACGTTCTGCGAGAAGCCCAGCAGGAATGCCGGCGCGAGGATGACCACGGTCGACAGCACCGTCTCCACGCCGTGCGTGCGACTGCCCGAGATCCAGTCCATGTGCTGCGCGCTGTGGTGGACGGAATGCAGGCGCCAGCCGATGGCGGTCTCGTGATAGAAGCGGTGCAGCCAGTAGCGCGCGAAGTCGGTGACCAGCATCAGCAGCAACAGCGCCCAGCCGAACGGCAGTTGGCGTATCCAGCCGCGAAGTGTGTCCTGGGCGGCCGGCTGAACGGCCGCGAACATGCCGCTCACGCCATGAAGAATGGCATACACCAGGAACAGCGTGAGCCCCACCAGCAGGTGGCCCGTCACGAAGTACATGAAGTCGGTCTGCCACTCCTTGCGAAAGACCGGCATCGCAGGCCGCAGCGGCACGAGCTTCTCGATGGTGGTGAACAGCAGCGTCGTCGCCAGCAGGTCGAAGATGAACCAGTCGATGCCGAGGTACGGCACGTTGTCAGGCAGCGGCCCCGTGGGAAGCCAGCCGCGGCCCGTCGCGCTCGCGCCCAGTTGCGAGCCGACCACCGCCACGGCCAGCCAGAACAGCGCCCAGACCGACAGTCGCCGCACGCGGTTGAAGACGATGTTGGTCAGCGCCAGCGCACCGCACACCACCATGGCCACCATGGCCACCAGCAGCATCGTGCGCATGGCGTCGAAGCTCAGCACCTCGCGCACCTTCGGCGTGGTGAGGAAGGCTGGAAACTGGAGCATCAGCACGCCCAGCATGCTGAAGTTGGCCAGCGCCAGCGCGATCATTCCGCTGACCATACCCTTGCCGCGATGCAAGGGGCCATGCGAGAGGGCGAGGTCGACGCCTTTGCGGATTTCCTGGGCGACGTCGTTCTTGATGCGTTCTGCGGGGGAAGGAGCGGGCATGGCAGCGGGTCGTTGAATGGCGACCGAGTATCGATGCGGCCAGCCCGCCGATGCCTTGGGGGCCTGTCGAAGAACCTCGCGATATCGCCAAATGCTTCTCGCGTTTCCGATGCATCGACGGCCGGTACCGCGCCGCGCGTGCAAGGGCGGGCGGGTCACCCGGGGATCGAGCCCCGCCCTGCCAGCTCACGACCGGTCCGGCCTGAACAGCGCGCCGGCGACACGCATTGCCGGCTTCATGGAACACGCCGTCGCCCCGCTGCGCCTCGGTCACCGGAAAGTCTGCCCTGGCGACGAAAGAGTGCTTGTTCACGGCCGTGGGTCGAGGTCGGATGACATGCCCGCGGCGTGCGGCAAGCTTGCACCTCGTCGGTGGAACCGGCCGCGCCGGAGGCGCGGTCCCTCCCATGCCCACGCCCATGCCGACACCGGCCAAGCCGCCGCCCGCGGCACCGGCCTCTCCTCCGCGCCGCGCTCCCGCACCGCCGCCACCGCCACCGCCACCGCCTTCGCCACGCGCCGGCGTGCCCTTTGCCCGCAGCGGCCCTTGCTTGGGAATGCCGAGCTCGGCGGGAATCGGATCGAGGTCGAGCACGTCGCGAATGAAGATGCGCAGCGCGACCACCAGTTCGGCCGTCTCCACCGTGCGGCCGGCCACCATGTCGTTGGCGGCCTTCGTGGCAAGACGCACCTGTGTCTCGGTGCCCAGCAGGATCACGTCGGAAAGCGCTGCTTCGACCGCGTCACGGATGCGCCGGCGCCGGTCCGACGACGGCGGCTCGGCGCGGGCCGCGCCGTCGTCATCGGTCACGGGCACGTCTGCCGTGGCGCCAGCGCGCAGGCGAAGATCGCGCAGGTGGCTCGGGTCCACGGCAAGCTCGCCGGTGAACGAGCCGCCGAGCACCTTGTAGGCCGCGATGAGCGTCTTCAGCCGCTCGTTGATCTGCCGGTTCTGCCGCTCGCGCCGCTGCTGCACGCTGTGCATGACCAGCAGGCGGATGCCGACCGCCACGACCGACACGAGCACCAGCCCCAGCAAGGTCGATAGCAGGCCTTGCCAGGAACTGAAGTCGAGCGAGCTGCGCACCGGTGCCGCAGGCCCGTGCGCGTCAGGCGCGGCCAGGCCGCTTGGCGACGGCCAGGGCCAGCGCCAGGCCCACCACCGCGGCACCGCCCAGCAACTTCACGGGGCTGCTCGTCACGCTGCGCAGCGCGTTGCGGCACGCCGATCCCCAGCCGCTGCGCGCGGGCAACATCAGGGCGCGCTCCTGCGGCGTCATCGCGCGCAGGGCACTCGGGTTCTCCTCGTCCTCGAGCACGGCCTGGGACACGTCGAGCTGCGTGATGGCATCGGGATGGCGTGGGGGCGTTGTGTTTTGCATGGTGAGTGATCCTTTTCGGGGGATGGTCGAACACCGAGCTTGCGTCGCGTCGCCGCCCTCGCCCATGCGCGAGGGCTGACGCTCCAAGTAGGCCAAATGCCCGCGTAGAGTCCGTTCGCCCTGTTTATGGCGCCGCGACAACAGGCTCTAACTTCGGTCCGGCCGCCGGAAACACGGTGACCGGGCCCTAGAGCGGCGAAATGCTCGCACTCTTCATCATCCGCCCCGTCAGCTCGATCTCGTGCCGGATCACCTGCAGGTAGCCCTCGGGCGTCGACGGCGCGACCTGGCTGCCCAGTTCCGTCATCGCCGCGATCACCTGCGGGTCCTTCAGCATGCGGCTGAAGACCTCGTAGATGCGCGCCGCGATCGGGTCCGGCGTCCCTGCGGGCAGCGAGAGCCCGCCCCACGAGGTGAGCTCCACGCCCTGCAGCCCCTGCTCGGACAGCGTGGGCACGTCGGGCAGGCTGGCGTTGCGCCTGGCGGCCGCCACGCCCAGCGCCTTGAGCTTGCCGGCCTTCACCTGCGGATAGGCCACCGCGAAGATCGGCATGCCGAAAGTCACCTGGCTGCCCAGCACCGCGTTGACCAGTTCGGAAGCGCCCTTGTAGGGCACATGGGTGGCGCTCACGCCCGCGGCGTTCAGGAACAGTTCCACGCCGAGATGCGAGGGCGTGCCCACGCCGCCCGAGGCGTAGTCGAGCTTGCCGGGATTGGCGCGCGCCCTGGCGACGAGGTCCTGCAGCGTCTCGATGCCCGACGCCGGGTTGACCACCAGCAGCACGTCGGACGTGGTGAGCCGCATGACGTGGCGGAAGTCCTTCATCACGTCGTAGCCGGGGCTGCGGTACATCAGCACGTTCGCGGCCATGGGCGCGGCCGAGTAGATCCAGGTGTAGCCGTCGGGCGCGGCGCGTGCCACCTGGCGCGCGCCGATGTTGCCGGCGGCGCCGCCCTTGTTCTCGATGATGACCGGCTGGCCCAGCAGGCGGCCGGCGGCCTCGGCGAGGATGCGCGCGCCGGTGTCGGGACCGGTGCCGGCCAGGTAGGGCACCACCCATTTGATGGGGCGGCTCGGCCACTTGTCGGCGGCCCGCGCGGCGCCCGCGAGCGGCAGCAGGGGCGCGGCCACCATGGCACGGCACAGCGCGCGGCGCGAGATGTCGATGTCGTTGTTCAAGTTGCTTGTCTCCGTATTTCTTGTGTCGTGATTCTTCAGGCGCTCGCCTGCGCCGCCTCGCCCAGCAGCTCGCGCGCGATGATGTTCTTCTGTATCTCGCTGGTGCCCGTGAGCACCCGGTACATGCGCAGCATGCGGAACAGGAACTCCACGCGCCGCCCCTGCACGATGCCTTCGCCGCCGTGGATCTGCACCGCCGCGTCGGCGATGCGGAAGGCCGCTTCCGAGCAGAACAGCTTCGCCATCGACGCATCGGCGCGCGCGTCGCCACCCGCGTCGAGCTGCCGCGCGGTCGAGATCATCAACGCGCGCGCCGCGGCCAGCTGCGTGGCCATGTCGGCCAGCGAATGCTGGATGGCCTGGAACTGCGCGATCGGCCGGCCGAACTGGCGGCGCGTGCGCGCGTAGTCGCGTGCGTCCTTCAGCGCCACCGTGGCCAGGCCCACCATGCCGGGGCAATGCAGCAGCCGGTTGACGGTGATGCGGCCCAGCGCCAGCGCCAGGCCGCGGCCCGGCTCGCCGATGAGGTTCGCGGCCGGCACGCGGCAATCGGTCAGCAGGATGTCGCCGGTGGTCGACTGCCCGGCCATCGTCTTGTAGCCGGTCTTCACCTCGACGCCGTCCTGGCGCAGGTCGACGAAGAAGGCCGAGATCTCGCGGCGCTCGGGGCTGTCGGAGGTGGAGGCCATCAGCACCGCGAAGTCCGCGAAGGGCGAGCCCGAGATGAAACGCTTGCGCCCGTTGATGACGTAGGTGTCGCCTTCGAGGCGCGCCTGCGTCTGCAGCGCGCCGGGGTCGGAGCCGGCCTCGGTCTCGGTGAGCGCGAAGCAGATGGCCTTCTCTGCCTGCGCCACCGGCACGATGAAGTTCGCGAGCTGCATCGGCGTGGCGTAGCGCGCCAGCGCGCCCACACGCGGCGGGCCGCTGAGTTCGCCGAACACGTGCGGCGCCAGCGGCGAGCCGCTCGCATAGATCGACTCCTTGATCAGCACGTGATCGAGCAGCGAGAGCCCGAGGCCGCCCATCTGCCTGGGCAGCGTCATGCCGTAGAAGCCCAGTTCGTGCGAGCGGCGCCACACGCGCTGCAGCGTGGCCCGGTCGGCGCCGTGCTCATGGTCGATGCCTTCCTCGCGCGCCAGCGCGGCCAGTTCGCCGTGCAGGAAATCGCCGATGCGCGCGATCAGCCCGGCCGCGCGCTCCGAGCCTTCGAAGGGCCCGTCGAACAGCGGCGAGCGCACGCCGGACGCAGCGGCGGGGGTGTCGGGGGCCGCGGTTGCGGACGAGATGACTTGTGTGTTCATGGCAGTGCGGCTCCTCAGTTCACCCGGCGGTCGCGGCCGGCCCAGTACGGCGACTGGATCGCCTTGCGCGCGATCTTCCCGTTGGCGTTCTTCTGCAGCGCCTCGACGAACTCGATGCGGCGCGGCCGCTTGAAGCCCGCAAGCCGTTCGGCGCAGAAGGCGTCGAGCGCGGCGGCGTCCGCAGCGGCGCCGGACTTCAGCACGATGTGCGCGGCCACGGCCTCGCCCCACTTGTCGTCGGGCACGCTGAACACGCACGCCTCGTCGACAGCCGCATGCTGATACAGCACCGCCTCGACCTCTGACGGATAGACGTTGAAGCCGCCGCTGATCACCATATCCTTCTTGCGGTCGACGATGTAGATGTAGCCCTCGTCGTCGGCGCGTGCCAGGTCGCCCGTGTGGTAGCGGCCGTTCTTCAGCACCTCGGCTGTGAGCTCGGGCGCGCGCCAGTAGCCCGCGAAGATGTCGGCGCCTCCCACCACGATCTCGCCGATCTCGCCGGTGGCCACCGGCCGGCCCTCGTCGTCGACGATGTCGACCTGCGACTCGAGGAACGGCCGGCCGCAGGACGCCAGCCGCTCGGGCATGGCGGCGCGCGCGAACAGGTGGTCCTCCACGCTCAGGCCGCACACGCCGGAAGTGGTCTCGCCCGCGCCGTAGCCCTGCGAGAGCACGGGGCCGAACACGTCCATCGCCTGCATGATGCGGGCCGGCGCCATCGGCGCGGCGCCGTAGCCCAGGCGCCGCAGGTCGGGCATCGGCCGGTAGCGGCCCTGCACCTCGGCCAGCAGCATGTTGATCATGGTCGGCACCATGAAGGTGTGGGTCACCCGCTCGCGCTTCATCTCGGCGATGAAGCGGCCGGGATCGAACCCGCCGAACAGCCGGATGGTGGCGCCGCTGCACAGCGCCGGCACCAGCTGCATGCCCGAGGCATGCGTGATCGGGCCGACCAGCCCCAGCAGGTCGCCGGGCTGCAGGTTGTCGGCGCGCATCAGGAACTTGCGCAGCTGCGCGAGCCGGTTGCCGAAGGTCTGCATCGCCGCCTTGAGCACGCCGCTGGAGCCCGAGGTGTAGTGCAGCACCGCGAGCTCGTCGGCGCGCACGCGCACCGGCGTGAAGCGGTCGCTGGCGCGGGAAAGCACGCCTTCGTACGACAAAGGCGAATCCTGCACGGCGTCGAGCAGCAGCAGTCGCGGCGCGGCACCCTCGAGCCGGGGCAGGAAGGCATCGGCGCGGTCGGCGGTGGTGACGATCAGCGTCGCCTGGCTGTTCGCGATGACCTCGGCCACTTCGGCCGGCGCCAGCCGCGCGTTGATCGGCGCCTTGACCAGCCCGGCCTTGTAGCAGGCCAGCTCGAGCTCGACGATCTCGATGCAGTTGGGCAGGTACACGCCCACGCGGTCGCCGCGCTGCAGGCCGAGGCCGCACAGCGCATTGGCCAGGCGGTTGGAACGCTGCTCGAGCTCCTGGTAGGTCACCGAGCGCTGCGCGCTGGTGATGGCGAGCCGCTTCGCGTGGATGCGCGCGGCACGGGATGCAAGCTCGCCGACGTTGGCGATCTCGGGGGATGTGGTTTTTTGCAAGTTGTCTCCTGGATGCCCGCGCCACGGCGCGGGATGGAGACCACTTTGGCAGCGGAAGGCACCCGACAACAAATACGGATTGCTGATGCGCGGCCATCAGAAAGGTTGATGGCCCGGCCTGCCCGGCGCGTCTCGCGCTATGGCCGGGCCGAGGTGCCCGCGGATCGCCGCTTGCCGTGCAGGAACTCGGCTTCCCAGCGGCCCGATGCGATCATGCGGCGCGCCTCGTCGACCAGCACCTCCATCACCGCCCGGGTCGCGGGGTCGGGCTCGCGCGCGGAGGGGGTCGCGAGGAAGTAGGTGCGCGCCAGGTCGGGCTGCACCACGCGCGCCACCAGCCATTGCCTGCCGCCCGCCGGCGCGTCGCCCATGGCGCAGGCCGGCGAGAAGGTGAAGCCCGCGCCGGCCAGGTAGAGCGAGCGGATCACGCGCGCCGAATCGTGCTCGTGTGCGATGTTGAGTTCGAGCCCCAGGTCGGCCGCGGTGCGCTCGACCTGCGCGCGGATGCTGAAGCGGCGCGACTGCAACACCAGCGGCAGGCCGGCCGCGCGGGCGAACGGCAGTTCGGGGCGCTGTACCGCGGCGGCGCTGCCCTTCGCGGTCTTCCTGGCGGCGGGCTGCACCGTCATGGCGGCCACCTCGCCGCCGGCGTCGTAGCCGCAGACGAACATCGCCTCGCGCGCGAACGGTCTCACATCGAGGCCATTGACGTATTCGGTGTCGACCAGCACGCCGATGTCCGCTCGCCGCTCGACCATGGCCTTTCGCACCATCAGGCTCAGATCGTCGATGACGAACACGCGGATGCGCGGGTGCGACTGCTTGAGCCGCGCCAGCACCGGCCCGAGCAGCAGCGAGGCCAGCAGGAACGGCACCGCGACCGTGACGGAACCCTCGGGCCCGTCGGGCGCCCGCTGCAGGCGCTCGCGCATGGCGCCGGCGTCCGACAGCAGCTTGCGCGCGTCCTGGTAGAGCTGCAGCCCGGCGGCCGTGGGCGTGACGCCGACATGCGAGCGTTCGAACAGCTGCGTGCCGAGCTCGACCTCGAGCTTCTTGATCTGGGCCGTGAGCGCGGGCTGCGCAACGTACAGCGCACCCGCCGCGCGCGACAGGCTGCCTGCCTCGAGCACGGCGATGAAGTAGCGGAGGGATCGAAGTTCCATGGCCCCGCGATTCTGTACCGGTGCCGTGCGCCGCGTCCCCCTCGCGCCGTCACGAAGCCGCGGCCGGCATCCTTTGTTCGCAGTAGGCCAGGAACTGGTTGATTTCCTCCGCCTTGTCGAACACCGCGTCGGCGCCCAGGCGCAGGCACTCCGCGCGGTTGCCCGGCGAAGCGGCGTTGGTCAGCGCGATCACCGCGCATCCTTCGCCGCGCGGGCCCGCGCCCGCCAGCGCCGCGAGCACGCCCAGGCCCGAGCCTTGCGCCAGCTTCAGGTCGACCACCAGCAGTTGCCAGCCGCCGCCGTTCGCGTGCAGCCACGCGACGGCCTCCGCCTCCGAGGGCGCGGTGCCGACCACCTCGGCGCGCAGGTAGCCCTCGATGACAACCTTCAAGCTGTCCTGTATCGCGGGTTCGTCCTCGACGAGGTAGACGGAGAGCTTCATGTCATGGACCGTCGGGCCTGCGTGGACGCGGCCCTGTCAGAAAAAGCCGCGTCCGGCTGTTGGCGCCGCGGCATTCGCTGTGACGGCACTGTCCGGCCCACGCCACAATGTCGGCTCTTCGAGAACGCCCACACAGCCCGCTTCCGTTCCATGCGCAACCCCACCCTGTCGGCCCGGCTCCTGCTGGTCGCTTCCGCGGCCCTGCTGCCGCTGGCCATCGTCTGCGGCTTCGCACTGCACGGGCTGCTCAAGGGACAGCGCGATCAGACGCAGGCCTCCACGCTCGGCGTGGCGCGCGCGCTGGCGACGGCCGTGGACAGCGAGCTGCGCCTCACGGTGGCCGCGCTGCAGGCGCTGGCGCTGACCGAGCCGCTCGGCGTGGCCGAGTCGTCGGGCCTCGTCGACGCGCTGCTGCTGTCCAAAGGTCTGCGCGCGTCGCACCCCGAGTGGCGCGGCGTGCTGCTGGTGGCACCGGACGGCAAGGTCATCTTCAGCACCGAGGGCGACGTCACAGGCCGCAGCGCAGGCGTGGTCGAGGCGGCGAGCCTGGCGCAGGTGGTGCGCACCGGGCAGCCGGCGGTCGGGCCGCTCACGCCCGGGCCACGGGGCAACCTGGCCTTCGCGGTGCGCGTGCCGGTGGTGCGCAACGAGCAGGTGCGCTACGTGCTCACCGCCATCGTGCGGCCCGAGGCCGTCTCGGCGGTGCTGACGCGCCAGCGCGTGCCCGAGGGCTGGGCCGTGTCCATCTTCGACTCCAACGACCTGCGCGTGGCGCGCTCGCGCGAGGACGAGCGCTTTCGCGGCATGGCGCCCAGCGACTCGCTGAAGCAGCTGCTCGGCTCGCGCAACGGGCGCCAGGAGTTCGTCGGCACCACCCGCAACGTGGACGGCACGCATGTGCAGACCGCCGTGTCGCGCCTGGACATCGCGCCATGGACGGTGGCGCTGGGCGCCCCGACCGCGGTGGCCGAGGACGCGATGCGCCGCACGCTCATCGCCTATGGCGGCGGCCTGCTGGTGTCGCTGCTGGTCGGCGGCCTGGCGGCCTGGTGGGTGTCGCGCACCATCACCCGTCCCATGGCGCGCCTGCGCCAGAGCGCCGACGCGCTGGGACTGGGCCAGCCGGTGACGGGCGTGCGCTCAGGCATCGCGGAGATCGACGCAGTGGGCAACGCCCTGTCCTCCTCCGCCACGCAGCGCCTGCAGCACGAGGTCGAGCGCGAGTGCCTGCTCGGCGCCGAGCGCGACGCCCGCACCGCGGCCCAGGCCGCGCAGCTGAGGCTCGAGCGCCTGGTGAGCGCCAGCGCGGCGCTGTCGCGCTCGCTGGAGGAAGACTCCACGCTGCACGCCATCGCGGAGGTGATCGTGCCCGACGTGGCCGACCTCTGCCGCATCGACCTGCTGGACGAGAACGATGTGCTGCAGCGCAAGCTCACGCACCACGCCGATCCGGTGCGCAGCGCGCAGATCGCCGCGATGGTGGGCCATCGCGAAGCGCCGGCCGGCGTGCCCGGCTTCTTTCCGTGGGCCATCGAGACCGGCCAGACCTTCCTGCACAACCTGGACGAGCCCGGACTGCTCGACACCTTCCATCCGCAGCTGCGCGACTTCGTGCAGGCGCTGGACATCACCGCCGGCTGCGTGGTGCCGCTGGTGGCGCGCGGGCGCACCATCGGCGCCATGGCCATCCTGCAGGACCGCTCGAAGCGGCGCTTCGGCCCGGAGGACGGCGCACTCATCGGCGAGCTGGCGCAGCGCGCGGCGCTCGCGCTCGACAACGTGCGCCTGCTGGCGAGCGCGCGCCAGGCGCAGTCGCAGGCCGAGATCGCCAGCAAGGCCAAGGACGAGTTCCTCGCCATGCTGGGGCACGAGCTGCGCAACCCGCTGGCGCCGATCTCGCTGGCGCTCACTCTCATCGAACGGCGCGACGGCACGGCGTTTCCGCGCGAGCGGCAGATCATCGAGCGCCAGGTCAAGCACCTGTCGCGCCTGGTGGACGACCTGCTCGACATCTCGCGCATCGTGTCGGGAAAGATCGTCCTGCGGCCCGAGCGCATCGACTTGCGCGACATCGTGGCCAAGGCGATCGAGCTCACACTGCCGGCCCTGCACGCCCGCGGCCAGATGCCTCACCTGGCGCTGCCCGACGCGCCCGTGGCGGTTCAGGGCGACCCGCTGCGGCTCGCGCAGATCGTGGGCAACCTGCTGAACAACGCCGTCAAGTTCACCCAGCCCGACGAGCGCATCGACATCGTGCTGCGCACGCACGACGGACATGCCGAACTGACCGTGGCCGATGCCGGCATCGGCATTGCGCCGGAACTGCTCACGCAGGTGTTCGAGCGCTTCGTGCAGGGCGAGCAGCAACTGCAGCGCGCCGCCGGCGGGCTCGGGCTGGGACTGGCCATCGCGCGCAGCCTGGCACGGTTGCACGGCGGCACCATCGAGGCGCACTCCGCCGGCGCGGGCCAGGGCAGCAGCTTCATCGTGCGGCTGCCGCTGGCACGCGACGAGGCGCCGGCGGCGCTGCCGGCCGTCGCCGCGCACGCCGACACACGGCCGCGGCTGAAGCTGCTGCTGGTCGACGACAACCGCGACGCGCTGGTGGTGCTGGCCGACTGGCTCACGCTGGAAGGGCATGACGTGAGCACCGCGGACAGCGCCGAGACCGCGCTCGAGCTGATGGACACCACGCGCTTCGACGCGGGCATCTTCGACATCGGATTGCCGGGCCTGAGCGGCCACGACCTCGCGCGCCGCGTGCGCGCCGACCCGCGCAGCCAGGGCATGGTGCTGGTCGCCCTGACCGGCTATGGCCAGGAGTCGGACCGCAGCAAGGCGCTGGCCGCGGGCTTCGACGCGCACTTTCCGAAGCCGCCGGACCTCGAGCGCATCCAGGACGCGCTCTACCGCACCTAGGGTCGGGCCGTTCAGCGCCAGCCGCGCGCGGCAGCGCGGGCGAGGCTCGATCGCACCACCAGCCGGTGGAAGGGCGCGATCGCCTGGATGTAGATGCGGCCGAACAGGTTGTGGCAGTGCACGGCCGTGGTGGCGACCAGCTCGCGCTCGTCGCCGTTGCCAAACGGGCGCTGCAGCACCGACGCGCGAAAGTCCAGATGACTGTCGTCCTCGCCGACCACCAGTTCGTCGGGCCGCCGCGCCAGGATCGGAAAGAAGTCGATGTGCGTCGACGCCCCGTCGCTGCCGGCTTCATGGCGGATCTGGTTCGAGGTCTTGACGCCGAAGGGCCTGACGATGGCATCGCGCAATGCGAGCAGCGCACGGAACCACGGCGCCGGGTCGCCAAGCACCGCGCGCGCCAGCGCCTCGATGTCCTGTGGCGCGCCGGCCGGCAGCGTGATGGCGAAGGCGTCGGCGAGGTTCGCGCCGGCATAGAGATGGGCGATGCTGCTTTCAGCGGGCAGTGCCGCGGATCTGACGCTGTGATGGGCCATGCGGACATTGTGCGTCCGCAGGGGCCGCTCAGTCGTGGTCCGTCGAAGCCGACAGCGCCTCCCACGCATCGATCTCGCCCGATATGAGCGCGAGCTTCTCGCGCACCAGCTTCAGCGCATCCCTGCCGAGCAGCAGGTGCACGGGCGGGTTCGCGTCGGCGACGATCTGCAGCAGCGCCCGCGCGGCCTTGGCGGGATCGCCGGCCTGGTTGCCGCTCTTGTCCTGCCGTGCCTGGCGGATCGGATCGAACAGCGCGTCGTAGTCCGCCACGGTGCGTCCGCTGCGCACCATCGAGCGCCCCGCCCAGTCGGTGCGGAACGACCCCGGCGCCACCGCCGTGACCTTCACGCCGAAGCCGGCGACCTCCTTGGCGAGCACCTCCGAGATGCCTTCGAGCGCGAACTTGCTGCCGCAGTAGTAGGCGATGCCCGGCATCGTGATGAAGCCGCCCATCGAGGTGATGTTGACGATGTGGCCGCTTCGCCGCTCGCGCATCGAAGGCAGCACCGCCTTGGTCATGGCCACGGCACCGAACACGTTGACGTCGAACTGCCGGCGCATCTCGCCGAGGTCCGACTCCTCCAGCGTGCCTTCATGGCCATAGCCGGCGTTGTTGACCAGCACGTCGATCGGCCCTGCCCGCTGCTGCACGGCTTCGACGGCCGGCCCGATCGCGTCGAAGTCGGTCACGTCGAGCACCAGCGCGTGGGCGCGGCCCGGCGACTGCGCCTCGAAAGCGGCGCGCGCCGCGTCGCTGCGCACGGTGCCGACGACGGCGTGGCCTTCGGCAAGCGCGGCGCTGGCGAAGGCCCGGCCGAAGCCGGAGCTCACGCCGGTGATGAGAAAGGTCTTGACTTGCGATGCGACGGCCATGGCGGCTCCTTTGATTGGTGGATGACCGATCCTAGGAATCGCCATCGAAACCGGAAATGCCCGCTCGCCTGCATTGCTTGCCTGAAACTATGAGGCGGTGGAAGCCGCGATGCTTGTGTGGCAAATTGGATGCCACCCGGAATCGCTCGTCATGTCCTCCCCTTCCAGCAAAAGCAGCCCGCCGTCGGCAGCCCCCGCATCCGCGCTCCAGCAGCAGATGGTTGCGCTGGCGGGGGCGCTCGCGCCCGCCGAGGGCTACAACCTCACGGTGCTGCCCGACGTGCGCTTCCTGCGCTCGAACCGCCCGTTGAGCCGTGCGCCGGTGCTGTACGACCCGGGCATCGTCATCGTGCTGCAGGGGCGCAAGCGCGGCTTCCTCGGCGACGAGGTCTACCTGTACGACGCGCAGCACTATCTCGCGGTATCGGTGCCCGTGCCGTTCTCGATGGAGACCGACGCCAGCGCCGCGGAGCCCCTGCTGGCCATCTACTTCCGGCTCGACTTCAACGTGGCGGCCGAGCTCATGCTGCGGCTCGAAGAACACGGCGCGCCCGCACACGAGGCGCCCAGGGGATTGATGTCCACGCCGATGGACGCGCGGCTCGCGCAGTCGGTGCTGCGCTTCCTGGAAGTCATGCGATCTCCCGTCGAGGCCGCGGTGCTCGGGCCGGGCCTGGTGCGCGAGATCTACTTCCGGGTGCTCACCGGCGAGCAGGGCGGCGCAATGCGCGCCGCGCTCACGCGGCAGGGCCAGTTCGGCAAGGTGGCGCGGGCCATCCGCAAGATCCACGCGTGCTTCGACCGTCCACTGGACATCGGCACGCTGGCACGGGAAGCCGGCATGAGCGCGCCGTCGTTCCATGCGCACTTCAAGGCCGTGACCGCCACCTCGCCCATGCAGTACCTGAAGTCGACGCGGCTGCACCAGGCGCGCCTGCTCATGGTAAGAAACAGCGTGACGGCCGCCCTGGCCTGCACGCAGGTGGGCTACGAAAGCCCGTCGCAGTTCAGCCGCGAGTTCAAGCGCATGTTCGGGCGCGGACCGGCGGAAGAAGCGGAGCGCATGCGCAAGGCCTTCGCCATGCCCGACCCGCTGCCGCACGCGGAGTACGTGGCGTCGCACTGAACGCCGCTTCGCCGCGTCGCGCCCGCGCCTACTTGCGCGCCTTGTCGATCTCGGCCATCAACTCCTTCACCGTCGCATCGCCGACCGACGCCGAGTACTTGTCGATCACCGGCTTCACCTTGGTGCGCAGCTTCGCCATTTCTTCCGGCGGCAGTTCGGACACCGTCATGCCCGCCTTCTTCAGCGCGTCGAGCGCGCTGTCGGCGGCACCGCGCGAGGCCTGGCGCTGGAACGCGGTGGACTCGGCCGAGGCCTCGGTGATGATCTTCTTCTCTTCGGCGCTCATGCCGTCCCACGTCTTCTTGCTGATCAGCAGCGCCTGCGGGTTGTAGATGTGCCGCGTCTGGGTGATGTACTTCTGCACCTCCGCGAACTTGGACGACAGGATGGTGGTGTTCGGGTTCTCCTGCCCGTCGACCGCCTTCTGGTCGAGCGCCGGGTACAGCTCGGGGAACGGCAGCGGCGTGGCGTTGGCGCCCAGCGCGCCGAACAGGTCGATGTAGATCGGCGACTGGATCACGCGGATCTTCAGGCCGGCGATGTCGTCGGCCCTGGCGATCGGGCGCTTGCTGTTGGTGAGGTTGCGAAAGCCCAGGTCCCAGTAGCCCAGGCCGTGCAGGCCCTTCTCCTCGAGCTTGGCCATGAGCTTCTGGCCGAAGGGACCGTCGGTGACCGCGTCGGCTTCCTTGCCGCTGTTGAAGAGGAACGGGAAGTCGTACGCCGCGAACTCCTTCACCTGCGCCGACAGGATGCCCGCGTTCAGCACCGTGATCTCGACCGTGCCGCCCTGCAGGGCGGACACGGTCTGCAGGTCGCCGCCGAGCGCGCCGCCGGCGAACAGCTTCACCGTCATCTTGCCGCCGGACTTGGCCGCCACCAGGTCGGCGAACTTCTGCGCACCCTGCGCCTGCGGATGGCCGGTCTGGTTCTGGAACGCGAACTTCAGCGTGCGCTCCTTCACCTGCGCGCCCGCGCCGGTCATCGCCAGCGCCGCAAGCGATGCCATGGCGGCCACGAACACCCTCTTCGTCCTCTGCGTCGAACTCTTCATGCCGAAGTCTCCTTGTGCGTTTTCTCTAGCCGTGGAACAACCTGGCCGGCCCGGTCACCAGCCAGGGGAACAGCACCATCAGGAACATGACCGCAAACTCCGCGATCATGAAGGGCACCACGCCGCGCGTGACGTCGTCCATCGAGATCTTGCCGACGCCCGCCACCACGTTGAGCACCGTGCCCACCGGCGGCGTGACCAGCCCGATCGAGTTGTTGATGATGAACAGCACGCCGAAGTAAACCGGGTCGATGCCCGCGGCCTTCACGATCGGCATGAGCACGGGCGTGAGGATCAGGATGGTGGGCGTCATGTCCATCGCGGTGCCCACGACCATCACCAGCACCATGATCGCAATCATCAGCAGGATCTGGTTGCCCATGAAGGGCTGCAGCAGCCCCACCACCTTCGAAGGCAGGTCTGCCACGGTGATGAGCCAGGCGCTCACCATGGCCGCGGCGATCAGGAACATCACGATGGCGCTGGTCTTGGCGGCGCTCACGAAGATGCCGTAGAGGTCGGCCCAGGTGATCTCGCGGTAGATCACGGTCGACACGAACAGCGCATACACGGCGGCCACCACCGCCGCCTCGGTCGGCGTGAACACGCCCATGCGCAGGCCCACCAGGATGATCACCGGCAACATGAGCGCCCAGAGCGCCTTGCGGAACGCGGTGAAGATCTCGGCCGACGACTTGCGCGGCGGCGGCACGATCTTCTCGCGGCGTACCAGCCACGCCCAGGTGACCCACAGCGCGCCGCCGATCAGCAGCCCCGGCACGATGGCCGCGAGGAACAGCTTGGAGATCGACACGTTGGCCGCCACGCCGAAGATCACCAGGCCGATGCTCGGCGGAATCACCGGGCCGATGACGCCGGTGGCCGCGATGAGCCCGCCGGCGCGTGCCTTGTCGTGGCCCGCGCTCACCATCATCGGCAGCAGCAGCGCGGTGAGCGCCGCGGCGTCGGCCACGGCCGAGCCCGAGAGCGCCGACAGCAGGCAGCCGGCCATGATGGTCACGTAGCCCAGGCCGCCCTTCACATGGCCGACCAGCGCGAGCGCGAAATCGACGATGCGCTTCGACAGCCCGCCCACGTTCATGATCTCGCCGGCCAGCATGAAGAACGGCACGGCCAGCAGCGGGAAGCTGTCGGCGCCGCCGATCACGTTCTGCGCGAGGATCTGCGCGTCGAACAGGTCGAGGTGCCACATCAGCGCGACGCCGCTCGCCAGGAGGGAGAACGCGATGGGAATGCCCATCGCCATGGCCAGCAGCAGGGAACCCACGAAGACGAGGATGGTCATTGGCGCGCTCCCTGCGCGTCGGCGCGTGCGTCGGCCTGCGAACCGAGGATCTGCTGCAGTTGCACCGCTTCTTCGGACTCCTGCACCATCACGAGGTCGCTGTCGGCGATGCGACCGGTGAGCAGGCGCAGGAGGTCGAGCGCGAGGATGAACGCCGCCAGCACCGAGAACACCACGCCCGACAGGTAAACCACCGCCATCGAGGCGCCGGTGACCGGCGCGGTCACGTCCCAGTTGATGCGCGTCTGCGCCATGCTGCCCTGGAACAGCAGCCACACGATATAGAGCATCACCACGTGGCCCACCGCCAGGCAGATCTTCTTGCCGATGGGCGGCAGCTTCTGCACCACCATGTCGACGCCGAGGTGGCCGTGCTCCTTCAGGGCCACCACGGCGCCGAGGAAGGTCATCCAGATGAAGAGCCAGCGCGACACTTCCTCGGACACGGTGATGCCCGAGTTGAAGCCGTAGCGCAGCACCACGTTGCCGAAGACCAGCACGACCATGACCGCGAGCGCGGCCGCGATCAGGGCCTCGACGGCCGTGCAGCACCGGTCGATCCATTGGTTCATGTCGGCGCTCCGTTCAGGCTGCGGCAGCCTGCTTCTGCAGCTCGACCAGCGCGCGCAGCGCGGCCAGGTACGACTGCGGCCCGAGCCCCTGGACCGTGCCCTTCACCGCCGGCGAGATGATCGAGTGCGCGCGCCATGCCTCGCGCGCGGCGATGTTCGACATGTGCACCTCGATCACCGGGAACGGCATGGCCTTGATCGCGTCGTGCAGCGGCACGCCGTGCTGCGTGAGACCGGCAGGATTGACCAGCGCGCCCTGCGCCTCGTCGATGTTCGTGTGCAGGAAATCGATCAGGTCGCCTTCGTGGTTCGACTGGAGGATGTCGAGCGTCACGCCGAGTTCGCCGGCGAGCTGCTGCAGCAGCGCGTTGATTTCGGCGAGCGTGGTCTTGCCGTAGATGTGCGGTTCGCGGCGGCCGAACAGGTTGAGGTTGGGGCCGTGCAGGACGAGGATCTTCATGGCGGTGCGTCGGTGATGTCTTGCTTGTTTGATTACTTGCGGATGCGCGCCAGCTCGTCGGTGTAGAGCTTGACGATGGCAGGGTCGTAGCTCGCGGCGAAGCGCTCGGTCACGGGCTTGGCGATCTGGCGCATGCGGGCCTGCTCGGCGGCGGAGAGTTCGTTGAACTGCGCGCCCTTGGCCTGCAGGTCGCCCACGGCGCGCTGCGCCGCGGCGCGGCTCACCTGGCGCTGGTAGCCGCGCGCCTCGTCGGCCGCCTCGCGCATCATCTTCTGCTCGGCGGGGCTGAGCGAGTCCCAGAACTTCTTGCTGACCAGCACGATGTTGGCCGCGTACACGTGGTTCGTCGCGCTCACGAACTTCTGCACTTCGTAGAACTTGTTCGACAGGATCACCGCATACGGGTTCTCCTGGCCGTCGACCGCCTTGGCCTCGAGCGCGCCGTAGAGCTCGGCGAAGGGCATGGGCACCGGGTTGGCCTTGAAGGCCTTGAAGGTCTCCAGGAACACCGGGTTGGGAATGACGCGGATCTTCAGCCCTTCGAGGTCTTCGGGCCTGGTGATCGGGCGCTTGCTGTTGGTGACGTTGCGAAAGCCGAGGTCCCAGTAGCCGAGCGCGACCAGGCCTTTCTCCGGCAGCCGGGCGATCAGCGCCTGGCCCAGAGGGCCGTCGAGCAGCGCATCGGCCTGCGCGAAATTGGCCACCGCGAACGGGAAGTCGACCAGCCCGAATTCCTTGACGATGCCCGCCAGCGAGGTGGTGGCCGGCGCGGACATCTGCTGCACGCCGCCCTGCAGCGCCGACTGCTGCTGCATCTCGTTGCCCAGCTGCGACGCGGGGAACTCCTGCACCTTCATCTTCCCGCCGCTCTTGGCCGCGAGCAGTTCGGCGAAGCGCTTCACGCCGAAGCTCACCGGGTGGTCGGCATTGTTGAGGTGGCCGAAGCGGATGACGCGCTCCTGCACTTCCTGCGCGAGGGCGCAGGTGGAAGCGGCGAGGCCCAGGGCCACGGTCAGGCCGGCTGCGGCCAGCGAGCGATAAAGCGTTTTCAAGATGTGATCTCCAACTGTTCCAACTGTGTTTGAGAGATGCGCGTCGGGCGACCACAGGGCGGCTCCAACCTCCGGCGGCGCGATCTTAGTTGGAATATGGAAAACATTTCCACTAGTGAAAACACTTGGCAAAAAGGCTAGAGTTGCACCTGCTCCCCGGATCGCCTTTCTTTTTCCCGAACGACATGACCGCCATACTCGAACGCAGCTTCAAGGTCCTCGAACACTTGGCCGGCCACCCCGAAGGCCGCGCCCTGTCGGCGCTTTCGGCCGAGCTCGAAATGCCGCTGAGCGCCACGCACCGCCTGCTCACCGAACTGATCCGCTGCGGCTACGTGCGCCAGGACCAGAGCCACGGCGACTACATGCTCACCATCAAGCTGGTGTCGCTGGGCCTGAGCTTCCTGAGCAACAGCGGCATCGTCGACATCGCACAGCCGCTGCTCGACAAGCTGGCCGCCGAGTCGGGCGAGCTGGTGCGCCTCGCGGTGGTCGACGGCGACGAGCTCACCTTCGTCGCCAAGGCGCAGGGCGCGACGCGCGGCCTGCGCTACGACCCCGACATGGGGCTGTCGGTCAACCTGTCGTGCAGTTCTGCAGGCCATGCGTGGCTCTCGACGATGACGGACGAGCAGGCGCTGCAGCTGGTCGCCCGCCAGGGCTTCGGCAAGCCCGAGGACTACGGCCCGAAGGCGCCCACCACGGTGAAGGCGCTGCTGGCATACCTGCGCGCGGCGCGCAAGCGAGGCTTCGCGATGATCAACGAGGTGTTCGCGCCGGCCATGACGGCGATGGCCGCGCCGGTGCGCAGCGGCAATGGCGCGGTGATCGGCGTGATCACCATCGCGGGGCCGCTGGTGCGCCTGACCGAGGAGCGCATGCTCGAACTCGGCCCGGTGCTGCTGCTGTCTGCCGAAGACGTGGCACTGGCCAGCGGCGCGTCGGCACTGTTCAAGCGCCGGGCCTGATGGCGCAGGCCTCCGGGCTCAGGCGGCGAGCCGGTCGGCAGCGTCCTGCAGCCCGCCGAGCACGCTGTCGGCCAATGCCTGCGGGAATCCCTGCGGCAGTTGCGCGCGCACGGCCTGCACCGCCTGCGGCGTGCGCGCCACGAGGTCGTCGACGATGAGGTCCGCGGGGCGGCCGTGCGCATCGAGCACGCCGAAGCGCTCCGCCATGCCCAGCCAGTGGCGCCGCTGGATGTCGCGCATCTTCCAGTGCGCGCTTTTCCAGCGCACGGCCATCGCCATCCGGGCCTTGAAGGGCGACAGCTTGCCGGGCCCCTCGCCCAGGACCGGGTAGGCCGACAAGATAGTTTGTATTCGTCTTATCCAGCTCATGAACTGTATTTTGCGAATACAGCTTTCGAGCTGTACCGGCTCGCGCAGCGATCACTTACATCTGCGCAACGGCCTGCCGCACCGCATCCATCAATGCCTTCGCGGCCGGCGAAGGCAGCGCATGGCGGCGCTGCGTGAGCCCGATGCGGCGGCGCGTGCTCTCCAGAGGGTGGGGCAGCACGACGAGCGCGCCGGTCTCGATCTCGTAGCGCAGCTGGTGCGCCGAGATGGCGGTGACCATGTCGCTCTGCAGCAGAAGGCCGCGCAGCAAGGCCAGGTCGCCGGTTTCCACGGCGGGCACCGGCGCGGCATCGCCCGACTCGCGGAAGGCTCGTTCGAGCAATTCGCGCGAAGGCGAGCCCGGCCGCGACAGCACCCACTGCGCGCGCTGCAACGCTGCGCGCCCGACGCGCGGGCGCGCGGCCAGCGGATGCCCGGCACGCACGATGAGCGAGATGCGGTCCTCGAACAGCGGCTCCTGCACGAGGTCCTTCACGTCCTCGGGCGGGCGCAGCGCGCCGATGATGAAGTCGATGTCGCCGCTGCGCAGCGCCGCGGCCAGCACCTCGTACGGGCTCTCGACGGTGCTCACGTGCAGCCGTGGATGCCGCGCCACCAGCGCCGCGATGGCCGAGGGCAGGATCAGCGTGCGCGACAAAGGCAGCGCGCCCACCGCCACGCGTCCCTCGACCGCACCGCGCAGGGCCGCGAGATCGGAGGCGATGCTGCGCAGTTCAGCCAGCGCGCGCCTGCAGCGAAACGCCAGCTGGCTGCCCGCACGCGTCGGTGTGACGCCGCGCGCCGAGCGGGTGAAGAGGCTGTGGCCTGTGCGCGCCTCGAGCTCGCGCACCAGCGCGCTGATGGCGGGCTGGGTGACGCCGAAGGCGGCTGCCACCGCGGGCATGTTGTGCAGCTCCGAGAGGCTGGCAAACAGCGCCACGCGGCGCCCGTTGAACATCGATGCCAGCAGGCTTCGCGCTTCCAGCGGCTGCCGCGGCGACGCGACAACGCCGGCCGAAAGCTCCTGGCATGCCGCGGCGAACTCCTGCTCCACGCGCCGCGCGCGAACGCGCACCGCCTCGCCATACACGTTCATCAGCATGCCGCGTGCCTTGCGCTCGAACAGCGACACGCCGAGGCAGGCTTCCAGCTCGGCCACGGCGCGCGTCACCGCCGATGCCACGCGGAACATCGCGTCTGCCGCCTGGGTCACGCTGCCCGCGGCGGCCACGGCCGAGAACGCCTGCAGGTGCCGCAGGTTGATCTGCAGCGCCATCTCGCCCCCCGCCGCCGGTTCGGCATCGATAAGTTTCTTTGCTGGCATGACGGGATTCTGCCAAGCGCAGATCCCTCAAGTCTTTTCATTCAACGCAAGGGTTAACCCGGTTCGATAAATAAACAAGAACGCAAAGCAAGCGGAACTCAACCCGCTCGCGGCAAGGCGCGGCCACACTTTCCGCATGCCTCAAGAAGCCCCGCCGGACACGGTCGAAGACCTCGTTGCGCTGCCCTGCGTGCTGATGCGCGGCGGCACCTCCAAGGCGGCGTTCTTCCATGCGAAGGACCTGCCGGCGGAGCCCGCCGCACGCGACGCCGCGCTCCTCGCTGCGATGGGCCATCCGGATGCCCGTCAGATCGACGGCATCGGCGGTGGCCATCCGCTGACCACCAAGGTCGCGATCGTGTCGCCCTCGGCCGATCCACGCGCGGATGTCGACTACCTCTTCGGCCAGGTCGTGGCGACCGAGTCGCGCGTCGACTATGCGCCGACCTGCGGCAACATCCTTTCGGCCGTCGGTCCCTTCGCGCTCGACGAAGGGCTGGTGCACGCGCAGGAAGGCCGGTCTGTGGTTCGCATCCGCATGGTCAACACCGCCTCGTACTGCGACGCCGTGGTGCAGACGCCCGGCGGCCGCGTGCGCTACGCCGGCGACACCGCCATCAGCGGCGTGCCGGGGCACGGCGCGCCGGTGGAGCTTCGCTTCTCCGACATCCTGGGTTCGAGCTGCGGTGCGCTGCTGCCCACGGGCGAGGCGCGCGATCGCATCGACGGCGTCGACGTCACCTGCATCGACAACGGCATGCCGGTGGTGCTAATGCGCGCGGCGGACCTCGGCGTGACCGGCCACGAGACGCCGGCCGCGCTCGATGCCGATGCCGGACTGAAGGCCCGCGTCGAATCCATCCGCCTGCAGGCCGGCCTGCGCATGGGCCTGGGCGACGTGAGTGCCAGGGTCGTTCCCAAGATGACGCTGGTGTCGCCCGCGACAGACGGCGGCGCGCTGGGCACGCGCACCTTCATTCCGCGCAAGTGCCACGACGCCATCGGCGTGCTGGGCGCAGTGTCGGTGGCATCGGCCTGCGTGGTGCCGGGCACGGTGATGGAAGGGCTGTGCGCCATCGCGCCGGACCCCGCGCGCCGCCTGCACGACCTGTCGGTGGAACACCCCACCGGCGAATTCACGGTGCGGCTGCTGATGGACGACACCGGCCGCGCCATCGCCGGTGCCGCGCTGCTGCGCACCGCACGTCCGCTCTTTCGCGGCCAGGTGCTGGTGCCTGCCACTCGCCCTGCCCCATGAACATGAACCGAACGGAGACCGCGTGATCATCGATTGCCACGGCCACTACACCACCGCGCCCGCCGCGCTCGAGACGTGGCGCAAGCGCCAGATCGCCAGCCTGGGCAACCCGGGCGAAGCGCCCACCGCCGCGTCGCTGCACATCGGCGACGACGAACTGCGCGAGTCCATCGAGCAGAACCAGCTGCACAAGATGCGCGAGCGCGGCAGCGACCTGACCATCTTCTCGCCGCGCGCCAGCTTCATGGCGCACCACATCGGCGACTTCGAGACCAGCGCCACCTGGGCCGCCATCTGCAACGAGCTGTGCCACCGCGTGGCGCAGATGTTCCCGGACCACTTCGCGGGCGCTGCGATGCTGCCGCAGTCGCCGGGCGTCGACCCGCGCACCTGCATCCCCGAACTCGAGCGCTGCGTGAAGGAGTACGGCTTCGTCGGCATCAACCTGAACCCCGATCCGTCGGGCGGCCACTGGACCTCGCCGCCGCTGTCCGACCGCCATTGGTATCCGCTGTACGAAAAGATGGTGGAGCACGACATCCCGGCCATGGTGCACGTGAGCACCAGCTGCAACGACTGCTTCCACACCACCGGCGCGCACTACCTGAACGCCGACACCACGGCCTTCATGCAGTGCCTGACCTCGGACCTGTTCAAGGACTTCCCCACGCTGCGCTTCGTCATTCCGCACGGCGGCGGCGCGGTGCCCTACCACTGGGGGCGTTTTCGCGGCCTGGCGCAGGAGATGAAGAAGCCGCTGCTGAAGGACCACCTGCTCAACAACATCTTCTTCGACACCTGCGTGTACCACCAGCCGGGCATCGACCTGCTCACGCGCGTGATCCCGGTGGACAACATCCTGTTCGCGAGCGAGATGATCGGCGCGGTGCGCGGCATCGACCCCGAGACCGGTTTCGCCTACGACGACACGCGCCGCTATATCGACGCGGCCACCAAGCTGGACGCCAGGGCGCGCCACCAGATCTACGAAGGCAACGCCCGCCGCGTGTACCCGCGGCTGGACCGCGCACTCAAGCACAAGGGACTCTGACCCATGACTGCCTCTCCCCGCATCCAGGAACCCCGCTTCCAGGAACTCGGCGTGGTCCATCGCAACATCCAGCGCGCCGACGCGGCCGCGGTCGAGCAGCTGTCGCGCCATGGCGTGTCGACCGTGCACGAGGCCATGGGCCGGCTCGGCCTCATGCAGCCGCGCATCCGCCCGATCTACCCGCTGGCGCGCTGCTGCGGACCGGCCGTCACCGTGCTGCTGCAGCCGGGCGACAACTGGATGCTGCACGTGGCGGCCGAGCAGATCCAGCCCGGCGACGTGGTGGTCGCGGCCTGCACCGCCGACAGCACCGACGGTTTCTTCGGCGACCTGCTGGCCACCTCGTTTCTCTCGCGCGGCTGCCGCGGGCTGGTGATCGACGGCGGCGTGCGCGACGTGCGCGACCTGACGGAGATGAACTTTCCGGTGTTCAGCCGCGCCATCCACGCCAAGGGAACCATCAAGGCCACGCTGGGTTCGGTGAACGTGCCGGTGGTGTGCGCCGGCGCGCTGGTGAACCCGGGCGACGTGGTCGTGGCCGACATCGACGGCGTGGTGGTGGTGCCCGCACACATGGCGCAGCAGGTGGCCGTGGCCGCGCAGGCGCGCGAGGACAACGAACACGCCAAGCGCCAGAAGCTCGCTTCGGGCGTGCTTGGCCTGGACATGTACACGATGCGCGAGCCGCTGGCCAGGGCCGGGCTGCGCTATGTCGACTGACGCTAGGGAAACACCATGGCTCGCATCATCGGCGCGGTGGCCTGCTCCCACACGCCCACCATCGGCTTTGCATACGACAAGGCCAAGCAGGACGACCCGGTGTGGTCGCCCATCTTCGAGGCCTTCGAGCCGGCACGCCGCTGGCTCGAGGACAGCAGGCCCGACGCCCTGTTCTTCATCTACAACGACCACGTCAGCTCGTTCTTCTTCGACCACTACTCGGCCTTCACGCTGGGCGTGGGCGAGCAGCATGCGGTCGCCGACGAAGGCGGCGGTGCGCGCGACCTGCCCGCGCTGGCAGGCCACCCGGCACTTGCGCAGCACATCGGGCGCTCGCTGGTGGCCGACGAGTTCGACATGTCGTTCTTCCAGGACCGCGCGCTCGACCACGGCGTGTTCTCGCCGCTGTCGCTGCTGTGCGCGCACGAGCCCGCATGGCCGGTGCCGGTGATCCCGCTGCAGGTGGGCGTGCTGCAGTCGCCGGTGCCTTCGGCGCGCCGCTGCTGGCGGCTGGGGCAGGCGCTGCGCCGCGCGATCGAGAGCTACCCCGAAGACCTGAAGGTGGCCATCGTCGCCACCGGCGGGCTCTCGCACCAGGTGCACGGCGAACGCGCGGGCTTCAACAACACCGGCTGGGATGCGAAGTTTCTCGAGCTGATCGAGAACGACCCGGTGCGCCTCACCGAGATGACGCAGGCCGAGCTCGCCACGCTGGGCGGCGCCGAAGGCGCGGAGGTGATCATGTGGCTCGTGATGCGCGGCGCGCTGTCGTCGAACATCCGCAAGACGCACCAGAGCTACTACCTGCCCTCGATGACCGGCATTGCCACGGCCGTCTACGAGAACCTGGCGAGCCCGCCCTCGGCGGGCGAGGTGCAGCGGCACCGCCGCCGCATGGACGAGCCGCTCGCCGGCATCGAGGCGCTGGAAGGCACCTATCCGTTCACGCTCGAGACCAGCGTGCGCGCCTACCGGCTCAACAGGTTCCTGCACGGCATGACGCGTCCCGCGCACCGCGCGGCCTTCCTGGCCGACCCGGAATCCGCCTTCGAGGCGGCCGCGCTCACCGAACAGGAGCGCGACCTGCTGCGCCGCCGCGACTGGCGCGGGCTCGTCCGCTACGGCGTGATCTTCTTCATGCTGGAGAAGCTCGGCGCGGTGATCGGCGTGTCGAACCTGCACATCTACGCCGCCATGCGCGGTCAGACGCTGGAGGCCTTCCAGCAGACCCGCAACGCGCCCGGCGCGCTGTATTCGGTGGCCGGCAAGGACGCCGCGCCGCAAGCCTGGGACAAGGCGGCGACGCCTCCCGCCCGCTGACAACCGCACACGCAAGAACCCAAGGAACCAGACCATGAGACAACTCTTTCGCACCGCCGCGTGCGCCCTCGCGATGACGTTCGCCGCCGGCGCAGCCACCGCGGCCGACACCTATCCGTCGAAGCCCGTGAAGATCCTCGTCGGCTACAGCGCCGGCGGCGCGGTCGACGCCATCGCGCGGTCGGTCGGCCAGCGCATGTCGGCCACGATGGGACAGCCGGTGGTCGTCGAGAACAAACCCGGCGCGGGCACCAACATCGCGGTGAAGGCGCTGACCAGCGCCGCGCCCGACGGCTACACGCTCCTGCTGGCAGCCAATGCGCTGGCGGTGAACCCGTCGCTGTTCCAGCCCGCGCCGTACGACCTCGACCACGACCTCACGCCGGTGACGATGGTCGGCCGCGTGCCGGTGGTATTCACGGTGCGCGAGGAGTCGAGCATCAGGACGGTGGCGCAGTTCGTCGCCGCGGCCAAGGCCAAGCCGGGCGGCCTCACGGTCGCCACGCCGGGCAACGGCTCGACGCCGCACCTGGCGATGGAGCTGTTCCAGCACACCGCCGGCCTGAAGCTGAGCCACGTGCCCTACAAGGGCGGCGCACAGGCCATCACCGACGTGCTCGGCGGCCATGTGGACGTGGTCGCGGTCAACGCGCTCGAGGTGCTGCCGCTGGTGAAGGCCGGCAAGCTGCGCGTGCTGGCGGTGATGAGCGCCGACCGCTCCGCCGTGCTGCCGGGCGTGCCGACGGTGGCCGAGTCGGGCTACCCGGGCTTCGAAGCCAGCGTGTGGTACGGCTTCGTCGCGCCTGCAGGCACGCCCAGGCCGGTGCTGGCCGCGGTGCACGAGGCGGTGCAGAAGGCGCTCGATTCGAAGGAAGTGCGCGAGCAGCTCGCTGCGGCAGGCGGTGTCACGCTGCCGGGTCCGCCGGAGCAGTTCGGCAAGCTGCTCAAGAGCGACGCGGCGCGCTACGGCAAGCTGATTCGCGAAGCCGGCATCAAGCCCGACTGAACGCAACGGCAGCACCGGCCGCACCGAAGCGGCCCGGCTGCAACAGAAGAACGCAGGAGACAGCTCACATGACACCAGGCATCACGCGCCGTCAGGCCTTGCTGGCGGCGGCAGGCGGCGCATTCGGCGCCGCGGCGCCGCACGCCTTCGCGCAGGCCTACCCCGCGCGGCCCGTGCACATCATTGCGCCCTTCACGCCCGGCGGTTCGACCGACCTGCTGGCCCGCGCCATCGGCCAGGAACTGGGCCGCGCATGGAACCAGGCGGTGGTGGTCGACAACGTGCCTGGCGCCGGAGGCTCGGTCGGCGCGGACAAGGCCGCCAAGTCGCCGGCCGACGGCTACACGCTGCTGATGGGCCACATCGGCACGCTGGCAATCAACCCGTCGCTGTATCCCAGGCTCGACTACCACCCGCTTCGCAGCTTCACGCCGGTGGCGTGGGTGGCGCGCGTGCCGAACGTGCTGGTGGTGCACGCATCGGTTCCGGCGCGCACCTTGTCCGAGCTCATCGCGCTGGCCAAGGCCAGGCCGGGGCAACTCGCCTTCGGCTCCGGCGGCAACGGCAGCGCGGCGCACATCGCCATGGAATACCTCAAGCTGCAGACCGGCAGCTCGTTCCTGCACGTTCCCTACCGCGGCACCGCACCGGCAGTGAACGACCTGCTCGCGGGGCAGTTGCAGATGCTGTTCACCGGCGCACCCGCGCTCGTGCCGCATATCAAGGCCGGCAAGCTGCGGGCGCTGGCGGTGTCGAGCCCGCACCGCATCGCGCTGCTGCCCGACGTGCCGACCGTGGCGGAGAGCGGCGTGGCCGGCACCCGGGGATTCGAGGCCGACCAGTGGTACGGCGTGGTGGCGCCCGCGGGCACGCCGGCGGCGGTGGTCTCGGCGCTGAACCAGCAGATCAACCGTTCACTGGACTCGGCCGAGGTCAGGATGCGCCTCGGCGCCGAAGGCGCCGAACCCACCCCCACCAGCCCCAAGGCCTTCGGGGACCTGATCGCGAGCGAGATGGTGCGCTGGGACCGCGTCATCAAGACCGCGCACGTCACCGTCGATTGAACGCGGCCCAGGAGACAACGCGAATGAAAAGATTCAAGCCCCTGCTGGCGATGATGGCGGCCACGGCTGCGGTGCTCGCCTGCGTCGCGTGCACGACGGCGGCGCCATCGAACGCGGCGGCAACGGCGACATCCCCGGCCGCCGCCGGCAAGACCGAAGTGCTCTGGCTTGGCCAGTCGGCCTTCCGCATCAGCACGCCCGGCGGCAAGGTGATCGTGACCGACCCCTGGCTCAGGCAGAACCCGCTGACGCCCGCGAAGTACAAGGACCTCGAGGCGCTGGGCAAGGTCGACGTGCTGCTGGTCACGCACGGCCACCTCGACCACTTCGCGGACGCGCCCGCACTGGCGCTGCTCAACCGCGTGCCGATGTACGCGCCCGGCGACATGAACCAGACCGTCGGCCTGCTCGGCATCCTGCCGCCCGCGCTGGTGCCGCGCTTCAACAAGGGCGGCACCGTCACGCCGGCACCGGGCATCAAGGTGACGGCCGTGCATGCGGAGCATTCGTCGGTCATCGTGTGGAAGAACCCGGCCACCGGCAAGGACGAAGCCCACCCGGGCGGCGAGCCAGTGGGCTTCATCATCGAGCTGGAGAACGGGTTCCGCATCTACCACATGGGCGACACAGGCCCGTTCGCGGACATGGCCTTCATCGCGCGCTACTACAAGCCCGACCTCGTGCTGATGCCCATCGGCGGGCACTTCACCATGGGCCCGGACGACGCCGCCTTCGTCACGCGCGAATGGCTCAGGCCGCGTTTCGTGATCCCGATGCACTACGGCGCGAACCCTCTGGGCAAGGGCACGCCCGAGCAGTACATGCGCGCACTCGGCAGCAGCGCCACGCGCGTGCTCGCGCTCCAGCCGGGCGAGAGCGCATCTTTCTGAAAAGGACCGCACATGGGACTCACCCTCGGGCTGATCGGCTTCGGCGAGGTCGGCGGCATTCTCGGCCGCGGGCTGCTCGGCAAGCCTGGCATCGACCGCATCTTGGCGTGGGATCTGCGCTTTGCGGACGCGGACAACGGCGCCGCGGCCAGGCGCGCAGCCGAAGACACTAACGGCATAACTGCCACAGCCAGCATGGAGGCTCTCTGCGCCGAGGCCGCCCTGCTCATCTCCGCCGTGACCGCATCGCAGACCTTCGCCGTCGCTAAAGAGGCGGCACGGCATGCACGCAGAGGCACACGCTTTCTCGATCTCAATTCCGCATCGCCCGGCACGAAGCAGCGCGCGGCCGAAGCCTTGCGCGCAGCTGGCGTCGAGTACGTCGAAGCCGGCGTGATGACCTCGGTGCCTCCGTACGGCATCCGCGTGCCGATGCTGCTCGGCGGCGCGCAGGCCGAATCGCTCGCGGCCACGCTGAACGGCTGGGGCATGGACGCGACGGCGGTGAGCGAGACGCTCGGCGTGGCGTCGGCCGTCAAGATGAGCCGCAGCATCATGATCAAGGGCCTCGAGGCGCTGGTGATCGAGAGCTTCACCACGGCGCGCAGGTACGGCGTCGAGGCGCAGATGCTCGCAACGCTGAAGGAGACCTTTCCGCAGATCGACTGGCCGCAACAGGGCGCCTATTTTTTCAGCCGCGTGGTGCAGCACGGCAAGCGGCGCGCCGAGGAAATGCGCGAAGCCGCGCAGACGGTGCGCGAGGCGGGCTTCGAGCCGCTGATGACCGCGGCCATCGCAGGCAGGCAGGACGCGGTGTCGCAGCACGCGCGCGCCGGCCTCTTCGAAGGACTGGACGGCAAGAGCGCGTGGGAAGACTACGCCGACCGCCTGATCGCGCAGGCCCAGCGCGAGGCGTAGCCTGCCTGCACCGGCCTAGAGTTCCGCGGCCTCGTCTTGCGCGACGCTGTCCGCGCGCGCTTCCGACAACGGCACCTCGCTGGCCACCAGCGGCTGGCCGATGGGTGCAGACGCGGTGCCCGCCTGCACGGCGGCCATGTCGACGGCGTTGGGGTACTTGTCTTCGAGCCAGTAGTCGAACACGCGGCGCACGATCGGCGCTGCATGCGCCGCGCCGAAGCCGGCGTTCTCCACGATGGCGGCCACCGCGATCTTCGGGTCTTCCGCAGGCGCGAATGCCATGTACAGCGCGTGGTCGCGCTGGCGCGCATCGAGCGCCTTGCCGCTGGCACGCGCCTTGGGGCTCAGGCTCACCGCCTGTGCGGTCCCGGTCTTGCCGGCCGAGGCGTAGCCCGCGCCCGCAAACACGCGCGTGCCGGTGCCGCCCTGCGTGACCGCGACCATGGCGTTGCGCACCACGTCGATGTTCCTGCGCGCATAGCCCAGGTCCTGCGCCGGCGGCTGCACCTGCCGCACGACCTCGCCGCTGACGGTGTCCCTGATGGCGCGCACCAGGTGCGGCTGGTAGCGCACGCCGGCATTGGCCAGCGTCGCGTTGGCCGAGGCGAGCTGCAGCATGGTGAAGCTGTTGTAGCCCTGCCCGATGCCCAGCGAGATGGTCTCGCCCGGATGCCATTTCTTCAGCTCGGCGCGGCGGTAGGCGTTGCGCTTCCAGGTGGTGCTCGGCAGCACGCCGCGAACCTCGCCCTTCAGGTCGATGCCGGTGAACTGGCCGAAGCCCAGCGGCGCCATGAAGTCGTGGATCATGTCCACGCCCATCTCGGTGGCCAGCGAATAGAAATACGTGTTGCTCGAGTACTGGATGGCGCGGTGCATGTCGACGCCGCCCAGTCCGCCGCGGTGGCTGAGAAAGGTGCGCCCGCCGAAGTTGTAGTAGCCCGGGTCGTTCTCCACCACGTTGGCGGCGCGCTTGCCGGTCTGCAGCGCGGCCAGCGCCATGAAGGGCTTGTAGGTGGAGCCCGGCGGGTACGTGCCGCGCAGCGCGCGGTTGAGCAGCGGGTTGTCGATCGACTCGCTCAGCGCCTTCCAGCTCTCCACGTCGATGCCCTCGACGAACAGGTTGGGGTCGAAGGTGGGCTTGCTCACGAAGGCCAGCACCTCGCCGCTCTTGGGGTCGATGGCCACGAGCGCGCCGCGGCGCTCGCCGAACATGTCCTCCACCAGCTTCTGCAGCTTGATGTCGAGCGACAGCATCACCGTCTGGCCCGGCACCGCGGGGTTTCGCGCAAGGCGGCGCACGGCGCGCCCGCCGGCGGAAGTCTCCATCTGCTCCACGCCGGTCTCACCGTGCAGCACCTTCTCGTAGCTCTGCTCGATGCCGAGCTTGCCGATGTAGTCGGTACCGCGGTAGTTGGCGCGCTCGTCCTCGGGCCAGTCGTCCATCGCGGTCTTCTCGCGCTGGTTGATGCGGCCGATGTAGCCGATGACGTGCGAGGCGGTGTCGCCGAGCGGGTAGTTGCGGAACAGCCGCGCCTTGATCTCCACGCCCGGAAAGCGGTAGCGCTGCGCGGCGAAGCGCGCGACTTCCTCGTCGCTCAGGCGGGTGCGGATGGGAATGGAATCGAAGCTGCGCGAATCCTCGCGCAGGCGCTGGAAGCGGCGGCGGTCGCGCGGCGAGACCTCGACGAGCTCGCCGAGGTCGTCGATGGCCGCATGCACGTCGCCCGCCTTCGACGGCGTGATCTCCAGCGTGTAGGCCGCGTAGTTGGAGGCGAGCACGACGCCGTTGCGGTCGAGGATCAGCCCGCGGTTGGGCACGATCGGCACGATGGCGGTGCGGTTGCTCTCGGCCCGTTCGGCCAGTTCGTCGTGGCGCACCACCTGCAGGACAGCCAGGCGCGCGCCGATCAGGCCGAAGCCGAACAGCACCACGCCGGCGATCACCACCAGGCGGCGGCGGAAGCGGGAGAGTTCGGCCGCAGCGTCGCGGATTTCATGGTTCATCGGAAGAAGAAAAGGAGATCCGCCGCGCTCACAGCACGCGGATGCCGAGCTCGCCGATCAGCGTGGCGGCCTGGTCGTGGGAAATGATCGCGCCCTTGAAGAACTGCGACACATGGGCAATGCGCAGGCCGCCGAGATCGACCGATCGCAGGTCGGCGCCATCGAAGCGCGCGTTCTTGAGGTTCGCGTCGCGCAGGCTTCCGCCCTCGAACACGGCGTCGCGGAAGTCGCAGCCGCCGAGGTCGGCATCGCGCAGGTCGAGCTGCGCGAGGGTCTGCTTGCGGAACGACATGCCGCGCAGGTCGGCGCCCGCAAGCAGCGAGTCGCGAAAGCCGATGCCGAGCACCTGGGCTTCATGGAAGTGCGCGCCGGTGAGCTTCACCTCCGCGAAGTGCGTGGCAGCGAGCTTGGCGCGGTGCCAGCCGGTGTTGTTGAGGTCGCAGGCGGTGAAGCGCGCGTCGGTCAGGTCGGCCATCTCGAAATCGGCCTGCCGCGCGCGGCACGAGGTCCAGTGCGTTTCGGCGAGCTGGGTCTTGCGGAACACGGCTTCGGCAAAGCTGCAGCCGGTGAAGCGCGCGCGGCGCAGGTCGAGGCCGGACAGGTCGGCGCCGTCGAAATCGCATTGGTCGAACTGCAGGGCTGCGGTGCTGTCGGCGGCCTCAGCGACCAGGCGCGTCAGCCGGTCGCGGTCGAGGGTTTCGCCAGAGATGGGAGAACGGGGAGAACGGGAAGAAATGGGACAGGCGTCGTTCATGGGGACGGAAGGCGTTCTCTGTGGATGAGGTCGTCGGCGCAGTGCAGGCATATGGGCCATGCGGCCGGCGGGGGTGGCATTCCCCTTGCGGTGAACGAGAGGTCGACCGCGATTGAACCCGATGCGCCGCAGGAGTTCCCGCCGGTTCGCATGTTCGGCCACATCGGGGCCGATTCCGCCCATACCCCTACGCGTCGGCCACCGCGTACGGCGTGAAGCGGCTTTCGTTCTCGTTCACATCCAGCGCCCGCCCGATGAAGGGAAACGCCCGCTGCGGGCAGGCCACGCGTTCGCACACCTTGCAGCCCATGCCGATGGGCGTGGGCACGTCCTCGTCGGCAAGGTCGAGGCCCTTGGCGTAGATGAGCCGCGAGGCATGGCGGATGTCGCAACCCAGGCCGATGGAGAAGGTCTTGCTCGGCGAGCCGAAGCCGCGCTGCCCGTGCGACACGGTGCGCGCCACCCACAGGTAGGTGCGCCCGTCGGGCATGCGCGCGAGCTGGCGCAGGATGCGCCCGGGCTGGGCGAAGGCCTCGTACACGTTCCACAGCGGGCAGGTGCCGCCGGTCTTCGAGAAGTGGAAGTGCGTGGCCGACTGCCGCTTGGAGATGTTGCCGGCACGGTCCACGCGGACGAAGAAGAACGGCACGCCGGGCGCGCCGGGACGCTGCATCGCGCTGAGGCGGTGGCAGACGGTCTCGAAGCCCACGCCGAAGCGGCGCGCCAGCAGGTCGATGTCGTAGCGCAGCGATTCGGCGGTCTTCAGGAACAGCCCGTACGGCAGCAGCACGGCACCGGCGAAATAGTTGGCCAGGCCGATGCGCGCGAGCGCGTGCGCGGTCGCGTCGCCGAAGTCGGCGCCTTCCACCAGCGACTCGATCAGTTCGCTCTGCTCCAGCAGCGCGAGCTGCGTGGCCAGCTGGAACGACTGCTGGCCCGGCTCCAGGCTGCCCGACAGGCGCAGCAAGCGGCTCGCCGCGTCGTAGCGGCGCTGGCTGTGCATGGCGTCGTCGTCGGTCGGCACCACGCGCACGCCGTGCCGCTGCATGAGCCGCGACAGCAGCCATTCGGAAAGCGGCCCGCCATGGCCGCGCGCCTCGCCCGCGAGCTGCTCGGCCGCCAGGTCGAGCGACTCGAAGTGGTTCTGGTGCGCGAAGAAGAAGTCGCGCACCACCTCGAAGGGCATCGGGCGTACGCGCGTGAGGTCGCCGCGCCCGTCGCCGAGTTCGGCCGCCATCATCTCGAGCCGCTCCGTGGCTTCCTGGTGACGCCGATGCAGCGCGAGCAGCGCGCGCGCCACCGCGGGCATCTGCGAGGCCACCTCGCGCAGTTCGGGCAGTGCGACCGTCTCGCCGCCGGGGTTGTCGGCCAGCGCGTCGCGCATGCTGGAGACGAGGCGGGCTTCCTCGTCCTCGGAGAACTGCTGCACATCCACGCCGAGGGCGCGGCTGATCTTCAGAAGCACGGCCACCGTGAGAGGCCGCTGGTTCTGCTCGAGCTGGTTGAGGTAGCTGGGCGACAGGCCGAGCACCTGGGCCAGCGCCACCTGCGTCATGCCGCGTTCGGCGCGCAGCTTGCGCAGGCGCACGCCCATGAAGGTCTTGCTCATCGTGTGACTCCTGGCGAATGCGCTGCCGTTCGCGCTCCTGCGCTATTCGCGAGATTTGCAAGATTCGCAAATTCGGCGTTCTTCATTCGCAATGATTGGCTAATTCAGTCCTTCATTATGGTCACGCAATTGCGTAAATTGCGAATCCATGACGAACCACGACACGGCGCTCGAACTCACGGACATCGTGTTTCCCGAGCACGCCAACCACTACGGCACGCTGTTCGGCGGCAACGCACTGCTGCTGATGTCCAAGGCGGCCTTCCTGGCCGCACGGACCTTCGCCGGCTCCGACGTGGTGATGGCCCGGTGCGGCGACGCCCGCTTCCTGGCGCCCGTGCCGGTCGGCAGCGTGCTGCGGCTGCGCGCATGGGTGAGCCGCGTCGGCCGCAGTTCGCTGACGGTTCGCGTCGACGGCACTGCGCAGCAGCCGGGGCGCGAGCCGCGGCCGGTGCTCGAGTCGCTGTTCGAGATGGTCGCGGTCGACGGCAAGGGTCGCCCCGCGCGCATTCCCGGCGCGGATACGCACCGGGCCAGCGACGAGAACACGGAAAGCAACGCAAAGGAACCCGCATGAACGACACCACAATCCCAGCCGGCTTCAAGCCGAAGAAATCCGTCGCCCTGTCGGGCGTGACCGCCGGCAACACGGCGCTGTGCACCGTGGGCCGCACCGGCAACGACCTGCACTACCGCGGCTACGACATCCTCGACATTGCCGAGGTCTGCGAGTTCGAGGAGATCGCGCACCTGCTGGTGCACGGCAAGCTGCCCAACCGCGCGGAGCTCAGGGCCTACAAGGCGCGCCTGAAGGCGATGCGCGGCCTGCCCGCGAACGTGAAGGAGGCGCTGGAGAGCCTGCCCGCCGGCGCCCATCCGATGGACGTGATGCGCACGGGCGTCTCGGCGCTGGGCTGCATCCTGCCCGAGAAGGACGACCACAACCTGGGCGGCGCGCGCGACATCGCCGACCGGCTGATGGCCTCGCTGGGCTCGATGCTGCTGTACTGGTACCACTGGAGCACGCAGGGCAAGCGCATCGACGTGGAGACCGACGACGACTCCATCGGCGGGCACTTCCTGCACCTGCTGCACGGCCGCGCGCCCTCGCAAGCCTGGGTGCGCGCGATGCATACCTCGCTGAACCTGTACGCCGAGCACGAGTTCAACGCCTCGACCTTCACTGCCCGCGTGATCGCCGGCACCGGCAGCGACATGTATTCGTCGATCGCAGGCGCCATCGGCGCGCTGCGCGGGCCCAAGCACGGCGGCGCGAACGAGGTGGCGTTCGAGATCCAGAAGCGCTACGACTCGCCCGACGAGGCCGAGGCCGACATCCGCCGCCGCGTGGAGGCGAAGGAAGTGGTCATCGGCTTCGGCCACCCGGTGTACACCGTGAGCGATCCGCGCAACGTGGTGATCAAGGGCGTGGCGAAGTCGCTGTCCGCCGAGGCCGGCTCGACCCGGATGTACGACATCGCCGAACGGCTCGAGAGCGTCATGTGGGAAGTGAAGAAGATGTTTCCCAACCTCGACTGGTTCAGCGCGGTGAGCTACCACATGATGGGCGTGCCCACGGCCATGTTCACGCCGCTGTTCGTCATCGCGCGCACCAGCGGCTGGGCCGCGCACGTGATCGAGCAGCGCATCGACAACAAGATCATCCGCCCCAGCGCCAACTACACCGGACCCGAGGACCTGGCGTTCGTGCCGATCGAGGCGCGCGTCTGAACCGCGTGGTGTCGTCCGCGTGCAGCGGCCGAGTCCGATGCACGCATTGCCCTCTTGCGATTGCGCTCCGCATGTGCACACTGGCGTGCCCACCGCGATGGGACGCCCTCGCGGGACGCATGGACAACAACACTGGAGACAACACCATGACGCTGAATCGCCGTGCCTTCTCTTCGGCCGCCGTGGCCGGACTGGCCCTTCCGCTCGCCCGGGCCGGATGGGCGCAGGAGGCCTTTCCCAGCAAGCCGATCAAGATCGTCTGCCCCTTCGCGCCCGGCGGAGGTTCCGATTTCATCGCGCGCGTGGCCTCCAACGTGCTCAGCCAGCGGCTCGGCCAGTCGGTGGTGGTGGACAACCGCCCGGGTGCCGGCGGCACGCTCGGCACCGAGTACGCGCTGCACACGCCCGGCGACGGCTACACGCTGCTGCTGGTGGCCGGCAGCTACACGGTCAACCCCGCGCTCTACAAGCTGCGCTTCGACCCGGTCGCCGACATGACGCCTGTGATCCAGCTTTCGAAGGGTGCCTACGTGCTGTGCGTGAACCCCGCCAAGGTTTCTGCGAAGAACCTGCAGGAGCTGCTGGCCTATGCGCGGCAGAACCCCGGCAAGCTGACCTTCGCGTCGGCAGGCAACGGCAGCCACCTGCACATCACGAGCGAGTACCTGTTCGGCATGGCCAAGGTCAAGGCCACGCACGTGCCCTACCGCGGAACCGGCCCGGCGGTCACCGACCTAGTGGCAGGCAACGTGGACATGCTCATCGCGGGCACCGAGGCGCTGATGCCGCACGTGCAGTCGGGCCGGCTGCGCGCCTTCGCCGTGACCACGGCGCAGCGTCTGCAGGCCTACCCCGACATCCCCTCGATCGCAGAGGCGGGTGCGCTGCCCGCCTACGACGTGGTGGCATGGCACGGGCTGATCGCGCCCAAGGGCGTGCCGCCGGCGGTGCTCGCGAAGCTCAACGGCGCGCTCGATGCCGGACTGAAGGCACCCGAGCTGAACGCCAGGCTGGAACCGACCGGCGTGTCGGCGGCGGGCGGAACGCCCGAGCAGTTCGGCGCGCTGATCCGCACCGAGATTCCGCGCTATGCCCAGGTCGTGAAGGACAACGACATCCGCTCCGAATGAACCGCTTCCGCTGCAGACGCGCCCGGCGCTTTGCGATGCGCCGGGCCTGCAGTTTCGCTTCCTGATCCGTCACGATGAACGCTTCCCACAGAAAACGACTCCCCGGCACCACGCTGGACTACATCGACGCCCGCACCGCGGTCGACACGCTGCGCGCCGGCGCATGGGACACCCTGCCCTACACCGCGCGCGTGCACGCCGAAAACCTGGTGCGCCGCTGCGAGCCCGCCATCCTCGACGAATGCCTGCTGCAGCTCATCGAGCGACGGCGCGACCGCGACTTTCCGTGGTTTCCCGCGCGCGTGGTGTGCCACGACATCCTGGGGCAGACCGCGCTGGTCGACCTGGCCGGGCTGCGCGATGCGATCGCCGCCGAAGGCGGCGATCCGGCGCAGGTCAATCCGGTGGTGCCGGTGCAGCTCATCGTCGACCATTCGCTGGCCGTGGAGTGCGGCGGGTTCGATCCGCAGGCCTTCGAGAAGAACCGCCGGATCGAGGACCGCCGCAACGAAGACCGCTTCCACTTCATCGAATGGACGAAGCGCGCCTTCGCCAACATGGAGGTGATCCCGGCGGGGAACGGGATCATGCACCAGATCAACCTGGAGAAGATGTCGCCGGTGGTCTTCGTGCAGGACGGCGTCGCCTTTCCCGACACCTGCGTGGGCACCGACAGCCACACGCCCCACGTCGATGCGCTGGGCGTGATCGCGGTCGGCGTGGGCGGGCTCGAGGCCGAGAACGTGATGCTGGGCCGGGCCTCGTGGATGCGCCTGCCCGACATCGTGGGCGTGGAACTCGCCGGCCGGCGCCAGCCGGGCATCACCGCCACCGACATCGTGCTGGCACTCACCGAGTTCCTGCGCAAGGAAAAAGTGGTCGGCGCATACCTCGAGTTCTTCGGCGAAGGCACGCGAGGCCTGACGATCGGCGACCGCGCGACCATCTCCAACATGTGCCCGGAATACGGCGCCACCGCGGCGCTGTTCTACATCGACGAACAGACGCTGGCCTACCTGAGGCTCACGGGCCGCGAGGATACGCAGGTCGCGCTGGTCGAGGCCTACGCGAAGACCGCCGGCCTGTGGGGCGATGCGCTGAAGACCGCGAGCTACGAGCGCGTGCTGCGCTTCGACCTGTCCGGCGTCGTGCGCAACATGGCCGGCCCCTCGAACCCGCACCGCCGGCTGCCAACGTCGGAACTGGCGCAACGCAGCATCGCCGTGGGCCTGCCCGAGGCGCGGGCGCAGGAAGCGGCCGGACTGATGCCCGATGGCGCGGTGATCATCGCGGCCATCACCTCGTGCACCAACACCTCGAACCCGCGCAACGTGATCGCGGCCGCACTGCTGGCACGCAACGCCAACCGCCTGGGCCTCGCGCGCAAGCCATGGGTCAAGTCGTCGCTGGCGCCGGGCTCGAAGGCGGTGGAACTCTACCTGCGCGACGCCGGCCTGCTGCCCGAGCTCGAAAAGCTGGGCTTCGGCATCGTGGCCTTCGCCTGCACCACCTGCAACGGCATGTCGGGCGCACTCGATCCGAAGATCCAGCAGGAGATCATCGAGCGCGACCTGTACGCCGCGGCCGTGCTGTCGGGCAACCGCAACTTCGACGGGCGCATCCATCCCTATGCGAAGCAGGCCTTCCTCGCTTCGCCGCCGCTGGTGGTGGCCTACGCCATCGCAGGCACCATGCGCTTCGACATCGAGCGCGATGTGCTGGGCATCGCCGACGGCAAGGAGGTCCGGCTGCAGGACATCTGGCCGGGCGACGAGGAGATCGACGCGATCGTCGCGGCTTCGGTGCGGCCGGAGATGTTCCGCAAGGTGTACGACCCCATGTTCGCGATCCAGGCGGACACCGGCGAGAAGGTGAGCCCGCAGTACGACTGGCGCCCGCGATCCACCTACATCCGCCGCCCGCCCTACTGGGACAGCGAAGGCGTGGGCGCGCTCGCGGCCAGCCCGCGCACGCTGCGCGGCATGCGGCCGCTGGCGCTGCTGCCGGACAACATCACGACGGACCACCTGTCGCCGTCGAACGCGATTCTGATGGACAGCGCCGCCGGCGAGTACCTGCACCGGATGGGCCTGCCGGAGGAAGACTTCAACTCCTACGCCACCCACCGCGGCGACCACCTGACGGCCATGCGCGCCACCTTCGCCAACCCGCAGCTCGTCAACGAGATGGCGGTGGTCGACGGCGTGCAGAAGAAGGGATCGCTGGCGCGCGTCGAGCCCGAGGGCAAGGTGGTGCGCATGTGGGAGGCGATCGAGACCTACCTGCAGCGCAGGCAGCCGCTGATCATCGTGGCCGGCGCCGACTACGGCCAGGGCTCTTCGCGCGACTGGGCCGCCAAGGGCGTGCGCCTGGCCGGCGTGGAGACCGTGCTGGCCGAGGGCTTCGAACGCATCCACCGCACCAACCTGCTCGGCATGGGCGTGCTGCCGCTGGAGTTCAAGCCGGGCACCACGCGGCTCACGCTGGGGCTGGACGGCACCGAGACCTACGACGTGGCCGGCAGGCCGGCGCCGGGTGCGGAGCTGTCGCTGGTCGTGCACCGCAGGAACGGCGAGACCGTGCAGGTACCGGTGACCTGCCGGCTCGACACGGCGGAGGAGGTGTCGATCTACGAGGCCGGCGGCGTGCTGCAGCGTTTTGCGCAAGACTTCCTGGCCGCGAACGCGTCGGCCCTCTGAAGACAACCCACACCCCATCCCATCGCCATGGCATCCGTTCCACAGATCAAGATTCCCGCCACCTACATGCGCGGCGGCACCAGCAAGGGCGTGTTCTTTCGCCTGCAGGACCTGCCCGTGTCCGCACAGGTGCCGGGCAAGGCACGCGATGCGCTGCTGCTGCGCGTCATCGGCAGCCCCGACCCCTATGGCAAGCAGATCGACGGCATGGGCGCGGCCACGTCGAGCACCAGCAAGGCGGTGATCCTGTCGAAGAGCGACCGGCCCGGCCACGACGTCGACTACCTGTTCGGGCAGGTGTCGATCGACCAGCCTTTCGTGGACTGGAGCGGCAACTGCGGCAACCTGTCGGCGGCCGTCGGCCCGTTCGCGATTTCCAACGGGCTGGTCGATGCGGCCTGCGTGCCGCGCAACGGCGTGGCGGTGGTGCGCATCTGGCAGGCGAACATCGGCAAGACCATCGTCGCACACGTGCCCATGACCGATGGCGCGGTGCAGGAGACCGGTGACTTCGAGCTCGACGGCGTCACCTTCCCGGCCGCCGAGGTGCAGCTCGAATTCATGGACCCGGCCGCGGAGGAGGAAGGCGCGGGCGGGGCGATGTTTCCTACCGGCAACCTGGTCGATACGCTCGACGTGCCCGGCGTCGATGCGCTGCAGGCGACGATGATCAACGCGGGCATTCCCACCATCTTCGTGAACGCGGAAGCCATCGGCTGCACGGGCACCGAACTGCAGGACGCGATCAACGGCGACGCCGCGGCGCTCGCAAGGTTCGAGGCCATCCGCGCGCACGGCGCGGTGCGCATGGGCCTCATCGCGCATGTCGGCGAAGCGGCGGGCCGCCAACACACGCCGAAGGTGGCCTTCGTCGCGAAGCCCGCCGGCTACACCGCCTCGAGCGGCAAAGCGGTGAAGGCGACGGACGTCGACCTGCTGGTGCGCGCGCTGTCGATGGGCAAGCTGCACCACGCGATGATGGGCACTGCCGCAGTGGCCATCGGAACCGCGGCAGCCATCCCCGGCACGCTGGTGAGCCTCGCGGCCGGCGGCGGAGCGCGCGAGGCGGTGCGCTTCGGCCACCCGTCGGGCACCTTGCGCGTGGGCGCCCAGGCCACGCGCGAAGGCGACCAATGGCGCGTGACCAAGGCAGTGATGAGCCGCAGCGCCCGCGTGCTGATGGAAGGCTGGGTGCGCGTGCCCGGCGACGCGTTCTGACCCGGCCGTTCGCTAGGCACCTGCGACGGAACCATCGGCGACCGCGTGACGCGCACCGTCCATGCGGCCGGCGCGGACATGCAGCATCGCTAGACTGGCGGCCCTCATGCCGCAGCCGACCACCCCCATGCAGACCTTTCGCGACGTGTCCGCGGACGCCGGTGAGATCGCGCAGCGGCTGCGCGCGGGCGCGGTGGCGGCTTACCCGACCGAAGCAGTGATGGGACTGGGATGCGATCCCGCGAACGAAGCGGCGGTGACGCGCATCTGCGCGCTCAAGCAGCGATCGCTGGCGCAAGGGGTGCTGCTGATCGCCGCCGACTTCGCGCAGGTTGCGCCGTATGTCGACCTGGCCCGCGTGCCCTCGTCGGCACTCGACAAGGCGATGGCGAGCTGGCCCGGCCCCTTCACCTGGATATTTCCGGGCAGCGAACGGGTGCCTGCATGGATCTCGGGCCGGCATGAAGGCATCGCACTGCGCGTGACGGCGCACGCGGATGCGGCGGCGCTGTGCCGCGCCTTCGGCGGCGCGCTGGTATCGACCAGCGCCAACCCGCACGGACAGCCACCTGCGCGCACGGCCGGCGAAGTGCTTTCCTACTTTCCTCAAGGCATCGACGTGCTGGTCGACGCGCCGCTGGGCGGGCTCGGAAAGCCGAGCGAGATCCGCGACGTGCTGACGGGCGAACTGGTGCGCGGCTAGGACGGCAGGTCCGCCGAGGGCGCCCAGAAGCGCTGCATCTCCATCAGGCCGGTGGGGGCCTGAGCATCCAGATAGCCGGCGGTCGTGCCGACCGACACGTGGCCCAGGTTGTTCTGCACGACCTGGATCGGCACCGGTGCGCGCCCTGCCCCGCCCTGCAGCGCATGCACGCCGTGCGCGTGGCGCAGCCAGTGGATGCTGGCGCGCTGCAGGTTCTGCGCGTCGGTGCCCTCGAGCGTGCGCGCGGCCTGGGCCAGGAACAGCTTGATGGCGCTGTAAAAGCCGGAGGTCGACCACGGCCTGGGCGGCTCGGGTTTCAGGTCGAAGCGCGCCAGCACGTGGATGGCGCGGTTGCCGTCGGCACCGACTGCTTGCTCGAAGCCGTGGTGCGCCAGTTCTTCCTCGAGGTCCGCCACCAGTTCGTGCGGCACCGGCACCTCGCGCCGGCGCCCTGCCCGGCCGTGGACCGACAGCAACCAGCCGGCGGCATCGCGTCCATCGGGCGTGCGAAAAACCACCCGCCGGAGATCGCCGCAGGTCGCACCGGTGATCTCTGCCAGCCGCAGCCCGGTCGCATAGACCCAGCGCATGCCGCGGCGCAGCCGCCGGCCGGACTCGGTGGCTGAGTGCTTTGCCAGCAGGGTGTCGAGGTGCTGCCACTGCGCGAAGCTCAGCGTGCGATGCAGCCCGAGCGCGCGCGGTGCCGCTGCGGGCTCGTTCATTGCCGCGAACGGATTGCCCACCACATAGTTCTGGCGCACGAGAAAGGCAAAGAGGCTGCGCAGGATCGCCATCGCCTGGCGGACGGCGGTCGGTGCGAGCGGCCCTTCGAGCGGCCTCCACAGCGGCGACCAGCGCTGGTTGTGCCGCGGGCCGCACCAAGCCGCGGGCGGCCCGGCAAGGAACTGGCGGTACGCGGCAGCGTCCGCGACCGACAGCGACGACAGCGCCGTCTTGCGCTCGAGCACGGTCCACAGAAGCAGGCGTTCGGCCTCCTTGCGGTAGGAGCGCTGCGTGGGCGAGAGTTCGGCGGACGAGTCGTGCGGGCGCTTGGCCTCGAGCCACGCGCCGATGGCCTCGAGGTCGGTCGCTGCAGGCAGCAGGCATGTGTCCTGCGGGGCGCGGAAGCGTCCGCTGCGTCCATCAAGATCGGGCGGCACCACGAACTTCTCGAGCGGCAACAGCGCGGTGGCGGCGGGCACCACGGCAGCCAGGTCCACCGGACTCACCTGCCGGCGACGGCGGGTCGCGTGCATGCCGACGCGCAGGCCGAGCGGTGCTTCGTTGGCGCGCAGCCAGTCGAGGATGCGCGCTGCCTTGCGTTCGCCGATGCCGGGCACACGGACCCACCAGCGCGCCCCGTTCAAGTTGATGGCACCGACCAGCGCGACCAGCGTCGGCAGTTCGGCGCGCTCCAGCCGCGCGGCCAGCGCCGGGTTGAGCCACGCCGAGACGCCGTCGCCGGGGCGCGGGTCTTGCGCTGCGAGGCCTTCGAGCCAGCGCAGCGCGTCGAGCTGGCGCTCGACCACGCGGGTGCGCCGCGACGCCCGGGCGGTGCCGCCGGCCTGGCTCCCGGCCGCGGGAAAGGCCGCTTCATAAGCCTCGATCTGCTCGGCTTCGGAGAAATCCTCGAGGCCCTGGGCCTGCGCGAAATCGCCCAGGCTCGGCAGCGGGGTCGCCTTGGAGAACTGGTCGGGATCGAGCAGGATCAGCCGCGCCGTGCCCGGCCGCTGCTCGCGTCGGGCGGCCGCAGCGAACTCGTCGCGGATCCACGCGATGGTGCGGCGCACCACCCGCAGGTCGGTGTGCTCGCCTTCGAGCCGAAGGTAGCGGTCCCAGCTGGTGCGTTCGTCGATGCCCTGCGCCAATGCCCGCATGAACGCGAAGTGACCGCGATGAAGCTTGCGGGACTGGAGCGATGTCATTGGCTTCGGGCTCTGCGGCTGGGAGAGGCTATTGCCAGAACTTCCACCAGGGACGCTCAGCGGCGGGCTCGGCCGGGGGCACCGTTTCCTCAAGGGCCGCGGCTTGGCGGGAGCGGCGGCGTACTTCGACCTCGAGTGCATGCGCGGTGCCGTAGGCCTCCTTCTCGCCGCGCTGCGCGTAAGCCCGCCACTCCTGCGCAAGTTTCACGAGGGTCTCGTCATCGATGTGGGCAAAGGGGGATGACGTGCCGTCTGAACTCATGGGTGCCTGGGTCTGGGATTGGATGGAGAGCGCTCATTCTATTTCGATGATTAGCGGAATAATCATTCATGCAATTCTTGGTTGCATTTCTAGAGTCTACAACGCGAGCTCAACTTAACTCGTTGATTTGATTGGCATTATCTGGACGATGAAGCTAAGCGAGGTGTGCAGATGTTTCGTTGCACACGGACATTTGGGGGCCATACCGGGGCACTCGGCTCCACCAGCCGTCAGATGGGGTGAACTTTTGTGGTGCTTTCGAGGTTGAGTTTGCAAGTGCTTGTCAGCGGCCAACAAGTCCCTGAAGCCTGCGCTCACTTTCGTCGAGCGGATGCGGAATGTGATGACATCGCAGGAGACGGCAACCGGCGCCCTCACCGGCTTCGGATACCTTATTGCGATGCCCCGGCGGGCAACATCACTGGCGCTTCGACGTGGCCCCATGACACGTCATGTTGCAGTTGACTGTGAAGGTGGTCGACCGCCTTTGAGCAGCCGGATCATTTGCCTTCGGTTCCCGGAGAAGGCTGCCATCCAAGGTTGGCTGGCTTGCGATCACCAATGTGGAGCAAAGACGTATCGAGGATGCCCTTGGGGGGAACATCAAATCCCAATGGTTCTCACATTTGGGTCTGATGTCCCCGCAGAAGGCGGTGTCAGCTCACGCTACGCGCCCGGCGCAAAGCGTCGGTGATCGCCGATTCCAACGAGTCCAACGGAGCGCTGATTGCCGCTCCCGGTGTCAAGGTGATGGTGACCTCGCCGGCCTTCGAGCGCACCAACGTCCCGAACTTCTGGCCATCGAACTGGACCTCGACCCTCTCGCTGCGCTCGAAGCCTGGAGCAGAGTCCAGCAGGCGCGACAACACCAGTGCCGGCGACAAGGTCTGGCCCCGCAGCTTTTCCACCCGCTTCAGGAGAGCCCGACGATCGAGCGCCATGGCGGCATTGATCTGCTCGGCGTGGCGGAAGCTGATTTCCAAAGGAGAGCGGAAGCACTCGACCACGGCCGACGGCAGTTGCGCCACCATCAGTGCCTTGCGCACCCAGGTGTGGCTGACGCCCAGTCCTTCGGCAAGCTGGCGCTGCGTGGGGAACAGTTGCTCTTCCAGCGCTCGCTGGTACATCACGCCTTGCTCGTACGGCGACAGATCGGCGCGTTCGCGGTTTTCCCGGTCCATGGCCGCGAACAATGCGGCGTCGCCGAGGTCGTCCGTCCAGATCGATGCCAGTACGGGAATGCCCAGCTCCAGCGTGGCGCGATGCCGGCGATGCCCGAAGACGAGTTCGAACTGCCCCGGCTCATCCTTGAGAGGACGCACCAGGATCGGTTGCACATTGCCGCCCGCATGTTCGATGTCTGCCTTGAGGCCTGCAAACTCGCTGGTCTTGAATGCCGTTTCGTGACGGTTCGCCCAGCGGCTTGGCCGGATCGTGGCGGGATCCATCTTGCGGGTGGGCAGCGAACCTTCGTACTGGCGCAGCTTTTCCCGCAGTGCAGCCATCTCGCCCTCGACCTGCTGGATCTGGCCGCGGAATGCGAGCATCTGGCCTGGCCCTGTGCGCGGAACGTGGCTGCCGCCGACGGCTGGTGGAAACCGGGTTTCCAATCCAGTGCCGGCGCCAGTGTTGGTGCTGGCGACGCCTGCACCGGCCTGTGCTGCCGCGTGCGGTGCCGGTTCTTCCGGAGGCGCTGCTTTCGGCAGATCGACGACAGGTTGGGCGGCGGCCTGCGGAAGCGACAGGTTGGCAGTGAGCGCTTCGAGGCGCTTGCGGGTACTAGACATGGTGCGGACTCCTTGGGCGTGGAAACCAGGTTTCCATAGACGGGGGTCGCGATGCCCCGATCGACGACGACGGCTGCTGCGTCGGTCGCGGTTCGGACGGCACATGGCGACGCCCGATCGTAGGAATGCATTCTGCAGCCGAGCCGTTCCAGTGAATTGACTCGTGACAGGCACGCGCCTGTTCAGCATGAAATCTGACGCGCGGCGCGCGCAGTGGAAACCTGGTTTCCACGATGCCGCGCCCAGACCAGAGTGCCTTGCGCACGCTCATATATATATACACGCCAGGCAACGTACCAGCGCGGCCAGATGCTCCCGCGATCTCCGACCCGCCTGCTGGCGGTGACTGCTCGCCACGTGGAAACCAGGTTTCCACACCGGCAGACGCAGCCCCGCCTTCTATCCGCGTCGACGGAATTCGATTCAGGCTGAAAGCCGTTCCCATCAACGCGCCCTTCCCTGCGCAGCCCAGGCGCCAACCACCGACTGCTCGACGAGTTCGACGAACGCGTCGTACGCATCCACTGCGCGCTTGTACGTCTTGGCCGCACCCTCGTAGCGCTGCACGTCATAGACAGTAGCGAACTCCGCTGCCTTGTTGCTGGTGACGCTGGTCTTCGGGATCTCGACTGGCAGCGTGTATTCGCCATAAGTGGCCTGGATCCACTGGCGTACCGCCGGCATCGCGGGATCGGCCGCGTCGACGCGGCTGAGCAGCACGTGCAGGAACTCGAAGGCCTTGCCCTCCCGGTCCTTGCTCTGGCCGTCGAGGTTTCCCCCAAGGTCAGCCAGCAGCGACCAGAACTGCGCCGACGAGGCAAAGTCCAGGCCCGACGGCGGAACCGGCACCACGATGCCGTTGGCGGCCCAGAGTGCGTTGATGGTCACGTAAGAAAGAGACGGGGGCGTGTCGATGACGATCACGTCGTAGAGGTCTCGCACGCTTTCCAGGCCCTCGTTGAGCACGTCCCAGAACTTGGCGCCGGGCTCCTGCATCTGGCGGGCGGGCAGGGCGAATTCCGCGGAGAACAGGAAGGGCGCCGCGGCCACCAGGTCGAGGCCGTCCCAGTAGGTCGACCGGATCGCGTAGCGGATGTCGCTTTGCGTTCCATCGCACAACGGGCCGATGGTCATGTCTTCCGTGACCTCGGCTTCGGGCAGCAGGCCGTGCAGCGTGGTCAGGGAACCCTGCGGGTCGGTATCGATGGCCAGCACGCGATGGCCGCGCAGGCTCAGCCCCTGTGCCAGCACCATCGCGGTCGTGGTCTTGGCGACGCCGCCCTTGAAGTTGCCCACCGCGATCGTGATGGCCTTCCGGCCGGACGGGCGCATCTTGTCGGCGCGGTAGGTGCGCGTCCAGCGGCGCAACTCGTCGAGCTCGAAAGTGCGCTTGCCGCCGGACGGTGTCAGTCGGCCGGCCGGCAGGTCTTCCTTGGTGATGCGGTACGCGACGTGCGCCTTGTCCACGCCGCACAGTGCGGCAAGCTGGGCCGTGGAGTAGACGGGCGGAATCTTGCGAGCCTCGGGGGCGAGCAACATGCCCCGGATCTGCTCGACCATGGAGCCGGCACGCGTGGCGAGACCAGCGATGCGCTCCATGTTGATGACTTGCCTCGGTGGCGTCTGGGAGTCGGTGGAAACCTGGTTTCCACTGATGGGAGGCACGGGAACGGACATTGGGTGGACCCTATTCGACAGAATTCGGCAATTCTACGAGAATCCATCGAATGAACAAGTTCTGCCGAGTCTTCAGTGCACGCCCACCTTTCTAATGTGAGAACGGTTAGGGAACCCCGGCCGCAACGCCACCAGTGCGGGTGGATTTTGCAGCGGCCGGGGCCTGCAGGCGCGTCTTCTACGGAGATCGAGGCGAGTTCGCCCCGCTTGAAGGCCCGGACGGGCCCGAAAAGAGCCTCCGGCAGCTGGATGACCCCATATCCACTCACATCAGACCCCATAGACATACACAGCAACGGTCCAAGAACCCCAACGGATCTCACATGAAATCCCATCCGATCTCACATTGAATCCCATAAGTACTCACACAACCACTGCCAAGTCCTTGTCACAGAACGAGAAATTCGATTGCCAAACTCTTCAATGTTCCAAGTGTCTTTTTCAAATAAAACAAGTCGGTTCGATTTTTCTGTGAATTGACCGATTCACAATACGGAGGCATGATGTGAACCCGAGCAATTGCGATACATCAGACATGGCCGAGGAAGATGCTCCGCCCAGCGCCCCGCGCCAATCCCCCAGTGCAGACGAACAGAGCGTTGCCAAAGCCAACGAAGCCATTGCCATCCGGCCCAAGAGAGGCCGGCTCACGCTGCTGTCGCGTCGCATCTACAACGCGCTGCTGTACCACTCGCAAAGACAGGGCGTCGACGAGCCCGTCTACAAGCTCGCGCTGAGCGAACTCATCGGCGACGCCCGTTTCAATTCGAACAACACCGAACTGCTCAAGGCCCACCTGCGCGACATGCAGGCCACGACCATCGAATGGTCCACAAGCGGACCCGCGCTGAAGCGCTGGGTGTCTTCCCAGCTGCTGGGCACCGTCACCATCGAAGAGCAGGGGCGAGGCCGAGCCTGCATGGTGACGTGGCGCTATCCGGAGGAGATCAAGGAGCGGCTGGTCCGCCCGCACCAGTACACGCGCGTGCTGCTGGAAATCAGCGGCCAGATGCGCAGCTACTCAGCCGCCGTGCTCTACGAGATCGGCGCGCGCTATCTGACCTCGCCGGGCCGCCTGTCGATGCGGGAGGACGTTGTCTGGTGGGCTGCGGTGCTCACCGGTCGCAGCGACATCAAGGAGGTCGACTACCGCTTCCTCAAGCGCGACGTGATCTCCAAGGCCCTGGCCGAAATCGATGCGCTGTGCGAAGACTTCAGCATCGAACTCATCGAGCACAAGCGCGGGCGCAAGATCGAGGAGATCCAGTTCCGTGTCGTGCCCAAGATGCAGCAGCGCCTCGGCGAGATTTCCGGCGCGGAACGCAACATCTTCGACCTGGCGCTCGTCGGCCGGCTCATCGCGCTCGGCATCAAGCAGGAAGAAGCGCAGGACCTCTACGCCACCACCGACGAGGCCCAGTTGCGTGCCACGCTCGACCATGTCGACCAGCGGCTGCGCAGCCCGACCATGCCGGAGCTCAAGTCGCCCGCCGCCTACTTCAAGGACGCACTGAAGAAGGGTTATGCCGCGGTCAAGTCGCTGGCGCCAGCCGAAGCGCGACCCGCCGTGTCGCCCAGCACCCCGGCCGCCAACCAGCCGGTGATGCAGCAGCAGCTGTCGCCTTCGGATCGGATGCTGCGCATCCGCGAGCTCTGGGAAAACGACCGCATGGCGCAGGCGAGGGCGATGTTCGCCGAGATGCAGATCCCGGCGCAGGGCGAACTGCGCAGCCAGTTCGAGACGCAGCGGCTCGAGCAACTGGCGGCTCCCATTGCACGTGCCTGGCGCCGTGATGGCCCGGCGAGCCGCGTGGCGGCCAGCACGTTCTACAAATGGGTTGCCCAGACCACGTGGCCTGAGGAACCGTCCGATCGCGTGTTGCTCGATTTCGCGTTGCAGCGCGGCGTGGCCGGGATCTGACCGGTTGGCGAGCAGAGTGCGCTGACATGTCCAAGCTGTTCGCGGAGTCCAGCACGTGTCGAACGGTCGTTGTATTTCCCTCACCGGCCGTTAGTGGATTTCGATGAAGATCACTGTGTCGGCGTCGCAGGAACATCCTTGCAGTTCGTGAGCACGGCTGTCCAACTCGTCATCGGCTCATCCGTGTACTGAGCTTCCCGGCGCTTCGCATCCTGCTCCCTACGGCCGCTCGCGCTGAGGCGCACGAGCCAGCCGATGAGGAAGTTGTCGACCTGCGCAATGCGCAGCCCGCCAGCAGCAGTGCCAGCATGCATGCCGCCACCGCGCCCATGCGGCAGCGTTCCCACAGGTGATGGTGACCTTGACGTGGCCCACGGGGGCCGCGAGCTCGTTGAGGGCCTCGGCTCCCTAGGGTGCGTGTCGCTCCACGAAATGCGGCCGGGCCGGAAAATCAGGGTGTTGGCCGTCCGTCATCAGCGGGAAGACTGGACGGCGGCCGGAAAAAGCCGGCTTGCACACGTCCCGCAACAATTCGGCGTGCTCGTTCCGCTCGGCGGTCGCGTCGCAAAGAAACGTCTCCACCGCACTGCCGAAGCCGCACCGGCCATTGCGTGTCAGACGGCACTGCCTTCAAGGGGCTGATGCCAGCCCGCAGCCGCGCCTCGCAGGCACAGACGAAAAACCGCAGAAAAATTCGGACCGACCGCAGGCACCATGCCGGCCGGCGTGTCATCCTTGCGAACGCCGGGCATGCCCGGCTCCTTTCTCAATAATCCGACGGATTCGGCGAATCCGTCGGCTTCGCGATCACCTTGACCAGCGCATCGCTCATCGGGAAGCGCAGGTTGACGCCGCGCGGCGGAATCGGCGACTGGAACCACTTGTCGTAGAGCGCCCTGATCTCGCCGCTGGCGAACAGCCGCGCGATGGTCTTGTCGGCCACGGCCTTGAATTCGGGCTCGCCGCGCGGAAGCATGACCGCATAGGGGTCACGGCTCAGGGTGTCGGTGCTCAAGGTGAAATCGGCCGGATTGAGCGAGAACGAGATCTGCCCGACCAGGTTGATGTCGTCCTCGAAGAACGCATCGGCCCGGCCCGAGGTGAAGGTCAGCATGCTGTCCGAGAAATCCTTCGCCTGGATCAGGTTGAGGTTCAGGCCCTCCCTGCGGTCGATGCCCCGCAGGCGCATGACGGTGTTCGACCCGGTCGTCGCCACGACGGTCTTGCCCTTGAGGTCCTGCAGCGTGGCGAGCCTGTCGGCCTTGCGCGACACGAACTTGGTGCCCACCACGAAGTAAGTGGTGCTGAAGCTCACCAGTGCCTGCCGTTCCGGGTTGTTGACGGTGGTGCCGCACTCGAGGTCGATGGTGCCGTTCTGGATCAGCGGGATGCGGTTCTGCGAGGTCACGGCCTGGCGCTTCACCACGAGGTCCGGGCTGCCGATCGCGGCCTTCACGTCCTCGACGATCTTCTGGCAGATGTCCTGCGCATAGCCGATGGGCTGTCCGTTGCCGCCAAGGTAGGAGAAAGGGATCGAGGACTCGCGGTATGCCACGGTGATGGTGTTGCGCTCCTTGATGGTCTTGAGCCGGCCGGTCAGTTCGGCGGCGTTCGCGCCCAGGCTGGCGAATGCGAGGGCGGCAGTGGCAGCGATGACGAGATGCGGAAGACTGGATTTCATGATGGGTTCGAGAGTTGGCATTCAGAGCAGGTAATCGGGGTCTGTCTTGAGCAGGCGTCGCTTGATGCTCGCCAGGTGCTGGATCGCGCTTTCGTTGCCGCCGCTGCGCATCTGCGCGTAGGTGGCCGCGGCCAGGACCGAGGGCACGGGGCGGAGCTTGCGACCCGTGGACTCGGCAAGCACCTGCACCTGGCAGGCGCGCTCCAGGTAGTACAGATCGTTCCAGGCCTCGGCGATGGTCGTGCCGACGACCATCACGCCGTGGTTGCGCATGAAGACGACATCGGCATCGCCGATGGCCGCCGCGATGCGGTCGCCTTCCATCGCATCGAGTGCGAGACCGTTGAAATCGTCCACCGCAGTGCGCCCGTAGAACTTCAGCGCGGTCTGCCCCGCCCATTGCAGCGGCTGTCCTTCGAGCATCGCGAGGCTGGTCGCGTACGGCATGTGGGTATGAAACGCGACGCGAGCGCGCGGCAGGTTCCTGTGCACCCGCGCGTGGATGAAATATGCGGTGATCTCGGGTGGCCGGTCGCCCTTGAGCACATGGCCATCGAAGTCGCAGATGATGAGGTCGGAGGCACGTATCTCGTTGAAGGCCAATCCGAAGGGATTGACGATGAAGCAGTCGTCCAGACCCGGCACCACCGCCGAGAAGTGATTGCAGATGCCTTCCTCCATGCCAAGATTCGCTGCCATGCGAAAGCAGGCGGCGAGATCGACGCAGGCCTGCCGCACTTCGGGCGTCTCGAAAAGGGCGGGATCGATCTCATGCCGTGCGGTGTCGTCCACCGCCAGTGAATGCGCCATAGGTCTCCGATGTGGGTTGTTGCCATCGACCTCCGGCGTGCCCGATGATCGGCGCGCCCGGATGTCTGCCATGCATCGAAGTCTCCGATTCGGGGGCGGGGAGCGTCAAATCAGAATTTGAGGCAACGCGATAAGGTCTTCTAATGGGGCCCTCATGAAACTCAAGCACATCGAGGTCTTCAACGCGATCATGCTGTCGGGCAGCGTGAGCGCCGCGGCGCGCATCCTCAACGTCACGCAGCCCGCGGTGACGCAGACGCTCAAACACGCCGAACAGCAGCTCGGCTATGCGCTGTTCGTACGCGACAAGGGCGGCATGAAGCCGACGCTCGAGGCGCGGCAGCTCCACCTGCGGGCGCAGAAGATCTTCGAGCAGGTCGACGAACTGCGGCGCCTCGCGCAGTCCTTGCGGCCCGACCACCTGACGCCGTTGCGCATCGCGATCGTGCCCTCGCTGTCCACCACCTGTCTGTCGCGCGCGCTGGCCTTGTTCAAGACCCGCCATCCGCACAGCGCGGTCTCGATCAAGATCCTTCATTCCGACGAAATCGCGCGCGCGGTGGCGCTGCGCGAATGCGACCTGGGCATCGCCTATGGCGAGATCGATGCGCCCCCGGTCGTCGCCGAGGTGGTGGCCACGGGCCACCTGGTGTGGGTCGAGCGCCGCGAGGCCGACACGAAGAAGCGCGCCGGCACCGCAGACATGCCGACCGCCGAGATCGCGGCGCGCGACTTCATCGGCATTGACAAGGACGACCTCGTGGGCAGGGTCCTGCTCGGACTGCTGTCGGAGAGCGCGGTGTTCGCCGGCACGCGGCTCTCGGCGCAGACATACCAGTCCGCGCTGCTGTTCACGCTCGACGGTTTCGGGCCCTGCGTGATCGATTCATTCACCGCCGGCTTCGCGCGCGATGAGTCGCTGTCGATCCGAAGCGTCTCGCCGCGCATACCGGTGACGGTGTCGGCGCTGTCGGTCGCCGAGGGCCGCAGGCGCGCCGATTTCGACGACCTGTTGCAGGCGTTCCGGACTTCGCTGGTGCAGATCGACGACGTGCAGGATCGCGAGACTTTGGGTCCCGCACAGCCGGTGCACCGCGTTCGCGATCGTCTGCCGAGGCCCGCAGAACCAGCTGCGCTGCCACGCGGCTCGTCAGGCTAGGGGAAGGAAGCGCAGCAGCTCGCGCCGGATCAGCACCGGATGCAACCGCATGAAGCCTCCCGCTTTGGCCGGAACCAGCGGCCAAGTCGACACCAACGCCGCTGAGCGGGGCCACCACCTGATCGATAAATGGACCCGCGCATCGAAGCTCGCCTCGCGGAAGTTGGAAGGCGCGCCATCCGAATCTTCGCGCGTCGAGTGGCGCGTTGCGCGAGCCTCTGATGGCATCCGTTCGCAGCACCCTGAGCTTCGTGCCTCGACGCGAAGGATCAAGGGCATCCCGCACAACTCGCAATATCCTCCTTGCCCGCCGGAAACAGCGCGAAGGAAGCCCCACCCTCAAAGCAAGTCCTCGCGGCGGACTGAGGAGCGGGCGAAGACAACTGCGCGACACCGCACATGGCCCGGGCGACGGGGCTTCGATAGACTGCGGGCGGATTCACTCAACGCCAGAGGACACCCATGCCGATCGACACTCTCGCCACATGGCACCAGCTGGTCGAGCGCCAGGACGCTTCCGGGCTCGACGCCCTGCTCGACGACGACGCGGTCTTCCACTCGCCGGTGGTGCACAAGCCGCAGGTCGGCAAGGCCATCACGCAGAAGTACCTGGCCGCCGCGTTCCAGGTGTTCTTCAACGAGAGCTTCCGCTACGTGCGCGAGATCAAGGGCGAGCGCGACGCGGTGCTCGAGTTCACGCTCGAGCTCGACGGCATCGCCATCAACGGCGTGGACATGATCAAGTGGAACGACGCCGGCCGGATCACCGAGTTCAAGGTCATGCTGCGGCCGCTGAAGGCCGTGAACCTGATCCACCAGAAGATGGGTGCGATGCTCCAGGCGCAGGCGCCGGCCTGACGGGCTCGAGCGGCTGAGCTCAGCCGCCGCCGACCGGCGACGATGAATCGAAATTGGCCAGCAGCCGCACCTGGCCTGCCTGCACGTGGCGCTCCGCGGCCGAGCGCGCACGGGTCCGGCTGCCTGCCACGATGGCGTCGTAGATCGCGCGGTGCTCCAGATTGGAGCGGCGCATGTTGCCCGGCACGTTGAAGTACTTGCGCCGCACGAGGTGCAGCTCCTTCACGTAGTCGTCGTAGGCCTGGTGGGCGCGCTGGTTGTTCGACAGTTCGAGGATCAGCGCATGGAACTGCAGGTTGAGCTCGTAGTAGAGCGTGCCGTCCTCCTGCTCGCAGGCCGCGTCCATGCCGTCGAGCAGCGCCTGCATCTGCCTGCGGCGCTCCTCGGTGAGGTGCTCGCAGGCGCGGTCGGCCGCAAAGCCGAAGACCAGCGCGCGCAGTTCGTAGATCTCGAGCATCTCGCGCAGCGACAGCTGCCGCACGAACACGCCGCGGTTGGGCACCGCCGTGACGAGGCCCAGGCCCGCGAGCACCTTGATGGCCTCGCGGATCGGTCCGCGGCTGGTGCCCATGCGCAGCGCGAGCGCTGCCTCGTTGAGGCGCTCGCCCGGCTTGAACTCGCCCTTGTAGATCAGCTCCTTGAGCTCGGCGACGATCCCCGCGGCAAGGCCTGCACCGCGGGGGCTTGAGGAAATGGTCGGCATGAACAATCGTAGTTCAAACCGTTGCGCGTTCACTCCACCTTCACGTTCGCGCTCTTCACCAGCTTGACCCAGAACCTGCCGTCCTCGGCGAGGAAGCTGCCGAACTGCTCCGGAGACTCGGAGACCGACACCTCGGTGCCATCGCGCGCCAGAGAAGCCTTGACAGACGGCTGCTGCATGGCGGCGATGGTGGCGTCGTAGACCTTGCGCACGATGGCCGGCGGTGTGCCGGCCGGCACGAACATGCCGTACCAGAACTCGAGGTTGTAGTCGGGCAGGCCGGCTTCCCGCATGCCCGGCAGCCCGGGCACCAGCGGCGAACGCTCGCGCGTGCTCACCGCGAGCGCGCGCAGCCGTCCGCCGCTGACCATCGGCAGCACCGACGGCGAGGTGCCGAAGGTCAGCTGGGTGTCGCCGGCCAGCACCGACTGGATGGCCAGGCTGCCGCCGCGAAACGGGATGTGCGTCATCTCCGTGCCCGTCACCTGGCTGAACAGCGCCGCGCCCAGGTGCGGCGCGGAGCCGTTGCCCGAGGTGGAGTAGTTGAGCTTGCCGGGGTCCTTCTTCGCGGCGGCGACGAGGTCGGCCACCGAGTGGATGCCCGTGGACGCATTCACCGCGAGCACCAGCGGCGAGGTCGTGATCCTGGTCACGGGAAGGAGGTCGCGCGGCGTGTAGCTGAGCTTCGGGTTCAACGCCGGGTTGACCGAGATGCTGCTCGGGCTGGCGATCAGCAGCGTGTAGCCGTCGGGCGCCGCATGCGCCACGATGTCTGCCGCGATGCTCGAGCCGTTGCCCGGCTTGTTGTCGACCACCACCGGCTGGCCGAGCGCCTTGCCGAAAGCGTCGCTCATCGCGCGGGCCACGTAGTCGGCAGCGCCGCCCGGCGCGAATCCGATCACCAGGCGCACCGGCTTGCTGGGGTAGGGCGCGGGCTGCGCGATGGCCGCGCAGCCCGCAACGCCGAACGCTGCGGCGGCAACGGACCGGACGAGGCTTCTTCTGGAAATCATGGTCTTGTCTCCTTGTTGTCGTTCGCCGCGGCGGCCGGCTCAGTCCGAACCCGGCATGCGCAATACGATCTTTCCGACATGGCCGCCGGCTTCCATGCGCGCCTTGGCCTGTGCGAGGTCTCCGAAGCCGAAGACCTCGTCGACCTGCGGACGGATGCGCCCCGTGGCGAAGTGCGGCACCACGTCGGCGACGAACCCGGGCACCGCCGCCGCGCGCTGCGCCTTGCTGCGCAGCTTGTTCGAAACGCCGAACAGCGTGAGCCGCTTCGCATGCAGCGCCGCGAGGTCGAGGTCGGCATGCACCACGCCGTCGACATAGCCGACGGTGGCCAGCCGGCCTTCGAAGGCCATGCAGCGGATGTTCTCCGCGAACACCGTGCCGCCGACCGTGTTGACGACGAGATTGGCGCCGAGCCCGTCGGTGGCGTTGATCACCGCGCTCGCGAAGTCGGGCTCGCGGCTGGCCAGTGCCACGTCGAGGCCCAGCGGTGCCAGCCGCGCGAGCTTGCCTGCCGAGCCCGAAGTGCCGATGACCTTCGCGCCGAGGCTCTTCGCTAGCTGCAGCGAGGCCACGCCCACGCCGGACGACACGCCGTTGACCAGCAGCCATTCGCCGGCGCGCAGGCGGCCCTGCAGCACCAGCATGTCGTAGGCCACGAGGAAGGTCAGCGGAATGCTCGCCGCTTCTTCCCACGAGAGCTTCGGCGGCGCCGCCATGGCCTCGGCTTCTTCCATCAGCGCCTGCTCGGCGAACGCCCCTGCGCAGCGGCCCATGACGCAGTCGCCCACCTTGAAGCGCGTGACATCGGCGCCCACCGCCACGACTTCGCCCGCGCCTTCGCCGCCGATCGCCTTCCAGCTGCCGGGTTCGCCGTGCAGGCCGTGCGCGGCCAGGAATTCGCCGCGATTCAGCGATGCCGCGCGCATGCGCACCAGCAGCTGCGTTGCGCCGGGCTGCGGCACGTCGGACGTGCGCAGTTCCAGCACGCTCGACGACCCGCTCATCTGCATCCAGTAGGCCTGCATGGTGTGTCGCTCCTTCTCAGCGGCCGGTGAAGACCGGCTTGCGTTTCTGCATGAAGGCGGTGCGGCCCTCGGTGTAGTCGGCGCTCTCGAAGCAGCCGCGGATCAGCGAGGTGCACAGCGCCATGTCGAGCTCGGGCGAGGGCTTGAGGATCTCGCGCGTGATGGCCTTCGCCGCGGCGATCGTCAGCGGTGCGTTGTCGGCCATGGCGCCGGTGTACTCGGCCAGCAGCGCATCGAGACCGTCGGCCGTGGCCACGCGCGAAATCAGCCCGAGCGCCCTGGCCTCGGCCGCGTCGATGCGGCGTGCGGTGAAGAACAGGTCCTTGGCCACGCCGGGCCCGACCAGGTCGACCAGGTTCTTCATGGCCGAGTAGCGGTAGCCCAGGCCCAGCCGCGCCGCGGGAATCGCGAACACCGCATCGTCCGATGCGATGCGGATGTCGCAGGCGATCGCCACGTTCACGCCGCCGCCGATGCAGTAGCCGCGGATGCAGGCGAGCGTGGGCTTGGGAAAGTCGGCAATGCCGGTCAGCGCCTCTTCGGCCATCGCCTCGTAGCGCGTGACGGCCTCGCGCGCAGCGCGCATGTCCTCGAACTGCGAGATGTCCGCGCCGGACACGAAAGCCTTCTCGCCGGCGCCCGAGAACACCACCAGCCGCACCCGGTCGTCGCCTCGGGCCTTCGCGAGCAGCGGCGGCACCGCCTCCCACATGTCGACCGACAGCGCGTTGTGCCGCGCCGGGTTGTTGAAGCGGACGTGCAGCGTGCTGGCGTCGAGCCAGGCCTGCACGCGTTCGGTGCCGGTTGCGTAGTCGGTGTTGCGCATCAGAAGACTCCGTTCGATTTCATGCGGTCCAGCTCGTCGGCGCCCAGGCCGAGTTCGCGCAGCACCTCTTCGGTGTGCTCGCCGCGGCGCGGGGCGGCGCGCGCGATGGTGCTGGGCGTGCGTTCGAGCTGCACCGGCTGGCCGACCAGCCGCTGCTCGCCGAGGCGCGCCGAGACCACGCGCTTGACCATGCCGAGGTGCGCCAGCTGAGGTTCCTCGAAGACTTCGCGCATGTCGCTGATCAGGCCGCAGGCCACGCCGCCTTCGTTGAACTGCCGGATCCAGTGGCTGCGGTCGTGCGCCGCGAGCCGCGCATCGATCTCCGCGTTGAGCGCGTCGCGGTTCACCGAGCGCGAGGGTTTGTCGTGGTAGCGCGGATCGTCGATCCACTCGGGGGCGCCGAGGATGTTGCAGAAGCGCTCCCAGATCTTGGAGCCGAACACCGCGATGTTGAGGTAGCCGTCGCGCGCCTTGTAGACGCCCGTCGGAATGCTCGTCGGATGGAAGTTGCCCGCCTGGGTGCCGACTTCGCCGTCGATCAGGAAGCGCGAGGTCTGGAAGTCCATCATGCTGACCATCGCCTCGAGCAGCGAGGTGTGCAGCCACTGGCCGCGGCCCGAGGCCTCGCGCTCGAGCAGGGCCACCAGGATGCCCTGCGCCGCGAAGATGCCCGCGCACAGGTCGGCGATCGGGATGCCCACGCGCACCGGCCCGTCGCCGGGCAGGCCGGTGACCGACATCAGGCCTCCCATGCCCTGCGCGATCTGGTCGAAGCCGGGGCGTGAAGCCAGTGGGCCGGTCTGGCCGAAGCCCGAGATGCTGGCGTAGACCAGGCCGGGGTTGTCGGCGCTCAGGCTTTCGTAGTCGATGCCGAGCCGGTACTTCACATCGGGCCTGAAGTTCTCGACGACCACGTCGGCGCCTGCGATCAGCCGCCTGAGCGTGGCGATGCCCTCGTCCTGCTTCAGGTTGAGCGTGATCGAGCGCTTGTTGCGGTGCGTGTACTGGTAGTCGGAGCCGTCCTGGCCGCCGAGCGTGTCGTCGCCGCGCATGTGCTCGGGCATCTGCACCTGCACCACGTCGGCGCCCCAGTCGGCGAGCTGGCGGCAGGCCGTAGGGCCTGCACGCACCTGGGTGAGGTCGATCACGCGAAAGCGGGAAAGTGCGGCGGAAGCGGGCAGGTGAGGCATGGGAACGAGGGGCGATAGGGTCGTGGATTCTTCGTCTTCACCGCTCAAAGTGTCAACACTTCATGTATTCGGGTAAACACTTTGAAGATAAATCCAAGCAATCCGTATACGATTCGCCGGTTTCCCGAAGGACTCGACGATGCTGCCCTGGCTCTCCGACGAAGCTTGCGACCCACCCGGAACCCTGCATGGCGCGCCGCTCGCGAAGGTGGTGCGCGACGACATGCTGGGCATGATCCTGCGCGGCGAGCTGCGCCCGGGCCAGCGCATCAACGAACCCGACATGGCCTCGCGCCTCGGCATCTCGCGCGTGCCGGTGCGCGAAGCGCTGCGCGAACTCGAAAGCACCGGACTCGTGGTGGCGCGCAAGCACGCGGGGGTTTTCGTGCACGAGCCCGACGCGCGCGAGATCCTTGAGCTCTACGAGATGCGCGGCATGCTCGACGGCTTCGCCGGCCGACGTGCGGCGCGGCTGCCGGACGCGCAGCGCACTGCGCTGGCGGACCTGCTCGATGAATCCATCGCGCAGATGAAGGCCGCGTTCGCCGCGCACGACGTGCAGCTCTACTACCGCGAGAACCTGCGCTTCCACTGGGCCATCGTGCAGGCCGCCGGCAACCGCGCGATGGCGAACACCTACCGCAGCGTGGTGCAGAAGCTCCACCTCTCGCGCCTGAAGAACCTGTCGCAGGACACGGGCATGCGCGCCTCGATCGCCGAGCACGAGCGGATCTCCCGCGCGCTGCGCAAGGGCGACATCGCGCGGTGCGAAGACCTCATGGCGCGCCATGTGGGCGACGCCTACGACCGTTTGCAGAGCCTCGAGACGAAAAGCCAACAAGGAGACAGTCCATGCAACGCCGCACCTTCACGCTCGCGCTTCCCGCCGCCCTGATCGGGGTCCACCGGCTGGCCAGCGCACAGCCCTTTCCCAGCAAGCCGATTCGCTACATCGTGCCGGTGGCCGCCGGCGGCGGCAGCGACATGGTGGGCCGCACCGTCACCGAGCGATGGGGGCGGCTGCTCAACCAGACGATCGTGGTCGACAACCAGGGCGGCGGTGGCGGGGTGATCGCCGCGCAGAGCACCTCGCGCGCGCCGGCCGACGGCTACACGCTCATGCAGGGCTACGTCGCCACGCACGGCACCAGCCCCGCCACGCGCAAGCTGCCCTACGACGCGGTCAAGGACTTCACGCCGATCGGCATGATCGGCGCCACGCCCAACGTGCTCGTGATCAACGCCGACGTGCCCGCCCGGGACTTCAAGGAGTTCCTCGCCTACCTGCGCGCGAACCCCGGCAAGGTGAGCTACGGCTCGGCCGGACCCGGCTCGCTCACGCACCTGACGATGGAGCTGTTCAAGCAGGTCGAGGACGTGCAGATGACGCACGTGCCGTATCGCGGCGTGGCGCCGGCATTCAACGACCTCATGGGCGGGCAGACGCAGGCCATGTTCCCCGGCCTGGCTGCGGCGGTGCCGCACATCAAGTCGGGCCGCGCGCGGCCGCTCGCCGTCACCGGCAAGGCGCGCCATCCGCAGCTCAAGGACACGCCCACGCTCGAGGAACTCGGCCTGCGCGGCTTCGACGCGGTGCAGTGGTACGGCGTGGTCGGGCCGGCCGGCATGCCCGCCGACGTGGTGCGGCAGCTCAACGAGACGCTCAACACCGTGCTCAAGGCACCCGACCTCAGCGAGAAGCTCGCCATCGAGGCGGTCGAGCCGATGCCGATGAGCGCGGCGGAGTTCGGCGCGTACGTGCGCGCGGACATCGAGCGCTGGACCAGGCTGGCTCGCGAGCGAAAGATCCAGCTGGACGCCTGAGCCCTTCCTCTCTCCATAAATCCTCTCTCTCTTTCTTCCTTCCTTCTCAATCCAGAGCATCTTCTTCATGGCACGCAACACCCAGGTCCCCGCAGACCACAACGCCCCTCCCATCACCCGCATCCTGGCCGACCACGTCGCCGGCCACGCCTCGCGCGGATGGAGCGACGAGGTCGACCACGAGGCGCACCGCACCCTGCTGAACTGGCTGGGCTGCGCGGTGGGCGCGGCGCGGCACGAGGCGGTGGAGGCAGCGCTGGCCGCGGTGCAGGTGCTGCAGCCGGCACCGCAGGCCACCATCCTCGGCCGTGCGGAGAAGGTCGACATCGCCAGCGCCGCGATGCTCAACGGCATCAGCTCGCACACTTTCGACTTCGACGACACGCATCTCAAGACCATCATCCATCCGGCCGGGCCGGTGGCCTCCGCGATCCTCGCGCTGGCCGAGCACACCGGCGCCAGCGGGCGGGCGCTGCTCGATGCACTGGTGCTGGGCATCGACGTCGCATGCCGGCTCGGCAACACCGTGTATCCCGAGCACTACGACCGGGGCTGGCACATCACCGGCACCACCGGCATGTTCGGCGCCGCGGCGGGCTGCGCGCGGCTGCTCGGACTGGATGCCGGGCGCACCGCGATGGCGCTGGGCATCGCGGCGTCGCAACCGGTCGGCCTGCGCGAGCAGTTCGGCACCATGACCAAGCCTTTCCATCCGGGCGGCGCCGCGCGCGCCGGGCTGATGGCTGCGCTGATGGCGAAGCATGGCTTCACCGCAAGCCCGAAGGCCATCGAGGCGCCGCGCGGCTGGGCGCAGGTGGTGTCGACGAAACACGCATGGAACGAGGTGACCGACCAGCTCGGCGAACGCTTCGAGATCTCGTTCAACAGCTACAAGCCCTTCGCCTGCGGCATCGTGATCCATCCGAGCATCGATGCCTGCGTGCAGCTGCGCGAGCGCGGCGTGCATGCCGATCAGGTCGAGCGCATCGAGCTCAAGGTGCATTCGCTGGTGCTCGAGCTCACCGGCAAGAAGGAGCCGGCCGACGGCCTGAGCGCCAAGTTCAGCGTGTACCACGGCTGCGCCGCAGGCCTGCTGTTCGGCCGTGCCGCGGAAGAGGAGTTCGATGACGCGATCGTGAACCGCCCCGATGTCGTCGCGCTGCGCCGCAAGGTGGTGGCCACCGTGGACGACCGCATCGACGAGGCCAGTGCCGACGTGATCGCGGTGCTCGCCGACGGACGGCGCGAGCATGTGTTCGTCGAACATGCGATCGGCTCGCTGCAGCGGCCCATGAGCGACACCGACCTGGAGCGCAAGTTCCACGGCCTGTCCGACGGCATCCTGGGCATGTCGAAGACCGACGCGCTGCTCGAGGCCTGCTGGGACCTCGGCAAGGCCGCCGATGTTCGCGCGCTGACAGGGCTTGCACGGCCATGAGTTCCGCACGGACCACCCCGGCAGCCGATACGGAACATGCAAAGGAGCACGCCATGCACGACAGGCTGACGCGCCGGACTTTCTGCGCCGCGGGCGCGCTCGCGCTCGGCGGCTGCGCCGCTTCGGGCCGAAGTGCACGCGCCGACCCGAAGGCCGCCATCGGCGAACTCGCGTCGACTGGCAAGCTGCGCGCGGCCATCAACCTCGGCAATCCGATCCTTGCGTCGCGCAGCGCATCGGGAGAACTGCGCGGCGTGTCGGTGGACCTGGTAAGCGAGGCCGCGCGTCGCCTCGGCGTGCCGCTCGAGCTGGTGCCATTCAATTCCGCTGGCACGGTCGTGGAGGCCGTGAAGGCACGCCAGGTCGACCTGGCCTTCGTCGCCATCGATCCGGTGCGCGCGGCCGACATGGACTACACCGCACCCTACGTGATCATCGAGGGCGCGTACCTGGTGCGCGAGGCCTCGGCGCTGCGGCGCAACGAAGACGTGGACCGCGCGGGCACGCGCGTGGTGGTGGGCCGCGGCAGCGCCTACGACCTGTTCCTCACACGCGAGATCAAGGCGGCCACGCTGGTGCGCGCGCCCACGTCGCCCGCGGTGACCGACATGTTCCTGGCGCAGAACCTCGACGTCGCGGCCGGCGTGCGGCAACAGCTCGAGGCCGATGCCCGCCGCGTCGGCGGCGTGCGCATGCTGCCCGGCCGCTTCATGGTCATCGAGCAGGCCATGGGGGTGCCGAAGGGCCGCACCGCCGCGCAGGCCTGGCTGAGCGGCTACATCGAGGAGATGAAGGCCTCGGGCTTCGTGGCGCAGGCACTGGTGCGCCATGGCATCGAGGGCGCCGCCGTGGCGCCCGCGCGCGCCTGAGGACGCAATGGTTTTCCCACCACGCAAGAGAGGAGTTCCATGAAACGCCTGACCCTGCTCGCGGCCCTCGCCGCCGTTTCCGCCGCCCTGGCGATGCCCGCCCTGGCCCAGACCGTGAAGGTGACGCCGCTCGGCGGCATCGACGGCGAGTTCTGCCCGCAGGACCGCGCGCTGGTCTTCGAGGACCCGAACGGCACGCGCATCCTCTACGACCCGGGCCGCACCGTGGCAGGCGCCGACGATCCGCGGCTCGGCAGGATCGACATCATCCTGGTGAGCCACATGCACGGCGATCACGTCGGCAATGCGCACAACAAGGCGCCGAACTCGGGCAGCTGCGAAAGCCCCGACATGTCGGTGTCGGCGCTGCCGAACACCAGCGCGGTGGAGATCGCGCTCGCCAAGAAGTCGAAGATCGTCACCGGCAGCGAGATGCCACCCTTCTTCGCGGCCAAGCTCAAGGCCAACGGCGGCAACCCGGCCGACTCGATCCTGGCGCGCTTCGGCGGCAGCGTCACGCTCGGCGGCGTGCGCATCGCCACCGTGATGGCGCTGCACAGCAACGGCGTCGACCCCGACTACATCGGCGGCGAACTCGGCAAGGCCATGAAGGATGCGGGCATCGCCGGCGACGTCGGCACCGCCACAGGCTACGTGCTGCGATTCAGCAACGGCCTCGTGGCGTACCTGTCCGGCGACACCGGCATCGTGGCCGACCAGGAGCGCGTGGTTCGCGACTACTACAAGGCGAAGCTCGCGGTGATGAACATGGGCGACGGCTTCACCACGGGGCCGGCCGAGTCGGCCTACGTCATCAACGAGCTCGTGAAGCCCGCGTCGGTGATCGCCTCGCATGCGAACGAGGTCGGCACGGTGAACGGCAAGGTGCGCCCAGCCAGCAAGACCGAGGCCTTCGTGAAGGCCTCGAAGGTGCCGGTGCATGTGCCGCTTTCGGGCGTGACGATGGCGTTCGACGCGAACGGGAAGTGCACAGGCGGCTGCTGAAGCCATGGCCCTCCTGATTCTTTGTCAGGCCTTCACCGTCGCCAGCCGCTCCCAGTCGAACGCGATGCCGTGGCCCGCGCGGTCCGGCGCGATCGCAAAGCCTTCGTCGATCGCGAGCGGCTGCGCGATGTAGCGGTCCAGCCCGAAGCCGTGCGCTTCGAGGTAGGCGCAGTTCGGCGCCGACGCGAGCAGCTGCACCGTCACGTCGTGCGCGCCGTGGGAGGTCACGGGCAGGTTGAAGGCTTCGGCGAGGTGCGCGATCTTCATGAACGAGGTCACGCCGCCGCAGTTGGTGACGTCGGGTTCCGGAAAGCTCACGCCGCCGCTGTCGATGAGCTGCTTGAACTCCCACAGCGTGCGCAGGTTCTCGCCGGCCGCGATGGGCAGGCCGCCTTCGCGCAGCACGCGCGCATGGCCGGCCACGTCGTCGGGAATCAGCGGCTCCTCGAGCCACAGCGGGTCGTAGGGCGTGAACGCGCGCGCGGCGCGAATCGCCTGGTCGGCCGTCCATTTCATGTTGGCGTCGACCATCAGCGGAAACTCCGCGCCCAGGTGCTCGCGCATCGCCGCGAGGCGCGCGACGTCTTCGCCGAGGTTCTTGCGGCCGACCTTCATCTTGATGGCGCGGAAGCCCTTCTTCAGGTTCGCGTCGGTCTGCGCGAGCAGGGCATCGATCGACAGGTCGAGATCGACACCGCCTGCATAGCAGGGCACGCGCGGGTCGTGGCCGCCGAGCAGCTGCCACAGCGGCATGCTCGCGCGGCGGGCCTTCAGATCCCACAGCGCGATGTCGACCGCCGACAGCGCCAGCACGGTCGGACCGCCGCGCCCGCCGTAGTGCAATGCCCACCAGAACTTCTGCCACAGCGCTTCGATGCGCGAGGCTTCCTCGCCGATGGCCAGCTCGCTGAACTCGCGCTCGAGCAGCGCGTGGATCGCGGCGCCATTGCGTCCCACGGTGTAGGTGTAGCCCACGCCCTCCACGCCGTCGGCGTCCTGCAGGCGGACCGTGTTCAGCTCGAAGTCGAGCATGAGACCGTGCGTGCTGTCGCTGAGCCGTGTCTCGAGGGGGATGCGGAAGTAGCCGGGCACCAGGGAGGTGATCTTCGCCATGTCGTTCCTTTTCTTGCCGATGAACCGATGTTCGGGAGGGTTCTGCGGGTCCGCGACGAAAGCTACCCGCAGCCACCCGCTTTGTCCATCGCCGCCGCCATGCCGCGGGCGTCTAGCGCAGCACCAGCACCGGCAAGGCCGAATGTGTCAGCACCTGCAGCGTCTCGCTTCCCAGCAGCAGGCGCTGCAGCCCCTTGCGGCCGTGCGAGGCCATCACGATCAGGTCGCTGCCATGCTTCGTTGCCGCCGCGATGATCGACTCCGCCACCAGGTCCGAGCTGACCTGCGCGGTCTTCACCCGCACGCCGCAGGCCTGCGCGCGGTCGCGCACGCCGTCGAGCATCGCCTGCGCCTTGTCGGCCCATTGCTTCTCCGCGCGGCCGATCTCCTCGGCCGAGAAGGTCATGGCGCCCTCCAGATAGCTCTGCGGATAGCGCGGCACCACGGTGAGCGCGACCAGTTCGGCATCGCTTCCCGCGGCCATCGCAATCGCGCGGTCGACGGCCCGCTCCGACAGCGGCGAGCCGTCGGTGGCGACGAGGATCCGTTTGAACATGGCGGTGCTTCCTTTGCTCCGTAAGAGGGCCTCCAGCGTAGGCAGGGCGCTCCTGAAGGCGGTTGATGCAGATCAAGCCGCCCCGCGGCACGCGCCCTTAGCCTTGCTTCATGCAAGCCACGCTCGCCCCGCCCCGCATTCCAGACGCTGCAATACACGGGGCCGTCGCGCCGCCCGCCGACCTGCTGCGCGAGTTCGACGTGCCCGGCCCGCGCTACACGTCCTACCCCACGGCCGACCGCTTCGTCGACAGCTTCGGCGCCGACGACCATGCGCGTGCGGTGCGACTGCGGCGCGAGGCCGGCGCACAGGCGGCGCCGCTGTCGATGTACGTGCACATTCCGTTCTGCGAGTCGGTGTGCTACTACTGCGCCTGCAACAAGGTCGTCACGCGTAACCGCGAGAAGGCGCGGCAGTACCTCGGCTATCTCGCGCGCGAGGCTGCACTGCAGGCCGCGCTGACGGGGCCCGGCACGGTGGTGGGCCAGTTGCACCTCGGCGGCGGTTCACCGACCTTCCTCGACGACGCGGAGATCGCTGCGCTGCTGGACATGCTGCGCGGCACCTTCGAGTTCGCACGCGGCGGCGAACAGTCCATCGAGATCGATCCGCGCACCGTCGACACCGCGCGCCTCGCGCACCTGGCGCGGCTCGGCTTCAACCGCGTGAGCTTCGGCGTGCAGGACTTCGACCCCGAGGTGCAGCGCGCCGTGCACCGCGTGCAGCCCGCCGGGCAGGTGTTCGCGCTGATGGCCGACGCGCGGGCGCTGGGCTTCGAGTCGGTGAACGTCGACCTGATCCACGGACTGCCGCGCCAGGACGACGCGTCGTTCGAACGCACGCTGGCGCAGCTGTGCGCGTTGCGGCCCGACCGCATCGCGCTCTACGCCTACGCGCACCTGCCCGCGCGCTTCAAGCCGCAGCGCCGCATCCGGGCCGAGGACCTGCCCGACGCGCCGATGCGCGTGCGCATGCTGGCGCGCGCCATCGAGGTGCTGGGGCAGGCGGGCTACGTGCACATCGGCATGGACCACTTCGCGCTGCCGGGCGATGCGCTCGCCGTGGCCCGGCGGCAGGGCCGGCTGCACCGCGACTTCCAGGGCTACAGCGCGCAGCCCGGCGGCGACCTGCTCGCGCTGGGCGTGTCGGCCATCGGCCGCATGGGCGCAACCTACTCGCAGAACGCGAAGACGCTCGACGACTACTACGGCCTGCTCGACCGGCAGCGCCTGCCGGTGGTGCGCGGGCTGGTGCTGTCGCGCGACGACCTGCTGCGGCGCGATGTGATCATGGCGCTGATGTGCCGCGGCCATGTGGACTTCGACGCGATGGGCGAGGCGCATGCGATCGACTTCCGCCGGTGCTTCGCCGCCGAGTTCGCCGCGCTCGGGCCGCTGGTCGCGCAGGGGCTGGTGCGGCTGACTGACCACGACATCACCGTCACTGCGCAAGGCTGGTTCGTGGTGCGTGCGGTGGCCATGGTGTTCGACCGCTATGGCGCGGACCATCGAGAGCGCTTCTCGCGCATGGTCTGAGCGGTGCGGGCCGCGTGCCGGGTTCAGGAAAGGCCGTCGACCAGCAGTGCCTGCAGCACGAAGAACCGGTTGCCGGCGGGCGGCGCCTCGCCGCCCAGCGCATCGGCCAGGCGCGCGGACGGGTGGTTGTCGGCCGCGATGTCGTCGAACACCGGAATGCCCGCGGCCAGGCCCACCTCGCGCACCTGGGCAGGCGACATGCCCTGGCACACCAGCGCGTCGTACAGGCGCCCCAGCATCCGCCCGGTGTGCTGCACCTCGCCGGGCGCGCTCGCGGCCGACAGGTGCCACCGCAGGGTGGCCACCTGCGCGCCGAGTTCGCGCGCGGCCTGCACCAGCAGCGCCGGTGCTTCGCCATCGTGCGAGCCGCGCAGCAGGCCGATGTTCCTGCCGCGCAGCAGCGGGGGCAGGGCACCGGCCTGCGCGAGCTGCCGCAACCGCCGCGCCAGCGCGGCCAGCGCCGTCGATTCCGCTGGCGACAGCGGCAGGTGGGCGCAGAGGTTCGGGGAGGCGGTGCGAAGCGGCATGGCGAGCGTGAAGGTCTTGCATCGCAAGGCTATCCCCGCCGGTTGCGGCGGAATTGACACGCATCAAGCGCGCCGTGCGTCGCGGCGCTGATACACGCCGGACACACGGCATTCACCGAGCGTTACCGGACGATGCGGAGCATTGGCACTGCGCAGGCCGGCGCTTCCTAGGATCGGTTCATCGCCGCGCGGCATGCGCGGCAACCGCAAGCCCAAGGAGTTCCAGATGACCGACATCACCGCCACCGCCGGCACGGCGAGCACCGCCGACATGCTCAGGCTGCTCTGCGACCGGCTGTGCCCCCAGCGACGCGTGGTGCACACCGGTGACGCGATCTACCAGGCCGGTGAGCGCTTCGGCAAGCTCTACATCCTGAGTTCGGGCTTCTTCAAGATCGTCAACCTTGCGGCCGACGGGCGCGAGCAGGTGGTGGGCCTGAAGTTTCGCGGCGACTGGCTGGGCTTCGACGGCATCGCGGACGGCCACTACGCCTGCGACGCCGTGGCGATGGACACCGGCGAGGTCTGGGTCGTTCCCTACGGCGCGCTGCTGGCCGCGTGCATGCAGCACCCGCCGCTGCTGCAGCTGCTGCATGCCGCCATGAGCCGCGAGATCGCGCACGACCGCGACTCGCTCATGTCGGTGTGCACGCTGCCGGCCGACGCGCGGGTGGCCGACTTCCTGCGTTACTGGGCCGAGTCGCTGGCCGAGCGCGGCATGCGGACCGACCAGATCACGCTGCGCATGACGCGCGCCGAGATCGGCAACTACCTCGGCATGACGCTGGAGACGGTGAGCCGCGCGCTCTCGCGGCTGGCGCGCGACAAGGTCATCGGCTTTGCCGAGAAGGGCCGGCGCGATGTGCGCATTCCCGACGTGGGCGCGCTCTCGGCTTTCGTGCAGCGCTGCCTCGCTCCTGCGGCGCCGATGCTGCAGTGACCGTTCAGGCCGGCGGCTGCGCAGCCAGCAGCCGCGCGATGGCGCGCGCGAGCTCGCCGCGCGTGCAGGGTTTGGGCAGCAGCTCCCAGCCCTGCGGCATGTCCCGGTCGGCGTCGAGCAGCTCCGACGAGAAGCCCGACATCAGCAGGATCGCGATGCGCGGAAAGCGCCGCTGTACCTCGGCTGCGAGCTGCGTGCCGCGCATGCCGGCGCCGAGCGCGATGTCGCTCAGCAGCAGGTCGGCAGGCGCATCGCCGGGCTGCATGGCCGCCAGTGCCTCCTCGCCGTTCGCGGCCGTCTGCACATCGCAGCCCAACGTGGCCAGGAAGGTGCGCACTACCTTGCGCACTTCCGCATCGTCCTCGACCAGCATCACGCGCAGGCCCGGTGGAATCGCTTCGTCGGCAGGCGTGTCGGCGAACGCCGGCGCGGAGATGTCTTCGGGCTGTTCGTGGGCCTCGCACTGCGGCAAGTAGAGCGTCACGGTGGTGCCGCGGCCCGGCGCGCTGTCGATGGCCACGGCGCCCTTCGACTGCGTGGCGAAGCCGTACACCGTGCTCAGGCCGAGGCCGGTGCCGCGGCCGGCCTCCTTGGTGGTGAAGAAGGGTTCGAACGCGCGCTCCTTGACCTCGTCGGCCATGCCCGTGCCGGTGTCCGAAACGGAAATGGCGGCAAAGCGGGCACGGCCATGGCTGCTGTCGCCGCTTTTGCTCTCCGGCTCCGTGCGCAGCGCAGGCGGCAGCACCGCGCCGGCCTCGGCGCGGAAGTGCAGCGTGCCGCCTTCGGGCATGGCGTCGCGCGCGTTGATGGCGATGTTCAGCAATGCGGACTCGAGTTGCACCGGGTCGGCCAGCACCGGCGGGTGGCCGGCATCCGCATCGACGGCGATGTGGATGCGCTGGTCGAGCGTGCGGCGCAGCATGTCGGCGAGCGAATGCAGCAGCGCGTGCGTGTCGACCATGTCGGGCTGCAGCACCTGCCGCCGCGAGAAGGCCAGCAGCTTGCCGGTGAGTTCGGCGCCGCGGCGGCTGGCGCGCGCGGCGGCCGCCACCAACTGCTGCGCATGGGGGTCCTGCGCGAGCGCGGGAAGCTCCTCGAGCACCTGCAGATTGCCCTGGATCACTGTCAGCAGGTTGTTGAAGTCGTGCGCGATGCCGCCGGTGAGCTGGCCCACGGTTTCCAGCCGCTGCGAGTGCGCGAGTGCCTCCTCGGTCTGCACGCGCTGCAGGCTGGTGGCCAGCAGGTTGGAGAGCGATTCCAGGAAGTGCTGCTCTTCGCCGCCGAAGCGCCGCGCCTGCCGCGAACGCACCGACAGCATGCCGATCACGCGGCCCCGGTCCGACAGCGGAACCGCCAGCGCGCTCACCAGTCCCGCCTGCAGGTAGGCCGGCGGCACCGCGAAGCGGCGCTCCTCGCGGTAGTCGGCAACGACGACCGGGCGGCCCTGCGACAGCACGAAGCCCGGCGGCGTGTCGGGCCGGTTGTCGATGCGCGCGCCGATCTCCTCGCCGGGCACATGGCCCAGTGCGCTCGCCACGCGGAACTCGAGTCCGCTGCGCTCCAGCAGCAGCACCGTCGCCACCTCGGCCTCGAGGCCCTCGGCGGCGATGCGCGGCACCTGCTCGAGCACCACGGCGAGGTCGCGCGTGTCCACGGCCAGACGGCCCAGTTGCGCAAGATGGTCGCTGTAGCGCGCTCGCTGCATCGCCTGCTTCACCCGCGGATAGGCGCCGATGTCGCGGATCGCTGCCACCACGAACGGCAGGCCATGGTCCTGCAGCGGGCTCAGCGCGATCTCGACCATCACCTCGCTGCCGTCCTTGCGCCTGGCGACGAGTTCCATGTCGGTGCCCATGGGCCGCGGTCGCGGCGCGCGGCCGTAGGCGTCGCGGTAAGACGCATGGCGCGGGCGGATGCTGTCGGGCACCAGCACGTCGACGTTCAGGCCCGGCAGTTCCTCGACGGCATAGCCCAGCAGCGACGCCGCGGACGGGTTGGCCAGCACGATGGCCCCGGCGCGGTCCACCAGCAGCAGCCCGTCGGGGTAGGCGATGAAGAGCGAGCGGAACACACTGCCCTCCTCGATGCCGGAGGGCAGCGCGAGGGCGGCGGGGTGGCTTGCCGCGTCAGCCATGCGAGACCGGCGGCACGAGGATGTAGCCCGCGCCGCGCACCGACTTGATGAGCTGCGGATGGTCCGCATCGGCCTCGATCTTCTTGCGCAGGCGGCCGACCTGCACGTCGATAGTGCGGTCGAAGGGCGCGGCTTCGCGCCCGCGCGTCTGCTCGAGCAGGAAGTCGCGCGACAGCACGCGCCCCGGATTTCGTGCGAAGGCGCACAGCAGGTCGAACTCGCCACCGGTGAGCGCCACCTCCACGCCTTGCGGATCGTCGAGCCGGCGCGCCGCGGTGTCGAGCCGCCAGCCGGCGAAGTGCAGCGTGCCGGGCGCCGCCGCCGGCACCGCGGCTGCGACCGGCGCGGCGGCCATCGGCGCCGGCATGGGCATCGGGGTGAGCCGCCGCAGCACCGCCTTCACGCGCGCGACCAGTTCGCGCAGATCGAAGGGCTTGGTCACGTAGTCGTCCGCGCCCACCTCCAGCCCGACCACCTTGTCGACCGCGTCGCCGCGCCCGGTGACGATGACGAGGCCGCACTGCCAGCGCTCGCGCATGCGCCGCGCGATGGAGAAGCCGTCCTCGCCGGGCAGGCCGAGGTCGAGCAGCACCAGGTCGGCCGGGTCGGTGGCCATGAGCGTCATCAGGGCGGCGCCGTCGTGCAGCTCGGTCACGCGGAAGCCGTGGCCTTGCAGGTAGTTGGCCAGCAGCCGGGTGATGTCGACTTCGTCGTCGAGCACCGCGATGTGGGGTGCGGTTTTCATGCAGGAGGGGAGCAGGCGGGGGATCGCGGGAAGCGTAGCACGCGTGCTCGCGCGCGGCAGCTTCGGCGCTTGATGCAGGTCAAGGCCGGGCGTGCGCGCGCCGCCCAGAATCCGCCGGTCTTTCCACTGGTTCGCTCGCATGCATTCACTGCTTTTCTCAGGCGCTCTCGATCTCCCATGGTGGGGCTGCGTGCTCGCCGCGCTCGCGCTCACGCACGTCACCATCGCATCGGTCACCATCTTCCTGCACCGCCACCAGGCGCACCGCGCACTGGAACTGCATCCGGCCGCGAGCCATTTCTTCCGGCTCTGGCTCTGGCTGACCACCGGCATGGTCACGAAGCAATGGGCCGCGGTGCACCGCAAGCACCACGCCAAGTGCGAGACGCCCGACGACCCGCACAGCCCGCAGGTGTACGGGCTGAGCCGCGTGCTGTGGCGCGGCGTGGCGCTGTACGCGAAGGAGGCTTCCAGCAAGGAAACGCTGGCGCGCTACGGCCACGGCACGCCCGACGACTGGATCGAGCGGCATCTGTACACCCGCCACCAGGTGCTGGGCATCGTGCTGACCGGGCTCGCCGACATGGCGCTGTTCGGCGTGGTGCCGGGCGCGCTCGTGCTGCTCGTGCAGATCGCCTGGATTCCGTTCTGGGCGGCCGGCGTGGTCAACGGCATCGGCCACTACTGGGGCTACCGCAACTGGCCCGCGGCGGACGCCAGCACCAACCTCTTTCCCATCGGCATCGTGATCGGCGGCGAGGAGCTGCACAACAACCACCATGCGTTTCCGACCTCGGCCAGGCTGTCGAGCAAGTGGTACGAGTTCGACATCGGCTGGCTCTACATCCGCATGCTGCAGGCAGTGGGCCTGGCCAGGGTGAAGCACCTGGCGCCGAAGCCGCGGCTGGTGGCGCCGCGCGCCGACATCGACCTCGACACGGTGCAGGCCGTCATCCGCCACCACTACGACGTGCTGTCGAACTACACGCGTTCGCTGAAGAAGACCTATGCGCGCGAGTTCGGCCGGCTGCGCGAGCACGCGCCGCAGCAGGCGCGCGCGCTGCGCGGCGTGAAGGCCTGGCTGGGCAAGGACGAGGGCGCGCTCGGCCCGTCGCGCCAGGCGCAGCTGTCGTCGGCGCTGAACGCTTCGCAGGCGCTGCAGACCATGTACGCCATGCGCCGCGAACTCACCGTTCTGTGGGCCCGCTCGGGCGCCACCGGCGAACAGCTCGTGCGGCGCCTTCAGGACTGGTGCGAACGCGCGGAAGACAGCGGCATCGCGCCGCTGGCCGATTTCTCGGTGCGGCTGCGTTCCTACGCCTGATGGCAGCCGCGACGTGCTTGCGCTATTGGCTGGCGACTTCGCCGGCCGGCAGCGCGAAGCGCTCCGACTCGGCCCTGGCGAGTTCCTCGGGCGCGCGCACCAGCAGCACCGGCACGGGCGACATGCGCAGGATGTGCTCGGCGCTGCTGCCCATGACCCAGCGGCCCAGCCCGCGGCGGCCGTGCGTGCCGATCACGATCAGTTCGGCTTGCGACGCCAGCGCCTGCGCCACCACCTGGTCGTGCACCGTGCCCTTGAAGCTGTCGCAGAGCACCACGTCGGTGTCCACGCCCTGCGCTGCGGCCTGCGCGCGGCCTTCCTCGAGCAGCCGCGCGGCGCCGGCGCGCAATTCCTTGAGCCAGTCGCCGGCATAGCCCGCGTACGCGTCCATCGCGAGCGCGAACGAGAGTTCGTCGATCACATGGACCAGCCGCAGCCGGCCGCCGGTGAGTTTCGCGAGGCGGATGGCTTCGGCCAGGCCGCGGCCGGATGTCGAACTGCCATCGACGGGAACAAGGATTCGCTGGTACATGGCATGGCTCCTGGAGTGGATGAAGAGGTGTTCGTCCAGTATCCGGAGCGCCCCGGCGCGCGGGCTTGATGTGCGTCAAGGCCGGGCGCGCCGCGCCAGGCCAGGTTCCTCGCAACCCATGCGCCGGCGCGGCGGCGCAAGGCGCGATCAGTTCGCCGTGTAGCCGCCGTCCACCGGCATCACCGTGCCCGTCACGTACCGGGCCTGCTCCGACGCCAGGAACACGACCGGCCCGGCGATGTCCTCGGGCTCGGCGGCGCGTTTGAGGAACGTGCGCTCGACCATCGCGCCGAAGCGAGCGGCATCGTCCGCGACGTGGCGGGTCATCGGCGTCATCACCAGGCCCGGCGCCACCGCGTTCACCCGCACGCCGCGCGGCCCGAGGTCGCGCGCGAGGAACTTCGTGAGCTGCCCGACCGCGCCCTTCGACGCACCGTAGGCGATGTGCGCGCGCGTGGCCACCAGCGTGGTGATCGACGCCACGTTGACGACCGCGCCGCGCGTGCGCTCCAGGCTCGCGGCGCAGGCCAGCGTGAGGTTGAGCACGCCCTTCACGTTGACCGCCATCACGCGGTCGATGTCGTCCGCAAGCCCGGCGGCGTCGCCCGGTGCGCTGCGCCCGCCGATGCCCGCGTTGTTCACGAGCACGCCGACGTCGCCCCACGCTTGCGCGAGCTCGGCGACGACCGCCTCGCACTGCGCGGTGTCCCGCACGTCCAGGGCATACGGCCGGCAGCGGTCGGCACCGTGGCCGGTTTCCAGCGCCGCCCGGCGCGCGGGTTCGAGCTGCGTGTCGGTGATGGCCACGCGGCAGCCGGCCTCGAGCAACCGCGCCGCGATCGCCCGGCCGATGCCCTGGCCCGCGCCGCTGACCAGCGCCACCGTGCCGTCGAACAAGGCGCTCACTGCGCTTCCTTGACCAGGTTCAGGCTCTGCAGCAGCGGCGCCCAGCGTTCGTGCTCTGTGCGGATGAAGCGGGTGATCTCCTTGGGGCTGCCGCCGCGCGGCTCCATGCCGATGGCGCGCGCGCGGGCGATGAACTCCGGATCGGTCACCAGCTTGTTGACGGATGCGTTCAGGCGGGTGATGGCGTCCTTCGGCGTGGCCGCGGGCACCGACAGCGCATACCAGAGCGGCGCCTCGATGTCGAAGCCCTGCTCCTTGAAGGTCGGCGCCTCGGGCACCTGCGGCAGGCGCCGGTTGTCCATCACGCCGAGCACGCGCAGCTTGCCGGCGCGGATGTGCGGCAGCGGGCCGGTGATGGAGGTGCCGTGCACGTCGATCTGCTTGCCGAGCAGTGCCTGGATGCCGGGCGAATCGCCGGGGAACGGGATGTGCGTGGTGCCGATGCCCGCCATCTTCTCGAACGACATCGGCGCGAGGTTGGTGAGGATGGCCGCGCCCGGCGAGCCGCGGTTGATCTTGCCCGGATTCGCCTTGGCGTACGCCACCATCTCCTTGATGTTGGTGTACGGCAGGTCCATGCGGCCCACGATGATCGCGGGCTGGTAGGCGATCTGCGTGACGTGCGCGAAGTCCTTCGCGGGGTCGTAGGGCAGCTTGTCGTAGAGCACCGTGTTGCTGGTCAGCGTGCTCAGCGACGACATGAGCACGGTCAGCCCGTCGGGCCGCGAGCGTGCCACGTAGTCGGCGGCCACGATGCCGCTGGCGCCGGGCTTGTTCTCGACGATCACGAGGCTGCCGCGCTTCGTCAGCTCCGAGGCGAGCAGGCGCACGTACTGGTCGGTGCCGCCGCCGGGCGAGAAGGGCACGACGATGCGGATGGGCTGCTGGGCATGGGCGCTGCCGAAGGCGGCTGTGCCGGCCAGCAGCAGTCCCGTGAATGCCGAAAGGATGGTCCTGCGGATCATTCCTGGTGTCTCCTTGTAGTTGTCGAAGGGCCCGGGCGGCGTCGCCGGGGTGCTCGCGACGTTCAGTCTATTTCCGGGTACGGGCGGCAGGCCGGCACCCAACGAAAAGCTGCTTTGCACGTCATGCAGGAGGTCTCGGGAACCGTGCGCGTCGTGGACGTGGACGTGGACATGGCGGCTGGGGCGGGGGCGGTGCTGGAGCCGGCCCGCTGCGTCGCGACGCAGGGATCGCCGTGCGGGCTATCCGCGCCGGGGAGCGGCCACGCCGGCCTTGGCGCCCAGCAGGTGCCCGAGCGGCAGCGCGCCTTCGGACTTGATCTCGCGCAGCACGATGCTCGAGCGCACGTGCGTCACGCCGGGCAGACTGAACAGCACCTCGTGCAGGAAGCGCTCGTAGTGCTTCATGTCGGGCACGGTCACGTTGAGGATGTAGTCGGCCGGTCCGGTGGCCGACACGCAGCGGATGATCTGCGGGCTCGCGGCCACCGCCTCCTCGAAGCGCTGCACCATCGCCTCGCTGTGCCGGTCGAGGTTCACCTCGGCCACGGCCGAGACGTGCAAGCCCACGAGTTCGGGATCGACCAGCGTGGTGTAGCCGCGGATGACGCCGGCCGCCTCCATGTCCTTGATGCGCTTCCAGCACGGCGTGGGCGAAAGGCCCACGGCCTCGGAGATCTGCTGCACGGTCTGGCGCCCGTCGTGCTGCAGCGCAGACAGGATCTTGAGGCAGTGCTCGTCGAGGGTTACGGTGCCGGCATTCATCGCGATGTGGGGGCGATTCTAGGGCGTGTTCCCACTATTTCTGGCGTCGCGAAGGCCTGTCACGGCGGGCCGATCAAGGCGCGCGACGCCGCATGTGCGTATGCCCATGCAAGGAGCGCAACGCCGAGTGGCCCGCCGTGACAGGCCTTCCCTTCGGGTTGGCCGGCAAAGGGGCCGTCTGCGGCGTTGCCCGCGCTTGCAAGGCATCAGCCTTGCTGCGCACGCGCGCCTTGCAGCCCGCCCCTTTGCCGGCCAACGCGACGCCAGAAATAGTGTGAACACGCCCTAGTCACCGCCTCCATGCCGCGCGGGCGCTCAACCCCGGTGCAGGAACCTGCTCGACCGCGCCGCGTCGATCACGCGCCCGGGATCGTCGGGCAGCATGTCGAGCGGGCTCCGGTCGTCCAGCGCGGCGTGCGGCGCGGTGAACCAGTTCGCCAGTTCCCAGCCGTCGAGCACCGGCGCGAGTTCGCCGACCACGCGCGAAGGCGCGTCGCACAGCACGAGGCCGATGCGTTCGAACTGGAACACCGGCAGCCAGATGCGCCCGCGCCATCCGAAGTTCAGCACCTCGCGGCCGTGGATCCAGCGCGCGAGCTGCAACACGCCGCCCGACGCCTGCCGCGCCGCGATCTCGTCGCCGGTGGCAAGGCCGCCCGAGCGGCGGAATGCCTTGAGCAGCGCGAGGAAATCGGTGTCCCGGTCGTCCAGCGGCGCCGCGCGATCGGGCGCCTCGCCGAAAGGACGGTAGCGCGCGACGCCGCCGGCGCGGGCCCGGAGGGCGGCCATGTTCGCGGTCCGCCACGGCGCACTGGAGAGCTGCAGGGAGTTCATGGCCGGCCTTCGGTGTCGTTGAAGCGAAGCCTCCATGGTCCGGTGCGGCGGCAGTGCGCACAAACCTCCTCGGACACCTCGGCGCCTCCCTCCGATGGCGGAGGCCGGGCGGGCCGGCGCGAAGGCTGCCATTCCTGCAATCGGGCGTTAGCGAGAAAATTTCCTTCTCGATTCGCGCTCTGGAAGTGGATTCCTCTCCAAACAAGGGTCTGCGCCCATGAAATGAAGAAGCACTTCCTTTGCGCGCGGCAGAACAATTCGGGGCATGAATGCCCCACATCACGCCGCGCTCAGACGGCCCGACTACCAGCTCTCCGACAACCTCTGGGCCGACGCCGGCTCCATCTTCATCACCGGCACGCAGGCGCTGATCCGCATCCTGGCCATGCAGGGCCAGCGCGACGCAGCCCGCGGCCTGAACACGCAGGGTTTCGTGAGCGGCTACCGCGGCTCGCCGCTGGGCATGGTCGACCAGGCCATCTGGAAGGCTGGCGAGCGCTTCAAGCAAACCGGCATCCGCTTCGTGCCGGCCGTCAACGAAGAGCTGGCCGCCACCCAGGTGCTGGGCACGCAGCGCGTCGAGTCCGACCCCGAGCGCACCGTCGACGGCGTGTACGCCATGTGGTACGGCAAGGGTCCGGGCGTGGACCGCGCGGGCGACGCGCTCAAGCACGGCAACGCCTATGGCTCGTCGCCGCACGGCGGCGTGCTGGTGGTGGCCGGCGACGACCACGGCTGCGTGTCGTCTTCCATGCCGCACCAGAGCGACCACGCCTTCATGGCCTGGCGCATGCCCGTGATGCAGCCGGCCAACGTGGCCGAGTACCTGGAGTTCGGCCTGTACGGCTACGAACTGTCGCGCTACTCGGGCGCATGGGTCGGCATGGCGGCGCTCTCGGAAATCGTCGAGAGCGCCGGCACGGTCGACCTCGACGCGGTCAACGCGCGCGTCGCCGCCTGGGAAGACGCCGAGGCGGTGCGCGCAGCCACCGGCCATGCAGCGCCGGCCGACGGCCTGCACTACCGCTGGCCCGACCTGCCCTCGCTGCGCATCGAATCGCGGCTCGAGGACAAGCTGGCGGCAGTGGCCGCCTTCACGAAGCGCAACAGCATCGACCGCCACGTGATCGTGAGCCCGCACGCAAAGGTGGGCATCGTCACCTGCGGCAAGGCGCACCACGACCTGATGGAAGTGCTGCGCCGGCTCGAGCTCTCGCCCGAGCAGCTCGCGCGCGCCGGCGTGCGGCTGTACAAGGTGGGCCTGAGCTTTCCCGTCGAGCAGACGCGCATCAAGGCCTTCGCGCAGGGGCTCGAGGAGATCCTCATCGTGGAGGAGAAGGGCGCGGTGCTCGAGACGCAGCTGCGCGACATCTTCTACAACGCGCCCGCCGGCGCACGGCCCGTGCTCGTCGGCAAGCACGACCGCGAAGGCCAGCCGCTGGTGTCGGCCCTCGGCGAGCTGCGTCCCTCGCGCCTCATCGAGCTGGTGGCGCACTGGCTGGCCGTGCACTTCCCCGAGAACCGCGACCTGGGCGACCACCTGCAGCACGTGCGCGACTTCACGCCGCCCGAGCTGCTGGGCAACGCCAGCGACGCCGTCAAGCGCCTGCCCTACTTCTGCGCCGGCTGCCCGCACAACACCAGCACCAAGGTGCCCGAGGGCTCGACCGCGCGCGCGGGCATCGGTTGCCACTTCATGGCCAACTGGATGGACCGCAGCACCGCGGGCCTGATCCAGATGGGCGGCGAGGGCGTCGACTGGATCTCGCACGCCATGTTCACGAAGACGCCGCACGTGTTCCAGAACCTCGGCGACGGCACCTACTACCACTCGGGCTACCTCGCGATCCGCCAGGCCGTGGCGGCCAAGGCCACCATCACCTACAAGATCCTGTTCAACGACGCGGTGGCCATGACCGGCGGCCAGCCCGTCGACGGTGTCATCAGCGTCGACGCCATCGCGCGGCAGGTCGAGTCCGAGGGCGTCACCAAGGTGGTCGTGGTGAGCGATGCCATCGGCAAGTACGACGACATCCGCAACCGCTTTCCGCACGGCACCGAGTTCCACGACCGCGCCGCGCTCGACGACGTGCAGCGCCGCCTGCGCGAGATGGCCGGCGTGACGGTGCTGATCTACGAGCAGACCTGCGCCGCCGAGAAGCGCCGCCGCCGCAAGAAGGGCGAACTGGCCGACCCGCCCAAGCGCCTGTACATCAACGAGGCCGTGTGCGAAGGCTGCGGCGACTGCACCGTGCAGAGCAACTGCGTGGCCGTGCTGCCGCACGAGACGCCGATGGGCCGCAAGCGCAAGATCGACCAGACCAGCTGCAACAAGGACTACTCGTGCGCCAAGGGCTTCTGCCCGAGCTTCGTGGGCGTCACCGGCGGCAAGCTGCGCCGCAAGAGCGGGGCGCTGGCGGCCGGGCGCGATGCCTTCCTGCACCGCGTGGCCGCGCTGCCGCACCCGGCGGCGCACGCCTGGGCCGCTCCCTACGACCTGCTGGTGACGGGCGTGGGCGGCACCGGCGTGGTGACGGTGGGCGCGGTGATCGCCATGGCAGCGCACCTCGAAGGCAAGTCGGCCAGCGTGCTCGACTTCATGGGCTTCGCGCAGAAGGGCGGCTCGGTGCTGAGCTTCGTGCGGCTGGCCGATGCGCCCGAGCGCCTGAACCAGGTGCGCATCGACACCCAGCAGGCCGACGCCATCCTGGCCTGCGACGTGGTGGTGGGCGCGTCGCCCGATGCGCTGCAGACCGTGCGCCACGGCCGCACCCGCGTGCTCGCCAACGTGCACGAGATTCCCGTGGCCGAGTCGCTGCGCAACCCCGATGCCGACCTGCACGTCGACCTGCTGCTCGAGAAGATGCGCTTCGTGGCCGGCGAGGAACAGGTCGAGACCTTCGATGCCCAGAGCCTGGCCGAGGAATTCCTCGGCGACACGCTGGCCTCGAACATCGTCGCCACCGGCTACGCGTGGCAGCGCGGCCTGATTCCGCTGAGCCTCGAGGCGCTGATGCATGCAATCGAACTCAACGGCGTGGCCGTGGCCGCCAACCAGTCGGCCTTCTCGCTGGGCCGCCTGGCTGCCGGCGATGCCGCGGCGCTCGACCAGTTGCGCGCCGCGCCGGTGGCAACGCCGTCGCAGCAGGGCGACGACCGCCCGCTGGAAACGCTGATCGCCGAAGCGCGCCGTCACCTCACCGGCTACCAGAATGCGGCATGGGCCGATCGCTTCGAAACGCGAATCCGTGCGCTGCAGAAGGTCGAGTCCGCGCTCCAGGGCGGCGATGCGAGCCTGCCCTTCACGCGCAATGCCGCGCGCAGCCTGCTCAAGCTGATGAGCTACAAGGACGAGTACGAAGTGGCGCGCCTCTACACCGACGGCGCCTTCATGCAGAAGCTCAAGGACCAGTTCGAAGGCGACCTGAAGCTCGAGTTCCACATGGCACCGCCGCTGCTGTCGCGACCCGCACATGGCAAGGCTCCGGCCAAGGTGCGCCTGGGTGCATGGATGCTGCCCGCCATGAAGTGGCTGGCGCACGGCAAGCGGCTGCGCGGCACGGCCTTCGACCTGTTCGGCCACACCGAGGAGCGGCGCACCGAGCGCGAACTGATCTCGCACTTCGACGGACTGCTGCAGGGCATGTCGGGCGAACTCACGGCCGACAACCAGTCGACCGCGGCGCGCGTGGCGGCGCTGCCGATGTCGGTGCGCGGCTTCGGCCATGTGAAGCTCGCGAACCTCGAGGCAGCGCGCATCCGCGAGGCCGAGCTGCTGCACCGCTTCTCACCGCTGCGCTATCCGAAGCCGGCCGGTGCGGCGGCGGCGGGCCAGATCCGCGGCATCGCGATCGTGGCCGGCACCAGCATCTGAGGCGCAGCGGCGCTCCCGTGCTCAGGCCTGTGGCCGTGCCTGGCGCGGCGTGCCGATCCGGTGGATCGCCGCCGCGGCCAGCCCCAGCACGATGCCGAAGCCCACGATGCCGCTCCAGCCGCAGCGCGCCATCAGCCAGCCGCTGACCATCACGCCGAGCGCCCCGCCGGAGAACGTGGCGGTCATGTAGAGGCTGTTGATGCGGCCCTGCGCCTTCGGATCGACCGCGAAGGCGCGGGTCTGGTTGGACACCAGGCCCGACTGCACGCCGATGTCGAGCACCACCACGCCGATCACCAGGAACACGAGCGAAGACTCCGCGCCGGCCAGCAGAATGAAAGCCACCGTCACGATGCCGATGCTCACCCCCACGACGCTGCGCGGGCCGAGCCGGTCGGTGGCGCGGCCACCGAGCGAGGCCGCCATGGCGCCGGCCGCGCCGATGATGCCGAAGCCGCCGGCCCAGGCGCTGCCCAGGTGCCACGGACCGCTGGCCAGCAGCGCCGCCAGGTTCACCCAGAAGGCGTTGAAGCAGGCCCACAGCAGCGCCTGCACCATCATCGATTCGCGGATCGGGCGGTGGTCGCGCACCAGCGGCCACAGCGACGCGAGCAGGCGGCCGTACGACAGGTCGGTGCTCGGCACGCCGCGCGGCAGCAACCTCGCGGCTGCGATCCACACCGGCACCATGAACGCCGCCTCCACGCCGTAGACCGCACGCCAGCCCCAGGCCGCGCCGACCACCCCGCTGATCGTGCGGCCCAGCAGGATGCCCACCATGATCCCGCTCACGACCGTGCCCACCGAGCGTCCGCGTTCGCTCGGCAGCGACATCACGGCCGCGAACGGCACAAGCTGCTGGGGCACGCAGCTGACGATGCCCAGCGCGAACGACGCCGCGACCAGTGCCCAGATGCCGGGCGCCAGCGATGCCGCCGAGGCGAACACGAAGGCCCCGGCGATCTGACCGAGCACGAGCTTGCGGCGGTCGAAGCGGTCGCCCAGCGGCAGCAGCAGCGCCAGCCCGGCGGCGAAGCCGAGCAGCGCCGATCCGGCGACGAGGTCGACGGTGGCGATGTCCACCTGCAAGCCGGACGCGATCAGCGGCAGGATGGGCTGCGTGCAGTAGATGTTGGTGATCACTGCGCCGGCAATGACGGCCATCATGACGATCTTGCCGCGCGATGCAGCCGTGGGCGCTGCCGCGCTGGCGGTGGTGGTGGGCTGGCCGTTCACGGCGCTCTCCTTCGGAAGGTGCCCTCGTGCGCGGCGGAATGCCGTGCTGCGAAGGGCGAGTCCGTACCTTAGGTGTTTGCATTCATGAAGAGAATCCCTCAACATCGGGAATGATTCTTCCGAAAATCGGCAGTACCGAATGAACCGCCTCGATGCCATGTCCGTGCTGGTCGCCGTCGTCGATGCCGGCAGCCTGTCCGCCGCGGCGCGCCTGCTCGACATGCCCCTGACCACCGTCAGCCGCAAGGTGGCGGATCTCGAGTCGCACCTGGGAACGCGGCTGCTGCGCCGCACCACGCGGCAGCTCTCGCTGACGGAAGCCGGCCTGTCGTACGTGGCCGCCTGCCGGCGCATCCTCGAGGAGATCGGCGAAGCCGAGCGCGCCGCGGCAGGGGAGTACGCCTCGCCCAAGGGCGAGCTGGTGGTCACCGCGCCGGAGATGTTCGGGCGGCTGCACGTGGTGCCCGTGGTCGCGGAGTTCCTGGCGCAGTACCCCGAGATCGGCGTCGATCTCGTGCTCACGGACCGCGTGGTGCACCTGATGGACGAGCATGCCGACGCAGCCATCCGCATCGGCGAGCTGCCCGACAGCACGATGATGGCAACGGGCGTGGGCACGGTGCGGCGCGTCGTCTGCGCCAGCCCGGCGTACCTCGCGCTGCACGGCGTGCCGGCCAGCCCGAAGGACCTTGCGGCGCACGCGTGCGTCACCTTCGAAGTGCTGGCCTCCATGCGCGCATGGATGTTCGGAACCGGCAAGTCGCAGCTGTCCGTGCCCGTCCGGTCGCGGCTGACGGTCAACACCGCCGAAGCCGCGATCGCCGCGGCCACGCTGGGCGTCGGGCTGGTCCGCGTGTTGTCCTACCAGGTCGCGGATGCGATCCGTGCGCAGGCGCTGCGCGTCGTGCTCGAGGCGTTCGAGTCGACGCCGCTGCCCGTCAGCCTCGTGCACGCGGGCCAGACGCCGTTGCCGCTGAAGCTGCGTGCCTTCCTCGACTTCGCGACGCCGCGCCTGCGAGAACGCATCGCGCGCATCATGTGACTCACGCGGGAGCGTGCAGCCATGCACCCGGGTTCGCCATCGAAAGGACACGCACGATGACAAGGTTCGTTCTGGTGCCGGGCGGCTGGCACGGCGGCTGGGCATTCGACGCGGTCGGCCATGCGCTGCAGGGCGAAGGCCACGAAGTGCGGGCGCTCACGCTCGCGGGGCTGGGCGACGAGCCCGCGAGCGGCGTCAACCTCGCGCGTCACGTCGACGAGGTGGTGCGGGTGCTTCGCGAAGGCGATGCACCCGCGGTCCTCGTCGGCCATTCGTACGGCGGCATGGTCGTCACCGGTGCGGCAGACCAGGTGCCGTCGCACGTCAAGGCGATCGTCTACGCGGACGCCTATGTGCCCGAAGACGGTGAATCGCTCTGGTCGCTCACCACCCCGGCGTACCGCGAGCGGTTCGTCGCGGGCGTGGCCGCGGACGGCCTGACCTGCGCGCCTTCGGCCCATCTCGACAAGCGATGCCGGCCCCGTCCGATCGCGACCTTCCTACAGGCGATCAGGCTCACCGGCGAGTGGCGCAAGGTGGGCAGCAAGACTTTCCTCGTCGCGTCCGGATGGGAGGGCAGCCCGTTCATCGCGCCGTATGAGCGCCTGCGGCTCGACCCCGAGTGGACCACGCACCGCCTCGACTGCGCGCACGATGTTCCCCGGCTCGCGCCCGAGGCGTTCGCACGGATCCTGCTGCAGCTCGCATAGGTCATCCGCACATCGGCACGCGCCATTGCCACCGACCCGCCGGAGGAACAGGATGAAACGACCCGAAGACGCCCCCCACGCATTCCAGGCCGCATGGAACGACCACGACATGGCCCGCTTCGGCGCGCTGTTCCATGACGACGCGACGTTCGTCAACCGGTTCGGCCACTACGTGCGAGGTGTGGAGGCGATCGTCGCGTTGCATGCGCCCATCCACGCGACCATCTACAGCGTTCGACGCTGGCGAACGACCTGATCGACGTGGCCGCCCTCGGCGACGGCGCGGCCGTCGTGCACTTCTGGAGCCGTCTCGCGGCCGGTGCCGCTCATCCGGCGGGCCCGCACGCCGTCGACACGCTGATCCTCGCGGTGCTCGTGCGGCGGGGTGGCGCATGGCGGATCAAGGCGCTCGAGAACGTCACGTTGACGGATCCGCGAACCGGGGAAACCGTGCTGCGGAAGCCGGGAGACTGATCGCGGCACCTGCGTTCAGCCAGGGGGCTCGGGCGCCGGCCGAGCATGCGGCAGTTGCGCCACGTCGGCGGTGAAGCGCCGCCACAGCAGCAGGCTCGTGGCGCCGAAGGCGATGCAGGTGCCCAGCCACACGCCCTCGCCGCCCCCGCCGAGGCCATGGCTGCAGAGGAGCATGGCAGGCAGGCCGATGAACCCGTAGCCGATGACGGTGTTGGCCAGTCCCGATGCCGTGTTTCCGAGGCCGCGCAGCAGGCCGATGCAGATGTTCTGCGAGCCCGAGAGGAACTGGTTGCCCACGCCGAACCAGAGCAGCGAAGTCGCCATGGCAACTACGGCCGGGTCCGCGCGGGTTCCGCCCAGGAACGGCGACAGCACGAGCCGTGGAGCGAGCAGGCAGGCCAGCCCGATGACCGCCATCGGCGCGAAGCAGCTCACGAGTGCAGCCCGCGCGATCGCGCCGATCTCCTCGTGGCGTCCGCGCCCCACGGCACGGCTGACCATGATCGATGCGCCGTGGGACAGGCCGACGTTGATCTGGTAGACGATCTTGCCCAGCTGGTTGACGACGTTGGAGGCGGCCAGCAGCACCGGGCCGAAACCTCCCATCAGCACGGACGCGACGGATGCCACTGCCGCTTCCAGGCCGTACGCCAGCGAAATGGGCGCTCCCATCCTTGCGATCTTCAGCACCGTGGAGGGCTTTGCGCGCCAGAAGGCAAGGCAGACGAGGTGCCCGAGGTCCGCGTCGCGCCGCACGGCGCGAAGATAGACAAGAAAGGTCCACGCCTGCACCAGCGTGGTCGACAGCGCCACGCCCGTCAGCCCCAGCCGCGGCATGCCCAGCCAGCCGTGGATGAAGACCGCATTCAGCAGTGCGTTCACGGCAATGGACACCACGGTCACCCCCAGCAGCGAACCGGGCCGGCGCATGCCGACGGCGAACTGCCGCAGCACATTGAGCCAGACCGTCGGCAGCAATCCGGGCGCGAGCGCGATCGTCATCGGCCTGGCGAGCGCGACCACGGCCGCGTCCTGTCCGAGGAACCGCAGCCATTCGCCGAGGCCCGCGAGCAGCCCGCCGGCGGCCAGCGCCGCCAGCGTGGCCAGCAGCAGGGCGGAGCGAACGAGGTCGCGGATGTCTTCCCGCGCGATGGCATCCGGCATCCCGCCCTCCGCACGGCTCTCGCTGCGCCCGATCGACGTCGCGATCAGATTGCCGACGCCGGTCACCATGCCGACGCACATCGTGCGGCACTGGTTGTGCAGAAGCAGGGCCAGGCCGCCCGCCGCCAGCGCCTGCGTGCCGATGAGTCCCATCATCATGAGATCGGTGGTCGTCAACGCGATCTGCGCAAACTGGATGCCTGCGATCGGCACCGAAAGCGCGATCAGGTCGCGGTAATGAAGCGGCAGGCGGCGCATGCGGAAGTGAACGGTGGCGGCTATCGACGGCGATGAGAAAAACTGGCCCAGGCAGGCCTGCAGCAGCCGCTTGCCCGATGGCAGGGAAAACGACCGGTGCGCTGTATGGCAGCGGGAGTCTGCGTTTGATTGTGGCGGCCGCACGCGCGAAACTCGCACGAGCATTTCGAGGCCACCCTGAGGAAAATTCATGCAGAAGGCGCACCGCATTTCTCTCAACGCTGTCCGCGTGTTCGCCACCGTGGCGCGCACCGGAAGCCTGACGGCCGCAGGCGACGCCTTGTGCGTGACCTCCAGCGCGGTGAGCCATCAGCTCAGGAAGCTCGAGGACGAACTGGGTGTCGACCTGCTGCGCCGCGGCAGCAACACCATCTCACTCACCGACGCGGGACGGCGCTTCCATGAAGAGGTCGCCCCGGCCATCGCGCTCATCGAGCGATCGACGGACGCCTTGCGCCGCGACGAAACCGAAATCAGCGTGCAGGCATCGACCTCGTTCGCGGTGCGCTGGCTGATTCCTGGCCTGGACCGCTTTCGCGCGGTGTGCCCCGAGGCACGCGTGCGGGTGGAGACAGGCCCCGCGAGAGGCTTCCTTGTCGCGCCTTTCTGCGATGTCGGCATCCGCTACTTCCGGGACGACGAGGCCGCCGAAGGCTGGGCCATGCTGGCCTGCGACACGAGTCGCCCGGTGGTTGCGCCGCGCCTGCTGCCGCAGGGCCCCGACGTGCAGCGGATCGCCATTTCCGACTTGCCCGCGATCCAGCGTGCGGCCGGCAACCGGGACTGGGCACTCTGGGGAGAGCGCCATGACATCTCGCTGGCGGACCTCCGCTTCACGCATGCGTTCGACACGGACGATGCGGCGCTTCATGCCTGCGTTGCGGGGCTCGGCATGGTGCTCGCACCGCCCGTTCTCACCGCGAGGGAAATCCGCTCCGGCATCCTGGCCGTCCTGCCCGGATTCGAGCCCGTCAGCATCGGCAGCTATCGCTATCAGCGGCGATCGGAATCGCGCGTCGCGCGGCGCTTCTGCGAGTGGATGGAGGCCGAGATGCGAAGCCTGGCCGGATGAGCGATGCGGATCGCACCGGAAGCCGGCGCTTCATGCGGCACTCCGGCTGAATCGGCCCATCGAGGTTCATCGTCGTGAAGAACCTGCGCTCCCCCGACCGCACGATCCGATGACATCATGCGTTCGATGCAAACCCGATCAACGCGAGCCCGGAGCCCATGGTCTTGAGACAAGCGCTTTCCCTTCTTGCCATCCTGTCGGCCGTCGGCTGCAGCAGCCCCCAACAGGCCGACAGCTTCTTCGCACCGGACGGCGCCAGGACCATCGTCGAGGTCAAGTACCGGCTCGACGACGTGAACGAGCTTTCCGAATGCCTGTACAACGGCTTTTCCGGTGCGAGCGAGCGGGGCGCCCTGCCGCAGCAGTCGAGCCAGACGAGGCGCGGCTATGGCTTTCGGGTCGTCCTTTCGTACGGCGACCGGCCGTACCTGCGTGCCGAGGTGGGCGCCGACGGCGTGCTGACGGTTTCCCGTTCCAACTTCGCCGGCTTCTCGGGCTTCGCAGCCGGGACCGCCGCGGTCGACAGATGCAAGATGCGCTTCGCCCGCGAGTAGGCGCGCACGGCCGGCCGGCTCCGGGCTCTCGTGAGTCTTGCGCCCCGGCCATGTTCGCGGGAGGCTGCGCCTGCACGCGCCGCGACCAGAGGCCGGTGTGGTTGAAGCAGGATCGTTCGTGTTGTGCAAACCAGGAGGTTTTCGATGAAGTTGATGCCATCAAAATCCGCCCGTGCCTTGCCTGCGGCCGCCACGGGCGCCCATGCCGTGGGCACGGCTGCGCTGGGCTCCATCGTGGTTGGCGCTGCAGCGCTCGGGGCGCTGGCCGTCGGTGCGCTGGCGGTCGGCCGGCTCTTCGTGGGACGGGCCCGAATCCGCCGGCTGGAGATCGACGAACTGGTCGTGCGACGCGTCCGGATCATCGAGCAGCTCGTGCCGCCGCCGATGCCCGAGCTTGGCAACGCCGCCGATGACCGGGAGCCGGTTTCCGCGTCCGTGAAGACGGAGGCTGGAACGTCAAGGTAGCCGCGAGGCCGCTGCGCAGCGGCGGCCCGGCGTTCAGTCGCTGTGGCCTGGCAACCGGATGCCCCGCATGAGCTGCTTCATCGATGCCCCGATCGCCTCGCTGCTGGGCTGGGGCGGGCGTCCGTTCGTCACCAGCCGCTTGATCAGCGCCAGCAGCGGGTCGAGTTCGAATGGCTTGACCAGGAAGGCGTCGTAACCCTGAAAAGTTCGCCGCACGATTTCCTCGTCGGTGCCGCTCATGATCACGAAAGGGATCTGGCACAGCGCCGCGTCGCGGCGTACCGCTTGGCCGAGTTCGCCGCCGTTCATGACCGGCATCATGAAGTCGGAGAGGATCAGCGCGGGCGCTTCACCGGAAAGCATCTCGAGGGCGGCCCGGCCGTTGCCGGCCAGGGCCACGCGATAGCCTTCGGACTCCAGCAGGAGACGCACGATCTGCGCACTCCCGTGCTCGTCCTCGACAACCAGAATGAATTTCATCGGGACGGGCTTTCATTCAAGCGCTCGGAGACACGCTTGCATCCTGCAGGGACAGATCCACGTCCACCGATGCCTGGGAGGCCTGGCTGCCGCGGATCTTGATGATGGAAAGAATTCGCCCGGGCGGCCGGTCCGCGCCATGCGGCGCGGGAGACGCATCGAACGCAAACACGTTGTCGAACCATCCGACGACGCCTTCGGCCAGAGGGGAATCGGCTGCGGCAGCGAGAGCGGCAGGGTCGACAGTGAATAGCGACGTCACGCCTCGGGCCTTGAGTTCCAGCAGCAGGCGCCCGAGGAACCTGTAGCCACGCTCGGAAAACGCCAACGTGTCGGCAAGGCCGGCGAGCCCGTCCACGACGAGGCGGCGTATCTTCATCTCATCGACCAGGCGCAGCACTTTGTGTCCCATCTCGTCCATCGATTCATCCTCTTGACCCAGAGGCTCGACGACGAGCGCGCCGGAATCCATTGTGTGTGCGACCCCAAGACCCAGTTCCGCGCCGCCGCGCCGCAGGTCTCCCACGAGTTCGGTGCATGGCAGGAGCAATCCGGGTGCCTGCGTCGTCGAAGCTGCGGCGAACGCCAGCGCCAGGGTCGTCTTACCCGAGCCACTTTGCCCGGTCAACACCGAGGCGCTGCCCGCAAGGACCCCGCCAGCTCGTAGGACGCTGTCCAGTGCGGGCAGCCCGAAGGGAAGCGTGCCGGGCCCGAGCGTGCCGCTGGAGGCGGGCGGAGGCAGGCTTTCGAGGCGCGGAAAAAACTGGAGCCCGCGCGACGAAATGCAGAAGGTATGCCTGCCCCGGATGATCTGGCTGCCGCGAAACTTCCTGACCTGAATGCGGCGCTCCGCACGCCAGTGGAAGCCGTAGTCTTCGAACGAGAAGATGCCGTCGACCATCGTCTGCTCGGCGCTCAACGCATTGCCGTTGCCGCTCGTCAGGATGAGGCAGGTGCACGACAGCGCGCTGACCAGGCTCTGCAGTTCGTGCACGAACTGCCGCACGGAGTCGTCCGACATCGAGATGGGACCTCCGACAACGAGGCCGTCGATGACCAGCAATCCTGCACGATGGCGGATGAGCTCGCCCTGCAGCAGACCCACCACGGCCTTGAGGCCGCCCTGCTCGAACTCGCGATAGCCGCTGACATAGAACACCTGCGCGTTGACGTCCTGATGGTCGAAGAAGACCTGTCCCTCCATGTGCTGGAGCATGCGCGCGTGCGACTCGGCCAGCATGGTCACGTACAGCGTCCGCGTTTCCCGCCGCGCGAGCGTGTAGGCGATCTGGTTGGCCAGAGTGGTCTTGCCGACGCCGGGAGGGCCTTCGAAGATGTAGACGCCGCCCTCGAACAAGCCGCCGTTGAGGATGGTGTCGAGTCCTTCGACGTTGGTGCGCAGTCGTTTCATTCTTGTCATTACATTGGGCTGAAAGGCGAAGCACAGGCGCGACGCCTTCGGCGTAAGGGCCAGCGCGGCATTGTGCAACCTTTCCCCAGGGGATTCGCCTGCGGTGGCCCGCGATCGCAAGCGCTGCAGGAAGCGCATTGGCGCCGGCCAGCCCTCGGCCATGGAGACCGCCGCAGCCGCATGGACATCGTCTAAACCACGGGCGCGTACGAAGACGATCCCGACGTCATCGACAGGACGTTTCCGGGTGATCCCGCGCGCTCGTTCCGGCGCCGGAAGCTGCTGCGGATCGTCGGCGTACCGGACACCTCGCGGCGCTTCGATCCACAGTACATCCGCCAGCCCAGGGGACGCGTGCGCGTCGGCATCGAAGAGACCGTCAACTCAATCATGCCGTGCCGTGCCGTGCCCGCGCCGTCCGGCGAAAGCGCGCCTACCCGGCAATGCGGCCCGCGCTTCCCGCGGTGCGCGCCGGCCCCGCCGTCGCCCGTCCATGGGATGTCCGCAGTGCATGGCGATAGGCCGTGGGCGAACTCCCGGTGACACGCTTGAACGCGTTGCTGAAAGCGCTCTCCGATGCGTACCCCAGCGTCTGCGCCACCACGGCCACGGGCGTGGCCTCTTCGCCGAGCGTGCGTTCGGCCAGGCGCATGCGCCACTCGGTCAGGTAGGTCAGCGGCGCGACTCCGGCGGAGGCCTTGAAGTGAAGAGCGAAAGTGGTGCGCGACATCGCGCAGGCGCTTGCCAGATCCTCGAGGTGCCAGGCGCGCGCAGGATCGTCATGCATCAACCGGAGGGCCGGGGCGATGCGGGGGTCGCTCAACGCCCGCAGCCATCCGGCGGCAAGAGGTTCCGCGTTCTTCAGGTGTGCGCGCAGGATCTGCACGAACAGCAGCTGCGAGAGCTGCGCGGAGGCCACCTGCGCGCCCGGCTCCGCCCCGGCCCGCTCCTGCACGAGCTGGTCGAGCAGCCAGCGGAACACCGGGGCCTGCGGCGCGGCGGCGCGGATGTGGATCCACGGCGGAAGCGCGTTCAGCAGCAGCGGCCCGCTCACCGGGTCGAGCAGCACGTGGCCGCCGATGTGCGCGAACTCGCTGCCGTCGCCCAGTCGCGCCGACGACCGGCCGGCGCCCGAGAAGAGTTCCATGGCATCGACCGGCTCGACATCGGGGCCGCTCGACAGCACCGACCACCGGGGCGCCGACAGCAGCCCCACGTCGCCGGTGTCGAAGCGCACCGGCTCCGGCTCGCCTTCGAGCCGAACCCAGCAACCCCCGTGCACGACGGCAAAGAACTTGATCTTGTCGGGCGCCGGGAACCGGATCGCCCATTCGCCGCTGGCGGTGAAGCCGCCCGTCAGCAGGCTGCAGGCCTGCGTCAGGCGAAGGATGTCGGAGAACGGATCGGCACTCATTTCCGGACTATCGCGCAAGCAAGGCGGACTTTCAAGCATTCACAGTACGGCGCCTCGCTCATATCGTTGGGCCCGGTCCTGACAGCGGTCGTTATGCAGACGGCCAGCCGCCAGGTCGGGAAGTTCAACGCAGTTGGCGCAGGACGCCAGGGGAATACACATGAGTCAAGAGTTGGTGCTGGTCACCGGAGGCACTGGGTTCATCGCGCAGCATTGCATCCTTGCGCTGCTGAGCCAGGGCTACCAGGTCCGCACGACGGTGCGGTCGCTCGCCAGGGAGGCGGAGGTTCGCGACAACCTCGGGACTGGAGGCGCGCAACCGCGCGCGCGCCTGTCGTTCGTGGTCGCGGACCTGGGCTCGGATGCCGGCTGGGCAGAGGCCGCCGGCGGATGCCGCTACGTGATCCACGGCGCTTCGCCGACGCCCTCCGGCACGTACGCCACCGAAGAGGACTGGGTCCGTCCCGCGGTCGACGGCAACCTGCGCGTGCTGCGCGCGGCGCGCGATGCAGGGGTTGCGCGTGTGGTGCTCACTTCCGCATTCGGCGCGGTGGGCGTTGGCCACAAGCCCATGAACCGGCCCTTCAACGAGGATGACTGGAGCGACCTCACGGGCAACGTCGCGCCGTACCAGAAGTCGAAGACGCTGTCCGAGCGGGCCGCGTGGGAGTTCATCCGCAACGAAGGCCGCGGGCTCGAGCTGTCGGCGGTGAATCCGACGGCGGTTCTCGGGCCGGCGCTGGGCGCGGACTACTCCCACTCGATCCGGATCATCAAGGCCATGATGGACGGCCAGCCGGGCCTGCCGCGGATCAACTCGGGCTTCGTCGACGTGCGCGACGTGGCAGACCTGCACCTGCGCGCGATGGTCGATCCGGCCGGCAACGGCGAGCGCTTTCTCGCGATCGCGGGCGAAAGCATCTGGTTCGCCGAGGTGGCCCGGATCCTGCGCGCCCGCATGGGTGCGGCGGCAAGCAAGGTCGCTACACGCAGTCTGCCGGACTGGCTGGTTCGCCTGGGCGCGTGGCGGGACCCGAGGATGAAGGACATCGTGCCGATCCTCGGCGTGAACATGAACGCCACCAGCGCGAAGGCCAGGCGCCTGCTCGGCTGGAATCCGCGGCCGGCCGAGGAAGCGATCGTCGCGACCGCCGAGAGCCTGGTCAGGCTGAAGCTGCTGGCGCCGGACCCCTCATGAGTTTCGTGCGCGGCGCGGCAGGCTCATCCGGCAAGTCGAGGCATTCAGTTGAAGCAGTGCCTTCGGGATCGCCGTCATCCGCTCGAATGGCGGCGAACGTGACGGCTGGTTCGCGCGAGCCAGACGCGCCGGCTCAGATCTGCACAACGCCCAGGCGCAGCCAAGGCGGGAACTGCTGATCGAACTCCTGCGGCGCAATCGCGGACAGCCGCTCGCAGGCGCTGGCTGGCAAGCCCACGCTCACTTCGCGGTGCCAGATCACGAGGCCCAGAACGCGGCTCACCAGGATGCGCTCCTCGCGCGGCAACGGGTACGCCGAAACATGCACCGGCACTTCTTCCATGGCCACGCGGCGGCGGATTTCCGTGGCGACCCAACCCTGGCGACTGCGCTGGATCCGCGTGGAACGATGAAGCCACAGCGCCAAGTAGACCTCGCGCGCGACCAGCATCAGCAGCAAAGCCAGCAGAAATGTCGTTGCAGTCAACATTCAAAAGCCGAGGTAACTCGTTCCTGTGCAAAGAACAATTGCAGTGTAAGTATTCGCAACCATAGACCTGCATACCGTTGAGCGCAATAGTACGAATGCGGTAGTTCGAGCGCCTGTGGCCATAAAACAGCGCGCGGCGGCAAGAGGCTGCTGCTGGCGGCTGTCGCGTCCTTCAGGCCGGACCCGCATCAAGTCGCCCGGGCGCGCCGCAGGCACTCCAGCAGCACGCGAAATGCCGGTTCGATGTCGGCCTCCTGCACGCACGCGTAGCCCAGCAAGAGCCCGCGTTGCGCACCGCTGCGGCGGTAGTAGCGCGACAGCGGCCGGGTCAGCACGCCCTGTGCCTCGGCCGCGCGCGAGATCGCGACGTCGTCGCAGCCCGCAGGCAACTGCAGCACCAGGTGCAGCCCGGCGTTGCTGGCCTGCGGGTGCAGGTACGCCGGCCCGAGGTGCGTGGCGATCAGGCCCGCCAGCAGCGCGCGGCGCCGCGCATACAGCACGCGCATGCGGCGGATGTGCGCCGCGTAGTGGCCCTGGCCGATGAGCTCGGCCAGCGCCGCCTGCGTGATGGCGTGGCCCTCGCGGTACAGGTCGGCATGCGCCGTGCGGAAGGGCGCGGCCAGCGCGCGCGGCAGCACCATGTAGCCCACGCGCAGGCCCGGGAACAGCGTCTTGCTGAAGGTGCCGACATAGATCACCGGGCTGTCGGGCTCCAGCCCCTGCATCGAGGGAATCGGGCGGCCCGCGAAGCGGAATTCGCTGTCGTAGTCGTCCTCGAAGATCCAGCCGCCGCACGCGCGCGCGTGGTCGAGCAGCGCGCGGCGCCGCGCCAGGCTCATCACCGAGCCCAGCGGGTACTGGTGCGAGGGCGTCACGAAGATCAGCCGCGGCGGGGTGCCGCCGCGCGGCCAGCCGGCTTCGGGGCTGTCAGGGCTGTCGCTGCCGGTCTGCACCTTCAGCGCGCGCACGCGCGTGCCGTCCATCTGCAGCACCTTGTGGAAGCCCCAGTAGCCGGGCTCTTCCACCCACACCGTGTCGCGCGGGTCGGCCAGCATGCGCAGCGACAGGTCGATGGCCTGGTGCACGCCTTCGGTCACCAGCACCTGGTCGGCGTTGCAGCGCACCGCGCGCGCCACGCGCAGGTGCTCGGCGATGGCTTCGCGCAGCGCCGGGTGGCCGCCGCCGTGCGAGTAGGTGAGCAGCTCCGGCGTGGGCGCGCGCCACAGCCGCGACACGATGCGCCCGAAGCCGCGGTGCGGAAACTGCGTCACGTCGGGCACGCCGGGCATGAAGGCGCCCCACTGGCGCGGCGCGGCCGAGGCGTCGGCCACCAGCGCCTGCGCGCGCCTGGCGAGCCGCACCGTGCCGGGCACATCGGCGTCGGCGGCGCGCGCGCGGCCGGCGCTCAGCTGGCTCTCGGGCGTGGTCGCGGCCACGAAGGTGCCGCTGCCCACGCGCGAATGCACGTAGCCCTCGGCCTGAAGCTGCGCATAGGCGTGCAGCACGGTGTTGCGCGACATGGCGGTCTCGCGCGCCAGGTCGCGCGAGGCGGGCAGGGGGCTCGACGGCGGCAGGCTGCCGTCGAGGATGGCCTCGCGCAGGCAGTCGTAGAGCTGGCGGTTGAGCGCGGCGCCGGCCGCGTCGGCCCGGGGGGCGAGGCGCTGAAGCACCAGGTCGGCACAGATGGATTTCATGCGGGGATTTTCAATTGGCCCCATGCACATCGATAAAAGTGGATCTTTTCGATGGAGCCAATAGCCGATTCAATCAGATCTTTCGAACGACCTCCATCCCTTTTCTTACCGGACCTTCCATGACCACCAACAGCGAACTCAAGAACCGCCGCCTCGCCGCCACGCCGCGCGGTGTCGGCGTGATGTGCGACTTCCATGCCCAGCGCGCCGAGAACGCGAGCGTGTGGGATGTGGAAGGCCGCGAGTACATCGACTTCGCCGCCGGCATCGCGGTGCTCAACACCGGGCACCGCCATCCGAAACTGGTGGCCGCCATCCAGTCGCAGCTGGAGCGCTTCACGCACACGGCCTACCAGATCGTTCCCTACGAGAGCGCCATCGCGCTGGCCGAGCGGCTGAACGCGCTGGTGCCGATTTCGGGCCCGGTCAAGACGGCGTTCTTCACCACCGGCGCCGAGGCGCTGGAGAACGCGGTGAAGATCGCGCGCGCCCACACCGGCCGCGCCGGCGTGGTCACCTTCGGCGGCGGCTTCCACGGCCGCACGCTCATGACGCTGGCCATGACGGGCAAGGTCGCGCCCTACAAGCTCGGCTTCGGTCCGTTCCCGGCCGACGTGTTCCACGTGCCGTTCCCCAGCGCGCTGCACGGCGTGAGCGCGGCGGATTCGCTGGCTGCGCTGGCGCGCCTGTTCAAGACCGACATCGATCCGAAGCGCGTGGCGGCGATCGTCATCGAGCCGGTGCAGGGCGAGGGCGGCTTCAACGTCGCGCCCACCGAGCTGCTGAAGGGCCTGCGCGCGGTGTGCGACGAGCACGGCATCGTGCTGGTGGCCGACGAGGTGCAGACCGGCTTCGCGCGCACCGGCAAGCTGTTCTCCATGCAGCACCACGGCGTGGAACCCGACCTCGTCACCATGGCCAAGAGCCTTGCTGGCGGGATGCCGCTGTCGGCGGTGGCGGGCCGCGCGGCCATCATGGACGCCCCCGCGCCCGGCGGCCTGGGCGGCACCTACGCGGCCAACCCGCTGGCGGTGGCCTCGGCCCACGCGGTGCTCGACGTGATCGCCGAAGAGAAGCTGTGCGACCGCGCCGCCGAACTCGGCTCGCGCCTGGTCTCGCGGCTGCTCGACGCGAAGGAAGCGAACAAGGCCATCGCCGAGGTGCGCGCGCAAGGCTCCATGGTTGCCATCGAGCTGTGCGACCCCGCCACCGGCGCGCCCGACGCAGAGGCGGTGAAGCGCGTGCAGGCCAGGGCGCTGGAACAGGGCCTGCTGCTGCTGAGCTGCGGCATGTACGGCAACGTGATCCGCTTCCTGTACCCGATCACCATTCCCGACGCACTGTTCGAGCGCGCGCTGGGCATCGTCGCCGATGCGCTGAAGGCATGAACGGAGCGAACGCCATGACCGCCAGCGACCTGGGACTGAAGCGTCCCGACCTGCTCAAGCCCGCCTGTCTCATCGACGGCGAATGGACCGCCGCCGACAGCGGCGCCACGCTCGCCGTGACCGACCCGGCCACCGGCCGGCACATCGCCGACGTGCCCCGCATGGGCCGCGCCGAGACCGAGCGCGCCATTGCCGGCGCTGCCGCCGCGCTGCCTGCGTGGCGCGCACGCACCGCGCGCGAACGCGCCCAGGTGCTGCGCCGCTGGGCCGACCTGATGCTCGCGCACCAGGACGACCTGGGCCGCCTCATGACGCTCGAGCAGGGCAAGCCGCTGGCCGAAGCGCGCGGCGAGATCGCCTATGCCGCGTCGTTCATCGAATGGTTCGCCGAGGAAGCCAAGCGCATCGACGGCGAGGTGCTGCAGCCGCAGCGCGGCGGCCAGCGCATCGTGGTGCTCAAGCAGCCGATCGGCGTGTGCGCCGCCATCACGCCGTGGAACTTCCCGGCCGCGATGATCACGCGCAAGGTCGGCCCCGCGCTGGCTGCGGGCTGCACCATCGTCGTGAAGCCGGCGGAGCTCACACCGCTGAGCGCCTTCGCGCTCGGCGTGCTGGGGCTCGAGGCCGGCCTGCCGCCGGGCGTGCTGCAGATCGTGACAGGCGACGCGCCGGCCATCGGCGCCGCGCTGTGCGAGAGCGGCACCGTGCGCAAGCTCAGCTTCACCGGTTCCACCGGCGTGGGCCGCCTGCTCGCGCAGCAGTGCGCGCCGACCATCAAGAAGCTGTCGCTCGAACTCGGCGGCAACGCGCCGCTGATCGTGTTCGACGACGCCGACCTGGAGCGCGCGGTGGAAGGCATCATCGCTTCCAAGTTCCGCAACGCCGGCCAGACCTGCGTGTGCGCGAACCGCATCTACGTGCAGTCGGGCATCTACGACGCGCTGTCGCAGCGGCTCGTGCAGGCGGTGGAAGCGATGCGCGTGGGCAACGGGCTCGAGGCCGGCGTGGCGCAGGGGCCGCTGATCGACGCGCGTGCCGTGGCCAAGGTGCGCGAGCACATCGACGACGCGCTCACGCAGGGCGCGCAGCTGCGCACCGGCGGCAAGCCGCATGCGATGGGCGGCACTTTCTTCGAGCCGACGGTGCTCACCGGCGTCACGCAGCAGATGCGCGTGGCGCGCGAGGAGACCTTCGGGCCGCTCGCGCCGCTGTTCCGCTTCGAGACGGAAGAAGAAGCCATCGCCATGGCCAACGACACCGAGTTCGGACTCGCGGCCTACGTCTTCACCGAAGACCGCCGCCGCATCTGGCGCGTGGGCGAACAGCTGGAAACGGGCATGGTCGGCATCAACACCGGCCTGATCTCCAACGAGGTCGCGCCCTTTGGCGGCGTGAAGCAGTCGGGCCTGGGCCGCGAAGGCTCGCGCCACGGCATCGAGGACTACCTGGAGCTCAAGTACCTCTGCCTGCAGGACTGACGAAGCCGCAAGAAGCGTTCAGCCCACGGCCTTGATGAGCCGCTCGCGCCCCGCCTTCGCGAGCATCGAGGCCACCGCGCACGAGGCGAGCCGTGCCGATTCGGAATCGGCGCGGCTCGTGAGGATCACCGGTACCTTCGTGCCCAGCACGATGCCCGCGGCATAGGCGCCGCCCAGGAAGGTGAGGCTTTTCGCGAGCATGTTGCCCGCGTCCAGGTCGGGCACGATCAGCACGTTGGCGCGCCCCGCCACCGGCGACACGATGCCCTTGATGCGCGCGGCCTCGGGGTCGATGGCGTTGTCCATGGCCAGCGGGCCGTCGAGCTGCGCGCCCGTGATCTGCCCCCGGTCGGCCATCTTGCACAGCACGGCCGCATCGAGCGTGGAGGGCACCTTGGCGTTCACCGTCTCGGTGGCCGACAGCAGCGCCACGCGCACGGCCGGCATCTGCAGCGCATGCGCGAGGTCGATTGCGTTCTGCACGATGTCGACCTTCTCCTCGAGCGTGGGCGCGATGTTGATCGCCGCATCGGAGATGACCAGCGGCTGCGAATGGCCCGGCACGTCCATCACAAAGCAGTGGCTGATGCGCCGCGAGGTGCGCAGGCCGCCTTCGCGTCGCACCACCGCGCCCATGAGCTCGTCGGTGTGCAGGCTGCCCTTCATCAGCGCGTCGACCTCGCCGCGCAACGCCATCGCCACCGCCGCGTCGGCTGCCGCATGGCTGTGCGGCGCGTCGACGATGTCGAAGCCCGCGATGTCCGCACCGATGGATGCCGCAGCCGCCTCGATGCGCTCGCGCGGGCCGACCAGCACCGGCGCGACCAGCCCCAGCCGCACCGACGACAGCACGGCCTCCAGCGACACGTCGTTGACCGGATGCACCACCGCCACGCGAAGCGGCGGCAGCGCGCGCGCCGCGGCGATCAGACGGTCGTAGTGCGGATGGGCTGCGGGAGATGAAGACGCCATGCGGACTCCGTGAAAACGATCAATCAATTGTGGAAGGGCGTCGTGTCAGGACGCACGGATCAGCGGATGCCGCAGCACGCGCTCGCATACCGCGCGGCTGTCCGTCAGCTTCGCGTGCGCCTGCAGCCAGGCCTTCTCGTCGGGCGGCGGTGCCGTCTTCACGGCGGTGGCCTTGGCATGCGTGAGCCGCGCCACGTCCAATGCGCGCTGGAGCGCGTGCTTGCACGGGCGGTACTTCTCGGTGGCATCGGTTTCGGTGGGCCATTGCTCGACCTGCTTCGCCAGCGTCTTCGCGACGCTGTCGAAGGATTTCCGGTCTGCCATGGCCTTCAGGTCGGTCACCTGGCTGGCCAGGTCGTTGAGCATGTGCTGGGAAGCCTCGGCGAGTTCGCGCACCGACTCTTCGTCGGCGGCGAACGCGCTCTGGAAGCACGACATCGTCAGGACGGCTGCGCACAGCCATCGGGTCTTGCTCGGGAACTGCATGGCGACACAGCTTAGTCGATGCGGCATGGCGCACACACGCCGGTGACGTCGGCGAGGAGCGCCAATGATCAATTCTCGCTTCTCATCTCTGACCGGACGACCGATCGATGGACTGCGAGAAAGAGTTTGGATGGCTTCGAGAATTTACGCAACCCGGTCGGTGATGTCGTTGACCTCATGCGTTCCCAGGTGGTCGATGATGCGGTCGGGGTCATTCAAGATATCTGGCGCCAGTTCGATGCGAACCATGAACAGGTCAGGGAACTGACTTGCGCGCCGCGGGGCGGTGAGCCTTCTTGTCCGCCGCTCGATCCTGGAGACAGGGCTTGGCGTCGTCCCAGGCGACCGACTCGCCCGTGCGCCGCAGCGCTGCCCACCGCCTGTCGGCAAGCCGATGCAATTCCTCGTCCAACCCGCTGCGCTCGACCATCTCGGCAACCGCCTCTAGGATGAACGCGTGCGAAGACCTGCCCGACCTCGCGGCGGCGGCGGCGATGCGGGCTTTGAATTCATCCTCAAGGCGAATGGTCGTGGTCGACATGTGGGGCGGGCGTAGTGCGTACGGAGGAAAAATGGGAGTGCATCTGTCGCACGTCAGGCTTTCTGCTTTGGCGGTGGTGGGCGCGGGTTTAGTGCCGGCGTCGCACCGGCTTTTGTCGGCGACTTGCGTGCTGGCATGACGTTGCCCAAAACGCTTGACGCCCGTGAGATTCTTGTCGCCTTGATCACTCCCTTTGATGGGCGCAGCTCTGGAGCTGCGCTGTGCGGAAGCTTCAACATGAGCGTGTTCTCTGCGCCGATGGTGCTCGGGGGCGTGCGGACGCGGCCGGGCCACCTTTCGCTGGCGTGCATCGCTGTGCGGGAGCTGGACCACTCTGTGGTCGCTGGCAACCGGGCCGGGTCGATGGCTGATTGCGGTCTCGGCTGAAAAAGGCCTGCGGGTTTGTCGGCGCACTTTGATTTCCACTTTTTGGGTTTCGTCTGTTGGACGGTGGTTGCAGGCAGGTCGCACGCGAGGGCTGCCGCGGTCAATCAAGCTCGCTTGGCGTCGCAGCCCCATCAGTCCGGGCTTCGACTGCGGGAAATGGCCCCGTCGCCTCCTTTTGGCGGACTGCGCTGCTTGCTTCGGGCCAGATGGAGGGACAGTGTCGATCCGCGGCTGGAGCGTTCGTGTGCGATCGCATGCTCTCTGCGGTCTTCCGTCGGCGCCGCGGTGTGGAGAGTCGATGCACGACGGCGCTGGAGCGCCGGGGCGCGTGCCCGTGCAGGTTTTTCGTTGTGGGCGGGGACGACGATGCCGATTATTCGAGCGGCCACGGCGTGCGGCGGCGGAGGACGAGTTGGCGGTGCTTCGGGGGCGAGCGGCGGTGCGGTGCAGTCGGCGGGTCTAGATCGCAGGGTATCGGCACGATTGCGGCATCGTGAGGGAGGGCACTTGGCACGAAGGCATGGGCGGCCGGCGACCTTTCCTCCAAGCCAACCGGTCGACCGCCGTCTCTGCGGGTCGCCCTACCGCCAGTCAAGCCATCTGCGTTCGGCCCTCGTGATCGCGGCCGACAGCAGCAGGCCGATCAGGCTGAGGAGCGCAACGCCTGCGAGCAGGCGGTCGACCTGGTAAAGGTTGCCAGCCGCGAGGATGAACGCGCCAATGCCTTCGTTCGAGCCAATCATCTCCGCAGTGACCAGCAAAATGATGCCGATGGAGACAGACAGGCGGCATCCCGAAAGGATGCCTGGCAGCGCGGCGGGAAGGACCACCTTGCGCACGATGCTGGCGTTGTCCACCTCGAAGCTCTGCGCCATGCGGATCAGGTTCTTGGACACGTTGTCGACAGCACCATACGTGCTGATCACGGTCGGAAAGAAGACGCCGAACGCGATGATCATGATCTTTGACCACTCGCCGATGCCGAACCACACGATGAAGAGCGGCAGCAGTGCCACCTTAGGGATGGTGATGAGTGCGGAAACCAGCGGTACGCCGACCGAGCGCGCAGCCGAGTACAGGCCCAGCGCCAAGCCTGCCAGGATGCCTGCGCAGGCACCGCTCGACCACCCGATGCCCAGCCGGGTAAGAGAGGCGATCAGATGGTTCCAAAGCACACCGGCAAACAGCAGTTTCCAAAGAATCTGAAGGATCACCCAGGGACTGGGAAGAAAAACGGGGTCGACCCAGCCCAGGCTGCTCGCCGCCTGCCAGGCCAGCACGATCAGGGCAATGCCCGCTGTGGAGACAACCGGCAGCCGGCGGGGCGCGAAGCCGCCGCCCCGGAAGGGAACGGGCCGGCGGGCCGGTTCCAGAACGAGAGATGAATCAGACAAGTTCGCGCTCCGCTTCCAGTGCGTCTTCACGCAGGAGATGCCAGATGTGGGCCGACTGCGCCTGCAGTTCGGGGCCGTCCGACCGTCGCTCCAGCAGCGGCGTGTCGATCGTGATGAGCGCCTTGACGGCCCCCGGGCGCCGCGAGAGCACCATCACCGTGTGACCCAGCCGGATCGCCTCGACAAGATTGTGGGTGACGTACACCCCCGTGAAGCCTTCCTTAGCCGAAAGCTGCGCGATGTCGATAAGCAGCAGTTCCCGTGTCTGGGCATCCAGTGCGGACAGCGGCTCGTCCATGATCAGGACAGCGGGCCGAACCACCATCGCGCGCGCGATGCCGACGCGTTGTCGCATGCCGCCCGACAGTTGCTTGGGCAGTGCGTCCGCGAATGCGCTCAAGTTGGTGCGGTGCAACGCATCGTCAACCAAGTCGCAGCGTTGCGCCTTGGTCAGGCCTTTGCGTTCGAGCGGGAATTCCACGTTGCCGCGCACCGTGCGCCAGGGCAACAGCGCGAAGTCCTGGAAGACGAAGGTCAGGGGATTGATGCAGCCTGGCGGCGTCGAGCCCATCAACTGCACCTGGCCGGCGTCGGGTGACTCCAGCCCGCCGATGATGCGCAGCAGGGTGGACTTGCCCGATCCAGAGGGGCCGACGATCGCGAGGATCCTGCCACTCGGCACGCTGACCGAGATGTTCGAGAGCACGGTGAGGTCGCCGTAGCTGTGGGAGACGTTGTCGATATCGAGTCGCATCGCAGTTCAGTGGAGATGTGCGGCCATGCACTGCCGCATGGGAAGAGGTCTGAGGAAGGAGCAGGACTCAGCGGGAGAACGACAGGTCCATGATCTGGCCGGCTGCCACCGCGTCGTCGATGAAGCCGCGCGCGCGGTACCAGTTCACCTGGCGCTGGACATCGTCCGGGTCGAGTGGTGCACCCGCTTCCACGTAGTACGCGCCCTTGCCCACCAGGTCGGCCACGCGATCGCTGGCGGGTTCGCTCGGCAGAATGTGTTGCCCGATCATGAGCGCGACCTCCTTGCGCCGCGCACCCGAGCCGAAGAACGCGTCGTTGTACAGTGCCGCGCCGCGCCGGTACGCCTTCACGAAGCGCGCCACCGATGCCCTTTGTTCCTGCAGCACGCGCGCGGACGCGAAAAGGGCGCCGAAGCGGTAGTTGCCTGCATCCGCAACCTGTGCGATGGCCTTGGCCTCGTGGTTGGCCGTGAGTTCCGCGGCGGCCTGCGGTGAGACGATCGCGCCATCGACCTGGCCCGTCTTCAGGGCGGCAACCATGTTGGACATGCTTTGCAACGGACGCAACGTGATGCGCTGGATGTCGAAGCGCTCGGCATCGGCGAACAGGCCGAGTTCGTAGTGGAAGGAAGATCCAGTCTGGGTGATCGCGATGGAACGCCCCGGAAGATCCGCGGCCCGGCGCATGCCTCGCTCGTAGGCATTGTTCGACGCCATCAGCACGTCACCGGGGCGACCCTTGACGATCGCGGCCTGTCCCGCGATGACCTTGAGCGTTCCCTTGCCGGCGATGTTGAAGAAGCCTGCCGTCATGGCCGTCACGCCGAGGTCGACGTCGCCGGCGGTGACCGCCAGCGCGATCGGTTGCGCGGCGTCGAAGTAGCGGATCTGGACCGAGAGACCCTCGTCCTCGAAATAGCGCTCGTGCTGGGCCACGAACAGGGGGCCTGCCGATGCGAGCCTCAGCGCGCCCACTCTCAACAGCAGGGGCTCGGCCGCCGCGGCATGCTGCGGCGCGACGCTCGCAGTGGCAAGCACCCAGGCCAGCGCACCGAGCCGCGCATTCGTGCGCAGGCGCCAGGACCATCCAGACCAAAAGGAAGTGTCGGGCGAGCGATCGGTGAGCGCGCGTCCTGCGCGCCATGGATGGAGATGTGGCATGGGGTCCTTGTTGCGTGTCGGTGTCGCGTGTCGCAGCGAATCTGCATGCACGGTCGGCCTGCCTGGATGGGTCCCGCAAGGGAGAGGCCGGTGGCCAACGGGAACGAAATTTAGGACTCGTGCACTTGACGGGCAACCGTTGCACGCGGTGCAATCGCGGCGCCATCACCGTGGTCCCTGAATGGTGACCCGGACGCACATGGGCCCATCGGCCTTGCACGAACAGGTCGGCGCAGCAGCCGTTTCCCCCGACACCAAACCCATTCAACGCGAGCACAAGACCGGCTGCGGCGGGCGTCGTGTGGCCGTTGCTGTGGGTCGTATCGCGATGCTTGCCTCTCACAAAGCCAAACACGGTCCGGAACCGATGCATGGAGGCGCTCTCATGACGCCAGGTGCCGCGCGATGGGTGGCCTCAAAGCACGTCTTTCCAAGGCCTGCAGTTCTCGGCGAATGCACCTGACTGACAACGCCTGGCGGGTGAACAGCAAGGACATCCATTTCCGGGCGCGAGGCGCTGCGGTTGGCCGCGCATTCGGGGCAGTGAGGCCGAGGGATTCGAGGACGACAGTGAACGGATTCAAGCGTTCGGGCAGATGCACGACACCCGGGCCGAGTCGAGCGCCGCATCTGGGTCAGCGCACGTAGCAACGCTGTTCAGCGCCTGCAAGGTGCAGCGGCTGCCGTGCGGCGCTGAAAATTCCGGCGCGAGGCGAGAAGCCAATCATTTTTCGAGGCCGTCGGGTACAACCACGCGCGGTTGGGTCCATCACCGGCCCATGTCAGCCCGCTGCAGCCAGGGAAGAAAGGGCACTCCGATATCCCAACATGGCAGGGTAATTGGGGAGTTCAGAGGCAGGAAAAGTGCGGGAGCGGGGTCAGTCCTCATCGGGTCGCTCGAGCTCCGCGTACCCCAATGGCGTGATTCTCAGGACGGTACTTGTGCTCTTATCGTCGAATGGCTCCGACGGCACGATCGCCTCCAGCATCCCGGCAGCACGCAGAACGGAAACACTGCGCATATCCCCTGGTTGGCGAATCTCGATTGGAAGAGGCAAGTGCGCGATCTTGCGCAAGAAATCTCTGGCCATTCACTTCGTACCCGGAAAGAGCGCTCTCACCTTCGCAGATGCGCGGGGGGCCTGTGAGCAGGGACGAAGCCTTCGAATCGCCCTTGCACCGGAAACTCGCTCGGCACACAGCGTCCCCGATGATTGCGCGGACTTCAGAGAGCTCATGCCCCGGGGCCGGCACCTTCTGGCGCGCCGGGTCCCAGCCCAGCGTGTCGACGGGCTTCGTTCGCAGCGGCATGCAGGCTGTCTGCCGTTTGAGCGGCAGCGTCAGGTGTCATCGTCACCGCCACGCCATCCGGACCGTCCAGGACGACCACGCCATCGATCGCCGTGGCCACGCCGGCGTCTTCGCGCGGTCTGAGCGAGGACCTGTTATCGGTCATGAAAGTCTCCATTGTGTCCAACCGCCTGTGAGGCGACGTGGGGATTCAGATAGAGGTATCCGGGTTCGAACAACCCGGCTGTCACCAGCCCCTGGATGTCGAGGATCTGAACCTGCGATGAACGGAGTTGGCACAGTCCCATTTCCCGCAGATCGCGCAAGACGCGACTGACATGCACATTCGTCAAACTGCACACCTCGCCGATGTCCGACTGTGTCATCGGCAGCGTGAATCCGTGAGCGCGAACTTGGCCGACCGCCAGCAGTCGGGCATGGGTCTCGCAGAGGAAATGAGCGACCCGCTGCAGCGCCGTGAGGCTGGAAAGCCGATAGATCCACTGCCGATGCTGCGCGGCGTCGAGCATCGTGATGAACCAAAGGCGCTTGGCCAGTGCCGCATCGTCGACCAGGATCTTTTCCAACGATTCGTGCGTGAAAACCGCGACGCTCACGTCCGTCAGCGCGCCCACGTCGTGATCGAGTTGCTTCAAGGTGAAAGCGTGCAGGTCCACAAAGTCGCCGGGCACATGCACGGCCACCAAGTGTCGCTTGCCGTCGCGCGCGTCGACGTGTCGCGTCATGAAACCTTCCACAAGCAGCAAGCTCACCTGGATCGGCGTGTCCTGGCGAACCGCCGTTTCACCCGCGCGGAATGTCCGTACGTCAGCGATCGCTGTCTCCAGCCGGCCCCGTTCGGCGTCCGACAGTGGGGCGGCGCGGTTCAGAAGTACGGATCTGGTCAACATAGATGGGGCGAGGGCGCCATTGTGCGCCGTGTTTTTCGTTGCTGCATTAACCCAGATCAAGTTTGAACCTGAATTTGCAGCTCGCCGTGCAGAGGGATCGCGTCCTACAAAAAAACGCGTGCCACGGCTCGACCCTGCGAAGGGTTGGCTCTTTCTCTACCTCACGAAATACACCCATCATGGCCAAGAAACCCACTGCTTCACCCGTTGCAAGCGCAGCCGAGATCGACGCGGCGCGCGCCGCAGCCCGCAACACCGACAGCGGACCCGCGGGTCCGGCGCCCGCGGCCGCGGGCAAGGGCGATGCGCCTGCTCAGAAGGCCATCGACACGCAGGCGCTTGCCGCCGGCATGCCCGCCAACGTCAACAAGCCGCTCGAGCATGGCGAGTCCAATGCGGCGTCGACACCTGCAGGCGTGACGGTGGCGCCGCCGTCGCACCTGCCGGGCGTGAGCACGCTGTCCGAGGCCAATCGGTCGGACAAGACGGGCGGCCCCGCGGCCGAGGCGGTGAACGCGACCATCGGCACGCTCGACCGCGTGCGCGTCGACTCGACCGGCCAGGTGCTCACGACCAACCAGGGCGTGCACATCGCAGACAACCAGAACTCGCTGAAGGCAGGCGCGCGCGGCCCGGCCCTGCTTGAGGACTTCATCCTGCGCGAGAAGATCACGCACTTCGACCACGAGCGCATTCCCGAGCGCATCGTGCATGCGCGCGGCTCGGGCGCGCACGGCTTCTTCGAGGCCTACGAGCCGCTCACGCAATACACCAGGGCCGCTCCCTTCAAGGAGGCCGGCAAGGTCACGCCGGTGTTCGTGCGCTTCTCCACCGTGGCCGGCGAGCGCGGCTCCAAGGACACCGCGCGCGACGTGCGCGGCTTCGCGGTGAAGTTCTACACCGACGAAGGCAACTGGGACCTCGTGGGCAACAACATGCCGGTGTTCTTCATCCAGGACGCGATGAAGTTCCCCGACCTCGTGCACGCGGTGAAGCCCGAACCGCACCACCAGATGCCGCAGGCTGCGAGCGCGCACGACACCTTCTGGGACTTCGTCTCGCTGATGCCCGAGTCGACCCACATGCTCATGTGGCAGATGTCCGACCGCGCCATTCCGCGCAGCTACCGCATGATGCAGGGCTTCGGCGTGCACACCTTCCGGCTGGTGAACGAGGCTGGCGAGAGCTTCCTGGTCAAGTTCCACTGGCAGCCGAAGCTCGGCACGCATTCGCTGGTGTGGGAAGAGGCGGTGAAGATCTCGGGCGCCGACCCGGACTTCCACCGGCGCGACCTCTGGGAGGCGATCGAGGCCGGCGAGTACCCCGAGTGGGAGCTGGGCCTGCAGATCTTCACCGAGGAGCAGGCCGAGCAGTTCAGCTTCGACATCCTCGACGCGACCAAGATCGTTCCCGAGGAACTGGTGCCGGTGCAGATCGTGGGCCGCATGGTGCTCAACCGCAACCCCGACAACTTCTTTGCCGAGACCGAGCAGGTGGCGTTCTGCACCGCGCACATCGTCCCCGGCCTGGACTTCACCAACGACCCGCTGCTGGCCGGGCGCATCCACTCGTACGTGGACACGCAGATCAGCCGGCTCGGCGGCCCCAACTTCCACGAGCTGCCGATCAACGCGCCGATCGCGCAGGTGCACAACAACCAGCGCGACGGCATGCACCGCCAGGCGATCCATCGCGGCCGCGTGGCCTACGAGCCGAACTCGCTGGCCGGCGGCTGCCCGTTCCAGGCCGGTGCGGCACAGGGCTTCGCGAGCATCGCGCGGCGCCTGGACGCGAAGGAAAGCGCGGACAAGGTGCGCATCAAGCCCGAGAAATTTGCCGACCACTACACGCAGGCGAGGCTGTTCTTCCAGAGCCAGACCGAGGTGGAGCAGGCGCACATCGGCAACGCGTTCCGTTTCGAGCTGTCCAAGGTCACCGTGCCCGCGATCCGCGAGCGCGTGGTGGCGAGCCTGCTGAACGCGGTGCCCGAACTGGCGCAACGCCTCGCACAGGACCTCGGCATGCAGCTGCCGGCGCCGATGCCCAAGGCGCTCGAAACGCCGGCCGCGCCGGAGGTCGAGCAGTCGCCCGCGCTGTCGCTCATGGCACGTCCCGGCGACGGCGGCATCCGCACGCGCAAGGTGGCGGTGCTCGTGGCCAACGGTGTGGAAGGCGCGTCGCTGCAGAAGCTGGTGTCGGCGCTGGTGGCCGCCGGCGCGGTACCCCGGCTCGTCGGCGCGCGGCTGGGAACCTGCGCAGGTGCGGGCGGTGAGAAGTTCGCCGTCGACGCAACGATGGAGAACTCGCCCGGCTTCCTGTTCGACGCGCTGGTGCTGCCGGACGGCGTGCCCGCGGTCGAGGCACTCGACGCCGACGCACACACGCTCGAGTTCCTGCGCGACCAGTACTGGCATTGCAAGACCATCCTGGCGCTGGGCGCGTCCGATGCGCTCCTGGCAGAGGCGCGGATACCGCTCACGATGCCCGATGGCTCGGCCGACCCTGGCCTGATCCTCGCCGATGCTGCCGGTGCCGACGATGCGATCGAGTCGTTCATCGCGGCCATGGGCCAGCACCGTCACTTCGGGCGCGAGAACGATCCTCCCAAGGTCTGATGGACGGTACCTCCGCTGTATGGGACGAGACGGGAGAGGAGTCGTTGATGAAGCAAGGCGCTGGTCAAACGCAAGTGTCACCGATCAACTTTGAGCGGGCACGTGCCGTGAGCCAGGACATCGCCGTGCCGCACAGCCATGGTCTTCGCGACCCAACCCCAACAAGCTATGCGGAGGAGGGCATCGCATGATCGGCATCGTTATCCCGGCACACAACGAAGAGCAGTTGATCCGCAGCTGTCTCGCTGCGGTTCAACGCGCCGCGCAACATGTTGCATTGAGGGGCGAACGGGTGGAAACGGTTGTCGTGCTGGACGCCTGCACCGACGCAACTTGTGCAGCGGCCACTGCGGCCGGTGCGATGACGTTGACGCTTCAAGCGCGCAACGTGGGCATGGCCCGCGCGGCGGGCGCGCAGGCCATGCTGGCACGGGGCGCCCGATGGCTCGCCTTCACCGATGCGGATACGGTGGTCTCCGAGGGGTGGCTGGCCAGCCAGCTTGCGCTAGAGGCGGACGTGGTGTGCGGCACGGTCTGCGTTCATGACTGGTCGCCGCACGGCGCCAACGCCGAACTGCTGAAGGTGCATTTCAGTGAAACGTATTCTGATCACGACGATCATCGCCATGTGCACGGAGCGAACCTTGGTGTGTCTGCTGAGGCATACCGGGAAGTCGGCGGTTTCAGGCACCTTGTTTGCGGAGAAGACCAGGCGCTGGTCGCCGCACTGGTCGCTGCCGGTCGTGAGGTAGCTTGGAGTTCTTTGCCCCGGGTGGTGACGAGCGCGCGCGTCGACGCGCGGGCGCCAGGTGGATTCGCGGGCGCGCTGTTGAACGCCGTGGCGCAGCGCCTTGCCGAGGCGGCCGCCTCGCTGCCTACCGTGGTTGCTGCGACGTGACAGGCGCGCACCGCGTGTGACAGCGACGATCTCGCTCCCACCATCGCCGTGTGAGGCCGTGTCGCCGGCGCACAAATCCATGCCGCGCGACAAGGATCCGTCGCGGGGATTGCTGTCTGCCATCTGGTTCACTGCTGAGGACGCCAGGGCCTGGCAATGCATGAGCGCGCCGTTCGTCGGCGGGCCGTGACCTCTGCCATCCGTGGCAACGCCGGGTGGACGCGAGTCTCCGCGGCTACGCGCGACCGATGGCAGGTTCCGCTGCCCACGCGTTGGACAAAGTCTCCAATGCAGATCGTGGGCTCGAAGGGAGATTGACCGGCGGCGTGCGAGCTTCATCCGGTGGTCGCTTTCGAGCGGCCAACGCCTGAAGACGCGCGAGGCGCAAGCGCTCGCACCATTCGGAGGACAGCGTCGGATGGGAGGTCAACACAGCGACCACGCGGGCGCCCATGGCCTCCTCGAACATTTCGGCAGCGGAATTGGAGTGCATCATTAACGAGCGAGATTGGGGCAAGCCCGAGCCCACGTCACCCCGAGGGGTTCGGCAGCTGGCGACCAGCGAAGAAAAGTCGTCTTGGCAGCGGCCGGGCGGCGAGCAAGCAATCTAAGCGGCGATCGGCCCCGACGCTGTCGGACGAAACCGGTTGTATTCGCAACGAGTTGCCAGCGTGCCGTCGGCCGCCAAAGCGCAGAAGAGATGCTGTCAGCTGGAATCGCATTTTGAGGGTCACTGGCAGACCCGCATCGCGCCATCCTCGCTTGCCGTCACACGGTGCCGTCGGGCAACGGAAGGCCTGCATGTCAGATGGTCCTGGGAAGACCGCTCTTGATCGCAAGCTGATCGCGCTCGACGCGCTGCGCGCATGGACCACGAGCGTGGGCTGCGGCGAAGAGCAGCTTCTTGAGGCGGCGGCAGGGGGGCGACCCTTCCGCGAACCCGTGCTGGAAATCTTTCTGGAGCGCATTGATGTCCCGGACTCGCCGAATTTCGGCACGTCGACGAACCGGCTCCCAGGCGCCCTATGAGGTGCTGATGGAGGAGGACGGCGATGCCTCCCAGTGGCGTGGACTTGCCTCGGCCAACCGGGCCTAAGGCATCTGGCTTGATGCAATGAAGGCGGGCAACTTGGCATTTCTCGACGGCGTTGTCGATGAACGCGTCGGTCCTCGCCAGCCTGGCGAAAACGAAGATGCCGCACCGGTCGGCATTGCCCTCACATGAAGCGAACGACTCCCGATACCATCTCAGTGTGGCCGAGGTAGGCCTACAACCAGCTTCCTGCGCCGCGGGGCGGAAATGAGCTTGCTGCTGCACCGAGAGAAGGTCTTCGTGCGAAGAGGACAAGCTCCCGGCAAGTCAACTCGAAGGTGGCTGTGCGGCTCGTAGGAAGTCTCGACAGGCCATCGTTCGATGCGCTCCTGCAGGCCTTGACATCACGTCCATCTCCGCAGCCGCCGTGGCTGAGTGGCGTACCGCACGATGCTGGCACAGTCCATCAACTTCATGAGGATGTGGGATCGCTCCATTGCCTCAAGGCAACGTGCCCGAGCGCGACGCACGCCAGATGCCCGGGCGTCGCGGGAGGTCGGTCGGGGAACCATCCTGCGAAGCCATGGCACCGGTCGGCGACCGCACAGGCGGTGGCCAGGGCTTTGCCAGGCCACCGCCATGGTTTCAACCGGCCTTCACTTCAATCCGACGCGGCTGCGCATGCGCCGTCTTCGGGATCCGGAGCTTCAAAACCCCATGATCCAGCTCCGCCGTGACCTTTTCGGTGTCGAGTTCCTTGCTGAGCGTGAAAACACGCCGGAAGCGACCGAGCGCGACTTCGGTGTGGCTGATCTTCAAACCGTCAGGTACCTTCAAAGAGGACTCGGCCTCGATGGTCAATGTCGAAGCTTCGACGTGGAGGTTGAGTCCTTCACGGGTGACGCCGGGCAGGTCCGCGTACAGGGTGATGCCGCTGACGTTCTCGATGACATCGACCGGCGGCGTAAGCGCGGACACCTCGTACCGGTCGTTCTCCGAATTTCCGGCGTCCTGGCGAATCGAACGGTCGGCTGATTGGAGGTTGCTGTTCATGATCCTTCCTCTGCGTTGGTTGCTGCGTTCACTGCACGTTGATGCGGCGCGGTTGTGCGGCCGCGCGGCGCTGGACGGTGATGTGGAGAAGCCCATTGCTCAGCTTCGCCTCCACAGCGTCGGGATCGGCGTCGTCGGGCAGCGTCATGACGCGGCGAAAGGCGCCTTCGAACCGCTCGTTGATGTGGCGCATGGGCTTGTCTTCCCCGCGTGGCGTGATTGCTTTTCGCTCGCCAGCAAGGGTGAGCCGTCCCCGCGCGAGCGTGACCTCGATCGTTTCTGGGTCGACCCCAGGTGCAAACGCGTAGATTTCGAGCGCCCGATCGGTGCTGCCGACATTCAGGGCAGGGAAGCCCTCGCGAGGGATCCCCCGGATGCTGGGCGAGAGGTCGGCCGCCTGGCGCATATCGCGTTGCAGGCGATCGATTTCGGCGAAAAAGTCGCGGGGAAACAGGGAACGGTACATGGCAAACCTCCTGAGTGCAGGCGCGCCTCGGCCGACCGAGGCGGCACACGATTTTTGACGAACTGACAACTGAAGATCCGGGCAAGCGCGCGCCTAGCGGGGCGAAAAGACGCTACTGCATCGGTGCGGACTTGCGCGAGTACGCACGGGAGCGGGGCGCCTTGGGCCACGCCAGAGTCTTGATGCGAGGCATCCTGAAGCGCCATCGCGGTGACCGCGATGCGGGATAGTTGAATTTCGCCAATTCCTCCCGGCCCTTCTGGGTGACGGCGAGCACCTGGGCCACGTACGGCGAACCTGAGGACGCGTGAAGGGGTGAAGGCACCATGGCGACCACAAGGCCTGCGGCGCGAAGGACGCGAACCTGGTCGATGTCCTCGGTGCGATAGAACGTCAGGGGCAAGCGAGAGCCGGCAATTTGCTTGAGCAAGTTCATGGTCTTGTCGATACCCCCTTTGGCGGTGACCAGTTTCCGACGCTGAAGAGACTAGGTGCCGGCAGACGACTTTCAAGAGGGGTCCAACGAGCTTTTTTTTGAACAGGGTCGGATGGGAACCCATTGCTCGAATCGCGGGCTTGCGCGGGGCATCGGCCTGCCACGCGGCGGGCCCGGCCCGCAACGCGTTGTATACGCGGCGGGACAAACTTCGAAGGACCCCAACGAGTTTGAGCGTGACCGTCCCCCGCGCAATTGACAGAGGCGTCGACCGACCTTTGTGCGTCGCGATGATTGCGCCGCGCGGTCGATCGACCCCGCTGACTCTTTCGATGGCTCATCGGATCGAGTCGACCGACAGCCGCGCGGGGCGATGTTCACGCGCGGGGGCGCGCGCTCACCATGGGCATACCGGCTTCTTGGATGGCCGGGCGTGCGGGCATGAGGAAGAACAAAGGCGGGGATGCCCTCCTGCTGAATGGGGCGCTTCGTGCCCATGGCACGCGATGCTCAGAATCATCGAGCCGCACCACGCGGTGGAGGGCCGCCGTAGCCGATCGGAAACCTTGCGCCTGACGCATCGGATGCAGAACCGGGCCGCCATGATTGACGCGGCACTTGAGAAAGCACGTGACGAGACCGGCTCGCTGTGCGCCTGCGCCTCCTTGGGGCTGGCATCGAACTCCGATGAGGCGATGACCACTTTCAAACGGGGGCGAACTGAAAAACCAATTCCTGCAGCATCGAATGGACAAGCTCGGAGGACCAAAGCGGGTTGATCGTGTCTTCGCCGTGAAACTTCAGGCCGTTTCGCCAGCAGCGCCAGGTGGCGTGGATTTCGCCCGTCTCGACGGCACCGGTGAAACTCAGCGAGTTCAGGTGCGTTCCTTGCGCGCCCCATCGGAAGGTGATGTACGGTGGGGCATCGGAGTCTCGGCCGGTGTGCCTGTCGATGTAGCACTCGACCGCGTCACCCAGCGCGACGTTCAGGTACTCCTCGAATTCGGCGAAGACTGGTGAGGCCAGTCGTTCCAACCGATCCCACAACCTCTGGACGCGTCGCGCCCTATCCTCGGCGTCGTATCCATCCTTCGGTTTGATCCGCCTCGCCGCAAAGTACCGATCCAAAAGCTCGAACTTCGATTCCTTCATGCCATCTCCTCATTCAGGGTTTGATCCATCGTCTGCTGACTGCGCGGACCGCGTCGTCGAAACGCATTGGCGACGTGCAGGCAAGTCACCTCGCCCCCACGCGCGCTCTTCATCAACCGCTTGCCAGATGTGGGCGAATCCGTGACGCGCCCGGCGCGCTGAAAGCGGTTCAGTCTTGCGGTCCCCCTGAATATCGATCGGCCGCCGTGCGATATCCCGTCGTCGGCGGAAGGCGATCGGCGGTCGCAGTGGCGATCCGGACGGACGGGTCGGGCCACAGGGGCGGCCGCGGCCAACGCGAGGCGGCGTGGCGAGCCGGAACGGCCAGAGGTTGCTGGTTGCACCAACGAAAGAATTGCTCCAGCTCCGCAGACTTGTCGAAGAGCGCGTCGGCACCGAGTTCGCGCGTGCGTTCGCGCATTTCGGTGGTCGGGTAGTTCGTCAGAACGGCGGCACGTTGATGTGGCAAGCGGCGCTGGAGCGTGCGCAATACATCCAGGCCCGAGCCCTCGCGCAAGAAGAGGTCGACGATGGCGATTTGCCACGCATCGCGCATGCCTGTCAGCATGATTGCGGCATCGGGCGCACTTTCGGCCAGGGCAATGACCTGCACGTTGGCCAAGTCGCGCAAGGCTGGAATCAGGCTGTCCCTGATGGTCTTGCTGTCTTCGATGAGGATGGCGGAAAGCGGCATGCGACGGCCTTTGTGGGGCGCCGTGCGCTGGAAAACAACGCAGGGGCGGATAGCGGAGCCAGGCGGGTGGGCCGGATCTCCGGGTATGGTGCAAGGCGGCAGGGCGTGTTGGCAGGCGGGGCCGGGCGTCTCGCACGGAAATTCGTTTCGATGACCGACCCGCCAGCACCGGCTTGAGCCGGGGCGATGGCCAAGCAAGGTCCAGGCGGCATCGCGCGACCTGCGTCCCATGGCCAAGCAACGTCGCGCTGGCCGGACAGGTCGACAAGCTTTTATCTGTCATCCGATGCAGGCGAGGAGGGCGTAGGCAGATCCTGAAGCGCAGGATCACGCGATCACCGACATGGGCGCGCGTGCGCGCGGGTGCACCAGGGCGGTGTCCTGCAATCCGCGCGGCGCATGCCAGACGGGGGGCGCCCCTGCCGCGCCTGACTTGCCGTGGCGGCGCGAGAAGAATTCCAGGCCCACCTCTGTCAATCCCCAGATGACGACTTGTCTCAGGTTGGGGTGAACCTCGGCACGGATCAGCCCCGCTTGCCACAAGACTGCGGCGCTCTCGCACGCCTGTCTCTCCGTGCTCGACGAGGGAAAAACGACCCGTTCAAGGCCATGAAGAAACTGCAGCGCCAGACGATGGCGTTCGTACCAGTCTCCGGTCGTCTTCGCGCAGCCGATCGCGTCCGAGCCCAGCGAGCGATCGGAACAGGGTTCGAGCCCCGAGGTTGATGTCATGTTGCGTGTCGTCCTGGAGTGGGAAGTCGAAATTAATTCTTTGGATTTAATTACTTTCTCAAATGTGAAAGTATCACATATCAGTGATGGCGGTGTTCAGGTTCGCGTCAGGTTTGTGACAGCGACCGGCAACCTCGGGAGGCCGGGTGCGGGCCGGCCCCCGCCTATCGTCTCGGGGGCGAGCAGCGTTCTCGAGAAGCGGTAGGGGCATCCCGCGTGGGTCGCCCGCGGCGGCATTGGCAAGGTTTGGCGGGGCGAGGCCCTCGTGGAGCGCGCGTGACGAGCCCGTTGGCTGTAGTGGGGTCCTGGCGGTGTTCGCGGGCTGCCGGTTGCAGCGGTCCGCGTGCCTGCTGCGCACTGTTCCTGTCTGGGACGGAAGTCGGCCGACGGAGACCTCTAGAGTTCGCTCCAGCGCGATGTTTTGCTCAGTGACCGGAAGGCCGGCGCCGCCTGGTCAGGCGGGATGCCGAACAGCCCCATGTCAGCGAGTGGACCGAGGGCCGCGTCGACTTCCAGATCCCATGCGAGCAAAGCCATCGACCATTGCGAAAACGCGCGTGCGGCGATCAGGCGGTATTCGATCACCGACAGGCTGCAATGCCGGGGGTCTTCGGCGATGGCCGCCATGACGCATTCGATCGCGGCTTCATCGCCTTCGAGGTATTGCATGTACGCCCCTCGCAAGTGACACAGGGCGCCGGTGATGCCCACCATGCGGTTCTTCCGTCGTGAGGCGGTCAGGATGTCGGCAACGTCCGCCTCCGACGGCTGCTTCGACACGCTTCGATAGATTAGTCGGGCGAGCATCCGGAAATTATGCCGAAAGGCGCCTTGAGCGGGCGACCTGCGCGGTAGCGTCAGGCGTCAGGCGTCAGGCGTCAGGCGTCAGGCGTCAGGCGCTAGGTTGTCGATAAAGCGGATCGCGATCGCTGAAGCGCAAGGGCCGACTCCGCAACACCTCGCATGTCGGCCAGCGCAACGACCGCTTGGGGGGCCGCCGCGCGCGCCGCGCCACCGACGAATCGACCGCCTCTGCGCTGCGGGGCCACGTGCTCAGGGCACAGCGAACGTCACGCGCTGCGCGATCAGGACCCCGTCAACGACCCTGTCACCGCTGACCGTCACGCGCTGGCCGTTGCCCAGGTTGGCCACCGTGCCGTTCTCGAAGACCACGCCGGCGACGCTGGCGTCCACCTTTTGACCACGTACCCGGAAGCTGGCCGGCGACTGGTACGCGCCGATGGCCCCGATCAGTGTGAACGAGGCCGGCCCGCCCGTGCCCGGCACGTTGCGGATGCGAAGCTTCTTCACCCTCAGCACACCGCCGGAAAGGAAACCGTCAACTTCCACTTTCACCCCATTGCCCAGCGAGCGTGCAGGCCCGCCGGTGATCTGGGCGCCAGCGGCATCGATCGGCGTGCCCAGGACCCTGAATTCGCCCTGCGAACCGAAGTCGGTGATCACGCCCGCGAGCTGGAGCGCGAGGCCGTCGTTCACCGGGAAGGTGTACCAGCCCTGCACCTGCGTGGCTGCCAGAACGCCCGCCACCGGTGGCAGCATGCCACGCACCCGCACGATGCGGCCATTGACAAGCGACGGCACATCGATGCTCGCGAACGGTGCTGCGTTGTAGTTGACGCTGAGCGGACCCAGCATGAAGGTCTTGCCCAGAAGGTCGAGGTTCTGCACGGTGCCGGTCACCAGCGGATCGACACGCGTTGGCGCAGTCTGCACACGGGTTGCGCGCAAGCTGCCTGGCGCCCCTGGCAGGCCCCACACCTGCACGATGCGCCCAGCCGTGACATCGCCCAAGCCGCTGGCGTCTCCCCAGACCGTACCGGCGTCGATGCTCACTGTCGTGCCCATCACGACGAAGGTCCCGGCCGCCGTGTCGATGGCCGTGGCCGCACCGCGCAACTCGGCGGCCGACACGACGTCGTTGGCGACACCACTGTTGAAGTCGGAATCGACCTTGCCCACGATGCGCGCGCTCATGCCGATCTCCAGGGCATCGGCATCCTCGATGGCAACGGTCGCAGCGTCGGTGTTGAAGCGCAGCCCGTTCAGGATGATGCTGCCCAAGCCGTCGGCCGAACCCACGCCGGCGGCCGAAGCGCTGACGCCCGTCCCGCCGGAACCCACGCCCGAGCCATCGGTGCTGCCGCTGCCGTTGCTGGCCGTGCTCGTGTCACCTCCCGCGCTTGAGGCGGAGCCGCTGCCCGTACCGCCTGCACCCGCATCGCCTGCGCCTGCGCCTGAGCCGTTGCCGGCCGGGTCGCTCGCGCTGCCTGCCGACGCGGGGGTCTCGCCTGCGCCGAGACCTCCCACGGTTGCGCCGCCGGAACCGCTCCCTCCGCCGCAGGACAGAAGCAGCGCCACGGCCGTGCCCAGTAACAGCCCTCGCGCGTAACGGCGATATGGATGCATGTACGTCATTCCTTGGGCTCTTGTTGCGGGAGGTGCGATGTTGAGGGGCCGCCCTCGTCTTCGTAGTAGGTGTAGATGCCGACCCGGATCCGGCCCTCGGCGCCTGCCGGGGCAAGCCCGACCGATCGGGACATCTCTTGTGCGAGTTCTTGATGCAGTACCGACCAGCGCTGCCGCACCAGCCGTTGGATGTCCTCGCACGCCTGCAGAGACAGTCCGCGCGCGTACACCGAGCGCTCGAGCATGCGGGGCTGCTCGGTGAGCGTGTTGGACACCGCCGCCTGCAGATGGTCGCGGACGTTGTCACCGAGGAATGCGAGCATCGACTGCAGATCGCCCGTCGGTACAAAGCCATCGCCGGTCAGCTCGGCGGTGCCGTCGGTCTCGCTCACCATGTTCAATCGAATCAGCTCGTCCAGGATGGTGCGATGGTGCACGTTGCCGCGGCTGCTCATCCGGGCCACGGCTTCAAAGGACGGGGCAGCTGCGCCTGCGGCGACGGGCAGGCGCCGCAGCGAGGGGTCTTCGGAAAGCATCTGCATCCACAGTGTGAAAGTTTTGGCCGCGGCCGACGATTCGGTGTGCGGTAGCGGCTCGTCGATGGCCCTGACCTTGGCGGTCACTGCCTTGCGGTTCAATCCGGTCGTCACGGACAGCTGGCTTAGATTCGGATGTGGCACGCCTTGGCGCTGCCATGAGCGTCGCGCCTCTTCGATCAGCACATCACGCAGCAGTTCTTCCAGGTGCGGGTGCTTGACACCCATGGCGAGCGCAAGCCTGACCACAGGCCGAAGGACGCGCGCGCATGCGGCGAGAGCCCAAGTGAGGCGTTGTTCCATGAAGCGAGCGTTTGGTCCTGCCATAGGCTAGAAAAAATCCGAGCTGGCGGCGAAGGCTTCCGGAGGCGTTCACCCTTTGGGTGGACGCTGGCGTCCCATGTGCACGGGGGCCCGCCGCGTGCGCCCTCCTCTGCTCGTCGCCCGGTGCAGCCGCCTTCCTGGACGACAGGCGCCTGACTGACGGCTATGACCCCGCAGATGGTAACGCTTGCCGGGCTGGCTTCTGGCGCGCCATGGCGGGTGAGGGCAGCCTTCATGCAGCACGGCGAACAAGGCCACTGCGGTCGCTGCCTGCATCGCAAGCGCTGACCGTTGCAGACACGCCGTGGATGGGACAAAGGCGCAAAGCGATGCCTCGCGCCGTCGGGCGCGCGCGCGGGTCCGGGCGACATCGCGGCAGTGTGCCGCGCGTCTCCCGCACGGGCGTCGGAGGGACGGCTTTCGCCCCCCTTGGACTGCCCTGCTGCGACCCCCGTGCTGCACCTTGGACGGTAGGGCAAGGGACAGGTGGTTATCCATCGCATTGACGCGCTTCACCTCGCGCCATTCCGGCGTGAAGGGCAGTGCGCGCATGTCGTGATCCCAATGGGCAGGAGCCCCAGGGAGACGCCCAGTCGGAAGTTTGACGGCCTTCACTATCCGAAGCATGCATGCGACGCGTGAATGAAATGATGGATGACAAAGGTGCGGGCTCGGGCGAGTGCGTCAGTCCATCGCGTGCACAGCTTCATGGCGCATGACCGGGGCATGGGGCGGCAACGTCGTCAGTTCACGAGACGCTGCCAAACCACCGGGCACGGGTTCCCAATGCGCACGCGGCCTCAGCGCTGCGATGTCTTTGCGCATTCGGACAGACAGCGCAGCCCTGCCCGCCGCCGTGAGGCCGCGAATCACGGTGGCGCGGGCGTCCCCCGAAACGTCGTCGACTGCGCCATGAATCAAGCCGCCGAGCAGCAGGCGCGCCGCGATGTTGCGTTCATCGTCGTGCGTGACGATGACCGGCAAGTCGGCGTGTTCCAGAAATCGCAGAAAGGTCAGCCCGACGCTGTTTGGCTCGCACCGACGCATGGGCGTCGGCGCGTGTCCCGTCGCTTCCATGATTTCGCGGACGCCCGATTCCGTGACGTGATGAACCAGCGCCGCATGCGTGCGGCGATCGCGCGAATGCGAGAGGGCCAACGTGGCCTCGATCAGGCCAATTGCCTTGAGGCGTGTGACGTGACCCAACTGGCGCGGGCAAGTGACCGCCAGCGGCAGCGGCTTTTGTGCGAGTTCGACAAGGAATTGCAGCGGCATCGCGTCGTGGTGATCGAGTGAAAAAGAAAACTTTCGAGCTAATCCAATGCGAGATGTGAATTTATCACATTCGAAAATGGGTCGTGCCTTTTTTAGTCCGTGCGCGCGTGTCGGATAAGGTCACGCTCAGAAGTGCGGAAGAGAGGGTACGGAGCCGAGCGCGCCTGACACGCGCCCCTTGAACACGGCAGGTCGGCAATCGCGACCTCGCGCGCGAATGGCGCGCTGTGCCGCGGGCTGCGGAGTTCCCTTCAACCAGGTCGACGCTTGGCGCGATTACAGCAGCGCACAGGATGAGCTCGAACACGATCCCTTCGTTGGGAGCCGGCGCCCCCGGGCAAGGTGGCAGCCTGGGCGGGCTCCTCCTCCCCCCATCGGGGACATCGGCGACGGGGCGATTTCGATGCAGCGCCCCTGCGCTCGCACGGCTAGAAGACCGACAGATAGAACGTCACCGCGCCCAGGCCCGCTGCAAGCGCCACGAAACCGATCCATCGTGTACGGGCGCGATCCCGGCGCAGATCGGCCAGGACCTGATCCCGAAGGTCATGAAGTGAGGTGTCTGTCGAGTGCATGGCAATCTCCTGAGCAATGACTTTGCGGCTCGCGCCATGGTCGTCCCGCGCGCGCAAGGACCCTCAGCCCCGGCCGGCGTCCGGCGCCTTAGCGATGCCGGTGTCGAGCGAGCCGAGACCGGTGTCGGCCCATAGCACGCGGTGTTTCTCGACGGCATCCGCACACAGCGCGCTGAGCCGGTCCGCGTCATGGATAGTTCCTGACGCGGTCGCCTCGACGATGGCCGCCTCTGCCGCGGCCCACGCACGGTAGCGTTCGTCGAACGTGGGGTGGACGACAGGCAGCGAACCGTCGTCCCGGCGTTCGCGCGATGGGGAAGATGCGTCTTGGGCCATGATGGAGGGAAAAAGTAGCACGAAAATACGTATGGCTCCATCGGCAACGAGCGCGACTTGGCGCGGGTGTCGACGGTCGGCAACAAGGCCGCCGCTGCCACGGCAGGACTGGGCATCCACGAGCCGCACTGCCAGTAGCGAAGCGGCCCCGACAAAGAGCTCGCGGGCCTGCATGTCCCGGCACAAACACTGCCCATGCGCGCGTCGAATCGGCTAGATTGATTCATCTGCCGCACCGAGCCAGCGAATCGCGCGCGGCGTCGGCCGGCGACATGGGCACAGTTCGGAGCGACGTTCCCCTTGGGAGGTTGGATCATGCAGACCACGCGCGACTTCAGCAGGCTCTCGGCGGTCCTCAAGTCGAAGGGTTCCGCTGCCGCATTGGCTTACCTCAATGACGGGGTGCCGCATCGGTTTTCCGGCGTGTACCGCATCGAGGGCGACAACCTCCGCAACGTGCTGCTCTTCGACAAGCTCCACCAGGTCCGGCCTGCGTTTCTCGAAGTGGTGCCGATGGACGCAAGCTTCTGCCAGTTCGTCGTGCGCGACGGCCTCTTTCGCACGAACAACTCATCGACGGATACGCGACTGGCCGGGCATCCGTCGCAAGGCATCGTCGTGAGTTACCACGCCGTCCCCGTCATCGATTCGGACCGCGCCCTCCTGGGCACGCTTTCACACTTCGACCTGATCGAAAGGTCGATCGACGATGCCGAATTCGAACTGCTCTATCAGGCCGGGCGGCTCATGGCGGATTTCTTGCCTCGCTGAACATGGCGCGAGACACGGGAGTGGGGCCCTTGCCGAAGGCGAAGACGGCAGCAGCGCGCCGCCCCGCCGGCCGGACCGCCTTCGCTCCGCGCAGCGACCTCGGCCGTGCCCCGCGCTGGTCCCGTTCTTGATCCGGTCACTTGGAGAGCCATCGTGCCTTCAAGCGCTTGGCGGACACCGGACGGGCTCGCAAGGCTCTGACTCGAACAAATTCGGTCCTCTTGAATCGTTGGAATGGAGTGCCGTATGAAGAGAAACTGATGTCGCTGGCGGTCGCACTGGCGTAGATGGGCAGTTTTTTTCTCGCGCTGGGCATTCCGATGGCGGTACGTCCTGCAGATGTTGCCGACAGCGCGTATGCGAACTGGACGCCTCCAGCGGCAGGCAGCTGCAGCGCGGCGGCATGTCCCGGCATCGTTGACCGAGCGAGTGTCACCGATCAGCTCGCGAACTGACCGAACGCACCGGGCGTCGAGCGCGCTGACGAAGCGTGCCCTTGGCATCGCGGGCGTCGGCTCCAGTCGTCGGCGACCGTCAGACACCAGAGAAATGGCCGAAACGGATTGGCCTCATGCAAGAGGCGATCGTGTGCGCCGCCGCCTAACGCGGCGGCCATGATGCGCACAGCCATCCACCGGACGAGGCAGGGCCCGCGGCCCGGATGTGGGTCATTGGGACCGCTTCGAGGCTGGCAGGCGTACCAGCGTGCCGCATGCACACGCCGTCGTGCGTCGCACTTGTTTTCGTGAGCGTCTGCTGGCTGGAGGCCCGCGCGCCACGCGCCTGCATCGCCGGATTCGTTCGTCAGAGGTTCGAGCTCATCCGATCAGACCTGCCCGTAAAGCTGGCGCTTGTACTGGGACGGCGTCATCTTGATCACCCGGATGAAAGCCCTGCGCATGACTTCCTCGGAGGAGAAGCCGCTGCGCCGTGCGATCTGCTTGAATGACATGAGCGTTGTCTCGAGCACGTGACACGCATGCTCCAGGCGAATGTGTTCGACAGCGCGCGCTGGCGTGAAGCCGGTGGCACGTGGGTAAAAGCGCGAGAACGTGCGCGACGTCATGGCCAGGCGCTGCGACAACTGGTCGTTGGTCAGCGGCTGTCGAAGGTGCGCCGCGATCCATCGGTTCAGTGCGAGGGCGCGCTCGTCACCGCATGCGTGGCCCGTCAGCGCGGTGCGAAAACGAAAAGGGGCGCCGAATCGCTCTGGCGCCGGCGCGAGCTTCTCGGCGACCTGGAGCGAGACGCGGTAGCCCATGTCGCCGGTGATGGTTCGCAACGCCAACTCGAGTCCCGAGAGGCTTGCGGCAACCCCCGTGTCACCGCTCGATGCATCACGCGGCGTTCGCTTGCGCCATGACGCCACCACGAACGCCCCTTCGCCGATCGCCGCGAGGCGGCCGATGCGCGGGCGTTCGCGCGCGATCCAAGCCGCGAGCCGCGCTTGGCTGCGCGTGGGATGCAGCAGCGCCTGCCTGGCGCTGCTTCCGCCCACCAGGATCACATGTTCCACCCGCGCGGGAAGCGCGGGGGGCAGCGCATCCGCATGAAGTGTCGCTTCGCCGTTGCTGCGCACCGGCGCGGCACCGTTCGTGAGACACCGCACCAGGTAGCGCCTGGCCTGCCCGGCGACGCATGCGAAGCCGTTGGCGACGACAAAGGCTTGCATCGCTGCGCTGGCCTCATAGAGATCGAACCCGTCCAGAAGAATGAACCAGACCTCTGACATCGACTTGCCCTCGCTGGAGGTGAAGAACAAGGGCCACGGGTGCCGAATGGCGGCAGCATCTTGATGCTTTGGTTTGAAGCAGGTGCCGCGCGCCGCGACCGGTGGCGAAAAGGATGGAGGATTTGTCGCTGCGCGATCCGAGCGCCGTGCCTAGACTTTGAACTGCGGTCCCGGTCCCCCCGGCGCATCTTATGCCGACGCGCTGGAGACGCAATCCTGTTTGGGCCCTGCGGCGACCGCAACGGAAAGGTGGCTCATGAGCGCAGAAGGGGACTTCCCATTCGTCGTGGAACAACCATGCATCCTCGCGGGCGTTCGGTGGTCTCCCCGTGCCATGCGGCGCCGTCTGGACGTCCTCGGTGATGACGTTCGCACGGCCCTCTCCCAAGCCGAGGATTTGCAGTCGGTGTTCGACGTCGTCGCCGAGACCGTGCGCAGACTGGGGTTCGAATCGTGCGCCTACGGCGTGCGCATGCGCCTTCCATACTCTCGGCAAAAGTTCATGCTGATCAGCAACTACGACCAGCGGTGGCAGGACCGCTACCGGGAAGCGGGATACCTGAAGATCGACCCCACGGTCGCGCACGGCGTGCGTTCGACCGCGCCCCTGGTCTGGAGCCGCGAGCTGTTCCGCAGCACGCCGAAGCTGTGGGCGGAGGCACGCGCCTTCGACCTGCAGGTGGGGTGGGCGCAGTCGAGCTTCGATGCCTCCGGGTCCGTGGGCATGCTTTCGCTGGCGCGCTCGAGCCAGAGCCTCACTCGCGCAGAACTGAAGGCCCATGAGCCCGAATTCTGCTGGCTTGCCAATGCGGCCCATGTGGCACTTTCCGCGGCGCTGCGCCGCACCCATGGCGAGCCGCCACCCGAATTGTCCGCGCGGGAGATCGAAATCTTGCAGTGGATGGCCGATGGCAAGACGTCCGAAGAGATCGCACTGCTCTTGAGCATCTCGGTGAACACGGTCAACTTCCATGCGAAGAACGTCAGACTCAAACTGAGATCGGCGAACAAGACCGCCGCCGTGGCGAGCGCGGCCGGACTGGGACTGCTCGGCTGAGCGGCGCGAGTGTGCCGCCGTCGCCGCCGGAGGCCGACGCGGGTGCTGGCCGGGTCGACGAAAGTTCAATGCGGCAAGCAAACATCCTGTGGCCGCCGATCGCCACCGGTGGCGCCATTCGGCTGGCGGCAATGCCCGCGATACGCAGCAGACGCTCGATCCCGATCGGCGAAGCGGTCACGAGCGCGCGCGCACCGCGTTGCGCGGCGAGCTGCATGGCGCCGCGCAGCAGGGCGAGCGCGACCTCGGAGGCGCCGAAACGGGTCCCCTCTCGGCCGGACGCATCAAGGTCGACCGCGGCGAAGCGCGACAGCTCCCAGATCTCGGGACTGCGCGGCAGCGGGCGACCGGGCAGCAACTGAGCAAATGCCGTCGCGAGCAAGTAGGGCTGGTCGGTGGGAAGCAGCCGTGCGACGCCACGCAGTTCGCCGCCTCGCTGCCGCGCGATCACATACAAGGTGTCGCGACGGTCGAACTGGTCGAGTTCCAGCCGCCCGTGGTGTTGCAGCTGCCACCCGAGCCTCTCGACGAAGACGCGGTAGCGGTAGTGCGCCATGTCGAAAAGCAAGCCAGCCGGCAGGGTGTCCGCGGTGCCAGTCACGATGTTCATTGGACCTCCGATGTTTTGAGCACGTCGGTCCATTAGAGCCAAGGAGGAGGCGTCGCAAAACTACCTGATCTGGCAGTTGCGTGCCTGCGGCGTGCCCGTCACGACGCCCTCGGGTGCACCCCGGCGCGTTGCATTGAATCGTCTGGCCCGGCGCGTTTTTGCGCGACATGCAAGCGATCGATGGCGAGACCCGGCTCGCACGTTGGCGCTGTGTACACGGGCGAGCGCTGGAACGCCAGGATCGGACGGGCGCGCCGTTGCGACGGTGAGGTGACGCCTTGTGCATGGCGTGCAAGCCTTGTTCACGCTGGGCGCCGGCACAAAGATCGACGTTCGACCACTCGAACGTGCTTCATCCAACATGTCTATCTCTGATACTCCTGTTGCTTCCCATGGCGCCACGGCCCCTGAAGACAATCCCGAAGCGGAGGCGGTGCTGCAGGCCTTGCGCGACGAGCTCGACGGTATCGACTGGCGGCTCATGGAGACGCTGCGGCAACGGCTGGACTGCTGCTGTCGCATCGGCTTGCACAAGCGCGAGCACGCGATCCCGATGATGCAGCCGCAACGCATCGGGCTTGTGCAGCAGCGCGCCGCCGAGTTCGCGGCGAATCATGGCATCCGTGGGGACTTCCTTCGATCGCTGTACGCGCTCGTCATCGAAGAGACCTGCCGCCTGGAACTCGAGGTCATCGACGCACCGCTCGGGTCGTTGAGATGAGCATGAGATTTCGCGACGTGCACCGCCTTGCTGCCCACGAATGCGTTTCGATGGCGATGCGGCCACCGCATGCCCGCGCGCGTTCTCTTTGCATGCGGCCGGATGCGCGGCGGAGGGTTCCATGAGCCGCGCGCGGACACCATCGCCGTTTCCCACGGCGAATGTCGTCCGGCTGCCGCAACGCCTCGTCGCCCCGCGAACCAGGCCGGCGCGCCCGCCTCGCAGCGAGCGAGCCGGTGCCGTCGGTGCTCAGATCAAGGCCTTGCGCGCAGTGACAGGAACTTCTGGCGGCGAGCTGGCCAGGTGTGCAGGGGTCTCGCGCTCCATGCTCTCCCGCGTGGAGCGCGGTCTGGCATCGCCGTCGGTGGAGACCCTCGAGCGCATTGCGACCGCGATGGGCGTGTCGATCTCGCGATTCTTCACACAGCGCGCGGAACGCGTCGACTTTCTGCACGTGCCGGCCGGTCACGGCATCCCGGTGGACAGCTTGGCGGCGGCAACGGGCGGACGCTATGAACTGCTCGGGCATCTGTTGTCGGGGGACTTGAGCGTTGCACCGAGTCTCGTGCAGATCGACGCTTCCGACGAAACCCCCGCGGCGCTGACGCATCAGGGACTCAAGTTCATCTACGTTCTCTCAGGAAAGGCGCGCTACCGCTACGGTCCCAGGCATGTGAGCCTCGGCGCGGGGGATGCTTTGCTCTTCGACGCATCCGCTGCCCATGGCGTCGTGCGCGTCGACGAGGCGCCGATGAACTACCTGTGCGCGGTGTTCAGCCTTCGGACCTGAGCGTCATGGCGCCGCAACGGTCGCGCGCGAGGTGCCGTCGCCGTGAGGCGCGCCTGTTCCAGGCCTGGCGAGCGGCCGTCCCGGTCAACGCCGGACTGCGCCGCGCATGGTGAAGATGCCGGCGACCACGATCACGACGATGCCGCAGGTGCCGGCGGCATCGGGCACCTCCCCCCACACCAAAAAGGTGGCGAGGCATGCCCATACGAGCAGGCTGTAGCGAAAGGGCGTCACGACGGCCAGGTCCGAGCCGCGGCATGCCGCGATGAGCGAGTAGTTGCCCGCCGCGGTGCACAGTGCGGCGCCGACGAGCACCCATGTCTCACGGCGCGCCACGCTGGCCCAGGACTCGTCCATCGCCCAGCCCAGCACGGGACCGGCCGCGCACGCCGCACAGCTCGCGGTCGCGGCCACCATGGCGGAGGGCAGCGACGGTGGCAAGCGTCGCGTCGCCAGGTCTCGCGCCGCGAGCGAGACGGCGCACAGGCATGCCAGGATGACGCCATCGCTCAGCGGTTGGGCCGCGGGCCGCAGGATCAGCAGCGCGCCGGCCAGGCCGAACGCCACGGCGAGGAGGCGCCCAGGGCGGGCAGGTTCCCACCCCAGTGTCATGCTGGTCATCGCGATCAGCAGCGGGGCCGTCATCATGATGGCGCTGACGCTCGACAGCGAGGCCTGCGAGAGCGCGAGTACCGAGGTGCCCGCGGTGGTCACCTCCAGGGCGCATCGAAGCGCCAGCAGGGGACGCCAGAGCGTGCGCATGGCCCCCGGTGTTGCCAGGCGACGGTGCGAGACCAGCGCGAGCGCCGCTGTCGCGGCGACGCCCCGGACGGCCAGAACCTGACCAGGGGGAAAGACGTCCAGCGTCAGCTTGACGAGCGTGTCGTTCAGTACGTAGCACGCCATCGCCGCGGTCATGAGTGCGATGCCTCGGCGGTTCGGCGCCGAGATCATTCGCCGGCCTTCGGCTTGTCAGAGCGCGCGGGCGCCGGAGCGGTGTCGTGTGGCGTCATGGCGCCAGCGCCGCCGCATCGCTGCAGCACTTCGCAGGATGCACGTGCCTTGAGCACGATCTCCTCGACCTCCTGGTCCGGGTCCGACAGCGCCACGATGGCGCCGCCCGTGCCGATCGAGACGCGCTGGGCGGCGCTCACGATGGTCCGGATCACGATGTTCAGCTGAGCCGTGCCGTTCAGTGAGAGATAGCCGATGCTGCCTGCATAGACGCCACGTGCCGCCTCCTCGAGACCGTCGAGGATGTGCATGGTTCGCTCCTTGGGCGCCCCCGTCATCGATCCGCCCGGGAATGTCGCCAGCACGCAGTCGATCGGGCCCAGTCCTTCACGCAGGTGCCCCCGAATCGTGCTGACCATCTGGTGCACGCTGGCGTAGGTCTCGATCTCAAACAGTCCCGGTACGTGGACGGAGTCCACGTCGCAGACACGGTTGAGGTCATTGCGCAGCAGGTCGACGATCATCAGATTTTCCGCGCGTGTCTTCTCGTCGTCGACAAGCCACTGTGCGATGGACCGGTCCGCCGCCTCGTCTTCTCCGCGCCCGGCGGTGCCCTTGATCGGCCGGGATTCCACGCTGCCGTCGGCACCGATGCGCAGGAACAGCTCGGGCGACGCGCACAGCACGGACAATTCGGGTGTCTTCAGGAAGGCGGCGTAGGGGGCAGGACTGCGCGCGCGAAGTGCGCGGTAGACCGGCCATGGCTCGATGGCGCCTTGGCCCCGCAGCTGGTTGGTCAGGCAGACCTCGTAGGTCTCACCTTCGAGGATCTCGTGCTGCGCGCGCACGATGCGCCTGCGATAATCGGTGAGATCGACCAGCCACTGCATCGGGCCCAGCCCGCGCGCGGCATCCTCGCCGACGGACGGCATGGCGGGCAGCTCACGTTGAAGCTGCCGTGCAACCGCCTCGATCCAGTCCGCGTTGGCCTTCGAGAGCTGGTCCCCGTCCAAGCAAAGCACCCATGTCTGTTGCTCGGCGTGGTCGAACACCAGGAGCCGGTCCGCCAGGATCCACAGCGCGTCCGGCGTTTCGGCGCGGTGCACGCTCCCGCCGCCGAGCTCTGCCTTGAGCTCGTAGCCGAAGTAGCCGACGAAGCCCCCCGCGAAATCAAATGGCAGCGGCGCAGGGGCCGGCCGCGGTGGCGGCAGCTGCTCGCGCAGGTAGTCGAAGATGCTCTGGACACGCCTGTCCACCGTGCCGTGAGTGCGGATCTCGAGATCCTTGCCGCTCGCGCGGTAGATCACGCGCTTGCCCAGAGGGCCGCTGGCATCACCCATGAACGAGAAGCGTGCGCGCGTGGTGTCGGTCAGGCTGCTGTCCAGCCAGAACGATGTGGTGGCCTGGGCAAAGAGGGCATCGAAGACCTGCTCGGGATCCGGCAGGACATCGAGGCAGCGGGCATGCACCTGCACGGCAGCGTGCTTGCCGAGGCTGAATTCCGGCAGGAAGCTGCCCATGGTGCTCGCGGGGCGGCGATGGCTGCGCCATGCCAGCGTCAGTTCCCGGAAGTTGTTCAACAGTCGGGCACCGTATTCCGTGCAGATCGATTCGGGGTGGAACTGGACACCCCACCACGGCCGGCGAATGTGACGCAGCGCCATCAGCGTGCCGTCCGCCGCCCAGGCCAGCGCCTCGAGTTCAGCGGGCAGGTCGGTGACGGCCAACGAGTGGTATCTCACCACTTCGAAGTGGTCGGGAATGCCGCGAAACAGGCCGGTCGCCGCATGATGGACGCGATCCAGGCGTCCGTGCATCGGCCGCGTCGCACGTGCCACCGTGGCGCCGCAATGGTGCGCCATGGCCTGGTGCCCCAGGCAGACGCCGAGCACGGGCACGCGTGCCTGGCGCAGGGCTTCCGCGGAGATGCCGAGATCCGTCGGACGCTGCGGTCTGCCGGGCCCGGGAGAGATCACGATGTTGTCGAAGTCCAGCGCCTCGATCTCGCGCCAGGGCCGTTCGTCGTTCCTGATCACGAGGGGCTCCTCGGCGTTGCACGCGGCCAGGTATTGGTAGAGGTTGTAGGTGAAGGAATCGTGGTTGTCGATCAAGAGGGTGCGCATGGAAGGCTCCTGGTGGTGCGGGCGGACCTCGCATCCTTCGCGTCCAGCCGTGATGCAGCAACTGCCAGAACTGGTAGGTGCAAGGCCGGTGTGCCGGGGCGACTGCTGTTGAGTCGGCGCGCGGCATCGCGCCGCAGAGCGTCAGGTGGACGTGCGCACGCTTCTTCGCCGAGCTGCCATGCTGCGTCGTGTGCCCCGGTGGTCGATGCGCGTCGGTTGGCCCGCCCGTTGATACGGCGATTGCACAGGTCCTGGCTCTCCCAAGGGGAAGGCGACGGCGTCGGGGGGCGCTGACCCGCGTTTCGAACATGGCAGGCAAGGGGGATTGGGCACCGTTTGGAGGGCGTCGTTCCACCCGAGCGGAGTCTGCGCGCGCTTGGTGGCCAAACGATCTCGATGCGCTCGATCGCCTGCGAGGGATCCGTCGCTGTCGCTTTGAGCGCGCGCTGGATCCCCTGCGACCCTGCAGGATCGCCGACACGCGGCTTCGGAAACGCCTCCCAGAGCTGCAGCGGTGGATCGTGGACAAACTGCGGTCTGAGATGCGCACGACGTCGCGCAGGCGTCGCCGGCTCAACCCCATTGTCTATGGGGCCGCACCGTTCCTCGCGGCAGCGGGCCAACGACTGGCTTGCCGCGGAACTGCTCCAACAGCGGCCCTCGCGACCGGGCGCTATAGCCCCTTGAACAGGTCGCCCACCGAGAGCCCAAGTGCTGCGGCGAGGGTTTCTATTGCGGCGAGAGACGGATTGCGAACTCCGCGCTCCATGCCGCTGACATAGGTACGGTCAAAACCGCAGGCAGCTGCAAATTCCTCTTGCGAAAGGGCGCGCTCTTTTCGCAATTCCCTCAAGCGCTCGCTGAACCGAATGGATAGTGACTTCACCCTCCAATTGGCGTGGTTTGTAGACTAATCAACCACGGACTTATCGTCACATATTAAGATGTCGACCAATCGTCACTTTTGCCAGAGAGCGGGTTGAAGAATTGGCGCGGGGCCCCGGCGGTCGACCCTTGGGATTAATTTTTGCAGGATCGACGACTGCCACGAGGATCGAGATTGACGCACGTTCGAATTGCTTCACCTTTCCCCACTGCTCGGCCATTCAAGCTGCCTGAACATGCAAAGGCGCGACGCAAGCAACCAGAGTCCACACCGCGGAGCGGTTCTGCCTCGCGGATCGGTGCGCAGATTCGGGCGCTGAGGCTGGCTGCGGGAAACTCGGCCGGTGCGCTTGCCCTGTCCAGTGGAGTTTCTCGATCAATGCTTTCACGTATCGAGCACGGATTGGTGTCGCCTTCGGTCGAAACTCTGGACCGCATTGCCGATGGGTTGCGGGTGCCAATCTCGCGTTTCTTCGGCGACCAGGCTCGCCGCACGGACTTCTGTCATGTTCAGTCGGGTCACGGGCTCGTTGTCGATCGCGTCGGCGAAGTCGCGGACTACCGCTATGAACTCCTCGGTCACTCGCTGTCCGGCAATCTGTTCGTGGAGCCCTACCTGGTCACGCTGCTTCCCGATGCAAAGCCTTATGTCACGTTCCAGCATCCAGGGCTTAAGCTCTTGTATTTCCTGCCAGGGGAGGTTAGCTACCGTTAGAGCGCCAAGACCGCCTCGGTAAAGGCGGGTGACTCTCTGATGTTCGACGCCACAGCGCTGCATGGCATCGAGGCTATTTACTTGCGGCCTGTGTCGTATCCCTCCATCGTCTTCACGCTGCGTGAGTGAGCTGTCCCGCCGATCGTCTGTGCGCGCCATCTTTCAGCCACTTGCGGGTTCCGCATTCCGTAGGACCGAGAGCGGTCATTGCAGCTTAACGGCTTGAGACAGCCGGATCAAAAAGCTGAGGTCGCCAGCGCTGTCTGCCTACATCTGCTGCCCCTGGCACGCGTTGGTGCCGGTTCAATTCAAAGAGCGTCAGGGGCTAAGAACCTCCGCGCGAGAAAAGCGCGTCAAGTCATTGATGTTGGTTTCCATTCAGAAGTGACCCAGGGGGCGGATAAAAACTTGGACTGGTTATGCTGCAAGTCCGAGGCTCACCCGGTATTTGATGGGACTGCGAGAGCCGAGAGAGATCTTGATCCGCTTCTCGTTGTACCAGCGGATGTAGGTATCAACGACCTCGATGAACTTCGATGGTCGCGGCCAGTCAGGCCCCGAGGGGCACTCAGGCTGCGAGCCGATGCTCGTGGTAGGGGCGCTCGCGGTCATCAAGTAACGCGTATTGGGCATCCGGACTCCCCATGTCCGGTCGCAACCAGGCATCGATGTTCTCGGGCTTGAGCGGGATGGGGCAGCGGTCTTGCCCCGCAGCGCGAACCTCGTCCGGCGGCTCGTCCATGATGAGAGCAAACGAGAGCAGGTCGGGTTGGCCAGGCGCAGTCCATCGGGACCACAGGCAAGCGAGCCACATGTCTTGTGCGGGCGTTGGCCTGAACTCGAGGATGGTGTCTTTTCCATCGCGGTCGACATGCTCGTAGAAGGCATTGACGACAAGCACGCCGTGCGTCACGCTGAACTGGCCGCGCCAGAAGCCTTCGAGGTTGTCGCGCCGGGCGTTGTACGTACCCGGGTAAAGCACATCGAACTTCTCGGGCTTGCCGGCCGGCCGGCAGTGATAGCGCATCGGCTTGACCGCGCGTTGCCCGTTCTCCCAGATCATGACCGGTGCATACACGCCAGGAAAGATCCTCGCGTCGCGTGGCTCCGGCTGCGTGCGTCTGAGGTCCGCCAGCTTCCCCAATCCCCACTCGACCTTGGCGGTGGCCATGCGAACGTCCTCGGTGGCTTTCTTCGTGGTCTTGGTCAGCAACTTGCGTTGAGCGTCCGCCAGGCGCTTGCGCTGCGCAAAGATGTCCTGCTCGAGCGCCAGGGCCTGCTCGGCATTGAAAGTGTCAATCAGCCCCTTGATCTCACGCTCCTCGTCGTTCTCAGGCGTCTCGAAGGCCGCGTCCATCATTTTGGGAATCTTGATCTTCGGGTTGCCTTGACGCTCGTAGTAGAGCTCGGCAAAGGCGCGCAAGGTGAGCACACCACCGAAGAGACGGAAGAACTGTTTGTAGTCGGCGCGAATCTGGGCGGAATAGCACATGCGACAGCTCCCATGACGAGATGCCCACGACGGTGGGCTAAAGGTTTTTTCTTAGAGATCGAATCTTTAGGCTTGGCAAAAACGTGTGTTGAGAGCGACTTATAAAGCAGTTCGAAGATGGTTGTCGAAGCTCTGAGAGCTGATGGCGGTGCGCCGATTGCGCAGGGCAGCGACCTATCTGCGCGGGACTAAGACGGGCTCCATCCACTTCGGCGCCGCGGCCTGCGGCGACATCTGACGAAGATGCGGCTCGCGCGCCAGGTCCGCGGCCAACTCCTCGAGCTGCTCCGGATCGACCGTGCGCCAGTGCATCTTCAGCTGCCGCACGCAGTAGAAGATCCAGATGTCGGTGGGTATGTCGTCGTGATCCATGACAATGTGGATGGGCCCGCCGACCCCGCGCCGTGTCGACGTAGATCGCCGGACCCGTCCGAGGAGGAAAATTTGTAAACCTTCTTGCTCGGTGCCGAATCGTCCTCGATACTGTACATCCATACAGTAATCGGAGCCACAGATGGCCATCTCCCTGTCATGGGCGGATGGCGAGCACACGCCAGAGGCCCCGCAACCTTCCTCCCTAGCGAGCGTGCCGCGCTGGCCCGTTGTGCTCCCGCACGCCGTCGAATCGGCTATCTGGCGCGGCGACGCCCTCGGTACGCCGGTCACCACGACTGTCGGCACCGGCTTCGAAGCCCTCGACGCGGAACTGCCTGGCCACGGCTGGCCCTGCCAATCGTTGACGGAGGTGCTGCAGGTGCAGTCCTCGGTGCTCGAGTGGCGCCTGCTCGCGCCCGCGATGCACACGCTGGTGGGGCAGGGTAAGCAGATCGTGATTGTCGGCCCGCCAAAGCCACCGCACCTGCCAGGCCTGAAGCATCTGGGCCTCGATGAACGGCATATCGTCTGGATCCAGGCGGACAAGCCCGTCGAGCGCCTATGGGCGACCGAGCAGCTCATCAAGGCCAACGCTGCCGGCATGCTCGTGAGCTGGCTGCCGCAGGCGCGCCAGGAACAGATCCGGCGGCTGCAGGTGTGCGCACAGAGCTGCGACGGTCCGGTGATCCTGTGTCGGCCCGCAGCCGCCGAGCACGAAGCCTCGGCCGCGCCGCTGCGCCTGCAGGCAAGGCTGGGCATCGACTGGGAGCTGCACGTCCACCTGCTCAAGCGCAAGGGACCGCCGCACGAAGGCGAGCTGACCTTGCCCTCGGTGCCCGGCGGGCTGGACGCGATCCTGACGCCGCGCCTGCGCCATCCGAGCCGCCTAATCGCCGCGCGAAAGCGTCAGGGTCAGAGCCAGGGCCTCCCCCAAGACATTTCCCGAGAGTTCTCCCATGCTGTGGGCAACCCTTCTTCCCGACGGCCTTCCGGACGATCCGCGCCCGCGCACTGACGCGCTCGACGGGCTGGCGACGTGGTGCCTGCAGTTCACGCCACGCGTGGCCGTCCTCGAGGCGCTGCTGGCGTGCCCGGCCGTGGTGATGGAGCTCGAGCAGAGCGTGCGCCTGTTCGGCGGCAAGCGTCGCCTGGTGGAGCGCGTGCGCGAGGATTGCACGAGCCTCGGTGTGCGGCAGCTGAGCTGGGGCCCGACGAGCCTGGCCGCGCTGGCTGTCGCGCGCTCGGGCCTGTCCAACGGTTTTGCCAAGCCGCTCGCCCAGCTCCTCGATGCCTTGCCGCTGGAGACGCTGACGCAGGTCGCCGCTCACCAGGCCACATTGGCCCGGCTGGGCTGCCGCACCTTGGGCCAGGTCCGCGCGCTGCCGCGCGGGGGGCTGAGCCGGCGCTTCGACGCGCAGCTGCTCGCGACCCTGGACCAGGCCTATGGGCTGCGCCCCGAGACCTACCCGTGGGCCCAACTGCCGGAAACCTTCCATGCCAAGCTTGAACTCATGGCGCGTGTCGAGCATGCGCCAGCCATGCTCTTCGGCGCACGGCGGCTGATGCTGCAGATGGCCGGCTGGCTGATGGCCCGGCGATCTGGTGTCACAGCCTTCACGCTGCGCTGGTGCCACGACGCGATGCGAGCGAAGTCTGCCGGCGACGGCGGTGAGCTGACAGTGCGCACGGCCCAGGCCACGCGCGACACGGAGCACCTGATCCGGCTGTTGGCCGAGCACCTGGGCAAGGTCGAGCTGCTCGCTCCCGTCGGCGACCTGGAGTTGCTGGCCACCGAAGTGCAGACGCTCGAGGAGAAGAGCTTTTCGATGCTGCCCGAGGCTCGCCAGTCCGGCGAGAGCCTGGCGCTGGTGCTCGAGCGCATCGCCGCGCGCCTCGGCCCGGACCGTGTGCTGCGACCCGTGATCCTCGAAGACCACCGCATGGAATGGATGTGCCGCTGGCGCCCTGCGCCAGAGCCGGCCCCTCGCGCGACATGCCGGGCGGTCGACGTGCCGCAGCCCACCTTCATCCTGCCGAAGCCGCTGCGGCTGGCGACCGAGAACAACCGGCCGCTGTACCAGGGCGTGCTGCAGCTTCTCGCGGGTCCGCACCGTGTCGAGGGTGGGTGGTGGGACCGCACCACCGAAGCGTATGACAACCAGCAGGAGACGACACGCCAGACCGCCCGGGACTACTGGGTCGCGGTCAGTGAGCACGCGGGTGTGCTGTGGATCTTCCAGATGCGTTTGGCCAAGGAAGAGACGGCGTGGTTCCTGCACGGCACCTTCGCCTGACTACGCATGGACCTGCCCGATTACGCCGAGCTGCGGTGCGTGAGCAACTTCAGCTTCCTGCGCGGCGCAAGCCAGCCAGAGGAACTGGTCGAGCGTGCGAAGCAACTGGGCTATACCGCGCTGGCGATCACCGACGAGTGCAGCCTGGCCGGCGTGGTGCGCGCGCACGTGGCTGCGAAGGATCATGAGCTGAAGCTGCTGATCGGCAGCCAGTTCCTGGTTGAGCCCGACGCGCTGGATGAAGGCGTTCTGCCGTTCACGCTGACCGTGCTGGCCTGCCACTTGGAGGGTTACGGCAACCTGTCCGAGTTCATCACCAAGCTGCGCCGGGTCTCCGAGAAGGGGACGTACCGGCTGCCGCTGGGCGAGATCACTGGTGCTGAACTCGAAGGCTGCGTGGTGCTGGCTTCCGCGAAACGTCAGGCCACACCTGCCCAGTTGGAGTGGCTCGGCCGCTGGCTGTATCGCGAGTTCCGCGGGCGTTGCTGGTTCGCGGTGGAGAAGCTTCGCCTGCTCGACGACGAGATGTGGTTGCACCGCTTGAGCGAGGCAAGCAAGGAGACGGGGATCCCGCTGGTCGCCGCCGGCGACGTGCATTTCCATGTGCGCTCGCGCAAGCCGCTGCAGGACGTGATGACGGCGACCCGTCTGGGCAAGCCGTTGACCGAATGCGGCCTGGACCTGCAACCCAACGCCGAGCGCCATCTGCGCACCCGACTGCGGCTCGCGCAGACCTACACGCCGGATCTCCTCGCGGAGACGCTCAAGGTGGCGGCGCGCTGCAGCTTCAGCCTCGAGGAGCTGCGCTACCAGTACCCCGACGAAGTCGTTCCCGATGGCGAGACGCCGGCCGGCTACCTGCGGCGCGTCACCTACGAAGGGGCAGGGCGACGCTGGCCCGATGGCATTCCCGCCAAGGTGCAAACGCAGATCGAGCATGAACTCACGCTGATCGCCGAGCTCAAGTATGAGCACTACTTCCTGACCGTCGCCGACATCGTGATGTTCGCGCGCTCGCGCCACATCCTCTGTCAGGGCAGGGGCAGTGCCGCGAACAGCGTGGTCTGCTACTGCACCGGCGTGACCGAGGTCGACCCTGCGCGCATGAGCGTGCTGTTCGAGCGGTTCATCTCCAAGGAACGCAACGAGCCGCCGGACATCGACATCGATTTCGAGCACGAGCGGCGCGAGGAGGTGCTGCAGTATCTCTACGCCAAGTACGGGCGGGATCGCGCCGCCATCACCGGAGTGGTGATCAGCTACCGGCCCAAGAGCGCGATCCGGGACGTGGGCAAGGCGCTGGGCATGTCGCTGGAGACGGTCGACGCGATCGCCAAGGGGCATCAGTGGTGGGATGGACGCGAGGTGCGGCCGGAGCGGTTGCAGGAGATCGGTTTGTCGATGGAGTCGCTGCAGGTGCAACAGCTCATGCACCTCACGGGGCAGCTGATCGGGTTTCCTCGTCACCTGAGCCAGCACACGGGCGGCTTCGTGCTGACCAAGGGGCCACTGTGCCGCATGGTGCCCATCGAAAACGCGTCGATGCCCGATCGCACGGTGATCGAATGGGACAAGGACGACCTTGACGCGCTCGGCCTGCTGAAGGTGGACTGTCTGGCGCTCGGCATGCTGACAGCCATCCGCAAGGCGCTGGACTTCATTGGCCTGCGCAAAGGCTGCGTCTTCGGCATGCAGGACATCCCGGCCGAGGACAGCACCACCTACGACATGATCTGCAAGGCCGACACTGTGGGCGTCTTCCAGATCGAGAGCCGGGCGCAGATGAGCATGCTGCCGCGCCTGAAGCCACGCTGCTTCTACGACCTGGTCATCGAAGTGGCGATCGTGCGGCCCGGTCCCATCCAGGGCGGCATGGTGCACCCGTACCTGAACAGGCGTCAGGGCAAGGAGCCGGTGGCCTATCCAAGCGAAGCGCTGAAGGAGGCGCTGGGACGCACACTGGGCGTGCCGGTATTCCAGGAGCAGGTGATGCAGATCTCCATCCTCGCCGCGGGCTTCACGCCCGGCGAGGCGGACGGACTGCGCCGATCGATGGCGGCCTGGAAGCGAAAGGGCGGTCTTGAGCATTACTACTCGCGGATCGTCGACGGCATGACGGCACGAGGCTACGAGGAGAGCTTTGCGAAGGCGATCTTCGAGCAGATCAAGGGCTTCAGCGAGTACGGCTTCCCTGAGAGCCATGCGGCGTCGTTCGCATTGCTTGTCTACGCGAGTTGCTGGATCAAATGTCACCACCCGGCGGAATTCCTGGCGGCGATGCTGAACTCGCAGCCGCTGGGGTTCTATTCGCCGTCGCAACTTGTGCAGGATGCGCGGCGTCATGGTGTCGACGTGCGGCCTGTGGATGTGATGTACAGCGACGTGGACTGCACGCTGGAGGATCTGGATCATGAGCCGGCCGTGCGGTTAGGGCTGCGCATGATCGGTGGGCTCAAGGCCGCCTCGGCGGATCGCATCGTCGAGGCACGCGCGCTGCATGTATTCGACAGCGCGGAAGACCTGGCGCTGCGGGCGCGGCTCGAGCTGCATGAGATGAAGCTGCTGGCGGCGGCCGATGCGTTGATGAGCCTATCGGGTCACCGGCGCCAGCAGGTCTGGGAGGCGGCGGGGCTGCGCGCGGCGCCCGGTCTGTTGCGCGAAGCGCCCGTCGACGAAGACTTCCTCGAGCTCGACGAAGCGCCGGAGGGCGAGGAGATCGTCTTCGACTACGCATCGACGGGGCTGACGTTGCGCCGGCACCCGATGGCCTTGTTGCGCGAGCGGCTGACGCTGCGCGGGTTGATGAGCGCGCAGGACCTTGAAGAAATCGAAAACGGCGAGCAGGTGAGCCACTGCGGGATCGTGACGCTGCGACAGCAGCCGGAGACGGCGAAGGGCACGATCTTCGTGTCGCTGGAGGACGAGACCGGTGTGGTGCAAGTTATCGTGTGGAAGAGCCTGCGAGAGGTGCAGCGCCAAGAGTTGCTGGGCGCGCGGCTCATGGTCGTGCATGGCACCTGGCAGCGCGAAGGGATCGTGAAGAATCTGATCGCGTCGAGGATCGAGGATCTCACGCCCTTGCTGGGCAGGCTGGCGGGGTCGGCGAGCAGCCGGGATTTCCGTTGATCCCGGCTGTAGCGCTTCGATGGCAATTGCCGGGACTGGAATCTGTGGACGCCAAACGCTAAAGCGAACGCGAACACCGACGGTTCTTCGCGCGACGCACATGTGCCGTGAGTCCCGGCCGGTCATCTCGACGTTACGAATTAGTGAAGCCTGGCGGATGCTATGACACCAGGGTGGACCGGGAACACATGGAGCACATCGCCGACACACGCCGGTGAACCGGCCGGCCTGCTACGCCGACACGACCCATCCCGGCGGGAAGGGCGTGATGCCCACCGACGCAGGCGCGACGCGCCTGAGCCATCTGCACCTCAGCGCGCCCGCGCGCGCACAAAGTCAACAAACGCCTGCAGCGGCGCGGGCAAGAGCTTGCGACTTGTGAAGTAAAGATAGGGGCCAGGGAAGCTGGGCCACCATTCCGCCAGAACCGGCTCCAGCGCGCCGCTGTCCAGTTGGGGCCGCAGCCAGTCCTCGAACAGATAGACCACCCCCGCACCACCGACCGCCGCGTCCACGGCCAGATCGGCGCCGCCGCCCAGGCGGACCACCATGCGGGGCGTGGGGTCCACGCGCACCGATTCGCCGTCTCTCTCGAAATCCCAAGGCGGCACGACGCCGCTGGCGAAGCGGCCCCGAAGGCAGGCATGGGACAGCAGCTCGCGCGGATGCCCGGGGCGTCCGAAGCGGCCCAGGTAGGCGGGTGAGGCCGCTGCTGCGAAGCGCTGGACTCGCGGGCCGATCGGCACAGCCACCATGTCCTGCGCCAGGCTCTCGTCGTAGCGGATGCCCGCATCGCAGCCGCTGGCCAGCAGGTCCACGAAGCCATCTTCGACGATGACGTCGAGCTGGATGTCGGGGAATGCCTGCAAGAAGTCTGGCACGAGGGCCGGCAAAACGAGACGCGACGCGCTCATAGGCACGTTCAGTCGAAGGGTGCCGGCGGGGGTATCGCGAAAGTTGTTGACGACATCCAACGCTTCTTCGACCTGGCCCAGCGCCGGGCCGAGGCGCTCCAGCAGGCGCCGGCCGGCCTCCGTGGGCACCACGCTGCGGGTGGTTCGGTGTAAGAGTCGCACGCCGAACTGCGCCTCAAGGCGCCGCACGGCGAGGCTCAGGCCCGAGGCGCTGCCACCGCTGGCGCGCGCGCCTTCGCGGAAGCCCTTAGTTCGCGCCACGGTGAGGAAGGCGTCGAGATCACTGAGTTCGAATTTCATTGTGCTTGGTTCTGCACGGCCTGTGTTGATTGTGCCGACTTATCACGCACCGAATCCCTCCCTAGACTGAATCACCACCCCCAAACAGGACATCACGAATGACGCACGCCTCTCAAGATTTCGCTGCCAGCCAGACCTTCATCCTCGGCGACCGGCCAGTCCGCCGGCTGGGCTACGGCGCCATGCAACTCGCCGGCCCCGGTGTGTTCGGGCCGCCCAAGGATCGCAGTGCGGCGCTTGCGGTGCTGCGCGGCGCCATCGAGGCCGGCGTGACTCACATCGATACGAGTGACTTTTACGGGCCGCACATCACGAACGAGTTGATCCGCGAAGCGCTGCATCCCTACCGCGATGACCTGGTCATCGCGACCAAGGTGGGCGCGGCGCGCGGCGCGGACGCGTCGTGGAACCCCGCGCTGTCTGCCGAGCAACTGCGCACTGCCGTGCACGACAACCTGCGCAACCTCGGTCTCCAGCAACTGGAAGTGGTCAACTTGCGCGCCATGTTCGACGTGCATGGGCCCGCCGAAGGCTCTCTGGAAGCGCCGCTGACGGTCCTTGCCGAGCTGCAGCAACAGGGTCTTGTGCGCCACATTGGACTGAGCAACGTGACGCCTCGGCAGATCGTCGAAGGACAACGGATCTGTCGCATCGTCTGCGTGCAGAACCAGTACAACCTTGCGCACCGCGGCGACGATGACCTGATCGATACACTGGCCCGCCAAGGGATTCCCTACGTCCCCTTCTTCCCGCTGGGCGGCTTTTCGCCGCTGCAATCGCAGGGGCTGTCGGCGGTGGCGCAACAGCTGGACGCCACGCCGATGCAGGTAGCGCTGGCGTGGCTGCTGCAACGCTCACCCAACATCCTGCTGATTCCGGGGACCTCGTCGGTCGTGCACCTGCATGAGAATCTGGCGGCGGCGCGCCTGGTGTTGCCGCAAGACGCGCTGGACCGACTAGAGCAGGTGGCTGCCGGCGTCTAAATCGCCGTGGGGCCTCGTAGGCCGCGTTCTGCTTGGACGGGCGTTTCGTATGGGTCTGCGCGATTGCCCCGATCCTGCGCTTGCCCGCCGCACCGCGTCGGCGCAACGAGGCCCTATAGCGCCGGCGGAGAGAAGTCGCGCGTTCCTACAGTTTCGCGAGGCGGCGCATGCCAGTCTGCACGCACACAGACTCTAGGAGAAGCTTTCTCATGACCATAACTTCTCGCTTCGTCGCGACCGCAGCAGTCTCGGCCTTGCTGCTTTTCGGCATGCCATCCTATGCCGCGGGCAAGCTCGCATCCGCCGACGAATCGCTGCTTAAAGACATCGCGCAGGCCAACATCTCAGAAGTCGAAAGCGGAAAGCTGGATGTCGACAGATCCGGCAACGCCGAAGTTAAAAAATTTGCCTAGATGATGGTTGATGACCATTCGAAAGGGCTTGCCGACGTGAAGACCTTGGCATCGGCCAGAGGAGTGGAGCTGCCCGATGGTCCAGATGCGAAGCACAAGGCAGTGTTGGTTGAATTCAATGCACTGTCCGGAGGACTTTTCGACATTCGCTACGTCAGGCAAGCGGGTGTCGGCGATCACGAGGCAACAGAGAAACTTCTCAAGAAAACGCAGGCTGATGCCAAGGACTCGGATCTGAAAGCGCTAGCAACCAAGATGTTGCCAGTGGTTCAGGGTCACCTGCAGCAAGCCAAGGACTTGGCTGACAAAACCGCAAGCAAGTAATAGGTCAAAGTGGTCTGGCAGTGGCCGTCGTTGCCTTTTTTTGAGAACATCTATGTCAATCATTTGGACAATCATCATCGGCTTCTTGGCAGGGCTGATCGCCCGCGCCGTATTACCAGGACGTCAATCTCTAGGAATGATCTGGACTACGCTGTTGGGGATCGTGGGCTCCCTCGTCGCGACATACGCGGGGCAGGCTATGGGCTGGTACACAGCGGGAACGACCGCAGGTTTCTTTGCGTCTGTCATAGGCGCCGTGATCGTGCTGGCCCTCTACGGCCTAATTGCCAAGCGCACTTGACCGCGATCTCTCTTTATCTGGTCTGTCGGCCAAGCGAGCGCATCAAATCATGCGACCTTCCAAACTGAACGCTACTGGCCATAAGCTTGCGAGGGGAGAGGCGACGAATTCCGTGGAAACCTTCGCATGCTTGGAAGACCGTGGAAGCAAGCTTTTTGTGCGCGTGAAGCGCGCGGACGGCGGTTCGGTCCCGGCCGTCATTTCCCGCGAGGCGCTGGTGGACCATTTCGCGGCCGGTGAGGGACCGCGAGATCTTGCTCACGCGTATCTTTCCCATCAGCACGTCATCAATGAAAAGGTTCTGCAGCTGGATCCGTCAGGCAGTGTGTACTCAGACAGCAACCCGATGCTGTTAGGCACTGGCGACTTTTAAGTGCCTTGAGAAGAAGCCTGCGGGAGCAGGCGCTATGCGCTCCTTACGAGCTCCTGAAACAAAAGCAGGCTGGTCCGTAACAATGTTAAAGATCATTTTCGGGGTTGCGGCAAGTCCACTGATCGCGGTTTGCATGTTTTCAATCGCGCTCCTTCTTGCATTGATGCACTTGGTAGCGTTACCAGGCTTGTTTTTGTGGGAGCGTTACCTTGAGCGCCGCCCTCTCAGGCATATGCCGCGACTGAAAAATCTAGCTGCTAAATCTGGATCAACGTTTACCTCGCGGACCACTAGCGAAAGACCACGCGATGAAAAGTCCGAAAAAACCAACACGGCCCTTCGCGATTCCGTCAATAAAACCGCGACTGCTCAGCCGCTTAATCGAGGTGACGAGGCACTACCCGGGACGCCAGGTATAGGAGTGCAAATTTGCAGCGAATGCGGCGGGAGCGGCAAATCTGCAGCAGAGCGAAGTGCGCAAAGTGCCAAGGGACTGGCAAAGTCCCAGTGGTAATCGGCGGCACATGATCACTCGGCCCTGTGAAAGGCGAAATCTGTTTCGCGGTGCTTAAAGGCGAAGACAGCCTCAGCCACGTTGGCGCCGGCGCCTCCCTCGCAGGCCGGCGAGCGCCAAGGCACCTAGAGCAGCTGCGATCGCACCGACCGCAACGGCGGCCGGGTTGATCTCGCGCGTCGCGCGAAAGCCGCCATCGATGGCGCTGCTGCGGGAGGACTCGTAAAGGTTGCCATCCGAACGCAGCGCCGGCCGCGCTCGCTGAAGTGACTTGTCGGTAAGCCATTTCATACTGCGGACAACCAAGTCCGGAGCCAAGGCGTGGGCTAGGATCCCCGGGCGCGCAGGCGCGCCTATGTAGGTGCTGGGGCGTGGACGAGTTGCCAACGACACCAGCGCATCGGCAACGGTACGCGGATCGATAACTGGTGGCGGCGGACGTACTTGCCCACCGCTGTAGTTCGCACCGTGCGACATGCCTGGTGTATCGACGAAGGTTGGGTAGACCTCGCACACATGGATGTGGGGATAGGATGATAGCTCTGCCCTCAGCGCTTCCGAGAACCCCCGCAACCCGAACTTGCTGGCTGTGCATGCTGTGGCGTAGGGTGCAGGCACCCAGCCGCCGAGCGAAATCATGTTCACCAGAGTGCCGCGACCTCGTGATTTGAAATGCGGCACGATCTCGTAGGCACCATGCATATGGCCTAAAAGGTTCGCCTCGATCACGCGCCGGTGCGCTTCCATAGGTGTCTGATCGAAAAGGCCGACAGCGCCCACGCCAACATTGTTGATCCACATGTCCACATAGCCGAAGTGCGCGAGGGCAGACTCGGCCAAAGCATGGACTGCCTTTGCGTCCGTGACATCAGTGGGAACAACCAACGCGATGCCGCCAGCGGCCCTGCACTACTGCGCAACTTCCTCTAGGTTTTCGGTATGGCGTGCAGCAAGGACGAGTGACGCACCTTCTGCGGCAAATGCTAACGCTGTCGCTCGACCAATGCCGCTGGATGCGCCGGCGATGACGACATTCAAGCTGGTGCGAGGCCCTGCTCGGGGTTTTACGACGCTGGATTGGTGAGCGGTGTGCGCTGCATCTGCTTGATGGTGTTGCATAGGGATCCTGGATAAGCGAGGTAGGGGTGAAGCGGTAGAACGTCTTTACTTCGCAGTCCGCTTGACTGGTGCCGCACCGCCGGCCTTTGTCTTTGCTGCATCGCTGGGCAGCTGCACCGGGGTGCGACCATCTGGATTCGCCCCTTTGGTGGGCTGGGGTGTTTTGGCAGGGCTGCCGGCTGAATGCACGCTTCGGCGCTGTGTCATGGCTGTGCTCCGTATGAAGAAACACAACATTGGCCTTTCTCAAACGGTCGCGTGTAGGCAAGGGCCTCTTCTTCCTTGAGAAGTGCCGCAAAGGGCGTTCACATCCAGCTCGTGCGGAACATTGCGCCAGGTTCATCCGACGCTGCAGCCGGAGAGGCGCGCCAGCCCGTAATCGGTCGCTATGCCAAAGGGTTCTCATTGGGCTGTACCCTGAGGAGGACGAGACCCAGTTTGCGAAGGCCCTGGCGCGCATGCCGAGGGCTTGTGCTCCTACAACGAGAGTAGGGCGTGAAGCCTACTTTTTCTTGCCCACGTCTAGAGCCGCGCGAAGCTGCTCATTCCCTCTCCGTTTTCGCCTTCCCATTTTCCTAGGACGTCAAATGAAAGCTCTCACCTACCAGTCTTCAAAGAAGGTCAGCGTTGAGACGGTTCCTGATCCAGTGCTCGAGCAGGAAGACGACGTTCTGCTGCGCGTGACCGCAACGGCCATCTGCGGCTCCGACCTGCATATCTTCCGCGGAAAAATTCCCGACATGGAGTCGGGCGACATCTTGGGCCACGAATTCATGGGCATCGTGGAAGAAGTCGGCAAGGGCGTGACACGGCTTAAGAAGGGGGACCGCGTAGTTGTGCCCTTCACCATCGCCTGTGGACAGTGCTTCTTCTGCAACAAGACGCTGTTTGCTGCCTGCGAGACCACCAACCCGGGCCGTGGTGCCATTCTCAACAAGAAGAACGTGCGCTCCGGTGCGGGACTCTTCGGCTACTCGCACCTGTATGGCGGCTACCCGGGCGGGCAGGCGGAATACGTGCGGGTGCCCAAGGCGAATGTGGGCCCGCTGGTCATTCCTGCTGGACTGGCCGACGAGCAGGTGCTGTTCCTCTCGGACATCCTACCCACGGGCTATCAGGCCGCTGTGAATGGCGAAGTGGGCCCCGGCTCGACGGTGGCCATCTTCGGCGCGGGACCCGTAGGCTTGATGGCCGCAGCCTCGGCCCGGCTGCTGGGCGCCGAGCGCGTCTTCATGGTCGACGAGCATGCCTATCGACTGGAATTCGCCCGGGCCACTTACGGCGTGGAGCCAATCAACTTCAAGGACATCGACGATCCGGCTGGCGCAATCATCGAGCGCACGGATTTCCGCGGCGTCGACGCCTCCATCGACGCGGTCGGCTTCGAAGCCAAAGGAAGCACTCTGGAGACGGTCATGACTGACCTGAAGCTCGAAGGCTCCAGCGGAAAAGCGCTTCGCCAGGCCATTGCCGCGACGCGGCGCGGCGGGGTGGTGAGCGTGCCGGGCGTCTACGCGGGGTTCATCCACGGCTTCTTGTTCGGTGACGCGTTCGAGAAAGGGTTGACCTTCAAGATGGGCCAGACGCATGCGCAGCAGCACATGCCCAAGCTGCTCGAGCATATCCAGGCGGGCGACCTGAAGCCTGAGGTGATCATCACGCACCACATGGCGTTGGAAGACGCCGCGCGTGGTTACGACATCTTCGAGAAGGCCGAGGAGGACTGTCGCAAGGTCGTGCTGACGCCTTCGGGTCCGCAGCCTGCTGCCCACCCTGTCGCGCTCGAGGCTGATCGAGCCCTACCGCTCTAAGCTCAGTTTCCAAACAGTTCAGGAGATCTCATGGCAAATCAAAGTGATTCCGCGGCGCCCCGCATCGACAAGAACGACGCTGGACAGGTCGCGCGCTGGACGCGTGAATTCGACGTGACCGAGGAGCAGCTGACCCAAGCCATCGCCAAGGTCGGCGACAAGGCTGCCGACGTGGAGTTGTACCTGAAGGGCAGCCGCAGCTCCACTAACGCGGACACCGCAAGCGAGGCGGCCAAGACCAAGTAGGTACCCTCTCAGAACTCGAGGGATCCGATTTTCGAGGGCTTCAGGCTGGAGCGGAACCGACTGGAAATGCGACCCAGCGGGTGCGCCACGGTGCTGAAAGGGCGCAAGTGCCAATGCTGTGCGGGCACCCACGCACGCATGTTACCTGGGCCAAGGTTGCGCCGTTGCTGGCGCCGCCCAGCCCGTGAATGCCCGGACCTCCGAGAGTTCGTTCGGTCTTCCAAACCAGCCAACAGAGTCGATCATTCGGGCTCATCCAAGCGCGCAAAAGCTGAGAACTGCGTTCCACTCAAACGGCGCCTGGGCCACACGCGCTTTACGGTCGTGGGGCAAAGTCCTCGCAGCTACGTCGCGTTGCGAGCCGCATTTGACCATCTGTAAGACTCACTCGTCTTGTATTGCTCACGGCGTCCCGATCGCGAAGGCGCTCGCGCGGTGCACATACATGTTCGCGGCACGCGGGCGGCATCCGTGTTTCTATGCTCAACCCGACTCGCGCCATCCCCGTGGATCCCGCTACTTGGTGCGGTGGATCAGACTCGCAAGTGAGCAAGGAAGGCGTTTGCTGATTTCTGCCGCGCCATCCATGGTTCCGCCGCCACCCAAGCGATGGTCGAGGACTACCGCGTGAGCTTGGGCACCGATTGGGTCGAGGTGAAACCGGAAGGGCCATAGGCGGTATCGCCCACGCGTAAAGACCTGACAGTCCTACGCGGCGCTGCTGTTCTCGCCGTGACACCTTAGCCATGAAAAACCTACTTCTTCGAATGCTAGCTCCAATGCTCGCATGCGGCGCCCTCGGTGCCGCAGTGACAGGCCCAGCCTTGGCCCAGTCCACCGGTAACCCAAAGGGAACTGCGGCGCCGCCTTCCGCCGACGGGCAGAAGGCGCCAGCGACTCGGGCGCCCACCGGCGGACTCGGCGAAAGCGGAAAGATCATCACAGACGAAAGTACGGCCAGGGCTCGCACTCAAACGAGCAAGCCGCCAGCCTCGATCGGCGGTGGCAAGGCGACACGGGACGGCGAACCTGGTAGGTCCGGCAGCGGCGCGGCCGCAGGCGGCGCCGACCCCTCTGCCAAACCAGCGCCCCAGTAAGCTACAAAGCCGCAGCGAACCGGTCATTTCTCACGACAACGACGCGAACGCCTAAGCTATCCAATAGCGTAGCGTCCTTTGACAACCCTGAGCCTGTCAAGGCTTGTAGTCCCTTGCTGGTGAATTGGGCGACGCTGCTATTCGCCGCGCTCTCTCTTGACATGCGCTTCTGCTTCGAGCCAGTCGACGATCTCGCTGCCGGACCCTCCACCCGAGGCCATACGTCTTTGGTAGGCTTCGTATGCTGCCTGTCGGATGGCATCTTCGCGTGAGGTCTCCGGCACCGAATGGTCGCGGTTGTCTTGCACATCGCCGCGGGCGTCAGCAGAGCTGGCTCCTTCGATCTGTTCGGCTTCGCCAGGAAAGGCGTGAGCCTTGTTGGCTTCGCGTCCCATTCGGCTTCCCTCTGCAAAGCTGTCTTGACCGACCGCCCGGTTCTGTTCGATGTTGACTGGCGACATCTGCTTTTGCGTGGTGGTCTGATTCATGATCTCTCCTTAGAGATGGGCAGGTGATCGTTGAAAATTGAGTGAGCTTGGCGGCGGCACGAACGCGGCTGTTCAAGGCTTCAAAAAACCGAACATGGCTTTGTCGGGCATCGTCTTCTCGGGCAGCACATATACGACACCGTTCCGATTGCCAAGCGAGGGCTTGACGTAGGCGTCGTAGAAGGCGGCGGGCACGTTGATGCAACCGAACGTGATCCGGTTGTCGTCCGCGGTGGGCGTGGCGAGCCGTTCGAGTCGGCGCTCGGCCTTCACATTCGGGCGCACGCGATGCATGGAGACGGCAGCATCGTAGTCGACCCACACGATGTCTTCACCAGACAAGTTTCGTCCAGGTTCGCTGGCGAACCGGCCTGCGGGAGTCGTGCGTTCCTCGGGTCGGATCTCCAACATCTTCCGCTCGCCGATACCCGGCACCGACTTGTCGCCGCGAGCCAGCCCAAGCAACACCGGCGACGAGCCGGCCAGCGTGCCGTTGCCGCGGAAGACGTAAACGCGCGCCTGCCGCTTGTCAACCACTGCAAAGGGGCCGCCTTTGTTGTCCCCGGAGGAGACGGCTTCGTGCGCAATGCGCTGCACATCGCCCTGCGCCGCTACTGCGGCGAAAGGAGCGAGGAGCAGCACTGCAAGCACGCGACGAAGCGCCCGAGTGCTCATTGCAGGAATTGACACGGATCAGTTGCGGTCCGCACGGGCAGGGCGCATGCGTTGCGTTGCGGTTCCGTTGCTGGCCATGCTGGTGTCGTTGCTGGTGCCCGTCGCCATGCTGCCCGAACTTTGCGCAGTCCCGCTGGTGCCGGAGTTGTTCTGAGGCGTTGTGCCTGTGGTTCCCATCGGGCCGCCTGCGGGATTCTGCTGACCTGCGGCCGTGGCGGGGTTGGCGGGCGCCGTGGTAGGTGGATTGCCTTGAGCCAACACTGCGCCGCTCGTGGCGAGGGCAAGTGCTGCGGCGATGATTGAAGTCTTGTTCATGAGAGTCTCCTGGGTAAATTGATGGTGGGTTCGACGGAAAAGCCTTTGATTTCGGCCACCGGTCGATCTCGACCGGTTCCGCACGATTGGTCTGGCTGTGCACATACCACGTCGGTTGTCGGCGGGGTGTGTCGTAGGAGAGCGCGAGACACGGTTGAACAACGACGCTTATGTCTGCATAAAGCCCATCGCCCCGGTCGCGAACCGCGATCTTTGCATTCCACGAACTCTCTCGGAGGTGTCTTGGATCACCTGCTGCTTTGCGCGACGAGGTCTTGCGCAACCATCGGACCACTGCGGAACTGCTGCGTGGCAACGCGCTGGTGACTTTGACAAGATCTCTTGGACTTAGGCGCTGCGCAGATGTGACCGCTTGCCCGGCCGCGCCGTCGCAGCCACTTGCTTGGCGGAGACGGCCGCCCCAAGCTCCTCGCGTCTCGGTCCTTGCGTCATTCGCTTGGTTCTGGCCGCCAGCGCCACTTATTCGCGCAGGCGGTGGATGGAGTTGCTCGCGCTCTGCCGAACTTGTTCTTGGATTTCTCGGCCCTTGGATCCTGCCCAAGCAGGCAAGCAGGCCCGCCTAACGTTTCGCTTCGAGTCGCGCCCCCAGTGCTGAAAGGGCGCCCTGCGCGCGCTCGAAACGCTTGTAGACCTACAGCTTCTCCGCTGCGCGCCTGACGGCAGGCACCGCTTCATCCGCGAACATACCAATCAGTCACCAGATTAGATGTTCTCGTATGAAACTGAAATTGAAGCCGCTGGCTGCGATGCTGGCTCTAGTTGGGACCTTCTTTGTGGCCCTGGGAATTCCAATGGCGGTCGCGCAGCCTGCTGATGTCTGCGCGTCGTTTTCTGCATCTTGGGAGCCGGCCGCTGTAAAAAACCAGATCATCCGCTCATGCCGGGATAGCGATTAGGCGTGCCAGTTTTGTCCTCTGGCTACCCGACTTGGTGGCGCAGGCGGAACCTGACTGACTAGGTTCGATCAGCAGGACGGGCGTTGCAATGCCTCGGGAGCCAACGACCCGCGGGGCGTTCAGGAGAGGCTTGCGAAGAAAGGAACGGTCGACTCCGTCCGGACGTGACTCAGGCGCTACAGCGCAAAAATGGATAGAACGTAGATCTTTCCTAACGCTTGAAGCCCAAACGTTTCATCGCTTCTGCGAGTGGCTGCCGTGTCTTCCAGTAAGCTTCCCAAGGATCCGCAGCTTGAAATGAAAGGTGTTCGCGCGCTGTGCGCACGTTCCACTGTGCACCACTTTTAAGCTGTGTCATATCGTCCCAGCTCACCGGGATGGAGACGCCGAGGCCTGGCCTGGCACGTGCGGAGAATGCAGCCACAGTGGTTGCTCCGTGACCGTTTCGCAGGTAGTCGACGAACAACTTGCCCACGCGGTTATTCGGCCCGCTCCTGGCGACAAAACGGGTCGGGATCGTCTTGGCCAAGTGTTGTACAACAGCTTGCGAGAACCCTTTGACAGTTTCGTAGTCGTAGCGCGGCGCGAGGGGCACTACCACGTGCAGGCCTTTGCCGCCACTGGTTTTGAGCCACGCTTCGAGGCCGAGTGCTCGCAGCATCGCCCTCACGAGCGTGGCTGCTTCCTGGATGTGCTCCCACGGGGTGCCTTCGCCGGGGTCGAGATCAAAAACCATTCGGTCCGGCTTTTCGATCACTTTCGCCGTCGAGTTCCATGTGTGGAACTCCATGACGTTCATTTGTGCAGCACCGACAAGCGCCTTGGCACTTGCGACCTCCAGCAGAGCCTTGTGCCCCGGCCACAAAGTTTCGGGTAGCTCATTGATGCCCGGAATACCGATCTTCTCGCCGTGCTTCTGGAAAAACAATTCACCACCCACGCCAGTCGGCCCGCGAACGAGCGAGCACGGCCGCCCCTTCAGATGGGGAAGAATGAAGTCTGTCATCGACTCGTAGAAGCGCACCAGATCAAGCTTCGTGACGCCCGATGTGGGGTCGATCAAGCGCTCGCCGTGACTAACCTTGACGGTTCCAACTGATGGTTTCTGCTTGCCAGTCGCCAGGGTGGCTGGATCCGGGCCGGATATGACCTTTGGCTGCTCGCGCACGATGGACTTTGCCGGCTTGTCGTCTCTTAATCCAATGAACGAGGCGTGGCGGATCTGGCCGTCCGGTGTCCATTCGGCGAACGCCACCTCCGCCAGTAGCACTGGCCTGACCCAGCGTTCCGCGCCAGACTTGCGCTTCGACCACCGCCCCGGCTTCAACGTGCCCTTATCGAAAGGCGGTTCGTCTGCAGCCAGGGGCACCAGCTTCCTCTTGAACTCCGCGGCTTCGCCAACACTCCATCCTGTTCCCACGCTGCCGGCAGGCAAGAGGTTGCTCTTGGCGTCATGGATCCCAAGTAGCAGGCTTCCGATCTGCGCAGAGTTATCGCTGCGATCGGTGTAGCCGCAAACAACGAATTCCTGGCGCAGCTTGCACTTGAGCTTCAGCCAGGTCTCGCTGCGACGGGAAACGTATGGCGCGTCAGCGCGCTTCGCGATGACCCCTTCCAGTTGCAACTGACAAGCAGATCGCAGGATTGAGGAGGGGTCGGCCGGAAAGTCTGCGCTGAAGCGCACGTGCTCTGAAGCCCGTTCCTCGAAGAATGCACGCAACACTTCACGGCGCGCCTTCAGGGGGACATCACGCAGGTCCGCACCTTCGAAGAAGGGCGCGTCAAAAACAAAATAGACGATCTGGTCGGTGCCTTGGTGCTTGTCGAACGCGTTTTGCAACGCATTGAAATCCGGGGCGCCGCTGGGGCCCAGGACGACGATTTCTCCGTCCAGGAACGTCGAGGTCAGGCCCATCTTGCCGAGTTCGTCCACCAACTGGGGCATCTTTTGGGCCCAGTCGTGCCCGCCCCGCGTAATGAGTCCCACCTTGCCCTTGTCCAGTCGGGCCATGAGGCGATAACCGTCGAACTTGATTTCGTAAAGCCATTCGCCAGTTCCCGGGATGCCTGCCGCGAGCGTGGCGAGCTGTGGCTTCAGGGTCTGGGGCAATGCGGATTTCTTTGCCGAAGCAAGGGGATTTCTGACGGACGAAGGCTTGGGGTGCTCGGCATTCTTGGATGGCTTGCGCGCCACCTTTTTGAGAGGCTTTGCAATGACGCTGTCTGGAAGCGCCGTCACGACGTCGTAGTCCGCATGCGGGCGCGCGAACTCGTCTTTCTTCTTGAAGAGGATCCACGGCTCCTGGCGCTCGCCGCCCTTGGCGATGTTCACGAGCTCCCACAAACCTTCCAGTTTTTGGCCATGCAGGCGAAATACGAGCTTGCCTGCGGCCATGCCGGCGCGTGGGTCTCCGACAGGCTCCCAAGTCCCGTTGTCCCAGACTATCACCGTGCCGGCGCCGTACTGCTTCGGCGGGATCGTCCCCTCGAAGGACGAGTAGGAGATGGGGTGGTCCTCGACGTGGATCGCCATCCGTTTCTCCTGCGGGTCGAAGCTCGGACCTTTCGGCACGGCCCAGGACAGCATCACGCCGTCCAACTCGAGCCGGAAGTCATAGTGCAGCCTCGAGGCGGCGTGCTTCTGGACAACAAAACTGAGGGCGTGAGGGTTGGCCTTGCCGCCCTCGGCGGGCTCGCTCGTGACGGCGAAGTTGCGCTTCGCCTTGTAAACCGAGAGCGCATCACCCTTGGTCATGACGCTGCCTACTTCTTGCCGGCGAGGTATTCGCGGACCTTCTCTGCCGAGTTGCCCACCGCCTCGACCGCCGCGCGCAGCTGCTCCTCACTGCAGTCCAGACTCTTGGTCCAGTCACGGATCTCATAGTCCTCGTTCAACGAGATGAGCGTGCGATCAAGGCCTGTTTGCTTCTTGTTGTCAGTCATTCGAGTCTCCTTAAACACGCCACATTCGGACCACGAGCGGGTTGGCGCTGTAGGTCTGAGACCCTGGCTGCTTTCAGAGCAGATCTGCATCTGTCTCTGGCAAGAGATCGATTCTTGGTCTCATAGCGTTAAAAGCCCAGTCGTCGGACCTTTTTCTTGGGAGGAACAGACGGAACGCATACAGCTTTGAGCGACGCGCCGGTTGCCACGCATGTCCGCAGAGAGGAGCCGCCTCACAGCGTAAGTCTGGGCTCTCCTACGTTCGAAGCCGGGCGCGACTCAACACCATAGAACCAAGCTCGTTTCCGCGCGCGAGTTTGTCGGGAGGGCGTCCGGTCCCTGCTTCCACGGCTTGGCCGCGAACATTCTGCGGAAGGAATTCATGGCAGCAGGCGACAGAAGCCTTTTGAAGGGCGCAATCACCTTTGGTCTGGTTCACATTCCAGTCACCCGGCGAGCATCGGGCAAGAGGTGGACTTCGACTGGCTCGGCAACGCTGGCCAGTTGTGGCCCGCGCTTCGCCCGAAACAGATCGATTCCATAAGGAAAGCATCGCCATGCGGCCTCACCGTTTCGAATTTTCTGGCCAAGTCCAGTTGATCCAGATGCCGTCGAAGTGCTTATTCCCGCGAATCCTGCCGATCAGGGCCATCGATTTGTGGACATCGCTCTAGATCTATTCTTCATTGGGTCCAGCTTATGACTGCGGCTACGTGGGATCTGATAATCGGCGGGCTGCTGATACTGATGGCGCTATCGGGCACCTTGCTCAAGACATTGCCGATCAGCGCCGCAGCGCTCTACATGGCTCTGGGTTTTGCGCTGGGCCCGGGTGGCTTCAACGTGGTGCACATCGGCATCGAGTCCGACGCCGCCCTCATCGAGGCGATCAGCGAGGTGGCGGTGCTGGTGTCGCTCTTCGCTGTGGGGCTTCGTCTGCAGATCCGCATGCAGCTCTCGAATTGGAGACAGCCTGTTCTTCTCGCCACGCTCGGCATGGTTATCACCATTGCGCTGATGACACTGGCAGGCCTCGCCTTGCACATGTCGCTGGCGGCTGCGCTGTTGCTGGCAGCGATTCTTGCGCCGACAGACCCCGTGCTGGCCTCCGACGTGCAGGTGCGCCATGAGAACGACCGGGACGACCTGCGCTTCGGCTTGACTGCCGAGGGCGGACTGAATGATGGCGCTGCCTTTCCTTTCGTCATGCTGGCGCTGGGGCTGGCGGGCGCACATCACCTCGGGCCCCTGGCTCTTCGGTGGCTGGGTCTGGACGTTGCCTGGGCCATCGTGGGCGGCCTCGCACTCGGCTGGACGTGCGGCGCCGTGTTCACGCGCCTGGTGCTATTCCTGCAAACCGAGAAGAAGCAGGCGCTGGGAATGGAGAGCTTCCTCGCGCTGGGCCTCATCGCGCTGACCTACGGCATCGCGCTGCATGCCTCGGTGTACGGATTTCTTGCCGTCTTCGTCGCTGGTCTCAGCATGCGCGCCGTCGAGCGCGCCGTCGAGGACGAGGCCGACCAGGTGCGTGCTGTCGCCGAGGCACCTCAGGCCAGGGAGGCGGCCGCCGAGCAAGCGCATACGGCCGATGCGATGACGCGCGACGTGCTCGAATTTGCGCGTGAGCTGGAGAAGTTCGTGGAACTGGCTGCCATGCTGGTGATCGGCTGCCTTCTGCGCGCAGAGATGCTGACGTGGAAGAACGTCCTGATCGCCGTTCTGTTGATCACTGTCGCGCGGCCGGTGGCGGTCTACGTCTCTACGCTGCGCAGCGACTGGACCGCGCCGCAGCGCCGGCTGGGTGCCTGGTTCGGAATCCGCGGCGTGGGTTCCATGTACTACTTGGCATACGCGACTACGCACGGCGCGTCGTCGCCGGACATCGGCCCTGTCGGCGGTGCGGTGCTGGTCACCGTCGCCATCTCCGTCGTCGTGCACGGCATCTCGGCCACGCCGCTCATGAGCATCTATCAGGCGGCTGCAAAGCGCCGGCGCTGAGCGCCGGCTTCGTGGCGGCATTTGTCGGCTTTCCGGGTAAGTGGCGCCTCGCGCCCGCAAGTCGCAACGGTCACCGCGTGGGGCAAGCCGAGGGCGCTTCGAGCAGCGACTGCAAAGACAGGACGCGGCCCCCCGAAAACTGTGTGTTCGCTCATCGCGCGGTCGTCTGACAGGGATGCGGTCCACGGCGGAGTTAGCCTCTTTGCATGTCTGGCAAAGGTCTGCAACATCGAACCATTGCGGCAGGAATCGTTGATGGCCCTCGGCCGGAGGCAGTCTGCGCTTGGTGAATGGTTGCGGTCCGGCATGCCAGTTGATGCGCGCCGGGCGCCCACGTTTTCGATTCCTCACCCATGCTTGACCGAGCCGCCGACCCCCTTGCCGATGCAGTTGCAACGGCCACTACCACTGCGGCGTCCGCACTTGCCAAGACCGGGACATCTACGTCCGGAACATCCGGGATCGCGCCGGTAGGAACGAAGCGTCGGCGCGGGGCACGTCCTCCGGGTCTGTCGCTCGCGGCGTGGAAGCAGTTTCTTCGCGTTGCCAAGCCGTTCTGGCTGGGCGACAAGCGCTCCACTGCATGGTGGCTGCTCGCGCTGCTCATGGGACTGATGCTCCTGGACACGCAACTGGCGGTCATGCTGGTGGCGAAGACAGGTGAGCTGACATCGGCGCTGGCCGCCAAAGACGCCGACCGCTTCTGGGTCGCCGTTCGTGCCAGCCTCATCGTTCTCGCTATGGCGGTGCCGGTCTATGCGTTCTATTACTTCATGCGCGACTCCTTCGCCAACCAGTGGCGCAAGTGGCTGACGGGGCGGTTCCTCGATGGATACCTGAGCCAGCGCCGCTACTACCACCTCAGCGCCGACCCGGACATCGACAACCCCGACCAGCGCATTGCCGAGGACATCAACACCTTCACTGGGCGCAGCATCAACTTTCTGCTGGTCGTGCTGGGCTCCGCGATGCAACTGGTCGCCTTCAGTGCCGTGCTGTGGGGCATCAGCAAGGTGCTCGTCGGCTTTCTAGCGATCTACGCCATCGTCGGGACCGTGGTCGCGCTGTGGCTCTTCGGCCAACCGTTGATCCATCTCAATTTCTGGCAGCTGAAGCGTGAAGCGGATTTCCGGTTCGACCTCATGCGGCTGCGCGAGAACGCGGAGAGCATTGCCTTCTACCGGGGCGAACCTCAGGAGCGCGCACAGATCGACCGACGCTTCGAAGACGTCTACGAGAATTACGATAAGCTCATCAAGAAGCAGCGCAACCTGAATCTCTATCAGCGCGCATACAGCCAGCTGACGCTCGTGCTCCCGGTCGTCATCCTGGCGCAGGCGGTGCTGAGCGGCGAGCTGGAGGTCGGTCGCGCCACGCAAGCCGTTGCCGCCTTCGCCGCGGTGCTGACCGCCGTGACCGTGATCGTCGACAACTTCGAGTCGCTCAGCCGCTTCGTCGCCGGCATCGGCCGGCTGGACGTCCTGGCCAAGGCAGTGGCGCTGCCGCAGCGCGCCGACAGGCCTGTGGAGGGTACGGCCGCTTCAACCTCCGGTGAGGAGCAACGTATCAACCTGCATGAAGAAGGCGAGGCTTTGTTGATCGAGTCGCTCACGCTTCGCACGCCTGGGGCGGGCAGGGTGCTGCTGCAGGAACTCGAACTGGAAATGAAACCTGGCGATGGCCTGCTCATCACCGGGCCCAGCGGCAGCGGCAAGAGCAGTTTGCTCAGGGCCATCGCCGGGTTGTGGGATCACGGCTCTGGCACGGTGCGCCGGCTGCCGCTGCAGAGCCTGATGTTCCTCCCGCAGCGGCCCTACATGCCGGCCGGAAGCCTCCGGCAGCAGTTGCTGTATCCCTCGCGAGACATAGAAGGCGTGACCGATGAGCGCCTCGCCGGGATCCTGGCCGAAGTGCAACTCCCGGACCTCGTTGCCCGTGTGGGCGGTCTGGAAGCGGTGCAGCACTGGGACAAGGTCTTGAGCATGGGAGAGCAGCAACGGCTGTCATTTGCTCGCGTGCTGGTCCACGCCCCACGGTTTGTCATTCTGGACGAGGCGACCAGCGCGTTGGATGACGAGAACGAAGCGGCTCTCTATGCGCGCGTGAAGCAGGAAGGGGCGACGCTGATTAGCATTGCGCACCGGGAGGCGGTAGTGCCGTTCCATACCCAGGTGCTGCGCTTCGACGGTGACGGGCGCTGGGTGCTGCAGGAAGCGGATGCGTACATGGCGGCGCGGCGCAGTGAGGCCGCAAGAGATGTCGAAGCGGCTGCGTGATGCCTTCTCCAAGCTTCGATCGTCGTTCGCGCTCTGCACCGGAGGAGAACATGAAATTTGCAAGGTCCGCGTCCCGCTTTCGCAGGCAGTCCATCCTGTGTCTCGCCGTCGCGGTGCCGTTGGCAGTCATCGTGTTTGTGGGACATCGCATGGCCGCGCGGCCGGGCGGGCCCTTGGACCAGCCGCAGGTATCACGCTCCCTGCCTGCCAATCAGGAGGCGCCGTCTCCATTCGAGAAGACTGCAGTGCTTGGAAAAGCCCCAGATCCTGTGCTTTCACAGCCTTCCAGGCCTAGCTTCGACTGCACAACCGCCTCATCGTCGGCGGAGAGAAAGATCTGTGCAGACCCGGCCCTTGGAAAGCTGGACGCTGACATGGCGGAAATTTACGAAGTAGCGCTGCGGGCTAGTTCCGACAGGAAGGCTTTTGCAGCAAAGCATGCGCAGTGGACGCGCGACGAGAGAGATGCATGCGCAGATGCAGTCTGCCTTCGACGCGTGTATGAGCTCAGGATCTTCGCGCTCCGCGGAAATCGATAGCACGGCCCGAATTAGCGCCCCGGTACGGCTTTTGTATCCTTGAAGCGTTCGCGAGGATGGCCTCGAAGTGGATCGGACGAACCGGGCGCCACAGCAGGGTTGGACGGTGAGGGCCGCCAGTAAAGCTGGTGGTGTGAGCGTTAGAACGGCCGACAAGTGGCTGGCTCCCTTCGAGCCGGAGGGGGCCCAAGGGTTGGCTGATCTCAGTTCCAGGCCCCGACGCTGGTCGCACGCCATTGCCGAGGGAGACCGGGTGCGCTTCGAAGCGTTGCCCGCCAGCGGTGCCCGCCGTGGCGCATTGCCATGCAGGCCGGACGCAGTCTGGCCGCGCTGAGGCGGTGTCCACGCATGCACGCTTGGGGCACGCGGAAGCGAACCAATTCCAGAAAAAAATCTGTCTGCCTCCTCTTGAAAAGTTTTTTTCGGGCACCTAGTTTCTTCACCGTCGGAAACTGGTCACCGCCAAAGGAGGTATCGACATGACCATGAACTTGCTCAAGCAAATTGCCGGCTCTCGCTTGCCCCTGACGTTCTATCGCACCACGGACATCGACCAGGTTCGAGTCCTTCGCGCCGCCGGCCTTGTGGTCGCCATGGTGCCCTCGCCGGCCCACGCCTCTTCGGGATCGCCTTCTGTGGCCCAGGTCTTGGCGATCACGCAAAAAGGCCGGGAGGAACTGGCGAAATTCAACTACCCCGAATCGCGGTCACCGCGCTGGCGTCTGAGGATGCCTCGCATCAAGACAGTGTCCTGGCCGCGCACGCTGCGCTCGAGTGCCGACTCTCGCAAGTCCGCACCCATGCAATAGGCGCCTTTCGCCCAGGCAAGCGCGCCTTGCCGTCATTCCAAACTGCCAGTTGTTCAACCGTGCGCCGCCTCGGTCGGCCGAGGCGTGCCTGCATCCAGGAGATTTGCCATGTACCGTGCTTTGTTCCCGCGCGACCTGTTCGCCGAAATCGATCGTCTGCAGCGCGACATGCGCCAGGCTGCGGACCTGTCGCCAAGCATCCGCGGCCTTCCCCGCGACGGCTTTCCCGCGCTCAATGTCGGCAGCACCGACCGGGCCCTCGAGATCTACGCCTTCGCGCCCGGCATCGATCCCGCGTCACTCGAAGTGACTCTCGAGCGCGGGCTGCTCACCATCGCCGGCGAGCGAAAGGGAATCACGCCGCGCCCGGAAGACAAAGCCACGCTCCATATCAACGAGCGGTTCGAAGGCGCCTTTCGCCGCGTGATGACGCTGCCCGAAGACGCCGATCCTGAGGGTGTGGAAGCCAAGCTGAGCAATGGGCTTCTTCACATCACCGTCCAGCGCCAAGTGGCCGCGCAGCCACGCCGCATCACCGTCCAGTGAACGCCGAAAAACCAGGAAGGAGAAATCATGAACAGCGATATCCAATCGGCTGACCGTCCCAGCCGCCATGACGCCGAAACACCCGAGAATTCCCGCTATGAGGTGTCGGCTCTCACGCCTCCCGTCGATGTGATCGAGGACGTGAGCGGCATCACTTTGTACGCGGACCTGCCTGGCGTCAGCCGTGAAGGACTCAACCTGCACGTGGAGGCCTCGACACTGACGATCGAGGCCGAATCGTCCTTGAAGGTCCCCGATGGGTTGAAGATCAGCCACACCGAAGTCGCACTTGGTCGCTTCCGGCGCGTCTTCACCCTCAGCAAGGAACTCGACACCGAAAAGGTGACCGCTGAACTGGACCAAGGCGTTTTGAAGCTGCGGATACCGAAGGCGTCGCATGCGCAGCCACGTCGCATCGAGGTGAAGACTGGGTAGGAGCTGGTCGGACGGCCTCGCCGAGCCGAGGCCGTCTCGCCAAGACTCCTTCTGGCTGCCACCGCCGGTTGAGCTGCTCGAAGGCGGCAGCTTCGCCTATTGACGACCAGCGCGCTACAAGTTGTAGTGCATAGATTGCTTCGTAGCGATCAATTTTGCAAGCCATGTCAAAGAAGTCGATTGAGGTCCTTGTGCAAAGCGAACCGCCCATCAAGCCACTGACGGCTTCGATACTTCGTGCGCTGTTGTCCCTTCCGCTGGGTGCTCAAGCGAAAGAACTTGCGGTACTGTTGAACTGCGATGTGGAACAGGTGCGGCGCGCACTTCGTGCCGCTAAAGCGAAGGCACTCGTGGATGTCGAGCCAGGAGATCGCATGGGGCCTGCAGAGTGGTTCCTGTTGCCGGCTGGCAAGGAGACATTGCGCGCGTACGAGCGGATGAATCCGCCTCCAGTCGCTTCTGCCCAGCATCGCTTGCCCCCTTCGCTGCCCAACGTTCCGAACAGTGTTTTCGCCCTTGGCAACTTTGCAAACTAGCAGTGCCACGCCCGCGGCCGCGAGGTCGTTGACAATCGCGGGTTGACGCTCCTCGTTCGTTGACGCGACGTTCAACGTTACCCAGCCCGCCTCGAACGGTCGACCGCACTCTCGCCGTGTTGGCCGAGCACCGCCGAATGCAACCGGCGGCCGGAACCGGTCAACAGCGACCCTTCGGCATCGCCATGCAGGCATTTGTGAGTGGGCTTGGAGAGCTGCGCCGCCGGAAAACCGACAACAGGCTCGTTACCACCGGCACGCAGGTCGACATACGCGGAGACGGCGCATTCATTTATCTGCGCCTCTTGCACCAAGCAGATCGCGCACGGCAACGGCCACCACCAAAAGCGCCAAGCCGGCGGCGGTCAGCGTTGCCGCCGTGTAGAAGCCAATCAGAGCCCAGTAAAAGACGGGCTGCTCTGCTGCGAGGATGTCAGCGCCCTTGCGATTGTCGAGTGCCCCAGTGCGCAGGCCTTCCAACACTTCGGTCGCTGCCATAAGGCAACCCCAGCCGATCAAGGTCGCCACGGCGAGGGCCGCCAGCGACGGTAGCCACGACCGTCGGCGGCTCGGGATATCCGAAGGACCCGTCACGTACTCACTGCGTTAGCAAAGGTTAAGCGATTCCCGAACGAAAGCTGATTGCCTCCAGATCACGAGGCAGATGGTTCCAGGCAATCTTCCAAGTCGTCGGAGACGCTCGACTGGACGACTTCCATTGTCGATCTGATTGAAGCTTCTGCGTTTGGACAGTTCTCTGCAGTGCGGTAAGGGCCCGGTCATCCCATCTTGACACGCAACAGTCTGCTGGTAAGGCGTTTGACTGGATCTTCCCCTTCGGCCAACGAAGCGACTTGCGCGGCCCGGCGGACCTGATCTTTCGGCTTCAAGTGGCATAGCTAAGATGCCCGGGGTATCAGCCAACCAGGACCGGCATTCGATGAGCGAAAGTGAAGAAGCAGACAAGCAGGACTCGGCGTTGGCCGCCGCTTTGCCAACAAGCGAGCCCGCACCGCAGGGCTCTGCCTTGGAGGTCTTTGTCGCCTTCTCGAAGCTCGGGCTGACCTCCTTCGGCGGGCCTGTCGCTCACCTCGGCTACTTCCGTACCGAGTTCGTCGAGCGTCGGGCGTGGTTGGACGACAGGAGCTACTCCGATCTGGTCGCGCTCTGTCAGTTTCTGCCAGGTCCCGCCAGCAGCCAAGTTGGCATCGCGTTAGGACTCGGACGCGCAGGGTGGCTGGGGGCATTCTGCGCATGGGTCGGTTTCACTCTTCCGTCCGCCGCAGCGCTCATCTTGTTCGCGCTGGGCGTCACCCAATGGGCCGCGTTGGCGCAATCAGGTGCGGTTCACGGCCTCAAGGTCGTTGCAGTTGCCATCGTTGCGCAGGCCGTATGGGGCATGGCCAAGACGCTTTGTGCGGACCGTCTGAGAGCGGGCGTGGCCATCGTAGCCGCGCTCTTTATGCTGGCCGTTCCGTCGGCGATGGGCCAGGTCGGTGCCATTGTTGCAGGTGGCATTGCAGGACGATGGGCGGTGCAACTCGGACACCTGCCGGTCGCGGAGCATCGCGACTACGGCATCAGCAAGAGAACGGGCGCAGCGATGCTCTTGAAGTTCGGCCTGTTGCTCGTACTGCTGCCGGTGCTGGCGGCCGCAGTTCGGTTGCCAGCTCTGTCGGCCATCTCGTCGTTCTACCAATCGGGCGCACTCGTGTTTGGCGGCGGGCATGTGGTGCTGCCGCTGCTGCAGGCGAGCGTCGTACCCACCGGCTTGGTCACCAACGATGCGTTCCTCGCCGGATACGGGGCCGCCCAAGCCGTGCCGGGTCCCTTGTTTACCTTCGCCGCTTACCTCGGGGCAGTGATGACTGGAACGCTTGGAGGATGGGTCGGTGGTCTGACGCTGCTCGTTGCCATCTTTGTTCCTGCGTTCCTGATGGTGGCCGGCGCCCTGCCGTTCTGGGAGCCGCTGCGCCAGCGCGACGGGGTGCAACGTGCGATGGCCGGTGTCAATGCCGCGGTGGTCGGCGTCTTGGCAGCCGCATTGTACGACCCGGTATGGACGAGCGCCATCCATTCACGCGCCGATTTCGGGCTGGCCCTGGCCGCCTTCGGCTTGCTGGTCTACGGGCGGCAGTCGCCTGTGCTGGTCGTGGCGCTTGCGGCGGCTGCGGGCTGGATGCTTGCGCTTTGAACCCGGCATCCCCTTTCTACGAGCCAACGATGGGACGGTGGGACGGTGGGTCAGCTTTGTTAGTACCGATGCAATCTTAACCCGCTGATCACGATTGCACTGGCGCTAACACACCGTCGACAGGAACTCTTCCATCGATTCGATGCAGACACCGGGCGCACTGAGATGGGGGCAATGCCCGATGTTCTCGATCACGCGCAGGATGCTCCTCGGCATGACCTGATGCATGAACGCGCCCACGGTGGTTGGCGCAATGACGTCGTCATCGCACTGCAGGATCAGGCTGGGCGTCTGCAACTCGGGCAGCCGATCACGATAGTCGGAGAGAAACGTGACGCGTGCGAAATGCTCGGCGATTTCCGGGTTGGTTCGGCAGAAGCTGTCGGCAAGTTCTCGCCCGAGCGCTGGCCGGTCCGGCGCGCCCATGATGACGGGCGCCATGCTTTTCGACCAACCAAGATAGTTGTTCTTCAGGGTCGAGAGGAGTTCGTCGATATCGGCCCGCTCGAACCCACCGATGTAATCGCCATCGTTCACGTAGCAGGGCGACGGGCCGATCATGACGTGGCCCACGATTCGCCCTGGCTTCGCCAGGTCCGCCAGCATGCCGATCATTGCGCTGACCGAGTGGCCCACGAAGACGACCTGGCGTGACGCCACTTCGTCGAGCAACTCATTGATGTCGTCCGCGTACTTCTGCAGTGTGTTGTATTGGCGTGGCTCATACGCCGACAGGTCCGAGCCGCCGCTGCCGACATGGTCGAACAGGACCGTACGAAACCTGCCTCTGAAGAGCGGCGCCATCAGGCGCCACATCGTCTGGTCGCATCCGAAGCCGTGCGCGAAGATGATGGTGGCGGGCCCGCTACCCGACACCCACGCATTGTTGCGGCGCCATACGTCTGTCCTCATTCCATTCGCAGCATTGTTCTCGGCCATTTGTCCAACCTGAAGCGACACGCGTCCCGTCACCCTTGGCGACGACCGCGAACCATCGAGCGCGGAGCGCCTTGCGGCCTGATGAGGCGCACCTTGAGGGAAAGCCGTCAATTCTGGTTCTCGGGTCGAGCGATCGTCAAGCATGTATCCCACACCGCGTACCGTGTGAAGAAGCTTGACCTCGAACGGGTTGTCAAGCTTGACGCGCAAGCGACGCATGGTGACTTCGAGGACATTGTCTTCGCTGCGCGCAACGGTGCGCCAGACCTCGTCGAAGAGTGCGGCGCGAGAAAGCACTTGCGCTGGCCGGCGCAAGAGTGCGACGAACAGCGCGAACTCCGTTCGCGTGAGTTGCACAGATTTGCCGTTCCGCCAGCATGTGCGGGCTTCGAGGTCTATCTCCAGATTGGCGAAACGCACCCGTTGAGATTTTGGCTTCGACGCGAGCAGCAGCGCGTGCACGCGATTGACAAGTTCAGCTGGCTCGAACGGCCGGACCAGAAAGTCGTTCGCTCCGAAGTGGATTCCCTGCAAACGCGACGCCACCGTGTCGCGTTCCGTCAGGACGAGGACGGGCGTGCTTTTGGTTCGGCGGATCGCACGCAGGATCGAATAGCGATCGGCGTCGCGGGGGTCTGCCTCGAGCAGAATTCCCGCATAGTCGCCATGTGAGCCGAGCCACTTGGCCTCCACGGGGTCACGCGCGGAGTGCACGCGAAAACCATGGTCCTCCAGCGCTTGCGGAAAGTACTGTTCCGGACTGGAAAGGACAGTTTCGATGACAAGGAGCCGCATGGTGGTGGATTGACATGTTGTTCGCGTGCACAAGGGCAAAGGCCACTTAACGGAATTCCGATTCCATCGCAAATGTGCCCGATGAGGACGACGCTGCCAACCCTCCGCAACCCTGTCTCCGTTCGCTCAGACACCGCTGAGCGGCGGTCTCCACGGCAAGCAAGATTGAAGCCGGTGCATCGCCGTACGTGAAGATGCCGGCTCCAGGGCCGTAGATGCGCTGCGCGTCGGCGATGCCATTGAGATCGAGGGCCCGGACTCGGCCTTCTGCATCGACCGGAGCGAGACGCGCCTGCTGATGATTGCCGGCGGCATCGGCATCATGCCGATCTACGCGATGGCCGAAGAGGGCGCACGCAGAGGGTGTTGCCCTTCGAGCTTCACTACTCATCCCTGCTCGTGGCGATGCTGCCTATGTGTCCTCGCTCGAGCATACTTCCTACGCAAGTCGGGTGTTCATTCACGAGGCCCTGACCCCGCAGGCGGTGGACGAAGTCCTCTGCGACCTTGCCGGTCTGTCCGCGGACGGTGACGGGGTCTATGTCTGCGGACCCCGGCTGCTCATCGCGCTCACCCGCGAGGCTTCCAACCTCGATTCCGCGCATGAGATAGCACGCTCGGCGAGCCTGTGGCCTTGATCAAACTTGGAGTACCTGCATGACCCGACTCTCACGCCAACTCGCGGCATCCGTTGCCGTTGCCGCATCGCTGATGTCGTTCCGTCCGCCTGGGCTGCGGACAAGCTCGCGTCCGCCGACGCCTCGATGCTCAAGGACATCGCAGAGACCAACATGGCGGAAATCGAAACTGGCAAGATCGCGCTGGAGAAAGCCCCGAACGGCGGCATCAAGGAGTCCGCTCAGATGATGGTCGATGACCATTCCTAGGGCCTTGCCGACGTGAAGGCGCTGGCCTCCGCCAAGGGCACCGAGTTGCCCGACGGCCCGAGTGTCAAGCACAAGGCGGTGGGGCTGGAACTCAAGGCTCTGCCGGGCGGCACATTCGACAGCCGTTACGTGAAGCAGGCGGGCGTGGGCGATCACGAAGCCACCGAGAAGCTGCTCAAGAAGACACAGGCCAATGCCAAGGACGCCGACCTGAAGGCATTGGCCGAAGAGATGCTGCCCGTGGTCCAAGGACACCTGCAGCATGCGCGAGAACTGAACACCAGCATCGCCAAGAAGTAGCGGTCAGACCGTTGCCCGATCCGCGAGGACTGGCGCGGCTCGGCCCCCTTGCTCTCAATGTGCGACCCTTCGCCGGTCACCCAGCGCGGTGTCGCGCAGCATCATGATTCGGAGTCGATCATTAAGGCGGTGGTCGCACGGGTTTCGTAGCCTTTGGGATGCGACTTCGGAGTGATTCGTGACCGATCGTGCACAGCATCTCAACAGCTGCCATGGCCAGGCCACACGCAGCAGCGCGGTGGTCAGCCCCGTCACCACTGCGCCGATCACCGCGGCCAGGGGCATGACCAGCCCCGGCAGCACCCCAGGCCCACCGCGGTCAGCTTGGAGTAGCTGAAGCTGCGCTGCGTCAGCGTCAGCGCCACGACGAGGCCCTCGCGCGGCATCCCAATCCAGGTGAAGAAGGTCGCGGTGCTGTCCGGCGCGGTCGCGAGCACGCCGCAGGACGCTTCGTCAAATACGCCGCTCAGGCTCGCGACCAGCGGCGCTGGCGCGTGGCACGGTCCCTAGAACTGCCCCCGTCCATCGCCAGTGCGGTCGTGAACCCAGCGCATGGCTTGTTGCTCTGCATGCCGGGTGGCCTCCGCCGCGGTTCCATAAACGATCTCTTCGGTGTCGTCAGGCAGCAGCGCCTCTTCTTCTGTCGCAGGCGTGCGCAGGAGAGCGACGACCGGGCGATAGCCGCCTTGTTGCGGCTCTGCGCGAAGCTCGAATCTGAAGCCGCGGTACTCCAGTGAGAGGCCGTTGGAATTGGGTGTGATGTCGTTGTTCATGGAATGTGCCCTCGTGAGTTGCACGGAGGGTGCTTGCCGCTGGGGCGACCGGAAGTAGGCACGCAGGGGCATCGTTTGAAGGACGCGACGTCGTCGGATAGCCGCCGCCTTTTGTTCCTGCGAGAACTTGAGTCGCGGGCCGCCTACCCTGCTGGGAAAAGGAGCTGCTGCCGGTATCCGTCGTACCAGCCCTTCAGGGAATTCTTTGTGGATCACTCGGCTGACGGATCGGGCGTCTGACGCATTTGCCATGCGTGATGTAGAGCTCAGGAGCTCGAATCCGATCTTCGCGGGAATACAAGGACGATTTCTTGGTCCAGGTTTTCGTCCGCACCTCTCGGGTCAGCGATTGGTGGAAACCTTTACCTTGACCATCGCCGCATGCCGCACGGTCTTCTGTTGGTTTTTCGCGGCGACGCTCTGCTGCTTGACCCTTGAACTAAACTTCCCCGCCATGTCGTGCGCGTCCACCGAACTGTTCTCGAACGTGCGTCCCAGACTGATGGCCATTGGCTACCGCATGCTTTCGTCCGTACAGGAGGCGGAGGATCTGGTTCAAGACGCATGGTTGCGGTGGCATGAAGAGACGAAGTCGTCCCGAGCCCAGGTCCTGAATGCTGAAGCCTGGCTCGTGACCGTGACTACGCGGATGGCGATTGACCGTCTTCGGGCAGCCAAACTGCGAAGAGCCACGTACGCTGGCGCGTGGTTTCCCGAGCCGCTTTTGGAACAGGCGCCGACCACGCCTGAGCAAGCGTGTGAGAACGCCGACAATGTGTCCATCGCCTTCTTGCTCCTTCTGGACTGTCTATCGCCGGAAGCAAGGGCCGCCTTTTTGCTGCGTGAGGTGTTCGACGCAGAGTACGAGCAAGTAGCCGAGGCCATCGGCCGAAGTGAAGCTTCCACCCGGCAGATTGTTCATAGAGCCAAAAAGCGGCTTGAGAGCGCGCGCGAATCAACGGGCTTGAAGCCGTTGCCAATGCCAGCAGCGGCTCGGCTGGACCTGTTGCGACGACTCGTTCAGGCAATTTCGAGCGGTGATCTTGAGGGCATCAAGCGGCTGCTCGCAGAGGAATCGGAGATGCTGGGCGACTTTGGCGACGTCAGGCCAAGCTTGTCGGGGCCTTTGCTAGGAGCTCAACGCATCGCTCAGCTTTACTACGCGACGCACCTGCGCCACGGTGCCATGATGCGACTTGAGCCGGCCATACTGAATGGCGAATGGTCGCTCCTGCGCTACCTCGACGGTGCACTTGACTCCGTACAGACGTTCGAGTTCACCGATGTTCAGGTCTCCCGGGTTCGCATCCAGCGGAATCCGGTGAAGTTGGCACGGTTGAAGGAGAAGCTGCTCGCTTTCTGAGTTCCGGGGCCGAGCACGCCCCGATCAGGAAACTGACGTCTGGGCCCAATTTTTTTCCTGCGACTGTCACAAACCAATCACTTCAAGCGTCTTAGGAACAGGTTGCTCCTGCAACCGTTTCACCCTCAACTTGAAGAAAGCGTTTCATGACCCGCGCAGTTTGGTTCCAAGCATCCCCGGAAGGGGCCAAGGCCATCGGTGGCCTGCATCACTTCGTCACCTCTGGCACATCCTTGCCGAACCAGCTTATCCATCTGGTGTTCCTGCGCGTCTCGCAGATCAATGGCTGTGCGCACTGCATCGACATCCATACCCGTGACCTGATTGCTGGCGGAATGTCGGTGGAGAAAGTAGTCCTCGTTCCGGTGTGGCACGAAGCCGAGTACCTGTTCTCAGAGCAAGAACGAGCGGCCCTCGCCTGGTCCGAGGAAGTTACCCGCGTCAGCGAAACACACGCGTCCGATAAAGCCTACGAGGCGGCGTTGGCGGTTTTCGGCGACAAGGATCTGGTGAACCTGACCCTCACCATCGCCACGATGAACGCCATTAACCGCATGGGCATCAGCTTCCGCATGAAGCCGCGGGCGAAGGCTTAGCGCCTGCGGAGCGCAGCTCTGTTGGCGGTACGTGCGTTGCATCCAGGGATGCGGCTGCAGCTCCCCGATCGGGCTGGCCGGCTGCCTCGGCAGCTGCTCAGGCACGCCGCGCAGGTACGCTCATGGAGCGTGCCTGCTGAGCTTGGCGGACTGGAGGAGGCTTATCACAGCGGTTGCCCGCGTTCCCGCGCGAAGGCTGCTGCCGAACAGCCAGTTCTGGCGCGCCAGCCCGATGAACCGATACGGTTCTCCACCCAGTATTGTCGATGGGTAGCTGGGCAGCTGGGCAGTTGGGCACCTCGGGACAGCCTTCGTTCGTGCGCTTGGTGGTGTGCACTACGTCGGAGGGGCAGCCGAAAAAAAAGGGGAACGGAGCGCGGTGCCCGGTGGTGGTGGGATGAATCGAGCGAAGCGCAGCGAGGGTCGCGGCCGGCACGCTGTTGTCCACGATGAACAGCCGGCCGCCGCTGGCATCGATGCGCGCCTGGAGGAAGGCCTGTCCGAGTGTCATGCCGTGGTCGTTCAGCAAGGACAGCAGCTGCAACACGGTGCCGACGATCTTGCGGCCGCGGCGGCTCCCAGTGCGCATCGTTCTCCACTGGGCAGCATGGCGGCAACCCGGCAGACGTTCATCGGTGCGTGTCGGCTTGGTCTACACGATTACCCGCTGCCCAGCGGTCGATGGAAGCTCTCTGCTTCTGAGGTCATAGTTTCCGGGGGGCGACCTCAATCTAAGCTGGTGTATTGAGTTCCGACCGTCCCGGAAGCAGATGCTTACGACCAGCTCAAGCAGAAATGCATTGAATGGATCGAGAAGACCGGGTCAGAAGTCAGCGATGAACACTATCTGTTTGTAAGCGTCACTTGGAACGTTTGAATGTCGGGCTGGCTGAGCCACTGTCGCGCTTCCGCATCGGCTCGATCGTGCGCATTGACCCACCGCCTGATCAGCTCGTTTTGGTCATCAGCCATATTGCCAGGCTTTCGCCCACTGCCGTTTTCCCAGGCACGCAGACAATGCAAAAGATCGGCCGCGCCATCGAAATGCGCTTCGAGGATATAAAGGTAGCGGGGCGCGGCCACCATGGTGTCCGCAAGGGTCAGGTGAGGTCCTTCAACACTCACGCTGAACAGCCGACCGTTCGACGTCGATAGCTTCTGCATTTGCCCCAGTATCACTGGGGGCCGCTTTCTTCGCTTTGGCATGATCAAAAGACGATTGGCTGGTGGTGGGAAAGGGCGGCAAAGCACATTCGGTCTGACTTCGCGCTCCGGGTTACTGGGCGCTGACGGAGGCGCCGCCGCGTCACCGCCCTTCAACGCTGTGAGGCCGGTGCGCATCCGATCGGTCGAAGTGCCTACGGCGCGCAGGGCGACACGGAGTTGTGCGACTGCGCAGCGAAATTCCTTTGCCCATGCTTCGCTTCACCTGGCGTTGACGCTCTGACGTGGAGATTCGGTTGTCTCACGGCGAATCCTCACTTAATCGGGATGCCGACTGGAGCTCCCTCTTCATCGTCGCCATCCTCGCGAGGGCCAACGCGCTCGTCCAGCGCGTATCCAATCAGCCTCTTCATGCCGCCCTGCAGCGCGTCGAGCCACAGGTCGTAGGCCTCATCTGCCGACTCGAGTTCGTTCCATTGGGAAGCATCGTCGACTTCCTCCATAAGCACCCAATAGAAGTGACCGGGCTCCGGCTCATCGACGTGCACTGAGATTCGGCGAATGTGGGCCATCAGCGCCTCTTTGCCAAAAACTGACGCACCGCCTCGGCGGAGTTACCGACGGCTGCGACGGCGTCCCGCAATTCGGCCTCAGAGCGCCCGAACGATTCCGTCCAAGAGCGCACTTCATGCGGCTCCTCAAGCGAAATGACGTTCCGGTCGAGGGCGGTCTTCGATGTGTCGTCTGCCATGCAAATCTCCTGTGAGCACCGGCCTTTGGCCGGCAATGCTTGAAAGTTGCTGCCGTGGCAGGCAGCCGGCCATCCTCAAAAAGCGACTCCGGCTGACAGTTCTTCTCCTACGCGCGCAGGACTGTGCGGCCATGCCGCACCTCACCGAAGACCCTCTGCTCGACGAAACGGGCTGGGACGACGGGATCTAGTTCAACGGCTACCCCGGGGCGGCCGAGTTCGAGCGCGGCGCAGTCCAGCTGCGCTCGCGCAACGGTGCCGATGCCACGCAGTGGTTTCCGGAGATCACCGCGGCTTTGGCCCAGGTGAATGGCAGGCAGTACGTTGCTGACGTAGAGATGTGTGCGCTTGATGAGCTCGGCCGCAGTGACGTCGACAAGCTGCAGGACCGCGCGCGCCGCAGGCGCTGGTACGAGGGCGCCTCGCCTGTCGTGTACGGCGTGTTCAAGCTCCCGGTTGTTGATTTCCATCCAGAAGTGACCCACTTGGCCCGGTGATTTCCATCTAAATCTGACCCACGTGATAACCCTAACCTGCTGCTTTTAGCAGCAGGAGCACAGGAGTGATTGACGTGGCGACACTGAGTGTCATCAGACGTTGGGCACTGCGAGAGCAACTGTCCATCCGAGAGATAGCCCGGCGCACTGGCTTGTCTCGCAACACCATCCGCAAGTACCTTCGCGAGGGCGAGGCGGCGCCCAGTTACACGAAGCGCATCAGCCCGAGCAAGCTCGACGCGTTCGCCGAGAAGCTCGGCGGCTGGCTCAAGAGCGAGGCATCCAAGTCACGCAAGCAGCGGCGCACGCTGAAGCAGATGCACGCCGACCTGGTGGCGCTGGGCTATCAGGGCTCCTATAACCGCGTGGCGGCCTTTGCACGAGCGTGGCATGCGCATCGCCACGAGGTCCAGCAGACGACGGGGCGCGGCACCTTTGTGCCTCTGGCCTTCGGTCCCGGCGAGGCATTCCAGTTCGACTGGAGCGAGGACTGGGCCGTCATCGCTGGTGAACGCACCAAGCTGCAGGTGGCGCACTTCAAGCTCAGCCACAGCCGCGCGTTCATCGTGCGCGCCTACCTGTTGCAGACCCACGAGATGCTGTTCGATGCGCACAACCGAGCCTTCGAGGTGCTCGGGGGCGTGCCTCGGCGCGGCATCTACGACAACATGAAGACCGCCGTGGACAGGGTACGTCGCGGCAAGGAGCGCGACATCAACGCGCGCTTCAGCGCCATGGTCAGCCACTACTTGTTTGAGGCCGAGTTTTGCAACCCAGCCTCGGGCTGGGAGAAGGGCCAGGTCGAGAAGAACGTGCGTGATGCGCGTCACCGGTTGTGGCAACCCGTGCCGGCGTTCGCCACGCTGGCGCTGCTCAACGACTGGCTGGAGGACCGCTGCAAGGCGCTGTGGAGCGAGATCGTCCACGGCAAGCTGCCAGGGACCGTGGCCGATGTCTGGTCGCAGGAACGCCCGCTACTGATGCAGATCCCCAGACCCTTCGATGGTTTCGTAGAACACACCAAGCGCGTCTCGCCCACCTGCCTGGTGCACTTCGAGCGCAACCGCTACAGCGTTCCGGCCTCCTACGCGAACCGGCCAGTGAGCCTGCGCGTGTACGCCGAACGCCTTGTCGTGGCGGCCGAGGGCCAGATCGTGTGCGAGCACACGCGCATCATTGACCGTCGCCACGACACCGCAGGTCAGACCGTCTACGACTGGAGGCACTACCTGGCGGTGCTGCAACGTAAGCCAGGAGCGCTCAGGAACGGAGCACCCTTCAGCGAGCTGCCCCAGGGCTTCCGGCGGCTGCAGGCCGCGCTGCTGAAGCAGCCAGGTGGCGACCGCGAGATGGTGGAGATCCTGGCGCTGGTGCTGCATCACGACGAGCAGGCAGTGCTGACCGCGGTCGAACTGGCGCTGGAAGCCGGCGTAGCCAGCAAGACCCATGTGCTAAATGTGTTGCACCGACTGCTCGATGCCAAGCCCGTTGCGCCAGCGCCCGTCACGGCACCTCAGGCACTGCGCCTGGTGAACGAGCCGAAGGCCGATGTGCTGCGCTACGACACGCTCAGGGGGCGTGCCAGCGCTGCTGGCGGCTTGCGCGGGCCGCTGAGCTCCAAGTCGAGCAGCCCGGAGGTGCGCCATGCGACATGACCCTGCCAGCGGCGCCATCGTGATCATGCTGCGCGAACTCAAGATGCACGGCATGGCCCAGGCCGTCGCGGAGCTGGCCGAGCAGGGGTCGCCGGCCTTCGAGGCGGCCCAACCGATGCTCTCGCAGTTGCTCAAGGCAGAGACGGCCGAGCGGGAGGTACGCTCGGTGGCCTACCAGTTGAAGCTCGCTCGCTTCCCAGCCTACCGTGACCTCGCCGGCTTCGACTTCGCCAACAGCGAGGTCAACGAGGCCCTGGTGCGTCAGCTGCACCGATGCGAGTTCATGGACGATGCGCAGAACCTGGTACTTGTCGGCGGGCCGGGCACGGGTAAGACTCATATCGCCACAGCCCTGGGCGTGCAGGCCATCGAGCACCATCACCGCCGGGTGCGCTTCTTCTCGACAGTAGAACTGGTCAACGCACTCGAACAAGAGAAGGCCAGTGGCAATCCCGGCCACATCGCGCACCGACTGATGTACGCGGACATGGTGGTGCTCGACGAGTTGGGCTACCTGCCGTTCAGTGCATCAGGCGGCGCGCTGTTGTTCCATCTGCTGTCCAAACTCTACGAACGCACGAGCGTGGTGATCACAACCAACTTGAGCTTCAGCGAGTGGGCCAGCGTCTTCAGCGACGCGAAGATGACGACGGCGTTGCTGGACCGGCTCACGCATCACTGCCATATTCTGGAGACTGGAAACGACAGCTTCCGCTTCAAGCACAGCTCGGCTCAACCCGTTCAAGCAGTCCAACCTAAAAAGGAGAAAACCAAGAACTTATCCACACCGTGAGCCGACTGGCTTGCAAAGCGGGTGGGTCAATATTCGATGGAAATCGCGGGTCAGGATTCCATGGAACTCAACACTCGAGGCTAGCGTCAGGCTTGCGCAGCCCGATATCGGCCATCAACGCGTAGCCGAAATCATTCCATCGATCCTGCGACGCGACGACGCAGGCATCGCAGGTCGAACGCTCAGCCTGCTCCTGCGAGAGAAAAAGCCGCGCGTTCGGCGGCGCGGTGCTTTCGGTTTTTTTCTTGGTTGAATCAGGCAACTGTCTACTCCATCGATTCCCGACCCTGAATACTAGCCCGCGGCAGCCGCCGCCGTTGCGCGGGCTTGCTAGGGAACGTCTTATATGGGCGCCCCCGGATTACAAGAACTCGCTGTGTAAAGATTCAGGAGGCAGGGCTGCAGTCTTATATCCGGCCTGTTGTGCAGGCGGATATGCCTGCTGGCCCTGATGGTTTTCGCTGACGGGATTCCCATCTGAACATCGAGCTTGGCGTTCTTGTTCCCTATCGGAGTGTCCCTGTCCCGGTCCGACCCGTCTGTCCCATCACACGCGTGGTCGCTTGCTCTCCTTCAAACTGGTTGCTTCGGTCTCTTCGTCGTCAGTGCGCGGTCTGCCACGCCTCGGGGCGCCAGGCTTGACCGCGCGCCAGCGCCGCCCAGATCGTTCGTGCCAGCTTGTTCGCCACCGCGGCGACAGCCACGCTGTAAGGTCGGCGCTGCAACAAGGCGGTCAACCATGGCCATGTTGGGCCATCCTTGGATCTGATCACGACGGCTCGAGCACCGTGCATCAACAATGTTCTGAGGTAAGCATCGCCTCGCTTGCTGATGCCGAACTGCCGTACCCGTCCACCGGTACCGGTCTGGCGCGGAACCAGGCCGATCCATGCAGCAAACTCCCGGGCGTTATTGAACGCTGTCGAAGTGCTCACGCTGGCGACGACGGCCGTGGTTGTGAGAAGACCAATGCCGGGGATCTCGGCGACAGCTTTGCATGACCTGCCCCCTCTAGCCGTGCCATTCATAACGAGGAAGTCCGGGGTTGCAAGATTAATTGATCTCGGTGGTGTTTGAACTGGGCCGAGCTGCATCGCCAGCGCGCTGGCGATGCAGCTCGGCGAACTTGGCTGGCGGCATGCGATTGCAACTGATGTGCGGCCTGACCTCGTTGTAGTCCTGCCGCCAGGCGGTGATGGCCGACCTGGCCTGCGCCAGCGTCTCGAACCACTGTTCGTTCAGGCACTCGTCCCTGAACTTGCCGTTGAAGCTCTCGATGTAGCCGTTCTGCATGGGTCGGCCAGGCTCGATCAGGATGTGGCGGATGACGTGGGTCTGCGCCCAGCCCATGAACGCCCTGCTGGTGAACTCCGGGCCGTTGTCCGTGCGCACGGCCAGCAGGTAGCCTTTGAAGACCGCGGCCTGGTCCAGCAGCCGCGTCACATACTGCCCCGAGATGCCCCAGTCCACTGAGATGCTCACGCACTCGTGGCTGAAGTCGTCGGCCACCGTCAGGCACTTGATGCGCCGCCCGGTGCTCAGGCTGTCGCTGACGAAGTCTATGCTCCAGACCTCATTGACCGTGCTGGCCAGTTGCAGCGGCACGCGCTCGCTGTCGGGCCGCTTGGCCTTCTTGCGCTTGCGCACGGCCAGGTTGGCCGCGCTATAGAGCCGGTAGACCTTCTTGTGGTTCACGCCGGGGAAGTGCGGGCGCAGCATGTCGTGGATGCGCCGATAGCCGAAGCGCCGGCGCACGTGCGCGATCTCGACGATCTTGCTGCTGAGCTCTTGGGTCATGGCATCGATCTCAGGTGGGTTGCGCCAGCTGTCGCGTGAGAGCCCCACAAGCCTGCATGCCCGCCGCTCGCTCAGATCGCATTGCTTGATCATGGTGGCGATGGCAGCACGCTTGGCCTGTGGGGCTAACGCTTTACCCCGAAGGCGGTGTTCAGCGCGTGAATGTCAAGGTGGGCTTCGGCCAACAGCTTTTTGAGCTTGTTGTTCTCCGCCTCCAGTTCACGCAGGCGCCTCGCATCGGGCACCTCCATGCCACCGTACTTGGCACGCCACTTGTAGAAGGTGGCGTCGCTGAAGCCGCCCTTGCGGCACAGCTCCTTGATCGGCAGGCCGGCCTCGGCCTGCTTGAACCGATGATCTGCTCCTCGGTGTACCTGCTCTTTCTCATGTCCGTCATTCTCAAGTTGACGGACTTCACTGCCATTACGCTGGTACGGCCGGGAGGGGGCAGGTCAGTGTTCACGTGTCCGCCAAGAGTTAGTGGACACGAGACTTCTATGCCGCTGGTCAGTAATCAAGATGGGGCGATTTGACGCTCATGTCCCAGGCGCCGCATCAGCCGCTCGACTGTGCAGCGCGCCACCGCTGTGCCCTCGCGCGCCAGTTGCCTCCAGACCTTGTCGGCCCCATAGACCTGCATGTTGGCCTGCCAGACGCGCTGTATCGCCGGCAGAAGGGCATCGTCGCGGTGTGCTCTGGCGCAGCGCTTGTGTGGCTCGCGCAGCAGTGCCGCCTGCCGTCGGTAGCCTGACGGGGCGATCTGCAAGACCTTGCAGATCGGCTCGACCCCGAAGGTGTCACGATGCTTGTCGATGAAGTCCCTCAGGACTTCAGCCGGCGGTCGAGCTCCGCCTGGGCGAAAAACGCACTCGCCAGCTTGAGGATCTCGTTAGCTCGGCGCAGCTCCTTGACCTCGCGTTCGAGCTCCTTCATCCGCTGGGCCTCGCTGGTCGTGACGCCTTCGCGTACGCCGTTGTCGACCTCGTCGCGCGCTTGACCCATTCGTTCAGCGTCTGCGGCACACAGCCGATCTTCGGTGCAATCGATTCGATCGCCGCCCACAGCGACGGGTACTCCCCGCGGTGCTCCTGCACCATCCTCACCGCGCGTTCGCGCACCTCAGGTGAAAACTTGTTCGACTTCTTCATGGCTCAATCCTCTCAGGGTGTTGAGCATCCTGAGAAGCCGGGGCGCTTCACTGCTGTCCACACCCCTATCGCCAACTACTTCGACAACTCCAGTTGACCAGCCGCGGTTAGCAGCGCCTTTCGTTGTCTCGCGTTGAGTTTCCCAAACCACAAGATGAGTTTGGCTAGCTCTTCATCCGCCGCATAAAAATAGGGCAACGGCACTCCAAGCTCGTTGGCTAATCTGTTAGCAAAGGCGATATTTGGTTCATGGATTCCGCTCTCGTACCGAGAGATGCGCGCGCTCGCGGTGCCTTCATCAAGACCAGCACTAACTCCCAATTTGTCTTGCGGCAAGCCCGCGGCTACGCGTGCCATCCGGAGGCGAGTGCCGAATATTGAGCGAGAGCTTGAGCTGCGTTCCACTCTACGATATTCGTAATTCCGATCTTGCGTGTCTCTACGAATTACGTAGAATTGGTTGTCCGAACTTTCAGCGTGCTGCAGGTGTGTCAAGTGTCTATTCGAGCGGCCACATCTCCACTTCCGACCGTCAAGCGCTTGCGGCTCCCGAAGTCGATGACTGTGGCGCGTGCGCCGGCGGCGGCAACGCGAAGCGCATCAGCAGTGCGCATCGGGATGCAAGTTAAGGCGCTTCGTTTGGCTGCTGGTACTCCGGCCGGAGTACTCTCGCTCGCCACCGGTGTCTCGCGCTCGATGCTCTCGCGCATTGAGCATGGACTGGTTTCGCCTTCGGTGGAGACGCTTGACCGCATTGCGGATGGATTGAAAGTTCCGATTTCGCGTTTCTTCGGTGATCAGTCACGCCGCACGGATTTTTGTCACGTACCCTCCGGTCGCGGGCTCGTGGTCGATCGCGTCGGTGCAGTAGCCGACTATCGCTATGAGCTCCTGGGTCATTCGCTTTCTGGCAACCTGTTCGTCGAACCGTATCTCGTGACGCTGTTGCCTGAGGCGAAGCCCTATGTCACGTTCCAGCATCCAGGCCTCAAGCTCCTGTACTTCCTGTCGGGTGAGGTCACTTATCGCTACGGCGCCAAGACTGTCTCGGCGAAACCGGGAGACTCGTTGATGTTCGACGCCACGGCGCTGCACGGCATCGAGACCATCCACGTGCGGCCTGTGTCGTATCTTTCGATCGTCTTCACGCTGCGTGAGTGAAATGATGAAGGGAGGGAGTGGCCCTTGCTGCGTTGACTGTGTCATTCCTCACCGGCGCCCTATGCCCCGCCTCGGGGGACCGTCTCGTGGCACTTGCAGCGCGGCTGTCGATGTTCTGACGTAGTGGCGCACGTCTGACCGCGCGCAGCACTCTCACAAAATTTGGCGCTCCGCCGGTGGCGGAGCGCGAACTCGAATGAACACGCGCAGCCGAGGCTGCGCCTGAGCAGGCGTTGCGCTCTCGCGCAGCTGGATTACCCCTCGCGTCAGCGTGCGGGCCTGTCCATGCCTTTCGCGGTCGTACGGTAGATCCGGGATCCAGGATCCGCAAATACCTTCAGGGCGCTTCGAAGGGAGGGGGAGGGCTTGCCTGTGAGCCCTGAGGCTACCCCCTCGTTCTCGCGTTCAAGGCCCTGCGCGCGCTTCGCGTGCTCGGCGCGTGCCGCGCGCCTGCGGCGGCCTGGAGCGCTGCGCTGCGACGGGGTGGCGGGGTCTCGCAGGCAATCCCGCCTGTGTCATCTCTGGAGATCGTCATGACCTTCTTCTCTTCCTCTCTTGCCTCTTCTTCCTCTCCTTCCTTCTCTACCGTTTCCTTCGCCGCACGCGCCTCGCTGTCGCTGCAGGAGGTCCAGCGCTTGGCGCCGGCGGTGTTTGCCGAGCATGCGGCGGACATCACGGGTCCGCGCTACGTCTTCATCAGCACGCGCGACATCGTGACGGCGCTGATGGAGGCGGGCTTCGAGCCGACGGCGGTGCAGCAGACGCGTTCGCGGGCCCCGGGCAACGCCGGCTATGCGCGGCACATGCTGCACTTCAAGCCGGTGGTGCAGGCGCTGTCGCTGGACGACGTGCTCGGCGAGATCGTGCTGATCAACTCGCACGACGGGCGCAGTGCCTACCAGCTGCGTGCCGGGCTGTTCCGGCCGGTGTGCACCAACGGCATGCTGACGGCCATGGGCGACGTCGGGTTCGTGCATGTGAGCCACCGCGGCAACGTGGTGGCCAATGTCGTGGACGCGGCGCAGAAGATCACCCGGGACCTGGCGCAGGTCGGCGAGGCGGTCGCGCAGATGCGGCTGACGATGCTGACCGAGGCGCAGCAGCTCGACTTCGCGCGGGAGGCGTTGGCGCTGCGGTTCGCGGGCCAGGACGCGGTGCCGGTGGCGCCGGTGCAGTTGCTGGAACGCCGGCGCATGGCGGACGTCGGTGACGATGTCTGGCGGACCTTCAACACGGTGCAGGAGCACGTGCTGCGCGGTGGTCTGCCCGGGCGCACGTTGCGGGGCCGGGTGATGCACATGCGTGGCATCCGCGCGATCCGCGAGAACGTGCGGCTCAACACCGGGCTGTGGGATCTGGCGCTGCGGCGCATCGGCCGCTGAGGCGGCCATGGGCCGGCGGCTTCGCCGGCCCTTCGGCATCGGGCCCCGGCGCGGTGGCGTGTCGCAATGCCGTGCCGCGGGCATTTGCGTGGGAAGCAACGGGACGGCGTTGTCCCGCGCAGAAGGCCAGGTCCGCGGCGGCGGACCTTGCGCCGGGTGCACGTCTTGCCGGCCCGCCTCGCCCCCGAAAAACTATCTCTTCGCGGCGACGCGCAGGCGCTGGCCGGCGCAGGCACGGCCTCGGGGCGTGCCGTGCCGGCACGCGCGGCGTGCGCGGGCTGCCGTTCGCGTTCCGTGCGGTCTGCGGTGTTCCCGTATCAGCTTCCCTGCACCTTCACGACTATCATGACCTCACCCGAGGCCCTTCGGGCCGTTGCTTTCGGACTTCTCGTCCTCTCCGCCATGAACCACGCCTGCGCAGGTCCGATCGGTTATCTGGGGCCGGCCGGCAGCTGGACCCACCAGGCCTGTCTCGAGCTCTTCGGTGCGCACGAACTCGTGCCACTCGCGCGCGAGGCACTGTTCCAGGGCTATGCCGACGGGACGGTGGAGCAAACCTGCGTGCCGGTCACGACCTCGCTGGTCGGCGCGACGCCGTACCTCGACGCCGTGCTCGACCTGCCCGCGGTCACCATCGTGGCGGAATACCCCCGGATGCTCGGCTACAGCCTGCTGGCCAAGCCGGGCACGCGGCGCGAGGACATCGTGGAGGTGCATGCGCACCCGGTGGCCTTCGAGGAGGTGCGGCCCTGGCTCGAGCGCGAGATGCCCCGGGTGCGCCGCGTGGACGCGGCCAGCGGCGGTGCCGCGGCCCGCGCCGTCGCCGAGAGTGCGGCGTCGGGCCTCGCGTCCTTCGGCCCGCGCGTGGGCACGCGCGTCTATCCGCTCGTGTCCGTCGTCGACGGCATCGAGGAGGGCCCGCACAACGTCACCCGCTGGTGGGTGCTCGGGCGGCAGATGCCGCCACCGAGCGGTCACGACAAGACCTCGCTGGCGGTCGAGGCGTCGGACGACAGCCTCGCGGACGTGCTGTCCGCCTTCGGCCGTGCGGGCCTCCGGATCCTGACCATCTACGAGCGTCCGAGCAAGCGGACGCTGGACACGCACCGGTACCTGGTCGAGGTGGCGGGCCATGCGCGCCAGGGCGCGCTTGCGGATTTTCTGGAACAGCACCGGGAGATGCGCGTGCTGGGCTCCTACCCGCGCCGCTGAGGCGCGGCGCACTCGGCGGTGCGCTGCCCGGGGCCTCATGCGGGGCGTCGGCAGGGTCCACGGCGCCGTCGGAAGAGACAACCTCTGCGCCGTTTTCAACGTCGGGTGCAGGGCCGGCGCCGGCGATCAAGGGGCGCGCTCCGCGCGTCATTTCCCTCCTCATGAAAATTCGGCGCACCGCCACGGCGGTGCGCGAAGGCGAGGGGGGATGCGCAGCCGAGGCTGCGAGGTCGCAGATGCTGCGCTTTCGCGCAACTGGACAACGCCCCGTGCTTCCGCTTCCGGCGCTGCCCGGTCTTCTGCGGTGGCTCGGGCGTGAGGGCCACGGGATCCTGAATCCCTTCAGGGCGCTGCGGAGGGCGGGGGAGGGCTTGTCTGTGAGCCCTGAGGCTACCCCCTCGTTCTCGCGTTCAAGGCCCTGCGCGCGCTTTGCGTGCTCGGCGCGTGCCGCGCGCCTGCGGCGGCCTGGAGCGCTGCGCTGCGACGGGGTGGCGGGGTCTCGCAGGCAATCCCGCCTGTGTCATCCCACAGGAGTTCATCACCATGAACACACCCGTCGTCACCGTGGCCGGTTCCTTGCCGGTCGAGCTGTCGTTGTCCGTCTTCACCGCGCGCGAGCGCCAGGTGCTCGAGGCGTTGCGCCCGTTTCTCGGCGGGCAGACCGAGGCGCTGTACGTGGCGCACGACCGCTCGTTGCACAAGCTGGTCGGCTTCGCGCGCGATGCGTCGCTGCCCGGGTGTGCGCAGCTGCTGTGCGGGCTGCGCCTGGCGAGGGAGCTGCTCGCGGAGGAGCTGCGCCCGAGCGAGACCTTCCGCTCGGTGTATGCGGTCTCGGACTATCTGAAGCTGCACTTCGCGGGGCAGCTGCACGAGAGCTTCGCGGTCATGTTCCTCGATGCGCGGCATGCGCTGCTGGCGTTCGAGGACCTGTTCCGGGGCACGCTGACGCAGGCCGGCGTCTACCCGCGCGAGGTGCTCAAGCGTGCGCTGCAGCACAACGCGGCGGCCGTGATCCTGGCGCACAACCATCCGTCGGGCGAGGCGGAGCCGTCGGCGGCGGACCGGGGGCTGACCTGCGAGCTCAAGGAGGCGCTGGCGCACATCGACGTGCGGGTGCTGGATCACTTCGTGGTCGCGGGCAACCGGGCGGTCTCGATGGCCGAGCGCGGCCTCGTGTGAGGAGGCCAGGGGCGCTTCGGCGTCTCTTTTCTTCTTGTCATTGTCTCAGCCGTTCGCTGCGCGGACGGCGCTCACGCTGACGTGGGCGTCGCTGGCGCGGGCGCCCGCACAGGCGGTGTTCGACGGTTCAGGGCCAACCCCCATGATCGATCAGCGTCGCGACATCGTCGGTGCGCGTGTGCGGCACATCCACCGCACTATGCGCTTGAGCTTCAGGTCAAGCTCGCCAAAGTGAGACGAGGGCCGAAGCAGTGCCACGCTTGTCAGCTCCGTGGCACCGGCACTTCCGCGAACGCCGAGGCGAGGTCTTTGACCTTTGCCAAACGTCCTGCCGCCAAAGCCTGGAGTGGCGTCTGCCCGTCCAACGAACGCTTTGGCGTCACGAAGAACTGAAGCTTGGACCCTCCCGGGAGGTCGCCAAGAATCTTGCTCACGGCCTCCAAGTGCGAGCGCTCGTAGGCTCCGTCGCCATAGAACGCGGGGAAATACCGCTCAGACTTGTGCGTGACGTAGAACACGCGACTGTCTTTGACTGCCTTTGAAAGCGCTTGCCTCGAGGACCATCCCAACAGGTTTTGGAAGGTCTGTGGATTGAGCAAGAACCCGCGCTCGATCATCTCTTCGTTGGAGCCCAGGACGGGCTCAACCTTTGCTGACGAGCCGGTAGGCGTCTTAGGCGCAATGCCGCGTCTTCCCGACTCGGCAGGCAACTCGGCATCAGAAACCACTTGGAGACGCGCGCCTATCCTTCTCAACTTTTTGAGGATGGCGTCCCAGTCCTCCCGCATCTGAGGCCCCGGCGCAAGGGCGACAGACACGTCGATTCCCCGAATATTTCGCTCCGTCAGATCAAGGAACTGCCGGATTCCGTGCAGCGCCAACGCGTCCGAGCGTCCGCCAGCTTTTCGCGTACCCCCTCCCCCTGCGACCACCAACTTCACAGCATTCTTGAGGACTGCATCGCGATCTCCTTTCGAATCCTTTGCGGACTTCGTGTCAGGCGCTGTCGCGCCACGGGTTTTCGAATCCGTGCGTCCGGTGTCGGTTCGGGCGGATGTGTTGGCCATCGGGGTCTCCTGCGAGTCGCTCAGGATACGCCGGTTTGTCAACCATGTCCACCATGACAACTAAAGCAATCAGGACAGCCGACGTCGGTTCTTCCTTGTGCAGACCCGCAATGCCGGAATGGCACCACCTGCAGCGCACCAGCGTCGCGCGCTCGGTCTATGAGACCGCGCGATCAAGCGTACGCACAACAGGATCCGCAGCGCGTACCCCAGCGTGAAGCCGGTCTGGGTGGCCTGACAACGAACACAGCAAGGAATCCATGACGCCAGAGACGAACACGCCAACCATCGCGGAGCACTGCAGGAGCGCGACGAGCATCCGCAGCGGAGGCTGCGCCGGAGCACGGGTTGCGCTTTGGCGCAGCCGGGAAGCCCCCCCTCTCTTTCCCGCGCGTTCATGTCCAGGTCTTCTGCGGCCGACGTGCGATGGAACAAGGATTCGGGCTCCGGAATACCTCCAGGCGCTGCGGAGGGCGGGGAGGGCTTGCCTGTGAGCCCTGAGGCTACCCCCTCGTTCTCGCGTTCAAGGCCCTGCGCGCGCTTCGCGTGCTCGGCGCGTGCCGCGCGCCTGCGGCGGCCTGGAGCGCTGCGCTGCGACGGGGTGGCGGGGTCTCACAGGCGATCCCGCCTGTGTCATCCCACAGGGAGTTCCTCAGTTTCTTGCTCGGAAGCCGACAGAGAAGGTTCTTGTGATTCAGAGAAAATGGCTAAAATGGGTAAAACCAGGAATTTAAGGATTCTCATGTTAGCCAGCCCCGTGTCCGTCCATTCCGCAAAGATCGAGCGCCTGTCGCGCAACCTGCCTTCTTTCTCCGCGACCAAGCTCGCGTCGGGCATGCAGGCGGTGACCACCACGGTGATGGCTCGTGGCGCGGTGGTGATCACGCGCCACGAGCGGCCCGCCATGGTGCTCATGTCGCTCGAGCGCTATTTGCAGATGGAGCAGGCCTCAGAGCCCGATTTGGACGCGCTCTCGCACCGCTTCGACGACATGGTCGCGCACATGCAAGGCGAGGCTGCTGCTCAGGCGATGGCGGATGCCTTTGCCATGGATCCTTCGGAACTGGGCGAGGCGGCGATGGCCGCGGCCACCGCCGTGCGCGACGCGACAAACCGTTGATCGCTGATGCCAGCGCGCATTTTTGTGTTGGCCGGCGTCAATGGGGCCGGCAAGAGCAGCGTGGGCGGTGCTGCGCTGCTGTACAAGAAGGTTGACTATTTCAACCCTGATCTGGCCGCGCGCGAGCTGCTTGATGCTCATCCGCATTTGGCACCCGAGGCTGCCAACGCCCAGGCCTGGGAAATAGGGCGCAAGGGCCTTGAGCGGGCGCTGGCCGACGGCCAGAACTTCGCCTTCGAGACGACTTTGGGCGCCCGCACAATCCCCCAGATGCTGGTCGACGGCGCACGTCAAGGGGCGCAGGTGCACCTCTGGTACGCCGGGCTGTCCTCGCCCGAACTCCATCTGCAACGCGTGCGCTCCCGCGTGGCCGCCGGAGGCCATGACATTCCTGAAGCCAAGATCCGCGAGCGCTATGAGACCAGTCGCGCCAACCTGATCCGCCTGCTGCCGTGGCTGGCGAGCCTGCGCCTCTACGACAACAGCGCCGAGGGCGATCCCAAGGCCGGATGCAAACCCCAGCCTCGGCTGCTGCTGCACATGGAAGGCGGTCGTGTCGCCTTTCACATTTCGCTGGACCAAGTGCCGCAATGGGCCAAGCCGATCATGGCCGCCGCATTGGCTTAGCTTTCTTGGGAACCGTGCCGATCGGACCGTTCGTGGACAGCCGCGACCCGCAGTGACGCAGGGACCTCGTCCAGTCGCGGCCGCACGAGGAACATTCGGGCCACGGGGGGCCACGGGGGGCCGCGCACTGCCGCACCATGGCGCGTTGGTGCCGCGCCGAGTTGGCACCGTCGTCTGAGCCTGTGGCTCGCGTTCGCGGTCACCGAAGCACGCGACAGCACAGCGTGCGCGGGGCAGCATCTTCTTGGGACACGCGCTGACGCAGGGGCACCGTCATTGGCAATCTGACCTGACCGTGACAAGACGCAGATGAAGGGTCGATGGCGCTCGACGCAGCGCTGCCTCTGGCCAATCTCCCTGCGGCAGGCCTGACTCCGTCCGGGTGTCCGTCGCCCAAAGTCTGGGGACGCCAAGCGCCCGGCAGGGAAGCCGCGAACTTTCTCGCTGACCATGTTCAGCCGGCGTGTCCGGTGGCTGCTGGTCCGCAGACGTTGGGGGGATTGAATTCAGGCTTTCGTGACGTTCGCGAGGTGTGGGGGGAGGGCTTGCCTGTGAGCCCTGAGGCTACCCCCTCGTTCTCGCGTTCAAGGCCCTGCGCGCGCTGCGCGTGCTCGGCGCGTGCCGCGCGCCTGCGGCGGCCTGGAGCGCTGCGCTGCGACGGGGTGGCGGGGTCTCGCAGGCAATCCCGCCTGTGTCATCCGAGATGGCTGCGACGCCCTCGGGTGCCGCAATCCCATAGTGTTCGACCCACATCGCCAACGCCTGACCGCCCACCAAGATGTCTTCACCGGCGACCTTGGCCAGTCTGAGAAAGACGTCCGCGGGTGTCTGCGCCTGCGCACCGAGTGGCTTCACCAACCTTCGCCCTCATCAGGTTCGGCGTTCTGCTGTCGCTTGAACGTAAATCCCTGAAGGGTGTTCTGGGTGAAGGCATGAAGGCTCTTGGACGAACGCTGACCGCGCGAGACCTGATCGGCGTCCTTTGCCTGAAGTCGACGCAGCCGACGAGCGCCGGACAGAGGGGTCTCACCCAGCGTCGCTCGGACGAGCTGATCCGCCTTGCTTTCCTGCCCAAGGAGCTGCATGGCGGCGATGGAGCTGAGGCCGGCGGCCTCCAATGCTGCGCCCAAGCGGGCCCAATGCTCCATCTGCTGGGCGATGGGGCGACCCAGCGCTGAGCCCGTCGACTGCGCCAGGCTGTAAAGCTCATCGGAGATCCGGATCGACTGTGCCATGCGGCGACTTTATGTGGCACTTTGCCACATATCAAGGACGGGTGATGGCTCAGCGCCTCGGCCGCGCCGGAGCGCGTGCGAACCAAGCGAAGCACGCGATACGCAGGGCGCGGGACGTCTTCCCGCGCGATGGGACGTTCGCGTGCCGCGGGATCGCGAGGCGTCGCCATGCCAGTCCGGGGTTTCTGCGGAGGGCGGGGGAGGGCTTGTCTGTGAGCCCTGAGGCTACCCCCTCGTTCTCGCGTTCAAGGCCCTGCGCGCGCTTTGCGTGCTCGGCGCGTGCCGCGCGCCTGCAGCGGCCTGGAGCGCTGCGCTGCGACGGGGTGGCGGGGTCTCGCAGGCAATCCCGCCTGTGTCATCCCACAGGAGTTCATCACCATGAACACACCCGTCGTCACCGTGGCCGGTTCCTCGCCGGTCGAGCTGTCGTTGTCCGTCTTCACCGCGCGCGAGCGCCAGGTGCTCGAGGCGTTGCGCCCGTTTCTCGGCGGGCAGACCGAGGCGCTGTACGTGGCGCACGACCGCTCGTTGCACAAGCTGGTCGGCTTCGCGCGCGATGCGTCGCTGCCCGGGTGTGCGCAGCTGCTGTGCGGGCTGCGCCTGGCGCGGGAGCTGCTCGCCGAGGAGCTGCGCGTGGGCGAGGCCTTCCACTCCGTGTACGCCGTCTCGGACTACCTCAAGCTGCACTTCGCGGGGCAGCTGCACGAGAGCTTCGCGGTCATGTTCCTCGATGCGCGGCATGCGCTGCTGGCGTTCGAGGACCTGTTCCGGGGCACGCTGACGCAGGCACCCGCGCGAGGTGCTCAAGCGTGCGCTGCAGCACAACGCGGCGGCCGTGATCCTGGCGCACAACCATCCGTCGGGCGAGGTGGAGCCGTCGGCGGCGGACCGGGGGCTGACCTGCGAGCTCAAGGAGGCGCTGGCGCACATCGACGTGCGGGTGCTGGATCACGTCGTGGTCGCGGGCAACCGGGCGGTGTCGATGGCCGAGCGCGGCCTCGTGTGAACGAGGCAGGGGCGCTTCGGCGCCCCTTTTGTATGGGCATGCGCGGCGCTGTGTGCGCCGCCAGGTCGGACTGGAGACAGAAGGGAGACACAACTTGGCACGCATGGCGTGGTGGTGGAGGATGGCGGCTGCGCCGCGGCTCGAAGCGCCCGTTCGTGGAAGGCGGGGCGGTCACTGGCCTGCGGCAGCTGGCGGCCGTGCGCGTGGCGGTCGTCGTCTGCAGTCGGTCCGCCTCTGGATCGACGCATGGCGCGGGTCGCTTGCCGCTCCAGGGTGAAGGCTGCGCCCCGTCCTCGCCCGGTCCTCGCGGTGCTCGGCTGCGGCCTGCGGGCGGGCCCCGGACCGGCGCGCTGGGCCCGCGCCCGGGCTGCGTCGAGGCGGCTCCGACAGCAGATTCCTTCCACCACCGCGGCGTGATGCCGCAGAAAGGCTTCGCCATGGCGTTCGATCTTCCTTCGCGCAGCTCGCGGCGCGCCAACGCCGGTGCGCCGGCGCTGCGCGGCGCGTCGCCGGCACGGGCGTTCCCCGTTCCCCCGAGGACCCTCCCACTGCAGGTCGGCATCCACCCCAGGGCGTGCCATGGCGCGCGCGCAGCGATGCGCAGGTGCGCGAGGCCGTGACCGAGCGGTTCGTCGCGATGCGCGCGCAAGGCGGGGACGTGTGCGGGCCACGCTGGACGGCCGCGCTCGCGCGAGGCGTTCCGCGCAGCCTGGTCACCGGACGGCCGTACCGTGGCGCGAATGCGTGGCTGCTCTGGGGCGAGGCCATGGGGCAGGGCCATGCCACCGACCTCTGGCTGACCTACGCGCAGGCCTGCGCCCTCGGGGGCAGGTGCGCCGGGGCACGCACGGGGTGCTCTGCGCGCTTCGAACGCGTGGGGCCACGCGCGGATGGGGGCTCGTCGGCGGCCGCTCACGCCGGCCGTCCGGGCGCCGCCGCGGTCGCGCCGCCTGCTGGGTGGCGCTGCCGTCCGCTGTGGCTGTTCAACGTGGCCCAGGTCGACGGATTGGCTGCGGCCATGAAAGAAGACGCGGAAGGCGCCGGAGGCGAAGCGGGCGAGCGGGGCGCGGTCGAGACCGCCATGCGGCTGGTGGCGGGCTGCAACCCCACGGTGCGCCACGGGTACGACCGCGCGATGTACCTGCCGGGGCCGGACGAGATCCGGCTGCCGCTGCCCCGGCGCTTCGCCAGCGCCGAGAACTACTGCGCCACGCTGCTGCATGCGCTCGTGCGGTGGACCGCGCACCGCGCGCGGCTGGGGCGTGAGGCGCCCCCACGCGCCGGGGAGGACGGGTGTGTTTTCGCGGGGCTGGTGGCGGCGCTGGGCGCGTCGCGCCTGATGGGTCACTGCGGTCTCGTCGGTGCTGTTGTGGAAGGCCAGACGGACGGTCGCGCGGCGTGGCTGCCGCTGCTGCGCCATGACCACCATGCCCTCTTCTCGGCCGCGCGGCAGGCCGATGACGCGGTCGACTGGATCCTCGCGCGGGGGCTGCCGGAGATCGGTGCGATGGGGTGAGCGGCCAGGCTTGGAGGTCGCGGCCGATGCTGCGCTCGGTGCCGATGCCCACGGGATCGGCGCAGGAGCGGGGCAGGGGAGAGAGGAGAAAGAGGGGAAAGAGGGGAGAGAGGGGACAGAGGGGAAAGAGGGGCGAGGGTGGGTGCTGTTCCTTCACCGTGCCACGCCGTTCTCGCCGTCAAGGTCTGCGCGCACGGTGTGCGCTGGCGGCCTGCGGCCGTCTGCGAACCCTGACCGCTGCGCTGCGGCGTGCCGATGACGGGACCGGGCCATCCCGCCTTTCATCCTTTCAAGGAGAGACCGACGTGACGACAATTCTGAATGACGCGCAACGCGCGCTGCTGCTGGCCAACGGCCGTGCACTGACCGCCAACCCGGAGCTGGATCCCGCGCCCGTGGTCAAGCTGTTCCTGCCGGATGGGAACGCCGTCTGGCTGCTGAGCGAACTGCATGCCGATGGCATCGCCTTCGGCCTGTGCGACCTGGGCCTTGGGTCGCCGGAGCTCGGCTACGTGCACTTCTCGGCGTTGGAGGCGCTCCGCGGGCGCGACGGGCGGCCGCTCGAATGCGACACCGCATTCATTCCATCCAAGCCATTGAGCGCCTACGCGTGGGCAGCGCGGCTGGCCGGGCGCATCGTCGCGTAGCGAGCCCGCCGGCACCGGCCTTCCCGGCCGGTGCGTCTCCGTTCGGTCCGGATGCGGCGGCGCGCCGGAACGCGCGACGCTCATCCCCCCGCTGCGCTGCAGACGGCGGTCGCGCTGCCGAGTCCTTGCGGGAATGCGGGGCCGATGGCCGCCGCGAGGACAGAGACACGGAGAGGGGGAAGGGGAGGGTGGGTTTGCTGTTCCCTTCAGGGTGCCACGCCGTTCTCGCCGTCAAGGTCTGCGCGCACGTGTGCGCTGGCGGCCTGCGGCCGTCTGCGAACCCTGACTGCTGCGCTGCGGCGTGCCGGTGACGGTCTCGGGCAATCCCGCCCTGCATCCTTCCAAGGAGAGACCGTCATGACGACACTTCTGAACGACACGCTGCGCGCGCAGCTGCGGGCCAATTCGCTGTTCGCCGCCGAGAACCATCGCTTCGATCCGCCGCCGGTGGTCAAGCTGTTCACGCCGAACGCCGGCGCGACCTGGCTGTTGAGCGAGCTCGATGCCGAGGACATTGCTTTCGGGCTGTGCGACCTCGGGATGGGCTTCCCGGAGCTCGGCTTTGTGAGTCTGGCTGAGCTCGAGGCCTTTCGCGGCCATTGGGGCCTGCCGATCGAGCGCGACCTGCACTTCATCGCCGACAAGCCGCTGAGCGCCTACGCGCGCGAGGCGCACCTGGCCGGGCGCATCGTGGCGTAGGGTGCGATCTCGCTGCCGCGGCGCCGTGCTCTTTGGCCGGCGCGGTGCTGCGTGCAGGTGGCCGAGCCTGGGCCCGGCCTGGCCTGGCCTGGCCTGCGGGCCGCCTAGTTGGCGCCAGCGGCCCACTCCAGGAGCGCTGCCTCCTGGGGCGCGTCGAGCACGAGCTGCTCGCGTTCGCAGAGCATGCGCAGGTTGTCGATGAAGCGCCTGGCGAGCGTGTGCCGGTCGTCCTCGCCCTGGCCGAAGACGTGGCCGGCGAACAGAACGCCCTTGAGGACGAAGCTCACGTCCGCACGACTCACCGCCAGCCCGGCTTCCTTGCACAGATCACGCACCGCTTGCCGGTGTCGGAAAGCGCGAACGGCGCGCTTCGCCTCGGCGGACAGTGCATCGAGCACACCGCGCACTTCCGCGGGCGCCATGAGGGGCATGCCGGTGGCGATGTGAACCGGACGGACCACCGCGAGCAGATGCTGCGATGCACCCCACTGCGCGGTCGCCGCGCCCTTCGGGGAACGGCGCGCGTGCGGATCCTCGACCACGCCGCCCGTGCCGTTCCACGCGACCTTCAGCTGCCCCATGTCCAGCGCGTCGAGGAACTTGCGGAACGCGCCGCGCCCGGCCCAGTCGGCGGCCAGCCACGGGTGCTGCGCGACGATGAACTGCGCCAAGCGCGCGCAGGACACCCACCCGCCCGCACGCTGCACTTCGGCCTGCACCATGCGCGCCACGTCGTCGAGCACCGCCTCTGCATTCGCCGCGCTCGGAGCCGGTGTCTGCGTCGACAGGGGCGGGTCCACCGTGGGCCTGCCGGGCCGGGTCCCGGATTCGGAGATTATCTATACAAAACAGCTTCCTTAGAGGGTGCGAATTGTATAAAATTCCACCAATATGGAGTCGGGTTGCACTCTACAGCTGCATGCGAACGGCGTCTGGCGTGATGTCGGCGCGGTCAGCCTTGCCGGGCCCGCGAGCGCCGGGTGGCGAGCGCCCTCGCATGCAGGCTATGACACCGGGTGGGCGGTCGCGCATGTCGGTGCCTGGGATGCGCACGCCTTCGGCAGCCGGTTCCCCGTGGGGGTGGTCGACTTTCAGAATCCGAACTGGCCCGTGTTCCTGATCGACATGCTGCCGCAAGGCTTCGGCCGCGAGGAGCTGCTTCGGCAACTCCACCTGCCGCAGACGGCGGAGGAGTCCGCCGATTGGCGCCTGCTCCTGTGCGGCGCAGGCAACCCGATCGGCCATCTGCGCGTCAAGGAAGCCGCACAGTGGCTGGCACAGAAGGAGAGTGCGCTGCGCGGCTTCGAGGAGGGCGAAGTGGCCGCGCGCGAGGAAGACTTCAGCGAGTACCTGGCCGGCCACGGCCTGTTCGTTGCGGGATCCTCGGGTGTCCAGGGGGAGTGGCCCAAGCTGCTGCTCACGCGCGCGGACGACGGTCTGCTCTACCTCGACCACACGCTGCCCGACGCACGCGCGCGTGCCCACTACATCGTGAAGTTCGGCCGCGGCCGCAGCGAACGCCTGGCGCAGATTCTTCGTCACGAGTGCGTCTACATGGACCTCGCGCGCCGGCTCGGCCTTCGGGTGCATGCGCCGCTGGTCCTGAGGGAGCGGGCGCTTTTTGTTCCGCGCTTCGACCGCCGGGTCGTGCCCGGCGGCGTCGAGCGCCTGGCCCAGGAAAGCCTCGCCGCCATGACCGGCAAGGCGGGCTTCGGCATCGCGCTCAGCCACGATGAAGTCTGCCGGCGCTTGGTGCGCATCTGCACGGATCCCCAGGCCGAGGTGCTCGAGTACCTGCGTCGCGACGTGGCCAACGTGGCATTGGGGAACAAGGACAACCACGCGCGAAACACCGCGCTGCAGCGCGATTTCGCGGGCGGCATCGCGCTGACCCCGCTGTTCGACTTCGCGCCGATGTACCTGCATCCCGATGGCATCGCCCGGAGCAGTCGCTGGGACGGCAATGACGGCGGCAGCCCGGACTGGACGCGCGTGATCGATGCGGTGTGCGCGGGCGCGGTGGCGCAGGGCGAGGAACGGCACCAGCCGCTCAACCGTGATGCGCTCTGCGAGGGGCTGCGTGCCATGACGCCGGTGCTGTGGGAGATCGCGCAGCACGGGGAGGCGATGGGCATGGAGGCGGACGTCCATGCACACCTTCGCAGCGGGATCGAGAACCAGGCCCGGCGTCTGGAGGCCGTGCGCTAGCACGGGTGAGGTCGGGATGGACAAGCGCTACAACGCACTGCCGCTGCATGCGCAGCTCGCCCTGCGGCGCGAGGCCGTGGAGGATGTCGTCTCGCACCCGGAGTGGACGCTGCAGGCGTGCGTGCGCCACCTCAAGAAAAAGATGCGCCTGACGAGCGAGGAGATGGCGGCCCTCGCGGGCGTCTCGACGAAGACGATCCAGGACATCGAGCAAGGCCGAAGCGCGGGTACCGTGCAGACGATGAACCGGATCTTCGGGATGCTGGGCCTGAAGCTGGCCGTGGTTCGAATGCCGGAGACGCACTGAGGCACTGAGGCGCGGTCACTTCGCGCGCCAGCGAACCGTTCGCGTGACCCTCTTGCGGTGGGACGCCCGGGCCAGCCCCACCCGGACGCAAGGGCGCACGACGCAGTGCGTGGCCCGGGGGGCGGCCCATGCGAATCCGTTGTGCCCGCGCCGGCCGCTGAAGCTGCACGCGCGTTTCGCCAAGTCGTCCACCGAGACGGTGGAGGGCGGGACAGACGCGGAAGTTGGCGGCACGACGAGGCCTGCGCGTGCGGACCTCAGCGAGCGCCGGATGCGCGATCTGGGCGCCCACCGCACGGCGGCGCTGCAGGCCGCTCGTGCGATCGCGACAGGTTGCCTTGGCGGTGCTCGTGCACCCGATGGCCGAGACCGTGTTCGGGCGGCACGGCCACGGCAAATCGTGCATGACGACGCACGTGTGCGGCGACGGCACGCTCGCGTCGCTCGCCAGCGCCTTTGCCGACAGCCCGGCCGTCGCCGTGCCGTCGCAGGCGGAAGCGAATGGGGGTGACCGGATGCCCGACGTCCAGAGGCGCTCTTCGTTTGGCTGCTCGCGCAGTCGCAGCAGGTTCTGCTCGACCTGCGGCGTACTGCATCGCGCGCAGCGTCAATGCCATCGGCGCGCGCGCCGCATCCCGCGGCGCCCCTCCGCGCCGACATCAGCGATGCGATGACACACAGGCGCTCGGCGTGGACATGGCCGACGGGTGGCAGGCGACGACCGAGCGCTTCCTGCAGCACGTGAGCAAGCGCACGATGCTCGCGCCCGTGCGCGAGGCGAACGGGACCGAGCCATCGGCCGATCTGTCTGCGATGAAGAAAGCACCGCTCGCGTTGCACTGTGCGCGGCCGCGCGAAGGCATCCGCTGGCTGCCCGCGCCCTCGCGCCCACACGACCCGGACGTCCGTGCTCGCGAAGGCGAGCATGCCGATGCGGACATTGACGAGGAAGGAGGCGAGGCAAGGGACGACGGAAGGGACGACGGAAGGGACGAATAGGGCGGTGAGAAAAGCGACGACGACGCGCACGCGTGACGGCGCCCGGCACGGGGCCGGGCCGCGTCGGCAGCACCCCGGCCGGTCCCTCGCATCTCCGGTTCGACCCCCGGGGGCAACAGACCCGGTCCTTCTGGTGCCCTCCTAGGTTTGGAAGATGCGCGCACAGCCAGGCATTCGATCGCTGCGTGTCACCGCTGGATGGGAACGGTGCGCAGGCTTGCACGACACGTTTTGACCGGGTCCTGAGCGACCCGGCGCAGGTCAAGGCCGTTTCGGTCTAACGTCGCAGCGCGGCCTCGACCTTCGCCCGCGTGGCCGCATCGAGCGAGGTCCACGATCGTTGCAGCGCCTGCCCCAGGTGCGCGTCATCGCGCTGCCCTTGCGCGATGGCGGCGACGGCGCCTGCACCGCAGGCCGCACCGCACAGCGCGCCGGCGAGCCACCACGGCAGCGCGTGGCGCGTGCTGCGCCACCACTGCGGTGGCACGGCCGTGGCGGCAAGGCTCGGCCGCACACTCAGGCAAGCCTCGATGCGCGCGGCCGCACTTGCGAGCCGCCCCGCGCTCTCTGCAATTGCGGCGGGGGCCTCGGTGCTGCGCTGTACGAGGGTGCCCAGCGTGGCGAGGTCCGCCTGCAGTCCCTCGTGCGCGGCCTGCGCGCTCGCGGCGGACGCCTCGGCGCGCTGCAGCAGGGGCTCGATGTCCTCCAGCAGGATGCGCAGCGCCGCCTGCTGCGCGGTAGCGGCGCTCATGCCGCGGCTTTGCGCGCCATGCGCACCGGCGCAGGGAACAGCAGCGCGTGCACCTGCGCCAGGTTGTCCTGCGCGGTCACCGCGAGGTCGTGCGTCATCTGCGCGGCCATGGCGCGCTCCAGCGCCTCCATGTCGCCCGCACGCCGCGCGTCGGCGCGCGCCCCCTTCCAGTCGGTGGTGTCGGCCGCAATCTCGCGCAAGGTGCGCCGGCTGCCCTTGGCGAGCTCGAAGGCCTCGCTGTGCGCGACGACTGCGTACGGCTCGAACACTGCGTTGCCGCATCCATCCGACGCGCCGTAGCCGACCACCTGCGCGTAGACGGCCGCGATGGGGTCGAGGCTGTCGCCGGGGTACTGGTTGAAGACGACGCGCACCTTCCGCGACTCGACCCCGAGCGCATGCAGCCAGTCGATCGTCGCGATGGTGTCGCGCTGCTGCTTGTCCGCGGGCACCGTGGGCACGAGCACAAGGTCGAACTCCCCCACCGCGCTTCGGTAGCGCGCCATCTCGCCCATGAACGCGGCGACGTTGGAGGCGCCCACGTCGACGATCACCTCGTCGTGGACCATGAGCTCGCGGAAGATCTCTCTGAAGCGGCTCGCGCTGAAGGCCTCGACGTCCAGCGCGTCGACCTGGTCGACCTCGCTGGCGTTGATCGATTCCACGCTCACGACGCGCGCGCCCGGCGAGAAGGCGGCCAGCAGGTGGACCGCCAGCGTGCTCTTGCCGACGTTGCCCGACAGGTTGAGGACGCAGATTTTCATGGGGGTGTGCTCCGGGGTTTGCGCGCGAGCGCGCGTGCGGCCGTTGCGTAGTCGCGCGACGCCGCGCGCTGCGCGTTCGCCAATGCGTCGAGTAACGCCACGGGCGAGGCGCCGGGCTCGCGCGTCCCGGCGGGCGATGCCGCCGGTCCGGCACCGACGTCCGACGACACGGTCCCGCCCACACCGCCCGGTATGACGTCCGAGGACGCGGTCTCGCTTATTCGGGCACGTGCGGCGCGGCGGCGCGCGCGCACCAGTGCCGCGCGGTAGTTGTTCCAGCTCACGCCCAACCCCGCGGCGCGAAGGCGCGCGTGGATGTCGGCGTGGCTGTGGCCCAGCGCATGGGCCTCGCCCACCAGACCGGCGAGCCGCGCAATAACCACCGAGACACTGCGCAGGCGCAGCGCCACGAGCGCTGCCGCACGACGCTGCAGCAGCGTGAGGACGTCGCGCTCCGGTTCGTCGGGTGTCATGGTCGGTTGCCTTGTTGTCCGGTGTGGAGATACATTTGAAGTCGTGCCGGTCATTTTGTATGGTCTCGCGAGACATTTCAAGCGATGGCGACACATGGGATGCGGTACAGACACGCCACCGACACGCGGCACGCGTTGCGGCAACAGAAGGAGCACAGCATGGAGGCATCGCGCATCCACATCGCTGCCGGCCTGCGGCCGGTGAGTCAGACGCGCCGGGACGGTCCTGCGGACCGACCCGAGGTCCCGCCCTCTTTCGGCGCCTCGGGGGCGTGCGCGTTGCAGGTCCCCGCGATTCTGTGCAGGCTCGGGGCGAGGCGCAGACCGCGCGCGGATGAGCCGACGTCGTCGCCCTCGCCTAGGGGGTCACACCATACGCACCCACAGGGTGCCTGCAAACCCGCGCCAGGGTTCGATTCCACAGTGTTACCAGCGCCTAGCTCAGTAACACCAACACGCGGAGTCGCCCTTATCGCCCTGCTTCGGAGGTAACACATGAGCAAGTACGTTCCGCTGCGTTTCAACGACATGGAAGAGGCTGCGTTGCTGCGCCTATTTGCCGTCTCCAACGACAAAGCCTTGGGCACCCACATCAAGCGTGTGTACTTCGACGCATCACAGCCCAATACCCAAGCATTGCAGGCGTTGCGCCTTGAAATGGAGCGGATGTGCGATGTGCTAGCCGCTCCGCGCGTCGCCAGGCCCCTCGCGGGCGATCCTGAGCTGGTGCTCAGCCTGCTGTGTGGGACGTACCTCATGGTGCGTCGCTCTGTTGGTGAGAGCGTGCGAGTACAGGCCGACCAATTCGTCGATGCGTCGGCGGTGGAGCTCTACCTCAGGGGCCGCTGATGCTTGGCGCCAATGTCACGCAGGACACTGCACTGCGCAGTTGGTTGGCGCTCGGCGCGGTGTGCAGCACGTTGCTCGGATGGTTGATAGGCGTCGCGATCTACTACCGTATGCCGATGTCGATTTTCGCGCGCGGGCTGTGGTTTGCAGCGAAGGCCACGGCAGATGTGCCGGCCTTGTGGGCAGGGCCAACATGCGGGCTGCTCGTCGGCACCGCCGTTTTCGTGTGGGTGGTGCGACGGTACACCACCCACTTCGGCGGTGCATCCTTCGTTACACGCCTGCGTGGCCCACGCATGGTTAGCCAGCCGATTCTCGTAGCGCAGACTCGCAAAGGTAAGGGCCAGTTGTGCTTCGCTGGCATACCGATACCCCACGCGGTCGAAAACACGCAGTTCTTCGTCGGCGGCTCGACGGGAACGGGCAAGAGCGTGTGCGTTGCGGGCTACATCGAGAGCGTCCTTGCGCGCGGCGATCGACTCATCTGCATCGATCCTGACGGCGCGTCGATGCGGCATTTCCACGCGCCGGGCGACCGAATCCTCAATCCTTTCGATCAGCGCAGTCAAGGATGGAGCATCTTCAATGAAATCCGCACGAGCTATGACTGCGAGCAGTACGCGATCAGCATGATCCCGCGCAGCCCATCGACCGAGCAGGAGACGTGGAACAGCATGGGCCGCACGATCGTCAGCGAAACCCTGACCGTGCTGGTGCGTCAGGGACAGGGCACGACCGAGCGCCTCGTGCATTGGCTGACGGGTGCAGGCAACGACGAGTTGAAGACATTGCTCGCCGGCACGCCGGCGGCAGGCTGCTTCCACGGAGCAACAGAGACACTGGCGAGCATCCGGACCGTTCTTACGCAATACATCACGCCCCACAAATATCTCCCGTCCGGTGATTTCTCGTTTCGCGATTGGCTGGAGAACGGGCAGGGCAGCCTTTGGATCACGTGGCGCGAAGACATGCTGCAGGCGCTCAAGCCTCTGATCTCGTGCTGGGTCGACGTGACCTGTGCGAGCGTGCTGTCGCTGCACGAGGAGCGTGCGCGCCGTCTGCACCTCGTGTGCGACGAACTGGATTCGCTTGAGAAACTCAACTACATCGTCGATGCCGCCACGAAAGGACGCAAGAAGGGGTTGTGCATCATGCCAGGCGTGCAGTCGCTGGCTCAACTGAACAATATCTACGGGCGGGAAGACGCACTCACGTTGCGCAACTGTTTCCGAAGCGTGTTCCTTTGCGGCATCTCCGAACTCGACACCTACACCGCGGAGGAGTTCTCTCGTGCTCTGGGCGAACACACCGTGGTACGCCGCGCGCAAGGGAACGGGCAGGGGCGGGCCGGCACAGGGCGGGCGGCTGCTGGAATGCGCCAGGACACCGAGCGGATCGTGTCGCCTGCCGAATTTCATCTCCTGCCGAACCTGACAGGCTATGTGAAGTTGGCGGGCAATTTTCCGTTGGCGCGTGTGCAGATGCGCTACAAGAAGCGGCCTGTGGTGGTAGCCCCCCTCGTGATTGCGGACGCGTTTCTTCAGCACCCTCAGGCTTCGAGCCTGCTCTTTACGGCGCCAGCCGGAACGTAGAAGCCGGCTTGCCATGCTCTCCTTCAAGTTTGTTTCCAATGCCGCAGGTGCCGCACACTATTTCGAGACGGCCGACGACTACTACGGCAAGGAGGGCCATCATGGCGAGTGGCTCGGGTCAGGTGTCGCCTTGATCGGGCTCGAGTCGGGGGACGCTGTCCAGCGTGAACAATTCCGACGCTTACTCGAGGGCGAGCTTCCTGACGGGCGCCGCGTGCGGACCAGCCGCACGCATGCGGGATCGCAGCGCAACGGAATCGATTTCACGTTCAGCGCGCCCAAGTCGGTGAGCTTGCAGGCGTTGATGATGGAGGATATGCGCGTTGTTCAGGCGCACGACGCAGCGGTCCGGGAAAGCGTGCAGTTGCTCCAGACCTTTGCGGTGGCGCGCAAGAAGGAGCGCGGCCTTTCATATCGCGAGCGCACTGACACGCTGGTCGCCGCGGCGTTCCGGCACGAACTGTCGCGCGCACAGGACCCGCAACTGCACACTCACGTTGTGGTCATGAACCTGACGCAGCGCGGCGACGGACAGTGGCGCGCGTTGGCTAACGAGGATCTGCTGCGCAACGTTAGATTGGTCGGGGCCTTCTACCGGAATACACTGGCAACCAAACTGCGGCAACTTGGTTTCGAGTTGCGTGCGACACGCAAGGGTGGTTGGGAACTTGCGCACATCCCCGAAGCTGCCATCGTGCTATTCAGTCAGCGCAGCCGCGAGATCGAACGTCTCCTTGCTGCAAGCGGCCGCGACCGAGACCATGCGAGTGCAGCTCAGAAGCAGGTGCTTGCGCTGGCGTCTCGCCCACGAAAAACGCAGAGCGACCGGGTTTGGCTTCGTGAGCATTGGCAACGATCGCTTCGTGAGGCCGGCCTGGATGTGCCGACATCGCAGAAATCGACGTCGGGCGTCGACCGCCCGACGCACCGCATGGGCATCGTTTTGAGCCGTATTACAGCCGAGAGACGTCGCGCGGCCGTGACATCGGACAATGCGGTCGAATTTGCGATCGCCCACCTGGCTGAGCGCCAGGGCATTTTCTCTCGAAGTGAATTGCTTGAGGTTGCTTATGGGAGGGCGGCGACGCACGCGTGCGCTTCGGACGTATGCGCCGCGCTTGACAGGGCGCGCAAAGATGGCCGACTGGTGCAGGAGATCGCGCTGTATCAAACAGCGCGCTCACTCAGCCTGACGGCAACAGAACTCGCCAAGGATCCGGCCGCGAACAGATTCAAGGCAAATGATGAGCGTGAAAAGCTGGCGCGTTCGTCCTGGATTGCATTGACGATGGCGACCCGCGGACAGACCCATTCGCAGGCAACGGCAGCCGTCGACGCGGCCATCGCGCGCGGCGCATTGGTCGCCACGGAGCAACGCTTTGCGACACCCGCCGCGTGTCGCAGCGAGCAGCACCTCCTGGCCATCGAGCGCGCGGGCAGAGGTGCCGTCTACCCTGTCGCCGGGACAAGTCGGGTGTTGTCACTGCTGAAGACGTCCGATCTTAATGAGGGCCAGCGGGCCGCGGTGACGATGATCCTGACGTCCCGGGACCGCTTCGTCGGCGTCCAGGGGCTGGCTGGGACGGGGAAAAGCCACATGCTCAGCAAAGCGGTTCAAGAGATCAAGTCGCAGGCAACGCGGCTTTCCACGCTCAGCGGCTTCAAAGTGATCGGGTTGGCCCCTTATACATCGCAGACTCGCGCACTTGCGACATTGGGGATGGCGTCCCAGACCCTTGCGTCGATGCTGGCGCGTAGGCGCGACCATGATCGCCTTGATGACCGAACCATCGTCTTTCTCGATGAGGCAGGGGTTGTGCCCGCTCACCAGCTGGAACGGTTGATGGCGCTGATCGAGCAGCGCCGTGCCCGCCTGGTTCTTCTCGGGGACCGACACCAGACCCATGCGGTCGAGGCGGGCAAACCGTTCGAGCAGTTGCAGGATGCAGGCATGACCAAAGCCTTCCTCACCGAGATACAACGACAACGTAACCCAGAGATCTGCGCGGCCGTGATTCATGCAGCGCGCGGCGAGGTGCCATTGGCTGTGCAGCGCCTCGAGCCGAGCATCGTCGAGGTGCGCGTGGATGCAAAACGACGTTCTCTGATCGCCGAGGCCTACGTCCGACTCTCAGAGCCTGAACGCACGCACACGCTGATCGTGGCTGGCACCAACGAAGCGCGACGCGAAATCAATGCGTTGATCCGACGAAATCTCAGTCTCGAAGGCGGCGAGCAGGTGTGTGTGCTGGAACCCGTCGACATGACCCGCGCCGAGCTTCGGTCGACCCAGAGCTATGACGCAGGACAGGTGATCATCGCTCAGCGCAGCTACGGTGACGATTTTCCCAAAGGCGAGCACCTTCAAATTGTCGATGTGCATCACGGCGAGGCGCGCAATGTCCTTGTAGTACGAGGCGAAGACGGGCGGTCCATTGAGTTCGATCCGTCAACCCGATCGATGCTGCGCGTGTATCAGCCGCAGATGGTGGAGATGGCACCTGGAGATTGGGTAAGGGCAAGTGCCCATGATGCTGAACAAGGGTTGCGCAATGGCGAGCGCTTTCGCGTAACTGCCGTGGACGCCACCCATCTCACGCTGGAGGGTGCCGGGGGGAAGGTCAGTGTGCAACGAAGCCGCGGCGCGCACCTCCAGCACGCCTACGCCAGCACCGTTCACTCGGCGCAGGGGCTGACGTGCGATCGCGTGCTCGTTGACGCCAACACCCGCAGCCTGTCGAGCAATCGTGCGATCTTCTATGTTGCAGTTTCGCGTGCGCGCGATCATGTCACCCTCTTCACCGATGATGCCTCGAGGTTGGCCACAGCGATGAGTCGGGAGCCCAAGAAATACGCGGCGCTCGAGTTGCGGGAGGCGACGGGCGAAGCCGCGATTCTGCGCGCACGCATCGATGGGAAGCCAATCGCCACCAATGCCCAAGCAAGGTTGGCTGCCACGCTTCGACCGAAGACGCTGAAGGTCTCTGAAAGGCGAGATACTCGCCTATCGACGCGAAGCTGATCGAGGAGTCAATTGCCTTAGGTGGATGCGCGGCGGCCTACTGCGTGCGGTGCAATGATCAGACAACGGGAACGCGAATGCTCAAGGCTGACACAAGCAGTGCCGCCTGGACGGGCTTCTCAAGAAACTGAGCCTTGAAACTGGTGATCGTCTCGGCAAGCTCAGCCACAGCACGAGGATCGTCACGAAGCGGGGGGCAGATCAGCACGACCGCGCTCGGGGACCTGCGCTCGCTCAATGCCGCATGCACGCTTGCAGTGTCGCTTTCTGGGATGGGCCAATCAATCACGTAACCATCGAATGGCTCGCGCCTTGCGGCGTCCAGAAAGGCCGAACCGACCGAAAATTGGTACGGCTCAAGACCCGCGTTTTCCAACTGCGCGCAAAGCTTTTTCCCTGCACGGGAATTCTTGGTCCAAAGAGCAATACGGTGATGCGGTGAGAGCTTCTGATCGACCTCGAGCCGTGCAATGCGCAGCGCATGTGCGTCGGGTGTCGATCCAGCCGGCATCACGAGATGCTCATTGCCCGTGCGCAGCGCAACGAATGCGTCGCCCGGCGCCGCAGCGTTGTCGGGACGAAGCCAGATCCTGCATGGAATGCTCGAGGCGCCGAGGCACAACGTGGCGCGGAACGACTGCAATGAGGATTCAGACGAGGAATCTTCCAGCGGGGCCACCACATGGCCGAGCGTCTCGCCGAAGTGAGCGCCGAGTGCGCTGAGCTCCTCCAGCGTCCAGGCCGTGCTTCGACTGATGCGTTGGTGAGCGGCAGCGCGCGACAGCGCGAAGAACTCCCCGATGAATGCCGAATGCCGATGCTTGGCAATGCCGTGCCGCTCCAGCAATGCGCGCACGGCATGCGCGCCGCGAGACATCGCGGAGTCTTCATCTGCGGACTTCTCAGCGGACATGAATTGTTCCAATGCGTAAGTTTTGCTGTTCAAGACAAAACGAAAAGCGTAGTCTTGAAAAACAAGATGAAAGCCAAAATGTCTTGTTGAACTGTACTACTTGAATGTGCTGCGCCTGCTTTCGATCAAAAGGACGAAGCAATGGTTGATATTCCGATCCTGCTCGAACAATGTGCCCCACAGGTGGCGCCAAGCTTGATGCGGGCACTTGTGCACATCGAGTCCGCTTGGCAACCCTTCGCCATTGGCGCAGATGCAGGTCAGGGATCAGTCACTCAGCCTCACTCCCTTGAACAAGCGGTCGTCACCGCGAGGCGGCTGGTGGATTCGGGCAGGTCGTTTTCGGTGGGTTTGGCTCAAGTGCATGTTAGCAACGTGCTGCGTTCAGGCCTGAGTTGGGAACGGGCGTTTGATCCCTGCACCAACCTTAGCTTGGGGCAAGCGATCCTGGCCGACTTCTATCGCGCGGCGGGCCGAGCTGGCTATGTTGGGGATGGCGCTGTGCGTGCAGCGCTTCGTGGCTACAACAGCGGCGGAATCGGTCGGTATGTGAGCGAGGGCTATGCCACCAACATCATCCGGCATGCCGATGCTTCGGGTAAGTCCGCCCTCTTACGCGCCAATACAGCGGTCCTCCAACTTGTGCCGTCGGCGCGCAGCGAAATGCCGGGGCGGCGCAGTTCGAGCGGCAGGTCGGCGGAATCCGAGGCTACGGATAGTCGTTCGCAGCAGGCCAGCGAGATCTTCGAGAAGGCCATGCCGGTCCCTGGCTTTTGAGAAGCCGGGCTTCACTGAAAAGCACCAACTTGGAGGACGCCATGAAGTCACTTTGGCTGGTCAAGCATCCAGAATCGTACGCAGCCATGGTCGCGCGAATTCGCGAGTTTCCATGGCGCCAGGCGGCCTGGGTAGCCGCATTGATGGGATCCAATTGCGCATTTGCACAGAGCCTGAAGCAGGCTGGCGTCAATATCTTCAACACCATCTACGGCGTCGTCGGCGTGATCGGTGCGATCGCTTGTCTCGTGACACTGTTGAACTGGGTCACTGGCAACTGGCTCGGTCGAGAGGACCCGAAGAAGATTTTTTTCCAAGCGCTGCTTGGCACGGCGCTGGCATTCGGCGTCGTCGCCATCATCCAGTTCGTGAAGGATGCGGTCGGCGGTTCGGCTTCCGGTATCTCTAGCCTCTGAGGTCCATTCATGGCCAACCACAGGTACGAGGAGCCACCGTTGGAGCGGGTGTCCGTGTATCGCGGGCCGCAGGTCCCGGTGTTGCAGGCTTACGTTCCATTGCCGGTGTTCGGCGCAGAGTGCATGACGCTGCTGCTGGGCATGCGCGTGATCGGTTTCTGGACGTTGCTGCTGATTCCGCTGCACGTCATCCTCGTGCTTCGAACCAACGAAAATCCGTTCTGGGTGCGTAACGTGGTGGCCAACTACCGGCACCGTTGGTTCGTGAGCCATCGGCGTGCAAGAGACGGTGCCATCGTTTTCAGCCCGCATCCGAGTCGCAAGGAGGTGAACTGATGCGCGCCCACGCGGTCCTCAAGGGTGAGCGCAGTGTTGCAAGCTGCCTGCCTTACTCCCAGCAGATCGATGAGCATACGGTGGTGACGCATGAAGGAGATCTCACCCGGACCATCGCGCTGCAGGGCGTCGCTTTCGAGACGATCGGGCACCGAGAACTCGACGGCCTGAACCAGCAATGGCTCGCCGCGATCAACAACGTTGCCCGCAGCCCTCATGTGGCGCTATGGACGCACGTGGAGCGACGCCAGGTGCACCACGACGTTTCGGCCGTCGCGTATGACAACGCGTTGTCGCGCGAATTCGCAAAGCAGTACGCAGGCAAGTTCGAAGGTGAGCGCCAGTTCGTCAACCATCTGTTTCTTTCACCGGTCTATCGCATTGCCGGCAACGGTGCGGATCGCATAGGCCTTCGTCTCGCGCGGGGTGCCGCAGACACCATGGCCCGCCTGCGCAAAGGCGCGGTCGAAGAGTTGCAGCGAGTGTCGGTCCAACTTTTGGCCAGCGCCAAGCGGTATCACCCGCGGTTGCTGGGCACTTCGGAAGTTGACGGTCAACTGCGATCACGGGTGGCACAGTTCTACGGACGACTTGTTCACCATGCTGACCGCCAGGTGCGACTCGGGGCATTCGAACTGAGCCAGTGCCTCCAGGCTGGGGCACTGCACTTCGGCGCGGAGACGGTGGAGATCCAGCATGCCGCAGGTTCGCGACTCGCCGCGTGTCTCACGCTCGTGGCCCCGTACACCGCCGAGCAACTCGACGTCAAGGTGTTCGATGGGCTTCTGTCGGCGCCCTTCGAGTTCGTGCTCAGTCAGTCCATCACGGTCATGGCATTCGACCGGGCAGATGCGCTGCTGAAATCTCAGTACAACAGGATCAAAAGCACCAGCGACAACGAAGAGCAACTCAAAGAGGTTGCTGCCGCGCGCACGAAGCTCCAGGCCGGGCGGTTCTCGATGCTTGATCACGAACTCGTGCTGGTCGTCTATGGAGACACAGTGAAAGACCTTAACCGAAATGTCAGTTCGGCGGTCACCTTACTGGACCAAAAGAGCATGGGCGTTGCGCGCGAGCGTGAAGGCGGACTGATCTGCGCGTATTTCAGCGTGTTGCCGGGAAATTTTCGGCATGGGCGCATCCGTGCGATGCCGATCAGCAGCAGCAACTTCGCAAAGCTATTTCCCATGCACAACCATCCCACGGGAAACGCCTATGGCAGCCAGTGGGGCCCGCCAATCGCGCTGCTGAAGACGGCAGCCTCAGGGCCGTATTACTTTAACTTTCATGTGAGTCGCGACCGCCTTCTCGAGCAAGGCGTGCGTTTGGACTATGACGACGCTCCGGATTCGGTTGAGTTGCCCAGGAGCGGTGCCGCTGCGGCAGGGCAGGGGCAACGGGCGCATCGCAAGGAACTGGGCAACTACAAGATCATCGGCCGATCAGGAAGTGGAAAGACGGTTCTCAAGCTAGCGCTTCGGCTGCTAGCCCGGAAAGCGGCTACGAGGGGCGGCAAGGTGCTGAGGATCTTCAGCTTCGACAAGGACTACGGCGAGGAGATCTGCATTCGCGCCATGGGTGGGCGCTACTTCCTCATCGCTGCGGGCGAGCCGACCGGGATGAACCCGTTCTCGCTGCCACCCACGCCCGAGAACATCGCGGTGATCTTGAGCATCATGACGTGGAACGCGCAGTTCGGCGGAAAGTACGTCATGTCCCACCGCGACGAGGAGGACCTGTTGAGGGGCATCCGGCAGGTCTATCAACTCGAGCCGCAGCAGCGTCGCTACGCACGCGTGCGAGATGCGCTGTCGACCCACCAGGAGCACAGTCTCTACCATGCGCTGGGCCGATGGTGCGACGCTGGCGCGTTCGCATGGGTGCTGGACAACCCGCAAGACCGCTTTGATCTGGCGGGCTGCGACACCTTCGGTTTCGACATGACCAGCTTCCTGGACATTGAAGAAGCGCGCACACCGATCCTTCGGTACTTGACCCACAAGATCGCGCAACAGGTCGCCGGAGCGCCTCACATCATCGACATCGCAGAAGCCTGGCGTGCATTGAAGGACCCTCTGATGCAACGGTTCATCGAGGACAAGGGCAAGACGATACGCAAGGAAGATGGCGTGATCGGGCTCGACACGCAGGAGCCGAGCGACATTAGCAGGTCTCCGCTGGGCAGCACTTTGCTTTCACAGTTCCCGACGCAACTGCTGCTTCCCAACAGCGAAGCGGAGGAAGAAGACTACATCGACGGGCTGAAACTCACGCCGCGCGAGTTTCACCTCGTCAAGCATACCGAGGAGAACTCCGGTCAGTTCCTTCTGAAGAAGGGCGCCGAATCCGTTCTTGCACGTATGGATCTGTCCGGTCTGGAGGACATGCTCTCGGTGCTGTCCGGCAGCCTGGACAACGTTGAGGTGATGCGAACGGTCATTGCGGAAGTGGGACCAGATCCGCATTTGTGGCTGCCTGTTTTCCATCAGAGGAGAGTGTGATGACGATCGTCCATTGCTGTCGAGGGGTACTGATCGCTGGTGCCATGTGCCTTGGCCTTCTGCAAGCGACGCAGGCGCAGATACCGGTGACGGTGACCAGTGACGTTCCGGCCACCGTCAACCAGATCGAGACCATTGCCAAGTGGGTGGAGCAGCTAAATGCGATGGACAAGCAGCTCGATCAGATGAAGCAGCTATACAAGACGCTGCAGGGTGGCCGAAACATGGGCAGCCTGCTGAACAGCGACCTGGCCAAGCAGTATCTGCCTGAGGATTTTTCGGCAGCGGCGCGGTCGCTGCGGGACGGCACGGGTGCATTCGCGGGGATTTCCGGCAGCCTTGACGACATTGTGCGAGCGAGTCAGTTGCGGACGTGCGCCGAACTGAACCTGGATGCGTCGCGGCGCACGCAGTGTGCCCAGCAATGGCAGCAGCTCGCTCTTCAGAAGCACATCGGCGAACTGGGCTATCGAAAGGCTGCGGAAAACATTCGCAATCTCCAGACCTTCGTGGCGTCGATCAACGGTTCGACTGACCAGAAGGCGATCTCCGAAGTGCAGGCACGCATCCAGGTGGAGACCGTTCGAATGCAGAACGAACAGATGAAGCTGTCAACGATCCGGGCGATTCAGGAGGCCGACGTAAAACTGCGAAGGCAGGCTGCGACGGACGCTTTCAACGCGGGACTGGCCCGTGGGTCTGCCGGTGGCATTCGGTTTTGAGGTTATGTGTTCATTCAAAATCTTCGTCAGTTGCTCCCTGGCGTTTGTCACGGTTTCATTCGCGGCTTGCGGCAACCAATCAAACTCGAGCGCTCTCGAAGTCGACGCCGCGTTCGTGGCTGCCGAAGCAGACAGGGGAAACCTTGACCCCTTGAAGGACCTCGGTATTGCGTGCCATGCTGAAACTGTAAAACTTCATCGCCGAGATCGGCAGTGCGCGACCTTAGAAAAAGCCGGTTCGCTTCGCAAGCCGCTGGACACGCGGTTCTGAAGGTAACGGATGATGAGGTGACGCAATGGCTGACAACATCATCGGTGATATATACACCCACTTTGACAAGGCGCTCAGTGGTTTTTATGAGGGTGCAGCGAGCGGCATCTCCGCGTATGTGATTCCGGTGGCCTGGATCGTGCTCGGAATATGCGTATTGATCTGGTGCTATCTGCTGATGCAAGGCAAGGTGGCGGTGCCTGCGACCGACTGGCTGCTTAAGTTCATCGGGTTCATGCTGGTACTGCACGTGATGGGCAACGGCTATCTGGGTTGGGTGGCAACCCCGATCTTCAATCTGCCTTCCGAGTTGACGGCAGCCGCGAGCCATTCCTCATCCGACGCTCCCACGCTGCTGGGGCAGGTCAACACGAAAGTCGTCGATCTGATCTCGGCACTCTTCACAGCTGCAAGTAGCTTCGCGAGCGATCTGGCGATCGGGGCAGCCATCACGGTCTTCCTGCTGACGTTGCTTGTGACCGCGGCTGCATATCTGCTGCTGTCAACAGCCTTGTTTGCCGTGATTTTCGCGAAGCTCGGCCTGAGTCTCGTGCTTGCCGTCGGTCCATTCTTCGTACTAGCGCTGGTGTTACCACAGACAAGGAGCTTGTTTTTCTCGTGGATCTCGACTGCGCTGTATTTCGTCTTCTACCACCTCTTCACAGCACTGTTCATCTTCTTGTTCATAGGCGTCGTCGATGTGTACCTTTCCAGACTTGCCTCTCAAATTGACAGATCCGGTGGAGGAGAGGTGTCTGCTATGGCGGCGCAACTTATTGACGCTGGCGGGAACCTGAGCGTCATTGCGATATGCATTCCAGTGATCCTAATCTCGTTGGCGATGTTCTGCATGTTTTTGCAGATTCCTGCCATCTGTGCATCGATGACCGGCGGCAGTGGCGGCACATTCTTCCCAGGTCTTGGGGCTCTGGCGCGCATGCGGCGGGCAGGAAGGGGGTGAAGTGGCAATACGTATTTTTACATCGGTGCTCTTGTTGAGCCTCTTCGTGGCGGTCGCGGGGTGCAGTACATCCAAGGCTCCGCCGGGCTGGCCATCCGGAGAGCCGCGGCCGATCAACGCAACCTCGGCGAATGGCGCGCGGTGATGGACAAACAGGTCTACTTCGCGGCTGCAGTCGATTGGGATGCGCAGCGCAGGCTCGACCTTGAGCGCCGGGCCGCCCGGAGCACGGGCATTGCTTGGGTCTGCGCGGTGCTCAGCGGGCTGAGCATGCTGAGCGTCAGCGTGTTGCTGCCGCTCAAGCAGTTCGTGCCCGCCGTGATCCGCGTGGACAACGCGACAGGGGCCTACGATGTGCAGGCGCCTGGGGAATTGGTCCGAGTCGGCCTTGCTCGTGACCAGAAGATCCTGCTGTCGGACGTCGCTCGCTATGTGCTTGCGCGTGAGGGCTTCACGCGTGGCGAGGCGGAGACCAACTACAGGACGGCCTATCTGATGTCCTGCGGCCCCGTGCGCGGCGAGTGGGAGGCCTATTTCAATCCGCACCTCAATGCGCAGTCGCCCGTCAACACGATGAGTGCCACGGACTCCGAGCGCGCCGAGATCCTCAACGTGACGTTCTTGCCGACCGACCGAGAGGATCTTCGCGTCACTCAGGTTCGCTTCGACAAGACGGTGACGCGGGGCGTGTCGCCGCCGGTGCGCACGCGCTACATCTCGACGCTGACGGTGCAGTACGACGCCTCCAATGTCCCGGCGCAGATCAAGGATCTGCAGATCAACGCCTTCGGTTTCTGTGCGATGAACTATCGACGCGACCAGGAGGGTGCGCCGCAAGTGCTCACATCGACCGCTGCGAGCGGGGAGTTGTTCGGTCACCCGAACCGTGATGCAGACGCGGCTGCCTTTTCAGCCGGCTCCTCAGCTGGCTCTTCTTCTGCAACCTCTCGGCCCTTGGCGGCGGGCGCGCGATGAGGCCCTTTGCAGTCGCATGGCTGGTGCTCGGGGCTGCGCTCTCCTGGCAGAACGCAAGGGCGGAGATCGGCACCGTGGCAACGACGCGTGACGCGCGAATCCAGACCGTGCGTTACACGAGCGACGATGTCATTCGCATACGTGCGGCGGAGGGCGTGGTGACGACGATCGAGCTGGGGCAGGGAGAGCAGGTGCAGGATTTCGCGATGGGCGATCGTGACGCTTGGCACGTGGCGAGCAGTGGCCGCTTGCTGCTGATCAAGCCCAAGGATGTCAAAGCCGACACGAACCTGACCGTTTTCACTGATCGGCATTCGTATCTTTTCGTCCTGCGGATCGTGGCGCGAGGCACCCGGGATGTCGCTTACTGGGTGCGACTCGTGTATCCCGGCGAGAGTCTCGGCAGCATGCCGGACCGCGCGCAGTTGGAGCGCCAGCAGGTGCACCGCGACTTGGTCGGCGCGGCCCTCGAAGGGGTCTTGAATCGGGACTACTGGATTGTGGGCTCGCAGGAGCTGCAACCCCTGGCCATGCATGACAACGGGCGCCAGACATTCATGCGATTTTCGGCGGCGCATCCCTTGCCTGCCGCCTTCGTCGTCGAACCCGACGGCACAGAGAGTCTGGTGGACTTTCACGTGGAAGGAGACACAGTGGTGCTGCATCGTGTGGTCGAGCGCGTATTGCTGCGCCGAGGCAATCAGGTGGCCGGCATCACGAACAGAGCGCCCTTGCGGCCCACGGACTCGGCGGCCACGGGCACCGCCAGCGAGAAGGTGCAGCGTGCGCTGCGGAGTCCGGGAGGGTGATGGGATGTTCAAGGTCAACCAGGAGCCGCCACTGGCCGAGGAAGACCGCGACGGCGTGGTCGAGCCGCCACGCGCGGTTGCGCCAGGTCAGAAGCTGATCCTCCTGGCCACTGCCGGCGTCGCGGCATTGCTGATCCTCTGGGGCGTTGCGAGCCGCAACCACTACTTCGGTCTTTTTGGCGCTGCCTCGCACAGCAAGGATGAGGTTCATGCCGAGGCGCGCCCAGTCAATGTGCCGGAGGTCCGAATCCCGATGGCCTTGGGCGGGCAGGCAGTGCCTCCGCCGTCGTACGTCGAATGTCCCGGCGGCCTGCGATTGCCGATCGGATTGAATTGCCCGGAATCCGTGCCTTCTGTGCCCGTCGCGTCTTCTGCGCCTTCGAGCGATGAGTCCCTGGCGCAGCGCGTTCGCGAGCGCCGCCTCAGGAGCTCGATCGCGTTCGCTGCGTCCGCGGTGGGCGTGCGGCCCGGGGTGGCGCTCGGAGGTGCCCCGGCGGCAATCGCGCCGGCGCCTCCCGCAGCAGCGGAGACCGCTGGGTCCACCGTGTTAGGGCGTTCGCTCAGCGGCACAGCCACCGCGGGCGTGAGCGCCTCGCTCATCGGCAATCCCTCGCTGACGTTAGCCAAAGGAACTCTGCCGGACTGCACGCTGCTCACGGCGATCTTGAGCGATCAGCCGGGTTTTCTGAAATGCCTTCTGAGCGCGCCGGTCATGTCCATGGATGGCAAGGTCGTTCTCATGGAGGCCGGTACCACGTTGGAAGGGGAGTATGCAGCCGGCGTACAGCCTGGGCAGCACACGATCTTTACCTTGTGGACCCGTGCGGTAACGCCCCATTTCGTCGTCGTGCCACTGGCCTCGCCGGGCGCGGATCCGCTCGGACGCGCAGGCACAACCGGCAGCGTCGACAACAAGTGGATCGAGCGCTTCGCGGGTGCGCTCTTGTTTTCGCTGTTCGAGGATGCGAAGCAGGTCGCGATCGCGAAAGACGATGCGCGCGCTACGCGTCGCGCTGCCAACCAGTCTGGCGACACGTACAACATCGGCACGCAGGGCACATTGTCCCAGCTTGGCAACACCGACAGCACCACGCAGTCGGTCGTCCAGGAAATGCTGCGTCAGGGGGGACAGGCACGGCCCTCCCTCTACAAGAACCAAGGCGAGATCATCAAGATATTTGTCGCACGGGACATCGACTTCTCGAGCGTGTACGCCCTGCGGCCTGTCGACGCGCCATCAATGCCATGAGCGAAGCGGACCGACACCTCTCGATCCTGGCGCATCTGCGGCTGCTGCAGGGCTGGCTCGACGACGCCGAGGTCAACGAGATCGCCGTCAACGCGCCTGGCACGGTGCAGTTGTGGCGCGGCGGCGTCTGGCGCGGCGTAAGTGCACCTGCAGTCGACTTCGACTACCTTCAGACGCTGGGCGGCTTCCTCGCGAATCTTTCACGGAAACCGTTCGACGATGGACATCCCATTCTCTCGGCGTATCTGCCCGGCGGCGAGCGCGTCGAGATGACCATGCCGCCAGCAGCCGCGCGCGGCATGATCTACCTCAACATTCGAAAGCACACCAGCCAGCCGTTCTCCATCGAGCAGTTTGCCGCACAGGGCTATTTCGATCGCACGCGGCACGCTTTTGCGCCGGGCCTGTCTTCCGCAGACCGCGACGGGTTGGCTGCATTGCTCGAGCCCTCGCAACTGGCGCGGTGGAAGCTCGCTGTTGCAGGCCAATGGCCGACACTGCTCGCCAATGCGGTGAGCGGCCGGGAGAACATCCTGGTGTCCGGCGCGACGGGTTGCGGCAAGACCTCCTTCGTGCGCGCGCTTGTTGAACTCGTCCCCGCATGGGAGCGCCTGATCACGGTGGAGGACACGCCAGAGATGCCGCTGCGCAGTCATTCCAACTCGCAGGCCCTCTTCTATCGGCGGGAAGGCCATGTCGGCGAACGCATCGTCGGGGCCACGGCCAAGGAAGTGCTCCAGGCAGTCATGCGCAAAACACCACATCGGGTGCTGCTGGCGGAGCTGCGCGGCGACGAGACATTCTTCTATGTCCAGAACGTCCTGAATTCGGGCCACCCGGGCGGCATCACCACAGTCCACGCGAACTCACCGCGCGATGCCTTCATGCGCGTGGCGCTACTGATCAAAGCATCGGACGAGGGGCGCAGCCTCGCGCTGGAAGAAATTCTCCATCTGCTGCACATGCTCGTGCATGTCGTTGTCCAACTGGAATTCGATCCGGCTGATGGTCGCCACGTTCCCGCGATCTATTACGACCCCATGCAGGCCGTGGCAATGGCTCGTTGAGGGCGTCGCATGCTCGACAGTTCCTGCCTCGCCGCTTCGGTAGGTGGCGCAGTGCAGCCTCAAGCAGCCTCTGGCGGGGTAATAGCCCGTGCAGTTTCATCCCAGTGCGCCTGTGAAAACTCCCTGATCGCGACGCGGAGCTGCGACACGGCAATGCGGGTCATGCGTCACGCGACGTGGTGGCGATCGACTTGCTCAACGCAGGGATGAACTGCGACAGGCATTCCAAGCCATTCGGGTCCGATCTTGCCGTGTATGTCCACAAGGTCGCCGACTGAAAAGCCAAGCCGGTTGGCGAGTCCTTGCACATGGGCACAGAACTGGACGGACGGACCATCCAGCTTCGTCGGATGCGGCCGCTGTTTCTCCTAAGGGCTCAGGTCTTCTGCACAAAGTAAGCGCACGCATCCCGTCGAGACCATCTGCTCCACAATTTCGCCTCAATTGCTCCTTACTGTCGATGGGTGCCTTGTTCCATCCGCATCCCGACCCGCCATGCCCGACGGCTCCAGGCCTTCGCTCTTGCGGCCGCCGCGCTGGGTGTGACGCTTGCCGCCGGCTGTTCGCCGTCCCGTGTCGCACCGATTGTCGCCCCTGTCCGCTCGGCTGCGACGGATGCGCCGGGACCCAAGCTGGGTGCTGCCTGCAGCGTCGAGCTGTACGGCGATTCGATCCTGCACGGCGGTTACCTCGGCGACCGAAGACTGCGGGAACCGCCGGCGGACGCGCTGCGCCGCCTGCGCCCTCGCTACCGCGTCGTCGACCGGACGGTGAACGGCGAGACCGCGAGCGCGCGGTCGGCGTCGTTCGCAAGCGAGGAACGCGTTGGCCGCATCGTGGTCATCGAGCACGGGCTCAACGACGCGATGCAAGGGCTGCCACTGGAGAGCGCCTTGCGCGCGATGGTCGCTAAGGCCAGGGCGGAAGGCCGCCAGGTGGTGCTCACAGGCCTGTCGCGCACCTTAACCGGCACCGAGGTGCGCGCGCTGGGCGATGCGGCCGTGCGGCGCGTGGCGCGGGATCTGGCCGTGCCCTTCGCCGACTGGGGCAGCGTGCCGGTGCGCGCCACGGAGATGGCGGACATCCTGCATCCCGCGCAGGCCTATTCGGGCCGGCTCGTCGAGCACCTGGCAAGGGTGCTGGACACGGTCGCGCCCGAGTGCGTGTGAGCGCGCGCGCCGCTGCGTCGCTCGCCCGCTGACCGTTCCATTGCGGCATCGCGCGATTGCACGACGCCATCGACGGCACGGCCACAGAGAAGGCGATCCGGACATCGCTCCGATTGAATGAAGGGCGGGCGAGCCCGTGGGCGCGCTAGCCCTGAGCGACGCTTTTCTTCCGACGACCCGCATCCGACCGCTTGCTTGCGCGCGGTGCGGACGATCCCGCCTGCCCGGTGCGGATCGCAAGGACGCACCTCCAAAAAAAACAGCCCGCACAAGGCGGGCTGAATGGCCCCGATCTCGCAAAGGGCCTGTGGAGGGAGGTGTCCGCCGGAGGAATCAAGCGGACCACCGAATGATCGCGGCCCATTTGGGAGATTTTGTGGAGGACTTCGGCGTGGCGCCAGTTCGTCAGGGTTTTACACAGGGCGGCGCTTTCGGTAGGATTGTCTACAATATGGACGTGTATCCACAATATGGACAAAACCATGCCCCTCGACGATTCGGACCCGAACCCCAAGACGCCCTACCAGTACCCCAACCCTCCGGACGCATTGCCCGAGATCGTGGTGCCCCACGCCATTCCGACCGATGAGCGGCTGTGGGTGCCGCAGGCAGAGAACGTGTGGTTCCGCCCGCTGTGCCTGAACGCGAGCCAGGGCTACTGGATGAACCTGCTGCGCGTGCGCAAGTCGGGCGTGCTGAGCCGGCATCGCCATCCGCAGGCCGTGCACGGCTTCGTGCTGAAGGGCCGGTGGCGCTACCTGGAGCACGACTGGGAAGCCACCGAAGGCAGCTACGTGTACGAGCCGCCGGGCGAGACGCACACGCTGTACGTGCCGGAAGACGTCGAGGAAATGATCACGTACTTCCAGGTCAACGGTGTCATGTACTACACCGACCCCTGGGGCAAGGGCATGGGCTACGAGGACGTGTTCACCAAGATCGACATGTGCCGCAAGCACTTCGAGTCGGTGGGGCTGGGCGCGGACTTCACCAAGCAGTTCATCCGATGAGCGCATCACCCGCGGGCTACGGCCGCGCGCGCTACGACTTCGCCGGCAGTGTGGCGTTGGTGACCGGCGGCGCGAGCGGCATCGGCGCCGAGGTGGCCGCGCAATTGCGGCACAGCGGCGCGCGCGTGGCGGTGTGGGACATGGCCGAGCCTGCCGGCGACGACGCCTGGCAGGTCGACGTGACCGATGGCGCCATCGTCCAGCGCGCCGCGCACGAGGCGGCCGCGCGCTTCGGCCGCATCGACTTCGTGGTCAACAGCGCCGGCTTCGCCGGACCCACCATGGCGCTCGACGCCTACGACCCCGCCGTGTGGCGGCGCATCGTCGATGTGAACCTTGTCGGCACATTCAACGTGTGCCGCGCCGTGGTGCCGCACATGCGTGCCGCGAACGAGGGCGCCGGCGCAGGCCGCATCGTCAACATCGCGTCGCTCGCCGGCAAGGAGGGCACGCCCGACGCCTCGGCCTACAGCGCGGCCAAGGCCGGCGTGCTGGCGCTGACCAAGTCGCTGGGCAAGGAACTGGCGACCACCAGCATCCTGGTGAACGCCATCGCGCCGGCCGCGGTGCGCACGCCCATCCTGGCGCAGATGTCGCCCGCGCACGTGCAGACCATGATCGGCAAGAGCCCGATGCGGCGCCTGGGCGAGAGCAGCGAGGTCGCCGAGATGGTGGCGTGGCTGTGCTCGGGCTCGTGCAGTTTCAACACCGGGGCGGTGTTCGACCTGTCGGGAGGGCGCGCCACGTACTGACCCACTTCTTTTTCACTTCCCCCACAAGAACCGACAACCGGGTCCCGGCCTGGACCCACGGAGACAACCCATGATTCGATTCGTCCACATGAACCTGCGCCGCCTCGCGGCCCTCGCCCTGCTCCCCGCGGCGGCGCTCGGCTTCACGAGCCATGCCTCTGCGCAGGCGCGCGACTTTCCCAACCACCCGATCGAGCTGGTCGTGCCCTTCCAGCCCGGCGGTGGCACCGACGCACTCGCGCGCGCCTTCGCCGAGGCCTCGCAGAAGCACATGCCGCAGAGCGTGGTCATCGTCAACAAGCCCGGTGCCAGCGGCGCGATCGGCTGGCAGGACGTGATCAACGCCAGGCCCGACGGCTACCGCCTGGCGGTCGTCACGGTCGAGGTCACCACGCTGCCCAACATGGGCCTGGCCAAGTTCACCTACAACGACATGACGCCCATTGCGCAGCTCAACGCCGACCAGGCCGCCATCACCGTGCGCGCCGACGCGCCGTGGAACACCATCGAGGAGTTCCTGGCCGCCGCGAAGAAGGACAGCGGCAAGATCAGCGTCGGCAACGCGGGCAACGGTTCCATCTGGCACCTGGCCGCGGCCGCGCTCGAGGACAAGACCAACGTCAAGTTCAACCACCTGCCGTTCCAGGGCGCGGGCCCCGCGGTGCTCGCGCTGCTCGGCGGCCACATCGACGCAGTGGCCGTGAGCCCCGCCGAAGTCACCACCTACGTGCAGGCCGGCAAGTTCAAGATGCTCGCGGTCATGGCCGACCAGCGCGTGAAGGGTTTCGAGAAGGTGCCCACGCTCAAGGAACGCAACATCGACCTGGTGCTGGGCACCTGGCGCGGCATTGCCGCGCCGAAGAACACGCCGCCCGAAGTGGTCGCCTACCTGAAGGACGTCAGCAGGAAGGCCGCGAACGAACCCGCGTTCCGCGCCGTGCTCGACAAGCAGAATCTCGGCTTCGCCTACGCGGACGACGTGGCGTTCAAGGCCGTCATGGCACGCGACGCCGCCTACTTCAAGACCCTGATGGGCAAGCTCGACATCAAGAACTGACCACCGACACACACGACATGACCTATCAGCCAGGACTCTTCAACGGCAAGCGCGCGCTCGTCAGCGGCGCCACGCAGGGCATCGGCGCCGTCATCGCCAACCACCTGGCCGCGCTCGGCGCGCAGGTGACGGTGCTCGGCCTCGGCGCCGGCGACGGCACGCTCGACGGCGGCATCGATGCACGGCAGGCCGACGTCACCTCGGCCCGCAGCGTCGACGACGCGCTGGCCGACATCGACCGGCTCGACATCGTCTTCAACTGCGCCGGCATCATCCAGCGCGGCGCGGAGCACGACCTCGAGGTGTTCGAGAAGGTGCTGGCCGTGAACCTCACCGGAACCATGCGCGTGTGCGGCGCCACGCGCGAGCGGCTGAAGGCCAGCAAGGGCTGCATCGTCAACACCGCGTCGATGCTGAGCTTCTTCGGCGGCGGCCTGGTGCCGGGCTATGCGGCCAGCAAGGGCGGGGTGGCGCAGCTCACCAAGTCGCTGGCCATCGCCTATTCGGCCGACGGCATCCGCGTGAACGCGGTGGCGCCTGGCTGGATCGCCACGCCGCTCACGCAGGCGCTGCAGGACGATCCGGCGCGCGCCGGCCCCATCCTGGCGCGCACGCCGATGGGCCGCTGGGGCACGCCCGACGACGTGGCGCGCGCGGCCGTGTTCCTCTGCACGCCGGCGGCATCGTTCATGACGGGCGTGATCCTGCCGGTGGACGGCGGCTACATGGTGAGCTGAGGCGCGCTCGCCGGGCGCCATCCCGGCAGGGCGGAAAAAGGGCGCATGGATAATGGCCCGGCCCCTCTTCCGGGCTCCTGGCCCTCCAGCCGCAGGCTCCTCCATCGCCCTATGCCCGCTCCCCGGTCTTCTTCTTCTCCCGTTCCTTCGCCCGCCGCCGCGCCCGTGCAGGCACAGGTCGCCGGCACCGCATCGTTCTCGAAGTTCATGCACGTGCTGCAGCTCGTGGCCGACGCCCAGGAGCCGGTGAACGTCGCGGCGCTGATGCGCGCCAGCGGCTACCCGCGCCCCACGGTGCACCGCATCGTGGCGGCGCTCATCGCCGAGCGGCTCCTGGTGGAGAACCAGCACAGCGCCACGCTCGCGCTCGGCCCCAGGCTCATCCAGCTCGCGAGCCGCAGCTGGGGCCGTTCCGAACTCCGCCTCGCGGCGGTGGACGAACTCAAGCGCCTGCGCGACCAGACCGGCGAGACCGTGCACCTGGCCGTGCCCAACGGCAACAACATGGTCTACATCGAGAAGCTCGAGAGCCCGAGCGCGGTGCGCATGAGTTCGCGCATCGGCACCAGCGTGTCGCTGCACGCCACGGCAGTGGGCAAGGCCTATATGGCCGCACTCGACGACACGGCCCTGAAGGCGCTGATGAAGGGGCTGCCCATGCCGCGCTACACCGGCAACACCACGGTGGAGCCCGCCGCGCTGCGGGCGCAGATCGAGCAGACGCGGCAGCGGGGCTGGTCGGTCGACAACGAGGAGAACGAGGCGGGCATCTTCTGCTTCGGCGCCGTCATCCGCGGCGCCACCGGCGCGCCCGTGGCGGCCATCAGCGTCAGCACGCTGGTGTTCCGCCAGAAGGAGCATCCCGAGCAGGCCTATGTGGCGCCGCTGCTCGAAGCCTGCCGCGTGATCTCCGAGCGCATCGCGCAGACGCCGTCGCTGGCGGACGGCGACGCGCTCTGATCCGCGGCCGCGCGCGGCCAACTTGCGCGCGTTCAGCCGGCGCGCGACCTGTCGCGCTGCTCGAGCACATGCTGCAGCGCGGCCTCGAGCATCGGCCAGCTGGCGAAAAAATACACGCGGTCGGTGCGGTCCCAGCGTCCGCCGAATTCCTTCAGCGTGACTGCGAACCCCGAGAGACTGCCCAGCAGCGCCGGCTTGGGAACCCCGTAGGGTTCCGTGAAATCGCCGACGTCGCAGCCGAGCCTCGCGGCCAGGGCCTGGGCCCGTTCGGTGGCGCGCGGCGAAGGGAGGAACATGGCGCCGATTTTCTTTGAACCGGAGATGTCATTTGACGTTGCGGCGGCCGCGCCTCATCACCCAAGGCGGCGCGTGAACGATGCGCGCTGGGCATCGGCGTGCCGTTCTCGAATGCACCGGAAAAGCAAAGGCCCGCCGGAAGGCGGGCCTGTGAACGAAAACGAAAGGTGACAGCGGTCGGCATCGAGGTTGTTCCCTGAGCGGTTTTTTTCTCCCTCCCTGCCTCTACCTCTACCAGCGCCGAACCGCTGTCGAAAGGCAGTGTGCTCGACCCCGGTGAAGTCGCAGTGAAGTCCGTGAGGGAGTTTCGTGAAACGATACCTTGCGGCGCGCTTCGTGCCACTCAGTCGAACGAGGCCAGCCAGTCCCAGACCGTGCCGGGCGCCTCCACCATCACGTTGTGGCCATTCGGCCCGAGGTCGCGAGCCTCGGGGTCGAACAGGCGGGTCTGCTCGATCGTCACCATCGCATCGTGCGCGCCGCGGCCCAGGTGGACGGAACAGCGCGCCAATGTCAGCAGTTCGGCCAGCGGCGGCTTGCCGACGCCATTGGCGCGCGGGTCCATCGCAAGCTGCCAGCCATCGGTTTCGTGCGCGATGCCGCGCGCAACCGCGCAGGACGCCGCACCGGCGATGCCGGCCAGGCCCGACACCTTCAGGTAGCGGTCCCAGGCTTCTTCCTGCGTCGCGAACTTGCGGGCCGGCTGCGCGGCCAGCGAATCCATGCGGCGGACTTCGTCTTCGCTCCACGCGACCTTGATGCCGGCGCCGAAGACCCGGTGCGGCGCAACGCCGAACCAGCCGGTGGCCAGGGCCAGCGCCACCACCCCGCCTAGCGAATGCCCGAGCACCACGAGCCGGCCCGCGGGGTCGAGGTGCGGCAGCACGGCACGCGCGACGCTGGCTGCAATCTGGCCGGGCGCATAGGACGCCTGCCGGCCGGACTGCCCGTGGCCGGGCAGGTCGGGTGCCATCCAGCGTCCATGCCAGCGGGCCCCGGCTTCCGCAAGCATCGGCGACCACACCGCGCCTGTTGCGCCCATGCCGTGCAGGAGCAGAAGCAGGTCGGGGCCTTCGCCGCCGTGTTCGATGTGCATGCCGGTCGTCTCCATGTCGTGGGGCGCGAAGAATAACGCGACGGTCATGCACGCGGGCTTCGCCACAAGGGCTGAAGCGTGCGATCAGCGGCGCACCGCACCGCGCTCCATCGTCTCGGACGGCCGCTCGCCGAAGCGCGCGCGGTACTGCGCAGCGAAGTGGCCCAGGTGGAGAAAGCCGTACTTCTGCGCCGCCTCGCGCACGCCGGTGCCCTGGCTCGCGCCTGCTGCCAGGAGGTCGGCGCGCACCCGGTCGAGCCTGAGCTCGCGCAGGAATTCCATCGGCCCCTGGCCCGCATGCTGGCGAAACGCCAGCTGCAGGGCGCGTGCGCTGCAGCCGGCCTCGCGGCACACGTCGGCCAGCGACACGGGTTGCTCCGCGTGCGCCGCCATGAACTCCTGCGCCTTGCGCACCACGCGGGGCAGCAGCCCGCGTTGCGCATTGCCCGCAAGCGCGCGCGAATGGTTGTGGCCCGCCGACATCAGCAGGCTCGACATCAGGTATTCCTCGGCGTGCTCGGCGAGCCGGTTGCCTGCCTGCAGGGCGGTGCCCGCATCGAGCGTGCGCCGCAGGTAGTCGATGAAGTGCACCAGCGGCGCCAGCGCCGGGTCGTCCAGCGGCACGCCGAGGTCGAACACCAGCGCCTGGCGCACCGGTGCCTGAAGCAGCGCCTCGAGCCGCGACAGCAATGCCGAGCGGGCCAGCCGCACGATCAGGTGCGGACTGTCGTCGGCCCAGCGCATCGCGAGCGGCTCGGTCGGCGAGGGCAGCGACGCCAGCCGGGGCGTGGCCTCAATGTGCTGCGCGCCGCAGCGGATGTCGGCGCCGCCGCGCAGCGGAATCTGCAACAGGAAGAACTCCTGCAGGTAGCCCGGGTCGATCTGCACGCCGGGGCCGTACTGCACATAGTTGAGGCTCACGTCGCGGTGCAGCCGCGCGCTGTGGTGGCAGGCGTCCAGTTCGGTGCGCGGGCGCAGCATGGTCAGGCCGTGCGGGCAGAACACGCGCGCCACGCTCTCGCGCGCCTCGTCCATGTCGTGGCTCTCGAACAGTCGATAGCGCTGCAGCGGCAGCCCTGCGGTGATGGCGGCGGTTTCCATGGCGCGAAGTGGGGGGCGAAGCGACCCTAGCAAAAACCGTCCCCACCCACAATTCGGATCGCCCCTCGGCAAAAAACATGCGCGGCAGGGACAGCACATGCGCTTGCGGGATGCGTCCGCGGCCTCCCGGCTCCTAACGTACGACCCCACGGGCCAGCCCGGCCCGGCCGATCCACGAAGGAGATCAAGCGTCATGTTCAAGGGACTCGAAGGCAGGAGCGCCATCGTCACCGGTGGCTCCACATTGATAGGCGCCGGCGTGGTGCGTGCGCTCCATGCGGCCGGCGTGAAGGTCGTCATCGCCGACATCGATGCCGACAACGGACAGGTGCTGGCGGATTCGCTCGGCGCCGGTGCGCGCTTCGTGCGCACCGACATCACCGACGACGCGCAGGTGGCGGCCTGCGTGGCGGAAGCGGCCGAGCGGCACGGCGGCGTGCACTTTCTCGTCAACCTGGCGTGCTCCTACGTGGACGACGGCTTCAAGTCGCCGCGCGCCGACTGGCTCACCTCGTTCAACGTGAACGTGGCAAGCGCGGTGGCCATGCTGCAGGCCGTGCATCCGCACATGGTGGCGGCCGGCGGCGGTGCGGTGGTCAATTTCACCAGCATCTCGTCGAGCGTGGCCCAGACCGGCCGCTGGCTTTATCCGGTGAGCAAGGCCGCGATGGCTCAGCTCACGCGCAACATGGCGATGGACCTGGCCCCCGACCGCATCCGCGTGAACAGCGTGTCGCCGGGCTGGACCTGGTCGGCCGTGATGAACCAGCTCACGCACGGCGACCGCGCCAAGACCGACCGCGTCGCCGCGCCCTTCCATCTGCTGGGCCGCGTCGGCGATCCGGACGAGGTGGCGCAGGTGGTGCTGTTCCTGTGCTCGGAGCATGCGAGCTTCGTGACCGGTGCCGACTACGCGGTGGACGGCGGGTACTCCGCCATGGGCCCCGAGCAGGCCGTGCCCGCCATTCCGAAGCTGATGGACTGACCGGCCATCCGACACGCAGACGACCAAGGAGCACCACCATGAAGCGAATCGCCATCGTCGGCGCGGGCCAGTCGGGCCTGCAACTGGGGCTCGGCCTGCTGGATGCGGGCTACGAGGTCACGATGTTCAGCAACCGCACGGGGGACGACATCCGCCACGGCAAGGTGATGTCGAGCCAGTGCATGTTCCACAGCTCGCTGCAGATCGAACGCGACCTCGGGCTGGACCACTGGGGCAGCGAGTGCCCGACGGTCGACGGCATCGGCCTGGCCGTGCCGCACCCGGAGCAGAAGGGTGCGAAGGTGATCGACTGGGCCGCGCGGCTGCACTCGAGCGCGCAGTCGGTCGACCAGCGCGTGAAGATCCCCGCGTGGATGGCCGATTTCCAGAAGAAGGGCGGCGAGCTGGTCTTCAAGGACGCCGGCATCGACGAACTCGAGACCTGCACGCAGACCCACGACCTCACGCTGGTGGCGAGCGGCAAGGGCGAGATCTCGAAACTGTTCGAGCGCGACGCGCACAAGTCGAGCTACGACAAGCCGCAGCGCGCGCTCGCACTGACCTACGTGAAGGGCATGGCACCGCGCGAGCCGTTCTCGGCCGTGTGCTTCAACCTGATCCCCGGCGTGGGCGAGTACTTCGTGTTCCCGGCGCTCACCACCACCGGGCCATGCGAGATCATGGTGTTCGAGGGCGTGCCCGGCGGCCCGATGGACTGCTGGGCCGACGTGAAGACGCCACAGGAGCACCTGGCGCGAAGCCAATGGATCATCGACACCTTCACGCCGTGGGAAGCCGCGCGATGCAGGGACGTCGAGCTCACCGACGACAACGGCACGCTTGCCGGGCGCTTCGCGCCGACGGTGCGAAAGCCCGTCGCCACGCTGCCCTCGGGCCGCAAGGTGCTCGGGCTGGCCGACGTGGTGGTGCTCAACGATCCGATCACCGGCCAGGGCTCGAACAACGCGGCCAAGTGCGCCGACGTGTACCTGAAGAGCATCCTCGCGCGCGGCGGCGATGCCGCCGACGCCGCATGGATGCAGCAGACCTTCGACCGCTACTGGTTCGGCTATTCGCAATGGGTCACGCGGTGGACCAACATGCTGCTCGCACCGCCGCCGGACCACGTGCTCAAGCTGCTCGGCAGCGCCGGCGCGATACCGCCTCTGGCCAGTGCGATCGCCAACGGCTTCGACGACCCGCGCACCTTCTTCCCGTGGTTCGCCGACCCTGCGGAGGCCGACCGCTACATCGACACCTGCGCGGCAGCGGCCTGAACCGGATCGAGCACATGGCAAGAAGCGTGGCCATCGTCGGGGCCGGACAGTCCGGCATGCAACTCGCGCTCGGCCTGCAGGCGGCGGGGCACGATGTGACGGTTTTCTCCAACCGCACGGCGCAGGAGATCTTCGACGGGCCGGTGATGTCGAGCCAGTGCATGTTCGAGACCGCGCTGCAGACCGAGCGCGAACTCGGCCTCGATTTCTGGGCCGGCCTGTGCCCGGACGTGGAAGGCATCGGCATGACGGTGCGCAACCCGCAGGGCGGCAAGGCCATCGAGTGGAGCGCGCGGCTCGACGGCGCGGCGCAGTCGGTCGACCAGCGCGTGAAGATCCACGGCTGGATGAACACCTTCGAGCAGCGCGGCGGCCGCCTCGTGCTGCACGACGTGGGGCTCGGCGAACTCGAGGCCTGCGCGCAGTCGCACGACCTGGTGGTCGTGGCGAGCGGCAAGGGAGAGATCTCGAAGCTGTTCGAGCGCGACGCCGGACGCTGCGCGTTCGATGCGCCGCAGCGCGTGCTGGCGCTCACCTACGTGAAGGGCATGCGGCCGCGCGAACCGTTCCCGGCCGTGAGCTTCAACCTGGTTCCGGGCGTGGGCGAATACTTCGTGTTCCCCGCGCTCACCACCACCGGGCCGTGCGAGATCATGGTGTTCGAGGGCGTGCCCGGCGGGCCGATGGACTGCTGGTCCGACGTGAAGACGCCGCAGGAGCATTTGGCGCGGAGCAGGCAGGTTCTCGAGACCTTCCTGCCCTGGGAGGCCGAGCGCTGCCGGGACATCGAGCTCACCGACGACAACGGCGTGCTGGTCGGCAGCGTCGCGCCGACGGTGCGCAGGCCGGTCGCCAGGCTGCCGTCGGGGCGCCACGTGCTAGGGCTGGCCGACGTCGTGGTGCTGAACGATCCGATCACCGGGCAGGGCTCGAACAACGCGGCCAAGAGCGCGGCCATCTATCTGGGCCGCATCCTGGCGCACGGCGATGCGGCCTTCGACACCGCCTGGATGCAGGAGACGTTCGACCGCTACTGGGAAGGCTACGCCCGCTGGGCCACCGGCTGGACGAACAGCCTGCTCGCGCCGCCGAAGCCGCACCTGCACAAGCTGCTGCAGAGCGCCACGCACATGCCGGCGGTGGCCAGCACGGTGGTCAACGGCTTCGACGATCCGCGCGCGTTCGCGCCCTGGTGGTTCGATGCGTCGCAGGCCGACCGCTTCCTGGAAGAGAAGGCGCGCGAAGCCGCGGCCGACCGCTTCGACCGGCGCGATTTCCGCAAGGCACTGGGGCAGTTCTCGACCGGCGTCACCGTCATCACCACGCGCGCCATCGACGGGCGGCGCGTGGGCATGACGGCCAACTCGTTCTCGTCGGTGTCGCTCGACCCGCCACTGGTGCTGTGGAGCCTGGCGCGCAACGCGCCGAGCGTGGCCGACTTCGCCGGCGCCAGCCATTTCGCGATCAACGTGCTGGCGGCGCACCAGCATCACCTGTCCCGCCGGTTCTCCACGCCGCAGGCCGACAAGTTCGGCGGCGTCGACTGCTGCGAGGGAACCGCGGGCGTGCCGTTGCTCAACGACGTCATCGCCCGCTTCGTCTGCCGCAACGTCAGGCAATATGACGGGGGCGATCACCTCATCTTCATCGGCGAAGTCGAGCGCTACGACCGCTTCGAGGGCGAGCCGCTGGTCTTTCACTCTGGCTACTACCAGGTGACGACGCGGCACCCGGAATGTTTGCAATAGACCCAGAACGGAGAACCCACATGCAAGACAAGGCACAGGCTTCGGGCCAGTACATCCAGATGAAGGCCGCCGACGGCAGCGGCAGCTTCCGCGGCTACCTTGCCGTTCCGAAGAGCGGCAGCGGGCCGGGACTGGTGATCGCGCAGGAGATCTTCGGCATCAACCACACCATGCGAGAGGTGGCCGACTACTACGCCGAGGAAGGCTACGTGGCGCTGGTGCCCGACCTGTTCTGGCGCCAGGAGCCGAACGTCGAACTCGGCTACAGCGAGGCCGACTGGCAGCGCGCCTTTGCGCTGTACGGCGGCTTCGACGAGGCCAAGGGCATGGAAGACATGCAGACCGCCATCGACGCGCTGCGCGCGCGCGCCGAGGTGCCCGGCAAGAAGGTCGGCGTGCTCGGCTTCTGCCTCGGCGGCAAGCTCGCGTACCTCGCGGCCTGCCGCACCGATGCGGACGTGTCGGTCGGCTACTACGGCGTGGGCATCGATGCCGCGCTCGACGAGGCCGACAGGATCCGCAGCCCGCTCACCCTGCACATCGCCGAGCTCGACAAGTTCTGCCCGCCCGAGGCGCGCGACCGCATCCTCGCGACGCTCAAGGGCCGCCCCGGCGTGTCGCTGCACGTGTACCCCGGCATGGACCACGCCTTCGCGCGCGCCGGCGGCGAGCATTTCCACAAGCCGTCGGCGCTCATGGCGCACGAGCGCAGCATCGCCACGCTGAAAGGCGCCATCGGCCCCGACTACGACCTCTCCGCGCTGTGGGACAAGCACTGCGAGTACGAGTTCGGCACGCGCAACGTCGACGACACCATGGGCACGATGGTGGCCGAGCCCTACGTCAACCACATCCCGACCATGACCGGCGGCGTGGGCTACAAGGACCTGCACGCCTTCTACACGAACCACTTCGTCAACAGCAACCCGCCCGACACCTCTCTGGTGCCCATCTCGCGTACCGTGGGCGCCACGCAGGTGGTCGACGAGATGCTGTTCTGCTTCACCCACACCACCGAGATTCCGTGGATGCTGCCGGGCGTCAAGCCCACCGGCAAGCGCGTCGAGGTGCCGCTGCTCGCGGTCATCAAGTTCCGCGGCGACAAGCTCTACCACGAGCACATCTACTGGGACCAGGCCAGCGTGCTGGTGCAGGTAGGGCTGCTCGACGCGAAACTGCTGCCGGTGGCCGGCGTGGAGACCGGGCGCAAGCTGCTGGACGAGACCCTGCCGTCGAACACCTTGATGCGCTGACGCCGCAGCCCTAGAAGAGCCCTCGCTGCGATGTCGTCAGCGCCGCGAAGCTCTCTCCCATGGGCTGCAGGATGGCGTCGGCGATCGGCTGCAGCTGCCGGCTCAGGTAGTGCTCGTAGTCGATGCGCGAATGGCGCGTTTCCATCGGCTCGGGTCCGTTGCGGGTCATGACGTAGCGGATCCACCCGCCGTTCTGGTACTGGCGGGGCCGGTTGACGCGCTCGTTGTATTCGTCCGCGATGCGTGCGGCGCGCACCTGCGGCGGCACGTTGACCAGGTAGGCGTCGAGCCGGTGGCGCAGGCGCTTCCGGTAGATGAGCAGGTCGTCCTTGTCGCCTGCCAGCGTCGCCTGCGCATACGCTGCCACGAACTCGCGGTAGGGCTCGCCATGGAAGATGCGCGACAGCAGCCCTTCCTGGAACTGGCGCGCCAGCGGCGTCCAGTCGCTGCGCGCCATCTCCAGGCCGCGATAGACCATCTCCTCCTTGCCCGCGGCGTCCACGCTCAGGCCCGCGTAGCGCTTCTTGCTGCCCACGTCCGAGCCGCGGATGGTCGGCATGAAGAACTTGCGGTAATGGGTGTCGAACTCGATCTCCAGGAAGTTCTCCAGGCCCTGCTGCTCGCGCAGGTCGCGCGTCCACCAGTCGTTGATGTCCTTCACCAGGCCCGCCGCGACGGCATGCGCTTCCTCGTTGGCGTGGGTGCGCCGGAGCCAGATGAAGATGGAGTCGGTGTCGCCGTAGATGACTTCGTAGCCGCGCTTCGTCACGAACTCGCGCGTGAGCTTCATCATCTCGTGCCCGCGAAGGGTCACGGCCGACACCAGCCTGGGATCGAAAAAGCGGCAGTCGGCCGCGCCGAGCACGCCGGCGAAGGAGTTCATGAGCAGCTTCAGAGCCTGTGACAGCGGCTCGTTCTTCAGCCGCTTGGCCTCGTCGCGGGCGCGCCATAGCGTGGTGACGATCTCGGGCAGGCAGTGGCGCTCGCGCGAGAACACGGTTCCCTTCGGGCCTTTCACGACCGCCGCGGGGTCGCCCGAGTTCGAGCCTTCGATGAAACCCACGGGATCGACGAGGAAGGTCCGGATGATCGAGGGGTAGAGGCTCTTGTAGTCGAGCACCACGACGGAGTCGTAGAACCCCGGCTTCGAGTCCATCACGTAGCCGCCCGGGAAGGCCTTGCTCGGGATCTCGCCGACGTTCGGCGCCACATAGCCCAGGCGATGCATGCGCGGCAGGTAATGGTGGCTGAACGCGGCGATGGAGCCGCCGAAGTGATCGGCCTGCAGCCCGGTGGTGTGGGCGCGCTCCATCACGAACTGCAGCAGCTTCGCCTTCTCGAAGATGCGCAGCACCAGTTCGCAGTCTCGGATGTTGTAGAGCGCGAGCGCGGGCTTGTCGTGCCGGTATCGCCGCTCGATCTCGGCCATCTTGTCGTATTCGTCGCCGATGGCCTTGCCCTCGCCCAGCATGGCCTGCGAAACGGCCTCGAGGCTGAAGGAAGGAAAGCTCCAGACCGCGGCCTTGAGCGCGTCGATGCCATCGATGATCACGCGGCCGGGCGTGGGCGCGAAGAGGTAGCCCTGCTTGCCCGGATGGGTCCGCCATTCGACGGGCCGGCGCTCGCGCCCCAGCTGGAATGGCACGCCGCATTCGTCGGCCGTCTTCTGCAGCACGCGCAGGTCGAACTGGATGACGTTCCAGCCGATGACCACATCCGGGTCGTTGCGCGCGAGCCAGTCGTTGAGCTGCTCGATCATGGCCTTGCGTGTCGGGCAGTGGACCAGTGCGAAGTCCGCGGGCTTGCCCGCTCCGGACGTGGGTTCGGCCGGCGGTTCGCCCAGCATGAAGACCACGCGTTCCGGCATGCCGTCCAGCGCGATCGAATAGAGCGCCTCGTGCTGGCTCGTCTCGATGTCCAGCGACACCACCTTGAGCGCGGGCCGGAACTCGGGGGCGGGCTTGAGCCTGCAGTCGACGATGGTGGCGCGGTCCGCGTGACCGCCCTCGACCTGCACGCCCGCCGTGATGAAACGCTCCATCAGGTAGCGGTCATGGGGCCGCACGTCGGCCTCCAGCACGGGAACGCCCTGCGCCTGCAGCGCGCGCGCCAGCCGGCCGAGCTGGCGGAACTGCCTTGCGTAGACGCCGACGACGGGTTCCTGCTGGAAGGTCTTCAGATCGAGTTCGCGCAGGTGCAGCCCGGGCATGGTTGCCAGTTGCGCCTCCACCGCGGGGCGGTGGCGGGTCTCGACGAATGCGACGGAGGTTCGGGCCGAGAGCACCACCTTTCGCGGCCCGTCGTCCGTCGCCAGCCAGTATTCGATTTCGGTGCCGGCCGGCGTGTCGCGCCAGTGGCGCGTGAGGATGAAGCCCTTGAGTACGGTGGGGGTCACGAGAGCCTGGAGAGTCGGGTGGGGCGCGGGAGCGGGGCCGGATTTTCGCCGATGCGCCGCCGCAACTTGCGCGGCCTCTCCCCGCACCCGCTGGCGTCAGCGCAGGTCGGCACGCAGGTCGCGCACGCCTCGCCCCAGCCGATCGCGAAGAAGCGTTCCCAGCGTGGAGCCGTCTGCATAGCCGACCTCGGCCGCGATCGTGTCCAGGTCGAGGTCGCTGCCGTGCACGAGCGATCTTGCGCGCTCGACCCGCAGATCCTGGAAGTACGCGAGCGGCGACTTGCCCAGCACCGCCTGGCAGCGGCGCTGCAGCGTGCGCGGGCTCATGGCCAGCGCGTTCGCGGCTTCGTCCAGCGAAAAGCCTTCCTTCAGGTGGTCTCGCGCCCAGCGCTCGAAGCGCTGGATGGCGGGGTCTGCCTGCGCCAGGTGGTTGGGAACGATGTAGGGCGCCTGCGAGGAGCGCAGGTCGGCAAGCAGGTAGCGCGAGACGACGGCGGCCAGCTCGGGGCTGGCCTTGCGGATGAGCCAGAGCGCCAGGTCCAAGTGCCCCATGGCGGCGCCCGCCGTCACGATGCGCCCCGACGGCACGAGCATCCGCGATTCGTCCAGCAGGACCTTCGGATACCGCTGCCGGAACAGGGGGCCGAGCCACCAGGTGGTGGTGGCCTCGCCGCCGTCGAGAAGCCCGGTCTCGGCCAGCAGGAACGTCCCGATGCACGAGGCCGAGACATGCGCGCCTTGTGCGTGCCACATTCGCAGCAGCTGCCGGGCTTCCTTCACGTCGCGCCGTTCGAGCGCAGGCAACAGCAGTTCGGGCGTCGTCGTGCTCAGTGCCGGGACCACGACCCAGTCCGGCCTCCGGCTCGACGTCACCGGCTCGACCGGCACCGCCAGCCCATGCGCAGTGCGAACCGTCTTGCGCACGCTCACCGTCGTCACCTCGAAAGTGAGCGCGCCACCCATCTGCGAGGCTGCGAACTTGTGGGCCAGGCCGAGCGCGTCGAGCATCACGGTGAGGCCGGTGTCGAAGACGCCGTCGAGGGCGAGCACGAAGATCTGCATGGCGGGAATGACCTCGGGTTTGTCGTTCGCGACTATATCGCCGGATCTTGGAGATGCGCGAATCCGCTTCGAATCTTATTGGCGGGAATGACGTTAAAGATGTCGTTTGCGACTGTTCGCGTTTCGACGCCGCGCGCCTAGTCTCGGTGGCTCCTCAACCACGCAATGAACATTGCACAAGGAGTCCCTCCATGAAAGTCCTCGCCATCGGTTCCATCGTCAGGCAGCTCTCGCCGGACGAGCAGCAGCAGGTGATGCCCACGGAAGTGCCGGACACGCTCAAGCTCTACCTCGACGGCAGGATCGAGCAGTTCTGGTATCGCACCGACAAGCCCGGCGTGATCTTCCTGATGGATGTCGGCTCCGTCGATGAAGCCAGGGCCGCGATCGGGGCGCTGCCGCTCGCCAGCGGCGGCTTCGCGCAGTACGAGTTCATGTCGGTCGGTCCGCTTGCCCCGCTGGGGTTGCTGCTCCAGGGAAAGTAGGCGCCGCCACGCTCGCGCAACGGCGTTGCGCTTGCACGCTCCAGCGGTCGGGCATCTGCACCCGAGAGACCTCGGCCTGCAGCCTGCTCAGCTGCAGCGCAGCGCGAAGACCCGGTCGTTCGCGCGCCTGCGTTCGTCCTTGAGGCGGTCCTGCTCGAATGCCGGCTGGGGCCGAAGCGCGGCGGCATCGATCGACGCGATCAGCGCTTTGAGACTTGCGCATTCCGTGCTCGGGCCGTCGACGTTCATTGCCACGCGGCGCTCGTGCTCGGCAACGGATCGGGCGATGGCGCTGTTGTTGCGGATGGAGGCCTGCCTCTCGGCATCCGACATTCCGTCGGCCAGATTGAGATCGGGATTCACCGTCACGGCCGCCGCTCTGGTGCCTTGCCGGCAAGCGCCGTCGGAATAGCTGATGGCTCCCGCAGCGGAGATGCACTTCGCAAAGCTTTGCGTGCGTGGCGCAGCGGGCTCATGCTGCGGCTGCGGGTCCATTCGCGCTGCCGGCGCTGCAGGCGCTGTCGCGCCGGGTGAAGGTGCGGAAGTGCCCGGGCGCTCCGTGGCACGGCGGACCGGGCCTGCACCTGGCCAACTGCTGAAGATCAGGCAAGCCACGCCGGCGGCCACGGCCACCCCGATCAGCGGCCACATCAGGCTGGATGATTTCGTGGGCCGCAGCGAGCGCTCCCATGCCGCCATCGCATCGTGGGGCCGATCCATCCAGGGGTCGCGTGAATGTTTGTCTTCCATGCTTCGGAGCGTCCGTCAATGGCCTGCTGCGGACCGTCGCAGCGCGCCCGCGAGGATACCTGCGGCTGGCTCTTGGAAAGTCCGGCGGGGTGCGATGAACCCGTCGGGGAATGTGCTGCAGCAATTCGGCCTCACCTTGGAACTTTTTTCTTCCGGTTTGTTGGCATGTGCCTTGCCGCGGCGCTCGAACCATGGCGAAAGGGCGTGTTTTCAACCGGTTTCGGGGATGGGTTCCGCGCACGGTGCTGGCTAGCATCTTTTTCCAACCTCGTCCCTGGATTCAGATGACCATGTACCTCCGTTCCACGTTCCGTTGCATCCGCGATCTGTGTGGTGCCAGTGCACTGGCCTTGCTGCTGGCAAGTTGCGGCGGCGGGGGAGGCGGCTCCTCCGGCTTCGTGCCGTTCGTGCTTCCGCCGGCGCAAACGCCTGCCGGGCAGGCGAGCGTCACCATCGACGACGACGCGCAGGGCGCGGCCCCGCCCACGCGGATCAGCGCGACCTACAGCGTGCGCATCAACAGCCTGGCGGATGGCTTCTTCGCCGTGGGCGGCAACTGCACCACGCCGCCCGCCGCCAACACCTCGCTCGACTCGACCGGCACGGTGGCCACGACGCGGCTTTCCGGCGGCAACTGCGAGGCCGGGCAGACGCTGTCGCTCACGCTCGATCCGTCGAAGGCCGTGCTCGACAACGCCACGCTCGCCAATGCCGCACCGTGGACGCGCAGCTACGCGATCGCTGCCGGGCCGCAGAAGATCGGCGGCACCATCAGCGGCCTCGTCGGCAGCGTGGTGCTGCAGAACAATGCAGGCGAGACGCTCACGGCAACCAGCGACGGCGCCTTCGAATTCGCCACAGCCATTGCAAGCGGCGGCGCGTATGCGGTGACCGTCGCGACGCAACCCGCGGGGCAGACCTGCACCGTCGGCCAAGGCAGCGGCACGGTCGGCACGAACCCGGTCAACGGCATTGCCGTCGTCTGCGCGGCCAACGCCTACACGGTGGCCGGAGCCGTCACCGGCTTGGCCGGCACCGTGGTGCTGCAGAACAACGGCGGGGATGCGCTCACGCTTTCCGCCGACGGCGCCTTCACGTTCAGCGTGCCGGTGGCGCAGGGCGCCGCCTACGACGTGACCGTGCTCACGCAGCCGGCCACGCAGACCTGCACGGTCTCCAACGGCAGCGCCACCATGGGCGCGGCGAACGTCACGAACGTCGCCGTGGCCTGCGCCGCCAACACTTCTACCGTGGGCGGCACGGTCACGGGCCTGTCGGGCAGCGTCGTGCTGCAGAACAACGGAGGCGACAACCTGGCGTTGAACGCCGACGGGTCCTTCACCTTCGCCACGGCGATCGCGGCCGGCGCTGCCTACGACGTGACCGTGCTCACCCAGCCTGCGGCGCAGACCTGCACCGTGAGCAACGGATCGGGAACGGTGGCAGCGGTCAACGTGACGAACGTGGGCGTGGTGTGCTCGAGCGCAGCGACCACGCTGTCGGTTGCCGCGTCGCCGGTCATCGTGGCCGTCAAGGGCGCGGCGAGCACGCTGCTGGTGACGAACACCGGCGCGGCGCCCGCGCTCAATGTCCGCGCGACATTGCCGGGCGGCTGGGGCGCGGTGACGGTGGACGACTCCGCCTGCACGGCCGTCGCGCCCGGCGCGAACTGCACGCTCTCGTTCAGCTCGCAGGCACCCTATGTGGCCGGCGAGGCGGTGAGCATCCAGGGCGACAACACGCCGGCGCGCACCGTCACGGTCGCTTTCTCGCTCAAGGGCTACCTGGTGTTCGACGTGCCGGCCGCCAATGTCGCGACCGTGGTGGACAGCGCCGATCTCAGCGTGCTGCCCGGCCCTTACTACAACTGGGGCACGGGCGTGGCCGTGCCGGGCGCGGTCTCGCTGACGGACGGCGCGGCCAACACCCAGGCCATGCTGGCCGCCATGGGCTCGGGCACCTTCCACGCGGCCGGGGCCTGCAAGGCGAGCACGCTCGCGGGCCTGAACTGGTACTTGCCGGCGATCTGCCAGCTGGGCTCGGGAACGCCTTGCAGTGCCGCAGGTGCGAGCGTGCAGAAGAACCTGATCGACCATGGCCTGGGCTGGTTCGCCGGCACCGACAACGAGCGGTGGAGCTCGACCCAGTCCGGCGCCTCCGAAGCCTGGTCTCACAAGCGCACCGATGGGTCCGCCACCGCGAAGCCGAAGGCGACCGGACAACCGGTCCGGTGCGTGGCGTCGGTGGCCTGGTAGCTGCGCGGCTATCTCATCAGCGCGCGGATCCTGTGGACGGCCTGGTCGCCCGCCTGCGCGACCTGCGGGTGCGGGTGGGCAGCGCACCGCTCGGCGACCGGCATGAGCCCGGCCGACGGACGCTTCGCGATCTCGAGGGCAACGGCTTCGCCGAGATAGAAATCCTCGTCCTCCGCCAGTTGCACCAGCAGGCCGGTGTCCCGAAGGTCGAGCGACGGAACCAGGGCGACCACCAGCTCGGTCGCATCGCCGCTCTCGAGCAGGCTGCGGATGAAGGCGCCCAGGCCTTGCTGGTCGGAGGCCGGCGGCGAAACGGCCGGGTGCAGGTCGGGCACGTCGATGTCCCTCTCGCGCGCTGTGCGAACGGCTTCCATAAAGGCAGAAACCGCGTCGAACACCACGCGCGTGTCGCCGTCATGCGAGAGGAAGAGCACGCTGCCCGCCAGCGGCGGCGCTGCCAGCAGCACATGGTGGTTGCTGGTGTCGGCGTCGTCGAGTACGTGGCCGCCGAGCTGCCGAATGGCAGGGTGGTACGCGAAGAGCGCGGTCTGTGCCATCACCTCGTCGGGCGACAGGAGCGCCGTGCCTTCGCGGTCGATCCTTGCCAGTTCGTCGAAGTAGCCTCGAAGCGCCGCGAGGTCGGCTTCGGGCGCCGGTGACCTGTCGTCTTCCTGCGGTCCGTCGGTGATGTTCGTCATGGTTCCCAGGCTCCATCGTTTCCGTTGCGGGCGAGCGCCCCGGCGTTGTGCGCAACGGCCGGAATGCTAGTCGAACGCCCGCTCACCGGCGCTGCGCGCGCGTAAGGGTGCGATGCGACATCATTCCGCCCATGGACACCGGTTCTTCTCCAACCACCCGCCGCTGGCGCTGGCTGCCCGCCGAGGGCTCCTGGCGCTATCACCTGCTGCTCGCAGCGCTGGGCATCTTCGTGCTGGGGCCGCTGGCCGGCGTGACGGCGGCCTACATGAACTTCTCCATCGGCTTCTTCGTCGGCGGACAGGTGCTGGCGGGCCTGCTCGGGTCCGCCGTGACCGCGGGCTACGGCGCGGCGGGCCGGCATGGCGCCAACTTCATCCAGACGGCCGCCGCCTCGGTGGCCAGCATGAGCGGGCTGGGCGTGCTGCTGCAGGCCATGGCGTGGACGGGCATGCCGCAACCACCGGCCTGGCAGATGGTGCTCTACCTCGGCTGCGTCGGCATGTTCGGCGTGGGCGTGGGCATGCTCTACACGCCGGTGCTGGTCGACCGCATGCGCCTGGCCTACCCGTCGGGCCTGGCCGTGGCCAACATCCTGCGGGCGCTGACCGACCCCGTGCTGCTGCGGCGTTCGGTGCTGCAGCTCGGCGGCGGCATGGGGCTCGGGGTGGTGGCCGGGCTGGCGTCGGCCCGGCTGGCCGTGCTGGGCGCGATCGGGCTGTCGGCCTCCACCTTCGGCGCGGGCCTGGTCGTGGGTGCGCGCATCGGCATTCCGGCCGTGACGGGCGCGCTGATCGGCGTGGTGCTGCAGCCGTACTTCGTGTCGATCGGCTGGCTCCAGCCGGGCGACCCGCCGCGCAAGATCATGTTCCTCATCGCGCTGGGCGCGATCATGGGCGCCGCGCTGGTGGACATGGCGCTGATCTTCGCGCACGCCTTGCCGCGCGGGCGGCGGCAGGCCGCGATGCGCGATGCATCGGAGCCGCCATCGGCACCGGCATCCGGCGACTGGCGCCGCGTCAACACGCTGCGCCTGGTGCTCTGGGTGCTGTGCTGGGCGGCCGCCGTGGTGGCCACCGGCCACTGGCTGCTGGGGCAGCCGGTGTTCTTCCTGGCGGTGGCCGTGGCGCTGGTGTTCCTGTTCGCGCTGGTCAACGGCATCTCGGTGGGCGTGAGCGACTCCAACCCGATCTCGTCCGCGTTCGTGGTCACCGTCGTCATCCTTGCCGCGCTGGGCCTGCGCGACCCGGGCACAGGACTCATGGCCGGCGCGGTGCTGCTGGTGGCCACCAGCGTGGCCTGCGACATGCAGCAGGACCGCTCCACCGGCTGGCGGCTCGGAACCTCGCGTGTGGTGCAGTTCCGCTACCAGGTGCTGGGCGTCGTCGTGGGCGCGGTGCTGGCGGTGGTGTTCGCGCGGCTCTTCATGGCGGCGTATCCGGTGCTGCTGCAGGATCAGACCGTGATGAAGGCTGGCCAGCAGCCGCCGGAGTGGAGTTCCGCCATGACCTACAAGTTCGTGGGCGTGCTGCGCAGCCTGACCGACGACCTGCCGTTCCAGCGCACCGCCATCGGCGTCGGCATCGTGGCGGGCCTGGCCATCGAGGCGCTGCGCAAGTGGCTGCGCCCGCGCAGCTTCGTGATCGACGCGATCGTGCTGCCCTCGCCCTACGCGTTGTCGTTCGGCGGCTTCATCAACCTGCCGACTGCGTTGTGGTTCGGCGCCGGCGGCGTCGCGGGCAGCCTCTGGTCGTCGCGGGCACCCGCGCGGCACGACGCGCCGCAGGACATGGGCAGCGCGTCGCTCTTCGGCGGCGGCCTCATTGCCGGCGACGCGCTGGCCGCACTGGGCATCGGCATCGCCAGCCTGCTGGCAGCGGTGGCGTAGCCGGCACGCTCAGCGCAGCCCCGCGCCCTCGTCTTTCGAGAGCCTGGTGAACGAGAGCAGCGACAGCAGCGTCATGGCGCCCACCACGCCGAACGCCGGGGAAAAATCTTCCGCGGTCAGCCCGCGCGCGCCGTTGCCGTTCCACCAGGCCGCCAGCGTCACCAGCGTGGCGCCGAGCGTCACGCCCAGGCTCAGCGACAACTGCTGCGCCATGCTGTTCAGCGTGGCCGCATGGCTCATGCGGGGCTTCGGAATCTGCGAGTAGCCCAGCGTCTGCAGCGACACCATCGCCATCGAGTTGACCAGTCCGCCGAACATCAGCGTGACGAAGATCTGCACGTGCGGCGTGCCCGGCCGGAAGTAGCCGCAGCTCAGGTAGAAGAGGCTCGTGAGGCAGGTCGCGCCCACCAGCAGCGGACGGAATCCGACCGTGCGAATGGCCCTGGCCATCACCGTGCGCGTGGCCAGCGAGCCCAGTGCCGTCGCCATCGTCAGGCTGCCCGATGCCAATGGCGAAAGTCCGAAGCCCAGTTGCAGCATCAGCGGCAGCAGGAAAGGCGACGCGCCGATCGCGATGCGCAGCGGCGTGCCGCCGACGATCGATGCGCGGTAGGTGGAAAAACGCAGGATGCCCAGGTCGATCAACGGATTCGCCTTGCCGCGGCTTCGCAGGTGGTAGACCAGCGAGGCCAGCGCGCCGAAGCCCGCCATCGCCCAGATCGCCGGTGCCGGCAGCAGCCCCTTGCCCACCATCTCGAGGCTGCCGAGCAGTGCGGTCAGGCCCATCGCCAGCAGCACGAAGCCCTCGAGGTCGAAGGGCGCGGGCGAGCTGTCTTCGGGCGTGTCGTTGATGAAGCGCAGCGCGCCGGCAATCGCGATCAGGCCGAAGGGAATGTTGACGAGAAAGATCCAGCGCCACGAAGTCAGAGTGACGATCGCGCCACCGAACAGCGGACCCGCAAGCCGTCCGAAGGCGGGAGGTACCGTGAACCACACCATGGCCGACACCATCTGCGCCGGTGGCACGCTGCGCAGCAGGATGAGCCGGCCCACCGGCAGCATCATCGCGCCGCCGAGGCCCTGGAGCACCCGGAACCCGACCAGCTGCGGCAGTGTCTGGGCCGCACCGCACAGCGTCGAACCCAGAGAGAAGAAGGCCACCGCCACGCAGAACACCCGCTTGGCCCCGAAGCGCTCGGCCAACCAGCCGCTCACCGGCAGGAACACCGCGAGGCTCAGCAGGTAGGAGGTGATCGCCAGGTTCAGGTGCAGCACGCTCACGCCGAGCGCATGCGCGATGGTCGGCAGCGCCGTGGCCATCACCGAGGTGTCGAGGTTCTGAAGGAAAAGGGGCGAGGCGACGATGAGCGGGACGATGCGATGGCGCGGCAGCATGCGCGCATTGTCCGGGAGCGGAATTAGGCGAGCGTTGCGCCTGCGGCGCACGGGCATCGCCTCGATCCCCGTGCCACCGCTTCGCGACGTTCAGTCGTCGCTGCCGGTGCCTTCTTCCTCGTCGTCTTCGTCCTCGGCCTCTTCCTCGGCCGGGCGGATCGTCACGAAGTTCGAGGCGTCTTCCACGAAGACCATGGACTTGCCGTCGGGCGACATGCCGCGGACCTCGGTCTGCGGGCCCTCGCCGTTCTGGTAGTCGGCAGAGACCAGTGCAAAGCAGGCCAGCGGCTCTTCCATCTCTCCTTCGTCGCCGCCGTCGTACACGGCAACCCAACCATCGGCGGGCATGATCTGCAGGATCTTCACTTCTTCCATCGGGACGTTCCAGAATCAAAAAAAACAGGGGGGTGCAGCATAGCCCACGGACATTGCATGGCCGGGCCTGCAACGTCTCGTTGCCGGACCGGCCGATGTCGCAACTACGATGAGGGTTTGCCGTTCGCGTTCTCGACTGCCGGCTTGCCCGGATGCAGCCTGGACCGGCGAACTCCTTCATCGTCCTTCCTCTTCGCGAATCCACGCCGCACACCGAACGCATGAGCGCTGCCGACTTTCTTCTTTCCCCCGAAGTACAAAAGCTCCTGAAGGTCGCCTACGCCGGCGCCGACTCGCAGTTCCCGGTCAGGGCGCTCGCCAAGGCGACCCGGCTCGATGAAGACGAGGTGCAGCGCACGCTCGACCATCTCGTCACCAGCGGCATCCTCACGCGCCACAAGGCCCGGGGCGACGAGCCCGAGGCGTTCGGCGTCAACTCGCAGTTCATCTTCCATGCCGAGCTGCGCAGCATCGCCCTGAAGTCCTTCGCCGGGGCGGAACCGCTGCGCGCGATGCTGCGCTCCCGGTTCAAGGACTCTGTCCTCCGGGCGTTCGTGCTCGGCGAGGACGATGCGGGCACCATCGAGGTACTCATCGTTCACGGCCAGAAGGCACCCGAACAGTCGGCGATGTCGGAGGCCATCCACAAGCTGTCGAGGGCCACGAGGCGCAACTTCGCGGTGCACGTGATCTCGCACACGCGCTACGGTGCCCTGACCGCGCGCGACTCGCTCCATGCCAGACTCGCCGACGGTTCAGCCTTCGAGATCATCAAGCCGGGCGATTCGAAGGCGCAGGCGCCGATGGAGCGGACGGGTTTTCTTCACAGCGCAAGAAAGAAGCTGGCCGCCCTGGCGGGGTGACAGCGGCCGGGCGAGCCGAAGCGAAGGTCGCACCCGGCGGCGCCAGGCCGCATGCATCGTCACAGTACGATGCAGCGATGCTCCTTCATCGACACCCGCAGATCGCTGCCGCGCTGTGTGCCGCGGCCTTGCTGGCTGCCTGCCATACACCCGCCAGCCACGAAGCGCCCGCCACACCGCGCGCGGCGGCCGGAACGGATCGCAAGCCCGACGGGCCTGCAGCCGCATCGAGGCCGCAGGCCGTGGATCTCTCGCCAGCACAGGCGCTGTCATCGCAAGCGCTGGGCGCACGGGTGCGCTGGAGCGGCGGCATCAATGCCATCGACGCGCGTGAAGGCGGCCGCCAGTGCTTCACCATGCTGCATGCGACCTTCGATGCACGAGGCGTTTTGCAGTGGCCCCGCGATGCGCAGCAGTTCGTCGCGTGCGGCGCGGGCGGGTACGACCGGAACCTCGTGGCCCCATACACCCTGCTGAGCCTGGAAGGCCGCGTGACCGGGCAGGATGTGCTGCTAGGCAAGCCGGTCCCGGTGATCGAGATCGAGACGCTGTACCGGCACTCCGACTGCGTGCAGGGCAGCGAGCAGAGTCCCGAGTGCTATTCGGGCTACCTGCAACCCGGCAAGCCCTAGCCGCTGCCGTCAACCCAGCCGCAGCCCCTCGCCGGCCCAGCTTGCGATGCGGCGCTGGCATTCGGCGATCCATGCCTTCTGCTCCCTGGCGTTGCGGGCCCGTGCCTGGCCCGCAAGGCTGTCCGGGTGGCGCAAGGCCGAGGCATGGCGTTGAATCGCCTCGTCGCCGGCCGGCGCAAAGCCGAAATGCTCGCGGGAGAATTCGTCGAACTGCGCATCCCATGCGTGGAAGACGAGGTTGTATTGCGGGTCTTCGGCATCCTCGTCGTAGCCCTCGAGATCCTGCGGCATCGGCTTGCGTCCGCCAAACCCCGGGACCGGCGAACGCAGCGCCGTCCATGCCATGCGGCCATCGGGTGAGAAGCGCAGCACGAGCAGGCCCGGCTCCCATTCGACGCACCAGAGCAGGTCGTGGCCGTCCAGCACATAGCTGGACCGGGCACCCGTGTGCAGGATCATGGCGGGGCCGTTCAGGTAGGTCTCGTCGTCCAGCGGCTGCAGCGTGGGCAGCGCGCGCTCGCCGAGATAGCGCGCGTCGTGCTCGGCCACCGGTGCCGTGTGCAGCACCTCCTGTCCCTTTTTTCCGCTCACGAAAATCGCGTACTGCATCGGGCTGTGTTGCACGGTTCCTCCCTCGAAAAGGCACCAGTCTAGTGGGCCGGTCCAGGTCGGTCTTTCATGTGCGTGCGACCGAATGCCGGAGTCTCCACGGCGCGGCCGGAGCGCGAATGCATCGGCCTGGTCCTGGCCGAAACCGCGTGCGTCCTCGAGGAAATGGAAAAAAGCCGGACCCTCACGCCCAGGCCTGCCGCCCGATGTCGTCCATGCGGCGTGCCAGGTAGGCGGCGGCCGCCGCGCGGTCATAGAAGCAGCCGTCGCGCACGAAGCCCGACTGCACGCTCGCCTTCACGCACGTGACCTTGCCGGTGGCCGACCGCGCGACCACCACTTCGTCGGGCAGGCCGTCGATCACGTGGACCGGCGCGAGCCGTCCGTCCGCGAAGCGCGATGCATAGACGTTGCCCGTGTCCGCGTTGCGGAACGCGGGCCGGAATCCGAACGAGCGGTTCTCGGCGCTCACGCCGCCGCGGCCTTGATGGTCGGCGTTTTCCTGCTGAAGCTGTGCCTGGTTCATGTGCTCACCCCGTGATCGATATGGCGGACGGTGTGGTCTTCGGGCTGAGGGCCACTGGATCTGATGCTAGGCACGGCATGCTCGAGGGGGAAGACGGCGCGGCCGCATCGCGATGTTTCATGGCGCGCAACAATGAATCTCAGAACCCCGCGTGCCGCACGAACGCCTGCACGTGCCACCGCGGCATCTCCATGCGGTTCACCTGCGCCTCGGCATCGCCATGGCCCATGGACATGCCGCAGACCGTGATGTCGCCGGGTGCCATCTGCAGGTGCGGTGCGATCACCGCATGAAAGGGCGCGAACGACACCTGCGGGCAGGTGTCGATGCCGCGTGCCTTGGCCGCGATCATCACGCTCTGGATGTACAGCCCGAGGTCGAGCCAGCTGTGGCGCTGCAGGCGTGCGTCGATGCTGAAGATCAGCCCCACGGGTGCGCCGAAGAAATGGTAGTTGCGTTCGGTCTGCGCCCTGCGGGCCGGTGCGTCCTCGCGGTCGATGCCCAGGGTGCGGTAGTAGCGCTCGGCGAAGTCCGCCTGGTGCGCGCACAGTTCGTCCGGCAGCGGATCGGGAAAGTGCGCGGGTGCTGGAAAGCCGCCGCGCCTGGAAGCCGCGACGAGATCGTCGCCCAGTGCTTTCAGCGGTGAGCCTGCGAGCGCATGCACGCGCCACGGCTGCGTGTTCGAGTTGCTCGGCGCGGCGGCCGCCGCCTGCAGGATGTCCATCACCGTGGCCAGCGGCAGTGGCTCGGGGCGGTAGGCGCGAACGGACCGGCGGGCACGCAGGACACCGTCCACGCAGCGCGCCGCATCGGTCGGCACCGCGTGCGGCTGTGGCTGCTGCTGCTGCTGCGTTTGCACGCTGCCTCCTCAGCCCTGCGGCTCGGGGTGGTACGCGATGCGCCCCGCGGGCAGGAAGAACAGCGCGATCACCGCACCGTTCTTCGCCTCGGGGAAATGATGGCTGCCGGGCGCAGGCGCGGTCCAGCCGGCTTCGCACCAGCCGTTGGGGCCGTTGAGCGCGGCGCCCGGGTTCAGCGGCACGACCATGTTGAGCTCCCCGTACGGATGCGCGTGGTACTGGCCCCGGTAGCTGTTGCCGGGGTTGCCCTGCGTGTTGCCCGTGCTGTCCATGTACACCGCGGTGATGCTGAAGTGCCGCGTGCGCTCCGAAGGCTCCGCGATGCGGCTGCGGCGGTAGACCGGCCCGTCGAGCGCGACGTTGGCGGCCCAGCCGTCCTGCACGCCCTGTTTCACCAGCCGCGCGAGCGTCTCGTAGAGCTCGCTGCCGGGGCCGTAGGTCCGGTTGAGCCAGCGCTCGGTGTCGGTGCCGGCGGTCATGTCCTGCACTTCCTCCAGAAAGGGAATGCTGCGCGCAATGAGGGCTTCCGGGCCTGCGCCGGAATCGTGGTCATGGTTGTGGTCGTGGGTCATCGTGGTCTCCTTGCTCCGGATGGATGCGGGCGCTTCACTCTTCCGAGCGGAAGCCGGAGGCCCGGACCACCGGACCCCATGTCTCGCGCTCGCGCTGGATCAGCGCCGCGTAGTCGCGCGGCGCCAGGGTGGTGGCCTCGAGGCCGACCTGTTCGAACGCGGTGAGCAGGGCGCGGTCCTTGCTGGCGGCCACGATGGCTTCGTGCAGCGCCTGTACGGTGGCCTCGGGCGTGCCGGGCGGCGCGAACACGCCGTAGGTCTCGCCGCCGCGCAGGCCGGCGAAGCCCTGCTCGGCGAAGGTCGGCACGCCCGGCATGAAGCGCGAGCGCTTCTCGCCCGACACGCCAAGGATGCGGATGCGTCCTTGCTGCAGGTAGGGCAGGAAGTCCGCCACGAAGCCGAAGTACGCCGGTATCTGCGCCCCCACCAGGTCCTGCATGGCGGGTGCCGAGCCGCGGTAGCCGACGTGCTGCAGCTTCAGCCCGCCCGCCTCGGAGAACTGGTAGCCCAGGAAATGCGCGAGCGAGCCCGCGGCCGGCGAGGCATACGTGGCGTTGCCCGGGGCGCTGCGCACCCAGGCCGCGTAGTCATGCAGGTTCTTCACCGTGGCCGGCACGGCGCTGCTCAGCGCCAGTGCGCAGGTCGCGGTCACCACCGGCGACACGGGCACGAAGTCGGCCACCGGGTCGTACAGCAGGCGCGCGTACACGTGCGGGTAGATGGTGAACGCCGAGGTCTGCGTGCACAGCAGCGTGCTCGCGTCGGGCCGCTCGCGCTTGAGCAGGCTGCTCGCGATGCGCCCCGCCGCGCCGACGCGGTTGTCGACGATGTACGCGCGGCCCTGCTTGCGCCAGGCCTCGGCGAGCTGCCGCGCAGTGGTGTCGAGCGTGCCGCCGGCCGGGTAGCCGACCAGCAGCTTGCCCGGTGCGCCGGCGTTCTGCGCCAGCGCGGGAAGCAGCCAGCCCGCTGCCGGAACGGTGAGCGCCAGGCGCGCGAACGTGCGGCGGGAGAGCGGTGAAGTTTCCATGTGGGCCTCGCTTCGTGGTGCCATGTGATGACGGTGCCGCGAATGATCGGCGCGCGATGAGTTGAATGGAACTGGCAACTTTGCAATGACAGAATGCACACCATTCAACTCACGGAGACACGCGATGAGCATCGGCCGCATGGACCTCAACCTGCTCAAGGTGTTCGACGCGGTCTACGAAGACCGCAACCTGGTGCTCGCGGGACGCCGCCTCAACCTGAGCCAGTCGGCGGTGAGCCATGCGCTCACGCGGCTGCGCGAGCTGGTGGGCGACGAACTGTTCCTGCGCACCGGCAAGGGCATGGCGCCCACCGGCCGCGCGATGGCGATGGCGCCCGCGCTGCGCGACGCGCTGCGCCGCATCGAGGCCGCGCTGGGCGTGGAGCCGTTCGCACCCGCGCAGTCGGCACGCCGCTTCGTGATCGCGGCGAACGACCATGTCACCGCGGTCATCGTGGCGCCGCTGTCGCGCGAACTGCAGCAGTCGGCGCCCGGCGTGGACCTGGTGATCCGGCCTTCCACGCGGCTGGACCTTGCCGAGCAGATCGACCTGGGCCGCATCGATCTGGCCATCGGCATCTTTTCGCAGGTGCCGGCCCGGCTCAACACGCGCACGCTCATGTCGCAGGGCGAGGTGATCCTGATGCGCAAGGGGCACCCGGCCTCGCGGCGCAAGCTGCAGGTGAAGGACCTCGCGCGCTACCCGCTGGTGACCATCTCGGTGGGCGGGCAGGAGGAGGGCGCGGTCGACGGTTTCATCCTCGAGCGCGGACTGGCGCGCCAGTCGGAGATGTTCGACCGCCATGCCCTCGGCGAAGCGCTGCACGCCACCGGCCTGCCGCCGCGACTGCGCGTGACGGTGCCGCATTCGCTGGCCATTCCCGCGCTGCTGCGCGACACCGACATGCTGTCGATCGTGCCGGCGTCGCTGGCGAAGGCGCTCGCGCGCAGCAGCGACCTGCTGATGCGCCAGCCGCCTTACAGCGCGGGCCGCACGATCACGCGGGCCGTCTGGCACCGGCGCAACGACCATGACGCGGGCCATGCGTGGCTGCGCGAACGCGTGGCGGCCGTGGCGTCGGCCGCAGACGTTCCCGGTGCGGCGGCCGAGAAGGCCTGAGCGGACGACTGCGCTTCAGCCTTGCCGCTTCGCCGTCCGCTGGCGGCGGTCCTCGACCAGCTCGTGGATCAGGTCGACGAGCGCGCGCAGCCCCGCCGGCAGGTGGCGGTGACCGGAGTAGTACAGGCACAGCCCCGGCGCGGGCGGCGTCCATGCATCGAGCACGCGCACCAGCCGGCCGCTGGCCAGGTCGTCCGCCACGTACCAGTGCGCCAGCTGGGCGAGGCCGGTGCCCTGGCGCGCCGCCTCAAGCATCAGCATGGGCGCATCGAGCACCAGCGGCCCGGGCACTTCCATGCTCAGCGTCTTGCCCCTGCGCGCGAACTCCCACGGCGAAGGCATGCCGCTGGGCAGCCGGGCGCGGATGCAGGCGTGCTGCGACAGGTCGGCCGGCCTGGCCGGCGGCGGACGCTTGCTGAAATATTCGGCCGAACCCACCACGGTCATCGGCACGTCCTCGGTGATGGGCACGCGGATCATGTCGCGCGGCACCAGCGAGCTGGCGCGCAGCCCGGCGTCGAAGCCCTCGCCGATGATGTCCACCATGCGTCCCTCGGTCACGATGTCGACCGTCATGCCGGGGTAGCGCCGCAGGAACTCCAGCACGATGGGCTGGAACACCATCAGCGCCGCGCCCAATGAGCTGTTGATGCGCAGCGTGCCGCCGGGCGTGGCCTTGCTGTCGCTCACCGCGGCCATCGCGTCGCGGATGTGCGTCACCGCGGGCCCGATCTGCTCCACGAACCGGTGACCCGCCTCGGTGAGGGACACGCTGCGCGTGGTGCGATGGAACAGCCGCGCGCCGAGCCGGGCCTCGAGGTTGGCGACGGCATTGCTCACCGCGGTGGTCGACATCTCGAGCTCGACCGCGGCGGCTGCAAAGCCGCGCCGCCGCGCCACTGCCAGCACCACCTCGAGTTCGGTCAGTCCGCTCTTGTGCATTGTTCCGGTTTTCGTGATGACTCGTCCATGTTTCATCATATTCCCAGAACAATCGACGCTGCCTAGACTTCGTTCCATGCACTCAGATTCACTGGCATTTCAACCCACGCAAAGGCAAGGCATCACCATGTGGAACATCGACAAGGCATACATCGACGGCGCGTTCGTCCCCGTGCAGGGCAGCGAGGTGGTGGAGGTGCTCGACCCCTCGACCGAGCAGCGCATCGGCACCGCCACCCTGGGCAACCGCGACGACGCGAAGCGCGCGATCGCCGCGGCGGTCCGCGCGCAGAAGGCACTGCGCCGCACCGGCAAGGCCGAGCGCATCGACATGCTCGAACACCTCTCGGCCGCGGTGCTGGCGCGCACCGAGCAGATTCGCGACGTCACCATCGAGGAGTACGGCGGCCCACTGGCGCGTGCGCAATGGGTGAGCCAGTACGCCTCGCAGTGCTTCGCCGGTGCGGCGAAGACGCTGGCGGCCTACGACCTCACGCGCCGCATCGGCGAAGCCACCGTGATCATGGAGCCGGTCGGCGTGGCGGGCCTCATCGCGCCCTGGAACAGCACGGCGGGCACGGCCTGCAGCAAGCTGGCCTCGGCGATCGCGGCCGGCTGCGCCACGGTCATCAAGCCGAGCGAGCTGAGCCCCATCCAGTCGCAGGTGGTGGCGGAGGCATTGCACGATGCGGGCCTGCCGGCCGGCGTCTTCAACATCCTGCTGGGCCGCGGCACCGACGTGGGCGACGAGATCAGCACCAGCCCCGACATTGCCAGGATCTCGTTCACCGGCTCGACGGCCACGGGCAAGTTCATCGCGCGCGCGGGCATCGACACCATGAAGCGCGTGAGCCTTGCGCTCACCGGCAAGTCGGCCACCGTCGTGCTGGACGACGCCGACCTGGCCGCCGTGCTGCCGCAGGCCCTGAACGTGGCCTTCATGAACAACGGCCAGGCCTGCGTCGCGGGCACGCGCCTGCTGGTGCCGCGCTCGAAGATGAAGGAAGTGCGCGAGCGCATCGCCGCCATCGTCGCGGGCCTGCGCGTGGGCGATCCGCGCGATCCGGCCACGGCCATTGGGCCGCTCGCCAGCAAGGCGCAGTACGAGCGCATCCAGCGCTTCATCCGCCGCGGGCTGGAGCAGGGCGCCACGCTGGTGGCGGGCGGCGAGGGCCGGCCGGAGGGGCTGGAGCGCGGCTGGTACGTCAGGCCCACGGTGTTTGCCGACGTGCGCAACGACATGGAGATCGCCCGCGAGGAAATCTTCGGGCCGGTGCTGTCGGTCATCGCGTACGAGGACGAAGACGAGGCAATCGGCATCGCCAACGACTCGGCCTACGGGCTGCAGGCCTACGTGTTCTCTTCGCAACCCGCGCGCGCCCACCGCGTGGCGTCGCAGTTGCAGGCCGGCTCGGTGCTGGTGAACCGCATCGCGCCCGAGCTGCTGGCCCCTTTCGGCGGCGTGAAGCAGTCGGGCGTGGGCCGCGAGTTCGGTGTGTTCGGCATGGAGGCGTTCATGGAGCCGAAGACGATCGTCGAGGCGCAGTGAGCCTGTGGCGCGCGCGGATCAGCCGCGCGTCTTCTTCGGCGCGGCGCGCGGTGCCTTCGCCGGCATCCCGCCTTCTGCAGGCTTCGCTGCCGCCCCTTCGTCGCGCAGCCGCCGCCACAGCGTCGCGCGGCTGATGCCCAGCACGGCGCAGGCCTGCGCCTGGTCGCCGTGCACCGACTGCAGCACCTCGTGCACGCGGCGGAGTTCGGCGGCGCGGCGTGCGCCTTTCAGCAGGCGATCGCGCACGGGCGCCGGACGCGCCTGCGCGCATTCTGGGAACACCTCCAGCAGCCGTGCAGGGTCGAGCGTGCCATCCGGCGCCAAGTAGCCGTTGCACGCCAGCAAGCGTTCGACCATGTTCTCGAGTTCGCGCACATTGCCGGGCCACGCGTAGCCCGCAGCCAGTTCGAGCAGGGCCGCGAGCCACGCCGAGGCCTGCGCGGACGGTACGCCGGCCCTGGCCGCACGGCGCGCCATCAGGTCGGCGGCGAGCAGTGCGATGTCGCTGCCGCGCTCGCGCAGCGGCGGCGTCCCGATGCGCAGCACCGCGAGCCGGTAGTAGAGATCGCGCCGGAACAGCCCGCGGTCGACCTGGGCTGCCAGGTCGGCATGGGTGGCGGCGATCACGCGCAGGTCGACCGGCACCGCGGCCGTCGCGCCCAGCCGCAGCACCTCGCGCTCCTGCAGCACGCGCAGCAGCCGCGTCTGCAGCGCCAGCGGCATGTCGCCGATCTCGTCGAGAAACAGGGTGCCGGTGTGCGCCGCCTCGACCAGTCCGGTCTTGCCGCCGCGCCGCGCGCCGGTGAAGGCGCCTTCCTCGTAGCCGAACAGTTCGCTCTCGAGCAGGCTTTCGCCGAGCGCGGCGCAGTTGACGGCCAGGAAGGGCTGGCTCGCGCGGCGGCTCGCGGTGTGGATGCCCTGCGCCACCAGCTCCTTGCCGGTGCCGCTCTCGCCGACGATGAGCACGGTGGCGTCGCTCGCCGCGCACTGCGCGGCCAGTTCGCGCACGCGGCGCGCGGCGGGGCTGTCCCCGGCGAAGGCCTCGAGCCGGTAGCGTGCGGGCGCGCCGCGCTGCCGCTGGTTGGCGCGCAGGTGGCGGTCGGCGCGCTGGATCGCCGCCGGGTCGCGGCACACGAGCAGGGCGCCGGTGACCTCGCCGGCTTCCACGATGGGCGCGCGCCGCACCACCAGCGTTCGCGTGCCGATCTGCAGCACCTCGTCGGCCGGTGCCTCGCGCAGGTGCAGCGTGGCGCCGAGGTCGAGCACGGGTTCGACGTCGCCCAGCACGCGGCCTGCGAGCTCCGTGGCGGCAACGCCCATCAGCTCCGCCATGGCCGGGTTCAGCGCCTCGATGCGCTGGTGCAGGTCGACCGCGATCACGCCGTCCTGCAGCTGGCTCAGCACGGTGTTGAGCCGTTCGTGGCGCGCGCGGTCGGCGCGGCCGAGGCGCGCGAGGTGGATCGCGTCTTCCAGCGCCTGCCGCACGGCGTCGTCCGAGTACATCAGCACGCTGGCGATGCCGGCCTGCTCCGCGAGGTCCGAGACCAGGCCCGGCGCGACCACGGCGCCGACACCGGCGGCGCGCAGCGCCTCCACGCAGGCGGGCGCGTCGCCGGGACCGCGGTAGCTGAACTGGGCGATGCCCATGCCGAAGAGCGCGTCGAGCTGCGCCAGGTGCTCCGAAGGACCGTCGAACGACACCAGCCCCACGCGCGGGGAAATGGCTCGCGCGGCCGCCAGCGCGCGCATCAGGTCGAAGCCGCGGACCTCGACCATGGCCACCGGAATGTCGAGGTGGCGGCGCAGCCATTCGCCGCTGGCGCCGGCCGCCACGATGGCATCGACCGGCGCACGCGCGTGCAGCGCGCGCACGGCGTCCACCGCCTCGTCGAAGGCATGCGCGACCAGTTCGACCTGCGCCTGGGCCGCCACCGCGGGCGCCAGCCGGGCCAGCACGCGGCCCAGCCGGTGGCGGGCCACGGCCACGATGCGGGGCGGGCGGAGTGCGGAGGGCGCGGAAATGGGGCGGCGGCGTTCATCTCGCGGATTCTATGGTTTCAAAAATGAAATGAAATTGAAACAAGATGCCTGCCTGAATCGCCTGAGGGTTTGAAAAATTCCTTTTGAATCAAGGACTTGGGTATGGACTGCGAGATGCGCGTGCATATGGCACGGCGTTTGCGCCTTTGTGGCGAGGCCTTCGCATGAAGGGCCTCCATCCGTTCAAGAACCCAAGGAGCCACAACATGAACGTCCGCCGTCTTTCCCTGCTGAGCTGCGCCGCCGCCGCGGCGCTGGCCTGCGCGCTGCCTTTCGGCGCACACGCGCAGGGCTGGCCCACCAAGCCGATCCGCCTCGTCGTGCCGTTTTCCGCCGGCGGCGCCAACGACCTGATGGCGCGCGCCGCCGCCGAGGGCGCATCGAAGCAGCTCGGCCAGCCGGTGGTGATCGACAACAAGCCCGGCGCGGGCGCGATCCTCGGCGCCGACGTGGTCGCCAAGAGCGCGCCCGACGGCTACACCTTCCTGGTGAGCGCGGCCGGCGTGGTGTCGAACAGCATGATCAAGAAGAACATGCCCTACAAGGACGACGCGCTGGTGCCGGTGGCCATGATCGCGCTGGCGCCCTCGGTGGTGGTGGTGCCGGCCAACGCGCCGTACAAGGACCTCAAGGAGTTCGTCGCCGCGTCGAAGAAGTCGGGCAACGGCTTCCACTGGGCCACGGCCGGCACCGGCAGCACGCCGCATTTCGTCGAAGGCATCCTGGAGACCAAGTACGGCGGCAAGCTCGACGTGGTGCCCTACAAGAGCGGCTCGGAGTCGATCACCGCGGTGCTCGGCAACCAGGTCGAGGCCACGTCGGAGGCCAGCATCGTGGTGCTGCCCTACCTGAAGAGCGGCAAGCTCAAGGCGCTGGCCGGCACCTGGACGCAGCGCATCTCGGCCTACCCCGATCTGCCGACCGCATCGGAAGAAGGCTTCCCCGACATCCGCATCGCGCACTGGGCCGGCGTGCACGCGCCGCGCGGCACGCCCGACGCCATCCTCGACAAGATGGCTGCGGCCATCGACGCCGCCATGAAATCGCCCGAGACGGCCAAGCGCCTGAAGGACATGGGCATCGAGCCCATCGGCGGCACGCGCGCCAGCTTCACGAAGTTCGTCGACGAGGAGCGTTCGCGCCTCGGCGGCGTGGTCAAGGCCACCGGCATGAAGGAAGACTGAGCAGCATGAACGAGACCCCGACCCTGTCCCCCAGGAAGGCCCTGCGCCGGCTCGCCGAGGCGCGCCGCGGCGTGCTGGTGCCGGGCGCATTCAACGCCATGTCGGCGCGCATCGTCGAAGACCTGGGCTTCGAGGCGCTCTACGTCACCGGCGCGGGCGTGACCAACATGTACCTCGGGCTGCCCGACCAGGCCTTCATGGGCCTGCACGAGATCGCCGACCACACCGCGCGCATCCGCGACGCGGTGAACCTGCCGCTGCTCGTCGATGCCGACACCGGCTTCGGCAATGCGCTCAACGTGCGGCACACGGTGCGCGTGCTCGAGCGTGCGGGCGCCGACTGCATCCAGCTCGAGGATCAGGTGAGCCCGAAGCGCTGCGGTCATTTCTCGGGCAAGGCCGTGATCGAGACCGACGAGATGCTCGGCAAGATCAAGGCCGCGGTCGACGCCCGGCACGACAGCGACCTGCTCGTCATGGCGCGCACCGATGCGGCCGCCGTGCACGGCTTCGAGGCCGCGATCGAACGCGCGCAGAAGTTCGCGGAGGCGGGCGCCGACATCCTGTTCGTGGAGGCCGTCACGCAGGCCGAGGAAGTGCGTGCGATGCCGCAGCGCCTGGGCAAGCCGCAGCTCATGAACATGGTGATCGGCGGCCGGACGCCGACCTTCGGCGCGCAGGAACTCGGCGAGCTGGGCTACGGCTTCGTGCTGTACGCCAACGCCGCGCTGCAGGGCGCCGTGGCCGGCATGCAGAAGGCGCTCACCGTGCTGCGCGACCACAGGCGCCTGGACGAAGACCCGGCGCTGGTCGCGCCCTTCGCCGAACGCCAGCGCCTGGTGGGCAAGCCGGACTGGGACGCGCTGGAGCGGCTCTACGTGTGAGCCTGCGGGCGCGGTAGCCCGGCTGCCGCGCGGAATCAAGAGTTGAAACCCTTTTTGTCGTTCCTGGCGAAACACTGTCACTCAAAAGACAAGGCCAGGAGCCCGGCGAGCCCCAGCATCCGGCGCCCGTCAACAAGAATGAGGAGACAACTCGATGACCGACGCATCGGCACATTCGTTCAACCGCCGCCGGGCCGCGCTGGCCCTGGCCGCCGCAGCGGCAGCCGGCGTGGCCGCGTGGCCTGCACGGGCCGCGCCGGCGCCGGCCAAGGACGCCGGCAAGGACAGCGGAGATATCGTCATCGGCCAGAGCGCGCACCTGAGCGGCCCGCTCGCGCCCACGCTGAAGGCCGTGCTGCGCGGGCAGGACATGGCGCTGGCCGAGTTCAACCGCAAGGGCGGCGTCGGCGGACGCCAGGTGAGCCTCGTCACGCTCGACGACGCCTATGACGCGCAGAAGACGGTGTCGAACGTCAAAGAGCTGCTCGCGCGGCCGGACGTCGTTGCGCTCTTCGGCCTGACGAACACCGCCGGCATCGCGGCCGCGCTGCCGCTGGTGGCCGAGAGGAAGGTGCCGCTGATCGGCGTCTACAGCGGGTCTCCGGTGCTGCGCGCCCCGCACAACCCGTACTTCTTCACCACCATGGCGAGCTACCGCGACGAGGTGGTGCAGATGGTGCGCAACCTGGTCACGCTGCACCAGTCGGAGATCGGCCTCGTCTACCAGAACAGCCCGTTCGGCCAGCTGATGGCGCCCGTGGTGGAGGAAAGCTGCAGGGAGCTCGGTGCCACGCTGGTGGCCAAGGTGCCGCTCGAAGTCAGCGGCAGCGACTCGGTGGCGGCCGTGACCGCGCTGGCCGCCGCGAAACCGCGGGCGCTGATCTTCATGTCGTTCGGGCCGTCGATGGTGCCTTTCGTGAAGGCGGCCCGGCAACGCATTGCCGCGCCGATCTACTGCGTGAGCATCGCGAACTCGCGCACGCTGATCGAGGCGCTCGGCGACGATGCGCGCGGCCTGGCCATCGCGCAGATCGTGCCGTATCCGTTCCGCGCCACCTCCGCGCTGGTGCGCAGCTATCACGCGGCCATGGCCTCGGCCGACCTGCCGCCGGACTACGACCACTTCTTCGGCTACCTCAATTTCACGGTGCTGCTCGAAGGCCTGAAGCGCGCGGGCAAGGGCGTGACGCCGCAGAAGCTCGTGGCTGCGATGGAGGGCATGCACATGCTCGACATCGGAGGCTACACGGTCGACTACAGCCCCGGGAACCACCACGGATCGAAGTTCGTCGAGCTGGTGATGGTGGCGCCGGGCGGCAAATACCTGCGCTGAAACGGCGCGAACCCAGTTCAGGCCGGCTTAAGTTTCGCGGCCGACACTGGCATCGACGGTCGGCTGGCGCTGGTAGAGGGGGCCCACCGGGCACCCGCCCATGGGGGCGGTTCCTCGAAGCCGGCGGTCGTCACACATTCGCGCGTTCGCATGCGGGCCCTTTCCGGAGGCGCCTCGTGCGGACGGCTTGCAGGCGGTGCCGCGGCCTGCGCCGCGGGCCGGCGTCAGCGTCTCAGTACAGCTCGATGGCCTGGCGCAGCAACCCTGCTGGATCGGCGCTCGGCCCGACGAGGATCTCGACCTCGCCCGCCTCGAACACCGGCTGCAGGTCCGGCCCGAGGTAGCGCAGCTCGGCCGCCGGCAGCGCCAGGTTCACCGTGCCGGCCTCGCCGGGCTTCAGCCGCAGCTTGGCGTAGCCCTTGAGCTCCAGCAGCGGCCGGGTCACCCGGCCTAGCTTGCCGCGGGCGAACAGGAAGACGGTTTCCTCCGCCTCGCGCGCACCGTCGTTGCGCAGCGTGACGCTGACCTTGATCGTGTCCTGCTCGCGCGCGCGACGCGGCTCGACCCGAATCCCGTCGTGGCTGAACCGGCCGTAGGTCAGGCCGTGGCCGAAGGCATACAGCGGCGTGTTGTCGACGTCCTGGTACTTGCTCGTGAAATAGTCGGCGGGATTCATCGGCCGGCCCGACGGGCGCTGGCCGAAGAAGACCGGCACCTGACCGATGGCGCGCGGCCAGCTCATCGGCGTGCGGCCGCCGGGGCTTGCCCGGCCCGTGACCACGTCGGCGATCGCGTGGCCGGCTTCGATGCCGAGGAACCACGCGGCCAGCAGCGCATCGGCGTGCTCGGCCAGCCAGGGAACGACGAGCGGGCGGCCCGAGAACAGGATGGCGACGACGGGAATGCCGAGCGCGTGTGCCCGCGCCGTCACCGCTTCGGCCAGCGCCTGCTGCCGGCCGGGAAGCGCGGGCGTGGCCCGGCTCGCGGCCTCGCCGCTCATCGTGGCGCGCTCGCCCAGGCACAGCAGCACGGCGTCGGCGCCTTCGCACAGCGCCACGGCGGCCTCGATGCCGCTGTCTTCGGCGCTGTTGTCGGCGCTCTCGATGGCAACGCCCGGCGCGTGGCGTATGTCGGTCTGCGGCAGCGCGGCGCGCAGGCCGGCCAGCACGCTCACGGCCGGCTCGTGCTCGCCGGCGCCCCACCACGGGCCTTTCATCTCGGTGATCGCGTCGGCCAGCGGCCCGATGACGCACAGCGCCTTCGGCGCCGCAGGCAGGGGCAGCGTGTCGCGCTCGTTCTTCAGCATGACGAGGGACTTGCGCGCTGCGTCGCGCGCCACTGCGTGCCGCTCGGCGACGACCGCCGCGGGCTCCGGCGTCGCGCCGCGGCGGTAGGGATCGTCGAACAGGCCGAGCTGCTCCTTGAGCCGCAGCACGCGGCGCACGCTCGCGTCGATCTCCTCGATGGTCACTCGTCCCTGCTCGAGTGCGACCGGCAGCCCCTTGCGGTAGGCGTCGGCCATCATGTCGATGTCGACGCCGGCCTTCAGCGCCAGCACCGCCGCATCGGCGAGATCGGCCGCGACGCCGTGCCTGATCAGCTCCGCGATCGCGTTGTAGTCGCTGACGATGACGCCGTCCCAGCCCATCTCGCCGCGCAGCCACTCGCGCAGCAGCGGAATGTGCGCCGTCATCGGCACGCCGTTGAGATCGGTGAAGGCCGGCATCAGCGTCGCGACCCCCGCGCGCACCGCCGCCGCGAAGCCCGGCAGGTGCACCTCGTGCAGCGTGCGCTCGGAGATGTCCACGGCCGCGTACTCGCGCCCCGCGGTGACGGCCCCGTAGGCGACGAAATGCTTCGCGCACGCGGCCAGCGATTCGGCCGACGACAGGTCGTCCCCCTGGAAGCCGCGCACCTTGGCCTGCGCGATGCGTGCGTTCAGCCACGGGTCTTCGCCGGGACCTTCCGCGGTGCGGCCCCAGCGCGGATCGCGCGACACGTCGAGCATCGGCGCGAAGGTCATCGCCAGGCCGTCGGCCGCGCCTTCGCGCGCCGCCTCGCGCGCCGTGCGTTCCCAGAGCGCTTCGTCGAAGGCGCCGGCCTCCGCCAGCGGAATGGGGAAGAGCGTGCGATGGCCGTGGATGATGTCCAGGCCGATCAGCAGCGGAATGCCGAGCCGCGACTTCTCGACGGCTAGGCGCTGCATTTCGTGCGTGGGGCCGGCACCGACCATGTTAAGCAGGTTGCCGACGGTGCCGTCGACGATCGACTGCGTGGAGTCTCCCGCGAGCACGGGTCCGGTGACCGTGTAGCCGGAGGCAGTCATCGTCAGCTGACCCAGCTTTTCAGCCAGCGTCATCCGGGCCAGGAGAGTATCGATGCGGCTCATCAGGGATTTCGAATAGAACCCAGGGGGCCTAATGATGGCATGCTGCGGGGAAGCCGTCGGCCGCATGGCGCCGATGTTCGGTGAAACCGCAGGTGACACCCGCGACGAGAACGAAAGGAACCGTGCGTGTTGAAGGACGACAGGAACCCGAAGGCACTGGCAGCCCTGCCCGATGAAGCCTTGATCGAAGCCGTGCAGCGGCAGACCTTCCGCTATTTCTGGGACGGCGCCGATGCCGCCAGCGGCCTGGCGCTCGACCGCCGCACGCTCGTCGCCGCCACGGGGCAAGACCTGCCCGACGACAGGGTCGCGATCGGCGGCACGGGCTTCGGCATCATGGCCATGATCGTCGCGGTGGAGCGCGGCTGGATCACGCGCGATGCGGCGCTGGAGCGGCTGGGACGCATGCGCGACGCGCTCCTGCGCGCCAGGCGCTACCACGGCACCTTCCCGCACTTCATGGACGGGGCGAGCGGCGAGACGATACCGATGAGCCCCAAGGACGATGCGGGCGACCTGGTCGAGACCTCGTTCCTCTGCATGGGCCTGCTCTGCGCACGCCAGTATTTCAGCGAGGACACGGCCGTGGCGCGCAAGCTGCGCGCCGACTTCGACACGCTGTGGCACGAGGTCGAGTGGAACTGGTTCACCCAGGGCGGGCGCGACGTCCTGTACTGGCACTGGAGCCCGAACCACGGCTGGGCCATGAACCACGAGATTCACGGCTGGAACGAGTGCCTCATCACCTACTTCCTGGCCGCGGCCGCGCCGCGCCATGCGATCGATCCGAAGGTCTACCACCGCGGCTTCGCCTCCGGCCCCGACTTCCTCAACGGCCGCTCGTACCACGGCATCGAACTGCCGCTGGGCCCGCCGAACGGCGGCCCGCTGTTCTTCGCGCACTACTCGTTCTGCGGCCTCGACCCACGCGGCCTGAAGGATCGCTACGCCGACTACTGGCAGCTCAACACCCGCCACGTGCAGGTCAACCGCGCGCACTGCGTCGCCAATCCGCGCGGCTTCAAGGGCTACGGCGAATCGTGCTGGGGCCTCACCGCCAGCGACGACCCCGACGGCTACCTCGCGCACGATCCGAACAACGACAACGGCACCATCTCGCCGACGGCCGCGCTGGCCAGCCTGCCGTACGCGCCTGCCGAAGTGATGCGGGTGCTGCGGCATTTCCTCTCGGTTCACGGCGAACGCGTGTGGCGGGACTACGGCTTCATCGACGCGTTCTGCGAAACGCGCGACTGGTTCGCGGACACCTACCTGGCCATCGACCAGGGCCCCATCGTGGTGATGATGGAGAACCACCGCACCGGCCTGCTGTGGAAGCTGTTCATGAGCGTGCCCGAGGTGCAGGCCGGATTGCGCCGCCTGGACTTCAGCAGCCCCCATCTCGGGTCGCCCGAACCGTGATGTCCGGCGCGGCGCAGCGGCCGGACGCGGCCTTCGAGGCCTGGCTCGAAAGGCAGTTGTCCCATTCGGCGAGCGCGATGCTGTCCAGCGTCTCGCCGCTGTCGATCGTCAAGCATCGCGACGGTTTCGGCCAGACCGTGCAGCCGGTCGCCGGTGCCATCGTCGCCTCGCCCGTGCTCGGCAACTACGACCCCGACCCCGACTACTTCTTCCACTGGTTCCGGGATTCCGCGGTGGTCATCGATGCGCTGCGCCTGCTCTACGCCGAGCGGCGCATCGGCGACGAAGCGCTGCAGCACCTGCGCGACTTCACCCGCTTCAGCCTCGCGCTGAACGAACTCGACGGCCGCGCGGTGGCCGCCGTGCAGGACCGGGGCGCGCGCGTGGAGCCGCGGCTGCTGCAGTACCTGCGCGAAGACCAGGACCTCGTGCATGTGCACGGCGACGCCGTCGTCGCCGAGACAAGGGTGAACCCCGACGGCACGCTCGACATCCTCCGGTGGGCGCGCCCGCAGCACGACGGCCCGCCGTTGCGCGCGATCGCACTGCTGCGCTGGGTGGCCGGGGAGCACCTCGACGCGGCCCTGCTGGCCGAGGTTGAACCGCTGATCCGCTTCGATCTCGGCTTCACCCTGCGCCACTGGCGCGAGCCGTCGTTCGACATCTGGGAAGAGGAAAGCGGCCATCACTACTACACGCTGCGCATCTCCGCCGCCGCGCTGGCCGACGGCGCGGCGTGGCTCGAAGGCCTGGGCGAGACGGCACAGGCGCAGCGTTGCCGGGAGGAGTCGTACGCCGTGCTGCGCCTGCTCGATGGCTACTGGGTCGATGAGCGCGAGGCGACGCACGGCTACTACAGCTCGCGCGTGCTGCCGGACGGCCAGCCCAGCCCGAAGGCGCTCGACATCGCGGTGATCCTTTCGGCGATCCACGGCCTCGGCACCGGCATCGACATCCGGGCCGCGCACGGGCCGGCCGATCCGCGCATGCAGGCCACGCTGGCGCGGCTCGACGCGCTGTTCGATGCGGCCTATCCGATCAACCACGGCCGTGCCGCGGGGCGCGGCGCGGCCATGGGCCGCTACGCCGGCGACGTGTACTGCTCCGGCGGTGCGTACTACTTCTCGACGCTCGGCGCCGCCGAGTTCTGCTTCCGCGCCGCGGCGTCGGCGAGCGGCGATGCACGCGGCCGGGACTGGCTGGCGCGCGGCGACGCCTACCTCGCCACCGTGCGCGCGTACACGCCGGACGGCGGCGACCTGTCCGAACAGTTCGACCAGCGCAGCGGCGCGCAGACCTCGGCGAAGCAACTGGCCTGGAGCCACGCCGCATTCATTTCGTGTGTCTCGGCCCGCCGCATCGCAACAGCCGCCTGCCGGGCGCCGCACCAGCGATGAGCGAGAGGCCGGAGACCCGCGTCGAGCCGCTGCCGAAAACCGGCGTGTTCCGCCAGGTCGGCGAGCTGCTCGGCGCCTTGCGGGCGTCCCCGGTCGCGAAGACGCTGCTTGGGCTCGTGGGCGCCATCGTCGTGGTGGTTGCGCTCACGGCCTACGGGCAGATCGAGCTCAACAGCTGGAACAAGCCGTTCTACGACGCGATCTCGCGCCGCGATTTGAACGAATTCGTCGTGCAGGTCGGCGTGTTCGCGATCATCGCGGGCGTGCTGCTGGTGCTGAACGTGGCGCAGCGGTGGCTTGGCGAAACCTTGCAGCTGAAGTTGCGCGAGGCCGTGGTCAACGACCTCGTGGGGCGGTGGCTGCAGCCGCGCCGGGCGTTCTGGCTCCAGGCCAGCGGCCCGATGGGAGCCCACCCCGACCAGCGCATGCACGACGACACGCTCAAGCTGTGCGACCTGTCGGTCAACCTCGGCGTGGGCCTGCTGCAGGCGGCGATGCTGTTCGGCAGCTTCGCGAGCGTCCTGTGGGTGCTCTCGAAGGACTTCAGCCTGTTCTTCGACGGCAAGGACCACGTGCTGCCGGGCTTCATGCTGTGGGCGGCGATCGCCTATGCGGTCGCGGGCTCGCTGGTCACCTACTGGGTCGGCAACGGCCTGATCTCGCGCAACGCCGAGCGCTATGCGCGCGAAGGCGAACTGCGCTTCTCGCTGACGCGCATCAACGAACACCTCGACGGGATTTCGCTGGCGGGTGGCGAGGGCGACGAGAAGCGCCGCGTCGCCATGCATTTCGGCGACGTGCTGCGCGCCACCTCGCGCGTGGTGATGGGCCTGACCAACCTGACATGGGTCACTGCAGGCTTCGGCTGGGTCACCATCATCGCGCCGACGCTGGTGGCCTCGCCCCTCTACTTCTCGGGCAAGGTCTCGTTCGGCGGGTTGATGATGGCCGCCGCGGCTTTCACGCAGGCGCAGTCGTCGCTGCGCTGGTTCGTCGACAACTTCAGCATCATTGCCGACTGGCGCGCCACGCTGCTGCGCGTGTCCGACCTGCGCCGGATGCTCGCAGCCGACCTGGAGGCGCAGCAGGCCGGCGGCCGCATCGCCTACGAGGAGGGCGAAGCCGGCGCGCTCGCGATCGAAGCGCTCGAGGTCCGCTCGTGGACCGGCTACGACCAGCTCGACGCGCCGGCGCTCGTCGTGCGCCGCGGCCAGTGCCTCCTGATCCTCGGCACGCCGGGCACCGAGAAGACCCTGCTGTTCCGCGCGCTCGCGGGGCTCTGGCCCTGGGGCTCGGGCACCGTGCGCCGGCCCGCGGGCGAGACGATCCACTACATGCCGCGCGGCACACCCTACATTCCGCGCGGCACGCTGTCCGAGGTGCTGTCGTACGCGACGGAACCGGCAAACTATCCGCGTGAGGCCATGGTGGCCGCACTGGCGAGCGTGGGCCTCCAGCGCCTGGAACCATCGCTGAACAAGACCGGGCGCTGGGAAAGCGAGCTCAGCATGGACGAGCAGTTGCGGCTGGGCTTCGCCCGCGTGGTGCTGCAGGCGCCGGCCTGGCTGGTGATGGACGAGGCCTTCAGCGCGTTCGACGACGACTCCCTCGAACTGATCATCGGCGTGCTGGGCGAGCTCACGAACACCGGCATCGTCCACATCGGTTCGCCCGGCGAGGCGCGCGACCGGCTGTTCACGCAGGTGGTGCACCTGGTCAAGGCGCCGGACGCCGCGGACGCGATGTCCGGGGAGCAGCGGGCATGAAGCAGCCCCGGTCGACCGTCAGCCGCGCGCGCCGCGCGCTCATGCGGCTGGCGCTTGCATTGCCCGTCGGGTCGTGGGCGGCGGACTTCGGCTTCCGGCCGCCGCCCGATCCCGACGATGCCTCCACCGCCGAGCTGATGCGGGACCTGGCCCAGCGCATCCTGCCGGTGTACCAGGAGGCGGACACCGACGTCTTCCTGGCCAACGTGACCGCGCTGCAGATCGTGAGCGGCGCCTACCGCGCCGCCTACGACAGCAGCGCTTCGCTGCGCAGCCGCCGGCAGGGCAAGCCGTTCGACGGACTGGTCGAGCGGGCGATCCTCGACGGCATCTACTCGCGTGCGCGTGCACGCGAGGCGGACGATCGGATCGCTTTCGCCGACGCCTACGCGCGGTCGTTCCAGGAACTGGTCGCGCCGCTCGGCAACGCGCAGGCGCAGGCCATCATGGCGCGGCTCGAGATCCCGCCGGCGGTGTTCAGGGAGCCGCTGCAGCAGGCCTTCGACCTCTGGCGCGCGAAGGGCAGCCTGCCCGAGGCCGATGCGCTGGCACTGGTGCGGACCTGGCTTTCGTACCAGTCGCGCCGCAGCTTCGGTGCGCTGCTGCCCGAATTGTTCGCGGCGGAAAACAGCAGCCGCTACACGGCGGAGGCCGGCATCCGGATTCCGGTGCGCGGGGGCGTCATCCATGCGAGCGTGGTGCGGCCCGGCCGCGCGACCGGCCCCCTGCCGGCCCTGCTGCGGTTCACGCTCGATCCCGCCGAGGACGACGCCCGGAGCAGCGCTGCCCGGGGCTACGTGGGCGTCACCGCGTACGTGCGCGGACGCACGCCCGACGGCAAGGGCGCGGTGTGGCCGTTCGTGCGCGACGGCGAGGACGCCGCGGCCGTCATCGACTGGGTGTCCCGGCAGGCGTGGAGCGACGGCCGCGTCTGCATGCTCGGCGACGGCTATTCCGGCTACGCCGCCTGGGCGGCCGCACGCCGGCGGCCGGCCGCGCTCAAGGCCATCGCCACCATCTCGCCGATGGCCCCGGGCATCGACTTCCCGATGGCCGGGCAGATCTTCCGCAACGCGATGGTCCGCTGGGCGCAGGAACATGCGCTGGCCGAGCCCATGCCGGCTGGCATCGCCGCCGATGCGAACCCCGACGCCGCATGGCAGGCACTCGATGCGCGCTGGTACCAGGGTCGCCGCCCCTACTGGGACGTGGACCGCGTCCTGCTGGGCAAGCGCAGCAGGCTGATCCGGACCTGGCTCACGCACCCGAGCCACGACCGCTACTGGCAGAAGTTCCTGCCGTCGGCCGAGCAGTTCGCCCGCATCGACATCCCGGTGCTCAGCTTCGCCGGCTACTACGGCGCCGACGCCGGCGCGCTCTACTACCACCAGGAGCATCTTCGCCACCGGCCCCAGGCCGACACGACGCTGCTCGTCGGGCCCTACGATGCGGCCTCGATCCGGAACGGTACGGGGCCGACGCTGCGCGACTACACGCTCGACCCGACCGCACGCGTCGACCTGCCCGAGCTGCGCTATGCGTGGCTCGACCACATCCTCAACGGCGCGGGCAAGCCGCCGTTGCTGGCGGACCGCGTCAACTACCAGGTGATGGGCACGGACCAGTGGCGCCATGTGCCGGCGCTGAATGCGCCGCAGGCCAACCGGTTGCGCCTGTACCTCGACACCGGCGAGCGCGACGACCCGCACCGCCTGCTGCCCGCGCCCGCCGGGGGCGATGGCAACGCGCGGCTCGCGGTCGATCTCGCCGACCGGAGCGACGTGCGCGTCCCCTGGCCGGACGCGCTGCGCGTGAAGCAGCTGCAGGCGCGCAGCAGCATCAGCTTCGCCAGCGAGCCATTCGCGGAAGCGACCGAGATCGCCGGCAGCCTGCGGGGCGTGTTCGACATCACGCCGTCGCGGCAGGACGTGGACTTCGGCATCTCGCTCTACGAGCAGACGGAGAGCGGCGACTACCAGCTGCTGTTCGAGCCTTACGACTTCCGCGCCAGCTATGCGGGCCATCGCGTGCGCCGCCGGCTCCTGCGGGCCGGCGAACGCCAGCTGCTGCCGTTCACCGTCGAGCGCGTGACGGCATGCAGGATCGCGGCGGGCAGCCGCATCGTGCTGGTGATCGGGATCAACAGGCGGCCCGACCGGCAGGTCAACTACGGCAGCGGCAAGGATGTGAATTCGGAAACCATCGCGGATGCCCGCTGGCCGCTGCGCGTGCGCTGGCACGCGCGCAGCTACGTCGAGATCCAGGCCGGCCCGCCCTGAGCGTTACGGCGCCGCCGGGCCCTTGTCGTCCACGGTGCCGATGACCACGCCCTCGCAGGGCGCCAGCACCAGCGGCCCCTCGATGCCTTCGGCGCGCGCAGGGTCGGTCGATGCCAGCACCACCGGCCGGTGCGGCATCGATGCCGGTGGAATCGGTGCCGGCGTCTCGCCGAAGTTCAGGAGCACCACCAGCCGCTGTCCTTCGTGGTTGCGCGCGAAGGCGAGCACCTCGTCGCCGGCGTCGAGCGCTTCATGGTCGCCGCGGTTCAGCGCAGGCTGCGCGCGGCGCAACGCGATCAGGCGCCGGTGCAGCGCCAGCATCGAGCCGGTGTCGCGCGATTGCGCTTCCACGTTGTTCGTGCGCCAGTCGGCCGCCAGGCGCAGCCACGGCGTGCCGGTCGTGAAGCCCGCCTGCGCGTCGGCGCTCCATTGCATGGGTGTCCGCTCCGGGTCGCGGCCCAGGCCCAGGCCGGGCCTGTTCTTCTCGAACGGGTCCTGCACTTCGTCGGCGGGAATCGCGACGTCCGTCATGCCGATCTCGTCCCCGTAGTAGAGCGTCGGCGTGCCGCGCAGCGTGAGCAGGAGCATGGCCGCGAGCCGCGCCATGCGGGGGCCGACGCGGCTCGCGATGCGGGGCTTGTCGTGGTTGCCCAGCACCCAGTTGGGTTGCGCGCCGGCGGGCAGGGCGGCTTCGTAGTCGCGCACGAAGCGGCGGATGCGCGCGGCCTGCCATTCGGTGGCGATCAGCTCGAAGTTGAAGGGCAGCTGCACCCCCTCGAGCACGCCTTCGGCGTTGCGCCCGTAGTAGGCGACCAGGCGCGGCAGCGGCAGGTAGAGCTCGCCGATCAGCACGCGCGACGATCGCGTGTCGCTGAACGCGTCGACCACGCGGCGCATCTCGGCCACGATCGGCTGCACCTCCGGCAGGTCGGTGTTGTGGAGCATCAGCCAGCGATGGAACTCGTCCTGGCCCTCGACGAAGTCGGGGTTCGGCGGGTTGTCGCGCAACTGTGCGTCCTTCACGATCTGCGAGAGCACGTCGACGCGGAATCCGTCGACACCGCGCCGCAGCCAGAAGCGCAGCACCTCGTACATCGCCTCGCGCACTTCGGGGTTGCGCCAGTTGAGGTCCGGCTGCTCCTTCAGGAACGAATGGCCGTAGTACTGGCCGGTGACCGGGTCGAAGGTCCAGGCCGGTCCGCCGAAGTTGCTGATCCAGTTGTTGGGCGGCCCGCCGTCCGGGGCCGGGTCGCGCCAGATGTACCAGTCGCGCCGCGGGTCGCTGCGCGCGCTGCGGCTCTGCACGAACCACGGATGCCGGTCCGACGTGTGGTTGGGCACGAAGTCCAGGATGATCCTGATCCCTCGCGCATGCGCCTCCTGCACGAGCGCATCGAAGCCGTCCAGCGTGCCGAAGCGCGGATCGATGGCGCAGAAGTCGGAGATGTCGTAGCCGAAGTCGGCCATCGGCGAGGGATAGATCGGCGAGATCCACACGGCATCGATGCCGAGCGAGACCAGGTGGCCCAGCCGGGCGCGGATTCCGTCGAGGTCTCCGATGCCGTCGCCGTTGCTGTCCTGGAACGAACGCGGGTAGACCTGATAGACGATTCCGCACTTCCACCAGTCGTCGGCTGACATCTTGATCCCTTCTGCTTGGTTGCGAGCGGGTTCATTGTCTGCAGAAAGCGGCCCTTCGTGGCAGCGCCGCGGCTGCCCGCGCGCACCTTCTTTGAAATCTATTGTTCGGGAAACACGGCGAGATACAGAGCGATACGCCGCAGCGTTCGAACGGCAGGCACACCGGCAATAGTCCGGTCCGCAAGTCGTTCCAACCGACCGTCGTCCCCGAGGTCTCGCAGCGCTCACCCGCGTGACCGGCACCCCGCTGCCGATCCTTTTTCTCGTGGCGCGACGGCCGCAACCCGCTCATTCATCAATGGAGATCATTCCCGTGCACATCAACAGAATCACACAACGCAAGCCATCGAAGATCCGGCTCCTGTCTGCCGTCTGCGCGGCCGGCCTCATGGCTGCATCGGGCATCGCCTTTGCCGGCCAGGCCGGCGAAGGCGGCGCGCCCGCCGGGCAGGCATCGAGCCAGTCGGCACCGTCATCGGAGGCGATCCGCCCGTTCAAGGTCCATGTCTCGGACAAGGCCCTGAAGGAGCTGAAAGCCCGCCTGCAGGCCACGCGCTGGCCCGACAAGGAAACCGTGAGCGATGCCTCGCAGGGCGTGCAGCTCGCGAAGCTGCAGCAACTGGTGAAGTACTGGGAAACCGGCTACGACTGGCACAGGCTGGAGGCGCGCCTCAACGCGTTGCCCCAGTTCGTCACGACGATCGACGGCGTGGACGTGCAGTTCATCCACGTGCGCTCGCGCCATCCGAATGCGATGCCGCTCATCCTGACCCACGGATGGCCGGGCTCGCCGCTCGAGTTCATCGACGCGATCGGCCCGCTCACCGGTCCGACCGCCTACGGCGGCAAGGCCGAGGACGCCTTCGACGTCGTGATCCCGGCCATTCCGGGCCATGGATTCTCCAGCCTGCCCAAGGAACTGGGCTGGGGACCCGACCGCGTGGCGCGGGCCTGGGACGTGCTGATGCATCGCGTCGGCTACGACCACTACGTGGCCCAGGGCGGCGACCATGGCTCCGTGATCTCCGATGCCATGGCCCGCCAGAAGCCGCAGGGCCTGCTCGGCATCCACCTGAACATGCCGGCCACCGTGCCGCCCGAACTCGTCAAGGGCATCCACGCCGGCGACGAGCCGCCGGCCAACCTGCCCGACGCGGAACGCACGGCGTACCAGACGCTCAGCAAGTTCTTCGCCCGCAACGCCGCGTACGGCGCCATGATGGTCACGCGGCCACAGACCCTGGGCTACGGACTCAACGATTCGCCGGCCGGCCTCGCGGCGTTCATGTACGAGAAGATCACGGAGTGGACGTACCCCTCCGGAAACGCCGAGGCCGTGCTCGGCCGCGACCGCATCCTCGACGACATCTCGCTCTACTGGCTCACCGGCACCGCCAGTTCGTCGTCGCGCTTCTACTGGGAGAACAACAACAACAACTTCAGCTCCGCCGCGCAGCGGACCACGGAGATCACCGTGCCGGTGGCCATCACGGTCTTCCCGGGCGAGATCTACCGGGCGCCGAAGTCGTGGGCGCAGCGCGCCTACCCGTCGATGTACTACTTCAAGGAAGTCGACCGGGGCGGCCACTTCGCGGCCTGGGAACAACCGCAGCTGTTCGCGGAAGAGATGCGGTCCGCCTTCCGGTCGCTGCGCAAGTAAGGCCGCTGCGCAAGTAAGGTCGCTGCGTTGTGCGGCGCTCGCCGGAGGTGCCGTGCGACCGGCCGCGCTCGTGTCGATGGCGCTCCGGCCGGCACGATGCGGCCGGCCGGGGCGTCATCGCGCCTGTGTCAGAAGGCGCTCTTGACCACGCCGCCGTCGACGCGAAGTGCCGCGCCCGTGGTCGCCGACGCGAGCGGACTTGCCACGTAGGCCACGAGCGAGGCCACTTCCTGCGGCGAGGCGAAGCGCCTGATCAGCGAGGTCGGGCGGACGTGGTCGAAGAACTCCGCCTCGACCTGTTCGAAGGTCTTGTCGCTCGTGCGTGCCATGCCTTCGACGAAGTCGCCGACGCCGCGCGACTTCGTCGGTCCCGGCAGCACGCTGTTGACGGTGATGTTCGTGCCGGCCACCGATTCAGCGAGCCCGCGCGCCACCGCGATCTGCGCGGTCTTCGTCACGCCGTAATGGATCATCTCGGTCGGAATCTGCACCGCGCTCTCGCTCGAGATGAAAATGATCCGTCCCCAGTTCGCGCGCTTCATGTCGGGCAGCACCAGGCGTGCGAGGCGGACGCCGCTCAGCACGTTCACATCGAAGAAGCGCTGCCAGTCCGCATCCGGAATGTCCTCGAAGGCCTTGGGCTCGAAGATGCCCAGGTTGTTGACGAGGATGGCGATGCCGGGGTGGCGGCGCACGAGCTCCTCCGCCACGTGGGCCTGGCTGAGGTCGCCGGCATGGCCGTGCACCGTGCCTCTGGTCTCCGAGCGGATGCGATCCACCGCTTCGTCGATGGACGCTTGCGACCTGCCGTTGACGATGACGCTTGCGCCCTCGGAGGCCAGCGCGTGGGCGATCGCGTAGCCGATGCCGGCCGTGCTGCCGCTTACCAGGGCCAGCTTGCCGTCGAGTTTCAGATCCATGTCGATTCTCCTTGGTTGGTCGGACGACAGTGTCCGTCGGTTGTTGCTGCGCGTGCTGCCTGCATCCGTCAGCCGAGGAAGCTGACCAGTGCCGGAATGACCTGCTCGGGCGCCTCTTCCATCAGCCAGTGCCCGGAGCCCTTGACGATCACGCCCTTCACGTCGGTCGCGACCATCTTGCCCTGTTCGATCAGGAAGGTGCCACCGGCCTTTTCGCCGGAGAGCACCAGCATCGGCATGGGCAGCGGGGTCTTGCCCAGCTCCGCGAATTCCGCCGCGTCCTTCTCGAAGGCCTTGAAGTACTCGAAACCGGCACGCATGCCGCCGGGCTGCGCGTAGGCCCTGGCGTAGAACTGGCGATCGGCTTCGGGCACCGAGTGCTTGGGATCGGCCGCGAAGTCGTTCCAGAAGTGTTCGAAGTAGATGCGCTCGCGTCCCTTCACCAGCGCCAGCGGCGTGGTGCCGTGGAAATGGAAGTGCCACAGGTCGCGCAGCAGCCACACGTTCTGCCACTGGCCGATGCCGGGCAGGAAGGCGTCCATGAGCACGACCTTGTCGGTCTCCGAAGGGAACTGCGCGGCGTACGCATAGGCCACCATCAGGCCGATGTCGTGCCCCACGATGCTGACGTTGCGGATGCCGAGCGACCGGACGAGCTCGTGGATGTCTACGGCCATGTTCTTCTTCTCGTAGCCCGTCTCGGGCTTCGACGAATTGCCCGCGCCCCGCAGGTCGGGCACGACCACGGTGTGCGTCTTCGCCAGCAGCGGCATCAGCGGGTTCCACATGTGGCCGGTCTCGGCATAGCCGTGCAGCAGCACGATGGCCGGACCCTTGCCGCCGATGCGGTAGCTGATGCGGGTGCCGTTCACGTCCGCGCTGCCCGAGCGGAAGCCCGGCACCGTGTCGGCGGCGGTTGCGGCGTTCGCCGTGGAGCCCAGCGTCAGGACGGCGCCGGCGGCGACGGCGCCCGCGATCAGGGCGCGGCGGGAAGGAACGAATTGGCTGTCGGTCATGTCGAGGTCCTTTTCTTTCAGTTTTGAAGCGGTGGCGTGAATTTAAGATTCAGCTTCGCTTTCAGAAAGAGCCCAAAAATGGTTTACTCATTCAGTTTTGCTGAATGATCTGAAGGGCTTCCATGGACCGGCTCCGTGCTTACGAAATGTTCGTCAACGTGGTGGCGCGGGGCAGCTTCACCAGGGCGGCCGACGCGCTGGACACCTCGCCGGCCAACGTGACGCGCTACATCAACGAGCTCGAGGCACACCTGCGCACGCGGCTCATCAACCGCACCTCGCGCCGCCTGTCGCTCACCGAGGGCGGCGAGGCGCTCTACGACCGGGCCAAGTCGATCCTGGAGGAAGTGTCGGAAACCGAGGCGCTGGCGACCACCGCTTCGCTGCAGCCCCGCGGGCGCCTGCGCATCAACGCGCCGCTGAGCTTCGGCAGCCTGGTGCTGGCGCCCCTGTGGCCGAAGTTCATGGCGACGTACCCCGACGTCGAGCTCGACATCGCGCTCATCGACCGCGTGGTCGACATCGTCGAGGAGGGCTACGACCTCGCCATCCGCATCTCGCGCACCAGCTCGGGCAACCACATCGCGCGCCGCCTGGGGCGCTCGCACAACCTGGTGTGCGCCTCGCCCGCGTACATCGCCGCCCACGGCATGCCCGAGGTTCCGGCCGACCTGTCCCGGCACCTGTGCCTGGGCTACACCTACGGCGCGACCTCCGACGAGTGGCAGTTCGCCGGCCCCGGCGGCACGCTCGAATCGGTGCGGGTGCGCTGGGCGCTGCGGGCCAACAACGGCACCACCGCCCGCGCCGCGGCACTCGCCGGCGGCGGCGTCATCTGGCAGCCGAGGTTCGTGATCGGCGGGGACGTGGAGGCCGGCCGGCTGGTCGAGGTCATGCCGGGCTATCGCATGCCACCCATCGACGTGCTGGCGATCTACGCCAGCCGCCGCCATCTCAGCGCGAAGGTGCGGGTGATGCTCGACTTCCTGGTCAATGCCTTCCAGGGCGAGCTGTCGGAGCCGGGCGAGCTCTAGCGGCCCGGCGAGGCCTGCGCACGGCGAGCCAGATCGCGCCGTCGGAAGCGGGCCGGAAAATCGAAGATTTCCACCTTGCCCATTTGGCAGGCATTGTGTTGCAGCCCGCGCCAGGCAACGATCCCCGACGAACTTCGCCCGGTTGTCCCCAATGTTGTCCCCAGTCTGCGGGGACAACCTGGAAGGGGCGGATTCAGGTCCGCATTCAGGCCCTTGCCAGCTCGTTCCGGCCGATCCAGGCCGGTTCGTTCGAGGTTTCCGGAAAATCCGCTCGGTCCAGCGTGTCGGCCAGTTCGGGCAAGGAAGACGAGGGCATCCGCCGCAGTTCGTAGCCACGGCCGTACACCGAGTGCAGGACGAACTCGCATTCCTTGTGCAGCGACAGCTTGCGCCGGATGTTGGCCACGCAGCAGTCGAGCACGCGGCTCTTGCGCTCGATGCGCGAATCCATCCAGAGCGAGGCCAGCAGCCAGTCGCGTTCCAGAAGCCGTCCCGCATTGCGGAAAAGCAGCAGCGCCAGTTCGAATTCGCGGGGCTTGAGGCGGATTTCCTCGCCCCGGTGCACCACCACCTTGCGGCTGCCGATGAAGCGGTAGTCGCCGAAGTTCGCGCTCACCGTCTGCGGATGCAGCAGCGTCTCGGTGCGGCGCAGCGCTTCGCGCACGCGCAGCTCCACCTCGAAGTCGTCCACCGGCAGCACCGCGAAATCGATGGTGGCACCCGCCGGCTCGCTGCCCGCCGTGGCGAGCACGTCGATCAGCAGGTCGCGCTGCAGGGCATTGGCCACCAGGAAGATCGGCAGGCGCAGCGCCTTGCACATCGAGGTGATCACCGGCCACGCGCCTTCGTCCTTCAGCACCACCAGCAGCAGGCCGAACTGGCTGCCGTGGGTCACGGCCTGCAGGAATTCGGCGCTGCTGCCGAAGCGCACCGGCGTGCAGCCCATCATGCGCAGCCGCTGGCCCCAGGCCTGGTGCTGGGCAGCGTCGCAGCCGACCATGGCCACCTGCCGCGAGCATTGGACGTTGTTCTTGTCGAGAGCTTCCATGGGGTGTGAGGTGGAGGGACGCGGCGCGCGGCGGTCAGCCGACCGCGAGGCGCGTCCCGGCGCCGGGCTGCGTCTTGCGCACGCCGTCGGGGCCGTAGAAGAGTTGGGCGCTGGCCTGCAGGAAATGCAGGGCCTGCTGCGTGAAATCGAGGTGCGCGTACACCATCGAGCCGTTGCGAAGGTTGTGGCTGCGGGCCTGCACGGCCAGCACCAGCAGCGCGGCCCAGGCCTGTTGCGCGGCGGGGCCGCAGGCCTTGGCGGCGGCATCGGCGCCGGCGCGGCCGGGCTTGAAGCCCAGCGCGGCCTGCAGCGCCTCGCGCTGGTTGTCGAGCTCGGTCATGCGATCGAGCAGCAGGGTCTTCTCACCGGCGATGGCGGCCAGGTCGGCGAACACGTTGTCCGACATGGCCTTGGCTTCGCGGTCGAGCACCGACAGGAATTCCTCGATGCAGGCGGTCTCGGTGCGCAGGTGCGCCAGCAGCGACTGGGTCATTCGCGGCCTTTCGGCGCGGGCTTGGCCTCGACCCTGGCGTCGGCCGCCGGGTCGAGCAGGTCGCGCACGCTGGCCAGCAGGCCGTCGGCGATGCGCTCGGGGCGGATCTGGTAGCGCCCGGCGCGGATGTCCTCGCGGATCGCGGCCACCCGGGCTGCATCGAAATCGCTGCCGCCCACGGCGCTGGGCATGGTGTGGACGAGCGCGGACGGCTGCGGCGCCTCCTGGCGCGCGTCGCGGCGGCGGCATCGGCGCCGGTCGTCGAAGCCGCGGCGGCAGGGGCCGGGGCGTTCGCGGGGTCCGGTGGAGAGGCGTGGCCGAAGGGGCAGGTTGATCGATTTTCAAGGTGATTCCTCAGGGGCTGACCCGTATATCGGCAGCGCTGGCAAGAACTTTAGGAGCGGCGTGCACAAAGCGTACGGCAAGGCGGCCGGCAAGCCTACTGGGCCAGCTGGATCTGCCCCTCCGTGTCCGCCACCCCGCTGACCATCCGGCCGTCGCGGGTCTTGGCCTGCACCACGGCGCCCACGGTCGCTCCGGTCATGGCCCGGCCCTCGGTGGTGACGACGAAACCCTGGCCCTGCGCCACGACCTTGACGGCCTGGCCCTGCTGGATGACGGTGACGCCGCGCACCTGCTCCTTGCGCAGCGGCGCGCCCGATGCGATGCGGTTGACCGCCACCACCCCGGTGAGTTCCGCCGCGCTGGTGACGACCGAGCGCGGCAGCCGCGTCAGATCGCCGGTGCGCTCGGCGATGTCGCCCGCGCCCACCGGCTTGCCGGCGTCGATGACGCGCGCGGCCACGAAATAGCTGCCTTCCACCGACACATGGGCCTGCACGTAGCGCGTCCAGGGCCGTTCGGCCTGGCAGCGAACGCCCACCGACACCCGGCCCCACGGCGTGGCGCCGGGTGGCAGGAAGGCCTCGGGCGTGGTCTCGCAGGCCGGCAGGGCGTCCGTGCCGCGGCCTTCGAGCCGGACGCCGACCTTGCCCGGCAGGCCGGCGGTCTGCGTCTGCATGTAGGCGGCGACGACGGCGTCGGCCGTGGAGGGCGCGGCGGTGTCCCTGGTCGTCCCGGCCTGCGCCGCGAACGCGCAGCAGGCCGCCAGCAGCATCGTCGACACGGTGCGCGGCAGGCAGGTCCGGGGCGTGGTGAGGGTCATCGGAAACATTCGAAGAAGTGCTCGGGGAGCGGCTCTCCACACATGAAGGGCACGAGACGCCGCCCGGAAATTCTAGAAATTCGGCGGCCGATCGAAGGTGCGAGCAGCAGCAGAAAACCCCCTTTGTTCGAACGATTGCAAAAGCGCCTCATGCATAGACTCGCTTTCCATCTGTCGCCACGCCATGCGCGAACGCGACGCTTCAACAGATGGAACTCAGATGATCGACAAGCTGGATGCGGCGCTTCGCTTCAATCGCGAAGCCCTCAATCTCCGGGCGGAACGCCAGGAGGTGATCGCGGCCAATATCGCGCACGCGGACACGCCCAACTACAAGGCGCGCGACTTCGACTTCGGCACCCGCCTGAGCGAAGCCGTCGAGCGCGGCCGCGCATCGCAGTCGATGTCGATGGCCACCACGTCGGCGCGCCACCTCGCGGGCCAGGCGCAGGCCATGCCCGACAAGGACCTGCTCTACCGCACGCCCAACCAGTCCAGCCTCGACGGCAACACGGTCGAGATGGACGTGGAGCGCATCGCCTTCGCCGACAACGCGCTGCGCTACGAGTCGAACCTCACGGTGATCAATTCCAAGATCAAGTCGCTGCTGTCGGCGGTACAGCAATAAGGCCTGCCATGCCCTTCAACAGCACATCCATGAACATCTTCAACGTGGCGGGATCCGCCATGACCGCGCAGTCGCAGCGCATGAACGTGACCGCCAGCAACATGGCCAACGCCGAGAGCGTGGCCGGTCCCGACGGCATGCCCTACCGCGCCAAGCAGGTGGTGTTCGAGGTCGCGCCATCCGGCATGCAGGACATCGGCGGCGTGCGCGTCTCCGGCGTGGTCGAGGACCCGTCCCCGCCGCGGCTCGTGTTCGATCCGAAGAGCCCGCACGCCAATGCCGAAGGCTACGTGGCCATGCCCAACGTCAACGTGGTCGAGGAGATGACCAACATGATCTCGGCCTCGCGCAGCTACCAGGCCAACGTCGAGGTGCTCAACACCGCGAAGACGCTGATGGTCAAGACGCTGACGCTCGGCCAGTAAGCCGACCGCACACCCCTTCAACAAGAAAAGCAACCAACGCAATGGCCATCTCCGACACCTCGTCCATCACCGGGCAGAACGCCGCCTCCGCGGCCAGCAGCAACACCAGCGTCTCGAACGCCGACAGCGAACAGCGCTTCCTGAAGCTGCTGGTCACGCAGCTGAACAACCAGGACCCGCTCAACCCGATGCAGAACGCCGAGCTCACCTCGCAGCTGGCGCAGATGAGCACCGTGAGCGGCATCGAGAAGCTCAACTCCACGCTGTCGGGCCTGGTGAACCAGACCGGTTCCAACCAGGTGCTGCAGGCGGCTTCGCTCATCGGCTACAACGTGCTGTCGCCCGGCGACACGCTCACCACCACCAAGCCCGAGGACGGCAAGGAACCCGCGGCGCAGGCCTTCGCGGTGGAGCTGCCGGGCACGGCCTCCGACGTCGACATCAAGATCGTCGACGCCGCCGGCAACACGGTGCGCACCATCAGCGCCGGCTCCATGAAGGAAGGCGTCAACGCCGTCACCTGGGACGGCAAGGACGACGCCGGCAACGTGGTGCCCGCGGGCACCTACAAGTTCGTCGCGGACGCCACCAACGGCAGCACCGTCGTGAAGGCCACCGCGCTCACTTTCTCGCAGGTGGCCGCCGTGAAGCAGGGCACCGACGGCGTCACGCTCGAGCTGATGAGCGGCAACAACATCGGCCTGTCCGACGTGCGGCTCTTCCTCTGAGCCATCCATCGAATCGCGCGAACAACTCGCACACCCCTTCGCATCCAACGCATCGAACCAAGGAATCAACATGGCTTTTTCTCAGGGCATCAGCGGACTCGGCGTGGCCGCGGCCAACCTCGACGTCATCGGCAACAACATCGCCAACTCGAGCACCGTGGGCTTCAAGTCCGCCGCCGCCACCTTCCAGGACGTGTACGCCGGCTCGCGCGTGGGCCTGGGCGCCTCGGTCTCGGGCGTGGTGCAGAACTTCACGCAGGGCGTGACGCAGACCAGCAGCCGTCCGTACGACGTGGCCATCCTGAACGGCGACGGCTTCTTCCGCCTGGCCAGCGCCAGCGGTGAAGTGCTGTACTCGCGCAACGGCCAGTTCACGCCCGACAAGGAAGGCTACATCGTCAACGCCCAGGGCCTGCGCCTGACCGGCTACGGCGTGAACGCCAGCGGCGGCATCAGCGGCGGCACGCCCGCACCGATCCAGATCCCCACGGCGCCCATGACGCCGAAGGCCACCACCACGGTGAACGCCGAGTTCAACCTCGACGCGCGCCTGGCAACCCCGGCCAAGACGCCGTTCAACGCCGCCGACTCCGAGACCTTCAACTACTCGAACGCCATCGGCCCCACGTACGACTCGCTGGGCAACCCGCACGACGTGGCCGTGTACTTCGTGAAGGCACCCACGCCCGCCAACACCTGGAACGTGTACGGCACGTCCGACGGCGCCGCGCTCAACGGCGGTGCCGCGCTCACCACGCTGACCTTCGACTCCAGCGGCAAGATGACCGCGCCGGCCAGCGGCCAGCTGAACATCGGCCCGATCAACTTCACCAACGGCGCGGCGGCCATGACCGCCACGGTCGACCTGTCGGGCACCACGCAGTTCGGCGCTGCCAACGGCATGAGCAAGCTCGGCCAGGACGGCTACCGCTCGGGCGAGCTGACCTCGTTCTCGATCAACCCCGACGGCACCATCACCGGCAAGTTCTCCAACGAACAGACCCAGCTGCTGGGCCAGGTCGTGCTGTCGTCGTTCGCCAACCCCAACGGCCTGGAGCCCAAGGGCAACAACGTGTGGGCCGAGACGCAGGCTTCGGGCAACGCGCTCACCGGCACGCCGGGCGAGGGCACCAAGCTCGGCTCGCTGCAGGCCGGCGCGCTGGAGGCGTCCAACGTCGACCTGACCTCCGAGCTGGTCAACCTGATCGTCGCGCAGCGCAACTACCAGGCCAATGCGCAGACCGTGAAGACGCAGGACCAGGTCATGCAGACGCTGATGAACATCCGCTGACGCGGCGCCCTAAGACTGACACCAGGAGCACCCAGTGGATCGAATGTTGTATGTCGCCATGAGCGGCGCCAAGCAGGTCATGGAGCAGCAGGCCTCTGTCGCCAACAACATGGCGAACGTCTCGACGCCGGGCTTTCGCGCGCAGATCGCCAGCTTCCGTGCGGTGCCCGTGGTGGGCCAGGAGGCGCCCACGCGCGCGTTCGTGTCCGCCACCACGCCCGGCGCCGACTTCGCGCACGGCCCCATCACCGAGACCGGCCGCGGCCTCGACGTGGCCGTGAACGGCGAAGGCTGGCTGGTGGTGCAGACCGCCGACGGCGGCGAAGCCTACACGCGCGTCGGCAATCTCCAGATCTCGGCCGACGGCCAGCTCTCCACCATGGGCGGCCGCCCGGTGATGGGCGACAACGGCGCACTGACCGTGCCGCCCGGCTCCGCGGTGACCATTGCCACCAACGGCCTGGTGAGCGCGCGCGACGCGGCCTCGAACACCGAGACCGGCATCGGCGAGGTGGGCCGGCTCAAGCTCGTGAACCCGGCCACCACCGACCTCGTGCGCGGTGACGACGGCCTGTTCCGCATGCGCCAGGGCCTGCAGCCGGCCGAAGCCGACCCCGGCGTGACGCTGGCCATCGGCGCCGTCGAGGGCAGCAACGTCAACCCGGTCGAGGCGATGGTTTCGATGATCGCCAACGCGCGCAGCTTCGAGATGCAGATGAAGTCGATGCAGACCGCCGACACCAACGCGCAGTCGGCCAACAAGCTGCTGTCGTACGGCTGACAGGCCGCAGCCGGCCCGCCGCCCCATCACCCGCAACACACCCGCAGGATTTCCAACCCAAATGATTCGCTCCCTCTACATCGCCAAGACCGGCCTCGACGCGCAGCAGACGCAGCTCGACGTGGTCTCCAACAACCTGGCCAACGTCGGCACCACCGGCTTCAAGCGCACACGCGCCGTGTTCGAAGACCTCGTCTACCAGAACCTGCGCCAGAGCGGCGGCCAGTCGTCCGACCAGACCCGCCTGCCCTCGGGCCTGCAGGTCGGCACCGGCGTGCACGTGGTCGCCACCGAGCGCATCCACACGCAAGGCAACCTCACCAAGACCGAAGGCCCGCGCGACGTGGCCATCAGCGGCACCGGCTTCTTCCAGGTGCTGATGCCCGACGGCACCACCTCGTACACCCGCGACGGCTCGTTCCAGACCGACCCCGACGGCCAGCTGGTCACCGCCAGCGGCTTCCCGATCCAGCCCGCCATCACCATCCCGCGCGATGCGCAGAGCCTCACGATCGGCCGCGACGGCATCGTGTCGGTCACGCAGCCGGGCAGCACCGCCTCGGTGCAGATCGGCCAGCTGCAGCTCGCGACCTTCATGAACCCCGCCGGCCTGCAGAGCAAGGGCGAGAACCTGTATGCGGAAACCGATGCCTCGGGCGCGCCCAACCAGGTGAACCCCGGCGTCGACGGCGCCGGCACGCTGAGCCAGGGCTATGTCGAAGCCTCGAACGTGAACGTGGTGGAAGAGCTGGTCAACATGATCGCCACCCAGCGTTCGTACGAGATCAACAGCAAGGCCGTCCAGACCTCGGACCAGATGCTGCAGCGCCTGGCGCAGATGTGATGCGGGGCGTGCGTCTTCATCAAGAGGCCGGCGGTGCGCTGCTTTCACGCGTGCTGCTGGCACTGGTGCTGGTGGCCACCGTGCTGGCGACGGGCTGCGCACAGCTGCCGCGCGAGCCGCTGGTGCACCAGCCGATGACGGCGCGCGCCGAGAGCTACGCGGCGCTGACGCCGCGTCGCGCGCCCGGCGCGATCTTTCAGGAGGGTCCGGGCGCCAACGCCTTGTTCGAGGACCGCCGTCCGCGCAACGTCGGCGACATCCTGACCATCGTCATCAGCGAGAAGGTCAACGCCACCAAGAATTCCGGCGCCAACGCCAGCCGCGTGGGCAGCACCGCGAGCGTGTTCGCCGCCATCCCGAAGCTGATCGGCGGCCTGCTCGACGGGCAGGACACCAAGCTCAGCGGCACCAATTCGCTCACCGCCAAGGGCGGCGCCAATGCCAACAACACCTTCAACGGCGTGATCACCGTCACGGTGACCGACGTCATGCCCAACGGCAACCTGCTCGTGAGCGGCGAAAAGCAGATGGGCATCAACCAGGGCACGGAGTTCATCCGCTTCTCGGGCGTGGTCAACCCGCGCACCGTGTCGGGCAACAACACCGTGCCTTCCACGCTGGTGGCCGATGCACGCATCGAGTACTCCGCCAAGGGCTACATCGACGAGGCCCAGACCATGGGCTGGATGCAGCGCATCTTCCTGAACGTGATGCCCTTCTGATCATGAAAAATCTCTCTGCTTTCCGCGCGCGCCGCCGCTTCTCGTTGCGCTTTCCCCTTGCCGCCCTGGCGGTGATGGGTGTCCTGTGCTTTTCTCCGGCGCACGCGGAGCGGCTCAAGGAGCTCGCCAGCATCCAGGGCGTGCGCGACAACCCGCTGATCGGCTACGGGCTGATGGTGGGCCTGGACGGCACGGGCGACCAGACGATGCAGACGCCGTTCACCACGCAGAGCCTGAACAACATGCTGCAGCAGCTGGGCATCACGATCCCGCAGGGCGTGAACATGCAGCTGAAGAACGTGGCGGCGGTGATGGTGACGGCCACGCTGCCGTCGTTCGCGCGGCCGGGCCAGAACATCGACGTGACGGTGTCGTCCATGGGCAATGCGAAGAGCCTGCGCGGCGGCACGCTGCTGATGACGCCGCTCAAGGGCATCGACGGCGCGACCTACGCGGTGGCGCAGGGCAACATGGTGATCGGCGGAGCCGGCGCCTCTGCCAATGGCAGCAAGGTGCAGGTGAACCAGCTGAGCTCGGGCCGCATCCCCGGTGGCGCGCTGGTGGAGCGCACGGTCGAGGCCGCGGTGGGTGCGGAAGGCACCTTCGCCATCGAGCTCAACCGCTCCGACTTCGGCACCACGCAGCGCGCGGTCGATGCCATCAACCGCCAGTTCGGCGCGGGCACGGCCGAGGCCATCGACGCGCGGGCGATCCGCGTGCGGGCGCCCGAACCGCAGCAGCGCGTGGGCTTCCTCGCGCGGCTCGAAGACCTCGAGGTCACGCCCACGCAGGCCGGCGCCCGCGTGGTGGTCAACGCCCGCACCGGCTCGGTGGTCATGAACCAGGCGGTGCGCGTGAAGGACTGCGCCATCGCGCACGGCAGCCTGTCGGTGGTCATCAACACCGAACCCGTCGTCAGCCAGCCGGGCGCGTTCTCGGGCGGCAGCACGGTGGCGGCGCAGACCTCGCAGATCTCGGTGAACCAGGGCGGCGGCGCGATCCAGATGGTGCGCGGCGGCGCTTCGCTGTCGGACGTGGTCAAGGGCCTGAACAGCCTCGGCGCGAATCCGCAGGACCTGGTGTCGATCCTGCAGGCCATGAAGACGGCCGGCGCCCTGAGCGCCGAGCTCGAGATCATCTGAGGACGGCGCGATGACGGTTTCTTCCACCAGCGCCTGGACGGGCAGCGACGCGGCCAGCCGCAGCGGTGCGCTCGACCAGCGCTTCGCCCTCGACGTGCAGGGCGTCGATGCGCTGCGGCACACCGTGCGCACCTCGCCCGAAGCGGGCCTGCAGCAGGTCTCGCGGCAGTTCGAGGCCATGTTCATGAACATGGTGCTCAAGAGCATGCGCGAGGCGACGCCCTCCAGCGGCCTGCTCGACAGCCAGAGCCAGAAGGTCTACCAGTCGATGTTCGACCAGCAGCTCACGCAGAACCTCTCGGGGCGCGGCGTGGGGCTGGCCGAGGCCATGCTCGCGCAGCTGCGCCGCACGATGCCCTCGGGTCCGCCCGATGCCGAGGCGGATGCCGCGATCGGCGTGAAGCCGATGTCGCTCGAGCCGCGCGGCGGCTTCCCCTACGGTCCGAACGCGGGCATTCCGCTGGGCTCCGCGCCCAGCCCGCGCACGCCGGCCTCCGCCGACCTGCGCGTGTACCAGTTCAACAGCGACCGCAGCTCGGGCGGCGCAGGCGGCGTCAGCGCTTCGCTGCAGGGCCAGGTCGACGACTTCGTCGGCCGCATGGGCGCTTCGGCGCAGGCGGCCAGCACGGCCAGCGGCGTGCCCGCGCCGCTGATCCTGGCGCAGGCCGCGCTCGAATCGGGCTGGGGCAAGCGGGAGATCCGCGCCGACGACGGCACCCAGAGCTTCAACCTGTTCGGCATCAAGGCCGACAAGGGCTGGAAGGGCGCGACGGTCGAGACCACCACCACCGAATACGTCGACGGCGAGCCGCAGAAGATCCGCGCCAAGTTCCGCGCCTACGGATCGTACGAAGAGGCCTTCACCGACTACGCGCGCTTCATCACGCGCAATCCCCGCTACGCGAACGTGCTGGCGACCGACGACCCCGCCGAGGCCGCGCACGGCCTGCAGCGCGCGGGCTACGCCACGGACCCGCGCTACGGCGAGAAGCTGGTTCGCATCATGCAGAAATTCGGTTGAGCCGCGCGCGGCATCGACCGGTTCGCACCCACCCAACGCACAGACAGACAGGGCGCGCGCTCGCACCGCGTGGCGCGCCACACACGAGGATTCCCATGCCAGAGATCGCGGGCACCGCCCACAAGCAACAGCAACAGCAGCAGATCGCCGCCACCGGCCGCCTGGAGGTCGTGACCTTCAAGCTGGGCGAGGAGGAATACGGCATCGACATCCAGAAGGTGCAGGAGCTGCGCGGGTACGACGCGGTGACGCGGATCGCGAATGCGCCGGACTACATCAAGGGGGTGGTGAACCTGCGGGGGATCATCGTTCCGATCATCGACATGCGCATCAAGTTCAAGCTGGGCGACCCGACGTACGACCAGTTCACGGTGGTGATCGTGCTGAACATCGCAGGCCGGGTGGTGGGGATGGTGGTGGACAGCGTGTCGGACGTGATCACGCTGACGGCGGAGCAGATCAAGCCTGCGCCGGAGATGGGGTCGGTGCTGGACGCGGACTACCTGATCGGTCTGGGCACGCTGGAAGAGCGGATGCTGATCCTGGTGGACATCGACCGACTCATGTCCAGCGAAGAGATGGGCCTGGTCGAAGCGGCTGCGGTCGCATGACCGCGCCCGCCTGAACATCCCTCGAGGCCTCGCCATGAACTTCCTGTCCAACCTCCGCATCGGCACCCGCCTGATGCTGGCCTTCGCCGTCGTGCTGGGCCTGACCGTGATCTCGACCGCCATCGCCCTGGCATCCTCGCGCAGCAATGCCGAGGCCACCCGGCTGATGATGCAGAGCCCGCTCGCGAAAGAGCGGCTCATCTCCGACTGGTATGTGCTGACCTACGCGGCCATCGCGCGCACGTCGATGATCGCGCGCACCACCGACGAGACGCTCCCCGTGACCTTCGCCGACGTCATCTCCGACAGCGTGAAGAAGGGCAGCGAGACCATGGCGAAGGTGGAGCCGCTGCTGTTCACCGACGAGGAAAAGTCGACCTACAAGTCGATCGTCGAGCTGCGCGCCAAGTACCAGGCGGCGAAGGACGAGGTGGGCAAGGCCAAGGCCAGCGGCAACGCGGTGGCCACCGCGCGCGCCTTCAAGGAATCGTTCCAGCCGGCCGCCAAGGCCTACGAGACCCGTGTTCTCGACCTGCTGTCGATCGAGCGCCGCGACATCGATCGCATGAGCCAGGAGATCGACGCGGCGAATGCACGCAGCTTCAACCTGCAACTGCTGCTGACGATCCTCACTGTGGTGAGCGGCGGCATCTTCGCCTTCTTCATCGCGCGCAGCATCGTGCGCCCGCTGGCGCAGGCCGTGGAAGTGGCCGAGACGGTGGCCTCCGGCGACCTGAGCACGGACATTCGCGTGGAAAGCCGCGACGAGGCGGGCCAGCTGATGCAGGCGCTGCGCGAGATGAACGCGAGCCTGGCGAAGGTGGTGGGCGAAGTGCGCACCGGCACCGAGACGATCGCCACCGCTTCGGGGCAGATCGCCTCGGGCAACCAGGATCTCTCTTCGCGCACCGAGCAGCAGGCCAGCTCGCTGGAAGAAACCGCCGCTTCGATGGAAGAGCTGACTTCGACCGTGAAGCAGAACGCAGACAACGCACGCCAGGCGAACCAGCTGGCGGTGTCGGCATCGGAAGTGGCCGTCAAGGGCGGCACGGTGGTGAGCCAGGTGGTGGACACGATGGGCTCGATCAACGCGTCGTCCAAGAAGATCGTGGATATCATCGGCGTGATCGACGGCATTGCGTTCCAGACCAACATCCTGGCGCTGAACGCGGCTGTGGAAGCGGCGCGTGCCGGTGAACAGGGCCGCGGCTTCGCCGTGGTGGCCTCGGAAGTCCGAAGCCTCGCGCAACGTTCGGCGGCCGCCGCCAAGGAAATCAAGACGCTGATCGGCGACTCGGTCGAGAAGGTCGAAGAGGGCAGCAAGCAGGTGGAAGAAGCGGGCCGCACGATGGAGGAGATCGTGGGCAGCGTGAAGCGCGTGACGGACATCATGGGCGAGATCACGGCAGCGAGCCAGGAGCAGACGTCGGGGATCGAGCAGATCAACCAGGCGATCACGCAGATGGACCAGGTGACGCAGCAGAACGCGGCACTGGTGGAAGAGGCCTCGGCCGCTGCCCAGTCGCTGCAGGAGCAGGCTGGCACGCTGGTGCAGGCCGTGAGCATCTTCAAGCTGGGCTCCGCACACCAGGCGCCCGCGCGCCTGCAGGTGGCGGTGCATCCCGCGCATCCTGCGCAGCTGCCGTCGAAGGCGCGGGCCAGGGCGCTGCCCTCCTCGCGCACCAAGCCGTTGCAGCCCGCCGCGCCCCAGCCTCAGCTGGCCGCATCGGGCGGCAGCGACGACTGGACCGAATTCTGAGTCTTCCCGCGGAAAAAAACACACCAACTGGCTACCCGGGGTCCGCGGCCCCACGAAGGAAAAATCATCAAAGCGTTCTACAACCTCAAAATCGCGACCAAGCTTCTTGTGTCGTTCATCGCAGTGCTCGTGTTGACGGTCTGCGTCGGTGCCGTGTCGGTGCTGCAACTCGGCAAGGTCCACGACATGTCGTCGGACCTGGCAACCAACTGGATGCCGGCCACGCGCTCCCTGCTGGAAATGAAGAACCTGGTGGCGCGCTACCGTTCGCAGGAGCTGCAGCACATCCTGTCGGCCTCGTACGAGGAGATGGGCACCTACGAAAAGTCGATGGAACAGACCTGGGCCCAGCTGCAGAAGAACAAGGCCGAATACGCCACGCTCATCTCCGAACCCCAGGAACGCGAGATCTTCCCCGAGTTCGAGAAGCTGCTGACGCAGTACGGCGTCGAGCACAACAAGATCATCGCGATCTCGCACACGCAGGACGCCGAGCAGGCGACCACGCTGAGCCGCGGCAAGTCGCTGCAGCTCAGCCGCGACATGAACACCGCGCTCGACAAGCTCACCGAAGTGAACGTGACCGGCGCGGTGCGCGCCGGTGCCACGGCCGACGCGGTGTATTCGCAGGCACGCCTGTGGGTCGTGGGCCTGCTGGTCGGCGCGGTCGCGCTCGGCCTGGTGCTGGCACTGTGGATCGCACGCCTGGTCGCACGCCCGCTGGAAGAGGCCGTGAAGGTGGCGCAGTCGGTCGCGGCAGGCGACCTGACCAGCCGCATCGAGTCGGACACGACCGACGAGACCGGGCTGCTGCTCGAGGCTCTGAAGGGCATGAACGACAGCCTCGTGAAGATCGTGGGCGAAGTTCGCACGGGCACGGACACCATCGCCACCGCGTCCAGCCAGATCGCCTCGGGCAACCAGGACCTGTCTTCGCGCACCGAAGAGCAGGCCAGCTCGCTGGAAGAGACGGCTGCCTCGATGGAGGAGCTGACTTCGACCGTGAAGCAGAACGCGGACAACGCACGCCAGGCGAACCAGCTGGCGGTGTCGGCATCGGAAGTGGCCGTCAAGGGCGGCACGGTGGTGAGCCAGGTGGTGGACACGATGGGCTCGATCAACGCGTCGTCCAAGAAGATCGTGGACATCATCGGCGTGATCGACGGCATTGCGTTCCAGACCAACATCCTGGCGCTGAACGCGGCTGTGGAAGCGGCGCGTGCCGGTGAACAGGGCCGCGGCTTCGCCGTGGTGGCCTCGGAAGTCCGAAGCCTCGCGCAACGTTCGGCGGCCGCCGCCAAGGAGATCAAGACGCTGATCGGCGACTCGGTCGAGAAGGTCGAAGAGGGCAGCAAGCAGGTGGAAGAAGCGGGCCGCACGATGGAGGAGATCGTGGGCAGCGTGAAGCGCGTGACGGACATCATGGGCGAGATCACGGCAGCGAGCCAGGAGCAGACGTCGGGGATCGAGCAGATCAACCAGGCGATCACGCAGATGGACCAGGTGACGCAGCAGAACGCGGCGCTGGTGGAAGAAGCCTCGGCCGCTGCCCAGTCGCTGCAGGAGCAGGCCGGCAGCCTGTCCGAAGTCGTCGGCGTGTTCCGCCTCGGCGACCCCCAGCTTGCCCTGAACTGAAAGAGAAACAACCCAGACCATGCGCGTCAACCTGCCCATCACCGGCGTCGAATACGAACTCTCGCCCGCCGCCGCCCTCGTGTCCCGCACGGACCTCAAGGGCCGCATCACCTACGTCAACCCGGCTTTCGTGGAAGCCAGCGGCTTCGACGCCGCCGAGCTCATGGGCAAGGCGCACAACATCGTGCGTCACCCGGACGTGCCGGCCGAGGCCTTCGCCGACCTGTGGGAGACGCTGGCCCAGGGCCTGCCGTGGACGGGCCTGATCAAGAACCGGCGCAAGAGCGGCGACTTCTACTGGGTGCTGGCCAACGTGACGCCGATCCGCCGCAACGGCCGGGTGCAGGGCTACATGTCGGTGCGCAGCCGGCCCGACCGCGCGGCGGTGCAGCAGGCCGACACGCTGTATGCGCGCATCCGCGAGGGCCGCGCCAAGGATGTCTCGCTCGTGCAGGGCGAGGTGGTCTCGCGCGGCTGGTCGAGCCCGCTGGCGCGGCTGCGCCGCATCCACGTGCGCCGCCGCGTGTTCGGCGCCACGGCCGTGGCGGCTCTCGCCTCGCTGGCGTTCGGCGCCGCGGGATGGCTCGAGGCATCGCGCCTTGCCGCATCGAACGGCGCGCACAGCTGGCTGCCCGCCGCGTTCGCATTCGGCGGCGTGGCCTCCGCGCTCGCATGGCTGGGCTTCGGCCAGTTCCTCGGCCGCACGGTGTTCCGTCCGCTCGACGAGGCGGTGCACGTCGCGCGCGCCATCGCCGGTGGCGACCTGGCGCGCTTCGAGGTGCGGCCCGGCGACGAGATCACCGGCCTGCTGCGCGCGCTGAACCAGATGAGCGCCAACCTGTTCGCCATCGTCGCGGACGTGGGCGAGAACGTAGCGGGCGTGATGTCGGCCTCGAGCCAGATCGCCTCGGGCAACGAAGACCTGTCGTCGCGCACCGAGCAGCAGGCCAGTTCGCTCGAGGAAACGGCGGCGTCGATGGAAGAGCTCACCAGCACCGTGAAGCAGAACGCCGACAACGCGCGCCAGGCCAACCAGCTGGCCGTGTCGGCCTCGGCCGTGGCGGTGAAGGGCGGCAGCGTGGTCTCGCAGGTGGTCGACACCATGGGCTCGATCAATGCGTCGTCGCGCAAGATCGTGGACATCATCGGCGTGATCGACGGCATTGCGTTCCAGACCAACATCCTGGCGCTGAACGCAGCGGTGGAAGCCGCACGCGCCGGTGAACAAGGCAAGGGCTTCGCCGTGGTCGCTTCCGAGGTGCGCAGCCTCGCGCAGCGCTCGGCCTCGGCAGCCAAGGAAATCAAGACGCTGATCGGCGATTCGGTCGACAAGGTCGAGGAAGGCAGCAAGCAGGTCCAGGAAGCCGGCCGCACCATGGATGAGATCGTGGGCAGCGTGCGCCGCGTGACGGACATCATGGGCGAGATCACCGCGGCGAGCCAGGAACAGACCTCGGGCATCGAGCAGATCAACCAGGCGATCACGCAGATGGACCAGGTGACGCAGCAGAACGCGGCGCTGGTGGAAGAGGCCTCGGCGGCCGCGCAATCCCTGCAGGAGCAGGCCGACAACCTCGTGAGAGCCGTGAGCACCTTCAAGCTCGACGCCGACGAACAACCGCAGGCCCATGCGGCCTGAAGCACCGTGCGCACCCGTCTGAGTCCCAAGCGCGCCCTTCGGCTGGGCGTCGGCTTCTCCATCCTGATGTTCCTGCTGGCCGGTGCGCTGAGCATCGGCTTCAAGGCCGGGGCCGGCTACGAATGGGCGCACCGCGCCGTGCTCGCGGTGGGCGTGCTCGCGCTGTTCGCGGGCGTCTTCGTCGCCTGGTGCATCACGCGTTCGCTGGCACGTTCCGCGCGCGACGCCGACCTCATCTCGCAACGGCTGGACCGCCTGTTCAAGAACTCCAAAGCAATCGACTCCTGACTCGACTCTTCATGAAATCACTTCTCAACCTCAAGATCGGTACCCGCCTCGGCGCGGGTTTTGCTGCCGTCCTCCTGCTGCTCGCCGGCGTGGTCGGCCTCGGTGTCAATGCCTTGGGCGACATCCAGTCCAGGCTCGACGGCATCGTCAACGGCAACAACGTGAAGGTGACGTCCGTCAATACGATGGCCGACGCGATCCGCGACATCGCGATCCTGGACGGCAACCTCATCCTGTTGAGCGACGAGGCTGCGATGCGCGAACAGAGCCAGAAGATCGTCAACGCGCGCGAGCGCTACACCGAAGGCCGCGCGGCGCTGGCCAAGCTGCTGGCGACGCCGACCGGCAAGGCGCTGCTCGCGCGCATCGACGAGAAGGTGGCAGTGCTGGTGCCGCTGAACACGCAGCTGTCGGACTTCGCGCTGAAGAACCAGAACGACGAAGCGACGATGCTCTTCATCACCAAGTTCCAGCCGGCCGTGCAGGCCGTGCTCGCCGAACTCGATGCGATGGACGCCCACGAGAGCAAGCTTTCGCGCGCCGCCAACGAGCAGGCCGGCGCGGCCTATGCCATGGCGCGCAACCTGATGCTGGGCCTCGGCGGCGTCGCGATCCTGCTGGGCGCAGCCATCGCGTGGTTCATCACGCGCACCATCACCCGCCCGATCGGCGAGGCCGTGGAAGTGGCCGAAAAGGTTGCGGCAGGCGACATCAGCTCGCGCATCGAAGTGCATTCGCACGACGAGACCGGGCGGCTGATGTCCGCGCTCAAGGCCATGAACGAGAGCCTGGTGCGCATCGTGCGCGAAGTTCGCACGGGCACGGACACCATTGCCACCGCGTCCAGCCAGATTGCCTCGGGCAACCAGGACCTGTCGTCGCGCACGGAGGAGCAGGCCAGCTCGCTGGAGCAGACCGCCGCCTCGATGGAAGAACTCACCAGCACGGTGAAGCAGAACGCCGACAACGCGCGCCAGGCCAACCAGCTGGCCGTGTCGGCATCAGAAGTGGCCGTGCGCGGGGGCAGCGTGGTCAGCCAGGTGGTCGACACGATGGGTTCGATCGACGCGTCGTCCAAGAAGATCGTGGACATCATCGGCGTGATCGACGGCATTGCGTTCCAGACCAACATCCTCGCGCTGAACGCGGCTGTGGAAGCCGCACGCGCAGGTGAGCAGGGCCGCGGCTTTGCAGTGGTGGCTTCGGAAGTGCGCAGCCTGGCACAACGTTCGGCCGCAGCCGCCAAGGAAATCAAGACGCTGATCGGCGACTCCGTCGAGAAGGTCGAGGCCGGCAGCAAGCAGGTGGAAGAGGCCGGCCGGACCATGGAAGAGATCGTGGGCAGCGTGCGCCGCGTGACCGACATCATGGGCGAGATCACCGCGGCGAGCCAGGAACAGACCTCGGGCATCGAACAGGTGAACCAGGCGATCTCGCAGATGGACCAGGTCACGCAACAGAACGCGGCGCTGGTGGAAGAAGCCTCGGCCGCCGCCCAATCGCTGCAGGAACAGGCCGGCGGCCTCGTGCAGGCGGTGAGCATCTTCAAGCTCGGCGATCACGAAGTGACGGTTCCCTCGCGCCCCGGCTTCACGCGCATCACACCGATCCGCCCGGTGCCACCGGTCACTCGCCACACCAAGCCCGCGCTCAAGCGTCCGGCCCCGGCCCTTGCCGTCCGCCGCACGGCCTCGCCGGCGCCGCAACTGGCCATGGCCGGGGACGGCAAGGGCGACTGGACGGAGTTCTAGGAAAAAAGCACTCAAGTCTGGCGATCGGATGCCGATACAGGGTCACGGCAATGCCGCGGCGCGCTGCCGCGGAGGGACCGTTTTCCTGAACTGAAAGAAGATCGATGAGTTTCGAAAGACCCCGCGTGCAGCCACGCCACGCATCCCCGCCTGCCTTCGTGTCGCTCGCGCGCACGCTGAGCGTGCGGGCCGGCGTGGCGATCCTGGGGGTCACGGCATCGATCCTGTGCGTGTTCTACGCACTCGCGTCGCACCAGCAGCAGCGCGGCGCCGCCCAGTACGCAAATGCGAAGGCCGAGGCCATCGCGCGCTCGCTCGACATCTTCGACCAGACGATGCAGCTCAATGCCGGCAACGCCTTCGGCGTGTTCCGGCGCCAGTTCGCCGACACGCTCGTGCTCGACGCCGCCGGCGGCGGCACGCTGTCGAGCAACGGCACGCCCATCGATGCCGGCTCGACCCTCGAGGTCGACCGCTTCGCGAGCGACTTTCCCGGCGCCAATGCCACCGTGTTCGTGGCGCAGGGCGAGGACTTCCGCCGCATTACCACCTCGGTGAAGAAGGAGAACGGCGAGCGCGCCGTCGGCACGCTGCTCGACCGCAAGAGCGCGGCGTATCCGCTGCTGCGAGAAGGCAAGCGCTTCGTGGGCCGCGTGACGCTGTTCGGGCGTCCCTACATCACCGTCTACGAGCCGGTGCGCGACGCGGCCGGCCGCGTGGTGGCGGTGCTCTACATCGGGATGGACATCTCGCAGCAGCAGGCCTCGTTCGCCGATGCGGTGGCGCGCACGCGTCTCTACAGCCATGGCGGGCTCTACATCGTCAACCCCGCCGGCACCGAAGCGGTGCTGGTGTTCCATCCCACCGCGGCGGGCAAACCGTTGGCCGAGGTGATGCAGGGCGATGCCGGAACATGGCTCGGACGCCTCAAGGCCGACGATGCCTTCTGGATCGACGACGCACCCGCCGTGCTGGTGCCGGCCGCGCCGGGCGGGCACCACGCGTCCGTGGCGCGCAGCGAGACCACCGGCTGGCTGGTGGTGGCCGAAGTGCCAGCCGCCGAAGTGCTCGCCGGCCTGCGCCGGCAACTGGCGTGGCTGGGCGGGTGCATCGTGCTGGCCGCGGTGCTGCTTGGCGTGGGCCTGGTGGCATTCATCCGCCGCACGGTACGGCCGATCGGCGTGCTGAGCGAGCATGTCGAGGCCATCGGCGGGGGCGACCTCTCTGGCCGGCTGGCCTCCGAGCGCCGCGACGAGATCGGCGTCATCACCCGTTCGGTGGAGACCATGCGCGACAGCCTGGTGCGCATCGTGCGCGAGGTGCGCACGGGCACGGACACCATCGCCACCGCCTCGGGGCAGATTGCCTCGGGCAACCAAGACCTGTCGTCGCGCACCGAGCAGCAGGCCAGCTCGCTGGAGGAAACCGCGGCTTCGATGGAGGAGCTGACCAGCACCGTGAAGCAGAACGCCGACAACGCGCGGCAGGCCAACCAGCTGGCGCTGCTGGCATCCGATGTCGCCTCGAAGGGCGGGAGCGCGGTGTCGCAGGTGGTCGGCACGATGGGCTCCATCGACGCGTCGTCCAAGAAGATCGTGGACATCATCGGCGTGATCGACGGCATCGCGTTCCAGACCAACATCCTGGCGCTGAACGCGGCGGTGGAAGCGGCACGCGCCGGCGAACAGGGCCGCGGCTTCGCGGTCGTGGCGTCGGAAGTGCGCAACCTCGCGCAACGTTCGGCTGCAGCGGCCAAGGAGATCAAGACGTTGATCGGCGACTCGGTCGAGAAGGTCGAGGCCGGAAGCCGTCAGGTCGCGGAAGCCGGCCGCACGATGGAAGAGATCGTGGGCAGCGTGAAACGCGTGACCGACATCATGGGCGAGATCAGCAGCGCGAGCCAGGAGCAGACCTCCGGCATCGAGCAGATCAACCAGGCGATCACGCAGATGGACCAGGTGACGCAGCAGAACGCGGCGCTGGTGGAAGAAGCCTCGGCCGCTGCCCAGTCGCTGCAGGAACAGGCCGGCAGCCTCGTGGATGCGGTGCGCGTCTTCAGGCTGGACGACGGCCGACGCGACGCCGTTTCGCCGGCCGGTTCTCATTTTGAGAATAAAGGCCTCAAGTCTGGCGTTCCGATGCCGATAACAGGATGACGGCATTGCCGCGGTGGCCTGTCGCCTTGTGATGGAAGGAATGGAGCAGTGAGCTTGAAAGATTTGAAGATCGGCACTCGGCTGGGCCTCGGCTTCACGGCGATGCTTCTGCTGATGGCATTCATCGCCGGCATCGGCGTGCTGCGCCTGACCAGCGTGGGCCAGGCCACCGACGAGATGGTGTCGCAGGCGCTCGTGAAGGAGCGCCTGGCTGCCGAATGGCTCACCAACCTGAAATCGAACACCGTCGCCAACTACGCCATGGTGAAGACCACCGACGCGCAGGTGGCGGCTTATTTCTCGAAGGTGCAGGCCGCGGGCTCCGCGCGCATCAGCCCTGCGCAGAAGAAGCTCGAGGCGATGCTGGAGACGCCCGAGGAGAAGGATCTCTATGCCAAGGTCGCGTCCTCGCGCGCCGTCGTGCTCGAGACCGTGGGCGTGCTCAACAAGCTCAAGGACAGCGGGCAGCTGGCAGAGGCCAACACGCTGGTCGACACGAAGTTCTCGGACGCACTGGCGCTGTACGGCGGCGCGGTCGAGGCGCTGGCCAACCACGAGCGCGAGAAGATCGACGCCGCGGCCAAGGGCATCGATGCCGGCTACACGAGCGGCCGCAGCATGCTGCTCGTGCTGGCCGCCGTTGCACTGGTGGTAGGCGCCTTGCTCGCATGGCGCCTGACGCGCGGCATCGTGCGCCCGCTGGGACATGCGCTGGAGGTGGCCGAGACCGTGGCCGCCGGCGACCTGAGTGCCCACATCGTGGTGGAAAGCCGCGACGAGGCGGGCCAGTTGATGCATGCGCTGCGCGAGATGAACGCCAGCCTGGCCAAGGTGGTCGGTGAAGTGCGCATGGGCACCGACACCATCGCCACCGCATCGAGCCAGATCGCCTCGGGCAACCAGGATCTCTCGTCGCGCACGGAGCAGCAGGCCAGTTCGCTGGAGCAGACCGCCGCGTCGATGGAAGAACTCACCAGCACGGTGAAGCAGAACGCCGACAACGCGCGGCAGGCCAACCAGCTGGCGGTGTCGGCATCGGAAGTGGCAGTGCGCGGGGGCAGCGTGGTCAGCCAGGTGGTGGACACGATGGGCTCGATCAACGCGTCGTCCAAGAAGATCGTGGACATCATCGGCGTGATCGACGGCATCGCGTTCCAGACCAACATCCTGGCGCTGAACGCGGCCGTGGAAGCGGCACGCGCCGGTGAACAAGGCAAGGGCTTCGCCGTGGTCGCCTCCGAGGTGCGCAACCTCGCGCAGCGCTCGGCCTCGGCGGCCAAGGAAATCAAGACGCTGATCGGCGATTCCGTCGAGAAGGTCGAGGAGGGCAGCAAGCAGGTCGAGGAAGCCGGCCGCACGATGGAGGAGATCGTGGGCAGCGTGAAGCGCGTGACCGACATCATGGGCGAGATCACGGCAGCGAGCCAGGAGCAGACCTCGGGCATCGAACAGATCAACCAGGCCATCACACAGATGGACCAGGCCACCCAGCAGAACGCGGCACTGGTGGAGGAGGCCTCGGCCGCCGCCCAGTCGCTGCAGGAGCAGGCCGGCAGCCTGTCGCAGGTCGTCGGCGTGTTCCGGCTGGAACGCGGCGCTGCGGCGCAAGCCTAGGCGCATCGACAAGCGCTGTCGCACATCCCAGAAAACCAACCAGAAAGAAGAAGAATGCAGTGGTTCCAGAGTCTTCGCGTGACCGTTCGATTGATCCTCGGATTTCTCGTGGTCGCAGCCATCGGCGCGGCGGTCAGCGCGCTTTCCATTTATCACATGGGTCGCATCAGCGAATCGACCGAGCGGCTCTATTCGAACGAGCTGCGCGCGCTGCAGGCCGTGCAGGAAGCCAACATCCACCTGTTGTACGCCAGCCGTGCGCAGGTCACGCTGCTGTCGGCCGGCACGCGCGGCGAGCGCAACGCGGGCGCCAACGAGCTCAAGGCCTCGATGGAGAACCTGGCGTCGCGCGGTTCGGAGGTCAAGTCCTTCTTCAGCGAGACCGAGGACGGCAAGAAGCTCCATGACCAGTACGAGGCGCTCGTCGCGCCGCTGCAGAAGAGCATGGCCGACTTCGTCACGCTGGTGAACAAGCAGCCGCTGGACAGCTCGCAGTTCGAGAACCAGGTGAGCGAGGACAGCACCCGCCTGCTGAAGGAATCGCGCGCGCTCGAGGACGTGCTCAAGGCCATGGTGGCGCACAGCAAGGAACTCGCGCGCGGCAGCGCGGAGCACGCCGAAGAAACCTACCAGACCTCGCGCCTGATGATGGTGGTGCTGGCACTGGCCGGCATCCTGGTGAGCGTCGGTCTGGGCGTGTTCATCGCGCGCATGCTGGGCAAGCAACTCGGCGGCGAGCCTTCGTATGCGGCCGATGTGGTCGGACGCATCGCGAACGGCGACCTGTCGCTGGCCGTGCAGGCCGATGCCGCGCAGGACGGCAGCCTGCTGCATTCGATCAAGCAGATGCAGGCGCAACTCACCGGCATCGTCGCGAAGATCAAGGATTCGAGCGAGACCATTGCCACCGCGTCGGGACAGATCGCGGCGGGCAACCAGGACCTGTCTTCGCGCACCGAAGAGCAGGCCAGCTCGCTGGAAGAGACGGCTGCCTCGATGGAAGAGCTGACCTCGACCGTGAAGCAGAACGCGGACAACGCACGCCAGGCGAACCAGCTGGCGGTGTCGGCATCGGAAGTGGCCGTCAAGGGCGGCACGGTGGTGAGCCAGGTGGTGGACACGATGGGCTCGATCAACGCGTCGTCCAAGAAGATCGTGGACATCATCGGCGTGATCGACGGCATCGCGTTCCAGACCAACATCCTGGCGCTGAACGCGGCGGTGGAAGCGGCGCGTGCGGGTGAACAGGGCCGCGGCTTCGCGGTCGTGGCGTCGGAAGTGCGCAGCCTGGCACAGCGCTCGGCGGCCGCCGCCAAGGAGATCAAGACGCTGATCGGCGACTCGGTCGAGAAGGTCGAGGAGGGCAGCAAGCAGGTGGAAGAAGCGGGCCGCACGATGGAGGAGATCGTGGGCAGCGTGAAGCGCGTGACGGACATCATGGGCGAGATCACGGCAGCGAGCCAGGAGCAGACGTCGGGGATCGAGCAGATCAACCAGGCGATCACGCAGATGGACCAGGTGACGCAGCAGAACGCGGCGCTGGTGGAAGCTAGGCCTCGGCCGCTGCCCAGTCGCTGCAGGAGCAGGCCGGCAGCCTGTCCGAAGTCGTCGGTTCCGCCCGGCGATCCTCCAGCTTGCCCCTGAACTGAAAGAGAAACAACCCAGACCATGCGCGTCAACCTGCTCCATCACCGGCGTCGAATACGAACTCGCCCGCCGCCGCCCTCGTGTCCCGCACGGACCTCAAGGGCCGCATCACCTACGTCAACCCGGCTTTCAGGGAAGCCAGCGGTTTCGACGCCGCCGAGCTCATGGGCAAGGCGCACAACATCGTGCGTCACCCGGACGTGCCGGCCGAGGCCTTCGCCGACCTGTGGGAGACGTGCTGGCCCAGGCCTGCCGTGGACGGGCCTGATCAAGAACCGGCGCAAGAGCGGCGACTTCATTGCCGGCCAACGTGACGCCGATCCGCCGCAACGGCCGGGCAGGGCTACATGTCGGTGCGCAGCTGGCCCGACCGCGCAGCGGTGCAGCAGGCCGACACGCTGTATGCGCAGCGCATCCGCGAGGGCCGCGCCAAGGATGTCTCGTCGTGCAGGCGAGGTGGCTCCCGCGCGGCTGGTCGAGCTGGGCTGGCGCGGCTGGCGCCGCATCCACGTGCGCCGCCGCGTGTTCGGCGCCACGGCCGTGGCGGCCTCTCGCCTCGCTGGCGTTCGGCGCCGCGGGATGGCTCGAGGCATCGCGCCTTGCCGCATCGAACGGCGCGCACAGCTGGCTGCCCGCCGCGTTCGCATTCGGCGGCGTGGCCTCCGCGCCTGCATGGCTGGGCTTCGGGTCAGTTCCTCGGCCGCACGGTGTTCCGTCCGCTCGACGAGGCGGTGCATCGTCAGCGCCATCGCCGGTGGCACCTGGCGCGCTTCGAGGTGCGGCCCGGCGACGAGATCACCGGCTCTGTTGCGCGCGCTGAACCAGATGAGCGCCAACCTGTTCGCCATCGTCGCGGACGTGGGCGAGAACGTAGCGGGCGTGATGTCGGCCTCGAGCCAGATCGCCTCGGGCAACGAAGACCTGTCGTCGCGCACCGAGCAGCAGGCCAGTTCGCTCGAGGAAACGGCGGCGTCGATGGAAGAGCTCACCAGCACCGTGAAGCAGAACGCCGACAACGCGCGCCAGGCCAACCAGCTGGCCGTGTCGGCCTCGGCCGTGGCGGTGAAGGGCGGCAGCGTGGTCTCGCAGGTGGTCGACACCATGGGCTCGATCAATGCGTCGTCCAAGAAGATCGTGGACATCATCGGCGTGATCGACGGCATCGCGTTCCAGACCAACATCCTGGCGCTGAACGCGGCCGTGGAAGCGGCACGCGCCGGTGAACAAGGCAAGGGCTTCGCCGTGGTCGCCTCCGAGGTGCGCAACCTCGCGCAGCGATCGGCCTCGGCGGCCAAGGAAATCAAGACGCTGATCGGCGACTCGGTCGAGAAGGTCGAGGCAGGCAGCAAGCAGGTGGAAGAGGCCGGCCGGACCATGGAAGAGATCGTGGGCAGCGTGCGCCGCGTGACCGACATCATGGGCGAGATCACCACGGCGAGCCAGGAACAGACCTCGGGGATCGAGCAGATCAACCAGGCCATCTCGCAGATGGACCAGGTGACGCAGCAGAACGCCGCGCTCGTCGAGGAAGCCTCGGCCACCGCACAGCTGCTGCAGGAGCAGGCCGACGGCCTGGTGAAGGCCGTGCGGGTGTTCCGCGCGGAGGCCGTAGCCGAGACCGCCTGACCATCGAACTCAGACAACGCACATCAGATTCAAACCGGAGAAAAACCCATGCTCAACAAGGCCAAAGACCCATTGAACCAAGCCGCCTCGGCGCCGTCCGCGGCCGGCCTCGCCAACCGCCTGGAGGTCGTGACCTTCAAGCTGGGCGAGGAGGAATACGGCATCGACATCCAGAAGGTGCAGGAGCTGCGCGGGTACGACGCGGTGACGCGGATCGCGAATGCGCCGGACTACATCAAGGGCGTGGTGAACCTGCGGGGGATCATCGTTCCGATCATCGACATGCGCATCAAGTTCAAGCTGGGCGACCCGACGTACGACCAGTTCACGGTGGTGATCGTGCTGAACATCGCAGGCCGGGTGGTGGATGGTGGTGACAGCGTGTCGGACGTGATCACGCTGACGGCGGAGCAGATCAAGCCTGCGCCGGAGATGGGGTCGGTGCTGGACGCGGACTACCTGATCGGAAATCTGGCACGCTGGAAGAGCGGATGTTGATCCTGGTGGACATCGACCGACTCATGTCCAGCGAAGAGATGGGCCTGGTCGAAGCGGCTGTCGCATGACCGCGCCCGCCTGAACATCCTCGAGGCCTCGGCGAACTTCCTGTCCAACCTCCGCATCGGCACCCGCCTGATGCTGGCCTTCGCCGTCGTGCTGGGCCTGACCGTGATCTCGACCGCCATCGCCCTGGCATCTCGCGCAGTAATGCCGAGGCCACCCGGTTGATGATGCAGAGCCTGCCTCAAGAAAGAGCGGCTCATCTCCGACTGGTATGCAAAGGATCTACGCGGCCATCGCGCGCACGTCGATGATCGCGCGCACCACCGACGAGACGCCCCCGTGACCTTTCGCCGACGTCATCTCCGACAGCGTGAAGAAGGGCAGCGAGACCATGGCGAAGGTGCAAGGAGCCGCCGCTGTTCACCGACGAGGAAAAGTCGACCTACAAGTCGATCGGCAGTCGAGCTGCGCGCCGGGTACCAGGCGGCGAAGGACGAGGTGGGCAAGGTTAAGGCCAGCAACGCGGTGGCCACCGCGCGCGCCTCTGGGCGAACTGTCTGCTGGCCGCCAAGGCCTACGAGACCCGTGCTCGACCTGTTGTCGATCGAGCGCCGCGACATCGATCGCATGAGCCAGGAGATCGACGCGGCGAATGCACGCAGCTTCAACCTGCAACTGCTGCTGACGATCCTCACCGTGGTGAGCGGCGGCATCTCGCCTTCTTCATCGCGCGCAGCATCGTGCGCTGCTGGCGCAGGCCGTGGAAGCGGCCGAGACGGTGGGCCTCCGGCGACCTGAGCACGGACATTCGCGTGGAAAGCCGCGACGAGGCGGGCCAGCTGATGCAGGCGCTGCGCGAGATGAACGCGAGCCTGGCGAAGGTGGTGGGCGAAGTGTACTGGCACCGAGACGATCGCCACCGCCGGGGCAGATCGCCCGGGCAACCAGGATCTCTTCGCGCACCGAGCAGCAGGCCAGCTCGCTGGAAGAAACCGCCGCTTCGATGGAAGAGCTGACTCCCGACCGTGAAGCAGAACGCAGACAACGCACGCCAGGCGAAATCCAGCTGGCGGTGTCGGCATCGGAAGTGGCCGTCAAGCGGCGGCACGGTGGTGAGCCAGGTGGTGGACACGATGGCTCGACCAAACGTCGTCCAAGAAGATCGTGGATATCATCGGCGTGGAATGACGGCATTACGTTCCAGACCAACATCCTGGCGCTGAACGCGGCTGTACGGCGCGTGCCGGTGGCTCAGGCCGCGGCTTTCGCCGTGGTGGCCTTCGGAAGTCCGGAAGCCTCGCGCAACGCCCGGCGGCCGCCGCTGGCGAAATCAAGACGCTGATCGGCGACTCGGTCGAGAAGGTCGAAGCAGGGCAAGCAGGTGGAGATAGCGGGCCGCACGATGGAGGAGATCGTGGGCAGCGTGAAGGCGCGTGACGGACATCATGGGCGATCACGGCAGCGAGCCAGAGCAGACGTCGGGGATCGAGCAGATCAACCAGGCGATCGCAGATGGACCAGGTGACGCAGCAGAACGCGGCACTGGTGGCAGGCCTCGCCGCCGCCCAGTCGCTGCAGGAGCAGGCTGGCACGCTGGTGCAGGCCGGAGCATTTTCAAGCTGGCCCGCACGCCCAGGCGCCCGCGCGCCTGCAGGTGGCGGTGCATCCTGCGCATCCGCGCAGCTGCCGTCGAAGGCGCGGGCCAGGGCGCGCCCTCCTTCAGGCACCAGCCGCCAGCCTGGCCGCGCCCCAGCTCAGCTGGCCGCATCGGGCGGCAGCGACGACTGGACCGAATTCTGAGCTTCCGCGGAAAAACACACCAACTGGCTACCCGGGGTCCGCGGCCCCACGAAGGAAAATCATCAAAGCGTTCTACAACCTCAAAATCGCGACCAAGCTTCTTGTGTCGTTCATCGCAGTGCTCGTGTTGACGGTTCGCGTCGCGCCGTGTCGGTGCTGCAACTCGGCAAGGTCCACGACATGTCGTCGGACCTGGCAACCAACTGATGCCGGCCACGCGCCCCTGCTGGAAATGAAGAACCTGGTGGCGCGCTACCGTTCGCAGGAGCTTGCAGCATGGTTCTGCTGGCCTGTACGAGGAGATGGGCACCTACGAAAAGTCGATGGAACAGACCTGGGCCCAGCTGCAGAAGAACAAGGCCGAATACGCCACGCTCATCTCCGAACCCCAGGAACGCGAGATCTTCCCCGAGTTCGAGAAGCTGCTGACGCAGTACGGCGTCGAGCACAACAAGATCATCGCGATCTCGCACGCAGGACGCCGAGCAGGCGACCACGCTGAGCCGCGGCAAGTCGCCGCAGCTCAGCCGCGACATGAACACCGCGCTCGACAAGCCCACCAGCGAACGTGACCGGCGCGGTGCGCGCCGGTGCCACGGCTGACGCGGTGTATTCCGCAGGCACGCCTGTGGGTCGTGGGCCTGCTGGTCGGCGCGGTCGCGCTCGGCCTGGTGCTGGCACTGTGGATCGCACGTTGGTCGCACGCCCGCTGGAAGAGGCCGTGAAGGTGGCGCAGTCGGTCGCGGCAGGCGACCTGACCAGCCGCATCGAGTCGGACACGACCGACGAGACCGGCCGCTGCTCGAGGCCTTGAAGGCATGAACTATACTCGAAGATCAGGCGAAGTTCGCACGGGCACGGACACCATCGCCACCGCGTCCAGCCAGACGCCTGGCAACCAGGACCTGTCTTCGCGCACCGAAGAGCAGGCCAGCTCGCTGGAAGAGACGGCTGCCTCGATGGAGTGGAGCTGACTTCGACCGTGAAGCAGAACGCGGACAACGCACGCCAGGCGAACCAGCTGGCGGTGTCGGCATCGGAAGTGGCCGTCAAGGGCGGCACGGTGGTGAGCCAGGTGGACACGATGGGCTCGATCAACGCGTCGTCCAAGAAGATCGTGGACATCATCGGCGATCGACGGCATTGCGTTCCAGACCAACATCCTGGCGCTGAACGCGGCTGTGGTGCTGGCGCGTGCCGGGTGAACAGGGCCGTGGCTTCGCCGTGGTGGCCTCGGAAGTCCGGGAAGCCTCGCGCAACGTTCGGCGGCCGCCGCCAAGGAGATCAAGACGCTGATCGGCGACTCGGTCGAGAAGGTCGAAGAGGGCAGCAAGCAGGTGGAAGAAGCGGGCCGCACGATGGAGGAGATCGTGGGCAGCGTGAAGCGCGTGACGGACATCATGGGCGAGATCACGGCAGCGAGCCAGGAGCAGACGTCGGGGATCGAGCAGATCAACCAGGCGATCACGCAGATGGACCAGGTGACGCAGCAGAACGCGGCACTGGTGGAAGAAGCCTCGGCCGCCGCCCAGTCGCTGCAGGAGCAGGCCGGCACGCTGGTGCAGTCGGTGAGCATCTTCAAGCTCGACAGCGTCGCCATGGCGCGTCGCGCCAGCTTCACGCGCATCACGCCGATTCCGAAGCCCGCCGCCAAGCCGGCGCCCAAGCGTGCCGCGAAGGCGCTGTCGCCACGGCGCGAGCCGGGCTCGGGCGCTTCGCCCCAGCTCGCGATGGCCAACGGCGACGCGAAGGGCGACTGGACGGAGTTCTAGGGGAAACGAGGGGTCAGCCCCGGCGGGCCCGTGCCGATAACGAAGCGACAACGCCGCATCCCGCGGCGTCTTTCGCTCCAGCTTTGAAAGAAGACATCAAATGAGTTTGAAGAATCTGAAGATCGGCGCCCGCCTGGGCCTTGGCTTTGCGGCCATGCTGCTCCTGATGGCCGTGATCGCCGGCACCGGCCTGATGCGGCTCGCGAACGTGGGCAAGGCCACGGACGAGATGATCGAGCATGCGCTCGTGAAGGAGCGGCTGGCCAACCAGTGGTCGAACCTGCTGGGGCCGACCATCGTGCGTTCGTTCGCGATGGTCAAGGCCACCGAACCCGCCACCGTCGCATACTTCGCGAAGGCGCGCGCCGACAGCTCGGCGCTCATCAACCCGGTGCAGAAGAAGCTCGAGGAGCTGCTGACCACGCCGGAAGAAAAGAAGCTCTATGCCGACGTCGCCGATGCGCGCGCGATCGTGCTGGAGATCATCGAGAAGATCAACAAGCTCAAGGCCGCGGGCCAGAGTGCCGAGGCCAGCGAGATGGCGGACACCAAGTTCGCCGCAGGCCTCACCGTGTATGAAGAAGCCGTCGCCAAGCTCGCCGCGCACCAGCGCGACAAGATCGACGTGCTGTCCAAGGGCATCTCGGCCGACTATGGCGCTGGCCAGGTCACCTTGCTGGCGCTGTCGGCCATTGCGCTCGTGCTGGGCGCGCTGCTTGCCTGGCGCCTGACGCTGGGTATCGTGCGCCCCCTGGGCAACGCCGTCGCGGTCGCCGAGACGGTGGCCTCCGGCGACCTGAGCACGGACATCCGGGTGGAAAGCCGCGACGAGGCGGGCCAGCTGATGCAGGCGCTGCGCGAGATGAACGCGAGCCTGGCGAAGGTGGTGGGCGAAGTGCGCACCGGCACCGAGACGATCGCCACCGCTTCGGGGCAGATCGCCTCGGGCAACCAGGATCTCTCTTCGCGCACCGAGCAGCAGGCCAGCTCGCTGGAAGAAACCGCCGCTTCGATGGAAGAGCTGACTTCGACCGTGAAGCAGAACGCAGACAACGCACGGCAGGCCAACCAGCTGGCGGTGTCGGCATCGGAAGTGGCCGTCAAGGGCGGCACGGTGGTGAGCCAGGTGGTGGACACGATGGGCTCGATCAATGCGTCGTCCAAGAAGATCGTGGACATCATCGGCGTGATCGACGGCATCGCGTTCCAGACCAACATCCTGGCGCTGAACGCGGCGGTGGAAGCGGCACGCGCCGGCGAACAGGGCCGCGGCTTCGCGGTCGTGGCGTCGGAAGTGCGCAGCCTGGCCCAGCGCTCGGCGGCCGCCGCCAAGGAGATCAAGACGCTGATCGGCGACTCGGTCGAGAAGGTCGAGGAGGGCAGCAAGCAGGTGGAAGAAGCGGGCCGCACGATGGAAGAGATCGTGGGCAGCGTGAAGCGCGTGACGGACATCATGGGCGAGATCACGGCAGCGAGCCAGGAGCAGACCTCGGGGATCGAGCAGATCAACCAGGCGATCACGCAGATGGACCAGGTGACGCAGCAGAACGCCGCGCTGGTGGAAGAAGCCTCGGCCGCCGCCCAGTCGCTGCAGGAGCAGGCCGGCAGCCTCGTTCAGGCGGTCAGCGTGTTCAAGCTCGATCAGAACGCCGTCGCCGTGCCGCGCGCCGGTTTCACCCGCATCACGCCGATTCCGAAGCCCGCGCGCCCCGCGCCCAAGCGCCCGGCCGGCGCGCTGCCAGCGCGGCGCGAGCCGGCGCCGCAGCTGGCCATGGCCGCCGGCGGCAAGGCGGACAAGGCAGACCCGGGCGACTGGACCGAATTCTGACCCTCAACATTCGGCCGAAGCGGCCGATATAGAGCATGAGGCATCGAAGAGATGCCACCCCTACACACCATCGACAGGTAAAGCCATATGTCCGGAAGTTTGTTTTTCACGGGTCTGAGCGGCCTCAGCGTGGCTCGCACCGCGCTGATGACCACGGCCCACAACACCGCCAACGTCTATACCGCCGGCTACAGCCGCCAGGTTGCCGAGATCGCCACCGGAAGCGCCGTCTCCAGCGGCTCGGGCTTCATCGGCTCGGGCGCCAACGTGACCACCATCTCGCGCAGCTACGACCGCTACCTGACGGCACAGCTGTCCAGCGCGCAGTCGACCTCCGCCGCGCTCGCGACCAACAGCACCCAGATCAACCGCATCGACACGCTGCTGGCCGACAAGACCTCGGGCATCGCTCCGCTGATGCAGAGCTTCTTCACCAGCATCCAGGGCGTGGCCAACACGCCTGCCGACCCGGCCGCGCGCCAGCAGATGATCAGCTCGGCGCAGGCGCTGGCCAGCAAGTTCCGCGCGACCGACCAGTACCTGAGCGACCTGAACTCGTCGGTGAACGAGCAGATCGTGGGCAGCGTGGACCAGATCAATGTCTACGCCACCAAGATCGCCAGCCTGAACCAGCAGATCAGCCAGATCAGCGCCATGGCCGGCGGACAGCCGCCGAACGACCTGCTCGACCAGCGCGACCAGCTCGTGAGCGAGCTCAGCCAGGTGGTCGACGTGAAGGTGCTGCAGCAGGACAACGGCAAGTACAACGTGTTCATCGCCACCGGCCAGTCGCTGGTGGTGGGCGACTACGCCTCGCAGATGGAAGCGGTGAACTCCGCCGCCGACCCGTCGCGCAAGGTGGTGGCGCTCAAGGGCTTCAGCGGCAACACCGCCGAGCTGCCCGACGGCGCCATCACCGGCGGCGTGCTGGGCGGCCTGCTGAGCTTCCGCCGCGACACGCTGATCCCGTCGCAGAACGCGATCGGCCGCCTGGCGATCTCGGTGTCCGACGCCGTCAACGCGCAGAGCAAGCTCGGCGTAGATCTGAACGGCGCGCTGGGCAAGGACTTCTTCACCCAGTCGGTGCCGGGCGTCCTGCCCAACGCGAAGAACACCGGCAACCTCGAGCTCAGCGGCACGTTCTCGGACGCCTCGCAACTCACGACCAGCGACTACAACATCAGCGTCACCGACGTGGCGGGCACGCTCACTTATTCGGTCACGCGGCTTTCGGACAAGACGTCGATGGGCAACTTCACCACCTTCCCGATCACCTTCGACGGCGTGACCCTCGCAGCCGCCAGCGGCACGGCGCAAGCCGGCGACTCGTTCCTGGTGCAGCCCACGCGCACCGGCGCCCGCGACCTCAACGTGCTGACGCTCGACCCGGCCAAGGTGGCCGCCGCTTCGCCCGTCATCACCGGCAACACCGCGGGCAACAAGGGCACCGGCGCACTGGGCTCGGCCACCGTGGACGCGAGCTACCCCGGCACGCCGCTGGCCGGCACCGTCACGCTGAGCTACGACGCCGCCACCGGCAGCTTCTCGGGCTTTCCGGCCACCTCGGCCGTGACCGTGACGCTGGCCGACGGCACCAGCACCAACTACCCGGCCGGCACGGCCGTGCCCTACACCGCCGGCGCGAAGATGAGCTTCGACGGCATCACCGTCAGCATGACCGGCGCTCCCGCGCAGGGCGACACCTTCACCATCGGCAAGAACAGCTCGGGCGTGTCCGACGGCAGCAACGCGCTGCTGCTGGGCGCACTGCAGCGCAAGAACACGATGGCCGGCGGCACGGCGACCTTCAACGGCGCCTACTCGCAGCTGGTGAGCGACGTGGGCAACCGGGCCATGGCGGTCAAGGTCGCTGCCACCACGCAGGACAGCGTGACGGGCCAGATCAAGGCCAGCCAGCAGTCGATCTCGGGCGTCAACCAGGACGAGGAAACCGCCAACCTGCTGATGTTCCAGCAGATGTACCAGGCCAATGCCAAGGTGATCCAGACCGCATCGACCATCTTCGACGCGATCCTGGGCATCAGCAACTGAGCGCGGCCGACACCGGCGCCGACAACGTAAAGACACAGGGAAACGCGATGCGCATCAGCACCTCCTCCTTCTACGAGCAGAACGTCATTGCCATGGGCCAGCAGCAGCAGAAGCTGTTCCGGGTCCAGCAGCAGCTGGCCACCAACTCGAAGTTCCTCACGGCCGGCGACGATCCGGTCGCCGCGGCACGCTCGCTCGGCGTCAGCCAGACGCTGTCCGAGAACGCGCAGTTCGCCACCAGCCGCCAGCGCGCGACGCTGGCGCTGACCACCGAGGAGGGCGCGCTCAACTCGGTCACCTCGATCCTGCAAAACATCAAGACGCTGACGGTCGCGGCCGGCAACGGTACGCTGACGGACGCCGACCGCGCCTCGCTCGCCACCACCATCCAGAGCGGTCTCGACCAGCTCATCGGCGTGGCCAACTCCGACGACGGCAACGGCCAGTACCTGTTCGCCGGCTTCAAGAGCGGCAGCCCGCCGTTCGTCGCCAGCAGCGGCGGCGGCGTGCAGTACGTGGGCGACCAGGGCCAGCGCCTGATGCAGGTCGACGTGGCGCGACAGATCTCCACCTCGGACGACGGCCGCAGCGTGTTCCAGTCGGTGCAGGGCGGTGCGGGCTACGTGACCTCCTCGTCGGCCTCCAACACCGGCACCGGCGTGTTCAGCTCCGTGAGCGTGAACGACGCCACCGCGGCCAACTACGGCAAGGACTTCACCATCAGCTTCGCCGCCGGCAACTACACCGTGAGCACGAAGGACACCCCCCCGGTGGTGGCCGCCACGGGCACCTTCACCGCCGGCCAGCCGATCTCGTTCGGCGGCGTGCAGCTGAGCATCACCGGCGCACCGGCCGACGGCGACACCTTCGACGTGTCGACCGCGAAGAACGCCGGCACCGACGTGTTCGAGGCCATCGGCAAGCTGGTGACCGCGCTGCGTACCCCGCTGACCGGCGGCGGCGACGCGGCCAAGGCCCAGCTGCTGAATGCGCTGAGCACCGCCAACGTGAAGGTGACCAATGCGCACGACAACGTGCTGACCGTGCTGTCGTCGGTGGGTTCGCGCCAGAACGAGATCGACGCACTGGATTCGAGCGGCGCCGACAGCAAGCTGCAGGAAGAGAGCTACCTCTCGAGCATCCAGGACCTGGACCCCTACAGCGCCATCGCCGAGTTCTACCAGCGCCAGTCGTCGCTGCAGGCCACGCAGATGACGTTCGCGCGCTTGAACAGCATTTCGCTCTTCAACTATCTGTGACTCGCCCCCAGGCTTCGCGCACTTCGTGTCCGCGTCTCCCTCCCCCTACCGGGGGCAACACCTGCGGCCCGGCGAAGCCGGTTCCTCGGTGTTCCTTGGCTCGCCCCCAGGCTCCGCGCACTTCGTGTCGCTTCTCCTACCCCCTACCGGGGGCAACACCAGAGGCCCGGCGAAGCCGGTTCCTCGGTGTTTCTGGAGTGGGGCCGGGTTGCGCGGGCGCTTCGTGTCCGCTTTGCCTTTCGCCTGCTGGAGGCCGGGCAAGGCCGGTTCCTCGGGGTTTCCCGAGTGAGCGGGGTAGCGCGGTGGGTTACGGGCGCAGGCCTTCGGTGAACCGCAGCATGTTCGAGATCGCTTCAGCGAACCTGGGCTCGAGGAACGCGCCGAGGTTCGGCATCAGCAGCTGCAGCATGAAGATGCCCGCGAGCAGCGTGAGCGGAAAGCCGACGGCGAAGATGCTGAACTGCGGCGAGGCGCGGTTCAGGATGCCCATGGCCAGGTTCAGGGTGAGCAGCGCGGTGACGAGCGGCAGCGCCAGCATCAGGCCGCTGGCGAAGATGTCGCCGCCGGACAGCACGAGAAACATCCAGCCGCCCGACGCGAGCGGACCGGCGGAGATGGGCAGGGTGCGGAAGCTGTCGGTCAGCGCGTTCACCATCAGCAGGTGGCCGTCGAGCGCGAGGAAGATCAGCATCGCGAGCATGTTCAGCAGCCGCGACACCACCATCGTGCTGCCGTGGCTCATCGGATCGAAGAAGGACGCGAACGACAGGCCCATCTGCAGGCCGATGTATTCGCCGGCAGCGAGCACGGCGGCGAACACCAGCTTCATCGAGAAGCCCATGGCGGCGCCGATGAGCACCTGCTGCAGGATGATCCAGCCGCCCTCGACCGAGACCACCGCGACCGCCGGAAACGGACCGATGGTGGGTGCGACCACGAAGGTGAGCATGGCGGCGACCGCCACCTTCACCTGCCGCGGAACCCACGCCTCGGAGAAGACCGGCGCGGTGCTCATCAGCGCGAGCATGCGCACGAAGGGCCACAGGAAGGCGACCATCCAGGCCTCGAGCTGGCCCGAGGTGACGGAGAAGATCGACGGCGTCACGCCAGCAGCTGCGGAATGCCGGCGAACAGTGCGCGCATGTAGTCGAGCATGCGGTCCAGCATCCAGGGGCCGGCGATGACCAGCGTCGCGAACACCGCGAGCAGCTTGGGAATGAACGACAGCGTCGATTCGTTGATCTGCGTGGCCGCCTGGAAGATGCTGACGATCAGGCCGATCACCAGCGCCACGAGCAGCAGCGGGGCGCCCAGCAGCAGCGAGATTTCCATGGCCCGGTGGCCCATGGTCATGACGGATTCGGGGGTCATCTCTGCGTACCTAGAGGTAGAAGCTCTGTGTGAGTGCGCCGATGAGCAGCTGCCAGCCGTCGGCCAACACGAAGAGCATCAGCTTGAACGGCAGCGCGATGGAGGCGGGCGGCACCATCATCATGCCCATGGACATGAGCACGCTCGCCACCACCAGGTCGATGATGAGGAACGGTATGAAGATGGTGAAGCCGATCTGGAACGCCGTCTTCAGCTCGCTGATGACGAACGAGGGCAGCAGGATGCGCAGCGGCACGTCCTCGGGGCCCTGCATCTCGGGGGCCTTGGCCAGCCGCGCGAACAGGGCCAGGTCGCTCTCGCGGGTCTGCTTGAGCATGAAGGTCTTGAACGGCGCGATGCCGCGTTCCATGGCCTTCTCGGCGCTGATCTTGTTCTCGGAGAAGGGCACGTAGGCGTCGGTATAGGCCTTGTCGAGCACCGGCGCCATCACGAAGAAGGTGAGGAACAGCGACAGCCCCACCAGGATCTGGTTGGGCGGCGAGGTCTGCGTGCCGATGGCGGTGCGCAGCATGCCCAGCACGATCAGGATGCGCGTGAAGCTGGTCATCGACAGCAGCAGCGCGGGCAGGAAGGTGAGCGAGGTCAGCAGCACCATGGTCTGCACGCTCAGCGACCAGGTCTGGCTGCCGCCGGGGCCCGGGGTGCTGGTGAGGCCGGGCAGGCCCTGGGTCCAGGCCACGGCGGGCAGCGCGGCGGCGGCAAGCAGCAGCGCGGCACGCAGGCCGCGGCGCAATGCGGGGTGCGTCATGGGGCGGGATGCGACTTGCCCGAGAGCGACTCGCGCAGTTTCCGGGCAAAGAGTTCGACGGGATTGTTGGGGGCGCAGGCGCCGGCCTGAGCGGCGGAAGCAGTGGGGGCGTTCGCTTGCGCAGGCAGCGTGTACAGCGTGTTGACCTGGCTCGGCGTGACGCCCAGCACCAGCCAGGTGTCGCCCACTTCGACCACCACCACGCGTTCGCGCTGGCCGACGCTGGCGCTGGAGACCACCTTCACCAGGTGGCCGCCGCCCAGGCGTTGCAGGCCGAAGCGGCGCGCGAGCCAGGCGCAGCCGAAGATGAGCCCGACCACCACCGCCATGCCGAAGCCGGCCTGCAGCAGGCCGGACGCGCCCGTGGCGGCGGGTGCCGCCTCGTGCACCGGGGTGGGCACGGTGGGCAGCGCGGCATGCGCCGTGTGCACCGCCTGCGCCCAGAGGGCGGGCAGCAGCGCCGCTCCCGCGAGCAGTTGGCGGCGCAGGCTCATGTCCGTGCGAGCTTCTGCATGCGCTCGGAGGGGGTGACGATGTCGGTCAGGCGGATGCCGTATTTCTCGTTCACCACCACCACTTCGCCTTGCGCGATGAGGTAGCCGTTGATCAGCACGTCCAGCGGCTGACCGGCCAGGCCGTCGAGCTCGACCACCGAGCCCTGCGACAGCTGCAGCAGGTTCTTGATGGTGATGCGGGTGCGGCCGATCTCGGCGGTGAGCTGCACCGGCACGTCGAGCACGCGGGCGATGTCCACCGGCGTGGCGGTCGAAGGCGCGGCGGCTTCCTGGATCTGCTGGAAGACTTGCGCGGTGGCGGGCGCCACGGCGGGTTCGGGCGCCGGCGTGGCGGTGGCGGCGGTCTGCTCGGCCAGCGCGCTGGCCCAGTCGTCCGCGTCGCTGCTGGCGGAAGAGGTGTTGTCAGTCATGGTCGTTCTTCAAATCGCTGTCTTGATGGGAGATCATTTGTTGCACGCGCAGTGCGTAGCGCTCGTTGGAGGTGCCGTAGCCGCACTCCATCACCGGCACGCCGCCGACCTTGGCGACGACCGTCGTCGGCAGCTCGATGGGGATCACGTCGCCGACCTGCATCTTCATCACCTCGCCGATCGAGGAGGGCATGGTCACGAAGTCCGCGATGAGCTCGACGTCGGCGGCCTGCATCTGGCGCGACATCTGCTTCACCCAGCGCTTGTCGACCTCGACCTCGTCCTGGATCGGGTTGGACAGCTGGTCGCGGATCGGCTCGATCATCGAGTAGGGCAGGCACACGTGCAGGAAGCCGCCGATGGGGCCGAACTCGATCTGCAGCGTGGTGTTGATCACCACCTCGTTGGGCGCCACGATGTTGGCGAGCTTGCCGTGCATCTCGGCGCGCACGTAGTCGAAGTCCAGCGGGAACACCGGTTGCCAGGCGTCGCCGTAGCACTGCAGCGACAGGTCGAGCAGCCGCTTGATGATGCGCTGCTCGGTGCGCGTGAAGTCGCGGCCTTCCACGCGCACGTGGTAGCGCCCGTCGCTGCCGAAGAGGTTGTCCACCACGAGGAACACCAGCTTCGGGTCGAACACGAAGAGCGCGGTGCCGCGCAGCGGCTTCATGTGGATCATGTTGATGTTCGCGGGCACCGGCAGGTGCCGCACGAACTCGCCGTACTGCTGGATCTGGACCGGCCCCACCGAGATGTCGGGGCTGCGGCGCATGAAGTTCAGCAGCGCGCCGCGCAGGCCGCGCGCGAAGCGGTCGTTGATGACCTCCAGCGTGTGCATGCGGTTGCGCACCACGCGGTCGGGTGCGCCGAGGTCATAGGCGGGCAGCCCGTCCTTGGGCGGCACCGGCGCGGTCGACGACTGGTCGATGTCCCCGCCGGTGACACCCTGCAGGAGCGCATCGACCTCGTCCTGGGAAAGCACCTGTTCATACGCCATGGGTCGCTGGTCCGAAGGAGAAGGTCACTGCACCACGAAGGTGTTGAAGGACACGTTGGTGATGCCCAGCGGCGCCTGGCCGGCGGCCAGCGGCGTGTTGAGCGTGGTGCGGATTTCCTCGGCCAGCTTGGCCTTGCCTTCCGGCGTGACCAGGCTGTCGGGCGCGCGGTTGGACAGCAGCATCAGCAGGCGGCTGCGCAGTTCGGGCATGAACTCGACGATCTGCGCCTTCGTGCGTTCGTCGGGCAGGCGCAGCGCCATGCCGATTTGCAGGAAGCGCGGGCGGCCCTCGGACTGCAGGTTGACGGTCAGCGGCTCGAGCGCCAGGAAGATCGGCTTTTCCGGCACGGGCGGCTTCGCCGCCTCGGGCGCGGAGGCCGTGTTCATGAGGCGGGGCACGAAGGTGTACGCGGCCGCGCCGGCGGCGGCGATGCCCACGGCGATCACGAGCCCGATCACGAGCTTCGAGGAACGCTTGGAGGCTGGCTGCGCGGCGGATGCGGTAGCGGCGGAAGAGGAGGAAGCCATGGTGAAACGGGTTTTGGGGTCCGAGCTATTCTTTGCGAAGTCCCTCCGGAACGAACGGCCGAACAAGCGCACAAAGGCGTGTCATATCCGTTCATTGCCGGGCGCCGGTCGGGGCGCCGTGGAGGGGAAGGTGGCCGAGGCCGGATGTCAGGCGAAGGTGTCGACCCCCGCGCCGGCGTTGCCCGCCGGGCCCGGGCGCACGGCCGCCACCGGGGCCGCCTGCACGCTGGCGGCGGCACGGCCGGCACCGGGGTAGCTCGCCGCCTGCTGGCGGCCGCCGTTCTGCTGCTGTTGCTGCTGCGCGAAAGCGGCGTCGTTGCCGAAGGGCTGGCGCGTTTCCGCGCCGACCGAGGCCTGGCCCAGGGTGATGCCCTGTTCCGACAGCGAGGTGCGCAGCTGCGGCAGCGCGGCCTCGACGGCCTTGCGCACGCTCTCGTGCGCCGACACGAACATCGCCTGCGCCTGGTTGTCGCCCATCGACAGCGTGACCTTCAGCGGGCCGAGACCGGCCGGGTTCAGGCTGAGTTCGGCCGTGTGATGGCCGCTGGTGCTCATGCGCGCGAGCTGCTGGCCGAGGGCCGGCGCCCACTTGTCGCTGCCGACTTCGGGCTGGATGGTGTGCACGGGCGCGCGGGCGCCGGCGGTGTCGCCGGCGCGGTCGGCCTGCGCGGTCGCGGCGGCGGGCTGCTGCAGCGCGAACTGTGCGGCCGGGGCCGGGGTGTCGGTCGCGTCGGTGCCGGGCTGGGCCGCCGAGGCGGACGGCACGGCAGCGGCGGTGACCGTGTCGCAGGTGTCTTCGGCCGGCTTGGCCTGCGCGGCCAGCTGCTCGGCGGTGGTGGCGCTCACGGTGCGCCGCGGGGCGGCACGTCCGCCGGCGGCAGCACTGGTGCCTGCGCTGGCGGATGCGCCTGCGGGCCGGCCGCCGGCCACGCCCGCGGTCTGTGCGGCAACCGCAGCGCGCACCACGTCCTGCAGCGAGGTTGTCGGCGCCGTGGCGTCGGCAGCCGCGTCGGCGACGGGCGTCAGCGCGGACACGTCGACGCCGGTCTTCGCGGCATCCTTGGCCGCGAGGCCGGTGTCGGGTGCAGGCTTGGCGGCGGCGGCCTTCGCATCGGCGGCCGCGGCATCGGGCTTCAGCCCGGCGAGCGCGTCCTGCAGGGCCGGATCGGCCACGACGTCGGTGGCCGCGGTGACGGCCTTGTCGGCAGCGGCGCGGGCCGCACCCACGGCGGCGTCGGCGGCTGCGGCGCTCGCGCTCACATCGGCCTGCGCGGTGCGGCCGGCCAGCGTCAGGGCGTGCAGCGGCGTGTTGGGCGGCGCGAGAAAGGCCAGGTTCGGATCGGGCAGCGCGTCGCTTGTGTCGTCGTCGGCGCCGGGCTTGCGAACGGGCTTGCGTTCCGCCGCGGCGACGCCCGAGGCGTCATCCGCCGGCCTGGCGCGCTGGTTGCCGCGCGAGCGCTCCAGGGCCGCGCCGAAGCCGCGGCCCTGCGCGTCGTCCGCATCGCCACGGCTGCGCGAGCCGGCTTGCGAGACGGCCTGGCCGGCGGCGCTCGGCATGACGGGGGGCATGATCATGGGTGGCATGTCTGTTCCTGGAGATTCAAAGGGTCGGGTGCGAGGCGCGGTCGAAGAACTTGCGCGCTGCGCGCTCGTCGCTGTCGCGCTGCTCGCGCTTGTTCGCTGCCATCGTTTCCTGGGCGCGCACGCGCTCGGCCAGGGTGTCGAACGAGCTCAGTCGGCGCTTCTGCTTCTGCCAGTCGACGCGGCCGTTGTCCAGCCGGCTCTCGGTCTGCGCGGCGATGGCGCGCTGCTGCTCGATGGCGCCGTCCAGGGTGCCCAGGAAATTGCGGTAGTTGCGCCACTGCGACGAGGGCAGGCCGTCGCGCATCAGGGCGTCGAGCTGGTCGTGGTAGTCCTGGCGGTACTGCAGCAGCAGTTCGAGCTTCTGGCTGGCGTTCAGGTGCGCGCTCTGCAGCGCGCCCAGGCGGCGCGCGGCGTCGTCCGTCTGTGTGTGGGCCAGGTCGATCAACATGCCGAGGGGGAGCTTGCGGGTCATGGAGGGAGTCCTTGCTTGGTATCTCTGAATCTGTGTGCGCCTAGACGCGGCGTTCGGCCCTGAACAGGTTTTCCAGCTGCCCGATGGCCTCTTCGTAGGGCGTGCGCTCGTCCATCGACTGCTGCAGGAACGCCTCGATGCGCGGGTACATCGCGATCGCCTGGTCCAGCTGCGGGTCGTGGCCCGGCGCGTAGGCGCCGACGCTGATCAGGTCGCGGTTGCGCTGGTAGCGCGAGAGCATCTGCTTGAAGCGGCGCACCGTGTCGAACTGCGACGACGGGATCAGCGCGGTCATGGCGCGGCTGATGGAGGCCTCAATGTCGATGGCCGGGTAGTGGCCGGCCTCCGCCAGCGTGCGCGAGAGCACCACGTGGCCGTCCAGGATGGCGCGCGCCGAGTCGGCGATCGGGTCCTGCTGGTCGTCGCCTTCGGACAGCACCGTATAGAAGGCAGTGATTGAGCCGCCGCGCCCCTGGGCGTCGCGCGAGCCGTTGCCCGCGCGTTCCACCAGCGCGGGCAGCTTGGCGAACACCGAGGGCGGGTAGCCCTTGGTGGCCGGCGGCTCGCCCACGGCCAGCGCGATCTCGCGCTGCGCCATGGCGTAGCGGGTGAGCGAGTCCATGATGAGCAGCACGTCCTTGCCCAGGTCGCGGAAGTACTCGGCCAGGCAGGTGGCGTACGCCGCGCCCTGCAGGCGCAGCAGCGGGGAGTTGTCGGCGGGCGCGGCCACCACCACGGCGCGCGCGAGGCCTTCCTCGCCGAGCGTGTTCTCGATGAAGTCCTTCACTTCTCGGCCGCGTTCGCCGATCAGGCCGACCACGATGACCTCGGCGCTGGTGAACCGCGCCATCATGCCGAGCAGCACGCTCTTGCCCACGCCGGAGCCGGCGAACAGGCCCATGCGCTGGCCGCGGCCGACGGTGAGCATCGCGTTGATGGCGCGCACGCCGACGTCGAGCACCGAGTCGATCGGCGCGCGCGTGAGCGGGTTGATGGGCGGCGAGCTCAGCGGCACCTTGCGTTCGAGGTCGAGCGGGCCGAGCCCGTCGAGCGGGCGGCCGGCCGCGTCGACCACGCGGCCGAGCATGCCGATGCCGACCGGCAGGCGCTTGGTATGGGCATTGCCCGCGCCGGCATGGCCCGGCTCCACCGTCACGGGCCGCGCGAACACGCGCGCGCCGGGCACCAGCCCGGCCACCTCGGTCTGCGACATCAGGAACAGGCGTTCGCCCGCGAAGCCGACCACTTCTGCCTCGGCATAGCGCTGTGCATTGCCGGGCGGCAGCTCGATCAGGCAGTCGCTGCCCACGGGCAGCTGCAGGCCCACGGCTTCCAGCACCAGACCTACCGCGCGCGTGAGGCGGCCGGAGGCGGTGGTGGTGGTGACGTGCGAGACGCTGCCGCGCGCCTTGTCCAGCGCGGCGCGCACGGTCTGCAGGTGAGGGTTGGAGGCGACGGTCTGCATCGGTGCGATCGGGTGTTCAGGCGGATTCCGCGCCGTAGGCGCTGTCGTCGCGCAGCACCGAAGACACGCGCTTCCAGCGGGTCTCCAGCGTGCCGTCGAGCTCGCCGTTGGCGGATTGCACGCGGCAGCCGCCGCGCGTGAGGGTGTCGTCGGCGCGCACCTGCCAGCCGGCGGCCTCGATCTCGTGGCCCAGGCTGTTCTTTACCAGCGCCGCGTCGTCGGGGTGCAGCAGCAGGCGCGGCTCGCCGCGCAGGGCAGGTTCGGTGTTGAGCAGGTCGCGCACCAGCGGCAGCACCCAGCCGGGCTCGGCCGTGAACGTGCGGTGCACCACCTGGCGCGCCACGTCGAGGGCCAGCGCGAGCACGGTGTCTGCCAGCTCGCCTTCGGCGCGGCGCAGGGCGTCGGGGAAGGAACGGGTCAGCGCGCGCAGGCGCTCGGCGTGCACGGTGGCGGCAGCGAGGCCGGTGGCCAGGCCTTCGGTGTGGCCGGCCTTGCGGCCTTCGGCGAGGCCCTCGGCCCGGCCTTCGGCTTCGGCCGCGGCGCGTGCATCCTTGCGGATGCGGGCCAGTTCGGCCAGATCGATCTTCGGCGCAGGCGGTGCGGGCGGCGGCACGGGCACGCCCGCACGCGCGGCGGCGCTTGCCGTCTTGCGGCCGGCGGGCGCTGGCGGCCTGCCGCCGTCGAGCGTGCCCATTTCCCAGCGTTCCCAGGCGGAAAGTGCGGGCTTCGGGCCGGCTGCGGCCTGCCGGGCCGCAGCCTGGATCGCGGCGAGGCGTTCGGGCGAGCCGCCGAACAGGTCGGCGCGGCCGAAGCCGGAGGCGCCGTTCGGGCGGGCGGGGCGGGGTCAGACGAAGTCATCGGTGCCAGGTGCCGCAATCACGATTTCGCCGGATTCCGCGAGGCGGCGCGCCACCTGCAGGATCGCCTTCTGCTCGGCCTCGACCTGCGACACGCGCACCGGACCGCGCAGTTCCATGTCCTCGCGCAGCGTTTCGGCGGCGCGTTGCGACATGTTGTTGAGGAACTTGTCGCGCAGCTCCATCGGCGCGCCCTTGAGCGCGATGATGAGCGAGTCGCTCTCGATGTCCTTGAGCAGGCGCTGGATGCTGCGGTCTTCCAGGCCCAGCAGGTTCTCGAACACGAACATCTCGTCGACGATGCGCTGTGCCAGCGCCTCGTCCTGCTCGCGCACATGGGCGATGGCTTCCTCTTCCTGCGTGGTGCTCATCAGGTTGACGATCTCCGCCGCCGTGCGCACGCCACCCAGTCGGCTGCGGCGCAGGCCCTGGCCGGCGAGCATCTCGGTGAGCACGTCGGTCAGCTCGTTCAGCGCCGACGGCTGCACGCCGCCGAAGGTGGCCACGCGCATGATGACGTCGTGGCGCAGGCGCGTGGGCAGCTTCTCGAGCACCTCGGAGGCCTTCATGCGGTCCAGGTGCACCAGCAGCGTTGCCAGGATCTGCGGGTGCTCGTCGCGGATGAGCTCGGCCACTTCGCCGGCTTCCAGCTCGTTGAGGCGGTCGATGCCGCCGCGCGGCTCGTCGGGCTGCAGGATGTCTTCGAGCAGGTTGCTGGCGCGGTCCTCGCCCAGCGCCTTCTTCAGCACCGCGCGGATGTAGCTGGTCGAGCCCAGGTGCAGGGCCGAGAGCTGCTCGGTTTCCTGGCGGAACTCGGCCAGCACCGAGGCCAGCTCTTCCTTGGAGACGGAAGTCAGCTTCGACATCGCGAGGCCCAGCGCCTGCACCTCGGAGGTGGGCAGCTGGTGCAGCGCGGCGGCGGCGCGGTCTTCACCGAGGGCCATCAGCAGGATGGCGCTCTTGCGGGTTCCGATTTCGTTACTCATCGCTGTTCATCCAGTGCTGGATCAGGGCCGCGACCAGCTTGGGGTCCTTCTCGGCGATCTGGTGCGCGTAGTCCATGTCGGCCTTCTTGCGGTTGGCTTCGCGTTCGCGCAGGGCTTCTTCCTGCGACGGTCCGGCGGCTTCCGGCGTGTCGGCCGGGGCGGTGTCTTCGGGCTCGGCGGCCGGCACGGGCGCCGGAGGCGGCGCCGCGTGGCGGCGCACCAGCGGCCGGATCACCCCGAACCAGGCGAACAGTGCGAGCAGCGCGATCAGCAGGTACTGGCCCAGCGTCTTGCCGATCTCGATGTTGTCGCGGTCCTTCCAGAACGGCACTTCGGGGCCGGGGCCGCTGTCGGCATCGCGGGCGAAAGCGCTGTTGACCACGTTCAGCGAGTCGCCGCGGTCCTGGCTGAAGCCCATGGCTTCCTTGGCGAGGTTGCGGATCTGCTCGAGCTCGGCCGGGGTCAGCGCGCGGCTGGTGCTCTTGCCGCCGGCGTCCACGCTGTCGCGGTTGTTCACCACCACCGCGACCGACAGCCGCTTCACGCCGCCGGCAGCCTGCTGCACGTGGCGGATGGTGCGGTCGAGCTCGTAGTTGGTGGTGGTGTCCTTGCGCGTGCTGCTCGGGCCGCTTGAAGCGGTCGAGGCCGTGGAGGCGGTCGTGCCCTGGGCAGCGGCGGCACCCGGTGCACCCGGCGTTCCGGGAGCGCCCGGCGTACCGGCCGGCGGCGTGCCCGGCGCGTTCGGGGCGCGCGGACCGACGATCGGCGCGGTCGGGTTCACCGGCGGCTGGTTCGACAGCGCGCCCGGCACGCCGCCGGGCGGTCCGCTGCCGTGCTGCGCCGATTCGCTCGTCTGCTGGCTGCGCACGGCGGCCTGCGACGGGTCCTGGTTGGGCTTGTATTTCTCGTCGGTGTGCTCGACCACCGAGAAGTCGATGTCGGCAGCCACCTGGGCGCGCACGTTGCTCGCGCCGACGATCGGCTGCAGGATGGCCTCGATGCGGCGGATGTAGCCGGCCTCGATCTCCTGCGCATATTTGAGCTGGCTCACGTCCAGCCCGCGGTCGGCACCGCGCGCGGAGGACAGCAGGTTGCCGCGCTGGTCGACCACGGTGACGCTCTTGGCGTCCAGGTCGGGCACGCTGCTCGACACCATGTGCACGATGGCGCTGACCTGGCCTTCGTCGATGCTGCGCCCGCGCAGGAGCGTGAGCACCACCGACGCCGAGGGCTTCTTCTGCTCGCGCACGAAGAGCGAAGGCTTCGGCAGCGCCAGGTGCACCCGGGCCGCCTCGATGGTGCCGATGGATTCGATGGAACGCGCCAGCTCGCCCTCGAGGCCGCGCTGGTAGTTCACCTGCTCCGCGAACTGGCTGGTGCCGAACTTCTGGTTGTCCATCAGTTCGAAACCGACCCCGCCGGCCTTGGGCAGGCCCTGGGCCGCGAGCTTCAGGCGCGTTTCGGCCACCTTGTCGCCCTGGATCAGGATCGCGCCGCCGCCTTCGGCGAACTTGTAGGGCACGTTCATCTGCTGCAGCGACGCGATGATCGCGCCGCCGTCGCGGTCCGACACGTTGGTGTAGAGCACCTTGTAGTCGGGCGCGCGGCTCCACAGCATGAACGCGGCGGCCGCGGCCACCACGGCCGCCGCGCCGACGATCAGCGGCAGCTTGGGCTGCGCGCGCATGCGCTCCAGGATCGGGGGCAGGCCGGAGCCTGCACCGGAGCCGTTGCCGGCATTGGGCATGTCGCCCGCGGGCACTGCCGTGCTCATGCGTGCACCTTCGTCACGGCTGCGCAGCCGGCAGGGGCCGATGCCTGGTCAAGAGAGGGGATTCGGTGTTGAGATTTCATTCCGGAGGGCCGGTGAAGTCGTCCACGGCCTGTTCGTTTCGAGAAGATTGTCAACAGTCGAACGGAATTCGAATGGCCGAACAGCCGGGGTTTTCGCCCTCAGTTGCGCGCTTGAATCGGGGTCTTCCCTTGATACGCTGCGGGCCAGCCGGAGGACTTGCGTCCTCCTTGTCAAGTCACGCAGAAGTGTTCACACAGGAAGAAGAGATCCCATGTCGATCAGCGCCATCGAATCCGTCTTGCAGCAGATGCGCGTCACCGCGCTCAACACCGGCATCGCCCCGGCCGCGGGCGCGCCCGCGGAAGCCGGCGGCTTCGCCGCCGAGCTCAAGCGCTCGCTCGCCAACATCAGCGGCGCCCAGCAGAGCGCCTACGCCCAGGCCGAATCGTTCGAACTGGGCAAGCCCGGCGTGGCGCTGAACGACGTGATGGTCGACCTTCAGAAGGCCAATGTGGCGTTCCAGACCGGGCTTCAGGTGCGAAACCGCCTGGTCACCGCCTACCAGGAGGTCATGAATCTCCAGGCCTGACGGGGTGTTGGGGTGACTCGCGGGGCGTGCGCAACTTTTTTGCGAGAGGCCCTAAAGGTTTGTGGGGGCTGGCCGATAACCAAATCAACGATGGCTTGAGTCTCACAGTGGAAGCGGGTCCAGCGTTACGGCCGATGGCCGGAGTCACACAACCTTTGTTAATCAGGAGTCGATCATGGCGCAAGTCATCAACACGAACAGCCTCTCGCTGCTCACGCAAAACAACCTCAACAAGTCGCAGTCGGCGTTGAACAGCGCCATCGAGCGCCTGTCCTCCGGCATGCGCATCAACAGCGCCAAGGACGACGCTGCCGGCCAGGCCATCGCCAACCGCTTCACGGCCAACATCAAGGGCCTGACGCAAGCAACGCGCAATGCCAACGACGGCATCTCGATCGCCCAGACGACCGAAGGCGCGCTGACCGAAGTCAACAACAACCTGCAACGCATTCGCGAACTGTCGGTGGAAGCCGCCACGGGCACGAACTCGGCAACCGACCTGGACTCGATCCAGGCTGAAATCGGCCAGCGTCTGGACGAAATCAACCGCGTGTCGGAACAGACCCAGTTCAACGGCGTGAAGGTCCTGTCGGCCAACGCTGGCAAGCTGACCGTGCAAGTCGGCGCGAACGACGGCGAAACCATCGACATCGACCTGCAGGAAATCAGCGCCAAGACCCTGGGTCTGGACAACTTCAACGTGAACGGCAAGGGCGCCGCCAACAAGTCGGCCACCGAGTCGGACCTGCTGGTCGCTGGCTGGACCAAGGGTGCCACCACCAACGGCAACACCGCCTACACGAAGAACACGACCGCCGCCACGGCCAACGACGTTCTCTCGAAGATGCAAGACGGCGGCACGGTCGCAGTCGGCACCGCCACCTACACGTACAGCGCTTCGTCGAAGAGCTACACGCTCGCTGAAACGGGCCGCACCGGCGCCCCACTCACCGCCTCGCTGACGGCACCGGCCGGCCAGACCCTGTCGGCCACCGTGACCCTGGGCGGCAAGGCAACGGACGTCAAGATCGACAGCTCGGGCGGCATCACCGCTGCCGACGGCTCGGCCCTGTTCGTCGACGTCACGGGCAACCTGACCCCGACCGACAACGGCGGCTCCGCCGTTGCAGCAACCGTCTCGTCGCTGACCGGCGCGATGGCCACCGCAGGCGACACGATCAAGATCAACAACACCGGCGCGGTGTTCACGGCCACGGCTACCGCCGGCACGATGAACGTCACGAAGGAACCCGTTGCTGCCGACACCGTCAAGGCCCTGGTGAACACGTTCGCCGCCGCCGCCACGATCGACATCGACGGCGCTGCAGGCAGCACCGCTGCCTACACCGTGGCTGCAACGACCGGTGCAGTGACCAACGGCGGCGCTCAGTTCGTCGACCTCAGCGGCGCGCTCACGACCGCCACGACCGAAACCGTCACGATGCATGAAAACGGCGTCGTCACCGACAGCAAGGCCAACACCGTGTACGCCGATGCGGCCAACGTCGGCAAGCTGACGACCAAGGCTGTCAGCAACACGACCGCCACGGTCGACCCGCTGAAGGCACTCGACGCCGCTCTGTCGAAGGTCGACAAGCTGCGCAGCTCGCTGGGTGCGGTGCAGAACCGTTTCGACTCGGTGATCGCCAACCTGGGCACCACCGTGACCAACCTGTCGTCGTCGCGCTCGCGCATCGAAGACGCTGACTACGCGGTCGAAGTGTCGAACATGACGCGCGCCCAGATCCTGCAGCAAGCCGGTACCTCGGTGCTGTCGCAAGCCAACCAGACGACGCAAGGCGTGCTGTCCCTCCTGCGTTAATCCACAACCCTCAACTAGCAAAGGAAAGCCGGCCCCCGCAAGGGGGTCCGGCAGGCGCAGGCCCCGGGAGCAAGCCCGGAACCGCCTGCGCTGTGCCCAGCGGCCACGCCCGAAGCGAGGCCGCTGGGCACAGCGAGAACCGCCAGACAACAAGGTAGAAAAATGTCGAACCCCGTGCCGACCATTCCCGTGAAGGACAGTCCCTGGACGCAGCTGCTCGCCGGCCGCGCCGCGGGTGCCGGCGCCGGTGCGGCGACTGCCGCCGCCGCGGCCGAAGGCGCCGTGGACGAGGCCACGCCGGTGCAGGTGGAGCACGCGGTGCGCGAGGTGAATGCGGCGCTCGCGGTGCGCGAGGTCGGCCTCCGCTTCGAGGTCGACAAGGACACCGACAAGCTCATCGTGAAGGTGGTCGACCGCGCCAGCGGCGAGGTCATCCGCCAGATCCCGAACGAAGAGGTCGTGCGCATCGCCAGGCTCATGAGCGAAGGCAACGGCCTGCTGGTCGACCAGGCCGCCTGAGCGCGCCTGGAGACCAACGCGCCCCCTCTCTTTGAAGAACAAGCAACACAGGAATTCATTCAAATGGCAACGATCAGCAGCCTTGGTGTCGGCTCCAACCTGAATCTCGCGGACCTGCTCACGCAGCTGCAGACCGCCGAGAGCCAGCCGCTGGTGGCGCTGCAGGCGAAGGCCAAGAGCTACACGAGCAAGCTCTCCGCCTACGGCACCATCCAGAGCGCGCTCAGCGTGCTGCAGACGGCAGCCAAGAAGCTCGCCGACCCGACGCTGTTCCAGAGCGTGACGGGCACTCCGACCGTGAGCGGGATCCTGTCCGCGTCGGCCACCGATTCGAGCGCCGCCGGCAACTTCACCATCGACGTGCAGCAGCTCGCGCAGGCGCAGACCGTGGTCAGCGCGGGCCAGGTGGACAGCAAGACCGCCATCGGCAACGGCAAGATCACCATCGACTTCGGCCAGATCAGCGGCGGCACGCTCAACGCCGCCACCGGCCAGTACACCGGCGCCACCTTCACCGCGGACCCGAGCCAGCCCGCCAAGTCGATCACGATCGACCCGACCAACAACACGCTCGAAGGCATCCGCAACGCAATCAACGGTGCCAATGCCGGTGTGACCGCGTCCATCGTGAACGACGGCAGCGGCACGCCCAACCGCCTGGTGCTGACGTCCTCGACGACCGGCGAGAAGTCGAGCATGCGCATCTCGGTCGACGGCGACGCGGCGCTGCAGAACCTGGTGGGCAACGACCCGGCCGGCACGCAGAACCTGAAGCAGACCTCGGTGGCGCAGAACGCCAAGCTGAATGTGAACGGCATCGACGTCACCAGCTCGACGAACACCGTCAAGGAAGCCATCCAGGGCGCGACGCTCACGCTGGTCAACACCGGCAAGACCGGCCTGTCGATGAAGGAAAACACGGCGGGCGCGAAGTCGGCGATCACCGACTTCGTGAATGCCTACAACGCGCTGCAGAGCACCGCCAAGACCCTGACCGCCTACGACGCCGACACCAACACGGGTGCCGCGCTGGTCGGCGACACCACGCTGCGCAACCTGCAGACGCGCATCCGCCAGGCGCTCACCACGCCGCAGGCCGGCGGCGCCAACGACATGAAGGTGCTTGCCGAGATCGGCGTCGGCTTCCAGAAGGACGGCACCCTCGCCGTCGACGCCACCAAGCTCGACAAGGCCCTGGCCAACAACCTCAAGGGCGTGGCGGGCCTGTTCTCCAGCGCCACCGGCAGCACGAGCGGCTACGGCAAGCAGATCGACGCGATCGTGACCGACCTGAACACCGGCGCACTGAAGGTGGCCAGCGACGGCGTGACCTCCACCATCAAGCAGCTGGACGACCAGTACGACGCCATGCAGACGCGCGTGGACGCCACCGTCGCCCGCTACAAGGCCCAGTTCACGCAGCTCGACGTGTTGATCAACAGCATGAACAACACCAAGACCTACCTCACGCAGCAGTTCGAATCGATGTCGAACAGCTCCAAGTAAACAGGCAAGAGCCAAGCACAGCGACACGGAGCAGCCGATGTACACACCCCACAACCTTCGCACGGGTGCCGGCGCGTATGCGCGCGTCGGCGTGGAAACGAGCGTGATGAGCGCTTCGCCGCACCAGCTCATCGTGATGCTGTTCGACGGCGCGAAGTCCGCCATCGGCATGGCGCGCTTTCACATGACGGCCGGCGAGACGGAGGCCAAGGGCCGTGCGATCTCCAAGGCCATCGGCATCGTGGACAACGGCCTGAAGGCCGGCCTCGACGCCACGGCGGCCGGCGAAGCCGGCGCCGAACTCGTGGGCAATCTCTCGGCGCTGTACGACTACGTCGTGCGGCGGCTCTTCCACGCGAACCTGCACAACGACGTGCAGGCGCTGGACGAGGCCGGGCAACTGCTCGAGAACATCGCTTCCGCATGGCGGGAGATCGATGACAGAAGCCGCGGCTGAGCCGCGGCTGCATCCAGATGACAACAGGGACAGGGAACAACATGGCAGTCAGGAGTGAGGTCGTTCATTGCTACGAGGAGCTCGCAGCCCACATCGCGCAGATGCTGGTGCTGGCGCGCGCCAAGGAATGGGGCGTGCTGCCCGAACTGGAGGCGCGCTGCGCCGCACTGGTCGACCGGCTGCGCGCCATCGAACCGCTGGAGACGCTCGACACGATCCAGATCGAGCGCGTGCTCGGCCTGCTGGACCGCATCCGCGTCGACCAGGCCGAGGTGTCGGGCCTGATCAAGCCGCAGATCGAGGATCTCGTGATGCGCATGGGCAGCCTGCACAAGCAGAAGAGCCTCGGCCGCGCCTACGGATCGACGCACTGAGCCGCACGCCGCGGATCGCACCGACGCCACCTGACCTTTCACCCCTGAAGACACGCCCATGACTGGACTTGCCGGACTCATCGACGCACTGCTGGCCGCCAGGCTCGCGCCGCGCCTCGACGTGCTCGGCATCAAAGGCGAGGCAGCCATCGGCGCGCCGGGAAAAGCGCTGCCGGTGGGCAAGGTCGAGAACGATGTGCGGCTGCCTTCCAATGCCGCGCTCGATCGCCAGATTCCGGGCGCGCTGGTCGGCGGCGGCGCCCACCTCGGCGGCGGCGCGCCGGCATCGATGACCGCGCGGCTGTCGGTGGCGGCACGCGTCATCGGCGCCGTGCTGGCGGACCTGCAGGCGGAGCCCGGCCCGGTGCGCGGCGCGGCTCCGCTGCTGGCTTCGCGTCAGCAGCCCGCCGATGCGGCGGCGCTGGCCGGCACGCTGGCACGCACGGTGTCCACCAGCGGGCTCTTCTATGAATCGCACCTGGCCGAGTTCGCAGCAGGAGGCCGCACGCTCGCGCAGATGGCCGCCGAGCCGCAGGCGCGCTGGGGCGGCCCCGTGGTTGCGAAGCCGGTGGCGGCAAATGCAGCGCTTGTGCCGGTCGTGCCCGGCGCGGCAGACGCGCCGCAGCCCTCCGCCGCGGCACCGGCGACGAACGCCGCCGCCACAGCGGCCGCTGTGTCGCAAGCCGATGCGGCGCTTGCCGCAATGCCTGGCACCGGGGCGCTCACGGGCAACGCCAACCAGGGCGGCACTCCTGCGAACGCATCTGCCACTCAGGCAGCGCACGCGAACAGCGGCGTGCCGAATGGCGCCGCTGCCGATTCCACGCTGCCGGCGCCCGCACCGGCGGTCGAGGCCTCGAAACTCCAGGCCGCCTATCGGCCGGCGGAAGCCGCGCAGGCAGGCAGCACTTTCGACAGTGCGGTGCCCGCGCACCGCGCCGGCGAGGCGGCGCGCCAATCCGAAACTTCCGCCGTGGCGCAGGCCGCGCGGGGAACCGAAGTCATTCATCCGCAAGCCGTCACGCTCGTGCACCAGCAGCTCGACCTGCTCGCCGGCGCCGTGTTCCGCTGGAGCGGCCAGGCCTGGCCCGACGTGCCGATGACCTGGTCGATCCAGGAAGAACAGGAACAGGCCGAGGCCGAAGCGCGCGAAGGCGCTGTCGTGGACGAAGACCCGGCGCGCCGCTGGTCGACCACCGTGTCGCTGCAACTGCCGCGCCTGGGCGACGTCGACCTGCGCCTGAGCGTGGCCGGCCCTGCCGTTCAGGCACACCTGACGGCGCGCGAGGCGCCCACCGCCGAACGGCTGCGCGGCGACGCGGGCCGGCTCGTGCGCCGCTTCGAGGCCGCCGGCCTCCAGCTGCAGCAGCTGCAGGTCGTGGCCAAGGCGGCCGCGCCCGCGGAAGCGGAGGTCGCATGACGGGCGCAATGAACGAGGGCATGGAAAACCGCAACAGCGCGGTCGCCCTGTCGTATGCCGACAAGGGCAAGGCGCCGGTCGTCGTGGCCAAGGGCTACGGCGTGGTTGCCGAATCGATCATGCGCGAGGCGCGCGAGAACGGGCTGTACGTGCACTCGTCCGCTGACCTCGTGAAGCTGCTGATGCAGGTCGATCTCGACCAGCAGATCCCGCCGCAGCTGTACCTGGCGGTGGCCGAGGTGATGGCGTGGATCCACGGATTGGAAAGCCATGAAACGAATTAATTCTTCAATTCGTCAATGCAAAGTCATGAGCTTTTCATTTGAATGCGGAAATTTCCGGTTCATTGAATCCATGATTGTTCATAGTCTTTATTGATGGAAATTTGACTATGAATAGATTATTGCCTTTAAGCGATTTTTGTAACTCGTGGTTGCATCTTTGCGACGGCGTTGTTACATCCACGGAGCAGAGCTTTCTCGAGGGAGAGAGTCGCGTTTGTGTCAGACGTTTCCTACTTTTTTTGTCGCCCTCTCTTACAAAGTTCTTCAAAGTGTAAAACTTTGTGTATATAATGTATACACGATTGATTAGAACCAAAGTGGACTGGGAATCGGAAATGGAACAAGACGTGGAAAACCTCAATTTCAATACCGGCGGCGTCATGTCGAAGGAAATCGGCGAGATTAATCTGGCCTATATGCTGCTTGCGCAGAAGATGGTGAAGCAGGACAGGGCGGAAGCCATGTTCCGCCTCGGCGTGGGACGCGAACTCGCGGATCTGCTGGCAAACATGTCGCTCAGCCAGATCGTGAAGCTGGCGGCATCCAACTTCCTGCTGTGCAGCTTCCGTCTGGACGACCGCCCGATGTTCGCGGTGGTCGGCGAAGGCAAGGAGCCCGCATTGCAGCAGGCTCACATGTCGATCCTGATGGCGGCACGCCAGGCTCAGGCGCAGGTCCAGATGCGTGACGCGGGCTCGGCGGCAGCATGATCCGCAAGAGCGTCCTGGGCGAGGTCCGTGAAGTGCAGCTCGCCGTCGAGCTGATCGGACTCGGCGCGCGCCTGCAGTTTCTCGAGGCGGCGGTCGCGCTGAGCCGGGAACGGCTGATCCGCCTGTACAAGGAACTCAAGGGCGTGTCCCCGCCCAAGGGCCTGCTGCCGTTTTCTACCGACTGGTACATGACGTGGCTGGCCAACATCCACTCGTCGATGTTCTACAACATCTATCGCTTCATGCTCGATGAAGCCGACGAGAACGAACTGCCCGCGCTCATCAAGGCTTACCGGCTCTACGTGGAGCAGGTCGGGTCGCAAGGCGGCGAGGCGGTGCTCGATTTCACGCGTGCCGAGACGATGGTGCGCTTCTTCGACAGCGACATGCTGCAGCTCAGTACCTGCAGCCGGTGCGGCGGCCACTTCGTGGCGCACGCCCATGACAACAAGAACGGATATGTGTGTGTTCTGTGCCGTCCGCCCTCGCGCGCGGGCAAGGCGCGCAAGCCCAAGACCGCGGATGTGCGGCGGGCCGGCCTGGTGGCTGTCGCGCCTGTGATGGATATCGGCGGCGCAGTCTAGGAAAAGTGCCCCACGTCCGCATGCGGACGTTCGGGGTTTGTTGATTTGTAGCCTGCGGGCGATGAGGGGTAGCGCGTGCTGATTCTGGCCGGATATATCGTGGTGATCGGTTGCGTGTTCGGGGGCTATGCCCTCATGGGCGGGCACTTCGGCGTCCTCTTCCAGCCGGTGGAGCTGCTCATGATCGGCGGCTCCGCGCTGGGAGCCTTCATCGCGGGCAACAACGGCAAGACCATCAAGGCGACGATCAAGGAACTGCCGCTGCTGCTGCGTTCCTCCAAGCACAACCGCCAGCTCTACATGGACCTGCTGGCGCTGCTCTACGAGTTGCTCGCCAAGGCCCGCAAGGAAGGCATGATGAAGCTGGAGTCCGACGTCGAGGACCCCAGCAAGAGCGAGATCTTCGCGCGCTATCCCAACATCCTCGGACACGAGGGCATCACCGTGTTCCTGAGCGACTACCTGCGCCTGGTCATCAGCGGCAACACCGATGCGCACGAGATCGAGGCGCTGATGGACCACGAGATCGAGACCATCCGCCACGAGGCCGAGGTGCCCGGCCACAGCCTGTCGCGCGTGGCCGATGCGCTGCCCGCGCTGGGCATCGTCGCCGCCGTGATGGGCGTGGTGCACGCGCTCGCCTCGGCCGACCTGCCGCCTTCGGAGATGGGCGCGCTGATCGCCCACGCGATGGTCGGAACCTTCCTGGGCGTGCTGCTGGCGTACGGCTTCGTGTCGCCGCTGGCCTCGGTGATCGAGCAGAAGGTGGAAGAGGGCATGAAGATCTACCAGTGCGCCAAGGTGACGCTGCTGGCCAACCTGAACGGCTACGCGCCGCAGCTCGCGGTGGAGTTCGGCCGCAAGGTGCTGTTCTCGACCGAGCGTCCTTCGTTCACCGAGCTGGACGACCACGTCCGCGAGGTCAAGGCGCGCTGACGCCCGCAACGGCGATCCAGTTGAACGAGCAGCGACCATGAACGACGGCAAGCCCCAGATCATCATCAAGCACGTCCACAAGGGCGGGGGCGGCGGCCATCATGGTGGCGGCTGGAAGATCGCGTACGCCGACTTCATGACGGCGATGATGGCCTTCTTCCTGGTGATGTGGCTGCTGTCCATCTCGAGCCCGAAGCAGCGCGAGGGCATCGCCGAGCACTTCCGCATGCCGTTGCGGGTGGCGATGCACGGCGGCGACAAGGCCAGCCTGAGCGCCAGCATGATCCCGGGCGGCGGCGCCGACCCGATGCATGTCGAGGGCGAAGTCAAGTTCACCGAGACCACCAGCGAGGACGAGGCCGACGCCAGCAGGCTTGCCGAGATGAAGCGCCAGCTCGAGGCGCTGATCGAGAAGAGCCCGGTGTTCCAGCAGTTCCGCTCGCAGATCCTGATCGACATCACCACCGAAGGCCTGCGTTTGCAGATCGTCGATACCGAGAACCGCCCGATGTTCGAGCTGGCCAGCGCCCGCGTGGTGCCGCACATGCGCTCGATCCTTCGCGAACTCGGACCGGCGCTCAACGGGCTGCCCAACAAGATCACCCTGTCGGGCCACACCGACGCCATCGTCTACACCAACGGCGACCGCTCCTATGGCAACTGGGAGCTTTCGGCAGACCGTGCCAACGCATCCCGCCGCGAACTGGTGATCGGCGGCATGACCGAGGGCAAGGTGCTTCGCGTGATCGGGCTGGCCGACAGCATGCACCTGGACAAGGCCGATCCGCGCAACCCGATCAACCGCCGCATCAGCATCATCCTGCTCAACCATCGGACGCAGGAGCGCATCGAACGCGAGAACAGTGTCGAGCCCGTGGGCACGCGCATCGGCAAGGTCCCGTCGGCGAGTGCCGCGGCGACGGGTGCCCGTTCGCCCGATGCGGTTGCCGGTGCCAGCCTCGTGGCGGCCAAGGCGAGCGTCGTGGCGCGATAGCGGCGGCCCGGATCTCGAAGCGCGAAGACAAAAAAAGGAACCCAAGCGGCCGGTGCGAGAACACCGGCCCGGAGCACAACAGATGGACCTCAGTCAATTCACCCAAGCATTCTTCGTCGAAGCCATCGAGCTTCTCGCCGAGATGGAGCAACTGCTGCTGGAACTCGACGTCGCGTCGCCAGACAGCGAACAGCTCAACGCCATCTTCCGCGCAGCCCACTCCATCAAGGGTGGTGCCGCGACGTTCGGTTTCACTGCCTTGACCAACACCACGCACGTACTCGAATCGCTGCTGGATCGCGCCCGCCACGGGCAACTGACCCTGAGCGCTCCGATGATCGATGCCTTTCTGGAAACGAAGGACGCCTTGCAAGAACAACTCACCGCCTACCAGGCCGGCAAGGAGCCGGATCCCGACATGGTCGCGCACATCTGCGGCGTGCTCCAGCAGCTTGCGCTGGAGAACGGCGGCGACGGCGCCGCACCTGCCGCAGTGGCAGCCGCCCCGGCGCCTGCACCGGCTCCGGCCCCTGCGCCCGCACCTGTCGCTGCCGCGAGCGCGCCGGCTGCTGCCGCCGGCGACGGCGTGCTGCGCGTGCGCTTCGCCCGCCTGTCCGACAGCGAATGCGACCTGCTCGCCGGCGAGCTCGCCAACCTCGGCAAGGTGCTCTCGCGCACCCGCACCAACGACCAGCTCACCGTGCTGCTCGAGACCACCTGCGATCCCGACGACATCGTGGCCGTGTGCTGCTTCGTGATCGACGAATCGCAGATCGACATCTCGCGCGAAGCTGCCGGCGCCGAAGCCCCGGCAGCCGTGGCCGAGCCCGTCGCTGCAGAACCCGCCAAGGTGGAAGCGGCCGCCGCACCGGCGCCCGCTCCCGCCCCGGCACCGGTGGCGGCAAGCGCTGCTGCAGCCCCGGCCGCGGCCGGCGCTGCAGCAGGCGCGAAGGAGTCCAGCTCCATCCGCGTCGACGTCGAGAAGGTCGACCAGCTCATCAACCTCGTGGGCGAGCTCGTCATCACGCAGTCGATGCTCACGCAGGCCGCGACCATGCTCGACCCTGTGGCCTACGAACGCTTCCTGAGCGGCCTGGGCCACCTCGAGCGCAACGCGCGCGACCTGCAGGAATCGGTGATGTCCATCCGCATGATGCCGATGGACTACGTGTTCAGCCGCTTCCCGCGCGTGATCCGCGACGTGAGCGCCAAGCTGGGCAAGCAGGTTCGCCTGGACACCTACGGCAAGGAAACCGAGCTCGACAAGGGCCTCATCGAACGCATCGTCGACCCGCTCACGCACCTGGTGCGCAACAGCCTCGACCACGGCATCGAGACGCCCGAAGTGCGCCTGGCCAAGGGCAAGGACGCCACCGGCCAGCTGCTGCTGTCGGCACAGCATCACGGCGGCAACATCGTGATCGAGGTCAGCGACGACGGCGCCGGCCTCAACCGCGAACGCATCCTGGCCAAGGCCATGCAGCAGGGCCTGCCGGTCAGCGAGACCATGCCCGACGAGGAGGTCTGGCAGCTCATCTTCGCGCCCGGCTTCTCCACCGCCGAGCAGGTCACCGACATCTCGGGCCGCGGCGTGGGCATGGACGTGGTCAAGCGCAACATCCAGGAAATGGGCGGCCACGTGGAGATCCACTCGCGCGGCGGCCAGGGCACCACCACCCGCATCGTGCTGCCGCTGACGCTGGCCATCCTGAACGGCATGTCCGTGAAGGTGGGCACCGAGGCCTACATCCTGCCGCTGAGCTACGTCATCGAGTCGCTGCAGCCGCTGCCGGAGCACCTGCATTCGATCACCGCCGACGGCCACGTGATCCGCGTGCGCGGCGAATACCTGCCGCTCATCGAGCTGCATCGAGTGTTCGACGTGAGCGGCGCGCAGACCAGCCCGACGCAGGGCATCCTCGTGATCGTTCAGGCCGACGACAGCCGCTTCGCGCTGCTGGTGGACGAGCTGCTGGGCCAGCACCAGGTCGTGGTGAAGAACCTCGAGACCAACTACCGCAAGGTGCCGGGCATTTCCGCCGCCACCATCGTGGGCGACGGCAGCGTGGCCTTCATCATCGACGTTGGCGCCATGCCGCGCATCCAGCGCGCGCAGGCCGCGAGCGCCGCGGCGCTGGCGGGGGCCGCCCGGAGGACCGACGCCATCGCTCTCTGACGCAAAGACCGGGACCACTGAATGCGCTTCGATTTCTTCCGACGCTCCGGCGCCAGCTCCGCCGGCGACGGCGACTCCATGCCCGGCGCGCTCTCGCAGAGCGAAGCGGGCGCGAACGGCCATGTGGCCTACGAGATGCTGCTCGACGGACAGCGCCGTGTCATCGGCTACCGCATGGCATGGCGCGGCCCGGGCGACCAGCCCGGCACGCGCACCGCAGCGGCTGCCGGCGTCAAGGCGCTGATGGACGTGCTGGCCCTGCACCTGAACCCGGAGAGCGCCGGTTGGTTGCTTGGCCCGCAGGTACTGTTCGTCGACGTGTCGGTCGACGCGCTGTTCCAGAGCGAGCTGCAGTCGCTGCCTGCCAGCAACGTGGTGCTTTGCATGGGACCGGACGACCTGCTCGACGGCGACATGCGCTCGATCCTGCTGTTCCTGCGCGAACAGGGCTTCGGCTTCATGCTGTGTGGCGCCAAGACATTGCCGGAGGACCCGGAGCTGCGCGCCATCGTCACGCACGTCGAGGTCGATGCGAACGACGCCGACACCGTGGCGCGCCTGCGCCAGGAGATGCTGCTGGGACACCCGGCGGTGGAGCTCATCGCCGCGCGGGTGCAGACCTGGCGTGAATACGACGCCTGCGTGGCGCGGCGCGTCAATGCGTTCATCGACGGCACCTTCGGCAACCCGCCGGTGCGCGAGGCCGAGGACGCGCTGCAGCCCGAGTCGCTGCTCATCGTGCAGCTGATGCAGATGATCCAGCGCAACGAGGACGTGCGCACCATCGAGGCCGCGCTCAAGCACGACGCTGCGCTCACCTACCGGCTGCTGCGCTACATCAACTCGCCGTCGGTCGGCATGGCGGTGGAGATCCATTCGCTGCGCCATGCGGTGGCGATGCTCGGCTATTCGCCGCTGTACCGCTGGCTGTCGCTGTTGCTGGCCACCAGCAACAAGGCGGGCTCGCCCTTCATGATGAAGAAGGCCATTCTGCGCGGGCGCTTCGTCGAGCTCATGGGTCAGGGCATGCTGCCGGCCAGCGAGGCCGACAACCTGTTCGTCGCCGGCATGTTCTCGCTGCTCGACCAGCTGCTGGGCGTGTCGATGGAAGGCGTGCTGCGCAAGGTGCAGCTGACCGAAGCGGTGCAGCAGGCCATCCTGTCGCGCGGCGGCCTCTACGGACCGTTCGTGGCGCTGGCCGAGGCCTGCGAGCTCGACAACGGCGATGCCGCGCGCCTGTCGGAGGCCCTCTTCGTGAGCGCGGCGCAGGTCAATGCGGCACAGCTGACCGCGCTGGTGTGGTCGCAGGACGCGGGCCCGGTTGCATCGGGTTCCTGAACATGCGCCGCGAGACCGCCCCAGAGTCCAACGCGCGACCGGACATGGAAGTGCCGTGCATTTGCGCGTCTGATCGGCCCATTGGAAACAACGGTCGCTATGTACATTGAAAGCCCCGCCTACAGGCCCGCCGTGACCACCGAGTTCCTCTTTACCGACAGCGATTTCTCCCGGGTGCGCACACTCATCCATCGCCGCGCTGGCATCGCCCTGGGCGAACAGAAGCGGCAGATGGTCTACAGCCGGCTTTCGCGCCGCCTGCGCGAGTTGCAGCTCCCCGAGTTCTCCACCTACCTCGACTGGCTCGAACAGCGCCAGGACGGGGACGAATGGCAGTTGTTCATCAACTCGCTCACCACCAACCTCACGTCGTTCTTCCGCGAGGCGCATCACTTCCCGACGCTGGCCGACCACGTGCGCAAAGCAGGCCAGCCGGTCACCGTGTGGTGCGCAGCGGCATCGACGGGCGAGGAGCCGTATTCCATCGCCATCACGCTGATGGAGGCGCTGGGCGACAAGGCCGCGTCCTCGCGCGTGATCGCCACCGACATCGACACCGCGGTGCTGGCCAAGGCATCGTCGGGCGTGTTCACGACCGAGCAGGTGCGCCGGCTCGCACCCGAGCGGCTGCGCCGCTTCTTCAACAAGGGCACAGGCGCCAATGCGGGCAAGGTGCGCATCCGCCCGGAAGTGGCTGCGCTCGTGAAGTTCTCGCGGCTCAACCTGCTCGACAGTTCGTGGGCGGTGAAGGAGCCGGTCGATGCGATCTTCTGCCGCAACGTGATGATCTACTTCGACAAGCCGACGCAGAAGAAGGTGCTCGACCGCTTCGCGCCGCTGCTCAAGCCGAACGGCCTGCTGTTCGCGGGCCATTCGGAGAATGCTTCGCTGGTCAACCAGGCGTTCCGCCCGCTGGGCCAGACCGTCTACGAAGTCGCGCGCGGGCGCACGTCGGGCGTGCCATGAACGCCACGCGCGCGGCCGCACCGGGCTCGGTGGCGAGCCACCACTATTTCGACCGCGACGTCGGGCGCATGGCTGTCAAGCTGCTGCCCTCCGAGTACTACGTGACCGCGAGCGACACCGTGCTGAGCACGGTGCTCGGATCGTGCGTGGCCGCCTGCCTGCACGACGTGGAGGCCGGCGTGGCCGGCATGAACCACTTCATGCTGCCCGACGACGGCGACGCCGGCGCCTCGGGCATGCGCGACGCCGCCGAGTCGATGCGCTACGGCGCCTACGCGATGGACGTGCTGATCCGCGAACTGGTGCGTGCGGGTGCGCGGCGCGACCGGCTGCAGGCCAAGGTGTTCGGCGGCGGCGCGGTGCTGGCCAACATGACCACGCTCAACATCGGCGACCGCAACGCCGACTTCGTGCTGCGCTACCTGCGCAAGGAGGGCATCGAGATCGCGGCGCAGGACCTGCGCGGAAAGCATGCGCGCCGCGTGTGCTTCCTGCCGTCGACCGGCAAGGCGATCGTGCGCAAGCTGCGCGCGCAGACGGAAGTCCAGCAGGTCCAGCACGAGGAAGGCGAGCTGCTGCGCAGCCTGTCCGGCCTGCGCGCGGTGCCGGACTCGGAAAGAACGGGCAGCGTCCCGGCCACCCGCGCGGCGCCGGTGGCAGCAATCAAAGGAAACCGGTGAGCGTCAAGAAAATCAAGGTGCTGTGTGTCGACGATTCGGCACTGATCCGCAGCGTGATGACCGAAATCATCAACAGCCAGAGCGACATGACCGTGGTGGGCACCGCGGCCGACCCGCTCGTGGCGCGCGACCTCATCAAGGTCACCAACCCCGACGTGCTGACGCTCGACGTGGAAATGCCGCGCATGGACGGGCTCGAGTTCCTCGAGAAGCTCATGCGCCTGCGGCCCATGCCGGTGGTGATGGTGTCGTCGCTGACCGAGCGCGGCTCCGAGATCGCGCTGCGCGCGCTCGAGCTGGGCGCCATCGACTTCGTGACCAAGCCGCGCCTGGGCGTGCGCGACGGCCTGCTCAACTACACCGAGCTCATCGCCGGCAAGATCCGCACCGCCGCCAGCGCGCGGATCCAGCCGGGCAAGCATGCCGCGGCCGCGCGCCCCGGCGGCGACGCGCCGCAGGAGTCGCTGCTGCGCAGCCCGCTGCTGAGCACCGAGAAGCTGATCATCATCGGTGCCTCCACCGGCGGCACCGAAGCCATCCGCGAAGTGCTGCAGCCGCTGCCGCCCGATTCGCCCGCGGTGATGATCGCGCAGCACATGCCCGCCGGGTTCACCCGCTCGTTCGCGCAACGCCTGGACGGCCTGTGCCGCATCAACGTCAAGGAGGCCGAGCACGGCGAGCGCGTGCTGCCGGGCTACGCCTACATCGCGCCGGGGGGCTACCACCTGTCGCTGGGCCGCAGCGGCGCCAACTACGTGGCGCACCTCGACCAGGAGCCGCCCGTCAACCGCCACCGCCCGTCGATCGACGTGCTGTTCGATTCCGCCGCCAAGCATGCGGGCAAGAACGCCATCGGGATCATCCTGACCGGCATGGGCAAGGACGGTGCCGAGGGCCTGCTGCGCATGAAGCGCGCCGGTGCCCACACGCTGGCGCAGGACGAGGCCAGCTGCGTGGTGTTCGGCATGCCGCGCGAGGCCATCGCGCTGGGCGCGGTGGACGACGTGTCCCCATTGAGTGAAGTGAGTCGCCGGGTCCTGGCGCATCTTCGTACGTTCGGCGAACGTACGAACCGAGTTTGAAAAACGACATGTTGGAGTTGGAAATATCGTGATCGACAAGAGCATCAAAATCCTGGTTGTGGACGACTTCCCGACCATGCGCCGCATCGTGCGCAATCTGCTGAAGGAGCTGGAGTTCCTCAACGTCGACGAAGCCGAGGACGGCGCGGCGGGCATCGAGAAGCTGCGCGGCGGCAACTTCGGCTTCGTGGTGTCCGACTGGAACATGCCGAACATGGACGGCCTGACGATGCTGCAGACCATCCGCGCCGATCCCGAGCTCAAGAAGCTCCCGGTGCTCATGGTCACGGCCGAGGCCAAGAAGGAGAACATCGTGGCAGCCGCGCAGGCGGGCGCCAACGGCTACGTGGTGAAGCCCTTCACCGCCGCCACGCTGGAAGAAAAGATCACCAAGATCTTCGAGAAGCTGGCCAAGGAGGCTGCGTGACATGAGCCATGACGCCCTGGGGACCGCGGACCCCTCCAGCAATACCGCGGAAGAACTCCTGGGCCGCATCGGCCAGCTCACGCGCCAGCTGCGCGAAGGCCTGCGCGAGCTCGGCCTGGACAAGCAGGTCGCCAAGGCCGCGCAGGCCATTCCGGATGCGCGCGACCGCCTGAGCTACGTGGCCGAGACGACCGAGCGCGCGGCGCACCGCGCCCTCAACGCCATCGACGTGGCCCAGCCGCTGCAGGAAGCGCTGGCCGCGGACGCCAAGGGCCTGAGCCAGCGCTGGGACAAGTGGTTCGAGAACCCGATCGAGCTGGAGCATGCGCGCGAGCTGGTGCTCGACACGCGCGGCTACCTCAACGACGTGCCGCAGCGCGCCAGCGCGATCAATTCGCAGCTGATGGAAATCCTCATGGCCCAGGACTTCCAGGACCTGACAGGCCAGGTCATCAAGAAGATGATGGAAGTGGTCAACGACGTCGAGACGCAGCTGCTGCAGGTGCTGATCGACAACTCGCCCCCCGAGAAGCGCACCGAGGCCGCGCAGAGCCTGCAGAACGGCCCGCAGATCAAGCCCGGCAATCCCGATGCCGTGACCGACCAGGCGCAGGTCGACGACCTGCTGGAAAGCCTCGGCTTCTGAGGCCGCGCAGCGCCCGGCCCGCCTCGGCCGGCGCGCGCTGATTGTGCGAAGAACAGGGCGATAAGGGCCCTGATCGACAGATTGTTCCGGACGACTGAATTCAATAATTTGGTCATGTGCAAGGCGTCGTCGCCACTGCCGGTTCGGAGCATGAATGTCTGAGGAAAGCGATCTCGAGAAAACGGAACCCGCCTCCGAGCGGCGCCTGGAAAAGGCGCGCGAGGAAGGAAACGTCGCCCGTTCGCGCGAACTCACCACGTTCGTGATGCTGGGCACCGCCAGCGCGGGCCTGTGGTTTGCCGGCGACTCGCTCAGCAGGACCCTGGACGGCGCGCTGCGCCGCTCCCTGCATTTCGAGCGCGCCAGCGCCTTCGATCCCTCCCACATGCTCTCGCAGACGGCGCTCATGGCGCTGCAGGCGCTCATGGCCATCGGTCCCTGGTTCGGCATGATGGTGGTGGCCGCCGTGGTCGCGCCGCTGATGCTCGGCGGCTGGATGTTCTCCGGCAAGGCCGTCGCGTTCAACGCCGGCAAGCTCAACCCGCTGGCCGGCATCGGCCGCATGTTCTCCTCGCAGTCGCTGGCCGAGCTGGTCAAGGCGCTGGCCAAGTCGGCGCTGATCGGCGGCGTGGCCTGGTGGGTGGTGTCGCGCGACATCGAGGCCCTCATGGCGCTGATGGCGCAGCCCGCGCGCTACGCGCTGCCGCATGCCGTGGTGCTGGTGGCCAAGCATTGCGCGCTGATCGCGGCCACGCTGTTCCTGGTGGCGCTGATCGACGTGCCGTTCCAGCTCTGGAGCTACTACCGCAAGCTGCGCATGTCGCGCGAGGACCTGCGCCAGGAGCACAAGGAAAGCGAAGGCGACCCGCACATCAAGGCGCAGATCCGCCGCCAGCAGCAGGCCATGGCGCGCCGCCGGATGATGACCGAGGTGCCCAAGGCCGACATCGTGCTGACCAACCCGACGCACTTCGCCGTGGCGCTGAAGTACCTCGACAGCGACATGCGCGCGCCGCGCGTGGTCGCCAAGGGCACCGAGCTGGTGGCAGCCCGCATCCGCGAGCTGGCCAGGGAACACAACATTCCCATCCTGGAAGCGCCGCCGCTGGCTCGCTCGCTCTACAAGCACACCAAGCTGGGTGCGGAGATTCCCGCCGGCCTGTACACGGCCGTGGCCGAGGTGCTGGCCTGGGTGTACCAGCTCAAGCGCTGGAAGAGCGATGGCGGCGACGAGCCGCGCACGCCCACCGACCTGCAGGTTCCCGCAGATCTTCAATATTCCGAGGCGGCTGACGCCGTGCAAGCCGCATGAACGCGATGACCAATTTCCTGCGGCTGCCGCCGAACATGTTCGCCGGCGGCTCGCAGTTCAAGGGGCTGGCCGGGCCGGTGCTCATCATCCTCATCCTGAGCATGATGGTGCTGCCGCTGCCGCCCTTCCTGCTCGACCTGCTGTTCACCTTCAACATCGCGGTGTCGGTGATGGTGCTGCTCGTGAGCATGTACACCATGAAGGCGCTCGACTTCGCGGCCTTCCCTGCGGTGCTGCTGTTCTCCACGCTGCTGCGCCTGTCGCTGAACGTGGCCTCCACCCGCGTGGTGCTCATGAACGGCCACACCGGCCCGGAGGCCGCCGGCAAGGTGATCGAGGCCTTCGGCCACTTCCTGGTGGGCGGCAACTTCGCGGTGGGCGTGATGGTCTTCATCATTCTCGTGCTGATCAACTTCATGGTGATCACCAAGGGCGCGGGGCGCATCGCCGAGGTGGGGGCGCGCTTCATGCTCGACGCCATGCCCGGCAAGCAGATGGCCATCGACGCCGACCTGAACGCCGGCCTGATCGGCGAAGAGGTGGCCCGCAAGCGCCGTACCGAAGTGGCGCAGGAAGCCGACTTCTACGGCTCGATGGACGGTGCCAGCAAGTTCGTGCGCGGCGACGCCATCGCAGGCCTGCTGATCATGGTGATCAACATCATCGGCGGGCTGGTGGTGGGCATGCTGCAGCACGGCCTCGACTTCTCGACCGCCGGCAAGACCTACACCCTGCTTGCCATCGGCGACGGTCTGGTGGCGCAGATCCCGGCGCTGGTGATCTCCACCGCGGCCGGCGTGATCGTCTCGCGCGTGACCACCGACGAGGACGTCGGCAGCCAGCTCACGGGCCAGCTTTTTTCCAACCCGCAGGTGCTGTTCCTCACGGCCGGCATCGTCGGCCTGCTGGGCATGATCCCGGGCATGCCGAACCTGGCGTTCCTGCTGATCGCGGGCGGCCTGGTGTGGCTGGGCCGCCGCCTGCTCATGAACAAGCCCAAGGCGGCCGCGCAGCAGGCCGCCGCCGCGGCGCAGGCCGCGAGCGCCGCGCCCTCGGCCGAGATGGCCGAAGCCACCTGGGACGACGTGGCCATGGTCGACCCGCTGGGCATGCAGGTGGGCTACCGGCTGATCCCGCTGGTCGACCAGTCGCAGCAGGGCGAGTTGCTGGGCCGCATCAAGAGCATCCGCAAGAAGATCGCGCAGGAAGTCGGCTTCCTGGTGCCGGTGGTGCACATCCGCGACAACCTCGAGATCAACCCGAACACCTACATCATCAGCCTGAAGGATGTAGAGATCGGCCGCGGCGAGGCCTACCCGAACCAGTGGATGGCCATCAACCCCGGACAGGTGACCGGCTCGCTGCCCGGCACGCCCACGCGCGACCCGGCATTCGGCCTGGCGGCGGTGTGGATCGACGGCAGCCTGCGCCAGCAGGCGCAGGTCTACGGCTACACGGTGGTCGATGCCTGCACGGTCATGGCCACGCACCTGAACCACCTGATCCAGACGCATGCCGCCGAGCTGCTCGGCCGCCAGGAAGTGCAGCAGCTGCTCGACCAGATCGCCAAGACCGCGCCCAAGCTCACCGAGGACCTCGTGCCGAAGGTGCTGTCGCTCAGCACGCTGCACAAGGTGCTGCAGAACCTGCTCGACGAGGAAGTGCCGATCCGCGACATGCGCACCATCCTCGACGTCATGGCCGAGCACGCGCCGAGCATCAAGGACCCGACCGAGCTCACCACGCTCACCCGCCTGGCGCTGGGCCGCGCGATCACGCAGCAGCTGTTCCCGGGCGAGAGCGAGATGCAGGTCATCGGCCTGGACGGCTCGCTCGACGGCGTGCTGCAGCAGGCGCTCACCAGCAGCAGCGGCATCGAGCCCGGCATTGCCGACAACCTGCTGCGCCAGGCGCAGGCCGCGATCGTGCGCCAGGAGCAGCTCGGCCTCGCACCGGTGCTGGTCGTGCAGCACTCGCTGCGCGTGCTGCTCTCACGTTTCCTGCGGCGCAGCCTGCCGCAGCTGAAGGTTCTTTCGCATGCGGAGATCCCTGATTCCCGCACCATCAAGATCACCGCCGCCATTGGAGGACGCACTTGACTTCCCAACACACCGACGTGCGAACCACCGCACGCAAATTCGTCGCGGCCAGCAGCCGCGAAGCCCTGCGACTGGTGAGGGAGGCGCTCGGCGCCGACGCCATCGTGCTCAGCCATCGCGTGCTTCCCGAGGGCGTCGAGATCGTCGCCATGGTCGAGGGCGAGATGCAGGACGTGGTCGGCACGGCCGCGCCCGTGGTGCCCGTTGCACCTGCCGTATCTGCAGCACCTGCGGTGCGCGTGGCGCCCGCGGCCCCGGCCGTTGCCGCCGCGCCGGTCGTGGCCACGGCTCCCATGGTGTCGATGGCACCGGTGGCCCCTGCAGTTCCCGTGGCACCCGCGATGCCGGCGATGCCCGTGGCGCCCATCGCCCGCCCGGTGCCGCTGTCCCCCGTGGTGCAGACCGCGCACTCGGTGTATTCCGCCACCGCGACGCCTGCAATGCAAGGTGCGCCGGCGGACACCGTGCTCAACGAACTGCACTCCATGCGCGGCATGATCGAGGAGCAACTTGCCAGCGTGGTGTGGAACGACAAGCAGCGCCGCGACCCGGTGCGCGGCCGCCTGCTGCGCACGCTGCTCGGCGCGGGCTTCAGCGCACGCCTGTCGAAGGCGATGCTCGAGAAGCTGCCCACCGGCCAGACCTACGCCGAAGGCATGGCCTACGTGCGCTCGGAGCTGATCCGCGCCGTGCCGGTGCATGAAGACGAGGACGCATTGTTCGCCCAGGGCGGCGTCTATGCACTGATGGGTCCGACCGGCGTCGGCAAGACCACCACCACGGCCAAGCTCGCCGCGCGCTGCGTGATGCGCTTCGGCGCGGACAAGCTCGCACTGGTCACCACCGACAGCTACCGGATCGGTGCCTACGAGCAGCTGCGCATCTACGGCCAGATCCTCAACGTGCCGGTCTACGCCGTGAAGGACGCGGCCGACCTGCACCTGGTGCTGCAGGACCTGCGCGACAAGCACATGGTGCTGATCGACACCGTCGGCATGAGCCAGCGCGACCGCGCCGTGCCCGAGCAGATCGCCATGCTGGGCCAGAGCCCGCGCCCGGTGAAGCGCCTGCTGCTGCTCAACGCCACCAGCCACGGCGACACGCTCAACGAGGTGGTGCACGCCTACCGCCACGGCAACGACCTGACCGGCTGCATCTTCACCAAGGTGGACGAATCGACGCACCCGGGCGCGCTGATCGACACCGTCATCCGCCATCGCCTGCCGGTGCACTACATCTCCAGCGGCCAGAAGGTACCGGAGAACCTGATGCAGGCCGACCGCGCGCAACTGGTGGACAGCGTGTTCCAGCCGCGCCAGCACAACCCGCTGTTCGTGCCCGCCGAGAGCGACCTGCAGGAAGAGCCCGCAGGCGCCGCACCGTCGGCGCAGGTGGTGCAGGCGCAGGGCGAGGCCGACCGGCTGCGCCTGAAGTACCAGAACCTGATCCGTGCGATGGCGCACGATGCCCAGGAGCTCGCCACCACGGCCGGCGCCCTGGCCGGCGCGCAGATCGGCTTCGAGCGCGCCCGGGGCCTCTGGCGCCAGGCCGCAGATGAGGAGATCGGCCAGAAGGCCGTGCTGCAGGACCTCGCCGTGCATGCGCGCAGCGAGGTCGCCGCGGGCTGCGAGACCCATGTGCTCGCGCTGTCGGGCCAGGTCGGCCTGCGCTCCAACGAGGGCGGCGACGCCTACGAGTGCCATGGCAGCCTGCTGCTGTCGGACCGCACGGGCCTGCCGCTCGCCGCGCCGAACCAGTGGCTCGCCACTGCCGCCACGCGCGGCATGAAGGATCCTTCGCGCAAGCCGGGTGCACGCCAGGCACCTTGGCTGCGCCAGCAGGATTTCGGCGGCAAGTCGCTGGTCCACATGCTGACGCGCCTGCCGGGCATCGAGGCCATGGTGCAGTGGCAGGCCGCCGGGCAGCGCTGGCTGTCGCGCGCGCCGGGCTCCACCGCCGTGATCGACACGCGCACCGGCGCACCCGACACGCTGGCCCGCCTCGACTTCGAGTTCGGCGAGGGCCGTCCGGCCCGGTACCGCGGCAAGTCCGCGCTGCGGTGCGAGGCCCATGTCGACGTGGTGCTGCGCTTCAACAGCGCCGCCGCGGCGGCCGGTGTCGAACGCGACGCCATGCCCGCATTGCGCTGCGTGGCCACGCGCATGCTCGATGCGCGCACCGGCAACGTGCTGGCGCAGGTCTATGCGCTGTCGAACATCGGTGCGGAGGTGCCGGTTTCGCAGCTCTCGCAATGGCTGGCCTGGGCCGGCGACGCCGAGCCGTGCTTCCGCCTGCTGCGCGAAGGCGTGCAGATGGTGGGCGGCATCGGCGAACTCGGCGATCCGGTCAACATGAAGCGCCTGCTTGTGGCGGGCCAGATGACCACCACCGTGTGGCGCCTGCTGCAGGCGGACGGCGAATGGGCGGACCGCGCACGCACGCTGCTCGGCCAGCTCACCGGGCGTCCGGTGCGCAACGGCCGCGCCATGAGCGGTGGTGCGCTGTACGCGGGCGTGGGCAAGCTCTTCCTGCTGCTCGAAGCGCTCGGGACGGAATCGACCGCGCCGGTGCAGGTGCCGCGCGAGGCGGAGCAGCTGGGTTGAGGGGAATGCAATGAGCAAGCTGGTTGCCGACCAGGCGGACGGATTGCGGCGCCTGCTGGCGCCGACGCCCACGCGCGTGATTGCCGTGGCGGGAATGGGGCAGGGCGCCGGCGGCACCACCGCCGCGATGAACCTGGGCGTGGCGCTGGTACAGCAGGGCCGCCGCGTGCTGCTGCTGGACGAGCACTGCCCGAAGGAAGGCTCGGCCTGCGACGTCTGGGCCATCGATCCGCTGGGCAACCTGGCCGACGTGGCGGGGGGGCGCCTCGCGCTCGGCAGCGCCGAGGTCGAGGCACCCAGTGGCGTGCACGTGCTGCCGGCGCCGCCCGGCGTGGCGCACGAATCCACCGATCCGCGCGCGCTGTGGCACGACGGCGTGGTCATCGTCGACGCGGCCTTCGACCGCGAGGGGCGGCTGTCGCCGCTCGCGCAGTCCGCAGACGACCTGCTGCTGGTGCTGAAGCCGCATCCCGCATCGGTCACTTCCGCCTACGCGGGCATCAAGAACCTGCACTACGCGCACGGCCTGAAGCAGCTGCGCTTCCTCATCAACGGCGTGGTCGACATCGTGGCCGCGCAGCAGATCATGAACAACCTCGCCAATGCGGGAAGCCGCTATCTCGCGCTGTCGCTGCAGCCGGCCGGCATGGTGCGCTTCGACCCGCGCATCGCCGATGCGTGGCGGCTGAAGCAGACCATCGCCGAGGCCTTCCCCGCCAGCCCGGCCGCCGTGGACTTCCGGCGCATCGCCGACGACACGAGCCGCTGGCCATGGCGCACGGCCATGCCGCTGGCGGCCTGACCCGTCGAAGCGCAACAACGCAAAAAAAGGACGGCCGTGTACACCGCACAGGGAACCATCGACAAATCGCACCTGCTGGCGCAGCACCAGCCGCTGGTGCGTCGCATCGCGCTGCAGATGATGTCCAAGCTGCCTGCCAGCGTGGAGCTGGACGACCTCATCCAGGCCGGCATGCTGGGCCTGCTGGACGCCTCCAGCCGCTACCAGGACAACCGCGGCGCACAGTTCGAGACCTTCGTCAGCCAGCGCATCCGCGGCGCCATGCTCGACGAGCTGCGCGCCAGCGACTGGGGCTCGCGCGGCCTGCGGCAGCAGGCGCGCGGCGTCGAGAAAGCCATCCACGCGCTGGGCCACAAGCTCGGGCGCCAGCCCACCGAAGGCGAGATCGCCAAGGAGCTGAAGATGGACCTGGATGCCTACCAGTCGCTGCTGCAGGAGATCCAGGGCTGCCAGCTGCTGTACGTGGAGGATTTCTCCAAGGACGAGCCCGACAACCCCTTCCTCGACATGCACGCGCAGGACGCGCGGCAGGACCGCCGCGGCAGCGACGACCCGCTGGAGCAACTGCTCGAGAGCGGCTTCCGGCACCAGCTGGTGGACGCCATCTCGGCGCTGCCGGAGCGCGACCAGCTGCTGCTGAACCTCTACTACGAGGAAGAACTGAACCTGCGCGAGATCGGCGCCATCCTCGAGGTGAGCCAGTCGCGCGTGTGCCAGCTGCACAGCCAGGCGATCAGCCGGCTGCGGGCGAAGCTGAAGGACCTGCTCTAGGGAGAGGTCACACCGTTTCTGGCGTCGCGCTGGCCGGCAAAGGGGCTGGCCGCCTGCCGATCGACGTTGTCTGTCAACGACGCGCGCTCCCGGCTGGCAAACGGGCGCGAAGGGAACGGCGAGGCTCGTTCCCTTGCCAAAGCCATCCAGAAAAACTCTTCCCAGGCCTCATTCGTCGCGCCCCATCGGCGACTACGCGCTGATCGGCTCGGCCCACAGTGCGGCGCTGGTGCACCGCGAGGGCGACATCGAATGGCTGTGCCTGCCGCGCTTCGATTCGGCCGCCATGTTCGCCAGCCTGCTCGGCGACAAGCGCAACGGCCACTGGACGATGCGCGCGCGCGGCGCGAACGGACGCAAGCCGCGCATCACGCGGCGCTACCTGCCCGGCACCGTGGTGCTCGAGACCACCATCCACACGGCCAAGGGCATCGCCACCGTCACCGACTTCATGCCGCGCCCCGACATGGACGGCACGCACGAGGTGGTGCGCATCGTGAAGGGCGTGCGCGGCACGGTGGCCATGCACACCGAGTTCCGAATCCGCTTCAATTACGGCGAGTGGTGCCCGTGGATGGACCGACGCCACGGCGCGATATATGCCACGGCGGGGCCGGATGCGGTGCGCATCAGCTCTGGCGTGCCGCTGGTCAACGAGAACTTCGTGAGCTGCGCCGACTTCAGTGTGTCTGCCGGCCAGTCCATCGCTTTCAGCCTCGAATGGTTTCCGTCGCACCTGAAGCCACCCGTGACCCGCGACGCCAACGCGCTGCTGGCGCGTACCGTGGCGGAGTGGAGCGAATGGACCGACCGCTGCGGCTACCAGGGCGAGTTCCGCGAGCCGGTGATGCGCTCGCTGCTCACGCTCAAGGCGCTCACCTATGAGCCTACCGGCGGCATCGTGGCGGCGCCGAGCACCTCGCTGCCGGAGCTGCCGGGCGGCGAACGCAACTGGGACTACCGCTTCTGCTGGCTGCGCGATGCCGCCCTCACGCTGTATGCGCTGATCGGCTCCGGCTATGTGGAGGAAGCCAGCGCCTGGCGCTGGTGGCTGATGCGCGCGGTGGGCGGCTCGCCCGAGGAGCTGCAGGTGATGTACGGCCTGCATGGCGAACGCTCGCTCACCGAGCTCGAACTCGGCTGGCTGCCGGGTTACGAGGGCAGCAAGCCGGTGCGCATCGGCAACGGCGCACACGGGCAGCGCCAGCTCGATGTGTACGGCTCGGTCATTGCCGCCTTTCACGCGGCGCGGCGCGCGGGCCTGCCCGACATGGACAAGGTGTGGCCGCTGGAGCGCGCGATCGCAAGGCAGCTGGCGACGCTTTGGAAGGAGCCCGACTGCGGCCTGTGGGAGGTGCGCGGCGAGCCGCGTCACTTCGTGCATTCGAAGATCATGTGCTGGCTGGCCTTCGACCGCGTGATCGCTAGCGCGACCGAGTACGGGCTGGACGGCCCGGTCGAGCACTGGCGCGAGGTGCGCGACCGGATCCACGAGGAGGTGTGCGCGCGCGGCTTCGACGCGGCGAGCAATTCGTTCGTGCAGTACTACGGCGCCGACACGGTGGATGCGGCGCTGCTGTGGATGCCGCTGATCGGCTTCCTGCCAATCCACGACCCGCGTGTGCAAGGCACCATCGCGCGCATCGAGAAGGACCTGATCTTCAACGGGCTGGTCTACCGCTACCGCACCGAGAAGGGCGTGGACGGCCTGCAGGGCGGCGAGGGCGCATTCCTGGCATGCAGCTTCTGGCTGGCGAACGTGTACGTGGCCATGGGCAAGCTGCGCAAGGCGCGCGCACTGTTCAAGCGGCTGCTCGCGCTGGGCAACGACCTCGGCCTGTTCGCGGAGGAATACGACCCGGTGGCGCAGCGTCAGCTCGGCAACTTTCCTCAGGCGTTCTCGCACGTGGGCCTGATCAACAGCGCGCATGCGCTGGTGTCGGCCGCGGGGGGCGTGTGGGAGCTCGCGGACCTCGACGGCAAGATGCCGCCGAAGAAGAAAAGGCCGCCGCCGGTCAAGGGCGCAAAGGCTGCCAAGGCTGCCGAGGCTGGCACGGTCGCCAGGGGCAGCAAGGCCAAGGCGATCAGGAAGTCGCGGCCGAAGAAAGCGCCTCGGGCCTGAACACCGTACGGCCTTCGCCGGGCCGCGGCGTCAGAGGCTCGCGGTGATGCCGCCGTCCACATACAGGATGTGGCCGTTGACGAAGCTCGACGCGTCCGACGCCAGGAAGATGGCCGCACCGCCCAGTTCTTCCACCTCGCCCCAGCGCCCGGCGGGCGTGCGGCCCGAGAGCCAGCCCGTGAAAGCCTCGTCGGCCACCAGCGCCTGGGTGAGTTCCGTCTTGAAGTAGCCCGGGCCCAGGCCGTTCACCTGGATGCCATGCCTGCCCAGGTCGATGGCCATGCCCTTGGTGAGCATCTTCACCGCGCCCTTGGTGGCCGCGTAGGGCGCGATGCCGGGGCGTCCCAGTTCGCTCTGCACCGAGCACACGTTGATGATCTTGCCGCGCTGGCGCCCGACCATGCGTTGCGCGACGAAGCGGCCCACGAGGAACACGCTGTCGATGTTGGTGGTGGTGATCCTGTGCCACGCGTCGATCGGGAACTCGGCGAACGGGCCGCGGTGCTGCATGCCGGCGTTGTTCACCAGGATGTCGATGGCGCCGATGCCGTTCTCGATGGCGGCCACCCCGGCTTCCACCGCCGCGGCGTCGGTCACGTCGAAGGCCATCGATTCGGCTGCGATGCCCTGGGCACGCAGTGCGTCGCGCGCCGCGTCGAGGGCCACGGCGTCGCGTGCGTTCAGCACCACGCGCGCGCCCGCGTTGCCCAGTGCCACGGCCAGCGCGAAGCCGATGCCCTTGCTGGAGCCGGTGATGAGCGCGGTGCGCCCGGAAAGGTCGAACAGTTTCAAGGGAAGCTCCTGCGGCGAAATGGGAATGGCTTTTTCACGTTACCGGTATCTGGTTGGCGCGTCAACCGGTGAAACGTGCGTTGCACGCCCCGAGTGCATTGCGATAAGGTTACCGGTATCTGGTCGGGCGTCGCCGGCCGTTCCCGGGAATCCGTTCACCTCCCCCGCAGGAGACATCCGCTTGACTGCTTCCGCATCCTCCCCGCACGTGCTGATGACCGGCGCCTACCCCGAATGGGACATGGCGCCCATGCAGGCGTCGTACACGCTGCATCGCCTCTGGGAAGCGCCCGACCGGGCCGCCTTCGTCGCCGCGCATGCGGCCGACATCCGCGCCATCGCCACGAAAGGCGAGCTCGGCGCCGACGCCGCGCTGATCGCGTCCCTGCCGCGGCTGGAACTCGTCGCCTGCTACGGCGTGGGCACCGACGCCATCGACCTCGCCGCATGCCGCGCGCGCGGCATCCGCGTGAGCAACACGCCCGACGTGCTCAACGGCGACGTGGCCGACCTCGCCGTGGGCCTGACGCTCGCCTTGCAACGCAGCATCGCGGCGGGCGACCGTTTCGTGCGCAGCGGCGCATGGGCCGACGGCCCGATGCCGCTGGCAACGCGGGTGTTCGGCCAGCGCATCGGCATCGCGGGGTTCGGCCGCATCGGCAGCACCATCGCGCGCAGGCTCTCGGGTTTCGATGTGGAGATCGGCTACTTCAGCCGCACGCCGAAGGCCGGCAGCCCGAACCGCCATTTCGAAAGCCTCGCGGCCATGGCCGGCTGGTGCGACGTGCTCATCGTGATCCTGCCCGGCGGCGAGGCCACGCGCGGCATCGTCGATGCCGACGTGCTGCGCGCGCTCGGCCCGCAAGGATGGCTGGTGAACGTGTCGCGCGGCAGCACCGTCGACGAAGCCGCGCTGCTGCAGGCGCTGGCGTCGCGCAGCATCGCCGGCGCGGCGCTCGACGTGTTCCTGAACGAACCGCGCATCGACCCGCGCTTCGCCGCGCTCGACAACGTGGTGCTCACGCCGCACCATGGCAGCGGCACCGGGCAGACCCGCCGCGCCATGGGCGAGCTGGTGCGCCGCAACCTCGAGGCCCACTTCGCGGGCCGGCCGCTGGTCACTCCCGTCGTCTGAACAGAAAGCAGAAGGAACCATCATGCGTCTGCGTTGCATGTGCCTCGTGATCCACGCCCCCGACGATCTGCGGCTGGACGAACAGGATGCCGGCGAGATCGGCCCCGGCCAGGTGCTGGTGAAGGTCGGCATGGGCGGCATCTGCGGCTCCGACCTGCACTACTTCCACAACGGCGGCTTCGGCACCGTGCGCATCAAGGAACCGATGGTGCTGGGCCACGAGGTCGCCGGCACCGTGGTGGCCGTGGCGCCCGGCGTCGACAGCGTGCGCATCGGCGACAAGGTGGCGGTCAATCCGAGCCGTCCCTGCGGCGCATGCAAGTTCTGTCTCGAGGGCCTGCCCAACCAGTGCCTGGACATGCGCTTCTACGGCAGCGCCATGCGAACGCCGCACGTGCAGGGCGCGTTCCGCAACATGCTGCTGTGCGAGGCCACGCAGTGCGTGAAGGTGGCCGAGCATGTGCCGCTTCGCCTGGCCGCGCTGGCAGAGCCATTCTCGGTGGGGCTGCACGGCGTGTCGCGCGCCGGGCCGCTGCTGGGCAGGCGCGTGCTGGTGTCGGGCTGCGGCCCGATCGGCGTGCTGGCCATCGCGGCGGCGCGCGCGCACGGTGCCGCGGAGATCACCGCCACCGACGTGGTCGACGAGCCGCTCGCCGTCGCGCGTGCCATGGGGGCCGACCATGTCATCAACGCTGCGCAGGACAGGACCTGGGTGTCGCGCCATGCGGCCGACAAGGGCACCTTCGACGTGATGCTCGAGTGCTCGGGCAACGAGCGCGCGCTGCGCGACGGGCTCGAGGTGATGCGCCCGCGCGGCGTGGTGGTGCAACTGGGCCTCGGCGGCGACGTGAGCATTCCGCAGAACATGGTGGTGGCCAAGGAACTCAGCATCTGCGGCTCCTTCCGCTTCCATGCCGAATTCGCGCTCGCGGTGCGGCTCATCAACGAAGGGCGCGTCGACCTGTCGCCGGTGGTGTCGCACACCTTCCCGATGCTGCAGGCGCGGCAGGCCTTCGAACTGGCAAGCGACCGCCGCAAGGCGATGAAGGTGCTGATCGATTTCGCGGATGCGGGCGGGGCGGCCGTGACGGCCTGAACCTGCGGGGGTGAGGTGCTGCGGGTCTGTATCTTCGCAACGGATACGAACACGGTGCTTCGAACGCGGCGAGCCGCAACTTGAACCCGCAGCACCTCAAACCACAAGTTAGTTGTTGCGCTGCAGCAACCGCAGAGGTGAAACCCTCGTTCCGGAACCCGCAACCGCCCTCAGGAAGTTGCCATCTGCCAGCGGAACCTTTCCGGCGCTCATGGAAACAGCTTCGCCATCGCATCGGTGAACGAGGGAATGTCGGTGGCCACGTGCGTGGTGCCGTATGTCGTCTCCGTCAGCACGAAGCCCGGGTACGCGCGCGCCTGCAGCCGCTTGTACATCGCATCGACGTTGCCGAAGTTGCACTCCTGCGGGTTGTCGCAGCGCGTCAGCATCAGCGTTGCCGGCAGCGCCTTGCTGCCCCAGGCGTCGTGCATCTTCTGCTCGAGGTCGTTGTTCTGCGCGGTCTGCGAGTCGAACGAGCCTTCGAACGACAGGAAATACGAGAAGGTCAGGCTGCCGCTCGCGCCCTCGAGGAAGAGCGCGACGCCGGCCATGCTGCCGCTGAGGGACAGGCCGGTGAGCATGCGCTTCGCGGCGTCGGCGCGGTACTTCGACTCGATGAACGGCACCAGCTCCTGCGTGAGGAAGTCGTGGTACGCGTTGGCGCCCGGGAGCAGGTAGTCCTGCTCGCGGCGCGAGGTGCCGCCGATGCCGACCAGCACGGCCTGCGTGCCGCGCCGCTCCAGGATGTCCCTGAAATTCGCGAAGCGCGTGGCGGGCGGGTTGAAGATGGCGTCGCCGTCCATCGCGTAGTTCACGGGGTACGACGCCGAGCCGCTTCCGTAGGAGGCCGGCAGGTAGACCTGCAGCGGATACACAGCGCCCGTCTTCGCGGAAAGCCAGCAAAGTCGGCAACAGGGCCCGGCATCCGCACGCAGCCGTGCGCGCGCGAGCCGCGATGGAGCCACGAGTTCTCGCTGTGCATCGGATCGATGACGTCCCTGCCTCGCAGCGAGAGAGCCTGGACGGCCTCCTGAGCGGCCGGCGCCGCCCGCTCAAACCGGAAGCAGTTCGCTGCGTTCGCGACGCCGATGCCCACGGCGCCGGCTGCGCCGCTCACCCTCGCTGTTCCTCGACATGGATCGTCGGCGTCACGGACATGCCGACGCGCAGCCTTGCCGCAGCAGGCTGGCCCGGCTCGATGCGGATGCGTACGGGCAGGCGCTGGACGATCTTCGTGAAGTTGCCGGTGGCGTTGTGCGGCGCGACCGCGGAGTAGCTCACGCCGCTCGCAGGACCGAGGCTCTCCACCGTGCCCTTGAGCCGCTCGCCCGGCAGGGCGTCCACCTCGATGTCGACGCGGTGCCCGGCCTGTACTCGCGCCAGCTGGGTCTCGCGAAAGTTGGCCGCCACGTACACCGCATCGAGCGGGACGATGGCAAGCAGCGGCTTGCCCGCATTCACGAACGCGCCGACGCGCACCGCCTTCTGCCCGACCATGCCATCGATGGGCGCGGCGATGCGCGTATAGGACAGCTTGAGTTCGGCCGCCGCCTGCCCCGCCTGCGCCTGGGCGAGCGCGGCCTTCGCCTTCTCGATGTCCGACTTCAGGATGTCCACCTGCTGGCGCGCGGCCTGCAGGCCCGCGATGTCCTTGTCGCGCGCGGCCTGCTGGATGCTCAGTTGCGCATCGGCCTGTTGCAGTGCCTGCACGGTGCCCGAACCGTCCGCGGCCAGGTTGCGGTAGCGCACCTGGTTGGTGTGGGCCAGCGCCAGCGAAGCCTCGTCCGCCTTCACTGCGGACTGCGCCTGGCGGATCGCCGTTTCCTGCAGCACCAGCCGCGCCTGCAGGCCGGCAACGTTGGCGCGCGCGCTGTCGACCTGGGCCCTGGCCGCGCTGACCGCCACGACGAAATCGCGATCGTCGATGGTGGCGAGCAGGTCGCCCGCCTTGACGCGCTGGTTGTCCTCGACCAGCACCTTGTCGACGTTGCCCGATACCTGCGGTGCGACGGTCGTGAAGTCGGCCTGCACGTAGGCGTCGTCCGTCGACTGGGTCGACGCGCTCGAGGCGGGGCGGTTGAGGTAGATCGCGCTGCCGGCGGCGACGGCGAGCAGCAGCGCGGCGCTGGCGATCCTGGCTGTTTTCGGTAGTGCCATGGCTGCTATCCGGTTGAGGTTGATGAACTGGGGGCGCGTGTCGGCGGTGCGGCCGGTGCACCGGAGCCGGGCGCGGGAATGTGCGTCATGCGCAGCACGACCGGGATCATGAGAAGTGCGAGCACGCCGAGCGCGCGGTAGGCGTCGGCCGTCGCGAGCACCTGCGACTGCTGGCCGACGATGGCCGCGAGCCGGTCCGGCGACGATGCGGCGCCGGCCAGTCCGGCCTGGTCCAGCAGCATCTCGGCATGGAAGCGCGCGCGCACGGTGGTCAGCTCGCCCACGACCGCGCCGCCGAGCAGCGAGCCGAAGGCGCGCAGCGTGTTGATCGTGCCGGAGATGAAGGGCCCTTCCGCGGGCTGCACGACGCTGGTCATGAGAAACAGCATCGACACCACGGCCATCGGCTGGCCCATGGCCTGCAGGGCCTGCGCGGCGGCGAACTGGTCGCGGTTCCAGTCGGCCGTCAATCCGGCGCCCTGGAAGCATGCGAGCGCGATCAGTGCCAGTCCGCACGAGAAAACCCAGCGCGCGTCGACCCACTTCCGATACAGCAGCAGCGCCACCATCGAGCCGAGCACGAGCTGCGGCAGGGCCACCCTCAGGCCGATCGATGCCGTCTGCGACGCGCGGTAGTCCTGCACCTGCCCGAGGTAGCCGGCCGGCAGGGCCGAGCCCGACAGCAGCACCACCAGCAGCATCACGAAGAGCGAGCAGCCCAGTGCCAGGTTGCGGCGACCGATGATCTGCAGCTTGAGGAAAGGCGCCGGGTGATACCACTCTGTGAGCAGGTAGACGAACAGCAGCACGAATCCGGCGACCAGCGCGACCGCGATGCCGGGCGAGCGGAACCAGTCCAGCCGCACGCCCTGGTCGAGTCCCGCCGTGATCAGGACGAGTGCCGCGATGCCGAGCGTCATGCCGGCCCAGTTGGCCTGGCGGAAACGCGATGGCTGGATCGCCTCCCGCGGCAGGCCCCAGGCCACGAGCCCGCCGGAGACGATCGCCAGCGGCACGATCTGCCAATACACCCAGCGCCAGTCGAAGAACCGGTCGGTCCACTGCCCGGCCAGCCAGATGGCGAGATTGGGCGCGAAGGTGGCCGTCATGGCATAGAGCGCGAGGCCGTGCAGCCGCAGGTTCAGCGGCAGGAACTTCAGCGCCGCCATCATCAGGATCGGGATCAGCGTGCCGCTCGCGATGCCCTGGACGAAGCGCAGTGCCATGAGCAGGCCGAGGTCCTGCACGAAGGGCAGCGCCACCGCCAGCACGGTGCAGGTGCCGAGCATCCACAGGTGGAAGCGGCGCACCGAGAGCGTGATCGCGAACCAGGCCGCGAACGGCATCGCGATCATCTCGCCGGCCGTGTAGGCGGTGGAGATCCAGGACGCATCGTCGAGGCCGAAGCCGAGCGCGCCGCGCACGTCGCCCAGCGCGAGCGTGCCGACGCGGTTGTTCAGGCCGGCCATCATCGCGGCAAGGAAGATGCCGAGCAGCCCGACCATGGGACGCAGCCTGCTCATGACCAGCCGCCGCCCAGCGACTTGTAGAGGCTCACGAGGGTGAGCGTGGCGTTCGTGGCGCTGCGGTTGAGCGCGGTCTGGCTCTGCAGCAGGTTGCGCTGTGCGGTCAGCACGCTGAGGAAGTCAGAAGCGCCCTCCTGGTAGCCGCGCTCGGCCACGCGCAGCGCCTCGCTGTTCTGGGTGAAGGCGATCTGCAGCTCGTCGTGCTGGCGCAGCTGGGCCGCCCAGGCGTCGAGCGCGTTGTCGACCTCGTGCCATGCGCGCAGCACCGTCTGCCGGTAGGCCAGCGCCGCGGTCTTCTGCCGCGCCTCGCTCAGCGCCTGCCGCTGCGTCAGCCGGCCTCCCTGGAAGATCGGCAGATAGACCGTCGGGCCGACCGAGAAGAAGCGCGAGTCCCAGCTGTCGAGGTCGCCCAACTCGAAGGCCTCGAGTCCGACCCGCCCGCGCAGGCCGACGCGCGGATAGAAATCGGCCTTCGCCGCGCCGACGTCGGCCGTGGCCGCATGGAGCTGCGCCTCCGCGCGCAGGATGTCCGGACGCCGGCGCGCAAGCTCCGACGGCATGCCCACGGGCACCTCGCCGGGCAGCGCAGGCAGGGGCATGGCATGGCGCAGTTGCGTGTCGAGCGTGCGCGGCGGCGCGCCGACCAGCAAGGCCAGCGCGTTCATCAGGGCGTTGCGGCGCTGGGTCAGCTCCGGCACCAGCGATTTCACGGTGGCGAGCTGCGCACGCGCGGACGAGGTCTCGAAGCGTGTGGCGATGCCGTTGCGCTCGCGGCTCTCCGCGAGGCCGAGCGTGCGTTCCGCCACAGCGCGGTTCTGCTCGGCGATGCCCAGCTCGGCTTGCGTGCCGCGCAGTTGCAGGTAGGTGCGCGCGACTTCGGCAGACAGGCTCACGCGAACCGCTTCGCGGTCGTACCGTGCCGCGTCGAGCGAAGCATCGGCGCCTTCGCGCACGCGGCGCGCGCGGCCCCACAGGTCGATTTCCCAGCTGGCATCGAACCCGAGCTGCCAGAAATCGCTGGGCGTGGAGGGCGCGCCGAGTGCGGCGAACTTGCCGTGCTCGCTGAGCGCCTCGCGTGCGTAGCTGGCGCCGACGCCCACGGTCGGCAGCAGCTCGGCCGAGGCGATGCCCAGCAGCGCACGGCTCTGTTCGATGCGCTCGGCGGCGGCCTGCAGATCGAGGTTGGCTTCCTGCGCACGGGTTTGCAGCGCGGTCAGCGAGGCGTCGTTGAACAGCGTCCACCAGTCGGCGGGCACGGCCGCTGCGGAAGGCGCTGCCCTGCCGGCGAGGTCGGCAAGCTCGGCCGAGGGGGTCATCTCGATCGCCTGAAGGCCGCTGTCGGGCGGAACGAATTCCGGGCCCACGGCGCAGCCTGCTGTCAGCAGCAGGGTGCCGCACGCCGCCGCCGCCGCACGCAGGCGGCATCTGGAAAGAATCGACGGGCAGATCATTTGAACCTTGCGGTGGACGTAAAAAGACTAGGTTATCGAACCGAGCGGTACAAGGGAAAGAAGAAATAGAAGGATCTATCACCTTTGGATTTTCGATCTCCAGGTCCAACTTAATTCAAATCTGTACCGAGCGGTACGGTAGCATAATCGATGTACGCAGCCGAACGCAACCCCCGACACATCCGATGCCACGTACACCCGCCAGCCCATCCGTTTCTGTTTCGGTCACCGGCTCCGAGCTCAGCGCGAAGGCGCACACCGTGCTCAGCGCCGCGCGCCACGTGTTCCTGACCCACGGCTTCAGCGCGGCGACCACGGACATGATCCAGCGCGAGGCGGGCGTGTCGAAGTCGACGGTGTATGCGCACTACCCGACGAAGGAGGCGCTGTTCACCGCGGTGGTCGAGATCGAATGCGCGGCCTTCACGGCCGCGATGCGTCGCGCCGAGATCCGCCCCGGCAAGCTGCGCGAGACGCTCACGGACCTCGCGCGGGCCTATCTGGACGTGGTGCTCTCGCCGACGGGCCTGTCGCTGTTCCGGGTGGTGGTGGGCGAGGCACCGCGCTTTCCGAACCTCGCGCGCAGGTTCTACGTGGCGGGTCCGCAGGCCGTGGCCGGGATGGTGGCCGAGCACCTCGTCGGCGCTGCAGCGGCAGGCGATATCGATCTCAGCGAACTCGGCCGCGACGGCGCGGCCCGGCTCTTCATCAACCTCGTGCGGGGCGAGCCGCAGCTGCAGTGCCTCACGCACCCCGATGCCGCACCGTCGGCCGCGCAGATCGACCAGTGGATCAGCGAGGCCGTCGGCACCTTCATCCGGGCCTACGGGCGCGAGAGCCGCACCGACACGCGGCCATGAGCCTGGCGCGGCACTGCCGGGGGCCGGCCGCTAGACGCTGGCAACCCGCGGGCGCCGGCTCTGTGCGGGGCGCGTCTCCGGAACGAACATCGTCGCCAGTACCGCCACGCAGTTCGCGGCCATCACGTACCACGCGGGCGCGACCGGGTTGCCGGTGGTGCCGATGAGCCAGGTCACCACGAACTGCGTCGAGCCTCCAAACAGCGACACGCCCACCGAATAGACGATGGCCAACGCGGTGGCGCGGCGCTGTGGCGGGAAAAGCTCGCAGAGCGCGGTCAGCGCGCCGCTGCCGCTCGCGGTGTTGAGGAACGCCAGGACGGCCGAGACGGCCAGCAGCGTCGCCACGTCCGGGCTGCGCAGGAGCAGCAGGAACGCCGGCACCGTGGCCACCGCAACGGCCAGCCGCAGCCAGAACATGGGCGGCCATCGGCCCACGCTGTCGGCAAGGCGTCCGCCCGCGAGCGCGCCCGCGATCGTCGCGAGGCCGACCGCCATGGTGGCCAGCAGGCCGGCGGTGGTCGGCAGCCTGAGCACCGTCGTCGAATAGGTCGCCATGTAGTTGCCGACATAGGTGGCGACCGTGCCGCCCGCCACCACGCAGATGCCCAGCGCCAGATACGCCGGGCGCCATGGGGTCGTGGGCGTTGCTGCCCGTGCGGGGCCGGGCGCCGGCGCGGCGGCCAGCGTTTCGGACATGGCCATCCTCAGATAGAGCGCGACCGGCACCATCAGCGCACCGAGCGCGAAGGGAACGCGCCAGCCCCACGCCGCCATGGCTTGCGCACCCAGTGCGGCGGACAGCGCCGCCCCGATCGCCCCCGCGAGCACCGTGGCCACGCCCTGGCTCGCGAACTGCAGCGAGACGTACCAGGCGCGGCGCTCATCCGGGATTTCCAGCAGGAAGGCCGTCGAAGGGCCGATCTCGCCGCCGAGCGCGAATCCCTGCACCAGGCGGCAGGCGACCACCAGCATGGGCGCGGCAAAACCGATGGCCGCGTAGGAAGGCGTCAGCGCCAGGCCGAGGGTGCCGATGGTCATGAGCACGGCAGTCAACAGCAGGGCCGGCTTGCGGCCCGCGCGGTCTGCGTAGTAGCCGATGACCACGCTGCCCAGCGGCCGCGCGATGAAGCCCACGCCGAACACTGCCACCGAAAGAAGAAGCCCGGCCTGCGGCTGCGTCGACGGGAAGAACGCGCCCACGATCTGCACGGCAAAGAACGCGTAGGTGACGAAGTCGAAGACTTCCAGCGCGTTGCAGGTCACGACGGCAGCGATGGCGCGCTGGCGTTCGCGGAACTGGCTCATGGCATCTCCATGCACGAACGAATGCTCCGCCGCGCCCGGAAGGCGCGCCGATGAGCGAAGTGCGGATTCTCTGCACTGCAGGTTGCCGGCTCAAGACGCTGCCCGCGTCCGGCGCAGGGGCAAAGCGGCGCGCGCGCCGGATCGCTAGATGAGCCCGCGGGTCGCTGCCTTCAGCGTGGCGGCCGCGCGGGTCGTGCACCCGAGCTTCTGGAACACGCGCTCGACGTGCGTTCGCACCGTGCTCGGGCTGATTCCCAATGCACGGGCGACTTCCTTGGTGTTGTCGCCCTGGCTGATGCAGCGCAGCACCTCGAGCTCGCGCTGCGACAGGGCGGCGTCGCCCTGGGCCGCCGCGACCGGCCTGGGCGGGCTGCCCGGCATCACGCAGGCGACCAGCGCCTCGATCACTTCACGGTCGAAGCGCGCCGCCTCGGCGTCCAGCGTCATGCGCTCGATCGCCTGCGCCTGCGTCAGTGCGGATCGCCATGGACGGCGCGTGCAGTGCGACAGCCACTGCTGCGCCGCGGCGACGACCTGGCCCTCCAGCGGCATCGACGCACCGGAGCGCCCGCGAAAGTGGCCCGAGCCGTCGCGCCGCTCGAAGGCGAAGGAAGCGATCTCGGCCTCGGCGGCGAGGCCGTCGATCTGCCCGGCCGCGCGCGAAGTCCAGTAGGGCACGAGCCGCACGCGTTCCAGCGACGCGGCGGGCAGCGGTTCCGGCGCGTTCCAGATGGCGTTGGGCACCGAGGCGCGGCCGATGCCGTGGATCAGACCGGCCTTGTACGTGCGGTGGCAAGCCGCCTCGTCCAGTCCGAGCCGTGCGCCGCAATCGCGCGCCAGGCGGGCCACGCGGCGCGAATAGCCCGTCATCCAGGGCAGCTTGAGGTCGATCACGTCGGCGACCAGTTCCAGGCCCATGCGGCGGTGCATCGAGGCGGGCTGGCCCGCGGCATCGGTCCATGGCGCGACGGGAGCGTCGAGCTCTTGCGCCCATGCCGGCACATGCGGCAAAACGGCATCGACGAGCGCGGCCGGGTAGAGACCGTCGGCCCGCCCGCGCACCAGCGCGAGCGCCTGGCCGATGCCGTACAGGCGGCCGAAGATCTCGAGATCGCTCGCCAGCGCCACCACATAGGTCGCGAGCGGAACGTCCGCGCCCCGAAGCAGGCCGGGAATGCCGCTGCCGTCGTAGGCCTCGAACACCGCACGCAGTGCCGCCTCGGTGTCGCCGCTCAACCCGAGGGTGCTCGCGATGTCGCCGGCGATCTCGCAGTGGATGCTGGCCATGGACAGCACGGCGTCGGGCAGCGCCGCACCGCGGTGCGGCTCGCGCATGCGCGGGGCCGGCGCCGCGAGCAGGGCTTGCCGGCCCAGCACATCGTCTTCCAGGAAATCGGCGAACTCCTGGGCATTGGCGGTGCAGCCCGACCAGCGCAGCAGCGCGGCATGCTGCGCGGCCTCGACCTGCGGCATGTCGCACCCGGCCTGCGCCGCGATCCTTCCCGCGAGCCAGGCCGTGCGCAGCGAATGGTCGGTCGGCTGGCCCATGCTCAGGTCGCCGATGAAGGCCAGCGCGCGGACGGCGTCGAAAACGGTGATGGTCGTGTCGTCGGACATGAGGGCGGGGAAGGCGCTGCGGCGGGCCGCAAAGCATCGCACAGTCCCGCCCGGCCGGCCCGCGCGTGTCGGTCATTCGACCGATACCGGGTATTGCCGCGGAGGAAAAGAATCGTTGCATCCCGTCTTTTCCAACTTGCGGCCTCCGCCGCCAATGCCATGTCCACCGTCATGTCCGATCTTCTGCCCGACCCCTCCCTGCGCGCTGCCTGGCTGCGCAAGCTCTACTTCGTCCGCGCCGCCTTCTCCTTCGCGTGGGTGGCGCTGTCCCTGACGCTCGCCAAACATTCGCCGGTGCTCGCGACCGGCCTGCTGATCATCTACCCCGCGTGGGATGCCCTTGCGAATCTGCTGGACGTCAGGATGACGGGCGGCGCCAGGGCCAATCCGGCGCAGGCGCTCAACATCTGGATCAGCTCGCTGGTCACGCTCGCCGTCGCGGCCTCGTTCGCGTTCGCATGGCAGATCGCCCTGGCGATCTTCGGCACCTGGGCCATCGTGGCGGGCCTGCTGCAACTCGCGGCCGCCATCCGCCGCCGCAAGGACAACAGCGGGCAGTGGGTGATGATGCTGAGCGGCGCCCAGTCCGCGCTGGCGGGCGGATTCTTCGTGGCCCAGCAGGGCAACGGCGCGCCCGTGCTCCAGACGGTCGTCGGCTATGCGGGCGTCGGTGCGGTGTACTTCCTGATCTCCGCGCTGGTGCTCGTGTTCCGCGGCAACGCGCGGGGAGCGCGCGGTCTCGCGTCCGGAAAAAGCTGATGCCGGATGCGTCGGGCTCGGCTTCGGCCGATGGCATCCAAAGAGGTGCCGTGCGCACCGAACTTCGCGCGCGATGCCCATGTCTGCTAGAAACACTGCATGACCGTCTCGCTCGCGGCCTCTCTCATCGATCTCGTGCTCGGGCTGCAGCTCGGGTCTGCCGACAGGACCGCGGCCAATCGCTGCACGCTCGAGGGCGTGAGCTGGCAGCCAGGCGCCGATGGCGCGATCGGCGTGCAGGTCCGCGGTTTCGAGGCCTCGTCGTTGCGGCTGGCCTCGGGGCCGCTCGTGCTGGAGCTCGGCCGCATCGCGGTCCATGAGCTGGCCGCGCAGCTGCGCGTCGAGGCCGGCAGGCCGCGCCTGGTTTCCGCCGAGGCGCGCGGGATCGAGTTCTCGGACTGGAAGCTGCACGGACCTTTCACCTTGCCTGCCGAAGTCCGGCAGGTGTAGGATGCCTCCAGGGAAGCGGCGCCCGCGCCCGATGCCGCGGCCCCCGACGCCTGGAAGCTGGGTCCGCTCGGCGAGGCCGACGGCACGATCCGCGCGCAGATCACCGATGCGCACCTGCTGTTCGACGCCGACGTGACGGTGCCGGTACGGCACGGGCTGATCGACTTCAACGACGCGACCGTCGAGCACGTCGGGCCCGACTCGCGCATGGGCGTGAGCCGGATGGGCCTCTACGTCGATGCGCCGAACGGGCGCAGCTACCTGTACCAGTTCCAGTCGGCGCCGCTCGCGGGCGTGGAATTCGAGCGGCGCGGCGCCTTGCTGAGCCCGTGGGTCTCCGAGCGCGGCAAGCTGCAGCTGCAGGCATTCGCAGAGTCGATGCTTCGCCAGGGCCTTGCCGGCCTGGGCCAGGGGCTGACGGAGCAGGCACGCGTGCTGATGGGGCGCACCGCGCTGTCGGGCGAGCTGCGGCTCGGCGACGGACTGTTCGCGATGCCGGGCCTGCAGGTGCGGCTGCAGGGGCATGAAGAAGGACGCAACGCGATCGCATTGCGCTCCGACGCGGTCGGCCGCGGGCTCGGCGCGGAGATCGCTTCGCTGTCGGTGCGCGATGCCGCGGCAACATGGAAGGGCATGCACCTGGCGGCCGACAACCTCGAGGCGAGGCTCGCGCTGCAGGTGCTGGTCGACGGGCCCCGCATGCGCTTCGAACTCATGCTGAAGAATGGCAAGGCGAGCGGGCTTACGCTCGGAAGCTAGGAACTCTCGCGCTGTTCGATGCGGAACGGGATCAGCACCGTTTCGGCAGGCGGCCGCCGGCCTTCGCGCGCGCCGTCGATCATGCGCAGCAGCAGTTCGCCCGCGGTCCGGCCGATGCCTTCGCAGTCGACCGCCACGGTGGTGATGCGCGGATGGCAGGCGCGCGCCACCTCGAAGTCGCCGAAGCCTGCGATGGCGATGCGGCCCGGCACTTCCCAGCCACGGCGCCGGCATTCCATGAGCGCCCCGAAGGCAGACAGGTCGGACACGCAGATGACGGCGTCGACATCGGGCCACTGCCGCACCAGCTGCACGATGGCTTCGCCGCCCTGCGCCATCGAGATCGGCGGCTGGCCGAAGCTGATGACGCGGCCGTCGGGCAGGCCCAGTTCGCGGATGGCCTGCGCATAGCCGGCCTGCCGGTCGGCACCGCGTGTGTCGCGGTTCGACGTCCCGCCGATGAAGGCGATGCGCCGGTAGCCCTTGCCGTGCAGGTGCCGCACCATCGCCGCTGCGGCTTCGGCGTTCGAGAAGCCGACGGTATGGCCGATGGGCTCGGCCGGCAGGTCCCAGGTCTCGACCACGGGCACGCCCGCGGCCTGCAGCATGGCGCGCGCGGCGGGCGTGTGCGCACCGCCGGTGAGGATCACGCCTTCGGGCCGGCGCGCGAGCATGGCGCGCAGCAGGCGCTCCTCGGTCTCCACGCGGTAGTCGGTGTAGCCCAGCAGCACCTGCAGGCCGCGTGCTTCCAGCGCGGCCGTGATGCCCTGCGCGGTTTCGGAGAAGTTCGAGTTGTTGAGCGACGGGATCAGAACCGCGACGAAGCCCGAGCGCTTGCTGGAGAAGGTGCGTGCGGTCTGGTCGATGACGTAGCCCATCTCCTCGCAGGCCTGCAGGATGCGCTGCCGCAGTGCCTCGGAGGTCACGCGGTCGCTGCTCGCGCTGCGGTTGAGTGCGCGCGAGACGGTCATCTTCGACACGCCGACGCGCGCGGCGACGTCGGCCATGGTGGCCGGGCGGGCGAGGGGAGCGGGGGCTTTGGACGAGGGCAAGGTGCGGCGTGGCCTTGTTCGGAGCAACGATGATGCAGAGATACCGATACCTTGTGCAAGGCCGGGCGGATGCAGCGCAGGATACCGCGCAGCGGGCCATCGCACGAATGGAAGGCCGCGTGAGCGGGTCTGGCGGCGGCCCGGATTACCGGTATCGCATGCAGCCTGGGGGCCGGCGTGCCGGCGCTACTTCAGTTCCTGGTGCTCGAAGCTCGCGTTGTCGATCACGTTGTGGTGCTCGAGCCCGTCCTTGTCGAAGTGCCTGATGTCGGTGGACGCGGGCGAGTACTCGAGGATCGCGAAGTTCTCGCGCCGGCCGACCAGCTGGTACTTGGTGACGAAGGCGCCCGAGGAAATCACTTCGAACATCTTCGTCTCGCCGGCCGGCGGCAGGAACGCGTTCTCGTGGATGTCGCCCGACAGGAAGATGGTCTTGCGCCCCTGGATCAGCGCGCGGAACCTCGCGTAGTCGTCGCGGTAGCGCATCCACCCGTTGCCGGTCGCGCGGATCGGCATGCCGGCGCAGATCAGCACGAAGCCGTCCTCGCCCTGCAGCTCGGCCTCGAGGAACGCCAGTTGCTCCGCGCCGAGCAAGGTGCTCTGGTCGCCGGGCAGCTCGCTGTACCAGCGCGTGTCGAGAAAGATCGCCTTGCCGATGCGCTGGCCTGCGTGGTGAAGGGGCACGCTGTAGAAGAGCCCGGCGCCGGGCGGGTCGATCTGCATGTACTGCGCGAACAGCGCGCGCGAAATGTCCTTCTTGGTCGCGCTCACCTCGCAGCCGCGGGCGTTGTTCCAGGCGAAGTCGTGGTCGTCCCAGGTGCCGTACACGCCTCCGCCGTTGTTCCGGCGCGCGAGCATGTCGTCGAACAGTTCACTGAAGCCGGGCACTGCCCACTGGGCCGCGTACTTTCCGGCCATGGTCTGCTTGAAGACCGCGTCGCTCCAGTGCGCGGGCTCTCCCAGATGAGGGAAGTAGTCCATGTAGATCTGGTCGCCGAGCAGGAAAAGGTAGTCGGGCTGGTGCCCGGCGATGCGGTTCCACACGGCCTGCGACTGGCCGGGCTTGTGGTTCATGCACGAAGTGAAGGCGATCTTCATGGGGCGCTCTCTTTCTTGCGTCCGGTCTCCGGGGCCGGTGCCGCGGATCATAGGCAGTGCCCGGGCCTTGTCTCTCAGCAGAACATGGGATGGCGCGCCGTCAGGCGCGCTCCTTCTTGAGTTGCCGCAGCGCCGCCTCCGCGTGGGCGATGAAGCGGCCGGCCAGCAGCGAGGCCGCGAAGTTGTCGTTGGTCACCGCGAAGATGTCGAACGAAGGCGCGTTCCGGATCGGCCGGAAGCTCAGCCGGTCCGTCATGCAGCCGCGCGCGGTGAGGTCGTCGACGATGGCCACGCCCGCACCGGAGGCCGCGAGCGCGCAGGCGCTCTGGCCGGCGCGCACCTCGATGCGGGCGTCGGGGCGGCACTGGTGCTGCAGGCACCAGTCGGCAATGATGCGGCCCTGCGGCGTGTCCGGGCTGAAGGCGATCATGCGTTCCTGCAGGATGTCCGCCGGCCTCAGCGCGCGCCGCGCCTCCAGCGCGTGGCCGCGCGGAAACACGCCGGCCAGCGTCCATCGGCCGATGGCGCGCGCGGTGAGCAGCGGGTCGTCGATGGCCAGCGTCGAGATGGCCACGTCGGCCTCGTGCTTGCCCAGCCGCTTCACCATCTCCTTGGCGAGCACCACCTCGAGGTAGATGCGCGCGGCCGGGAACTCCTCGCCCAGCGCAGTGAGCGCGCGCGGCACCATGTCCAGCCCCGTGCTGGGGCTGCACAGCACGCGCAGCGTGAGCATCTTGCCGTCCTTCAGGGCCTGCGCGCAGTCGTCGATGCGCGCCACGCCGCGATAGACCTGCTCGACCTCGGCGAACAGCGCCTGCGCCTCGGGCGTGGCCAGCAGCTTGCCCTTGCGCCGCTCGAAGAGGCGCAGCCCCAGCTGCAGCTCGATGTGCGACAGCATGCGACTGATGCCCGGCTGCGACACGTGCAGCGTGCGCGCAGCGTCGGTGACGGAGCCGGCGAGCATGACGGCGCGGAAGACTTCGATCTGGCGGAGGTTCATGACATGGCCTGTTGCGTTCTGCGGGTTCGATAACGCGATGTTATGGGCTTGCCACATGTTGGTATTTGCCGGCCGCGCGAGCGCTTCCTAGGATCGGCGTTCTTTCTTCGACGAACCTGAGACACAAGAGGCACACGAGACATGGCACAAGCTCCCGCCGCGCGCGGCTCCACGCGCAGACAGGCCCTTTCGACGATCACGGCGCTGGCGGCCCTGCCGGCGCTGTCGGCAGTCCCCCTGGCGTCCTTCGCCGCAGACGCCTGGCCGGCGAAGCCGGTGCGCATCATCGTGCCCTTCGCGCCGGGCGGCGGTGCCGACGGCTCGGCCCGCGTGCTTGCCGAGGTGCTGGCCCCGCAACTGGGCCAGCCGGTGATCGTCGAGAACAAGCCCGGTGCCGGCAGTGCCATCGGCGTGGCTGCGGCGCTGCAGGCCCGCGATGGCCACACGCTGCTCATGGGCAGCAACAGCATGGTGATCAACCCTGCGCTGAACCCCAGGCTCACCTACGACGTGGCGCGCGACTTCGACGCCATCGGCATGGTCTCGCAGCAGCCGCTGGTGCTGGTGGTGCCGGCCGATTCGAAGGCGAAGACCGTCGCCGACCTTGTCGCGCAGGCCAAGGCGCAGCCCGGCAAGCTCAGCGCCGGCAACAGCGGCACCGGCACGCTGGCGCACCTGACCGCCGAGCTGTTCGCGCAGGAGACCGGCACCTCGCTGGTGAGCGTGCCCTACAAGGGCGAGAGCGCGCTGATGCCCGACCTGATCTCGGGTCTGGTGTCGATGGGGTTCCTGAACCTGCCGAGCGTGATCGTGCACATCCGCTCGGGCCGCCTGCGCGCGCTGGCGGTGTCGTCGGCACAGCCGGTGGCCGAGCTGGCGAACGTGCCGACCTTCCGCAGCCTGAAATTGCAGAGCCTCGAGGTCGAGGGCTGGGCCACGCTGGTGGCGCCCAAGGGTTCCATTCCGCCGGAGGGCCTCGCGAACCTCGAGAAGCTGCTGGCCGCGGCGCTGCAGTCGGACACCGTGAAGAAGCGCTTCGACGCGCTGAGCCTGGAGACCTTCACGCGCGGGCGCGAGGCCACGGCGCAGTATCTGAAGGCCGAAGGCAGCCGCTGGGGCCAGGTGGTGAAGAGCCGCGGCATCCAGCTCGAGAACTGACAAGGGCATGGCGATGAATGCAGGCATGAACCCGCACGGCGACAGCAGCCTCGTGCTCGAGGCCGACGTGGCGGTGTGCGGCGGCGGCGTCGCGGGCACCATGGCCGCCGTGGCCGCGGCGCGGCAGGGCGCGTCGGTGGTGCTGGTCGAGCGCTACGGCTTCCTGGGCGGCAACGCCACGGCCGGGGCGGTGGCGCAGTTCAACAGCTGGCAGACCGGCAACGGCCGCAAGGTGGTGGCGGGGCTGGCCGAGGAAGTGGTCTCGCGGCTTCGGCTGTACGGCGGGGCGCGCGCGCACGAGAGCTTCGTGATGTCCACCGGCCACCGCATGGACCGCGTCGAGTACGCGCCCGAGGTGCTCAAGCTGGTGCTCGACGACATGGTGGCCGAAGCCGGCGTGCGGCCCCTGCTGCATGCCAGTCTGCTCGGCGTCGATTGCAACGGGCGGCAGGTGGCCGGGCTGCGCGTACTGACCAAGGGCGGCGTGCTGGCCGTGCGCGCGGGCGTGCTGGTCGATGCCTCGGGCGACATGGACGCGCTGAAGCAGGCCGGCGCGCGCTTCCTCGAACTGGGTGACGGCGAGGCGCTGCAGCCGGCGACCATGATGTTCCGCTTCGGGCCGATCGACTTCGGGCGTTTCGGCGCGCTGTCGAAGGCCGAGCTTGCCGAGCTGGCCGCCAGGGGCTACGCGCAGGGCGGCCTCGCGCGGGCGGCCCTGCATTCGAGCCGCGACCCGTATTCGGACGACGGCTGGTTCAACATCAGCCGCCTGGGCATCGATGCCACCGATCCGCTGGCGCTCGGCGCGGCCGAGATCGAGGGGCGGCGCCAGGCCTGGAAGGCGGCAACCTTCCTGGCCGCCGCGGTGCCCGGCTGCGAGAACGGCCGGCTGCGCGCCTTCGCCACGCAGGTGGGCGTGCGCGAGACGCGGCGCGTGGAAGGCGACCACGTGCTGACCGCCGGCGAACTGCTGGCGCCGGTGCAGTTTCCCGACGCCATCGCGGCGGGCGCGTACCCGATCGATATCCACCCTGCGCAGGGCGGCGCGCTGCACTACGTGCCGATGGACGACGACCACGCCTACCAGATTCCGTACCGCAGCCTGCTCCCGACCACGCTCGACAACGCGCTGGTGGTGGGGCGGGGCATCTCGGCCAGCCACGAGGCGCTGGCGGCGATCCGGGTCATGACCATCTCGATGGCCGTGGGGCATGCCGCAGGCATCGCCGCGGCCATCGCCGCGAAGGCGGCCGGTGCCGGCATGGGCGCGCAGGTGCGCGCGGTCGAGCCGCCGGTTCTGCGCGAGGCGCTGGTGCGCGGAGGCGCCGTGCTGGCCTGAGCCCCCAGCGGCCAGGCGCTTAGGCGCTCAGGCGCTCAGAGCCAGTTGCCGCTCTGCGGCATCTGCACCTTCTCGGCCGGGTCGTCGCTCGTCACGAACGAGCCGATGACGATGCTCAGCAGCGAGATGAAGATGCTCGCGAACAGGGCCGTCCAGAAGCCGGACACCCGGAACCCCTTCACCAGCGCGGCCACCAGCAGGATCATCAGCGCGTTGATGACCAGCAGGAACAGCCCGAAGGTCACCAGCGTCAGCGGCAGCGTGAGCACGATCAGCAGCGGCTTGACGACCGCATTGGCCAGGCCGAGCAGCAGCGCCGACACCACCAGGGCGCCGGTGGTGTCGAACTTGAGCCCGCGGAAGATGTGGCTTGCCACCCAGAGCGAGAAGGCGGTGATTGCCCAGTGAATGAGGAAGGGAGTGAGGTTGTGCAGCATGTGGCGGGCAGGATGGCGGTTGGGCGACGGCAGGCGCGGGGCCGTCTGGCGGTGCGCGTCGCGTGAGCAGGCGACATGGTAGTGCGGCTGAGGGGGCAGGCTGCCTTGCCGGCGCGGCAGCCTGCGCACGGCCGGGGTAACCATCGGCGATGCGGGCGTTGTACCGAGCGGTGACTGCAGGTTCACGGGCGAACTCATCTCCAGCACCGCAGATCCGAAGCCCGGTGCCTTCATCGGCCGCGAACGGAAGGCAAACGCGCGACGACGTTCGGGCGGGCGTGGCTCGGCAGCGACCGGCTCGACAGGCGGCGGGCCGCTTCCAAACGTTACTCGGTGAAACAATGAAGGACAGCCCGTTAAGATCGCCGGTTTCGCGCCCGGCCTCGAGAGGAGGGCTTTTCTTTGTCGCCGGATCAACAAGGACCGTGCGCCCTATGGCCAATGCGTCGATCGCCAGCATGACACCCGCCCCGGCTTCGGCCGACGAGGCCGAATCGTGGGTGCGCGGCGAGCTCATCCGCAGCCTGATGCGTTCCGCGAAGGGTTCCTACTTCGTGTCCGGGGCGCTGATGCCCGCGATGGTCGGGCTGAACTGGGGCTACGTGCCCAAGTGGGAGCTGCTGACCTGGCTCGTGGCCGGCATCATCGCCACGGCCTGCCGCGCCTGGGGGGCGCGCGTCTACGCGGTGCGCTATGCCGGCCGCAGCGCGGCGGCGCAACAGCAGTTCACCGAGCGCTACGGCTTCATCTGGAGCACCAGCGCGGTGGTCTGGGGCTTCTCGGTGCTGTTGTTCTTCGAGCGCTCGCCGCAGGTCAACCAGTTCATGAGCTGGCTCATCGTGGCTGGCGTGGGCACCTTTCCGCTCAACGGCCTGGCGCTGCATCCGCCGCTGCTCAAGCGCTACGTCAACACGCTGTTCGTCACCATGCTCGGCGCGGTGGTGCTGCGGCTCGTGAGCCTGACCCTGCAGCATCCGCAGTTCCAGTACGGCTACCTGATGCCGGTGCTGCCGGTCCTGCACTGGTTTCTGCTGCTGCGCGCCGGCCGCCACATCCACGAGACGGCGCGCAACAGCCTGGAGCTGCTGTTCCACAACCACATCCTGATCAAGTCGCTCACGCAGCAGCGGCAGGCGGCGGTGTCGGCCGTGGCCATGAAGAACCGCTTCCTGGCGAGCGCCGCGCACGACATGCGCCAGCCGGTGCTGGCGCTGTCGCTGTACGCCGACTGGCTGCGCAACGAGCCCGAGCTGGTGCTCGAGCTGGCGCCGAAGATCGTGCGCGCCACGCACGCGGTCAACGCGCTGTTCGACTCCATGTTCGACCTGGCGCGCATCGACTCCGGCCAGGTGAGGTTGCATGTGGAGCGCGTCGACGTGCCCGAGCTGCTGCACGACCTCGAGTTGCAGTACCGCCCGGTGGCCGAGAGCCGCGGCCTGGACTTCCGTGTGCACGTCTGCGAGGGCTCGTTCCTCACCGATCCGATCCGCGTTCGCCGCATGATCGGCAACCTGCTGGCCAATGCCATCAAGTACACGACCGAAGGCGGCGTGCTGCTGGCCGCGCGCAAGACGCGCGACGGCCTGCGCGTGGAGGTGTGGGACACCGGCATCGGCATTGCGCCCGAGCATTTGCGCGACGTGTTCCTGGAGTTCTACAAGGTGGCCGACCACGCCGGCACCTCCGACGGCTTCGGCCTCGGCCTGGCCATCGTCGCGCGGCTGTCGCACGTGCTGGGACACCCGGTCAGCGTGCGTTCGCGGCTGGGCAGCGGCAGCGTGTTCCGCGTGGCGCTGCACGATGCCGACGAAGCTGTGGCGCAGGCGCGGGTGACGGCCTCCGGCGGCTGAAAGCGAACTCGGCTCCGCCCCATGAAAAAACCGCGCCTGGGCGCGGTTTTTCAATTCCAGAACACCGAGGAACCGGCTCTTCCGGGCCTCGGGTGTTGCCCCCTGAAAGGGGGCAGGAGAAGCGACACGAAGTGCGCGAAGCCTGGGGGTCAGCCCGACAGCAAGCCGTTCGTCCGCGCGTAGTGCAGCGCCTGCGTGCGGCTCTTCACGCCCAGGCGGCGGAACAGGCGCCACAGGTGAACCTTCACCGTGTGCTCGCTGATTTCCAGGTCGGTCGCGATGTCGCGGTTGCTCATGCCCTTGTCGAGCATGGCGATGAGCTGCGTCTGGCGCTTCGACAGCTTGCCGCTGGCTGCGGCCGGGGCGTCGTCGGTTTCCTCTTCCGAACCTGCCATCAACAGGCCGCGCAGCGCGGCCGCCAGTTCGTTGGAGCTGGCCGACTTCTCGATGTAGGTGTCGGCGCCCGCCTCGATGCAGGCGTCTTCCATGTCCGCGGCCGGTGCTGCCGAATACACGGCGATCGGCACGTTCGGATAGACCTGCTTGACCGCGATCACGCCCGACACGCCATTGGTGTCCGGCAGCTTCAGGTCAAGGCAGAAGAGGGTGGGGGCGCCACGCTGCTGCACCGAGCCCGCGAGCTTGTCGAGGCGCTCGAGTTCGACGATGTTCTCGGCCGGGCGCAGGCGCCGCAGGACCATCACGATCGCGTCGCGCATCAGGGGGTGGTCGTCGATGACATAAATGCTCATGTTTTCTTCCTTTGTGATCGCACCGTCTTCTCTCTCTTTTCCGGCTCACCGGCTGACAAGCCGGCGGGCCTTGCCGGATCAACTCCCTTGGTTCGTGGACGTTGCCTCCGCCAGTGCCTCCAGCGCCTCGGTGACGGCGCGTGTTCCTTCTGAATCGATGGGTTCGAGCTGGGCCGCCAGCGTGCCCAGGGCCGCGCCGCGCTCCGCCTGCAAGACCGCGATGGTACGGCCCGCTTCCTGCGGCGATGTGAATCCACGGCTCTGGAGCAGGGTTTCGCCGCGTGCATCCAGCAGCTTGAAATAGAACAGGCCGTCGGCCTTCTCCCGGTATTGCTTGAAGCTGGGCTTCGCGACCTTGGCCGCCTTGGCAACCTTGTCCTTGCCCGCCGCCAGGTTGCGCAGGCCGACGGCGTGGCGCAGGCTGGTCATGAACGGCTTCGACAGCGCACGGGCCTTGTCGGCGCCGAGCAGCAGGATGCGCTCGATCTCGGCCGGGTTGTTCATCAGCTCGTCGTAGCGCGCGCGCAGCGGCGCCACCTCGAGGTCGATGCGCTCGAACAGCAGCTGCTTGGCGTCGCCCCAGCCGATGCCGTCGGCGTAGGCCTTGCGCAGCATCTCGGTTTCTTCCGCATCGGCAAAGGCCTGGTAGATCTGGAACAGCGCCGAGCCTTCGGTGTCCTTGGGCTCGCCGGGAGCGCGCGAGTCGGTCACGATGCTGGTGATCTGCTTGCGCAGGTAATCGCGCGGCGCGAACAGCGGGATCGTGTTGTTGTAGCTCTTGCTCATCTTGCGGCCGTCGAGGCCGGGCAGGGTCGCCACGGCATCGTCGATTTCCGCATCGGGCAGCGTGAAGTGCTCGCCGTACTGGTGGTTGAAGCGCTGCGCCATGTCGCGCGCCATCTCGATGTGCTGCACCTGGTCGCGGCCCACGGGCACCTTGTGCGCGTTGAACATCAGGATGTCGGCACCCATGAGCACCGGGTACATGAAGAGGCCGGCCGTCACGTCGGCGTCGGGGTCCTCGCCCTTGGCCACGTTCTTGTCGAGCTGCGCCTTGTAGGCATGCGCGCGGTTGAGCACGCCCTTGCCGGTCACGCAGGTGAGGAACCAGGTGAGCTCGGGAATCTCGGGAATGTCCGACTGGCGGTAGAAGGTGACGCGCTCCGGGTCGAGCCCGCAGGCCAGCCAGCTGGCAGCGATCTCGAGGGTCGAGCGCTGGATCTTCTGCGGCTCCTGCACCTTGATGAGTGCGTGGTAGTCGGCCAGGAAGAAGAAGCTCTGCACGCCGGGCGCGACGCTTTGCCGCACCGAGTGGCGGATCGAGCCGACGTAGTTGCCGAGATGCGGCGTGCCCGACGGGGTGATGCCGGTCAGGACGCGCAGGGGAGCTTGGGAGGACGAAGCCATGGGACGAAACGGAACTTAGAGCAGCAATGCCTTGAGCGGCGTGATGAGCAGGTTGATGACGTAGTAGCCGACGTCCATCAGCGGGCGCAGCCAGTAGTTGCTGACGATGCCTGCGATGACGAGGCCCATCACGATGAAGAAGCCGTAGGGCTCGATGCGCGCCAGGAACATCTGTGCCCGGCCGTTGGGCAGCAGGCCGGCCAGCACCCGGCCGCCGTCGAGCGGAGGCAGCGGGAACAGGTTGAAGGCCCACATCACGAGGTTGACCAGGATGCCGCCTTGGGCCATCTTGATGAAAAAGGTTTCATCAATGCCCGCCGCAACCAGTGCGATGAGCACCAGCGCCCACAGGATCGCCTGGATGAAGTTGGAGGCCGGCCCCGCCAGCGCGACCCAGACCATGTCGCGCTTCGGATGACGCAGCCGTCCGAAGTTGACAGGTACCGGCTTGGCGTAGCCGAAAAGGAATGCGCCCGACGTTGCGAAGTACAGCATCAGCGGCATCAGGATGGTCCCGATGGGGTCGATGTGCTTCATCGGGTTGAGGGTGACGCGCCCCATGACCTCGGCCGTGTTGTCGCCGAAATGGCGCGCCACATAGCCGTGTGCCGCCTCGTGCACCGTGATGGCGAAGATCACGGGCAGTGCGTAGATCAGTACGGTCTGTATCAGATTGGAAATATCCACCGGGCGATTGTGTCAGACAGGGAGTTGAAGGCGGCCCGATTTCACAGTCCCAGCACGGCCAGCGCACCGCGACCCTGGCGCACCACGACCGGGTCGTCGCCGTCGCCCATGGGCGTCAGGTCGACCACCGTGGTGGGCTGCGACGGGCACGCGCCGGCGTCGATGACAGCGGCGATCTGCTTCTCGAAGCGTTCGCGGATGGTCTGCGCGTCGTTCAGCGCCTCGGTCTCGCCGGGCGGGATCAGCGTGGTGGCCAGCAGCGGCGTGCCATGCAGCGCGAGCAGCTCCAGCAGCACCTTGTGGTCGGGCACGCGCAGGCCGATGGTCTTGCGCTGCGGATGGCTCACGCGGCGCGGCACTTCCTTGGTGGCCTCGAGCAGAAAGGTGTACGGGCCGGGCGTTGCCGCCTTCAGCAGCCGGTATTGCTTGTTGTCGACGCGCGCGTAGTTGGCGAGTTCGCTCAGGTCGCGGCACAGCAGCGTGAGGTGGTGCTTGTCGTCGACCTGGCGGATGCGGCGCAGCTGGTCGACCGCGTCCTTGTCGTCGAGGTGGCAGGCCAGGGCGTAGCTGGAGTCGGTGGGCACGGCCACGATCTCGCCGCGCTCGAGCAGCGTGACGGCCTGCTTGAGCAGGCGCTGCTGCGGGTTCTCGGGGTGGACTTCGAAGTACTGGGCCATGAAGGTTTCTCCTGTTCAGGATTCGGCGGGTTCGATCGGCACACGGCGCTCGCGCACCGTGAGCCAAGCGCCGGCCGCGCCGCAGACCGCGATCATCGCCATGCCGATGAGCGAGAAGCGGTCGGGCACATGGGAAAAGATGAGCCAGCCGCCCAGCATCGCGAAGGCAATCTGCGCGTAGAGATACGGTGTGAGCGTGGACGCCGGCGCGCGCTGGTAGGCCAGGATCAGCATGAAGTGTCCCACCGTTCCCATGAAACCCATCAGGCACAGCAGGGCCCACCATTCCCACGAGGGCAGGGCGGTCCAGGCGAAGGGCACGGCCACCGAGGCGATCAGCGTGCCGACCCAGCCCGTGTAGAAGTGCATCGTCAGCGGGTTCTCGGTCTGCGCCAGCTTGCTGGTGAGCACCTGGAACCAGGCGTTGGTCAGCACGAGCCCCAGCGGCAAAAGGATGGCCCAGCTGAAGGCGCCGCCGCCCGGGCGCAGGATCACCAGCGTGCCCGCGAAGCCGCCCGCCACCAGCGACCAGCGCAGCGGCGAGACGTGCTCCTTCAGCGTGGTGGCCGCCAGCAGCGTGATGACCAGCGGCGCGATCAGCACGATCGAGGTGAACTCGGCCAGCGGCATGTAGCGCAGGCTCAGGAAGGCGAAGACGCTGGAGGCCAGCAGCAGCGCGCCGCGCAGCGCCTGGTAGCGCGGGTGCCGCGTGCGCAGCAGCGCGGTGCCGTGCAGCGGCAGCAGCACCAGCGTGGTGGCCACCGCCTGGAAGGCGTAACGGAACCAGACGCCCATGAGGATCGGCACGCCGAGCGTGGAGTACTTGGTGGCCGTGTCGAGCGTGGCGAAGCAGGCCACGGCCAGCACCACGAGGCCGATGCCGGCAAGGATGCGTTCCGACTCTGCACTGATGCTCTTCTGCGCCGCGGCGCGTGCATTGACCAGCGCGGCGGTGGCTGCGCTGTCGGTGCCGGGCCCGGGGCTCTGGCTCACTGCTGGATGCGGTCGCCGAGCAGTTCCCACACCGGCGTGAGCGCACCGGGCAACGGTGGCAGCTTGCCGAGGTCGCAATGGCTTTCGTCGGGGCTGTGGAAATCGCTGCCGCGCGAGGCGGCGAAATCGAATTCGAGCGCCTTGTCGGCGTATTCGACGTATTCGGCCGGCGTGTGGCTGCCCGTGACCACCTCGATCGCCTTGCCGCCGTGCGTCTTGAACTCGAGGAACAGCGCGTATTCCTCGTTGGCGGTGAACTTGTAGCGGCCGGGGTGCGCGATCACCGCCATGCCCTTGGCGGCGGTGATCCAGGTGACGGCGTCCTTCAGCGTGGCCCAGCGATGCGGCACGTAGCCCGGCTTGCCTTCGGTGAGGTACTTGCGGAACACCTCGGGCGTGTCGCGGCAGTGGCCCTGCTCGACGAGGAAGCGCGCGAAGTGCGTGCGCGAGATGAGTTCGGGGTTGCCGACGAACCTCAGCGCGCCTTCGTAGGCGCCGTGGATGCCGACCTTGGCCAGCCCCTCGGACATTTCCTGTGCGCGCTTGCCGCGCCCGCCGCGCGTGTCGTACAGGCCTTGCGAGATGGCCGCGTCGTCGGGGTCGAAGCCCAGGCCGACGATGTGAACCGTTTCGCCCGCGAACGTGACCGAAATCTCGGTGCCTGTGAGGTAGCGCATGCCGTTCGCACGGGCTGCTGCAGCGGCGCGGTGCTGTCCGCCGATCTCGTCGTGGTCGGTGAGCGCCCAGAGCTCGACGCCGTTGCCGGCCGCGCGCGCGGCCAGTTCTTCGGGCGTCAGCGTGCCGTCGGAGACCACGGAGTGGCAGTGAAGATCGGCATTGAGGATGGAGGACACCCCTGCATTCTATGGGGTCTGGAACATCGGTGCGGGCGCGTGGATGCTGCGCGATGCGCTACTAAATAAATAGCATTACTGCGCCGCTGGACGCGGCTCAGCGCTGCTTGCGAAAAGCCGCCCAGGCCGCCACCGCGGTGAAGCTGGCGACGATCGCCACCACGATCCAGAAGCCGTGCTTGTGGTCCGCCAGCGGAATGCCGCCCACGTTCATGCCGAACAGGCCGGCGAGGATGTTGATCGGCAGCGCCAGCACCGTGACCACCGTCAGCACGAACAGGCTGCGGTTGTTGTCCTCGTTGACGTTGGCGGCTATTTCTTCCTGCAGCAGCTTGATGCGTTCCTGCAGCGCCTGCATGTCGCGCAGCACCACCGAGAACTCCTCGGTCGAGCCGCGCAGCGCCTGCGCGTCGGGCTCGGCCATCCAGGCCGGCGGCCCCTGGAGCAGGCGGAACAGCGCCGCCGGCTCCGGGGCCAGCAGGCGCTGCAGCCGCACCAGCAGCCGGCGCAGCACGCCCAGGCGCGCGCGCTTGTGGTCGAGGCGGCCCGCCAAAAGTTCGTCTTCGATGCGGTCGATGCGCGCGGTGACACCGCGCACGATCTTCACCAGCACGTCGGCCTGCGCACGCAGCAGGTGTTCCAGCAGTTCGGTGCTCGAGCGCGGCGCGTCGCCGGCCTTCACCGCAGTGCGCAGCGTGTCGACCGAACGCAGCGGCTTGGTGCGTGCGGTGACCACCAGGCGCGGACCCACGCTGAGCCACAGCGTGGAGATGTCTGAGGGCTCGAAGCTGAATTCGAAGTGCACGTCGTTGATGACGGCGATCAGCGAGTCGTCCGCGCGCTCGATGCGGGTGGAGGGCAGGCCCTCGTGCAGCGTCTCGTAGAAGGTGTCCGACAGGTTGGCGTGCCGCAGCAGCCAGCGCTCCGCGTGGGCATGGCTGAGGTTGAAATGCAGCCAGACGTAGGCCGGGTCTTCCTCGGTGCATTCGCGCCCGCGCTCCTCGGCCAGCCAGGCCGCGGCCTGCGCCGAGTCGATGGCCCGCGCGGGCTCGGGCGCGGAAGGGTCGAACAGGTAGCCGGAGATCAGCCCGGCTTCGTCGCCGCCGTAGGACTGGGCGGCGAGATCATGGAATGCCGACAAGGTGCGTGATTCAGAAGATGCGGGTGAACAGCCAGTAGAGCGAGCCCGACAGCAGCATGGCCACCGGCAGCGTCAGCACCCAGGCCAGCGCGAGGTTGCGCAGCGTGGACATCTGCAGCCCCGATCCGCTGGCCGTCATGGTGCCGGCCACGCCGGAAGAAAGCACGTGCGTGGTCGACACCGGCAGCCCGTACATGTCGGCCGCGCCGATGGTGATCATGGCCACCACCTCGGCCGATGCGCCCTGCGCGTAGCTCAGGTGGGTCTTGCCGATCTTCTCGCCCACGGTGACCACGATGCGCTTCCAGCCGATCATGGTGCCCAGGCCCAGCGCGATGGCCACGGCCACCTTGACCCACATCGGGATGAAGCGCGTCGCGCTGTCGAGTTCGTCGCGGAACGCCAGCACGCGCATCTTCGTGTCCGCGTCGAACCTGGCGGCGCCGCTCTTGTCGAGGTGGCGGATGGCTTCGGAGGCCAGGTACATGTCGTTGCGCACGTTGGCCACCGCTTCGGCAGGCACCGCGGCCAGCGAGCCGTGCTTGCGCACCTGGTCGCCGATGCTGCCGGCGGTGGCGGCCAGCGCCGGCACCACGGCCGGGCTGAACTCGCGGGTGCGCACATAGGTGGCGAGCGTGGCGCGCGCCGCTTCGGGCTGCACGGCCGCCTGCGGCGCGGCGCCTTGCGCGGGCAGCGAAGTCGGCACGCTGCGGGCCAGCGCGCTCTGCGCCATCTCGGCCACCGCCACGAACCTGACGGTCTCGTTGGCGGGCATCGCGCGGTTGAGGGCATAGGCCATCGGCACCGTGCCCACCAGGATCAGCATGATCAGGCCCATGCCCTTCTGGCCGTCGTTGGAACCGTGTGCGAACGACACGCCGGTGCAGGTCAGGATCAGCAGGCCGCGGATCCACCACGGCGGCGGCTCGCTGCCCTTGGGTTCTTCATACAGGGCGCGGTTCTTCACGAAGGCGCGAAGCGCCAGCAGCAGCAGCGCGGCACAGCCGAAGCCGACCACCGGCGACAGCAGCAGCGAATAGCCCACCTTGGTGGCCTGCGCCCAGTCGACACCGCTGGTGCCGTCGCGCCCGTGCATGAGCGCATTGGCCACGCCCACGCCGATGATCGAGCCGATCAGCGTGTGCGAGGACGACGCCGGCAGCCCCAGCCACCAGGTGCCCAGGTTCCAGATGATGGCGGCGATCAGCAGCGCGAACACCATCGCGAAGCCCGCCCCGGAGCCGACCTGCAGGATCAGCTCCACCGGCAGCAGCGCGATGATGCCGAAGGCCACCGCGCCGCTGGACACCAGCACGCCCAGGAAATTGAAGAAGCCCGACCACACCACCGCGAAGTTGGGCGGCAGCGAGTGGGTATAGATGACCGTGGCCACGGCGTTGGCCGTGTCATGGAAGCCGTTGACGAATTCGAAGCCCAGCGCGATCAGCAGCGCCACGCCCAGCAGGATGTAGGGCACCCAGGTGGTGGTGGGCGCGCCCGACGCGCTCACGTCGCCGACCAGGCTCCATGCGGTGAACAGCAACCCCGCGGCCAGCAGGCCCACGAAGGTGATCAGCGTGAGCGGACCGGGCTTGGCATCGAGCTTGGGCCGGTGCGCGGCGCCGGACGCCGGCGGCATCTCGGCGTGGGGGGCGGCGAGGGTGTTCATGACGGCGGATTTCTGAGGTGTTGGTATGCCGCGGATGGTGTTCCGGCCATATGACAACTTTGTGTCGGGGCTTGTAAAAGAGCGTTTGTCCGTCACGCCGTCGTCATACAGGCAGCGCAGCATGCTTTTTTCTTCGCCTTCACTTTCGAGCTTTCCATCATGCTGACCAGCGCCCTCCCGGACCATGAAGACCTGATGCAACGCATCGCCCGCGACCTGATCGACAGCTACGACGAAGAACTCGAGCTCGAGATCGAGGACCGCAACATCGACGGCCTCGACCCCTCCGCGGCCGGCGCGCCGAGCTCCGCCGACAAGGCGGCGCGCCAGGCCTACTTCAAGGAACTGTTCCGCCTGCAGGGCGAACTGGTGAAGCTGCAGGACTGGGTGCAGCACAGCAAGCAGAAGGTCGTCATCCTGTTCGAGGGCCGCGACGCGGCCGGCAAGGGCGGTGTCATCAAGCGCATCACCCAGCGCCTGAACCCGCGCGTGGCCCGCGTGGCCGCGCTGCCGGCGCCCAACGACCGCGAACGCACCCAGTGGTACTTCCAGCGCTACGTGGCCCATCTGCCGGCCGCCGGCGAGATGGTGCTGTTCGACCGCAGCTGGTACAACCGCGCTGGCGTCGAGCGCGTGATGGGCTTCTGCACCGACGACGAATACGAGGAGTTCTTCCGCACCGTACCCGAGTTCGAGAAGATGCTCGGCCGCTCGGGCATCAAGCTCATCAAGTACTGGTTCTCCATCACCGACGACGAGCAGCACATGCGCTTCCTCGGCCGCATCCACGACCCGCTGAAGCAATGGAAGCTCAGCCCGATGGACCTCGAGAGCCGCCGCCGCTGGGAGGAATACACCAAGGCCAAGGAAATCATGCTCGAGCGCACCCACATCCCCGAGGCGCCGTGGTGGGTGGTGCAGGCGGTCGACAAGAAGAAGGCGCGGCTGAACTGCATCAGCCATCTGCTTGGCCAGCTGCCGTACAGCGAGGTGCCGCATCCGCCGATCGCGCTGCCCGAGCGCGAGCGTCATGCCGATTACCTGCGCCAGCCGGTTCCGGCCAGCATGATCGTTCCCGAGATTTATTGACCGGCGCCCAAGCCCGCGCACTTCGCGCCGCGCCGGCGCCTCCGTCACGGAGGTCCAGCCGGGGGCTTTGCGCGGTGCTAGGTAGGGCGGCGCTTTGCCCTCACACTGCGCCATGGCCCGCCGCTCCACCGCTTCCGTCTTCGCCCGCGCCTACGAGCGCAACCTGAAGGCGCTGACCAGGCTCACGCTGAGCAACAGCAAGCGGGTGGCTGGGCAGGTGAAGCGCGCCACTGCCAAGCGCCTGAAGCCGCCGCCGGGGCGCGGCGACTGGCTCAGCGGCATGGCCGTGGGGGCGGGCGGCGCACGCGGATATCACCTCTTCCGGCCCGCCAACCTTCAACTACAGCCCGGCGAGCGCCTGCCGCTGATGGTCATGCTGCACGGCTGCGGCCAGACCGGGCGCGACTTCGCGGCCAGCACGCGCATGAACGCACTGGCGGTGCGGCAGCGCTTCCTGGTGCTCTACCCCGAGCAGGACCGGCTCGCCCATCCGCAAGGCTGCTGGAACTGGTACGAGCGCCGCTCCGGCAAGGCCGATGCCGAGGCCGCCACCCTGATGGCCGCGATCGACCAGGCCTGCCTGCTGTATCCGGCCGATCGCGACCGCGTCGCCGTGGCGGGCCTGTCGGCCGGCGCGAGCATGGCCGCCCTGCTGGCCACGCGCTACCCGCACCGCTTTCGCGCCGTTGTCATGCATTCGGGCGTGGCGCCCGGCGCCGCCAGGTCGTCGGCCACGGCGCTCGGCGCGATGCGGGGGCAGAACGTGCCGCCGATGCCCACCACCGCGGTCGGCAAGGCGATGGGCGCTGCCGCCGTGTTCGCCACCTTGCCCCCGATGCTGGTGCTGCACGGTGACGCCGACGCCGTGGTCTCGCCCAGCAACGCGGTCAGCAGCGCCGCCGTGTGGGCCACGGCCATCGGCGCGCGGCCGGGCCTGCCGCGCGAGATGCAGCGCGGCAAGCGCCGCCCGATGCGCGTGACCGACTTCAGGCGCAAGGGCCGTACGCTGGTCACGCTCTGCGAGATCGCGGGGCTCGGGCATTCGTGGAGCGGCGGCGCGGCGAAGCTGCTGTTCAGCGATCCCGAAGGCCCGGACGCCACACGCATGGCGTGGGCTTTTGCCAGCGCGCAGTTCAAGGCCGCGGCCAAGGCCGCAGCCAAGGCCTGAGAACCGGCGCACGCGCTATGCCGCGACGCCTTCGCGCGCCGCGGTGCGCCACGCGCCGGGCGCCATGCCCTTCTCGCGCCTGAAGGCCTTGCTGAAAGCGGCCTCCGACGCATAACCCACCGCACCGGCGATCGTGCCCACGGCCGCGTCGCCCTGGCCGAGCATGTTGCAGGCCTTGAAGATGCGCCACTGCGTGAGGTATTCGAGCGGCGCCTGCCCCACGCGCTCGCGAAAGCGCTGCGCGAAGGCCGAGCGCGACATGCTTGCGGCCGAAGCCAGCGATTCGACGGTCCAGCCGCGCGCGATGTCCTTGTGCATGGCCCGCAGCGCCGGGCCGATGCGCGCATCGGCCAGCGCCGCGAGCCAGCCGGTCTGCGCGTCGCCGCTCGCCGCGACGTGGGCACGCACCGCCTGCACGAACACGATGTCGGCCAGCCGGCTCACGAGCAGGCCGGAGCCCAGGCCGGGTTCGCCGGTTTCCATCGCCAGCAGTTGCAGCGTGCCCTGCAGCGCGAGCGCGCGGGCCTGTTCCATCTTCACGTGCAGCAGCACCGGCAGCAGGTCGAGCAACGGCCGGGCGGCGCGCCGGTCGAAATGGAACCAGCCGCAGATCACCGAGGCCGCCGTCCCCGTGCCGCCGAGTTCCACCAGCCCGCCGATGCGGTCGCGCACCACCGAGGCGCAGCTCACCGTGGGTGTGTTCGGATGGTCGCGCAGCACGTACGGCGTGCCGTGCGCCAGCACGTAGCAGTCGCCGGCCGCCAGTGCCACCGGCTGCGCGACGCCCGCGACTTCGAGCAGGCAGCCGCCGCGCACCACCAGCCCGAAGCGCGCGCTGTCGCCGCCGGCCAGGGCGACGCCCCAGGGCGCGCCGGCTTCCAGCCGGGCGTACAGCGCACTGCTCACGCGCATGGCAGCGAAGACGTCGTCGAGCGGGTCCATGGAGGCTCCTGAAACGGTGGACGAATGGACAAGATTTTCGGTTTGCCGAGGATTCACTGTCCAGCCGGCGCCGCAGAAACTGCGGCTCACCTTCTCGAACCCACAGGAGCACACCATGGATTTCAACGAACTCGCCGACCGGTACGTCGCCGTCTGGAACGAGACCGATGCCACCGCCCGCCGCGCCGCCATCGCCGGCCTCTGGGGGCCGGACGGCGAACACCATGTGCGCACGCTGCACGCCAGGGGCCACGACGCGCTGCAGCAGCGCGTGACCGGCTCGCACGAGAAGAACGTGCGCGACGCGGGCTTCCGCTTCCTCCGCGCCGGCGACGCGCAGTTCCTGAACGGCACGGTCATGTTCCATTGGCACATGGTCCCGGCCGCGGGCGGCCCGGTGGCCGCGCTTGGGCTCGACTTCCTGGTGCTTGCAGCGGACGGGCGCATCGCCACCGACTACCAGTTCATCCTGCCGACGCCTTCGGCCTGAACCTCCGATGCGCCCTCCGGCGATGACCTCCCGGGTCATTGCCGCAGCGCGCCCTGCCATCCAACACTCGGGGCCACCATGACGCCATCGAACACCGCCGCATCGGCGGCATCGCTTTCTTCCTCCATGGGCAGCCAGGGCGCCAGCGGTCCGGGCCGGCTCGGCCTGTGGGTCATGCTCAGCGGCACCTTCCTGGTGGTGCTGGATTTCTTCATCGTCAACGTGGCGCTGCCCTCGATGCAGCGCGAGCTGCATGCCGATGCCGCCACCCTGCAGCTGGTGGTGGCGGGCTACGGCCTGGCCACCGCGGCGGGGCTTGTCACCGGCGGACGACTCGGCGACATGTTCGGGCGCCGCCGCATGTTCACGCTCGGCCTGCTGCTGTTCACGCTGGCCTCGGCGGCATGCGGTCTTGCGCCCGATGCCGGGCTGCTGGTGGCCGCGCGCGTGCTGCAGGGGCTGGCCGGCGCGCTGCTGCAGCCGCAGGTGCTGGCGATGATCGGCCTGGCCTACACCGGCGAGCACCGGGCGCGCGCCTTCGCCGCCTACGGCCTCACGCTGGGGCTTGGCGCCACGCTGGGACAGCTGGTCGGCGGCGTGCTGATCCATGCCGACCTGGCCGGGCTCGGCTGGCGCAGCTGCTTCCTCATCAATGTGCCCATCGGCCTGCTGGCGCTGGTACTGGCGCCGCGCGCGGTTCCGCCGCTGGCGAACCCGGGCAGCAGCCGGCTTGACCTGCCCGGCGTGCTGCTGGTCGCGGCGGGCTCCGTGACCGTGGTGCTGCCGCTGGTCGAAGGCCGTGAACAGGGCTGGCCGCTGTGGAGCGGGCTGTGCCTGGCCGCGGCGCTGCCGCTGCTCGGCGCATTCGCCTTGCAGCAGCGGCGGCTGGCCTCGCGCGGCGGCGCGCCGCTCGTGGCGCCGGAGCTGCTGGCCGACCGCCGCTTCGTCGCGGGCCTGTTCACCACGCTGGCCTTCTACCTGGGCAATGCCTCGCTGTACTTCGTGCTGGCGCTCTACCTGCAGCAGGGCCTGGCGCTCGACCCGCTCGCCTCGGGCACCGTCTTCACTTCGCTGGCCGTCGGCTTCTTCGCGACCTCGATGGCGGGCGCGCGGCTGGCGCGCCGCTTCGGCGGCAAGCCGCCCATCGCGACCGGTGCGCTGGTGCTGGCGGCGGGCCATGCATTGCAGCTCGTCAACGTGGCCGGCTGGCCGGGGCATTCGCACGTCGTGGCATGGATGGTGCCGCTGCTCTTCGTGCAGGGCGCCGGACTCGGCATGGTGATGGCGCCGCTGGTGTCGACCGTGCTGGCCGGCCTGCCGCCGCAGCATGCGGGCGTGGCCTCGGGCGTGTTGTCGATGGTGCAGCAGGCGAGCAACGCGCTGGGCGTGGCGCTGATCGGCATCCTGTTCTACGGGCGGTTGGGCCATGCGCCCGATGCAGCGGGGTATGCGGGCGCGTTCGGGCTGGCGCTGGCCTACCTGATGGTGTCGGCGCTGGCCGTCGCGCTGCTTCACCGCCGGGCCAGCCGGCCGGTGCCGCGCCGGCAAGCCTGACGACTTGTCCGGACCGGTGTCTTCCGCGACCCGTGCCACACTCGCCGCCCCGAACGACAGGTGTGCCATGGACTCCGATCTGATTTCGCTCACTCAGGCCCTGCGCGACTTCGCCCAGGCCCGCGACTGGGAGCAGTTCCACTCGCCCAAGAACCTCGCCTCGGCGCTCTCGGTCGAGGCGGCCGAACTGCTCGAGCATTTCCAGTGGCTCACCGACGCACAGAGCCGATCGCTCGACGCCGGCCAGCGCGCCGAGATCGGCACCGAGATCGCCGACGTCTTCCTCTACCTGCTGCAGCTCGCGGACAAGCTGGGCATCGACGTGGTCGAGGCCGCGAGAAGCAAGATGGTGCTCAACGCGAAGAAGTACCCGGCGCCGCCGGGCTGACCAGCGCCGACAAGTGCCGGGACCTCCGTGTACGCCACCCGGCGTATTTCACCTTCCTGGTGCGTTCAGCAGACTCCTCTCCACGCCAGCACAGCGCTGGCGACAGGTTCAACCCACCCCGGAGCAGGAGTCCACATGCAACGTCGTTTCACACTCAAGGCGCTCACCGCCGCCGTCGCGCTGGCCAGCATTTCTGCTGCCCCCGCATTCGCCGCCGACACCATCAAGGTCGGCGTGCTGCACTCCCTGTCGGGCACCATGGCCATCTCGGAAACCGTGTTGAAGGACACGGTGTTGATGGCCATCGACGACATCAACAAGAAGGGCGGCGTGCTGGGCAAGCAGCTCGAGCCCGTGGTGGTCGACCCGGCCTCCAACTGGCCGCTGTTCGCCGAGAAGACCAAGCAGCTGCTCGGCCAGGACAAGGTCTCGGTGATCTTCGGCTGCTGGACCTCGGTGTCGCGCAAGTCGGTGCTGCCGGTGGTCGAGGAAATGAACGGCCTGCTGTTCTACCCCGTGCAATACGAAGGCGAAGAGCTCTCGAAGAACGTCTTCTACACGGGTGCCGCGCCCAACCAGCAGGCCATTCCGGCCGTCGACTACCTGATGAGCAAGGAAGGCGGCGGCGCCAAGCGCTGGGTGCTGCTGGGCACCGACTACGTGTACCCCCGCACCACCAACAAGATCCTGCGCGCCTACCTGAAGAGCAAGGGCGTGAAGGACACCGACATCGACGAGAAGTACACCCCCTTCGGCCACAGCGACTACCAGACCATCGTCGCCGACATCAAGAAGTTCTCGGCCGGCGGCAAGACCGCGGTGGTGTCGACCATCAACGGCGACTCCAACGTGCCCTTCTACAAGGAACTCGGCAACGCCGGCCTGAAGGCCAAGGACGTGCCGGTGGTGGCCTTCTCGGTGGGCGAGGAAGAACTGCGCGGCGTGGACACCAAGCCGCTGGTGGGCCACCTGGCCGCATGGAACTACTTCATGTCGATCAAGAACCCGACCAACACCGCCTTCATCAAGCAGTGGAGCGACTACGCCAAGGCCAAGAACATCGCCGGCCACAAGGACAAGCCGCTCACCAACGACCCGATGGAAGCCACCTGGATCGGCATCCACATGTGGAAGCAGGCGGTCGAGAAGGCCAAGAGCACGGACACCGACAAGGTGATCGCCGCCATGGCCGGCCAGACCTTCACGGCGCCGTCCGGCATCGTCTCGAAGATGGACGAGAAGAACCACCACCTGCACAAGAGCGTGTTCATCGGCGAGATCAAGTCCGACGGCCAGTTCAACGTGGTGTGGAAGACGCCGGGTCCGGTCAAGGCCAAGCCTTGGAGCCCGTACATCGAAGGCAACGACAAGAAGCCCGACTACCCCGCTGGCAAGTCGATGTAACTGGGCTCGCCCCCAGGCTGCGCGCACTTCGTGTCGCTTCGCCAACCCCCTACCGGGGGCAACACCTGAGGACCGGCAAAGCCGGTTCCTCGGTGTTCCTGAATGAGAGAAACGCTGTGCATTTCTTATTGCGCCCAATCTGTTCCTGCGCGACGGCGCTGCTGCTCCTGGCGGCAGTGCCCGCCCACGCGCTGACCGCCGACGAAGCCCGGGCCATCGCCTCCGGCGAGTCCGAAGCCCGCATCGCCGCGCTCAACAAGGCCGTGCTCACGGCCGACGACAAGACCGCGGCCTTCATCCAGGCCATGTCCGACGATGCGGTCAAGTACACCGAGGACAAGGTCTTCGTGATGAAGGACGACAAGGGTTACGACCCGGTCTCCGGCACCGAGCTGAAGGTGCCCGACACCGCCGAGGACGTCGTCAACAACAACCTCATGCGCGGCGCGCTCGATGCGGCGCAGGCCGCGCTCAAGCTCACGAGCAAGGACGACGCGGTGCGCGCCGAAGCCGCGCAGGCGCTCTTCAAGGAGCCCGACGAGTCGCGCGTGCCGATGGTCGAGAAGGCGCTGGCCGCCGAGACCAACCCCGGGATCAAGGCGCAGCTCGAACTCGTGCGCGCCGCCAGCATGCTCGGCAGCGCCGACAAGGCGAAGCGCCTCGTCGCGGCCAAGGAGCTGGGCAACAACCGCAACCCCGACACCAAGCTGCTGCTCAACCAGCGCCTGGCCGACGAGACCGAGGCGGACGTCAAGGCCGCGATCGTCGCATCCATCGCGAGCATCGACGGCGCGCTCGTGTGGGGCGACCGCATCAACGCCGTGTTCAGCGGCATCAGCCTGGGCTCGGTGCTGCTGCTGGCCGCGCTCGGCCTGGCCATCACCTACGGGCTGATGGGTGTCATCAACATGGCGCACGGCGAGCTGATGATGATCGGCGCCTACGCCACCTACGTGATGCAGGGCGTCTTCCAGAGGTACTTTCCCGAGTCGATGTTCGGCTGGTATCTGGTCGCGGCCATCCCGGTGTCGTTCCTCGCGTCGGCGCTCGTGGGCGCGGTGCTCGAGCGCGGCGTGATCCGCTTCCTGTACGGCCGCCCGCTCGAGACGCTGCTGGCCACCTGGGGCATCAGCCTGATGCTGCAGCAGCTCGTGCGCTCGATCTTCGGTGCGCAGAACGTCGGCGTGGAAAACCCCGGCTGGATGAGCGGCGGCTTCACCATGCTGAGCAACGTGACGCTGCCCTGGAACCGCATCTGCATCATCATTTTTGCGGTGCTCGTGCTGCTCGCGATGGGCTGGCTCATCGGCCGCACGCGGCTCGGCCTGTTCGTGCGCGGCGTGACGCAGAACCGCCCGATCGCCTCGTGCATGGGCGTGAACACCGCGCGCATCGACACCTACGCCTTCGCGCTCGGCTCGGGCATTGCCGGCCTCGCGGGTTGTGCGCTGAGCCAGATCGGCAACGTCGGCCCCGACCTGGGCCAGAGCTACATCGTCGACAGCTTCATGGTGGTCGTGATGGGCGGCGTGGGCCAGCTCGCGGGCACCGTGTACGCGGCGCTCGGGCTGGGCATTCTCAACAAGTTCATCGAGGGCTGGGCGGGCGCGGTGCTTGCCAAGATTGCGGTGCTTGTCTTCATCATCATCTTCATCCAGAAGCGCCCCCAAGGCATCTTCGCGATGAAGGGCCGGAGCGCAGAGGCATGACCGCCCCCAGGCTTCGCGCACTTCGTGTCGCTTCGCCAGCCCCCTCGCGGGGGCAACACCTGCGGCCCGGCGAAGCCGGTTCCCCGGTGTTCCTGGACCGATCCATCAAGGCCATGTTTCCATGACAACAGTGACTCTTCCCTCGAAAGGACCGCTTCTGAGCGGCAAGGGCTGGACGGCCTTCTTCGTCGCATTGATCGTGGTGTGCGCGGTGGCGCCGGTGCTCAACATGTGGGTGCCCGCGGACAGTCCGCTGCACATGAGCGACTACGCGGTGGCGCTGGTCGGCAAGATCATGTGCTACGCCATCTGCGCGCTGGCCATGGACCTGATCTGGGGCTACACCGGCATCCTGTCGCTGGGCCACGGCCTCTTCTTTGCGCTGGGCGGCTACATGATGGGCATGTACCTCATGCGCCAGATCGGGCGCGACGGCAACTACAAGAGCGACCTGCCCGACTTCATGGTGTTCCTCGACTGGAAGGAGCTGCCCTGGCACTGGACCTTCAGCGGCAGCTTCCCGCTGACGCTGCTGATGATCGTGGCGGTGCCCGGCCTCATCGCCTTCGTGTTCGGCTTCTTCGCCTTCCGCTCGCGCATCAAGGGCGTGTACTTCTCGATCATCACGCAGGCCATGACCTTCGCGGCCATGCTGCTGTTCTTCCGCAACGAGACGGGCTTCGGCGGCAACAACGGCTTCACCGACTTCAAGCGCATCCTCGGCGTCCCGATCGCCACGCAGGAGATGCGCATGACGCTCTTCGCGCTCACGGGCCTCACGCTGCTGGGCTTCTTCCTGTTCGCGAAATGGCTCATCGGCAGCAAGTTCGGCCGCGTGCTGCAGGCCATCCGCGACGCGGAGTCGCGCGTGATGTTCTCGGGCTACAACCCGCTGCCCTACAAGCTGACGATCTGGGTCATCTCTGCCGTGATGTGCGGCGTGGCCGGCGCGCTGTACGTGCCGCAGGTGGGCATCATCAACCCGGGCGAGATGAGCGCGGCCAACTCCATCGAGATCGCCATCTGGGCTGCGGTGGGCGGACGCGCCACGCTGATCGGGCCGATCATCGGCGCCTTCATCGTCAACGGCGCCAAGAGCTGGCTCACCGTGGCCTACCCGGAGTACTGGCTGTACTTCCTGGGTGCCCTGTTCATCGCTGTCACGCTGTTCCTGCCGAACGGCATCGTGGGGCTGGTGCGCAAATGGCTGTCGAAGGAGAAGGCGCCTGCGAACGCCGTGCCGGTCAGGCCTGCCGTGAGCGACGGCCGCGAGGAAGCGCAACGCGCGCTGGCCGCCGCGCAGGGCATGGAGCCCGAGTCGCTGCACGCGCCGCTGGGCGCCGACGTGAAGGGAGCACGCGCATGACGCCCGACCTGATGGAAGCCGGCGCCGAACGCGCCGCACGTGCCCACGGCCTGCCGTACGACAGCGGCAACACCGAGTCGGGCGGCCGCGCCGCCGGCTTCGGCCGCGTGGCCACGCCGGGCGAGGTGGACGTGACGCACGGCCGCATCCTGTACCTGGAAGACGTCAGCGTCAGCTTCGACGGCTTCAAGGCGATCAACAAGCTTTCGCTGGACATCGCACCCGGCGAGCTGCGCTGCATCATCGGGCCGAACGGCGCGGGCAAGACGACCATGATGGACATCATCACCGGCAAGACCCGGCCCGACGAAGGCACCGTGTTCTTCGGCAGCACCATCGACCTGCTGCGCCACCGCGAGGCCGAGATCGCGCAGCTGGGCATCGGCCGCAAGTTCCAGAAGCCCACCGTGTTCGAGCATCTCACCGTGTTCGAGAACCTCGAGCTGGCGCTGAAGACCGACAAGGGCGTGCGCGCGTCCATGCTGTTCAGGCTCGACTCGGCGCAGAGCGACCGGCTGGCCGAGGTGCTCGAGACCATCCATCTCGCCGGCAGCGTGTCGCGCCTGGCGGGCAACCTGAGCCATGGCCAGAAGCAGTGGCTCGAGATCGGCATGCTGCTCATGCAGGACCCGAAGCTGCTGCTGCTCGACGAACCCGTGGCCGGCATGACCGACGAGGAAACCGCCCGCACGGCCGAGCTGTTCCTCACGCTCAAGGGCAAGCATTCGCTGATGGTGGTGGAGCACGACATGAGCTTCATCCGCACCATCTCCGAGATCGTCACCGTGCTGTGCGACGGCTCGGTGCTGGCGCAGGGCACGCTCGACGAAGTGCAGGCCGACGAGCGCGTGATCGAGGTCTACCTGGGACGCTGAGGAACCGAAGCCATGCTGACAGTCAAGAACATCCACCAGTACTACGGCGGCTCGCACATCCTGCGCGACGTGAGTTTCGAGGCCAGGCTCGGCAAGGTCACCGTGCTGCTGGGCCGCAACGGCGTGGGCAAGACCACGCTGCTGAAGTCGCTCATGGGCCTGGTGCCCATCAGGAGCGGCAGCATCGAGCTGGAAGGCAAGCCGATCCAGAAGGCGACGCCCTACGATCGCGCGCGGGCCGGGATCGGCTTCGTGCCGCAGGGCCGCGAGATCTTCGCGCGGCTCACGGTCGAGGAAAACCTGCGCATGGGCCTGGCCTACAAGAGCGGCAGCACACCGATTCCGTCGGAACTGTTCGAGCTCTTCCCGGTGCTCAAGCAGATGATCAATCGGCGCGGCGGCGACCTCTCCGGCGGGCAGCAGCAGCAACTGGCCATCGCGCGCGCCCTCGCGCCCAAGCCCAAGCTCCTGATCCTCGACGAGCCCACCGAAGGCATCCAGCCCAGCATCATCAAGGACATCGGCCGCGTCATCCGCATGCTGGCCGACCGGGGCGACATGGCCATCGTGCTGTGCGAGCAGTACTACGACTTCGCCCAGGAACTGGCCGACGACTACCTCGTGATGGAGCGCGGCGAGGTCATCGCACGCGGCCTCGGCAAGGACATGGAAGCGCAGGGCGTGCGCCAGCTGGTGGCCATCTGAGCGCGCGTTCCGGGCCCGGTTCGCCGTTCGCGTACCGGGCGCGCCGCAATTGCGTATCGGCAGAAATTCAGGGTTTACCCTAAAATCCGGCGTCTGCCCGCGGCTGCCGGGCACCTTCCCAGGAGCCCTGGCCTTGAACGCCTCCCCACCCGCGCTGGACAGCGCGGACACCGACCTTTCCGCTTCTTCTTCCGCCACAGAGCCGGTCAACTTCCTGCGCGCGGTGCTCGCCCTCGGCGTCGGCGGCTTCGCCATCGGCACCGGCGAGTTCGTCATCATGGGCCTGCTGCCCGAGGTGGCCAGGGACATCGACGTGAGCATTCCGCAGGCCGGCCACGTCATCAGCGCCTATGCGCTCGGCGTGGTCATCGGCGCGCCCGTGCTCGCGGTGCTGGCCGCCGGATGGCGCCGCCGCGCGCTGCTGATCGCGCTCATGGCCGTGTTCGCAGCCGGCAACTTCGCCAGCGCCGCGGCGCCCACCTACCTGCTGCTGAACCTGCTGCGCTTCGCCACCGGATTGCCGCACGGCACTTACTTCGGCGTCGCCGCGCTGGTGGCCGCCACGCTGGCGCCACCGGGGCGCCGCGCGCGCGCCGTGGGGCTCGTCATGCTGGGGCTCACCGGGGCGACGCTGGTGGGCGTGCCGATCGCGGCATGGCTGGGGCAACTGTTCGGCTGGCGCGCGGCCTTCGTGTTCGTGGGCGTGATCGCGCTGGTGGCCATGGTGCTGCTGCGCCGCGACATTCCCGACCTGGCGGCGCCCGCGGGCGCCAGCCCCTGGCGCGAACTCGGCGCGCTCAAGCGCAAGCAGGTGTGGTTCACGCTCGGCATCGGCGCCATCGGCTTCGGCGGCATGTTCTCGGTGTTCAGCTACATCAAGCCCACGCTCATCGAGGTGGCCGGCATGCCGCTGGGCGGCGTGCCTTTCGTGCTTGCGCTGTTCGGCCTCGGCATGGTCACGGGCAACCTCGTGGGCTCGCGCCTGGCCGACAAATCGCTCATGCGAACCATCGGCGGCCTGCTGGTGTACGCGGCCGTGGTGCTCGCGCTGTTCACCTTCGCGGCGCACAACGTCTACACCGCGGCCTTCAACGTGTTCCTCATCGGCACCACCGTGGCCATCGGCCCGGCGCTGCAGATCCGCCTGATGGACGTGGCCGGCGACGCCCAGACGCTCGCCGCCGCGCTCAACCATTCGGCCTTCAACATGGCCAACGCCCTGGGCGCCTGGCTCGGCGGCGTGGCGATCGCCGCGGGTCTGGGCTGGACGTCGACCGGCTGGGTCGGCGCGCTGCTCGCGCTGGCGGGCGTGGGCATGTTCGCCTGGGCCGTCGCCAGCGCGCGTGCCACGGCACGGCAGCCGGCAACGGCGGCCTGCTGATCTGCTGATCTGCTGATCGTCCTTCAGGCCGAAGCGCGTCAGGGCACGCGCGGCGCGGTGCGTGCGCGCACCAGCGTCGCGAAGTTGCGCAGCTCCGCGGCATTCAGGTCCGACACGGCCCAGGCCTGCATGCCGCCCTGCGCCCAGTGCGCGAGTTGGTAGCCCTGGCGCGTGGAGAACGAAGGCGCCTGCGCCTTGCCTTCCGGCGCGGGCCACACGAACAGGTTGATCACGTGCGGTCCCGAGCGGTACACCAGTGCCGCCACCGTGCGCCCGTCGAGGTAGTCGAGCCGGCCGCCCGCCAGCGGGAAACCCTCGTCGGCAAGGTCGACCACCGGTGGCGAGAAATCGAGCTTGCCTGCGAACCACGGCTTCACCGTGTGCTGGTCGGTGGAGGCCACGTCGGCGAGGTGCGCGGCCATCAGCGAGCGCACATGGTTGCCGGTGACCGCCTCCGCCAGCGCATCGGGCGAGGAGGGCGCCAGCGGCGATGCGAGCAGCACCAGCGCAAGGCCCCATGCCGTGGCGGCACCCGTGCCGAACCATGCCAGCGCCTGCCACCCCCGGCGGCGCTTCGGTGCCTCGGCGCGCGCGGAAGCGGGTGCAAGCGCAGGCACCGCACCGGCCTCGGCGCGCACCGCCTGCGCGATGCGGCCCGCCAGGCCACCCGGCGGCACGTGCCGCGTGGCCTGCCGGCGGATCAGCATGCCCAGTTCGTCGTCAGACATTGACATGGCGCGTCCTTCCTCCTTCGTCTCCCTGGCTGCCGGGGCGGTCGTCGCGCAGGCTCTCGCGCAGCATCGCCCGTGCGCGCGACAGCCGCGACATCACGGTGCCCAGCGGCACGCCCGCGATGCGCGCGATGTCCTCGTAGCGCATCTCTTCCAGCTCGCGCAGCACCACGACCTCGCGGTACACCGGCGGCAGCGCGTCGATGGCGGCGTTGACGCGCTCGCCCTGCATGCGCTGCTCCCACTGGCGCGCCGGGTCGGCGCTGCCGGGCGGCGCCGCCATGCCCGCCGCTTCGCTGTCGCGCAGCTCGTCGAACTCGAGCTGGTCGGCCAGCTGCCGGTTCTGCCTCATCCAGTCGTAGCAGGCATTGCGCACGATGCCCAGCAGCCACGGCCGCGCACTCTCGCCGCGCAGCCCGTCGAAGAAGCGGAACGCGCGCAGGCAGGCCTCCTGCACCGCGTCCTGCGCGAGCTGGTCGTCGCGCAGCAGCCAGCGCGCAAGGTTCCAGGCCGCATCGAGGTGCGGCAGCGCGGCGGCTTCGAACTGGCGTGTGCGGTCGGTCGTCAACGGGTCCACGGGCTCCTTCTTCCTGCATGACGGAGCGGGCCGGCGTTTTATTCCCGGTCTTTTGTGCGAACCGGCGGGAATAAGCGGGGCAGGCCATGCGTCATGCCCCTTGCGAGCGTTCCGGATTCTGCGCGCTCGCGTCCTTTCCATCAGGAGGTTTCCACCATGATCCCCATGTCCGCCATGCGCCGCCGCTCGCGCATCCTTGTCCTGGTCTCGGTGCTGGCCGCTTCGGCGGCCCCAGCGCTCGCCGCAGGGCTCAAGGCCTACGTCGGCAACTTCAAGGACAGCACCGTCAGCGTGATCGACACCGCCGCCGAGCGCGTTGTCGCCACCGTGCCCGTTGCGGCGGGGCCCGACGGCATCGTCGTCGCGCCGGGCGGGCGCAGCGTGTTCGTCAGCGGCTCCGGTGCCTCGGCCGTGAGCGAGATCGACGCGGCCACCGACCGCGTCGCGCGCAGCATCGAGGTCGGCAAGGGTCCGCAGGGCCTGGCGATGACCACCGACGGAAAGTGGCTGCTGGTGGCCGTCAACGGCGACGACCGCGTGGCTTTCGTCGACACGGCCGCGCATGGCGTGAGTGCCTCCGTATCCGTGCCCAAGCCTCACACCATCGCCATCCGGCCCGACGGGCGGCAGGCCTACATCGCATCGCAGGAGCCCGGCCATTTCGCGCTGGTGGTGGTCGACATGGCCAGCCGCGCCGTGGTCGGCGAGATTGCGCTCGACAAGCCGCCGCGCGACCTCGAGTTTGATGCCGACGGCAAGGCGCTGTACCTCACGCTGGCGGGCGTGCCCGCCGTGCAGGTGCTCGACCCCGCCACCAACCAGTGGGGCGCGCCGATTCCTACCGGCGTGTCGCCGCACATCGCGCAGCGCTTCGCGGGCATGGCCAGCGGCGCGGTGGTGGTGCAGGGGCCGGGCGAGGTCATGCTGTTCGATCCCGCCGCGCGCACGTCGGTGCGCAGCATCGGCGTGGGCAAGCAGCCGCACTGGCTCGATCTGTCGGCGGATGGCAGGAAGCTGTGGGTGAGCAACGAGGGGTCCAACGACGTGAGCGTGGTCGACCTGGCCGGCGGGCCGATGCACACCGTGGCGGTGGGCAATGCGCCGCGCAAGATCGCGCTGCAGCGCACGACGCCGGCACCCGTGGCGCACGCCGGAGGCTCCGTGCATGCCGCAGCCCCAGCGCATGCAGGAGGCTTCGTGAACGCCATGAAGGTTGTGGACGCCGCGCCCGCCAGGGGCGCGGCCCGGGTCGCCATTCGCAACTTCGCCTTCGAGCCCGCGCAGATCACCGTCAGCGTCGGCCAGAGCCTGACCTGGCAGAACGACGACGGCCCGCCGCACGGCCTGGTCTTCAAGGACGGCACCACCGGCATCGACCTGCTGCTGCCCGGCAAGAGTTTCGCGCGCACCTTCGACAAGCCGGGCGTGTACGAGTACGCCTGCCCGGTGCACCCGTACATGACGGCGCGGGTCACGGTGGTGGCCTCGCAGGCGAGGTTGTGAACGCTGCGGGTCGAGGTCGGCTGGCGAAGCGAACGGCACGGGCAGGTGGGGCGGCGGGCTGCATCCGGGGAACCGGAATCGTTCGTGCGCCTGCACGAACGGGCGGCCGTGTCTATGATGGCCGCCGCCTTTGCCTTCCTTCTTCCTGACCCCTGTCCAGAGCGAGAACACCATGAGCATTCCCACCACCCGCCTCGGCCGCACCGGCCTCACCGTGTCGCGCCTCGCGCTCGGTACCATGACCTTCGGCCTGCAGACCGACGAGGCGGTGTCGCACCAGATCCTCGACAAGGCGGCCGAGGGCGGCATCAACTTCCTCGACACCGCCGACGTGTACCCGTTGGGCGGCACCGTCGAGACCACCGGCCGCACCGAGGAGATCATCGGCAACTGGCTGGAAAAGCAAGGCTCCGCGGGCCGTCGCCGCTTCGTGGTGGCCACCAAGGCCGTCAACAAGGTCGGCCCCAACCCGTGGGACCAAGGCGCTTCGCGCAAGCACCTGCTGGACGCGATCGATCTTTCGCTCAAGCGGCTGAAGACCGACCATGTCGACCTGTACCAGCTGCACATGGACGACCGCGAGACGCCGCTCGAGGAAACCCTCGAGGCACTCGATGTCATCGTGAAATCGGGGCGCGCGCGCTACATCGGCGTGTCGAACTTCCTGGCCTACCGGCTGGCCCGCGCGCTGGGCAAGTCGGACCTGCACCGGTTCACCCGTTTCGTGTCGGTGCAACCGCGCTACAGCCTGCTGTTCCGCGAGATCGAGCGCGAGCTGCTGCCGCTGGCGGCGGAAGAGGGCCTGGGCGTGATCCCCTACAACCCGCTGGCGGGCGGCCTGCTGACCGGCAAGTACAAGCCCGGCGGCAAGCCCGAGGAGAACACCCGCTTCACGCTCGGCACCGCAGGCAACATGTACCAGGACAGGTACTGGAACGAGCGCAGCTTCAACACCGTGAGCGAGCTGCACAAGCTGGCGGACGAGGCCGGCGTGCCGCTGGCGACGCTCGCCGTGGCCTGGGTGATGGCGAATCCGCTGATCACCGCGCCGTTGCTGGGTGCGAGCCGGCCCGATCAGCTCGATGCCACGCTGGCCGCGGCGCAGTACAAGCTCGATCCCGCGCTGAAGCAGAAGCTGGACGAGCTGACGGCCGAATACCGCAAGGGTGACGCGCCGCGCTGAGTCTGGTGTTTCGCCTTCCCCCGCTGGGGGAAGGCAGCGATGGGGGCAGGCCTGCGCGCATGCGCCGCGCTTCATCAAGCGCCGCCGTGCCCCCACCCCAACCCTCCCCCAGCGGGGGAGGGAGCAAATCGCCGGCAGCACCTCTCTTCTCTTGTCCCTTCTCCCGCTTGCGGGAGAGGGTTAGCGTGAGGGTGTGCCTTCGACGAGGCGCCGCGGTGGCGTGGACGCCGATGCCCTCACCCCAACCCTTTCCCCAAGGGGAGAGGGCAAGTTCCCGCGCTGCCTCTGCCTGATTCCCTCTCGCGGAAAGGAAGTGCAGAACCCAGGTGCCGAAGTCTTTGTCTTCCTCCTTCCCCCTCTGGGGAAGGCAGGGATGGGGGCAGGCCTCCGCACAGGCGCCGCGTTTCTTCGAGCGCCGTGCTGCCCCCACCCCAACCCTCCCCCAGCGGGGGAGGGAGCAAATCGCCGGCAGCACCTCTCTGATATTGTTTATCCGCTCCCGTAGCGCTGAAGGGAGCCCGTTCGGTAGACCCTGTGCTCCTCCTTGGGCCTCCAGCCCGTAATAAAGACTGGGGAACCGTACGGATTCGACGCTGTAGCTCGAACGGTGTCTTGGGGCGTCGCTGGCCGATGCGCTGGCGACGACCCCGCATATCAGGGTGTGCGTGTCGAATGCGGCGCATTGACTCTGCTCAAGGAGTATCACGGTGACATGCAAGGTAGGAGTGGACATCAGCAAGATGAAGCTCGATGTGGCGTGGCTGCGGGCGGACGGCAAGTACCGCTCCAAGGTGTTCCCCAACAACGCAGGCGGCTTCGCTGAGCTGCTGCGATGGCTGCAATCCAATCTGCCCGATGGCAAGGCAACGGCCCACGTCTGCATGGAAGCCACCGGGACGTACCACGAGGCCCTGGCGCTGTTCCTGCATGACCAGGCGGTGGCTGTCTCGGTCGTGAACCCGCTGCAGGTGAAGCGATTCATGGAGCTCGAGGGTGTTCGCAACAAGACCGATGGCGGCGACGCGAAGGCCCTTGCACGGTTTTGCGACAAGACCGCTCCGGCGTTGTGGGAGGCGCCTTCTGCGGGCGTGCGCTCGCTGCAGGCGTTGGTGGCCCGGCTGGACACGCTGCTGGAACTCAGGCAGGCCGAGTCGAACCGCCTGGAGGTCGCCCACGACGCGGTCAGGTCGTCTCTCACCGCGGTCATCTCGAGCCTGGACGAGTCCATCAAGGACGTGCGCATGCAGATCCGCAAGACCATCGACGACGACCCTGATCTGCGGCAACGCGGCGAACTGCTCGCCTCGATCCCGGGCCTCGGGGACAGGACAATTCCCAGCTGCTCGCATACATCGGGCGTCCCGAGCGATTCGGCTGCGTCAAGGCGCTGATTGCCTATGCCAGCCTCACGCCGATGATCAGACAGTCCGGCACATCGTTGGACAAGCGACGAGGAACGCATCCTCAGGGGCATCGGGAGTTCAGGAACGCGCTTTACTTCCCGGCCATGGTGGCCGGCAGATACAACCCGTTGGTGGCCGAGTTCTGGCAGCGCCTGAAGGCGCAGAACAAGCCCGGCAAGGTCATCGTCGTGGCCTGCATGCACAAGCTCCTGGCCATCGCCTACGGCGTGCTGAAGTCGGGCAAACCCTTCGATGCGAACCATCATCCCAAGGCAGTCTGTGGTTGACAAGCAGAACGGTGTCTTCTCTTGTCCCCTCTCCCGCTTGCGGGAGAGGGTTAGGGTGAGGGTGTGACTTCGACGAGGCGCCGCGGTGGCGTGGACGCCGATGCCCTCACCCAACCCTCTCCCCAAAGGGAGAGGGAGCAAGTTTCCGCGCTGCCTCTGCCTGATCCCCCTTCCGGAAAGGAAGTGCAGAACCCAGGTGCCGAAGTCTTTGTCTTCCTCCTTCCCCCTCTGGGGAAGGCAGGGATGGGGGCAGGCCTCCGCACAAGCGCCGCGTTTTTCAAGCGCCGTCGTGCCCCACCCCAACCCTCCCCAGCGGGGAGGGAGTAACTCCCAACGCCGCCTCTCTTGCCCCCTCTCCCGCCTGTGGGAGATGGTTGGGGTGAGGGTGTGCCTTCGACGAGGCGCCGCGCCTCTTCAAGCGCCGCCGTGCCCCGACCCCAACCCTCTCCCAGCGGGGAGGAAAAACCCAGGAACACCGCGGAACCGGCTTTGCCGGGCCGCCGGTGTTGCCCCCGGAAGGGGGTTGGCGAAGCGACACGAAGTGCGCGCAGCCTGGGGGAGAGCCGAAACTGTCAGAACTGTCAGTCAACCGACAGCGAGCGGTTCGACGAGGCTTCCTAAAGTGGCCTCACCATGGTCCTCCCCGTCGCACCACCTCTTTCGCGCGCGGCCCTCGCGCTGGCCGTCCTGCTCCTCGCAGGCTGCGCCGTCGGCCCCGACTACGTCCGCCCGCAGATGGACGTGCCGGCCGCCTTCAAGGAAACCGCCGGCCCGTGGAAGACCGCCGCGCCGCAGACGATCGACGCCGATCACCCCTGGTGGGACGCCTACGGCGACAGCACGCTCAACGCGCTGATCGCGCAGGCCAACGCCGCCAACCAGAACATCCGTGTCGCCGAGGCGCAGTACCGTGAGGCGCAGGCCATCACCGCGGCGGCGCGCGCCAACTTCTACCCGACCATCGGCCTCAACGCCGGCGCCGGCCGCGCGCAGACCAACAGCACGGGCACGGTCAAGCGCGCCACCACCGACACCCTGGGCCTGGCCGCCAGCTGGGAGCCCGACATCTGGGGCGCGGTGCGGCGCTCGGTCGAGGCGGGCAATGCCGGCGAGCAGGCCAGCGCCGACGATCTCGCGGGCGCACGCCTGAGCATCCAGACCACGCTCGCGCAGGACTACCTGCAGATCCGCGTCATCGACCTCGAGCGCGAGCTGTACGCGAGCACGACCGCCGCCTACGCCAAGGCTTTCGAGCTCACGCAGCACCAGTACGCGGCCGGCACCGTGCTGCGTTCCGACGTGGCGCTCGCCGAAAGCCAGCTCAAGACGGCGCAGGCGCAGGCGGTCGATCTCGAGGCGCAGCGCGCGCAGCTCGAGCACGCGATCGCGGTGCTGACGGGCCAGGCGCCCGCGTCGTTCTCGCTGTCGCCGCTCGAATCGCCGTCGCAGCCGCCGACCGCGGAGACGCTCTCCTCGGCAGCGGCCGTGCACCTGCAGTTGCCCGTCACGCCCGCCGGCCTGCCCTCGGAACTGCTCGAGCGCCGCCCCGACATCGCCGGCGCCGAGCGCCGCGTGCAGGCCGCCAACGCCAACATCGGCGTGGCCAAGGCCGCGTACTACCCGCAGATCGTGCTCAGCGCCAGCGGCGGTTTCAGCGCGGCCAGCCTGGCCACGCTGTTCAACACGCCCAGCCGCGTGTGGTCGCTGGGCGCGGCGCTGGCGCAGACCGTGTTCGACGGCGGCCTGCGCAAGGCCCACACCGACCAGGCGGTGGCCGCCTACGACGCCTCGGTCGCGCAATACAAGCAGACCGTGCTCGGGGGATTCCAGCAGGTCGAGGACAACCTCGCCACCTTGCGCGTGCTCGACAGCGAATCGGCGCTGCAGGCCGATGCCGTGCGCGCCGCGCAGCTCGCCGAGCGCCTCGCGGTGAGCCAATACCGCGCCGGCACCGCCACCTATCTCAGCGTGGTCACGGCGCAGACGCTTTCGCTCACCAACCAGCGCACCGCCGCGCAGGTGCTGGGCCGCCAGCTGGCGGCCAGCGTGTCGCTGATCGCGGCCACGGGCGGCGGCTGGAACGCCGCCGACGCCGCCGTTGCCGCCGCACCGAAGACTTCCGGGAACTGATGCCATGACGACCGCAGACACCACCACGCACCCTCGCCACCCAGGGCTTCACCAGCGCCGATCCACCTGGCTCGCCGCCGCCACGTTCATGCTGCTGCTCGGCGGCGGCGCGTGGGCGCTCACGCACCACGCAGCGAACGCCGCCAAGCCCGAAGCACCCAAGACCCCGCCCGTGCAGGTGACCACCGCGCGCGTGGCCTCGCAGAACGTGCAGGTCTACCGCTCGGGCATCGGCACCGTCGCCTCGATGGCCACCGTGACCGTGAAGGCGCGCATCGACGGCCAGCTCGACAAGGTCGGCTTTGTCGAAGGCCAGGACGTGAAGGCCGGCCAGCTGCTCGCCCAGCTCGATCCGCGCACCTTGCAGGCGCAGCTCGCGCAGGCGCAGGCCACGAAGGCGAAGGACGCCGCCCAGCTCGCCAACGCACGCGCCGACCTCCAGCGCTACACCACGCTGCTGGGCCAGGACGCGGCCACGCAGCAGCAGGTCGACACGCAGAAGGCGCTGGTGAACCAGCTCGCGGCCACCGTGCAGAACGACGCCGCGCAGGTGCAGTACGCCGAGGTGCAGCTGAGCTTCACGCGCATCTCCTCGCCGATGAACGGGCGCGTGGGCGCGCGGCTGGTGGACCCCGGCAACATCGTGCACGCGGCCGACGCCAACGGGCTGGTGGTCATCAACCAGATCGATCCCATCGCCGTGCAGTTCACGCTGCCCGAGGACGCGGTGCAGGACATCAACCGCGTGCAGCAGCAGAGCACCCAGCCGCTGTCCGTGGTGGCCTACGACCGCAGCGGCGCGCAGATGCTGGGCACCGGCAAGCTGATCCTGCTGAACAACCAGATCGACACCACCAGCGGCACGGTGCAGCTCAAGGGCAGCTTCGCCAACCCGCAGCACACGCTGTGGCCGGGGCAGTACGTGAATGTGAGGCTGCAGCTCGACCGGCGCGCCGACTCGCTCACCGTGCCCGCCGCCGCCGTGCAGCGCGGCCAGGACGGCACCTACGTGTGGACGGTCGATGACGCGAACAAGGCCGAGAACGTGCCGGTGCACGTGGTGCAGATCGCCGACGGCACGGCCGTGATCGACAAGGGCCTGCAGGCCGGCCAGCGCGTGGTGACCGACGGGCAGTACAAGCTCAAGGCCGGCGCCACCGTGGTCGAGCCGCCGCCGGCCGCCAAGAAATCGGCCGGCACCGACGGCACGAAGCCCGCAGGCGGGAGCAGCAATTGAGCATTTCCGCCGCCTTCATCAAGCGCCCCATCGGCACCACGCTGCTGGCGCTCGCCATCCTGCTGGTCGGTGCGGCCGTGTTCCCGCTGCTGCCGGTGGCGCCGCTGCCGCAGGTCGACTTTCCGACGATCCAGGTCTCGGCGAACCTGCCGGGCGCCAGCCCGGAGACCATGGCGTCGAACGTGGCGCAGCCTCTGGAGCGGCAGTTCTCGCTGATCGCCGGCCTGTCGCAGATGACCTCGACCAGCGGCCTGGGCTCCACGCAGATCACGCTGCAGTTCGACCTCGACCGCAGCATCGACGCCGCCGCGCTCGACGTGCAGGCGGCCATCAACGCATCGACCGGCCAACTGCCCGCCAACCTGCCGAGCCCGCCGACCTTCCGCAAGGTGAATCCAGCCGACTCGCCCATCCTCATTCTGTCGGTGCAGTCGAAGACGCTGCCGCTCACCGAGGTGAACGACTACGCCGACAACATCCTCGCGCAGCAGATCTCGCAGATTTCCGGCGTGGGCCTGGTGAACATCGGCGGCGCGCAGAAGCCGGCCGTGCGCATCCAGGTCGACCCCGCCAAGCTGGCCGCACTCGGCCTGGGCCTGGAAGACGTGCGCACCGTGCTGTCGTCGGCCACCGTCAATGCGCCCAAGGGCACCATCGACGGCCCCAACCAGAGCTTCACCGTCTACACCAACGACCAGCTGCTGAAGGCGCAGCCCTGGAACGACGTGGTGCTGGCGTACCGCAACGGCGCGCCCATCCGCGTGCGCGACCTGGGCGTGGCGGTCGACGGGCCCGAGAACGCGAAGATCGCCGGCTGGGCCTACGCAGGCGCCGCCGCGCCCGAAGGCAGCACCGTGCAGAACGGCCGCTCGATCGTGCTGGCGATCACCAAGCAGCCGGGCGCCAACGTGATCGAGACGGTCGACCGCATCAACGCCGCGCTGCCGCGCCTGAAGGCGTCGATCCCGCCGACGGTGGACGTCAACGCCATCATCGACCGCACGCAGACCATCCGCGCGTCGGTGAAGGACGTGGAGTTCACGCTGCTGCTGACCATCGCGCTGGTGGTGGCGGTGATCTTCGTGTTCCTGCGCAACGTGCCGGCCACGCTCATTCCCAGCGTCACGGTGCCGCTCGCGCTGCTGGGCACCGTGGCGGTGATGTACCTGCTCGGCTACAGCCTGGACAACCTCTCGCTCATGGCGCTGACCATCGCGGTGGGCTTCGTGGTGGACGATGCCATCGTGATGCTGGAGAACATCTACCGCTACGTGGAAGAGGGCATGTCCGCGCTGGAGGCCGCGTACAAGGGCGCGGGCGAGATCGGCTTCACCATCATCTCGATCTCGGTGTCGCTCATCGCGGTGTTCATTCCGCTGCTGCTCATGGGCGGCATCGTGGGTCGGCTGTTCCGCGAGTTCGCGGTGACGGTCACGCTCACCATCGTGGTGAGCGTGGTGATCTCGCTCACGCTCACGCCCATGCTGTGCTCGCGCTTCCTCAAGAACGAGCACGGCAGGCAGCACGGGCGGCTCTACCAGCTCTTCGAGCGCGGCTTCGACGCCATGCTGGGCGGCTACAAGCGCGGCCTGCACGTGGTGCTCGACCACCAGTTCACCACGCTCATGGTGTTCATCGCCACGGTGGCCGCCACGGCCGCGCTGTTCGTGGTGATTCCCAAGGGCTTCTTCCCGCAGCAGGACACCGGCTTCATCTCGGGCTTTGCCGAGTCGGCGCAGGACGCCTCGTTCGCCTCCATGAACGCCCGCATGCTCGAGCTGGCCGACGTGGTGCGCAAGGACCCCGACGTGACCGGCTTCGGCATGAACGGCAGCTCCTCGACCTACAACACCGGCAACTTCTTCATCAGCCTGAAGCCCAAAGACGAAGGCCGCACGGCCACGGCCGACGAGATCATCACGCGGCTGCGCCCGCAACTGGCCAAGGTGCAGGGCGTGAACCTGTTCCTGCAGGCGGGGCAGGACATCCGCGTGGGCGGCCGCTCGTCGCGCACGCAGTACCAGTACACGGTGACCGACGCCAACCTCGACGAGCTCAACACCTGGGCGCCCAAGCTGCTCGCGCGGTTCAGGGAGCTGCCCGAGATCACCGACCTGGCCTCCGACCAGCAGAACGCCGCCGCGTCGGCCGTGCTCACGATCGACCGCGACCGCGCCTCGAGCTTCGGCATCTCGCCGGCCACCATCGACGCGACGCTGTACGACGCCATCGGCCAGCGCCAGGTGGCGCAATACTTCACGCAGCTCAACAGCTACCACGTGGTGCTGGAGGTCACGCCCGCGCTGCAGCAGGACCCGGCGCTGTTCAGCAAGCTCTACCTGAACTCGCCGCTCACCGGTCAGCAGGTGCCGCTGTCGAGCTTCGTGAAGGTGGACACCAGCAAGACCGCCTACCTGTCGATCAGCCACCAGGGGCAGTTTCCGGCCGTGACCATCTCGTTCAACCTCGCGCCGGGCCATGCACTGGGCGACGCGGTGAACGCCATCAACAAGGCGCAGGCCGACATGGGCCTGCCGCAGTCGCTCACCGGTTCGTTCCAGGGCACGGCGCAGGCGTTCCAGGATTCGCTGGCCTCGCAGCCCTACCTGATCGCCGCGGCGCTGGTGGCGGTGTACATCGTGCTGGGCCTGCTGTACGAGAGCTACATCCACCCGCTGACGATCCTCTCGACGCTGCCCTCGGCCGGCGTGGGCGCGCTGCTGATATTGATGGCGGGCGGCTACGACCTGAGCGTGATCGCGCTGATCGGCATCATCCTGCTGATCGGCATCGTGAAGAAGAACGGCATCATGATGATCGACTTCGCGCTCAAGGCCGAGCGCGAGCAGGGCATGTCGCCGCACGACGCCATCTACCAGGCCTGCCTGCTGCGCTTCCGTCCGATCATGATGACCACCATGTGCGCGCTGCTCTCGGGCCTGCCGCTGATGCTGGGCCACGGCTCGGGCTCCGAGCTGCGCCGGCCGCTGGGCTACGCGATGGTCGGCGGGCTGATACTCTCGCAGGCGCTCACCCTGTTCACGACCCCGGTGGTCTACCTGTACCTCGACCGCGCCCACTACTGGTACCTGAGCCGCAAGGAAGCGCGCAAGGCCCGCAAGGCAGCGAAGGAGGGCACCGGGGGCCACAACGAGGGCGAGGCGCCGACGCCGGCCGAGGCCCACGGATGAGCGCCGGCTGACACCAGCGAGACCGCACACGCCATGAAGATCCTGATAGTCGAAGACGAACTGAGAACCGCGGACTACCTCTCCAAGGGGCTGACCGAGCAGGGCTGCACCGTCGACATGGCGCACAACGGCATCGACGGCCAGCACCTGGCGCTCACGCACGACTACGACGTGATCGTGCTCGACGTGATGCTGCCGGGGCAGGACGGCTTCTCGGTGCTGCGCGAACTGCGCGCGGTGAAGCAGACGCCGGTGATCATGCTCACGGCGCGCGACCGCGTCGAGGACCGCATCAAGGGCCTGCACGAAGGCGCCGACGACTACCTCGTCAAGCCCTTCTCGTTCCTCGAGCTGCTGGCACGGCTGCAAGCGCTGAACCGGCGCGGCCGCAAGCAGGAGCCGATGCAGCTGCGCATCGCCGACCTGCAGGTCGACCTGCTGGCGCGCAAGGCGTTCCGCGGCGGTGGTGGCAGCAGCGGCAATGGGGCCAGCACGCGCATCGACCTCACCGCCAAGGAGTTCGCGCTGCTGGCCGTGCTGGCGCGGCGCCAGGGCGAGATCCTGTCGAAGACCGCCATCGCCGAGCTGGTGTGGGACATGAACTTCGACAGCAACACCAACGTGGTCGAGGTGGCCATCAAGCGGCTGCGCGACAAGATCGACGTGCCCTTCAGCCCGAAGCTGCTGCACACCATCCGCGGCATGGGCTATGTGATGGAGGTGCGCGACGCGCAGGGCGAGGGCGCGGCGCCGTGAAGCGCTCGATCACTGCGCGGCTGGTGCTCATGTTCGCGGCGGTGGCGCTCGCCACCTTCGCGCTGGCCGGCTTCGCGCTGCACAACGTGCTGGCGCGCGAGCTGGAGCGCCACCAGTACGAGGAGCTCGACACCACGCTGAAGAGCCTGCAGTTCTGGATCAAGGCCATCGGCAGCCCCGAGCGCTGGTCGCGCGTGCAGGCGCGCATGGACGCGCTCACGCCCGAGGACGGCAGCGTGCGCTTCTGGGTGCTCAGCGACGACCCGCGCTTCCAGTACGGCAAGGGCCTGGCCGAGATCGACGGGCTCACGCGCGAGGCCAACGGCCACAGCAGCGCCATCGTGCTGCCGGGGCAGGAGCGGCCGTTCCGCACGCTCGCCGCGCACATCGAGCCTTTCGAGAGCCGGCCGGCCGTGCGGCTGATCGTCGGGCGCAACACCGAGCCCTATGCGCGCACCCGCGAAGCCTTCCTGACCGCGCTGGTCGCGCTCGGGCTCGGCGCGGTGCTGGTGGTGGCCTTCGCGGGCTACTGGATCGCGCGCGTGGGGCTGCGTCCGCTGGAGCGGCTGTCGGCCGAGGCGCAGGCGCTGCGGCCCAAGACGCTGTCGCAACGGCTGCGCTCGGAGCCGCTGCCGGTCGAGCTCTCCGCGCTGGCCGAGGCCTTCAACGGCGCGCTCGCACGGCTCGAAGAGGCCTATGGCCAGCTCGAGTCGTTCAACGCCGACGTGGCGCACGAGCTGCGCACGCCGCTGGCCAACCTCATCGGCAGCACGCAGGTGGCGCTGTCGCGCCAGCGCAGCGCCGGCGAGTTCCAGGAGGTGCTGCAGGCCAACCTGGAAGACCTGGAGCGGGTGCGTTCCATCGTCAACGACATGCTGTTCCTGGCACGCGCCGACCGCGGCGAAGTCGCCACCGGGCTGGTGCGCACGCCGGTGGCGCAGGAGGTGCGCAAGACCATCGAGTTCTTCGAGTTCGTGCTCGACGAGACGCGCACGCAGGTGACCATCGAGGGCGACGTGCTGGCCGAGGCGCGGCTGGAAAGCGCGCTGTTCCGCCGCGCCATGTCGAACCTGCTGCAGAACGCCATCGAGCATTCGAAGCCGGGCGCGCAGATCGCCGTTTCGCTGCGCGAGGAGGCGGGCGCGACCTGGATCGCCGTGTCGAACCCCGGCGCGCCCATCGACGCGCAGCACCTGCAGCATCTGTTCGACCGCTTCTACCGGGTGGACGCCGCCCGCAACGACGGCGGCGAGCACCACGGCCACGGGCTCGGGCTGGCCATCGTGAAGGCGGTGGCCAGCATGCACGGCGGGCAGGTGAGCGCATCGAGCGTAGGCGGGTTGAATACCTTCGCGTTCAGCGTTGAAAGCTAGTTCTCCCCCGGGCTTGCCCCTTCGCGTGGCCGCCAACCCCTTCGCCGGCGGCATCTCGCGAATGTCCATGGCGCGGTACGTTCTTGGGCCATGCCGGACAATCGCTGCCGGCATGAACAGCACGCAACCACCGCAATTTCCACCCGCGTACGGGTCACGACAGGGGCAGCCATGGCACAGCTGATGTCGCTGCTCGTGCAGAACGCGATCCTGGTGGTGTTCGCCGCCAGCTTTGCGGCCCGCCTCGGGCTGCCGGTGCCGGCCGCCGCAGTGCTGGTGCTCACTGGCGCGCTGCTGGCCGCGGGCGATGTGTCGGTGCTCGGCGTGGTGCTCGCCGCCGTGGCGGCCAACCTGCTGGGCGACGGCGCCTGGTTCTATGCCGGGCGGCGCTTCGGTTACAGGTTCATGCGGCTGCTGTGCCGCATCTCGCTGTCGCCCGACACCTGCGTGCGGCGCGGCGAGTCGCTCATCACCGACTGGGGCGGCATGTCGCTGGTGGCGGCCAAGTTCGTGCCCGGCGTGTCGGTGGTGGCGCCGCCGATGGCCGGCGCGCTCGGCATGTCGGTGCGGCGCTTCATCGGTTTCGACGTGGGTGCCGCGCTGGTCTGGACCGGGCTCTTCCTCGGCCTGGGCTGGGTGTTCCGCGACCAGATCCAGGAGGTGCTGGCCATCATGGCGCAGGCCGGCGGCATCGCCACCGTGGCGCTGGGCGTGCTGCTGCTCATCTTCCTGGCCGTGCGCTACTGGCGCCGCCGCGCGTTCATGCGGCTCACCGGCATGCCGCGCATCTCGGTGGAAGAACTGCACGAGCTGCTCAACGGCGACGAGCCACCGCTGGTGATCGACGTGCGCGGCAAGGCCGGCATGCAGGTCGACCCGCGCCGCATTCCGGGCGCCCAGTCGTACACGCTCAAGGCGCTGCAGCAGCGCAGCCTCGACCTGTCGCACGCCGCCGGGCGCGACGTGGTGTTGTACTGCAACTGCCCCAACGAGGTGTCGGCAGCGCAGGCCGCGCGCGTGCTGCTGGCGCGCGGCGCGAGGCGGGCGCTGCCGCTGACGGGCGGGCTCGACGCCTGGGTGGCTTCGGGCCGGCCGACCAGCGTCGACTGAACCTCCGGCCGCGCCGGGCGCCTCCGGCGCTGGCCCCTGCACGAATCGGTCGCCCGTGCTAAGGTGCCCGGCCGCGGGTTAACCCTTGCCTTTGGGTGTTCCTCCCGCCGCTTCCAGAACGCTCCCCGCCAGCCACCGAGGCCTCTCGTGCCACATCCCGACACTCCCCCTGCCCGCACCGCAGCCGCTGCGCATGTGCACGCCCCCGGGCTCAGCCCGGCCCTCACGCTGGTCTTCGCCGTCGCCTGCGGCCTGTGCGTGGCCAATATCTACTACGCGCAGCCGCTGATCGGGCCCATCTCCGACACGCTGCAGCTGCACGCCGGCCTGGCCGGGCTGATCATGACGCTCACCCAGCTCGGCTACGGCGCCGGCCTGCTGCTGCTGGTGCCGCTGGCCGACGTGGTGGAGAACCGGCGCCTCATCGTCGGGGCGCTGGCCGGCGCGGTCATCGGGCTCGTGGGCATTGCACTGTCGGGCTCGGCCGCGACCTTCCTGGCGGCCTCGTTCGTGGTCGGTGCCTGCGCGGTGGCGGCCCAGGTGCTGCTGCCTTTCGCCTCGCACCTCGCGCCCGAGGCTACGCGCGGCAAGGTGGTCGGCAACATCATGGCCGGCCTGCTCGGCGGCATCATGCTGGCGCGGCCCTTTGCCAGCATCGTGGCGTCGGCGCTGGGCTGGCGCGCGGTGTTCTGGCTGTCGGCGCTGCTGATGGCCGTGCTCATCGCCGTGCTGTGGCGCGCGCTGCCCGAGCGCCGCCCGCATGCCTCGGTGGGCTATGCGCGCACCATGGCCTCGCTGCCCGGCATCGTGCTGAACACGCCGCTGCTGCGCCGGCGCGGCTTCTACCAGGGGATGATGTTCTCCGCCTTCCAGGCCTTCTGGACTGCCGTGCCGCTGGCGCTGGTGCACGAGTTCGGCATGGGCCAGCGCGGCATTGCGTTGTTTGCGCTGGCCGGCGCGGCCGGCGCGCTGCTTGCGCCCGTGGCAGGCCGCTTGGCCGACCGGGGATGGACACGACCCGCCACCGGCGCCGCCATTGCGGTTGCGCTGTTCTCGTTCGTGCTCGGCGCCGTCGCCATGCACTACCGCTCGCTGGCCGGCTTGGTGGCCGCGGGCATCCTGCTCGATGGCGCGGTGCAGCTGTGCCAGGTGCTCAACTTCCGCAGCCTGTTCATGCTCGCGCCCGAGCTGCGCGGCCGGCTCAACGGCCTGTTCATGACCTTCATCTTCATCTGCGCCGCCGTGGCCTCCGGCATTGCCGCGGCCGTGTACGCCTTCCACGGCTGGAACGGCCTCTGCCTGCTGGGCGGCGGCTACGTGGCGCTGGCGCTGCTCTACTACGCCACCGAATTCCGCCAGCGGGCGGTGGCCGTTGCCGCGGGCCGATAGCGCACACTCGCCCGATGCACCCACCCCCGCAGGCATCGCCGGTTTTCTCGCGGCAGGTTCACGTCACCCGCATCGACGGCACCCGCATCTGGCCCACGCTGGTGGCGTGCGCGCTCTACTCCGCGCTCATCTTCGCCGTCATGGTGCAGGTGGTCGACATGGAAGCGACCGGCTGGCGCATCGCGCTCGACATGCTGGTCTGGCTGGGCCTGTTCGCCGTGTGGATGGTCGGGCTGGTGTTCGTGGTGGCCGGATGGGCCTGGGTCGAGACGCGATGGCTGCGCCCGGCCAAGGGCAGGCCGAAGCCCTTCGACGCAAGCACCCAGGTCGATGTCGGCGAAGACGGTTTCGCTGTTCAGGGCCTTGGCCACATCGACTGGATCGACGTGCTGACCATCGAAGGCATTCCCGACAGCGACAGCTATCTCATCGTTCACACGCGCCCCTTCGGCAAGCTGATGCTGACGGCGCCCGTCGATGAACTGGCGCCGGTTGTCGCCCACTATCTTTCGCGGGGTGGCCCAGCCCGACCGGCGCATGCCGGCACGCTGCAAAGCCGTGCCATGGTCTTCTGCTGGCGGTGCTTCCGGACGTGGATCTGGGCCGGCTATGCGCTGGCGGGTGCCGCGGGCATCGCGGTGCTGGGTCATGCGTCCGATGCGGGCTTCGTGAAGACCGTGGTGGCCCTTTGCGTGCTGGTGCCGCTGGTCGCATGGCTCGTGTGGGCCATCCCGCTCGCGCAGCTCAGCACCTTTTCGCCTTCGCGGGTGCGCGCCTTCGAGCTCGACGGCACGCTGCTGCGCAGCACCGACGGCCAATGGCACATCGACCTGCTGCGCGCCCGCGTCAGCCATCGCCGCGCGAACGGCATCGGCTACGCGTTCAGCTTCCTGGCCATCCGGCCCGAGTCGGGCAAGAAGCTCGACCTGGCGCTCGAAGGCGGCGCCGACCAGTCGGCACTGCTGCACGCGCTGATCGACCGCGGCCTGTTGCCACCGCCACCGCCACCGCCATACGCCGAAGGCTGACCGAGCCTTTGCCAGAGCCGCACGGAGGTGCGTCGCAGGAGCGCTGCGGGCGCGGTGGTACGCTTGCCGCCCCATGAATCTACGCACCAAGATCGTTGCGCTGGCCGTTGCACCGCTGCTCGTGGCGCTGGTGTTGGTGGCCCTCGCGGTGCGCCACCAGGAGCACGATCTTGCGCAGCGCGAGCGCGCGCTCATCGAGCGCAGCTACATGGCCCAGCGCCGCAGCGAGCTGCGCAGCTATGTCGACCTGGCCGTGAGCAACCTGCTGCCGCTGTACGAATCGGGCCAGGACGACGAGGCCACCCGCAACGAAGCGCTGCGCCGCCTCGCCGCGCTCAACTACGGCGACGACGGCTACTTCTTCGTGTACGACCTCGAAGGCAACTCCCTCATGCACTCGCGCCAGCCCGAACTGGTCGGCAAGAACCTGTGGGACCTGAAGGACTCGCACGGCCGCTTCACCATCCAGGACCTCATCAAGGGCGCCAGGGAAAACGGCGGTGCCTACGTCGAGTACGAGTGGCGCAAACCCTCGAGCGCGCAGCTCGCGCCCAAGCTCGGCTACGTCACCGCCATGCCGCGCTGGAACTGGATGGTCGGCACCGGCCTCTACCTCGACGACATTCAGTCGACCATGGACACGCTCGACCGGCAGATGAACGCCAACGTGACGGCCACGCTGCTGTGGATCGCCGGCATTGCCGCGCTGTGCCTGGGCACCGTGAGCGCCGCCGGCCTGCTGCTGAACCTCAGCGAACACCGCACCGCAGAAGCCAAGCTGCGCCTGCTCGCGCGGCGCGTGGTGCAGTCGCAGGAAGAAGAGCGCGGCCACCTCGCGCGCGAGCTGCACGACGGCACCAGCCAGACGCTGGTGTCCGCCAAGCTGCTCATCGAATCGGCCGTGGAGTCGATGGAGCGCAAGCAGCAGCCCGCACCGCCCGCGCTCGGCAAGGCCCTGCAGCGGCTCAACGATTCGCTGACCGAGGTGCGCCGCATCTCGCACCGCCTGCGCCCCGCCTTGCTCGACACGCTCGGCCTGCCCGCCGCGCTCGAGCGGCTGGTCGACGAGTTCCGCGAGGAGGGCGCCGTCGGCGCGTCGATGATGATCGGCGGCGAAGCCTTCGAGCTTCAGCCCGAAGTGAAGACCGCGCTGTTTCGCCTCACGCAGGAGGCGCTGACCAACGTGCGCAAGCATGCGCACGCGCGGCATGTGAGCATCGAATTGAACTTCGACGAGGAAGACGGCGTGCGGCTCGAGGTGAGCGACGACGGCACCGGCTTCGACATCGACGCCGTGCAGCTCGACCCGCGCCGCGGCATCGGCCTGCGCAACATGCGCGAGCGCATGGAATCGATCGGCGGCAGGCTCACCATGTGCTCCAACGCCGGGCGCACTTCCATCGAGGCCGAGGTGCCGGCCCGCCACGCCAGGGCCGAGCCTGCGGCAACCGCATGACCACCACCACCATCAGCCTCTTCCTGGTCGACGACCACCCGCTGGTGCGCGACGGCCTGCGCGCGCGGCTCGGCTCCATGCCCGGCCTCGACATCGTCGGCGAGGCCGGCAGTGCGGCCGAGGCCCTGGCGCAGGTCGACAGCGTGCGCCCCGACCTCATGCTGATGGATGTCGGCATGAAGGACATGAACGGCATCGAGCTTGCCGCGCTGCTGCTGCAACGCCAGCCCGCCACGCACATCGTGATGCTCAGCATGTACGACAACCCCGAGTACGTGCAGAAGGCCTTGCAGGTGGGCGCGCGCGGCTATGTGCTGAAAGACGCGCCCGCCGCCGAGATCGTTGCCGCCATCGAGGCCGTGTCGGCCGGCGGCACCTTCCTGAGCCCGGCCGTGTCGAAGAAGCTCTTTCGCACGCAGGAGCCACGCCCCTTGCTCACCCCGCGCGAGAGCGAGATCCTTTCCGCACTGGGCCGAGGCGAGTCGAGCAAGCAGATCGCGCGCGAGCTGAACCTGAGCGTGCGCACTGTCGAGGCGCACCGCCAGAGCATCAAGCGGCGGCTCGGCATCGAAGGGCAGGCCGAGCTCATCAAGTACGCCGTGGAGCATGCGCGACAGTTCGGGCGCGACTGAGTCATTCGCACCGCCGGTGGCTGCTCGGTCCTTCATCGATGCAGCCACCCGCCAGCACTACTTGTTTCGCCGCCGGTCGACGAAGGCGATGATCTCGCCCATGATCCCCTTGCGGAAGGCCAGCACGCAGATCACGAAGATCAGGCCCGTGACCATGGTCACCGACTCGCCCAGCGTGTTGAACCAGTCGACGGTGGTGATGCGCGCCAGCAGGTTGCCGAGTTCGCCGATCTTGTTCTCCAGCAGCACCACCACCGCGGAGCCCACCAGCGGACCCGAGAGCGTGCCGAGGCCGCCCACCAGCGTCATCAGGATGACCTGGCCCGAGGCGGTCCAGTGCACGTCCGACAGCGTGGCGAAGCCCAGCACCAGCGTCTTGAGCGAACCTGCAAGGCCCGACAGCGCCGCCGAGATCACGAAGGCCAGCAGCTTGAAGCGGCTCACGTCGTAGCCCAGGGACAGCGCGCGAGGTTCGTTTTCCTTGATGCCCTTGAGGACCTGGCCGAACGGGGAGTGGATGGTGCGCACGATCAGCAGGAATGCGGCCACCACGATCACCAGCGCGACGTAGTACATGGTGAGGTCGCTCGACAGGTCGACCAGGCCGAAGAGCTTGCCGCGCGGCACGCCCTGCAGGCCGTCCTCGCCGCCCGTGAACCTGGCCTGCAGCGCGACGAAGAACATCATCTGCGCCAGCGCCAGCGTGATCATCGCGAAGTAGATGCCCTGGCGGCGGATGGCCAGCACGCCGAAGATCCAGCCGAGGAAGGCGCCGGTGAGCGTGCCCGCGATGAGGCCCAGTTCGGGCGTGAGGCCCCAGACCTTCATCGCGTGCCCCGCGACGTACGCGGAGCCGCCGAGGAAGGCCGCATGGCCGAAGGACAGCAGCCCGGTGTAGCCCAGCAGCAGGTTGAAGGCCGCGGCGAACAGGGCGAAGCACATGAGCTTCATCACGAACACCGGATAGGCGCCGAAGAACGGAGCCAGCACCAGCGCGACCAGCAGCAGCGCGTAGACGACGAGGGAGATTTTTTTCGTGTTCATGCCGCTCGCCTTATTTCTCTTTGCCGAACAGGCCGGCGGGGCGGATGAGCAGCACGATGACCATGATCACGAACACGACCGTTGACGATGCTTCCGGATAGAAGACCTTGGTGAAGCCTTCGATGACGCCCAGGCCGAGCCCGGTGAGGATGGCGCCCATGATGGAGCCCATGCCACCGATCACGACCACGGCGAACACCACGATGATGAGGTTCTGCCCCATGAGCGGCGACACCTGGATCACCGGCGAGGCCAGCACGCCCGCAAAGGCCGCGAGCGCGCAGCCGAAGGCGTAGGTCAGCGTGATCATCAGCGGCACGTTGACGCCGAAGGCTTCCACCAGCCGGGGGTTCTCGGTGCCGGCGCGCAGGTAGGCGCCCAGGCGGGTCTTCTCGATCACGTACCAGGTGGCGAAGCACACCACCAGCGAGGCGACGACCACCCACGCGCGGTAGTTGGGCAGCACCATGAAGCCCAGGTCGGTGGCGCTCGACAGCGCCTCGGGCGCGTCGTAGGGCAGACCGGACACGCCGTAGATCGAGCGGAAGACGCCCTCGATCAGCAGCGTGAGGCCCAGCGTGAGCAGCAGGCCGTAGAGATGGTCGAGCTTGTAGATCCAGCGCAGCAGCAGCCGCTCGATGAGCACGCCGAAGATGCCGATGACGATGGGCGCGGCGATCAGCATCAACCAGTAGTTGATGCCGAAATACTCCATCGCCATCCAGGTCAGGACGGCGCCGAGCATGAACAGCGCGCCATGCGCGAAGTTGATGACGTTGAGCAGGCCGAAGATCACCGCCAGCCCGAGGCTCAGGATGGCGTAGAAGGAGCCGTTGACCAGCCCCAGGAGGAGCTGGCTCAACAAGGCGGGAAGGGAGATGGTCATGGCGAATTGAGGATGTCCGCGTGTCGGAGCAACGTCATTTCCAGAGCGGGCATTTCGTTTCGGCCTTCGTGGTGAAGAGCTGCTCGCCCGGCAGCGTCTTCAGCACCTTGAGGTAGTCCCAGGGTTTCTTCGATTCGGCGGGCGACTTCACCTCGACCAGGTACATGTCGTGGATGAAGCTGCCGTCTGCGCGGATCTGGCCCTTGCCGTAGAAGTCGTCGATCTTCATGCTCTTGAGCTGCGCCATGACCTTGTCGGAGTCGGTGGTCTTGGCGGCGGCCACGGCCTTCAGGTAGGTCATGGTGGCCGAGTAGTCGGCGGCCTGGATGTCGGTGGGCATGCGCTTGGTCTTCTCGAAGAAGCGGTTGGCGAACTTGCGCGACTCGTCATTCAGGTCCCAGTACCAGCTGGTGGTGTGCAGCAGGCCTTCGGTGTTCTTCAGCCCCAGGCTGTGGATGTCGCTCAGGAAGACCAGCAGGCCGGCGGTCTTCATGGTCTTGTTGATGCCGAACTCCTTGGCGGCCTTGATGGCGTTGACAGTGTCGCCGCCCGCGTTGGCGAGGCCCAGAACCTGGGCCTTGGAGCTTTGAGCCTGCAGCAGGAACGACGAGAAGTCCGGCGCGTTCAGCGGATGGCGCACCGCGCCTACCACCGTGCCGCCCTTTTCCTTCACCACCTTGGCGGTGTCGGCGGCCAGCGCGTGGCCGAAGGCGTAGTCCGCCGTCAGGAAGAACCAGCTCTTGCCCCCGTTCTCCACGACTGCGGCACCGGTGCCCTTGGCCAGCGCCACGGTGTCATAGGCGTAGTGCACGGTGTACGGGCTACATTGTTCGTTGGTGAGTGCAGAAGTGCCGGCGCCGTTGTTGAAGTACACACGCTTCTTTTCTTCCGCGACCTTGGCCGTGGCCAGCGCGGTACCGGAGTTGGTGCCGCCGAAGATCATGCTCACGCCGGCAGTGTCTATCCATTCGCGGGCCTTCGAGGCGGCGATGTCGGCCTTGTTCTGGTGGTCGGCCGTGAGCAGTTCGATGGGCTGGCCCAGCACCTTGCCGCCGAAGTCGTCGATGGCCATCTGGATGGCGGTGGCGCCGCCCTTGCCTTCGAGGTCGGCGTACAGGCTCGACAGGTCGGTGACGAAGCCGATCTTCACCTTCTCCTGGGCTTGCGCGGCGCCGGCGCAGAGTGTCAGAACGCCGAACGAGAGGTATGCGAATTTTCTGAACATGGGTGTCTCCTTGAATATCGTTGGACAGTGGATGCACGGGCGCGCGCCTGCATTGATGAGACGGGCACGCAGGGATGCGATCGGCAGCACGGACGCGTTGGCCACAGCGATGCGGTAGTGGGGCCGCAGGGCCCGGCTAAACCCCGAGCAGCTCTGCAAGCACGGGCATCCTGGCCTCGAGTTCGGCAGCGCCGAATGTCAGTGCGATGCGGCCGTGCTCCATCACGTAGAAGCGGTCGGCCAGCGGTGCGGCGAAGCGGAAGTTCTGCTCCACCATCACGATGGTGTAGCCCTTGGCGCGCAGCGTGGTGATCATGCGGGCGAGCGCCTGCACGATGACCGGCGCGAGGCCTTCGGAGATCTCGTCGAGCAGCAGCAGCCTGGCGCCCGTGCGCAGGATGCGCGCCACCGCCAGCATCTGCTGCTCGCCGCCCGACAGGCGGGTGCCCTGGCTGTGCCGGCGCTCGGCCAGGTTGGGGAACATGGTGTAGATCTCGTCGATCGACATGCCCTGCGATGCACCCGCTCCCCGCCCCTTGAGCTCGGGCGGCAGCATCAGGTTCTCCTCGCACGACAGGCTCGCGAAGATGCCGCGCTCTTCGGGGCAGTAGCCGATGCCCAGGTGGGCGATGCGGTGCGTCGGCATGCCGATGGTCTCTTTGCCGTTGACCTCGATGCTGCCCTTGCGTGCGCCCGTCAGGCCCATGATGGCGCGCAGCGTCGTGGTGCGGCCCGCGCCGTTGCGGCCCAGCAGCGTGACGACCTCGCCCGGCTGCACGACCATGTCGACGCCGTGCAGCACGTGCGATTCGCCGTACCAGGCCTGCAGGCCCTTGATTTCCAATGCGGCGGTCATCAATGAGCCCCTTGCAGTTGACCGTCGGTGGTGCCCATGTAGGCCTCCATGACCTGCGGGTTCTTCGAGACCTCGGCGTATGGGCCTTCGGCCAGCACGGCGCCGCGCTGCAGCACGGTGATGGTGTCGGCGATCGTCGAGACCACGCTCATGTTGTGCTCCACCATCAGGATGGTGCGTCCGGCCGAGACGCGCTTGATGAGATCGGCCACGCGATGCACGTCCTCGTGGCCCATGCCCTGCGTGGGCTCGTCGAGGAGCATCAGCTCGGGCTCCATTGCCAGCGTGGTGGCGATCTCGAGCGCGCGCTTGCGGCCGTACGGCAGGTTCACGGTCTGCTCTTCGGCAAGCTCTTCGAGGCCCACCTCGGCGAGCAGTTCGCGCGCACGCGCATCGAGCGGCTTGAGCGACTTCTCGCTCTTCCAGAAGTGGTACGAGGTGCCCAGCCGCCGCTGCAGGCCGAGGCGCACGTTCTCCAGCAGCGTGAGGTGCGGGAACACGGCCGAGATCTGGAACGAGCGGATGATGCCGCGCCGCGCGATCTGCGCGGGACGCTCGCGCGTGATGTCCTGGCCGTTGAAGAGGATCGTGCCGGTGGTCGGCTCGAGGAACTTCGTCAGCAGGTTGAAGCAGGTCGTCTTGCCGGCGCCGTTGGGACCGATGAGCGCATGGATCGAACCGCGCTTCACCGACAGGTTGACCTTGCTGACCGCGGTGAACCCTTTGAATTCCTTGGTGAGCTGGCGTGTTTCGAGAATGACGTCACTCATCTCGCGAGGTCGCCCGGGCAATAAATATAAAAGTCGGTCATGCGAGTCTCCCATTTGATTTTCTTGGTTGACAGAAAGCGAAGGCATCCTATGCGGCAGCAGAGGCGCGGTGCGCTAGGTAGGCTACCTATGTAGTAATACATATCGGCACGTACACTTATTTGTACTTGTTAAATGTTGAATTTGAATTACCGAAGACAAGCCTTGAGAGAAACGATGAGATAGGTGATGCGATTAGGTAATGGAGGAATCGGGATATAGCAGGGAGAAAAAAGTTGGAGCCCGCGATTGAAGAACAATCAGCGTTTCTTGCCTGCGAGCCCAGGAGCCGGGTTCCGAGCAACCTGCGTAGGTCCTGCCCGGCTGCGAGCAGTGCTTGCGACCATCGCAAAAGGAATCAGCCGAGGCATCCCTGCAGGCCGCTGTGGCTCACTACGCAGCCGTGGGCGTGACCATCAAGCGCCTGATCGCTGAAACGGCCCAGCCTATCGCTCGCAGCTGTTCGACCGGACTTTCCAAGTCCTTGGGAATCAAACACTCCCTGACCGAGCCTGTTGCCCACAGACCAACGGCAATGCCGAGCGATTCATCCAGACGAGTCTGTGCGAGTCGGCCAATGGCCGCCTCTGGGCCAACAGCAACGAACGCACAACATGGCTGCCTGCGTTCCCGAGCTACTACCGCGCTAGAAGGCCGCACTCGGCATTGGGCTACAGGCCCCTAGCTTCCCGACTCGAAGGGAGCAACCTAATGCAACTCAACACCTAGCACTGCGTCGCCGCGACTACTCGAAGGAATCGAGAAATTCTGGGCAGAAAGCGATGCCTGCCTGGCGTTGGTCTTCTATACAGTGAATGCCCCTGTGGTCGAACGACCCACCCAGTGGGCATGGAGGGCACCGCTACTTCTTCTTGAACTGATCCATCAACCGCTTTGCCTCGCGGCGGGTTGTCGGTGCGCATGCATCGACGCGAACGCGAGGCACAAAAGGCGACGGCCAAGGTGTTCGCGCACCTTGACCGTCTGACCAAATGACGTGCAGAACTTTGAAAAGGAGCACACCAGATGGCTGAACGAATTATGGCCCGCGACCCGAAGCGGGCGTCTGCAGACGCAACCACCAACACACCCGATGCATCCGATCTTCTGGAGAACAAGCTGGAGCAGTTGAACTCGCTGCTCTGGTGCTTCTACGGCGCCGGTGACGGATGGTTCGAGGATGCGGGGGAAGCGCATCGGGAGAATCTGCTTTGGATTGCTTCTGATTTGGCGCGGGAGGCTGTGAAGCTTTATCAGGAGATGAGTCCGGTTGGGTAACTGGGCTCAGGGCGCCAAGTCTCTAAAGGTTGCTTGGCGCCCACCACAGCTCTTCTATTCTGGTTTCTCCGTGGAGCTTCCGCTTTGCAGCGATTGCCGCCGGTCGCCAGTGGCGCTCGAACACACCTTATCGGCGAGGAAGCGGACATACGACTCCCTAGGGGGCCGTGCCGCGCGCCAGCCGGGCGACGGACTGCGAATGCCGACCTGGAATGTCTGAAGAGGGCATACCGGCCCATGTGCGAAGAATTGGTAGCAGTTGGAATGCGGCCTGCTTGGCTGAATGCGTCAGAGGGAAGCCTCAATTCGGCGCAGGAGTGCCTCGAATTCGCCTCCGGGATCGCGTGCGTTGATGCGAGCAGCGGTCATCTTGGGGAACGCATAGCGGGCAAGCTTTCGCTTTGTGGTGTTTGCTTTCCACCCGCCGGCGGCGCCCACGATCGCAGGAACGTCGTCGTTGTCCCCGAAGGCAACGACGACGCCGAGCCCCTCTTGGATCGCATCGGGATGCAGGTAGTTCTCGACTTCAAGCTTCAGCGTCTGGACCGCCCAAGAACCGTCTCCCCGCGCATTCACATCCGCAACCGACTGTGCATACGTCGCGACATCTCGGTCGTAGACGTGGATCTCAGGCCGACCAAGCGGTCGAAGGTAGTGTTCATTGACCCAGTGGCTGAGAGTGCCTCCGCCCAGAACAACGAAGGCGATCCGAGGATCCGATGACAGATCGATGATCGTCGGATCGGCAAGGTGCAGCGCGCTACTCATGCATCTAAGTGCGAGGACGTCTGTGGGGCCTTCAACGCAAATGAGTCGGCGCACACGGTTGTCAGGAACCACGCCAAGCGTATCGACCATCTTCTCCCACGTCGCGTTGGTAGCGTCCGCGATTTCGGGCCTTCCGGTAGCGTTCAATCGAACGAAGCGAAAGCTCTCCAATGGCAGGTACGAAGCGAATCCGGGACTGTGAGTCGTTAGAAGCACCTGGCATTCGGGTTCCGCCGATAGATCTTGGAAAGCCTCGAGCAGGATCTTCTGGTTGTGAGGATGTTGCGAGGTCTCTGGTTCTTCGATTGCGTAGATGATGCTGCGGCCTGTAGCCTGGGTGCGCTTTCTGTCAGCCTCTGCCCGAAAGAAACTCACGAGGATTAACCTCCGAACGCCACTTCCACGCTTGTTGATCGGAATGCCTTGATCCCCGTTCAATGCGATGCCGAAGAGGCCAGCCCATCTGGGTTCCGCCTTGAACTCGGGCGTTAGTTGACCCGCGAGACTCGGGTCAATCGAGGCTAGCGCCGCGTGCGTTCGGGTTGCCAGCTCCATTGCCTTGGCTCGGACGGCGGCAACAACTTCGTTCAATCGCTGCTGGATGAGCGGCTCGGCAATGGCCGCCGCGATCGCCAACTTCATTGGGTCCTGAACCTCTGAATCGGAGTCCTTGCTGGCGCGGTCGCTCTGGAACAGTGCGTATACCGGCATGAGTTCGCTGAGGCGCTCCCAGATCTTCTTGCTGTCTTCCTTGCTGACCGGAACATCACGAACGGTGAGCTGCAGGTCGCCACAGGACTCCCAGATACTGCGTCTGATCGAGGGGTTGCTGTTCTGCTGGACGCCGTCTGCAGAGATATTCAGGTCCGTCAGGCGCTTCTTCAAGCCGGCGTTGTTCTGTTCGAGCAGGTCGGAGTAACCGGCCGCGGAAGGGTGGTTTGCGACGACAAAAACCTCCTCTTTTGGCTTAGCCGTAGTACAGCGAAAAGTCTTCTTCACACGGAGGAGGCCATCCGCATCGAGCAGGTATTCGCGGGCTAGCGAAGTCTGAGCCTGGGCGTCGAGCACAAAGTCTCCGGGAAGATCTCCAAACGCGCAGGTGATCTCGACAGTGCCACCAGCGTCGGAAACATGGCAATCGCTCGGATCGATCTTCACAGTGTCGTTGTTAAAGAAGATCTCAAGCGCCTCCAACACGCTTGACTTCCCGACATCGTTACGCCCGATGAGCGTCGTAAGACGGTCGAAGGCCACTTCCGTGGCGTCTCTGTAGCCGCGGAAGTTCTTCAGGGTGACTGCGATCAAGCGCATACTTTCCTCCCTCTAACCATTGAATCTGACGAACAAACGTCGAGTTGATAGGCACTGGTTCGCCACGCATGGCTCCAAGCTTTTCGACCTATTGTGTAGGAGCTGCGCGGTGCCTGTCAGGGGCGACGCTGTATTTCCGGGCTCACCGAGATGCGCGGAAGACGCGGCGATGGCAGGATCGGCACTTGAATCGACGCAGCTTTGCGAAGCTGCCTGCCAAGCCGCCCATGCTCAGTGGCCGATCCTGACAGGACCTGTCTCTCGGGATGAGAGCCGCGAACGTCTCCTATCAGCGGCGGATTCAACCGGTCAACGCAACACATTCGCTGAACATCTGACATCCCCAAGCTGTACCTACCCAGCGAGTTCAGAGATTTGCTTTAGAAGACCAGGGTGCTTCGTGAAACGCAAAGCTTCGGCAATATCGGCGGAAGCGTCTAGTTGCAGCGCACGCTTGACCTTGATCCGCTGCAGAAGAAAGCTGCTGCGGTACCTCTCATTCGCGCCAACCGCAGCGGCTACGGACTCGTCGATCAGCGCTAGTGCTTCCGGAAGCTTGCCCAACGCAAGTTTGACCTGCGACAAATTATGGGCCAGCCAAGGGCGCCCCGGATCGTCACTGATGGTCTCGAAAATAGCCTCTGCATCGATGAATCGATCCAGCTTGTAGAGCGTCTCACCCCATTTGCGCCGTTGGTAGGCGTTGGGAGACTGGAGAGTCTCAAACGCTTGCAGCGCACGGCTCAAGTACGTCTTGTTCTCGCTCGCTTGCCCTGCGATCATCATGATCTCGGCGTAAGCGCCTCGGCTCTGATCATCGTCCAGCATCAAGGGAGTAGGCTCGGGCAGGCGCGCCAGCACCCCCTCGACTCGCTCAGGGGCATGCCAGATGAGCGCTCGCACAAAGTTCGCCAGCGAGTGATAGCCCTGCGGAACACCGATCCCGGCGCTGTACAGCGCCTCGCCAAGAAACATCTCCTCGTGTTGGTCGAGAAGCTCTCCCGCCCATGTCTTGCGAGCTAGGTTGAGTGTGTCTCCAAGTGCCAGGAGCAGAGATGGCGAGACGCCTGCGTCCTCCAGCTTTGCGGCAATGATGTCTGTGGCGTACTGCTTTGCCGCCGCATAGCCCTCGGGCCTGAGGCCGAGGGACCTCACCAGCTGGAGTTTGGCATCGTTCAGGGGATAACTGGCGACCACCTCCTGGAATAGCTCCTCGGCTTCGGAATCCCTCCCGAGAGTGCGCAACGCTTTAGCCTGGTGGTGCTTGATCTCAGCGACTTGGCGAGCACTTTGGTCTGCCATGTCAGCGAGCGCTCCGTAGGCTTGCATCACCGAATTGAGCCAGCTGGTGACCGCAACTTCTCCCATGGTGTGCTTGAGAAAGCGTCCCTTAGCTTCGATCGTCTCAAGCACGACCAGAATCGCCACTTCGTTTTCGCGAGCGCTGAGCGCGCTCAGTCGCTTGGCTTCGTGGATCGGATCCGGAAGCAACTGGACAGGGATTGCACCGCCGCTCCACGTCATCGCCAAAGCGTAAAGGTAGGCTGGACGTCGGTCGCCGTTCTCGACGTTTCTTCGGATCTTGGCTCGCAGTTGCGAGGCGATCAGCTGCAGGCCATGCCCGTCATCCCGGATCTGTTTGACGATGAACGCTTCCAGGTGACCGTCGATTGCCCTGGATCGCTGTGTAGTTAGCCAGTCCAGGGACTTGAGCGCTGTGAAGACGATGTCGTGAATTCGAATCGACGCCTTACCTTCGGGCGCCGTGAGGCCATGGCGCTCGAACGTCCTCATACGAAGGGAACCGATGACGTGTTCAAAGAAGGCTCGATCCAAGTTGCTTTGGTCCGCCCATTGAAAGAGGCTCAGCTCCTCCTCAAGCGCCGGCCTGAGCCTTCCTAGGATGCTGTCGGCAAGCCGCGCTCCGTGCAGTTGAAACCTGGCTACGTGCGCGCACTCCTTCGCAAGCTCGTTCCAAGACGATCCTTCCCGTGCCGCGGCGTTCAGCATCGTCAGGGTAAGTGGGTGACCTCCGACTGTTCGCCAAATCGTGCGAAAGGCTTTGTCGGATAGCTGGCTCGCCACGTCGTGGGTGAGCAAGGTGCGGGCCTGATGCTCGTCCATCAGTGGCATGGCGAACGCTCCTGGGGATGGGTGCTGCCGCGTGATCACGACCCGCGAGTCGGGGCCGCACAAGTTCGCCAGCCCGCCTGGGTCAAGCCGGGCGTTTGCGTCATCGAGGACCAACATCGTGCGCTCTCGCCGCAGCAAGGCACTCACGTTTCGTTCGGCACCTCCGCGCCGCAGAGGGACCGCAGAGAGGCGCTCAATGCCGTCGATATCTCTGCCGCTGACCCAGAAACGGTAGTGGAATCGACCTTCTGCGCGCGCCAGGCACGCGGCTGCGGCCTGAGATTTGCCGATGCCGCCGATGCCTGTGATCTCGACGCATTTCTCCGTATCCAGCAGCCGGTCAAGTTCTATGTCGACCGCTGTGTTTGGCAAATAACTCTCGCTCAGTGGTGCTGCGGTCAGAGATGCGGGGTGGTCGTCCCGAATGTCCGACAACACAGGCAGATGGACCGACAGCTTGTCGATGGCGCTGTCCCGAAGCATGAGCGTATCGACGATGGCCTCAGCGATCGCCCGGCTGTCCATAAGATGCAGGCGCCTACCGGACATCCGCGCTTGCCCGAGCGCTTCGTTGACCATGCCTTCGATTTTCCCCGTTTCAGCACGTTGCGAGCTCAGAAGGTAGACATCTTGTGCTCTCGGCGCGAGATCCAGCGCGTGCTCCAGATCACCCCAGGGCTTGGCCATCTGACCCGAAAAATACCCCTTGACGATGGACGCCTCCACGACCACGCGGCCGTCTTCCGAAACGGCATCCAGCGCACCGCCGACAGGGCTGCCCGTAACGGAAGATCCGCGCTGCACCAGCGTGATGTCGTGCAGCTGTTCTATCAGGACGACGGCGAACCTCTCGAATACCGAGCCTGGGGCGAGGACTGCCAGCGATTCCATCAGGCGCGTCACTAAAAGACTACGGGTAAGTTGGTGCACAAAAGGCCTAAACTGATGTCAGCGCCACGGGGCCGCACTCTTGGCGGGCGTAGTCACAGCGACTGCTCAATGATGCGACGTACTGCGGCAGCGACTTGATCGACGGGCTGGTCTGCATTCACGACGCGGCACCGTCGCCGATCGTTGCGTGCAATCTCAAGCAACGCGCTCCGGATCGCTGAAAAATCCCGGGTTTTTTCCGCGGGGTCATCTTCTTGGTCGCCACGCAGCCTGCGGCGGCTTATAGCCACTTGCGGCGGCAGGTCGAGGATAAGCGTTAGATCTGGGAGGGTGGTTCCTACGACAATGTCGCAGGCGGCTTGAAACAGCGGACGAAGATTCGTTTCAGACACAGACACCTGGAAAGCGGAGGTCGAGTCCAAGAATCGGTCGGACACGACCCAGGCTCCGGCTGCCAGAGCTGGCCGAATGACATTCTTGACGTGGTCGTAACGAGCAGCGCTGACCAAAAGGAGCTGCTCCGTTGCGTCCAGCGTGCGCTGAGGCCGCGTCAAGATCGCTCGCACCTCTGCACCTAGATGTCCTCCGTCTGGCTCCTTGGTCTGTAGTACGGACCGACCTGAATCACGCAGATGCTCGACAATCCGCCGGACCTGCTCAGACTTTCCGCTTCCGTCAATGCCTTCAAAACTAATAAACGGCACTGCTTTCCTTCTAAAGCCGCAGTTCGCGGGTCGCTGCTCGAAATGAGGCGATCGAACAAAGTGGCGTTTGTGTCCGCGGGCATGCTGTCGCCCAAGAAGCGCGATCATATGCTGGCTCGCCGGCAGCTCTACTTGAACTATGGCGCTCTCTCGCTTGCAACGATCCTGAATGATCAGGGATTCAAGACCTTGCTGGTGCACGGCGAGCACCGCGAGCCCAGCGAATTGCTCGATGCGCTTGTGCAAGACGGAACGTTCCCGTCCTCACTGCCGGTCATGCTGTCGATCCCGAGCTTCTACGCTCTCGAATGGGCGCAACGGTTTTGCAAGCTTGTCCGCCTCGCGGACCCCAGCGCAAAGATCATCGTTGGCGGGCGTTGGGTTGTCGGTCCGGATCCTGGCTGGCTTCGCAAAAAGCTTCCTGAAGCGGACTTGCTTATTCCAGGGCTGGCTGAGCCTGTCATAACGAGTTTGCTCACCGCCACGCCGATCGTGCGCCGGCTCTCCGCGCCGACGCCGCAGTTCGTTCTGAACCATCGACTGGTCTCGGGGTTCGAGCGGTATCAGCCAAGCATCGAGGCGTCGCGAGGGTGTGGCATGGGGTGCAGTTTCTGCGAAGAACGGGACATCCCCCTCGAGAAGCTGCTGCCAGCCGAGCAGATCGCGGCCGCCTTGGCGATGATCGCGGGGCAGTACGGAACCAGCGATGTTCGCCCGTACCTGCAAACGTCGATGTTCGCGCCCAATCTGAACTGGAGCGCTGGTCTGGTTAGCGCTGTGCGCTCACGTGGCCTAGAAATGAAGTGGCGCACAGAAAGCCGTGTCGATGCGCTGACGGCGGAGACAATCGCCTGCCTGGCCGAAGCGGGCATGAAGGTCCTGGACCTAGGGCTCGAAACCGCCTCTCCCACTCAGATCCTGAGTATGCGCAAATCGGCACACCCTGATCGTTACCTGCAGCGAGCGTCCAAGCTCCTTAAGGCTTGCGGAGACAACGGGGTAGCTGCCAAAGTCAATGTGCTGCTCTACGCGGGAGAGACGGCCAAGACACTCACCGAGACGCGCTCATTCCTCGATGAACACAGCGAGCACATTGCCGGCGTTTCAGTCGGCCCTGTCGTGGCCTACGGCCCTCCCAAGACTGCCAGCATCTTGTTGAATGAATGGTCAGGCAGTGGCTGCGTCGCGGTGGACTCCCGTAGCACCGATGAGACGGGCATCACCCATGTTCACTTGAGCCGGGAAATTGATGCAGAGTCGGCCGAGCTCGCCAGTCTGGACATGTCGCGACGCTACATGAACGCAAACGCGTACTACCGCCTGAAGAGCTTTTCCTACTACCCTCGCGATTACACCCGCCATGACTTCGACCGCGACGTCGACGCGAGCGACAAGTCGCGACTGCCCTTCAGCCAATAGCTGAATGAGGTCCCAACCACTCATGGTTTTCGCCCAAGCCGTGGAACACTTCTTCCGATCAAGGGTGTGCGGGCGGGCGGCGGCGGTCTTCTCTGCGCAGCCGCAGCCACCTTCTATCCGCAGCATCATCGCCAAGTTGCGAAATAGGTGAGGCAACGTCGTGTGCATTGCGGCTAGAGGCGCACCGCACCACTGCTCGGCTGGATGGTCGAGAGCAAGCAGATCGAACCTCACGTGCCTGTGTGGGACAAGATCGTCCGAAAGGACGGAAGTCTGTCAATCGGCGAGTTCCAGTGGCAGCCCGAGCGCGATGAATATGTTTGCCCTGAAGGCCGTGCGTTGCGCAACGACCGGCGGCAGTTCACGACGCCGCGCACCCGCATCACCAAGGCCGACACCGTCATCTATCGGGCGAGCCAGGCAGACTGCATCGCCTGTGGGATGAAGGATCGCTGCTGCCCGAGCACGCCATTCCGAAAGATCGCCCGCAGCATCCATGAGGGTGCCCGTGAGATGGCGCGATCCATTGCGCAGACACCGCAGTACAGCCAATCGCGCAGGGAGAGCAAGAAGGTAGAGATGCTGTTCGCACACCTCAAGCGCATCATGAAACTGGATCGCCTGCGGCTTCGCGGGCTCAGTGGTGCGCAGGACGAGTTCTTGATGGCCGCCACCGCCCAGAACCTGCGACGAATGGCGAAGTGGTTGATGCCATCTGAAGCGAGTGCGGCAATGAAGACGGCGTGAGATAAGGCCGCAAGGCTGCCACGTGTTCCCGAAGCACCAGCTCGACTACGAGCCTGTGGGATCGCCAGCCCAAGCTAGATTCAAGGCGAGTTTTTCAACACAATCAGTCTGAAGCAGCCGTCGGTCACTGAGGCTCAACGGCCTTTGTTTGATGACTATGACCTGCTGCTTTCTGGACGAGTTTTCACACCAGGCCGCCTCACGTAACGATATTGACGAGGCTGGCAGACAGGAACACCATGGCGCAACGTTGCCATCCCTAATAAGGCAGTGTGCCCGTTGAAGCCATCCGGCCTCGCTGGACTTGGGTAACGCAACCAGGACACCCAAGGGCACCTCACCGCCCTACGTTCCAAGGAGCCACCCCATGACCGAAACCGACAAGCTCTTCGCAGGCTCGATCCCCAAGCTCTACGACACGCTCATGGTCCCGTTGATCTTCGAGGCCTATGCCGCCGACACGGCGGAGCTGGTCGCCGGCTTCTCTCCTGGCGCGGTGCTCGAAACAGCCGCCGGCAGCGGTGTGGTCACGCGGGCTTTGGCGCCCAGGCTGCGCAGCGGCACGCGCTATGCGGTGACCGACCTCAACCAGCCCATGCTCGACTACGCCGCCACCCGGCAGGGCAACGGCGCCAATGGCTACAGCGGCAGCAGCACCGGCAGCATCAACATCGAATGGCAGCAGGCCGATGCGCTCAAGCTGCCGTTCGAAGACGCCTCGTTCGATGTCGTCTTCTGCCAGTTCGGCGCGATGTTTTTCCCCGACCGCACTGGCGGCTATGCCGAGGCGCGCCGCGTGCTGAAGCCGGGCGGGCGCTTCGTGTTCACGGTGTGGGACCGCATCGAGGACAACGCCTTTGCCGACGAGGTCACCAGCGCCGTCGCGGAGATCTTTCCGCAAGACCCTCCTCGGTTCCTGGCGCGCACACCGCACGGCTATCACGACATCGCGCTGATCCGCAGCGACGTGAGCAGTGCGGGCTTTACCCGCATCGAGATCGCGACGCGCGAGAAGACGAGCCGCTCGCCCTCGGCGCGCGACGTGGCCATCGCCTATTGCCAGGGAACACCGTTGCGCAACGAGATCGAAGCGCGCGATGTCAACGCGCTGCAGGCCGCCACGGACCGTGCGGCGCAGGTCATCGCCAGCCGCCATGGCGAAGTCGCGGTGACCGGCAAGATCCAGGCACATGTGATCGTCGCGGCGGGGTAGACGGGCAAGGGCAGGGCGGGGCGTTGCCGTCGTTGCCCGATTGGCGAGGCCGGGCCGCATTCGCGGCGCGTTGCATGCATTTGCTGCGCTGCCGCTTTCGGAGCAGTTCGCGCCATTTCGCTCCCGATGCGCTCTCATGCAACACGAACGACCTCGGCGCTGCAGTAGTCCTGACTTCTTGAAACAGGGATTTCAATTCGATTGCGGAGTTGGCCTACGCCGCCGCGGCGGGCATCGATCACGATGTTTCAATTTCGAAACCCCTCGCTGCCGCGATCCCCGCGGCGAGGCGTTTAAAGTTCGTCCCCCGCAGCGCTTTCGCGCTCAGGATTTTTCTCCCACCGTTTCACAAAAAAGGAAACTCACGTTTTGAACAAGACCGACCTCATCGCCGCCATCGCCAACGACACGAACCTCAGCAAGGTCGACGCCGCCCGTGCTCTGGACTCCGCCCTCGACAACCTCTCGCGCGCCTTGGCCGGCGGCGACACGGTGCAACTGATCGGCTTCGGCGCCTTCTCGGTGGCCGACCGCCCCGAGCGCACGGGCCGCAACCCGTCGACCGGCGAGCCGATGACCATCAAGGCCAGCAAGGCGCCCAAGTTCACCGCCGGCAAGGCGCTGAAGGACGCGGTCAACGCAGCGCCCGCCGCCTAAACAAACTGCACGCCTCGCGCGTGCCATCGACGCCCTTTCGCGGCCCGGGTGCAGCAGCACCGGCCGCCAAGGGCGTTGCTTCTTCAGAAAGGCGCCGCTTACGCGCTAGAGTCTGCGAACGCCCACCAGACCCGCCTTCCGCCATGCACCACGCACTCCCGCCCGCATCGACGTCTCGCACGCTGCCGCAGTGGCTCTTCAGGCTGCTGCCCATGGTGGCCTGTGCATTGATCGTGGGCTGCGCGGGCCCCGCCAGGAAAGGGCCGCGCACGGTGCAGCAGCAACCCGCCGCGGTCAACAGCACGCCGATCACCGACGAGCAATCGAACAGCATCGCGATCCACGCGCTGGGCCTGGTTGGAACACCGTACCGTTATGGCGGCAACACGCCGGACGGCGGCTTCGACTGCAGCGGGCTCATCGGTTATGTGTACCTCAACAGCGTGGGGCAATCGCCGCCGCGCACGGTGGCGCGCATGTCGGCGTTCGGTCGGCCGGTGGACATGGCCGAGTTGCGCACGGGCGACCTGGTGCTCTTCGGTTCTTCCACGCCCTCGCATGCGGGCATCTACGTGGGCGGCGGGCGCTTCGTGCATGCACCGTCGACGGGCGGCGAGGTGCGGCTCGACAGGCTCGACGGCGTGTACTGGTCGCGCCAGCCGACGCAGGCGCGGCGGCCCTGAGCATGCGCGCCGCACCCGGCGACGGCAGCCCCATCTACATCGGCTATGGCGGCGAACGCGTGGTCTCGCCCGATGGCGCCCATGTCACGGTGTGGACCTACGAAACCGAGAAGCCGCACAGCGACAGCCTCAACGGCGTGACGCTCGACGGCCTCGCGATACCGGGCCAGTTCTGGGGCCGCGGCCATGCGTGGTCGCCCGACTCCGCGTACTTCACGCTCGAGAGCTACACGAGCGAAGGCAGCATGCTGCTCGTCGTGCGCGTGGCCGATCGCGCATGGACGAAGGTGGCGAGGAATGCGTCGACGGTGTCGTTCGTCTATCCGCGTCTGGTGCTGCGCGGCTATGGGCGCGGCGACGATGGCGCAGACCGGTGCGTCACCTTCGGCGGGGAAACGAAGTGGGCGCCGATAGGGCCTGCATAGCGCAACGCCGTTCAGTCTTCCGCGTCGCGCATCTTTCTCCGCCGCCATGCGCGCTGTTCTTCGACGGAACGCAGCGGGCCGCATGCGGCTCGCGCATCCGCGGCGGTGCCGTGCCTCAGCGGTTGCCAGTCGCCTGGTGCTTCCGCGTTCGACAGGCTCAGCCACTCGCTGCCGCAATGCGCGCACGAGGCCACCAGCAGGTCGCGTGCGCCATGGCGCGCGACCAGGGTCTGCGCGCCAAGCGACGGCATGCCGCAGCACGACCACCACAGGCTCATGTCGGGCCGTGCATGCACTTGCCTGACCCAGGCCGCGGCGCGATACCAGAGCGTTGCGTTCAACGCCATGTCATTCCTGCTTGCGCGGTGCATCGAGCCCGCGGCAACGCACCAGCGCCTCGGCCGCGAAAACCCACACGGCCGCGACAGCGGCCAGCCAAACGATGTCCATGGATCACTCTTGCATTGCGATGCATCGAGTGTGGAAAGGCGCGCGTAGAAACAGTGGCTAAAGCGCGCCCGCGCGCGTAAAAAAACCGTCAAGACTGCGCGCTCAGGCGCGAGGCGACTTCACGTGCTCCGGCCGCACGCCCAGGCCCACGGCCCGCGCGGGCAGCCGGCGCAGCAAGGGCCAGCGCGACAGCAGCCGCAGCGGCCACGGCACATGCCCCGCGGTGGCGCGCACCTTGCCGCCAAGCACCGGCATCAGCACGCGGTCCTGCACCATGCGCTGCGCGGCCTGCGTCACGCGCACCGGCCATTCGCGGCGGCGCTGCAGCTGCGGCAGCAGGTCGTCGATCTGCTTGTCGGTGGCGGTGCCCGCCAGCAGCGGGGCCAGCAGGTTGGCGGCGGCCACGGCGTCCTGCACGGCCAGGTTGATGCCCACGCCGCCCACCGGCGACATGGCATGCGCCGCGTCGCCGATGCACAGCAGGCCCTTGCACGACCACGACTCGAGCCGGTCCACCGTCACCTCGAGCAGCTTCACCGCATTCCAGTCGGGCAGCGCCTGCGGCAGCCGCTCGCGCATGAAGGGCGCGATGTGTGCAAGCTCGGCATGGAACGCATCGATGCCGCGCGCCTGCAGCGCCGCATGGCCGCCCTTCGGAATGACGAAGGCGCACTGCCAGTAGTCGCCGCGGTTCAGCGTCACCAGAAAATGGCCGCCCGCGATGTGGCCGGCGGTGGCCTCGGGGTCGCCAGGCGCCTTGGGAATGCGCATCCACAGCACGTCGATGGGCGCGCCGTAGCTGATGTGCGGCAGCGCGGCGGCATCGCGCAGTGTGGAATGCCGGCCGTCGGCGGCCACCACGAGCGAAGCGTGCAGCTCGACGTTCTGCGGCTTGCCGGCGCGGCCGCCGCGACGCACCTTCACGCCGTTGACGCGGCCGTTGTCCTGCAGCAGGCCGACGGCCTCGGCGTCGGTCCACAGCTCGAAGCCGGGATAGCGCCGCGCCTCTTCGCACAGGAAGTCGAGAAACTCCCATTGCGGCATCAGCACGAGGAACTTGCTGTGCGACGGCAGGTGGGTGAAGTCGGCCACCTCGAACGGCCGGCCCTCGAAGGTGGCGCTCAGCTCGTCGACGCGGTCGTGCGGGCGCTGCAGGAAGGCGTCGAGCAGGCCCAGCTCGTGCAGGATCTCGAGCGTCGACGGATGCACCGTGTCGCCGCGAAAGTCGCGCAGGAAGTCGGTGTGCTTCTCGAGCACGACCACCTTGAGGCCGGCACGCGCGAGCAGCAGCCCGAGCACCATGCCGGCGGGGCCGCCGCCGACGATGCAGCAGCGCGGGGGTATGTCCATGGTGTCGATCGCTCGCTCCCCGGTCTCAGGAGGACTGTTGAAGACCGCACGACTCTACTCCCGCTGCGGCGATGGCGCCTCCGGGCTTCCGCCTAGCGGCTGGCGGCTTCGGCGATCAGCTTGGCGACCACGTCGGGCTTGGATGTCATGACCACGTGCGAGGCGCCCTTGACCACCACCGTCTTCACCGACTTGGCGCGTTCGGCCATGAAGGCCTGCACGGCCGGCGGAATGTTCTTGTCGCGGTCGCCGTAGACGAACCACGAGGGCACCGTCTTCCATGCCGGCGAAGCGGCAGCCGGCTCGCCGAGCGCGGCTTCGGCGATGGGGCGCTGCGTGGCGGCCATGAGGCGCGCGGCGGCGGCGGGCACGTCGGCGGCGAACTGGTCATGGAACCTGTTCTTGAGGATGTACAGGTCCTTGCCGCCATCGGCCAGCGCCACCGGTGGTGCCAGCGCCGGGCCGAGCGTGCTGCCCGGGAACTTGCCGGCCAGGTCGGCGGCCGATTCGCCGGCTTCGGGCGCGAAGGCGGCCACGTAGACCAGCGCTTTCACGTTGGCCTTGCCGGTGGCGGCGCCGGAGATGACGGCACCGCCGTAGGAGTGCCCGACCAGCACGACCGGGCCCTTCACCGAGTCGACGATGCCGGCAACGTAGGCCGCATCCGACTTCACGCCGCGCAGCGGATTCGCCGCGGCGATCACCGGGTAGTGCTGCGCCTCGAGCTTGCGGATCACGCCGTCCCAGCTGGCCGACTCGGCGAAGGCGCCGTGCACCAGCACGAGGTCGGCTTGTCTCCCGTGGATGCCTTGGCCTCCTGCGCGGAAGCCGGAAGCGTGGCGAATGCAGCGGACAGTGCCGCGAGGCCGATGACGGCAGCGGCGCGTGCGAAGCGGCGGGTGAGTGTTTTCATCTTTAGGGTGCCTCGTGTTGGAAGTGGTTCTGAAAAGGATGTCTGCAGTGACAGGACATGAACAAGGTGCTTGCTCCGTTGCAGGGCACGGCCGTGTTTATAGGTCGCGCCTCCGCCGGAAAAGCCGGTGCGTGTATGGGAATGTGTGTGCCCGGTCCTCCAGATACACAGCCATACGCGAAGCGTGTTGCGAGAGGGAACGGCGCCGAAGAATGCGGCGCTCTCTTCAAGTCTTTCCAACCCGTTTCACTCTCGAGGTACATCCCATGCATCGACCTTTTCATGCACGCCAGCCTGTGCTGGCGAAGATCGCCGGTCTCGGCCTGCTGGCGCTCGCCGCGGGCTCCGGCGTGCTCGCGCTGGCTTCCAGCGCATCGGAGCCGGCAAAGGCTCCCGGCGCCGTGGCCGCCGCCGCCAACGCGTCCAACGCATCGCCGATCTACGGCGTGACCATTCCCAAGGGCTACCGTCAGTGGCAGCTGATTGCGCCCGCCATCGAGGCGGAGCCGCTCAACGAACTGCGCGTGGTGCTCGGCAATGCCAAGGCCATCGAGGCCTACGACAAGGGCACGCTGCCGTTCCCAGACGGCACGGTGCTCACCAAGCTCGCCTGGAAGCATGTGCAGTCGCCGGAGTTCGAGCCGGCGTCCATCCCCGGCATGGCCACCACCGTGCAGGTGATGGTGAAGGACTCGAAAAAATATGCTGCCACGGGCGGCTGGGGCTTCGGCCGGTTCATCGACGGCAAGCCCGCCGACCTGGCGCAGCACCAGACCTGCTTCGCGTGCCACCAGGCGCGCGTGAAGAACCACGACTACGTGTTCACGCGCCTGGCACCCTGAACACATGCGGCGCCCCTCGAGTCATCGAAGGGCGCCGCACAGGCGGGGCAGCGGTCAGAGAAGGCCCAGTGCCTTCGCCACGCCCGCGCCGTAGGCCGGATCGGCCTTGCTGCAGTTGTCGATGTGGCGGCGCTTGATGAATTCGGGTGCGTCGCCCATGGCGCGCGCGGTGTTGTCGAACAGCGCCTGCTGCTGCTCGGGCTTCATCAGGCGGAACAGGTCGCCGGGCTGCTTGAAGTAGTCGGCGTCGTCCTCGCGGAAGTTCCAGAAATCGGCATCGCCGCGCAGCTTGAGCGGCGGCTCGCGGTAGTCGGGCTGCTCCTGCCACTGGCCGAAGCTGTTGGGCTCGTAGTGCGGCGTGCCGCCGTAGTTGCCGTCCACGCGCATGGTGCCGTCGCGGTGGTTGCTGTGCACCGGGCAGCGCGCGGCGTTCACCGGGATCTGGTGGTGGTTCACGCCCAGGCGGTAGCGCTGCGCGTCCGAGTAGGCGAACAGGCGCGCCTGCAGCATCTTGTCGGGCGACACGCTGATGCCGGGCACGAGGTTGTTGGGTGCGAAGGCGCTCTGCTCCACGTCGGCAAAGAAGTTCTCGGAGTTGCGGTTGAGCTCCATCACGCCCACCTCGATCAGCGGGTAGTCCTTCTTGGGCCAGATCTTGGTGAGGTCGAAGGGGTGGTAGGGCACCTTCTCGGCGTCGGCCTCGGGCATCACCTGCACGTACAGCGTCCACTTGGGGAAGTCGCCGCGCTCGATCGAATCGAACAGGTCGCGCTGGTGGCTTTCGCGGTCGCTGCCCACCACGGCCGTGGCCTCGGCATCGGTGAGGTTCCTGATGCCCTGCTGGGTCTTGAAGTGGAACTTGACCCAGAAACGCTCGTTCTGCGCGTTCACGAAACTGTAGGTGTGCGAGCCGAAGCCATGCATGTGGCGATAGCTGGCCGGGATGCCACGGTCGCTCATCACGATGGTGACCTGGTGCAGCGCCTCGGGCAGCAGCGTCCAGAAGTCCCAGTTGTTGGTGGCGCTGCGCATGTTGGTGCGGGGGTCGCGCTTCACTGCCTTGTTCAGGTCCGGGAACTTGCGCGGGTCGCGCAGGAAGAACACCGGCGTGTTGTTGCCCACCAGGTCCCAGTTGCCTTCCTCGGTATAGAACTTGAGCGCGAAGCCGCGGATGTCGCGCTCGGCATCGGCCGCGCCGCGTTCGCCGGCCACGGTGGTGAAGCGGGCGAACATCTCGGTCTTCTTGCCGACGGCGCTGAACAGCTTTGCGCGCGTGTACTTGCTGATGTCGTGCGTGACGGTGAAGGTGCCGAAGGCACCGGAGCCCTTGGCGTGCATGCGGCGCTCGGGAATGATCTCGCGGTTGAGGTTGGCGAGCTTCTCGATCAGCCACACGTCCTGCATCAGCACGGGGCCGCGCGGGCCGGCGGTAAGGCTGTTCTGGTTGTCGACCACGGGCGCGCCGAAGGCGGTGGTCAGGGGAGTCTTCTTCGAAGTGTCGTTCGGGTTGCTCATGGGTGGGGTCTCGTTGTGCGTAGTGGAGGACGCTGCAACTCTACGGCCCGTGTCGCGCGCGTCAACTCCCCATTGGTATAAGGCCCGCCACCCGCAAGGGCAGCCGGCTCATACCAAGGGATGAGGCACTGTGGCAGCGCCCCGGCGGCGTGTCTTGCACTTTGCGTCGCTGATTTGTACGGGTGTGTATCGCATCGCGGTGCAGGTACACATCCATTCGAATCGGCGTGCGGTGCACACATCCGGGATACGTTCGCCCTCTTCAATGGGGGCTCGTGAACCCCGACACACCAGAAGCACCCGCATGAACGACGTCGATTCTTCCGCCGCCCGCCGCCAGCGGCTCGCCACCTCGATGGCCTTCAGCGCCATGGCGAGCGCCGCCGGCACCTTCGCCATGCTGCGCCCGTCGAAAGACGGCGGGCCCGGAAAGGCGGGGCGACCGGCGCCCGCTCCGGCGCCAGTTCCATCTGCGGCACGGCGCCAGCGGCCCTGACGCCTTGGCGCGGTGGCTCAGCAGGAGGACGCGGAGCCTCAGGCTTCGCGTTGCAGCCGGGCAATCTCCTGCACGGCGCGCGGCAGGTCGGCCACGCTGTCGATCACGACATGCGCACCGGCCGCGCGCAGCCGCTGTTCCGCGGCCGCACGCAGCGCTTCGCGCTCGGCAGCGGGCAGTGCGTGCAGTGCCTGTTCGGTCAGGCCGACTTCGTTGCCCGAGAGCGTGAGGCCAACGCACCACATGCCCGCGTTGCGGCCTTCCTCGATGCCGGGCGTGGTGTCGTCGACCTTGATGCAGGCGCGCACGTCGCCGATCTTCAGCGCCAGCACGTTGGCCAGCGCCATGTAGGGGCCGGGGCGTCCGCCGGCCGGCAGCTCGTCGCCGGCCACCACGTGGTCGGGCACGATGCCGGCCTTGGCCGCGAGCGGCAGCAGCACGTCGAGCACCTGGCGCGGATAGCCCGAGCACGAACCGATCTTCAGGCCCTGTGCGCGCAGCCATGCGAGGGTGTCGATGGCGCCGGGGATGGGCTGCGAGTATTCGCCCACCTTGTCGATCTGCATGGGCATGAAGCGCTCGTACAGCGCGTCGATGTCCTTGTCGGCGGGCGCAGCACCGAAGTGCTCCACCCACTGCGAGCGGATGGCGGGTTCCTCGAGCAGCGTGCGGATGTGGTCGCGCTTCGACAGGCCCATGGGGCCGCGCGCCTGCGCCAGGCTGATTCGGATGCCGAAGCTGGCAAAGGCTTCCACGAAGATCTGCGTGGGCGCGAGCGAGCCGAAGTCGACCAGCGTGCCGGCCCAGTCGAAGATGACGGCCTGCAGTCGGTGGTCGGTCAGGGCGGGGTGGTTCGAGGGTGCGTTCATGGTGTGTCGGTGCGAGTGGGTGAAAGAAGAGCGGCCGGTCAGGCCGTGGCGATGAAATTGCGTCCGCGCGCACCGGCCAGTGCCTGGCCGACGCGCTGGTTCCAGTCCGATTCGGGAATGCCGTAGCTCAGCGGATCGACGCTGACGCCCAGCCCTTCGAGAAAACCCGACAGCGCGTCGACGGCTTCGTCGATGTGCACGGCGTCGAACACCGACAGCAGCAGGGTGTCGAGTTCGGCGTCGCGGCCGGCCGCGAGCTTCATGATGCGCGGCAGGCTGAACGAGCAGGCAATGCCGTGCGGCGTGCCGTGCCTGAGCGTGATGTCGTACGAGAGCGAATGCGCGAGCGCGGTGCGCGTGCTGGAGAAGGCCAGCCCGGCCTGCAGCGCGGCCGTGGCCAGGCGCTCGCGCAGCACGGGGTTCTCCAGGTCCGCCAGCAGGGCAGGCAACGTGGCGACGATGCTGCGCGCGGCGCTCACCGCCAGGCTGGCCGACACCGGGTTGCGATGCACGTTCCACAGCGACTCGAGCGCATGCGACAGCGCGTCCAGCCCGCTGGCGAGCGTGGCCGCATGCGGCAGGCTCAGCATCAGTCTGGCATCGACGATGGCGGCCTCGGGCCAGGTCCACGGCAGTTGCAGTGACAGCTTGCGCGCACGGGCCTGGTCCCACACGGTGGCCCACGGCGTCACTTCGCTGCCGGTGCCCGCGGTGGTCGGAATGGCCAGCAGCCTGCGGTGCCGCATGGCGCCGAAGCCCTCGGGGCTGGCGCCTTCGAGCACGGCCAGCAGTTCGCCGAAGCTGCCGGCGCCACCCTGCGCGGGGCGGGTGAGCATGACCTTGGCGCAATCGATCACGCTGCCGCCGCCGAGCGCAATGACGCAGTCGACGTCGGCGTGGTCGCGCCACAGGCGCTCGTACATCGGCGCGAGCCAGGCGACGTCGGGGTTCGGCAGCACGCCGGTCTCGACGCCGGCCAGGCGCTCGCCCAGCAGTTCACGCAGGCGGTCGACCAGGCCGAGCCCGATCGCCTCGGGAAACGCGACGAGGATGGCGCGGCGGTCGCCGAGCAGGCGCGGGAGTTCGTTGAGCGAGCCGCAGCCGGCATGCACATCGACAGGGTTGCAGTAGGTCCACATGTTGGTTCGGGCAGGGCTCGCGGCGTGGCCGGGGAAAGGCGCAAGATAGCCGCCGCGGGCCGGAAATGAAATGGCTGTCAGTGACGTCCGCTGTGCTGGATGCGGTGGCGCAGCTGGCTCGAGAGCGTGTCGGCCACGATCACCATCACGGTGATCACGATGATGCAGGTGGCCGTTTCGGGGTAGCGGAACAGCTTGAGGCTGCTCACCAGCTCGAAGCCGAGGCCGCCCGCGCCGACCATGCCCAGCACGGTGGCGGAACGCAGGTTGACCTCGAAGCGGTAGAGCACCACCGCGATCCACGCAGTGACCACCTGCGGCAGCACGCCGAACACGACGACCTGCAGCGGCCGCGCGCCGGTGGCGCGCAGCGCCTCGAGCGGACCCTGGTCGATCTCCTCGATGGCGTCGGCAAAGAACTTGCCGAGCATGCCCGCACCGTGCAGCGCGAGCGCCAGCACGCCGGGGAACGGACCGAGCCCGACGGCCGACACGAACACCAGCGCCAGGATCAGTTCGTTGATGCTGCGCACCACGTTCAGCGCCTGCCGCGTGATGCGGTACACCCAGCGGTTGCCCTGCAGGTTGCGCGCTGCCAGGAACGACAGCGGAATGGCCGGCAGCACCGCCAGCAGCGTGCCCCAGACCGCGATCTGGATGGTCTCCAGTGCGGGGGCGACGAGCCGCCCGAGGATGTTCATGTCGGGCGGCAGCGTGCGGCCGAGGAAGTCGGCGATCTGCGGCAGGCCCGCCGCGAGCTCGGACCAGCTCAGCTGCGCGCCCGCGGCGCTCCATTGCAGCGCCCAGCCGATCGCCAGCGCGCCGACGACCCACTGCACCCAGCTGCGGCGGCTCTCGGGCACCGGGCCGGTCCAGGCATAGGCGTTCGATTCGTTCTTCATGGGCTCATCCTCCGTGGCCGGCCATCGAAGGCACGGCAAGCGCCAGCGGGCGCACAGCGCCCTGCCGTTCCGGCTCGGGCTGCGGCATGTAGATGCGGTCGATGTCGTCCTGCCCCATGGCCTGCGGCGTGCCGTCGAACACCACGCGGCCTTGCGAGAGGCCGACGATGCGGTCGGCGAACTCGCGCGCATAGTCGACCTGGTGCAGGTTGCACAGCACGGTGATGCCGAGGTCGCGCGAGGCATCGTGCAGGTACTGCAGCACCTTGCGCGAGGTCTGCGGGTCGAGGCTAGCGACCGGCTCGTCCGCGAGGATGAGCCGGGGCTGCTGCGCCAGCGCGCGGGCGATGCCCACGCGCTGCATCTGCCCGCCCGAGAGCGAATCGGTGCGCTCGTGCGCCTTGTGCGCCAGGCCCACGCGGTCCAGGCACTCGTGCGCCAGCGCGATGTCGGCGCGGCTGAAGAAATGCATCACCGAGGCGAGCGTCGACACCGCGCCCAGCCGTCCGGTCAGCACGTTCTTCAATGCGCTCAGGCGCGGCACCACGTTGTGGTGCTGGAAGATCATGGCCACGCGCCGGCGCAGCGCGCGCGCGTCGGCACAGTTCACCGCGTCCATGCCGTCGACGCTGAGCTCACCGCTGTCGGCCACGGCCAGGCGGTTCACGCAGCGCAGCAAGGTCGACTTGCCGGCGCCCGATTCGCCGAGCACCACCACGAACTCGCCCGGCGCGGCGTCGAAGTCCACGCCGCGCAGCACGGCGTTGTCGCCGTAGCGCTTGGTGAGCTGGCGGATGCGGATCACTTCATGCTCCGAAGGTCGAGCTTGAGCACCTTGGCGGTGTCGCGCACGACGTTGTAGGCCGCGTCGCTGGTCGGCTGGAAGCCGTTGAGCACGCCCTGGTCGCCCCATGGCAAGTCCTTCACGTTGGCCAGGGCCCTGGCGATCTTTTCCTTCAGCGCCGGGTCGAGGTCCTTGCGCCAGACCATGGGCGACTCGGGAATGGGGCTGGAGGACCAGACGATCTCGAGCTCGTCCTGCTTCACCTGGCCCTTGGCGATGGCGCTGGCCAGGATGCGGTCGGCCACCGCGGCAGCGTCGACCTTCTTGTTGGCCACGGCCAGGATGCTGGCGTCGTGCGAGCCCGAGAAGATCACGCGGCTGAAGAAGGTGTCGGGGTCCTGCCCGGCCTGCAGCAGGCCGGCCTTCGGAAACAGGTGGCCCGATGCGGAGGTCGGGTCGACGAAGGCGAAGGTGCGGCCCTTGAGGTCGGCGGTCCTGGCGAGGCCGCTGTCCTTGCGCGCAATGATCACGCTCTTGTACGAGCTCTGCCCGGTCTTCTTGGTGACGGCGACCGCGAAGGCCTCCACGCCGGCGACCTGGCTGGCCAGCACATACGAGAACGGGCCGAGGTAGGCCACGTCGAGCTTCTTCGAGCGCAGCGCCTCGATCACGCCGTTGTAGTCGGTGGCCACGAAGGGCTTGACCTGCATGCCCAGCTGCTGCTGCAGGCTGTCGAGCACCTGGCGGCTGCTTTCGATCATGGCTTGCGAGTCCTCGGCGGGAATCAGGCCGATGGTGAGCGGTTGCGCGGCCAGCGCGGGCACGGCGGCGGCGCAGAGCGCGAAGGCGAGCAGGCTGCGGCGCAGCAGGGGGAGGGTGTTCATGGCGTGGATGAGGCCGTAGACAGGAAGTGGATGGTGGGCTTCGGACTACCCCAAGGCTAAGAACGCTGTGTGACACCCGCATATCAGATCGATCACGGATTTGTCACAGAACCATTCAAATAATCTATGGATGACGGCAACCCGGCTTCGCGCTTTTCTCTCGGTGGCCCAGCACGGGAGCTTCAGCGCGGCCGCGCGCGCGGTGGGCCTGAGCCAGCCCACGCTGACCACGCAGGTGCAGGCGCTGGAGCGGCAGCACAACGTCATGCTGTTCCACCGGCAGGGGCACCGCATCGAGCTCACGGACGTGGGCGAGCGCCTGCTGCCGATCGCGCGGCAGATCGCGTCGCTCGAACTCGACTCGTACAACCTGCTGCACGACAGCGGCGACCTGCAGTCGGGCGAACTCAAGATCGGCGCGGTCGGGCCGTTCCACGTGATCGAGATGGTCGATGCGTACCGCCAGCGCTATCCGCGGCTGGACGTGTCGATCCGCATGGGCAACTCGTCGGCGGTGTTCAAGGACCTCGAGGAATATGCGGTCGACATCGGCGTGCTCGCACGCTTTCACGAGGCGCCCGGCTTCAGCGCCACGCCGTATGCGCGGCATGCGTTGATCCTGTTCGTGCACCGCGACCATCCCTTCGCGAACCGGGGCCAGGTCCGGATCGAGGAACTGCACGGGCAGCCGATGCTCCAGCGCGAGAGCGGCTCCAGCACGCGGCGCGCGCTCGACGAGGCGTTCGCGCGCGCAGGGGTGCGGCCGAAGCTGGCGATGGAAATCGGCAGCCGGGAGGCCATCCGCGAGGCCGCGGCGCGCGGCATCGGCATCGGCGCGGTGTCGGAGGCGGAGTTCATTCCCGATGCGCGCCTGCGCACCGTTCGCATCGAAGGCGATCCGGCCGAGACGCAGACCTACCTGTATTGCCTGCAGATCCGGCGCGAGAGCCGCGTGCTCGCATCCTTCTTCGATGTGGCGCTGAAGCTGCGCAAGGGCGAGTTCGACGACACTGGCCCGGACCATGCATAGCCGCATTGCCGTTCTCTTCCTTCTCTCGCTCATCGCATTCGCGAGCGTTCATGCCGCGACCGGCATCGAGGACATGCGCTCGACCGACACCGTGCAAGGCCTCCACGAGATCCACGAGAAGGCGCGCGAGTTCGTGGCGGGCGAGAACGCGAATGGGGAAGGCCGCTGGAGCGCGGGCGAACCCAACCTCAAGGTCTTCGTGCCGAGGTGTGCCGTGCCGCTGGGTGCACGGTGGGACACGATCCGCTGGTCGTCCGCCGGCAAGCGCGGCGAACCGCAGGAGCACACCCGGCGCGTGATCGCGGTGACCTGCGTGCGCAGCGTCGACCGCGCGAGGAACTGGGACGTCCACGTCCCGGTGGCACCTCAGCTGCCGTAGTGCTTCATGGGCGCGGGTTTCTCTCGTGCCGCGTGGCGCGGGCCGTGAATAATCGGCCCACCACCGCATCGCCACCAACGAGGACGCATGAGAGCCACCGCGCACATCGCTGCACTGTTCCTGACTGCCGGCGCCGCGCTCGCCGCGCCGGCAGCCTTCGCGGCCGACTACGACGGCCCGCTGTTCGACACGCACCTGCATTACAACCAGGAAGCCTGGGACGGCAACACCGGACCGTTCCCGCCCGCGGAGGCGCTTGCGCGCATGCAGCGCAACGGCGTTCGCGCCATCGTCGCGAACTCGCGGCCCAATGCCGGCACGCAGACGCTGGCCGCGTCGCGCGAGACCCGCGCAGCGGGCGTGAGCGTCGTGCCCTTCGTGCGGCTGTACCGCAACCGCGAGGACTACACCAACTGGTTCCGCGACGACACCATCTACGACATGGTGCAGGCCGAACTTGCGCGCGGCACCGCGAGCGGACCCTACAAGGGCCTCGGCGAGTTCCACCTCTACGACAGCGCCAATGCCAATGGCCCCGTCGCGAAGAAGCTGATGGTGCTGGCCGAACAGCGCAAGCTCGCGGTGCTCGCGCACGTCGACGACGAGGCCGTCGACCTGCTGATGGCCAACGCGCCGTCGAAGGGCCAGTCGCTGCGGCTGATCTGGGCGCACACCGGAATCGGCGGCGCGTCCATCGAGCGCGTGCAGGCGCTGTTCGAACGCTACCCGCTGCTGATGGGCGAGCTCTCTTACAGGCCGGGGCTGACTTGCGAAGGCGGCAAGCTGTGTCCGGCATGGCGCGCGCTGATCCTCAAGTACCCCGGGCGCTTCATGGTCGGATCGGACACCTGGGTCAACCAGCGCTGGAGCGCCTACGACGAGACCATGCGCGGCTACCGCGTGTGGCTCGGCGACCTGCCGAACGACGTCGCGCAGCGCATTGCATGGGGCAACGCGGCCGCGCTGTTCGATGTGCGCTGAAGCCTCATCACCTCTCATGTTTTCAGAACCGATCCCGATGACCGACCTCTCCCACAGCACCGCCGCCGAGCGCAACAAGCAACCCATCCTCGACGTGCTCGAAAAGGTGCTCGGCGCGCGCGGTGCCGCGCTCGAGATCGCGTCCGGCACGGGCCAGCATGCCGCCTGGTTCGCCGCGGCCCTGCCTGGATGGACGTGGCAGCCGACCGATGCGGATTCGCGCGCGTTGCCTTCGCTGGCAGCACGGGTGGCGCAGTCCGGCCTGGCCAACCTGCGGCCGCCGCTGCTGCTCGACGTGACCGCCGCGCAGTGGCCATCGCAGGGGCCTGCGTTCACGCAGCAGTTCGATGCGATCTATTGCGCCAACATGCTGCACATCGCGCCGCCGGCCGCATGCGTGGGCCTGATGGAGGGCGCCGCGCGGCAGTTGCAGCCCGGCGGCCGGCTGGTCACCTACGGCCCCTACTTCGAGGACACTCCGCCGGCGCCGAGCAACCTCGCATTCGACCAGAGCCTGCGCGCCCGCAATGCGTCATGGGGCATTCGCCGGCTGAAGGATGTGGAAGAAGAAGCGCGCCGCTCGGGGCTCTCGCTGCGCGAGCGGCACGAGATGCCTGCGAACAACCTGCTGCTGGTCTTCGGCCTTTAAAGCTGGCCTTCGATGGCCGCCTTGTCGATGACCGACCACACGCTCGCGATCTTCCCGTCCCTGAATTCGTAGAACACGTTCTCGGTGAACGAGACGGTCCTGCCGTTCACCGGCAGGCCCATGAACTCGCCCTTGGGCGTGCAGCGGAACTGCAGCCGGGCGGCCACGCGCGGCGGCTCGGCAACGAGCAGCTGCACGTCGAAGAACAGGTCGGGGATGTCGTCGAAGTCCTTCTCCAGCATCGCGCGGTAGCCCGCGAGGCCCAGGGGCCGGCCGTTGTGTGTCGCCTCGTCGTGGACGAAGGTGCCCAGGCGGTTCCAGTCCTGCGCGTTCAGGCAGGCGATGTAGCGGCGATAGAGGCTGGAGAGGTCGTTCGCGGTCATGGCCTCACTGTGCCAGATACGGCGTGATGTGACGAAGCGCGTTGGCCACGTACGCTTCCTTCTCGCCGACCGGCGCCACATAGTGCAGCGCCGCCGTCGCGGCCTCGATGCCCTCGGTGCGCGCGATGATCCACGCGGCGAGATAGGGCGATGCGAAGCAGCCGCCCGCGGTCGCGACGTTGCCGCGCGCGAAGAAGGGCTGGTTCAGCACCTCGACGCCGGCCTCCTGCACCCACGGCTTGGTGGTCAGGTCGGTGCAGGCCGGCACGCCGGCCACCAGGCCGAGCCTGGCGAGGATCAAGGTGCCGGAGCACTGCGCCGCGATCAGCTGGCGGCCGGGGTCGAGCGCCAGCCTGTCCATCAGTTCGGCGCTGGCGACCACTTCGCGCGTGCGGATGCCGCTGCCGACCACGACCGCACCGGCATCGCGTGCTTCCTCGAGCAGCGACTGCGCGCGCACCGTCACGCCGTTCATCGAGGTGACTTCGGGCGTGGGGCAGCACAGCGTCACGCGCCAGCCGGGCTTCTTGATGCGGTTGAGCACGCCCAGCGCAATGAGCGAGTCGAGTTCGTTGAAACCGTCGAAGGTGAGGATCGCGATGTGCATGGTGTTCGTGGGAGCGAGGGTGCGTAATGGAGTGACGCACCCATCGTAGGCAAGCCGATCAATACAATCAAAAAATTGTCATGCATACATTGGAGTCGGGCGATGGCCGAGGCACGCTACAAGCAACTGGTCGATCAGTTCGCGGGCGAGATCCGCAGCGGCCGGCTCAAGCCCGGCACGCGCCTGCCCACGCACCGGCGGCTGGCCGAGAGTCATGGGCTGGCGCTGGTGACGGCGTCACGCGTCTATGTCGAGCTCGAGGCCATGGGGCTCGTGAGCGGCGAGGTCGGCCGCGGCACCTTCGTGCGCGAGACGACGCTGCCGCCAGGGCAGGGGCCCGACCAGCACGCCGTGGCAACGGGCCTGGTCGACCTGAACTTCAACTATCCGTCGCTGCCCGGCCAGGCCGAGCTGCTGCGCACGGCGCTCCGGCAGCTCGCGGGCGGCGGCGACCTCGAGGCGATGCTGCGCTACGCGCCGCACGGCGGGCGCATGCACGAGCGCGCGAGCATCGCGCGGCACCTCGCCGCGCGGGGGCTGCAGGCCGAGGCGTCGCGCGTGCTGATCGTCGATGGCGCGCAGCACGGTCTTGCCGTCGCGGCGATGGCGTTGCTGCAGCCGGGTGACGTGGTCGCGGTCGATGCACTGACCTATCCGGGTTTCAAGGTGCTCGCCGAATCGCAGCGGCTGGAGCTCGCACCCATTCCCGCCGCAGGCAACGGCCCCGACCTCGACGCGCTCGAGCGCCTGTGCGCGCGCCGCCGCGTTCGCGCCGTCTACACGATGCCCACGCTGCACAACCCGTTGGGCTGGGTGATGAGCATGAGCCGGCGCCGCAGGCTGGCTGCGATCGCGCGGCGCGAGGGCCTGCTGGTGATCGAGGACGCGGCCTATGCCTTCCTGGCTGGCGACCGGCCGCCGCCTCCGCTGGCGGTGCTCGCGCCCGAGAACACGGTGTATGTCTCGGGTTTCTCGAAGAGCGTGGCGACCGGGCTGCGCGTGGGCTTCGTGGTGGTGCCCGAGGCGTGGGTGCCGAAGATCGAGCGCGCCATCCGCGTCACGAACTGGTGCACGCCGGCGCTCACCACCGCCATCGCCTGCGCGTGGCTGAAAGACGGCACGGTCGCCCGGCTGGAAGCGCAGAAGCGCGAGGACGCCGCGGCACGGCAGGCGATCGCCGCCGAAGAACTCGCCGGCCTGCGGTGCGTGCGCCATCCGGCGTCGTACTTCACATGGCTGCCGCTGCCGGAAGCAACCCGCGCCGACCAGGTGGCGGCCGCGCTGGCGCATGAAGGAGTCTCGGTGTCGACGGCCGAGCCTTTCGCCACCTCGAAGCACGTGCCGCACGCCTTGCGGCTGGCGCTCGGCTCCGTGGACCTGCAGAGCCTGCGCACCGCGCTGCAGGCCGTGCGGCGGGTGGTGGGCGAGCAGGCCCTGCGCTGAGCGCCCACCGACGCGTCGTCAGGCGAGATCGAAGCGGTCGAGGTTCATCACCTTGGTCCACGCAGCCACGAAGTCGTTGACGAACTTCTCCTGCGCATCGGCACTGGCATAGATCTCGGCGATGGCGCGCAGCTGCGCGTTGGAACCGAAGACCAGGTCGGCGCGCGTGCCGGTCCACCGGAGCTCGCCCGACCGGCGGTCGCGTCCTTCGTAGTGCGCCTGGCCCGCTGCCGGCTTCCATTCCGTGCCCATGTCGAGCAGGTTGACGAAGAAGTCGTTGCTCAGCGCGCCGGGCTTCTTCGTGAAGACGCCGTCCTGCGACTGCCCGGCATTGGCGCCGAGCACGCGAAGGCCACCGACCAGCACGGTCATCTCGGGCGCGGTCAGCGTCAGCAGCTGCGCCCTGTCGACCAGCAGCACCTCGGCGGGAACGCTGAAGCGGGCCTTGGTGTAGTTGCGGAATCCGTCGGCGACGGGCTCCAGCGGCGCGAACGACGCCACGTCGGTCTGTTCCTGAGAGGCGTCGGTGCGGCCCGGCGCGAACGGCACGCGGATCTCGCGGCCGGCGTTGCGCGCGGCCTGCTCCACACCCGCGCCGCCGGCCAGAACGATAAGGTCGGCCAGCGAGATCTTCTTGCCGCCGGCCTGCGCGGAATTGAATTCGCCGCGAATGCCTTCGAGCACCTGGAGCACCGCGGAGAGCTGCGCCGGCTCGTTGACTGCCCAGTCCTTCTGCGGCGCGAGCCGGATGCGCGCACCGTTGGCGCCGCCGCGCTTGTCGGAGCCGCGGAAGGTCGATGCCGATGCCCATGCCGTGGCGACCAGTTGCGAGGGCGTGAGAGCCGATGCAAGCACCTTCTTCGTGAGCGCGTCGACGTCCTGCGCGTCGACCAGCGCATGGTCGGCCTCGGGGATGGGGTCTTGCCAGACGAACACTTCGGCAGGCACGTCCGGGCCGAGGTAGCGGGCGCGCGGGCCCATGTCGCGGTGCGTGAGCTTGAACCAGGCGCGCGCGAAGGCATCGGCGAACTGGTCGGGGTTGGCGAGAAAACGACGCGAGATCTTCTCGTAGGCCGGGTCGACGCGCAGCGACAGGTCGGTGGTGAGCATGGTCGGCGCGAGGCGCTGGCTGGCATCGTGCGCATGCGGAATGGTGCCGGCGCCGGCGCCATTGCTGGCCACCCACTGGTGCGCGCCGGCGGGGCTCTTCGTGAGTTCCCATTCGTAGCCGAAGAGGTTCTCGAAGAAGTTGTTGCCCCACTTCGTCGGCGTGGTGGTCCAGGTGACTTCGAGGCCGCTGGTGATGGTGTCGCCGCCCTTGCCGCTGCCGAAGCTGTTGTGCCAGCCCAGGCCCTGGTTCTCGAGGCCGGCCGCCTCGGGTTCGTGTGCCACGTGCGAGGCCGCTGCCGCGCCGTGGGTCTTGCCGAAGGTGTGGCCGCCTGCGATGAGCGCCACGGTTTCCTCGTCGTCCATCGCCATGCGGGCGAAGGTGTCGCGGATGTCGCGCGCCGCGGCCAGCGGATCGGGCTTGCCGTCCGGGCCTTCTGGGTTCACGTAGATCAGGCCCATCTGCACGGCGGCCAGCGGGTTCTCGAGGTCGCGCGAATGCGGCACCTCGCTGTCGTCGTCCTTCACCAGCACGCCGTGGTTCTCCTCGACGCCCGGCGAGCCCTTCGAATAGCGGACATCGCCGCCGAGCCAGGTGGTCTCGCGGCCCCAGTACACGTCCTGGTCGGGCTCCCACACGTCCGCGCGGCCGCCCGCGAAGCCCAGGGTCTTGAAGCCCATGGTTTCCAGCGCGACGTTGCCCGTGAGGATCAGCAGGTCGGCCCAGGAGAGCTTGTTGCCGTACTTCTGCTTGACCGGCCACAGCAGGCGGCGCGCCTTGTCGAGGCTCACGTTGTCGGGCCAGCTGTTGAGCGGCGCGAAGCGCTGCTGGCCGCGGCCGGCGCCGCCACGGCCGTCGCCCACGCGGTACGTGCCGGCGCTGTGCCATGCCATGCGGACGAACAGCGGGCCGTAGTGGCCGAAGTCGGCCGGCCACCAGTCCTGCGAGTCGGTCATGAGCGCGGCAAGGTCCTGCTTCACCGCTGCGAGGTCGAGGCTGCGGAACGCCGCGGCGTAGTCGAAGTCCTTGTCCATCGGATCGGATTTCGACGAATGCTGGTGAAGCAGGTCGATGCGCAGTTGCTTCGGCCACCAGTCGCGGTTGGTGGTGCCGGCGCCTGCGGCCTGGCTGAACGGACACTTCGCTTCTGTCTTGTCGCTGCTCATGGGGAACTCCTGTTTGGTGCTGCGGGGAAGCGACAAATTCTCGGCCGGATGACGCTGCCGGACGATTGAACGACCCAATGCCGCCGATAGCACCAACGCGCGATACGGCGCCGTATCGGGCCTATCGCATGCGCTGCTTCGCCACGAACTCCGGAGTCACCGTGGCCTGCTTGTTGCCGAACTGCGCAATCACGTAGTTGGCCAGCGCCGCGACCTCGGTGTCGGTGTAGGCGCTGCCGAAGGCCGGCATGTAGATCTCGCGGTCGCGCGCATGCATGTTCACGCCCTGCAGGATCATCTGCGTGACGTTGGCACCGCTCGGGTCGTTCACGCCGCGCGTGCCCAGCAGTGTCGCGAAGCTGGTCTGCTGGCCTTGCCCGTTCCACTGGTGGCAGCTTGCGCACGCCGCCGCGAACAGGCGCAGCCCCTGCTCGTGGCCTTCGGCGGTGTTGGCCGCGGGCGCGGCCGCGCTGGCGGCCACGGCCCACGGCGGTTTCGCATCGACCTCGATGGGGTCCTTGCCGGACCTGGCGGGCACGGTGCGCAGATAGCTCACGAGCGCCGCGGTGTCCTCGGGCTTCAGGTACTGCAGGCTGTGCTCCACCGCCTCGCCCATGGGGCCCGAAGCCGAGCCGCGGCCGTCGGCATGGCCGGTCGTGAGGTAGGAGGCGATGTCGGCGTCGCTCCACGCGCCGATGCCGTTCTTTGCGTCCGAGGTGATGTTGTAGGCGCGCCAGCCCTGGATGGATTCGCCCGCGAGGTTGTCCCCCTGCTTCATGGCGAAGGCGAAGTTGCGCGGCGTGTGGCACTCGGCGCAATGGGCCAGCGCGGTGGCCAGGTACTTGCCCTGGTTCCATGCGGCCGGCTTCGAGGGATCGGCCTCGAAGCGGCTGCTCTTGAAGAAGGCGGCGTTCCAGAAGCCCATGGCCCAGCGCTGGTTGAACGGGAAGCCGAGGTCGGGCTCCCGGTTCGGCTGGCTCACCTTGGGCAAACTGAACAGGTAGGCCTTGATCGCCAGCACGTCCTTGCGGCTGAGCGCGGTGTACGAGGTGTACGGAAACGCCGGGTACAGGCGGCTGCCGTCCGCGCGCACGCCGTCGTGCAGCGCACGCACGAACTGGTCGTCGCTCCAGTTGCCGATGCCCGTGGCCGGGTCGGCCGTGATGTTCGACGAGTAGATGGTGCCGAAGGGCAGCACGAACGGCAGCCCGCCTGCGAAGGGCTCGCCCTTGCCTGGCACGGTGTGGCACGCGACGCAGTCGGCCATTTTGGCGAGGTATTCGCCGCGCACCAGCAGCGCCGCGTCGGGCTCGGCGCCCGCCAGCACCGGCGCCTCGCCCTCCGAGCTGTCGCTGCGATTCAAGAAGAAGTACAGCGCGGCGCCCACCACGAACAGTGCCACCAGCACCTTGAGCAATCGCTTCATGCCGCGCTCCTTTCGCTGCGCCCGCCGATGGAGGCATCGGCCACCTTCTTCTTCAGCGCGTCCTTGTCCTGCGCCAGCAGCGCGCGGTTCACGGGCAGCGCGCGCAGGCGCACGCCGGTCGCCGCGAAGATGGCGTTGGCCAGCGCCGGCGCGGCAATGGCCGTGCCGACCTCGCCGATGCCGCCGGGCGCCTCGCTGCTCCTGACGGCATGCACCTCCACCGGCGGCGACTCGTTGATGCGCAGCATCCGGTAGTCGTGGAAATTGCTCTGCTCGATGGCGCCGTCGCGCAGCGTGACTTCGCTGAACAACGCGGCGCCCAGGCCGAACAGCAGGCCGCCCTGGATCTGCGCCTCGACCGAGCCCGCATTCACCACGAGGCCGCAGTCGATCGCAACCACCGCGCGGCGCATGCGCACCTCGCCCTGCGGCGACACCTCGACCTCGACCATCGCGCACACGCGGCTGCCGAAGGGGTCGCCGACGGCCACGCCGCGCCCGACACGCGCGGGCAGAGTGCCCTTGCCCCAGCCGATCTTCTCTGCCGCCAGGTCGAGCACCGCGAGCGTGCGCGGGTTCTTCCCGAGCATCGCGCGCCGGTAGGCCACCGGGTCCGTCTTCGCGCGATGCGCCAGTTCGTCGATGAAGCTCTCCATCACGAAGAGGTTGTGCGTCGGTCCCACGCCGCGCCACCAGCCGACATTCAGGCCGGGCGGCATGTCGTGGCGCACCCATTCGACCTTGAGGTTCGGCAGGTCGTAGCATGGCTCGGCCACGCATTCGATCAGGTCGCCGTCCATGCCGTCCTTGCCCATGAAGGCCGGCGCCCAGCGGCCCAGCACCGTGCCGCCCGCGATGCGGTCGCCGAACCAGAGGATCCGGCCGTCGCCGTCCACCACCGCCGAGATGTCGTCGTGGTACATCGGGCGCACGATGTCGTGGCGGATGTCTTCCTCGCGCGTCCACACCACCTTCAGCGGATAGGGCACCTGCCTCGCGAAGGCTACGGCCTGCTCGACCGAATCGGTCTCCAGCCGCCGCCCGAAGCCGCCGCCGAGGTACTGGTTGTGCAGCACCACCTTGTCTTCGGCGAGGCCGGTGATCTTCGCGGCCACCCCGACGCAGCGCGCCGGCACCTGCGTGCCGACCCAGATCTCGCACGCGTCGGGCCGCACGTGCACCGTGGTGTTCAGCGGTTCCATGGTCGCGTGCGCCAGCATCGGCGAGTCGTAAGTGGCCTGCACCAGCGTGCCTTCGGGCCGCTTGCCGGTTTCCTTGCCGACGATGGCCTTGCCGCTGGCCAGCGCACCGGCGAGCGCCGAACGCAGCTGGCGCGTGGTGAGCGCGGCGTTCTGCCCGGGCGTCCAGCGGATCTTCAGCGCGTCGAGCCCTTTCCTCGCAGCCCAGAAATGTTCACCCACGACGGCGACCGCGTCCTTGATGCGGATCACGTCGATCACGCCCGGGATGGCACGCGCCGCCTTGTCGTCCACCGAGGCCAGCACGCCGCCGAGCGTGGGGCAGGCCCTGACCGTGGCCACCTTCATGCCGGGCACGCGCACATCGAGCCCGAACTGCGTGCTGCCGTCGACCTTGCCGGCCGAATCGACACGGCGCAGCGGCTGGCCGATGAGCCTGAAGTCCTTCTGCTCCTTCAGCGCGACCTTCTCGGGCATCGGCAATTGCGCGGCGCTGGCGGCGAGCGCGCCGAAGCCGAGCTGCCGGCCCGAGCCCGCGTGGCTCACCACTCCGCGTGCCACGGTGCAGCTGGCCGGCTCGACCTTCCATTGCATGGCCGCGGCGCTCACCAGCAGCGTGCGAGCCACGGCGCCGGCTTCGCGCAGCACGCCGTAGGTGCCGCGCGTGCTGGTCGAGCCGCCGGTGATCTGGCCGCCCAGCAGCGGCATGCCGTAGAGGGCTTCGTTCGGCGGCGAATGTTCCACGCGCACCTGGTCGAGGTCCACGCCGAGCTCCTCGGCCAGCAGCATCGCCGAGCCGGTGTAGATCGCCTGGCCCATCTCGACCATCGGCATCACCAGGCGCACGCCGCCGTCGGCATCGATGCGGATGAAGGCATTCGGCGCGAACGGCGGATTGCCGTCCGCCAGCGCGGCGGCCGCATCGGCGGGTTGCCGGCGCGGGCTGATGGCCGCGAACGCCTTGCTGCCGCCGATCCAGGTGAAGGCCAGCGCGAGGCCGCCGGCCTGGAGTGCGCTGCGGCGGTTGATGCCGGCCGTGCCGGCGGCGGGCTTCACGACGCGCTCCTTGCAGGCATCGCCACCACCGACTGCAGCACCTCGGGCTTGCCGGTGGCAGCCTGCTTGATGGCCGCGCGGATGCGCGAATAGGTGCAGCACCGGCAGACATTGCCCGACATGGCCATGTCGATGTCGGCGTCGCTCGGGTTGGGCGTGCGCTGGATGAGCGCCGCGGCCGACATGACCTGGCCCGACTGGCAGTAGCCGCACTGCACCACGTCCACCTCGAGCCAGGCCTTCTGCACGCGCTGGCCGGCAGGGGTCTTCGAGATGGCTTCGATGGTGGTGACGGCCCGCTTGCCGATGCTGCCGATGGGCAGCACGCACGAGCGCACGGGCTGGCCGTCGAGGTGCACGGTGCAGGCGCCGCACTGCGCGATGCCGCAACCGAACTTGGTGCCGGTGAGTCCGACGATGTCGCGCAATGCCCAGAGCAGAGGCATGTCGTCGGGGGCGTCGATGGCGACGGACTGACCGTTGATGAGAAGGTCGATCATGAGCCTGCCTTTTTTGAGGTTCGCCGTGGGGTGGCAGCGAACCATAGCGCGTCTTTGCAAAGCGCGCTTGGCGGGCACCGCGACGCTCGGGCGCGCGGCTCGGGTTTCAGCAGGCGGCGCCCGTTGCGGGCAGCCGGAGGTACTCGTCCGCGCAGCGGGCACCCGACGCGCGAACCGGTTTGCGGATCAGGCTGCCACCTTCTGAGCGGCCGGCGCCTGCAGCGGCGGCGTGCCGCTCCTGAACAGGGTCGCCAGTTGCCGGCGAAGCTCGGGCGTGTCGGTATGGCCGTGCACGGCCACCGCATGCTGCACCGCGGCATCCAGCAGTTCTCCCTCGGTGTCGGCGCTGAGCGCGACACTGCAGTTCATCGTGCTCGGAAACTCGCGGCAGTCGATGTATTGGCGTGGCATGGCAGCTCCTGGTGTGTCGTCAAGGACGGGCTTCGAAGATCAGGTTGAAGGGGGTCTGGCTCGCGCGGCGGAAGCGCGTGAAGCCGCCTTGAGCGACGACCTCGGCGATGCGCGCCTCGCCTGCCTGTGCACCGAGGCACAGGCCGACCTCCTGCGAGCGCGAAGCCGGTGTGCAGATGAAGCTCGATGCCGAATAGAACACCCGCCCCACCGGGTTGAGGTTGTCCTCGAGCCGGTCGTTGGCAAAGGGCTCGACGATCATCCACGTGCCTTGAGGTTTGAGGCTGCGCCGCACGTGCGTCGCTGCGCCGACGGGGTCGCCCATGTCGTGCAGGCAGTCGAACACCGCGACCATGTCGTAGTCGTCTCCGGGAAAGTCCTTGGCGCTGGCCACTTCGAAGCGCAGGCGCTGCGCGTCGTCGATACCTGCCTTTCGCGCGGTCTCGCGTGCGTGCTCGATGGAAGGCGCGTGGTAGTCGAAGCCGATGAAGCTCGACTTCGGATAGGCCTGCGCCATCAGCAGCGTCGATGCGCCGTGGCCGCAGCCCACGTCGGCCACGTGCGCACCGCGCTCGAGCAGCGGCGCGACGCCTTCCAGCGCGGGAATCCACTGGCTCGCGAGGTTGGCCGCGTAGCCGGGCCGGAAGAATCGCTCGGTACCGTGGAAGAGGGATGCATCGTGCTCGTGCCAGCCGATGCCCAGGCCGGTGCGCATGGCCTGGACCATCTTGGGAATGATCCTGAACTGCGCGACCGCGATCTGGAAGGCGCCGGGTATGAACGCCGGACTGCCTTCCTGTGCGAGGGCGAAGGCCTGCTCCTCCGACAGCGAGAACATCTCGCCCTGCGGCTCGTACTGCACATAGCCGCTGGCGGCCTGGGCGCAGAGCCATTCGCGCAAGTAGCGCGGATCGGTCCCGGTGCGGCGCGCGAGCGTCTCGGCGCTGGCCGGGCCTTCGGCCAAGGCCTTGTACAGGCCCAGCTGGTCGCCCACGACGACGGTGGCGGCATGCATCACGGCGCCCAGGTCGTGAACGAAGTTACCCATGAACGCGTTAAGCCGTGTTTCGTCGATGGCCATGTGTGTCCCCTTCGTCCGCAGGCGCCATGCGCGGCCTTCGCGTGCCTATACTGGATCGGCGGCGAGGGCCTGCGAGCATCCTGCGTCCCGATGCGCGCGGGCGCCATACGCAGCAATGCGTATGCGTCGTGAAAGGAACATGCCATGACGCACTTGACGCGCAAGGACTGTGCAAGCGCGCTGCGCTTGCTGGAGCAACTGGAGTCCGGATGCTCGCCGGTGCGAAGGGGCACGCGAATGGCCGATGCGCTGCCGGGCCGCCGCGGATGGCGCCGTCGTTCGATGCGCGCCGACGACTATCGCCGCGCGGGCCTCGAGCACGCGGTCGCGGTGGCTTTCCTTTACCGCCTGGCGTGTCACGTCGAACTGCCGCTGCCTGCGGCGCCCGATGACGTGGCGCCGACCGTCCTCACGCCGCGAGAAGTCGATGTGATGCACTGGGTGTCGCGCGGCAAGACCGATGCGGAGATCGCCGCCCTGCTGGAGATAAGCCCGCGCACGGTCCACAAGCATCTGGAGCACATCTACGTGAAGCTGGGCGTGGAGACGCGCACGGCGGCGGTGATGCGCACGCTCGCGATGGGCAGGCCTCGCGCGCCGTGGCCGGCATCGTGATGGTGCGGCCCAGCCGTCGATGGCGAAGCGCTTGCGGGTGTGCGCCGCGCCTGGCTGCGGCACCTTCAGGCGCTCACATCGAGCGGCCGTCGAACTGCTTCACGGGGATGGCCTGGAGGTCGATGCCTTCGATGCAGCGCAGGTTGATGGCGGCCATGGGCTCGCCCTTGGGCGTGCTGGCTTCGCCGTAGGGATGGATGCCGCAGGTCGGGCAGAAGCGGTGCTTGATGACGTGCTTGTTGAACAGGTAGGTCGATGCGTTCTGTTCGGGCGTGAGCAGATGCAGCGCGTCGCGCGGCACGAACCACATCAGCGTGCCCTTGCGCTGGCACATCGAGCAGTTGCATGCGGTGGCCGTTCCGATTTCTCCTTCGGCCTCGAAGCGGATGGCGCCGCAATGGCAGCTTCCCTGGTACTTCATGTCCCGTCTCCTGTTGATTGTCAACCGGCGGGTTGAGTATTCGGCAGGTTCGCGGCCGTTGTCAAGGGCGCAGCGGTTCGGGCGCAGAGCGACCGGTCAGCCGCGCGGCGCAATGCAGAGCGCGTCCGCGTGGGACAGCAGCGTGTCGATCGAATCGTTGAGCCGCTGAACCGCGAGCGGCACGTCGCGGCTCACCACGGCCTCCATGATCTCGCGGTGCTCCGTGCGCGTGTGTTCGAGGTCGCGCTCGCGCACGTTGAGGCGGCGGTAGCGGTCGGACGCGTCGAACAGCAGTTCATGGAAATCGATCAGCCATTTCGACGGGCAGGCCGCGATCAGCGATGCATGGAACCTGCGGTGCAGCACCTCCCATTCGCGATGGGTCTGGCCGGTGGGCGAGGTCATGGGGCAGCGCCACATGCGGTGGTAGGCCAGCACCACCTCGTCTTCCCAGGCCTGGTCGCCATGCAGGAGCGATTCGCGCACCACCACTTCATTGAGCAGCCGGCGCGCACGTACGAGGTCGATGAGGTCGTCGCGCGACAGCGCCGCCACGCGGAAGCCCCGGCGCTCGAACTGCTCGACCAGCCGCACCGAGATGAGCCGGTTGAGCGCCTCGCGGATCGGGCTCGCGCCCACCTCGTAGCGCGCCTCGAGCGCTTCGATGCGCAGCTTCTCGCCCGGCGCCAGCCGGCCTTCGAGGATGTCTTCGCGCAGGCGTTCGAACACCATGCTCGCGCGCGTGGCGCCTTGCAGTTCTTCGGTGGGCGATGGCGGGTTCTGGCTCATGGCATCGGGTGTGTCGCTCGGGTTTGTACCGAGCAGGGTCGGCAGCATGCGTAAATATTATCGATAAAAATAGAGATCAGGTCGTTCAATCCTCTTTTATCGATAAAAGGTGACATTCATGGCCGCCGGCATTCGCCCCACCACGTTCGCGCACATCGTCTACCGCACGTACCGCTTCGAGCAGATGCTGGTCTGGTACACCTCGGTGTTCTGCGCCAAGGTGCAGTACCAGAACCCGGTGATCGCCTTCGTCACCTACGACGACGAACACCATCGCGTGGCGCTGTTGAATCTCGGGCTGATGAAGGGCCCTTCGGAGGCCGCGGCTCCGCGCGGCCAGCCGGGCGTCGATCACGTGGCCTACGGCTTCGGTTCGCTGCGCGAGCTGCTCGACAAGCATGCCGAGCTCAAGGCCCAGGGCATCGTGCCGTACTGGTGCGTGCACCATGGCATCACTGTGTCGCTGTACTACGCGGACCCCGACGGCAACCAGATGGAATTCCAGACCGACAGCTACACCACGAACGACGCCGCCAATGCGTTCATGCACGGCCCGCATTTCGAGACCAACCCCATTGGCGTGGAGTTCGACCCCGACGAGATGCGCGCGCGGCTGGACGCCGGCGAGGACGTGGCCACGCTGCTGCTGCGCACCACGCACCTGCCGGTGGCGGACGTGCGCGGCTCGATGATGGGTTGAACGCGTGGAACGGGACATGCCAGCCATGCCGGCGAGCCGGCTCGAGGACGAGGCTGCATGCGCGCGGCTGTGCATCGACTTCGCGAACCATCTCGATGCGCGGCGCTACGAGCGGGTGCTGGGCCTTTTCACCGAAGATGCGGCGCTCGACCGCATGGGCAACGTGTCGCAGGGCCGCGCGGAGATCGCGCGCTTCCTGGCGGGGCGGCCCGTGCAGACGACCACGCGCCACGTGTGCTCGAACATCCGCGTGAGCTTCGAAGGCGAGCCCGAAGGAGAGGCCGGCGGCGTCTGCTACGTGCTTTTCTTCCAGGGCGCGGATGATGCCGACGGTGGGGCTCCACGGCTGTCGGGGCCGCCCTCGGTGGTCGAGTACCACGACAGGTTCAGGCGCACGCCGGACGGCTGGAAGATCCACTCGCGGCGCATTTGCATGGCCATCCGCGCCTGAGCGCGCTCAGCCCCAGCGCGCCAGCACGTCCGACATGGCTGTCGCCTGCGACGGCGCAGGCCCCTGGACCGCCGATGGCGTGCGCGAGAAGCGCGGCGCGGGCGCAGGATGTGCCACGCCGTCCACATCGACGAAGGCCTCGCGTGCGCGCTGGTGCGGATGCGCCGGCGCCTCGCTCAGCGCCAGCACCGGCGCAAAGCAGGCGTCGCTGCCTTCGAGCCGCGCGGTCCAGTCGTCGCGGGTGCGCGTTCGGAAGATGCGCTCGAGTTCCGCGCGCAACGCCGGCCATTGCGCGCGGTCGTGCTGCGCGCCTCGCAACGCGGGGTCGACGCCGATGCGTTCGCACAGGTCGGCGAAGAACTGGGGCTCGAGCGGTCCGATGCATACGTGGCGCGCGTCCGCCGTCTCGTAGGTGCCGTAGTAGGGCGCTCCGCCGTCCAGCGCATTGCTGCCGCGCGCCTCGGCGAAGCTGCCGCGCATCGCGCTGGTCGCGAACAGGCTCATCAGCGAGGTCACGCCGTCGGTGATGGCCGCATCCACCACCTGCCCGCGGCCCGAGCGCCGCGCTTCGTGCAGCGCAGCGAGGATGCCGACGACCAGGTAGAGGCTGCCGCCGCCGTAGTCGCCCACCAGGTTGAGCGGCGGCACCGGCGCGCCGCCCGCCGGGCCGATGGCATGCAGTGCGCCGGTCAGCGCGATGTAGTTGATGTCGTGCCCGGCCGCCTGTGCGAGCGGGCCGTGCTGGCCCCAGCCGGTCATGCGGCCGTACACCAGCTGCGGGTTGCGCGCTGCCACCGCGTCAGGCCCGAGGCCCAGGCGTTCCATCACGCCCGGGCGAAAGCCTTCGACCAGCACGTCGGCACGCTCGAGCAGGTGCAGCACCTCCTCGCGTGCCTGCGGGTTCTTCAGGTCGACCAGCACCACGGTGCGGCCGCGCCCGGTGATGTCGGTGCGATCGCCGAGCTTGCGGCCGGGCCGGTCGACGGTGACCACGTCGGCACCCATGTCGGACAGCAGCATGCAAGCGAAGGGGCCGGGACCGAGCCCGGCGAACTCGACCACCTTCAGGCCGTTCAACGGTCCGTTCATCGAGCGTCCTTAGTGTGCAGCCGCCATTGCAGCAGCGAGAAAGGCGGTTGCGCGCCGGCATGGTGCTCGTACACGCCTTCGACCTCCGCGCCGATCCGCACTTCCTGCATCGGGTCGCCCAGCAGGTTGCCGACCATGCGCACCAGGCCCGCGTGCGGCAGTTCCACCAGCACCACGAGGTAGGCGCCGTGCCCCTTCAGCGCAGCATGTGCCGGGTGCCAGACGCGCTCCCAGCTGTATACGCGTCCGCGCGGCGCCACGTCTTCCCACGGCGGATCGAAGGCATGGCAGTGGTGGCAGATCCATTCGGGTCCGAACTGCCAGGTGCCGCATGCGGCGCAATGCTGCACGCGCAGGCGGCGCTCGCGCAGCCCCGACCAGTAGGGCTCGGACAGTCCGTCGGGCTCGGGCGCCGGAACCGGCAGGCCGGGCGGAAGGTAGCGGGTGGGGGTCGTGTCGTTCACAGCACGTTCTCCGATGCCAGCAGGAGGTCGCTCACCGGTGTCACCATCGGCCCGCCGATCACGAGTGCCACGTCGCTGCGCGCCGCCTGGCTCGTGGAGGTGCCGCGCACCTGGCGCACGGCCTCCAGCACGAGTTCGAAGCCGTGCATGTAGCACTCGGCAAGATTGCCGCCGCTGGTGTTCAGCGGCAGCCGTCCCGAGGGCGCGACGAGGTTGTCCAGCGTGAGGAATTCGTTCGCTTCCTCCGGCGCGAAGAAGCCGTGCTCGGCCAGTGCCATCGCCACGCCGCCGGTGAAGTTCTCGTAGCTCTGCACCACGCCCACGTCGGCGGGCGCGATACCGGCCATGGCGTAGAGATCGGGCGCCACGGTGTCGAAGCCGGCGCTGCCGTAGCGCGGCGCATTGTGGGGCGCAGCGCCGGCGCGGTGCCCCGAGCCCGTCGCCGCACCGAGGACGTACGCGGGCTTGCGTGCGAAGTCGCGGGCGCGCTCCGCGGCCACCAGCACGATGGCCGCTGCGCCGTCGTTCTCCATGCAGCAGTCGTAGAGATGGAAGGGCTCGGCGATCCAGCGCGAGGCGTCGTAGGTCTCGGCGCTCAGCGGCTTGCCGTGCATCACCGCGCGCGGGTTGGCCTGCGCGTGGTGGTACGACGCGAGCGCGATGGCGCGCATCGCCTCCTGGCGAACGCCGTGCTCATGCATGAAGCGGCGCGCGCGCATCGCGAAACGTTGCGGTGGCGACAGCACGCCGTAGGGCATCAGGTAGGCCTTCTCGCCCGCTACGCTGTCGATGCCCGCCACTTGGCCGAAGCGCCCGTGCTGCCCTTGCGCCAGCGCGCGGAAAACGACCACGCAATCGGCCAGGCCGGCCGCGATGGCGGCGGCGCCGTTGGCCACCGCCGCGCAGCAACCGCCGCCACCGCCGCCCCATTGCATGGTGGCGCTGCGCAGGCGGCGGATGCCCAATGCCGCGGCGAGCCGCGAGGCGTCGCTGCGGTCGTCGCTGTAGGAAGCGAAACCGTCGATCTCGCGCGGATCGAGTCCCGCGTCCTCGCAAGCCGCGAGGATGGCCTTCAGCGCGAGCTTGAACTCCGCATCGGGCGACTGGCTGTGCTTGTAGTAGCGGGTCTCGCCGATGCCGACGACCGCCACCCGGCCTCGCAGCGATCGCACGCTCATGCCGGTGCGTCCGCGGTCTCGTGGCGTGCGGCGGGCGGGCCGAACGCGCCGGCCTGCGCCAGCGACGCGAGCCGCTCGTCGCCGTAGCCGAGCGCTTCGCGCAGCACCTCGTGCGTGTGCTGCCCGACGGTCGGCGCCGCCACCGGGTCCGCGATGGGCGTGCGTCCGTAGCGGATGGGCAGCGCCATGTTCGGCACCCAACCCACGGCCGGGTGCGGAATGCGCGTGACCAGCCGGCGCTCGCGTGCCTCCGGCGAGCGGATCGCCTCGCCGACCGAGCGCACCTCGCCGCACGGCACGCCGGCCGCGCGCATGCGGGCCTGCCAATGCGTCCACGGCTGCTGCGCAAAGGCTTCGCCGAGCAGCGCGAACAGCGCCTCGCGCCGCGCGGAGCGCTCGCGCCCCGTGGCGTAGGCCGGGTCGGCCGCCACGTCGGGCCGCTCGATCACCTGCGTCATGAGCCGCTGGAAGATCTTGTTGTTGCCGCAGTTGATGTAGAACGACCGGTCCTTCGCCTCGAACACGCCCGACGGACAGGTGTCCGGGCTGGTGTTGCCGTGCCGCTGGGGCTCGGCGCCGCTGAACACGTGCTGCAGCGTGGCGTAGCCCGTCATCAGCACCGCGTTGTCGAACAGAGCCACTTCCATCGACTGCCCGCGGCCGGTGCGCTCGCGCGCCACCAGTGCGCCCAGGATGGCGTTGCAGGCCATCATCGCGGTGCTGATGTCCATCACCGGCGACAGCGCGCGCACGCCCTGGCGGTCGGCATAGCCGTTCATCGACACGAAGCCGCTCTCGGCCTGCGCGATGGGATCGAAGCCGAGCCGGTCGGCGAACGCGCCGTCGCGGCCATACGCGGACACCGAGCAGTACACGACCTCGGGATTGGTCCTGCGGATGCTCTCGTAGTCGAGCCCGAAGCGCGCCATCACGCCGCTGGAGAAGTTCTCGACCACCACGTCGGCCGACGCGGCCAGCGCGCGCGCCACCTCCAGGCCTTCGGGCGTCTTCAGGTCGAGCGCCACGCTGCGCTTGTTGCGGTTCGACCAGAGGAACGGCGCACCCTGCGCCAGATCGGGGTGCACCGGCGGGTACTGGCGGAAGTCGTCGCCGCGGCCCGGCGCCTCGATCTTGAGCACGTCGGCGCCCATGTCGCCCAGCATCATCGTGGCGAAGGGCCCCGCGATGAAATGGGTGAAATCGACCACCTTGATGCCGTCGAGCGCCTTCGGCGCACCGGCGGGGCGGGGCGTGTGTTCGGGAAAATCGCTTGCGATGTCGTCGAGCATGGATCGGGGTCTCACATCTGGATGTTGGCTTTGCGCACGACCGGGCCCCACTGCGCCATCTCGTCGCGAATGAGCTTGTCGAGTTCCTGCGGCGTGCTGCTGCGCGCTTCCACGTTGCGGTCGGCGAACATCTTTCGCACCTCGGGCCGCGCGACCGCGGTGGCGACGGCGGCCTGCAGCTTGTCGACCACGTCCTTCGGCGTGTCCTTCGGTGCGAGCACGCCGAACCAGGCTGAGCTGCGGAAGCCGGGCACGTCGTCCGCGATGGCCGGCAGGCCGGGGACGGTGTCGGTCGGCTTGAGGGTGCCCACCGCGAGGTAGCGCACCTTGCCGGAGTTGACGAGCGTCGCGCCGTCGAGCCCGGTGACGAAGGCGGCCTGCAACTGGCCGCCGGCGAAGGCGGTCATCATCGGTGCGCCGCCGTTGTAGGGAATGTGTTGCAGCCGCAGACCCGCGGCGTCGTTGAAGTATTCGGCCGACAGGTGCGACAGGGAGCCGTTGCCGACCGAGCCGATGTTCAGCGACGTGCCGTTCTTCTTCGCGTAGGCGAGGAACTCCTTCATCGTCTTCGCGGGGCTGTCGGCCGGCACGGCGAGGATCATCGGCGTGATCGCCACGGTGGAGATGGGCCGCAGGTCCTTCAGCTCGTCGTAGGGCACCTTGCGCATCAGTCCGACCACCGCATTGGGCCCGGTGTTGCCGAACACCAGCGTGTAGCCGTCGGGCGCTGCCTTGGCCACGAAGTCGACGCCGATGGTGCCGCCCGCGCCGGGCTTGTTCTCGACGATGACCGTCTGGCCCAGCGTCTCGCTCATCGACTGCTGGATGGCGCGCGCGAGCTGGTCGGTGCTGCCGCCGGCCGCATAGGGAACGATCATGCGGATCGGCTTGCTCGGGAAGCTGCCTTGCGCGAAGGCGGGAAGCATGCCCGCGGCGAGCGAGAGGCCTGCGGCGCACAGCAGCGCGCGGCGGTGGAAGAGGGCGGGTTTCATGGGGCGTTGTCTCCTTGTCTTGTGATTGCGTGGGTGAATTCTTCGATCGACAGTCAATCGCCGAGCACGGTCGACCAGTAGCTGCGCGCGCGGTCCATGTGCCGCAGGATCAGCAGCTGCGCCTTGGCCGAATCGCGCTCGCGGATGTGTGCGAACAGGCGCTGGTGGTCGCGCAGCGAGGCGCCGCCCTGCACCGTGTCCTCGAACATCGCTTCGCGGCGGCGGCCGGTGAAGCGGTAGAAGGCGTGCAGCACGCGCACCAGCACCGAGTTGTGCGTGGCGTCCACCAGCGCGATGTGGAAGTCGGTGTCGGCCGCCGCGATGTTGCCGTTCTGCGCCAGCACCTCTTCCGTGCGGCGCAGCACGGCCTGCATGCGGTCCAGGTCGGCGTCGGTGCGGCGCTGGCAGGCAAGCCCGGCGGCCAGCACCTCGAGATGGCCGCGCACCTCCATGGTCTCGGCCACCTCGACCGGCGTCGGCGTGCCGCCCATGTCGGTGAGCATCACCAGCGCCTCGAAGCTGGCTTCGCGCTCCACGTGCCGCAGGTAGATGCCCGAGTTGGGGCGCGACTCGACGATGCGCAGCGTGGCCAGGGTGGCGAGCGCCTCTCGCACCGCGTTGCGGCCCACGCCCAGCCGCTCGGCCAGGTCGCGCTCGGACGGCAGCCGGTCGCCGGGCTGCAGCCGGCGGTCGCGCAGGTAGGCGAGGATGCCGGCAACGGCACCATGGCCGCTGCCGGCTTCGTGCGCTTCGGTGGTGGTGGTCATGGCGTGGTTCGTGCCGTCGGCTCAGAGATCGAGCACCAGCGTCTTCGAGCGCGCACCCGAGCAGCAGATCATGATGCTGTCGTTGGCCTGCTTCTCCTGCGGGCTCAGGAAGTCGTCGCGGTGGTCGGGTTCGCCCGAGACCACCTGCGTGCGGCAGGTGCCGCACACGCCCGCCGTGCAGGCGTAGGGCACGTCGACGGCGTGGTCGAGCAGCGTGTCCAGGATGGTCTTGCCCGGCGCGACGGCGAACCGCTCGCCGCTTCGGTTGAGCACCACGTCGTAGCCGCCTTCGGTGGCGGCCTCGCTGGTGGCGGCGAAGCGCTCGAAGTGCACCGTGCCCGCGGGTCGCGTGGCGCAGGCCGCGATGAAGGCGTCGATCATGCGCGCCGGGCCGCAGCAGTACAGGTGGGTCTCGGGCGGTGCGTTGCGCACGATGGCGGCGATGTCGAGCCGGTCGATGCGCGAGGAGCCGAAGCAGAAGTCGACCTCGCGGTCGTCGCCGGCCATTGCGCGCAGCGCATCGGCATACGCCGTTTCGCGCGGCGAGCGGCTTGCGTAGTGCAGCCGCCATGGCCGGCCGAGTTCGCGCAGCCGGCGCAGCATCGACATGACTGGCGTGATGCCGATGCCGCCCGCGATGAACACCGAATGCGGTGCGTCTTCGACCAGCGCGAAGTCGTTGCTCGGCGGCGTGGCGCGCAGCCGGTCGCCCACGCGCGGCGCGCTGTGCATCCAGGCCGAGCCGCCCTGGCCGTCGGCGTCGTGCTGAACCGCCACCACGTAGCGTCCGCCGTCGGACGGTGCATTCACCAGCGAGTAGCTGCGGACCATGCCGTGCGGCAGGTGCAGGTCGATGTGCGCGCCGGCGCTGAAGGCGGGCAGGCTGGCGTCGTTGGCCGAGACGAACTCGTACGACGCGATGCCCTCGGCCTCCAGCCGGATCTGCCGCAGGCGCAGGTCGATCGGGGCGGGCATGCTCATGGCGTGTAACCGAAATCGGCGCCCAGGCGCGCGGTCATCAGTTCGCGCCCCGACTCGTTCCACGAATCTCCGGCGGGCAGCGTGAGCGACACGGCACGCACCATCGGCAGGTCGGGGTCGTCGATGCGCGGCGGGCGCTGCTGGCGCGACGCCAGGTTGCGCACGGTTTCCAGCAGCAGCCGACGCGTCATCGCGATGCCGGTGTCGCTCATGCCCAGGTGCTCCTTCGACCGGTCGTAGATGGGCGCCACGCCCGACTGGCATGCGGCGTCCTGCACCCACAGACCGGGCAGGCCCGAGAACCAGGTCTTGGTCTGCGCGTCGTAGTTGAAGAGGAACGCGCTCTGCAGGTTGAACCGGGTCCAGTACTTCGCATACGGCTCGGTGGCCGGACGCGGCGCATAGGCGTTCACGCTGGGGTGCCCGGTCTCGCGGCCGGCATGGCCGTTGTCGAAGATCTTGCGGGTCTTCTCGTAGAACGGCTGCGAGGGGTGGTACGAGAACATGATGCACAGCGTGTGGTGGTCGTCCAGCGGCACCCAGGCGTGGCCGCTGAGCTCCGGGTACTGCGACTGCGGCGGCACCAGGGTGTAGAACGGCAACAGGAACTGGTTCACGCGCCAGTAGTGCGTGCGCTCGTCGAGCACGCGCTTGGACGCCACGCTCATGCCGAAGTCCTGGCGCTTGCATTCGAAGGTGGGGCGCAGGTCCTTCTTGGCGGTCCAGTCGCTGATGGCGCCCTGCTGGTCGATGCGGCCGTGCAGGATGGGCGCATGCGCGGAGTCGATCTCGCCTTCGACCGCCTGCAGCCAGTTGCACTCCTGCACGCGGAAGCTCACGTACACGTTCTCCTCGGGCACGAGGTTCCATTCGAGGTTGGGCAGCGGCGGCAGGTTGTCGCGGTCGGGGCCCATGTAGGTCCACGCGATGCCGTTGCGTTCGCGGCAGGGGTAGTTCTTGATCTGTACCGTGTCCTTCAGCCGGCTCTGCGCAGGTTCGGCCGGCGTGTCGAGCACATGGCCATCGACGCCGAACTTCCAGCCGTGATAGATGCAGCGCACGCCGCAGTCCTCGTTGCGGCCGAACACCAGCGGTGCGCCGCGGTGCGGGCAGGCGTGGTCGATCAGGCCGATGCGGCCTTCGGTGTCGCGAAAGGCGAGCAGGTCCTCGCCGAGCAGGCGCACGCGTTGCGGCTGGCCGTCGGCCTGCAGGTCGCGGCTCGGCAGGAAGGGAATCCAGTAGAGGCGCATCAGCTGCCCCATGGGGGTGTCGGGGCCGACGCGGACCAGGGTTTCGTTGTCTTCGTGGGAGAGCATGGGGCGCGTTTTCCTTGATGGGGCGTGAGGGGTCGCGGACACAGAATGTGGTGTGTCCAATTTGGACAACCAGATTGGTAGGACCAATGCTAGTGCCGCGCCCTGCGCGCTGTAAAGCGATCTGCCCAATAACCTTTAGAATGGATCAACCATAGATGTCCATCACGACGACCACGACGACCACGCCGATGAACCAAGGAATGAAGATGCCGGCCGCAGCCGGCGTGCGGCCCGTTCGCACGGCTGCTTCGCTCATCGTGCTGCGAGACAACGCGGCGAGTGGCAGAGGGCTCGAGGTGCTCATGCTGCGCAGGGCCGAGAAGGAAGCCGACCAGAACAGCGGTGCGAGCGTGTTCCCCGGCGGCACGGTCGATGCGCACGACCCGGCCATGCACGCCTCGTGCTGCGGCCTCGACGACACGGCCGCGAGCCTGCGCCTGGCGGTGCCCGCCAACGGGCTCGACTACTACGTGGCCGCGGTGCGCGAGTGCTTCGAGGAATCGGGCCTGCTGTTCGCCTCCGATCCATCGGGCGCGCTGGTGGCGCTCGATGCCTTGTCCGCGACCGAACGCAGTGCGTTGCGGCATTCGGCCGAGCTGGGTTCCGACGCGCTGCTGCACATGTGCCGCGAGCGCGGCTGGCAGCTGGCCGTCGACCGCCTGCGCTACTTCAGCCATTGGCTCACGCCGCCCGGCATGCCGCGGCGCTTCGACACGCGCTTCTTCGTGGCTGTCGCGCCGCAGGCCCAGACCCCGAGCGCCGACACGCGCGAGACGGTCGAATGCATGTGGCTCACGCCGGCCGAGGCACTGAGCGAGACGCGTGCGCTGAAGCTGATGAACGTGACGCGCCGCATCCTCGAGCAGCTGCAGTCCTTCGGCTCGGCGCAGGCCTGCATGGACCATGCACAGGCGCTGAGCGCGGTGCCGATGATCATGCCGCGGGTGGCCACCGTCAAGGGCGGGCGCCATCCGGTGAACCCGTGGGAGCCGGCGTACGAGGAACTCGGGCGCATCGACCCCGACGGCCACGGGCAGGGCCATCATGAGCTGGAAGACGGGCTGGTGGTGCGGCTGTCCGCGCACGTCGTGCGCGTCACGACGGGTGCGCCGGCTGTGCGCAACAGCTACCTGGTGGGCGGTGGCGCGGGCAACGAGTGGGCCCTGATCGATCCCCCGCAGGACGACGGCGCGTTGGCCGTGGTGCGCGCGGCGGCGCCCGGCGAGATCCGCTGGACGCTCGTCACCGGCGCAAGCGACCCGGGTCAAGGTGCTGGCGACGTGCTCGACATTGGCGGACTGACGCTGAAGACCGTGCAGCTTGCAGGCGCGCGTTGTTTCCTGTTCGAACAGGAGCACACGCTCTTCAGCGGCAACGCGACGCGGGCGGACGTGGCCGCGCTTGCCGGCACCCTCGACTGGATCGCGCCTGCGCAAGGCTTCCTGCAGACGCGCGCCGAACCCATGCAACCCTTGCTCGAACCGACATGAACTCCTTTTCTCCGGACAGCGCGCTGGCCGCCGCTTTCGACTCGGTGCTTGATGCGCGCTACAGCTGCCGTGGCTATCTGCCGCAGGCCGTGCCGCGCGAAACGATCGACGCCATCCTGCGCGCGGCGCAGCGCACCGCCTCGTGGTGCAACTCGCAACCGTGGCAGGTGGCGGTGACCAGCCTGGAGGCCACCGAGCGGCTGCGCCAGGCCATGGCCACGCCCGAGGCCTCGGCCGACCCGTCGTTCGACATCGCACCGCCGGCCGAGTACCGCGGCGTGTACCGCGAGCGGCGGCGCGAATGCGGGTTCCAGCTGTATGACAGCGTGGGCATCGCGCATGGCGATCGCGAGGCCTCGGCGCGGCAGGCGCAGCTCAACTTCGGCTTCTTCGGTGCGCCGCACATGGCGCTCGTCACCACCGAGGCGGTGCTGGGCACCTACGGCGTGCTCGACTGCGGGGCTTATGTCAGCAACTTCATGCTGGCCGCAAGGGCACGTGGCGTTGCCAGCATCGCGCAGGCGGCCATCGCGTCGCGCGCGAAATTCCTGCACCGATGGTTCGACATTCCGGACGACCGCCAGGTGGTATGCGGCATCTCGTTCGGCTACGAGGACCCTGCGCACCCCGCGAACCGTTTCCGCACCACGCGCGCCGCCGTGGGCGAGGCGAGCCGCTGGGTTGACTGAGTGGAAGGCTCCCGCGAGTTCAGGGACTCAGTTCGGCCAGGTAGTGCCGCGTGACCACCGGCACGCCGGCCACCTGGAAGCTGCGCGCATTCGCCTCGAGCTCGTTGCTGGCCACCGTGGCGCGCGAACGCTGGCGCAGGTAGTCGGCCCATGAGGTGACGATGAAACGCTCGACATACCGGCTCGGGTCGCCCAGGTCGCGGTACACGCGCCAGAAGGTTGCGCCGTCGCGCCGGCGCGGCACGGCCAGCTGCTGGACCGCGTCGAGAAAGCGCCGCGCATCGGCCTCGCGGATGCAATACACGACCTCGACCGCCACCGGGCCGGCCTCGAACTCCGGCTCGGCGGGCAACGAGAGCTCGTCGCGGTGGTCGGCCAGCGTCACCTCGTCGTCGGCGCCCATGCGCAGCGGATAGGGCCGCGCCAGCGCGACGCTCGCCACCATGCATGCGGCGGACAGGCACAGCGCCGCGGGCAGCCCGATCAGGCTTGAGACCGCGCCCCACAGCGCCGAACCCAGCGCGAACGCGCCAAGCGAGCACAGCGTGTGCAGCGATGCCGCGCGCGCCCGCACCCACGGCGGGGCGCTGGTCTGAGTGGCGGCGTTGAAGGTCGACATCATCGTCATCCAGGCCGCGCCGCCGAGCACGAAGCTCAGATACACCAGCGGGCGCCAGGTCGACAGCGCGCCCACCAGCATCGCGCTCGCGAACACCAGGCAGCAGCAGGCGGCCAGGGTGTCGAGACCGAAGCGCGAGCGGATGCGGCCGACGAAGAAGCCCGCCGACACCGCGCCGGTGCCCAGGCAGGCCATCAGCAGGCCGTAGCCCGCAGCGCCCAGGTCGAGCCGCTGCTGCGCAATGACCGGCAGCAGCGCCCACAGCGCCGAACCCAGCCCGCTGAAGCCGGCCGTGCGCACGAGCTGCGAAGATGGCCGGGGAGTGGCGCGCATAGCGCAACGCGCTCAGCATGCCGCCCCACAGCCGTTCGACGGGCAGCTTGCCCGGCAGCGGCGGGCGCGGCGGCCAGCGGCGCGTGGCATGGCTCATGCCGATGGCGGTGAGCACCGCGATCACGAACACCGCGCTGGCACCCGTCAGTGCGAACACCAGGCCGGCCAGCGCGGGGCCGACGGCACGCGCGCCGTTGAAGGCCATGGACACCAGCGTGATGGCCTGGGGCAATTCCTTGCGATCGACCGTGTCGCTCACGGCCGAATTCCACGAGGGTGATTGCAGCGCGGTGCAGACGCCCAGCAGGAAGGTGAAGAACAGCAGCGTGCCCGGCCCGACCCAGCCGGCCAGCGCCAGCCCGGTGAGGACGAGCGCCGCGGTGGCATACACGCCCTGGATGCGCAGCATCAGCGTGCGGCGGTCGGTGGTGTCGGCCAGCACGCCGGCGGGCAGCGACAGCAGGAACATCGGCAGGAACGACGCGGTCTGCACCAGGGCCGCGAGAAACGAAGAGGCCGTGAGCTCGATCATCAGCCACGACGCCGCCATGTTCTGCATGGCGTTGCCCACGAAGAACAGGCTGCCGGCCGTCCACAGGCCGCGGAACGAGCGTTGCTCGAGCGGCCGCCAGATGGAGGGCGCACGGGCAGGAGCGGCTGGGGCAGCGGGATCGTGGTGGTTCAAGCGCGGGAGGTCCGTCGGCAGGCTGCGCGAATCATATCGACGCAGTGCGCCAAGCGCTTGTCGCGCCCGCGCCTCGCCTGCGTCCGGCGCTCAGACCTTGATGCGCCCCGTGGCCACCAGCTTCTGCGTGAGCGCGAGCTGCTCGGCCAGGAAGGCAGAGAGCCTGTCGGGGCCCCAGCCCGCCGGCTCGAAGCCCAGTTCGAGCAGCTTGGGGGCCACGTCGGGCAGCTTGACGATGCGTGCCATCTCGGCCGTGAGCTTGTCGATGATCGGCTTGGGCGTGCCCGCCGGCGCGAACAGTGCGCCGAAGCCCGGCATGTTCACCTCGGGAAAACCGGCCTCGGCGAAGGTGGGCACGTCGGGGTAGAGCGGAAAGCGCGTCGGGCTGGCTACCGCCAGCGCCCGGATCTTGCCGGGGTAGCGCGACACGCCGCCCAGCGAGACCACAGCCGTGTCGATCTGTCCGCCGATCAGGTCCTGCAGTGCCGGCGCCTCGCCCTTGTAGGGCACGTGCACGGTGTCGATGCCCGCCGCCATGTTGAGCAGCTCGCCCACGAAGTTGCCGCCCGAGCCGGGACCGTAGGACCCGTAGGAGATCTTGCCGGGCCTGCTTTTCGCCAGGTCGACGAGCTGCTTGAGCGTCTTCACGTTCAGCGACTCGCGCACGCCGATGGCGATGGGCGTGAGCGCCAGCATGCTGATGGGCGCCAGCTCCGACAGCTTGTAGGTCTGCGTGGGCTGCAGCACCAGGTTGCTGATCAGCGCGCTGTAGTTCACCAGCAGCGTGTAGCCGTCGGGCGGCGCCTTGGCCACCGTGGCCGCCGCGATGGCGCCGCTCGCGCCCGCCTTCGACTCGACGATGGCCGGCTGGCCCCAGGCCTCGGTGAGCTTCTGGCCGATGACCCGCATCATCGTGTCGTGCCCGCCGCCGGCGGGCGTGGGAATGACGAACTTGATGATGTTGCCGGGATATGCAGCGTCGGCCCAGGCGAACCGGGGCAGGGCGGCGGTGCCCGCCAGCGCGAGGCCGGTGGCAAGGGTGTGGCGGCGGGTCGGGTTCATCGGTTGTCTCCTGGGGTGTCTCAAATTATCATTGGTTGAACCATAACGAATGCATGGAGAATGGTCAATCAGCGCCGGCCCCGGGCCGGGCACACTAGCCGGTCCTGCGCATGTCCGTGAACCGAGGAAGAAAGAAGCCATGTCCGATACCACTCCTGTTTTCGCGCCCGTGCGCATGCGCCGCGCCTTCGAGGCCATCTGCGACCAGATCCGCCAGCAGGTGGCCGACGGGCTGCTGGCCGCGGGCGACCGGCTGCCCAGCGAGAAGGACCTGTCGGAGCAGTTCGGAGTGAGCCGCAGCGGCGTGCGCGAGGCGCTGCGCAGCCTCGAGATGGCGGGCATGGTCGAAGCGCTGACCGGCATCAACGGCGGCTTCTACATCAAGCAGTCGCACCCCGAAGGCATCACGCAGGCGGTGCGCGACATGGTGGCGCTCAAGCAGGTGCCGGTGTCGGACGTGACCGAGGCGCGCATCCTGCTGTGCGGCCTGGCCATCAAGCTGGCCTGCGAACGCGGCACCAACGAAGACTTTGCCGCCATCGAGGCCGACATCGACCGCTTCGCCGAACTGGTGAGGCAGGGCAAGCCGGTGCGCGACAGCGGGCTCATCACCGAGTTCTACCGGCTCATCGGCCGCGCGACCCACAACGAGGTGATCGTGATGCTGATCGATGCGCTCTCCGAAATCCTGCGCGGGCTCATCGCGCAACTGCAGACGCCGCACAGCAATGTGGTGCAGGTGCGGCGCAAGGTGCTGCGGCTGATGCGCGAGCGCGATGCGGAGAAGGCCAGCGCCGCGCTGGCCAAGCACCTGACTGCGCTGCACACGCTGCTGGAGGACATGGAACGCAAGAAGCCGGCGCGCTGAGCGCCCGCTTTCCGGTGGCCACGGCCTGCCGCGCCGCTCAGCGCGGCAGGCCGAGCCCGCGCTGGGCGATCAGCGTGCGCTGGATCTCGTTGGTGCCGATGCTGATCACCCACATCAGCGAATGCCGGAGGTTCTGCTCGATGCGCCCGCGCAGCAACGCGCCAGGGCTGCCTTCGGACAGCGTGCCCTGCATGCCGAGGATGTCGAGGGCCGTCTCGCCGAAGCGCTCCATCAATTCCCCCGAATAGACCTTGCTGGCGGCCGCGTCGTGCAGCGGCGTCTCACCCGCGTCCACGCGCTCGGCGCAGTGCATCATCATCTGGCGGCCGGCCTCGATCTGCGCGGCGAGCCCGGCGATGCGCTCGCGCACCAGCGCGTCGCGCCGCATCGGCTGGCCATTGAGGTCCGCATGGCGGATATGCTCGCACAGCAGTTCGAACGCATGCGCCACTTTCAGCACGATGCCGCCGCCGATGAATCCTCGTTCGGTGGCCAGTGCGCCCACCAGCACCTTCCAGCCGCCGTTGAGTTCGCCCACCATCGCTTCGGCCGGCACGCGTACGTTGTCGTAGAACACGTTGGCGAAACTGCCGCCGTACATCGTGGTCGAGGTCTTCACGGTGATGCCCGGCGTGTCCATCGGCACGATGAACAGGCTAAGCCCCGCATGCGGCGGGCTGGCGTCGGGATCGGTGCGCGTGGCCAGCAGCATGTACTCGCCCCAGTAGGTGGTGGTCCAGATCTTCTGGCCGTCGATCACGTAGTGGTCGCCGTCCCGCACGGCCCGCGTTCGCATCGAGGCGAGGTCGGAGCCGGCGTCGGGCTCGCTGTATCCCATGCCGTAGATGGCCTCGCCGCGCAGGATCTCCGGCAGGTAGCGGTCCTGCTGCGCTGGGGTGCCGTGCACCTGCAGCATGGCGGCTTGTACAGGTGCGCCCGCACGCGGCGCCTCGGCGCGCTCCATTTCCTCGATGAAGGCCAGTTGCTCGAAGGCGCCGCGCGCCTGGCCGCCGAAGCGCTTCGGCCAGCCCAGGCCGATCCAGCCGGTCTGGCCGAGCGCACGCGCGAAGTCGCGGTCGTACTCGCGCTGTGCGAAGTCCAGGCGCTCGTGCGCGGCCTTGCGCTCGCCCAGCCAGTTGGCCTGCAGCCAGGCGCGCACTTCCTCGCGGAATGCATTGCCCTGCGGGCCCAGGTCGTAGCGCGGCAGCGCCTTGGGCTCGTCGCCAAGGAAGTGGTCGGCCAGTTCTTCGTTCGCGCGCCGCACACCGCCATGACGCAGCACGTCGAGGTGCACCCGCTTGAAATGCCTCGGTGCCTCGTGCTCCTCGCTGTAGCCGATCGCGCCGAAAGTGTGCTGCGTTTCCAGCGCCACCTGCCGCAGCGTGGAGCCTGCCAATGAACAGGCCGCTGCGGCGAACACGCGCCAGTCGGCGGCACCGATGTCGTGTTGCCTCGCGGCGTTCGCCTGGGTGAGGCGCGCCCCCATCAGCGCGATCTGGTTGTCGGCCAGCTTGTGCTGGATCGCCTGGAAGCTGCCGATGAAGCGTCCGAACTGCTTGCGCTCGCCGGCATAGGCGACCGCCATCTCGAAGGCGCGCCCCGCAGCGCCGGTGGCGCGTGCGCACAGCGCGAGCTGCGCCAGCGTGCGCAGGTCCTGCAACGCCGCTTCGGATGTGCCCACCGCCGTGGCCGCGACGGCCGACAGCCCGACGCGGTACAGGCCCTCCGTGCCCATGGCCGGTGCCGCCTCGATGCGCACGCCGGGCGCGGCCATGTCGATCCATGCCAGCGCAGGACCGTCGGGCGTCGTCACTGCCACCGCCAGGTGCGTGGCGCTGCCCGCGCATTCGATGAACGCCAGCTCGCCATCGACCCGGCCGTCCGCGAAGGTGGCACTGCCTGCGCCGGGGTCGGCGTCGAATGCGCCGAGCGCGAGCACCACGCGTGAATCGGCTTCGGGCGCATGCCGGGCTGCGAGGTTCAGCAGGGCGACGTGGTGCACCGGCACCGGGCAGGCCGCGCGGCCCAGTTCCTCGGCCACGATGAGGATCTCGCGCAAACCGCCTTCGCCCGGATCGCTGCCCAAGGCCGTCAGCCCTTGCCCGGCCAGTTGCTGCCACGCGGCCTGCACGCGTCCGGGCTCGCGCGCCCATGCGACGGCGGTGGCCGCCGGCCAATGCCGGGCGAGGAACCCTCTCACCGAATCACGCAGCATGGCGCGCTCCTCGTCGCTGGGCAGGGGCTGCTGGGTCATGCGGTCTCCGTTCAGGGTATTTCAATGGTCCAACCATTTTAGTGTCGCCGGTGAATGAAAAGAAAGCCCCGGTGCCTGCGGATGCCGGGATTTATCATTGGCTCAAAGGTCCAACTTTTCATGTTTCGCAGGGAGATCCTCATGACCGCCAAAGACCATCAACCCACCGAGCCCGAGGCATCCGCTGCGCCGGTCGCCAAGTTCCAGGCCATCCGCTCCGCGCGCGCCTTCGAGGAAATCGCCCAGCAGATCCGCACCGAGCTCGCGCAGGGCCGGCTCAAGGTGGGCACGCGCCTGCCGTCGGAGCGTGCGCTGTCCGAGCAGTTCGGCGTGTCGCGCAACACGCTGCGCGAGGCGCTTCGCTCGCTGGAGCACGCCGGGCTCATCCGCCTGCAGAAGGGCGCCACCGGCGGTGCGTTCATCAGTGGGCGCAGCGGCGACGCCATCGCAACGGGCCTCATGGACATGTACCACATGGGTGCCATCCAGCCGGCGCACCTGACCGAGGCGCGCATCTGGCTCGAGTCGATCCTGGTGCGCGAAGCCTGCACGCGCGCCACGCCGGCCGACATCGAGGCCTTGAGCAACAACATCGACGCGGCCGAGGAGGCCATGCGCAAGGACGACTTTCCCGCGCGCGCCGCCACCAACCTGGAGTTCCACCGCATCCTCGCGCGCATGACGGGCAATCCGATCATGGTGATCGTGATGAACGGCGTGCTCAACGTGCTGGCCGAGTTCATCGGGCAGGTGGGCCACTACGACAACAACTACGTGCTGCCGTCGCGGCGCCGCTTCCTGAAGCACCTGGTGGCGCGCGATTCGGACGCGGCCGTGGCCGAGATGGAGTCGATCCTCAAGCGGCTGCAGCGCAGCTACCTGTCGAAGGTGGAAGGCGGCGCGGCCGACGAGGCGCCGGCGGCGCCCGCCTCTGCGAAGCCGCGCAGCAAGCCTGCCGCGAAGACGCCTGCCAAACCCGCAGCCAAGGCGACAGGCAAGACCTCGCGCTGACCTTTTCGCCGCCGCCCGCACACCGACCGCTCGCCGCAAGGCGCGCGGTCTTTTTTTGTCCGCCCCGAGGCGAACCCCGCTTGACAGTGCCGTGGTTGATTCCTAGCATTTAGCAATGGTTCAACCAAAAACAACCCTACCCGAGGCAAGCCGGACGATGCACGACGACGACAAGCCCTCCACCGGCGAGCTGCTCGCGGTGCTGCTGGCACGCGATTTCGAGGATGGCGAAAAAGTCATCATCGGCACCAACTCCGACATCCAGCTCGCCGCCTGCAACCTGGCGCGCGAGATGCAGGCCCCGCGCCTGTGGTGGATATCCGGCCCCGGCGGCATGGTCAATCCGCGCCGCGACCACCTGCTATCCACAGCCGACTCGGACAACATCGAGTCGGCCGAGGCGTGGATGGACCTGCCGAACATGATCGACTTCATCGACTGGAAGATCCACTTCTTCGATTTCGCGATCCTTTCCGCGTTGCAGGTCGACCGGTTCGGCAACATCAACACGGTGGTGGTCGGCAACCATGCGCGGCCCAAGGTCCGCGGGCCCGGAACGGTCGGCATCAGCGCGCTGTGCGGACTGGCGAAGCGCTTCTACGTGGCCCTCACCCGGCACGACAGGAGCGCCTTCGTGCCGCGTGTCGACTTTCTCTGCGGGCCGGGTCACATGGAAGGCGGCAACTCGCGCGAGGAAGCCGGCCTGCCTGCGGGTGGCCCGAAGCTCGTGGTGTCGCCGCTGGGCGTCTTCGACTTCGAGCCGGTCAGCAAGGCCATGCGCGTGCGCTCGGTGCACCCTGGCGTGACGCTCGATCAGATCCACGCGGCCACCGGCTTCGAGATGCGCGTGGACGGAACGCCGCCGGTCACCGCCATGCCCACCGCCGAGGAAATGCGGCTCCTGCGCACGCGCGTCGATACCCGCGGCACCCTTCGCCGCAAGTTCCCCTGACGAGATCTCCCCATGACCCAAAAAAGCAAGCTGGTCTCGCTCGACGAGGCCGTGTCCGTGGTGAAAGACGGCGACAGGATCGGCCTCGGCGGCTGGATCTTCAACGCCCAGCCGATGGCGCTCGTGCGCGCGCTGATCCGCAAGGGCGCGCGCAACCTCGATCTGGTGCCTGCACCCGGCTCCATCGCGCCCGACATGCTGATCGGCGCGGGCTGCGCGCGCAGCACCGCCTGCGTGTTCATCAGCTTCGAGCAGTTCGGGCTCGCGCCGCACTTCCGCCGCCGGGCCGAAGACGGCACGCTGAAGGTGTACGAGCTCGACGGCCCCGGCATCGCGGGCGGACTGCGCGCCGGCATCTGCGACATGCCGTGGACCGCGATTCCCGACCTGGGCACCGACCTCCCGCGCCACACACCCGAGCACTACTGGCCGCTTCCGTCGAAGCCCGGCGAGCGCAAGATGCTCGCGGCCGCAGCCATCAAGCCTGATGTGTGCCTGCTGCACGCACAGCAGGCGGACGAGCAAGGCAACGTGCAGTTCCTGTCCACGCCGTTCTTCGACGCGATGCTTGCGCAGGCGTCGCGGCACGTGATCGTGTCGGTCGACCGCATCGTGTCGAGCGACACCATCCGCCGATCGAACCATCTCACCAAGCTGCCGGGCGTGATGGTCGACGCGGTGGTGGAGGCGCCCTACGGCGCGCACCCGACCTCGTCGCCGTCGCTCTACCGCGCGGACGAGCGGCACCTGAAGGAGTACGTGAAGGCCAGCGCCAGCGAGGAATCCTTCGCGGCCTACCTGAAGCGCTACACGAGCGAGGCGGCTGCGCATGCCGACTACCTCGACGCGCTGGGCGGCGCGCGGCTGGCCGGGCTGGCCGTGTCCGAATCGAACCTCGCCTGAGGGGCGCACGATGACCAGCAGCAAGAACACCACGCCGGGAAGGCCCGGCATCCTCGACGGCGTCCGCGTTCTCGACTTCACCGCCATGATGTCGGGCCCCTATTGCACGCGCCTCATGGCGGACCTCGGCGCGGAAGTGATCAAGGTCGAGCCGCCCGAGGGCGACCATATCCGCATGCGGCCGCCGCGCCGCGACGGGCGCAGCACCTACTTCGCCCAGCTCAACGCGGGCAAGAAGAGCCTGTCGCTCGACCTGAAGAAGGCCGAGGCCATCGCGCTGGTGCGCGAGATGGTCGCGCAGTGCGACGTGCTGGTCGAGAACTACCGCCCCGGCGTGATGAAGCGGCTCGGGCTCGACTACGAGACGCTATCGGCACTGAACCCGAAGCTCGTCTACTGCTCGATCTCGGGCTTCGGGCAGGAAGGGGCCTGGTCGGGCCGCAGCGCCTACGCGCCGGTGCTGCATGCCGCCAGCGGCTACGACATGGCGAACCTCGACTACCAGGAAGGCGATGTCGAGCGGCCGCTGAAGAACGGCATCTTCGTGGCCGACGTGCTCGGCGGCTCGCTGGCATTCGGCGCGATCCAGAGCGCGCTGTTCCGCGCGGCACGCACCGGCGAGGGCGACCACGTCGACCTGTCGCTGATGGACGCCATGCTCGGCCTGCTGGTCTACGAGTGTCAGGAGGCACAGTTTCCCGCGGAGCGCAGGCGTCCGCTCTACCGCCCCACCAAGGCGAAAGACGGCTTCCTGCTGATCGCGCCCGTGAGCCAGAACAACTTCGAAGCGCTGGCACGCTGCACCGGCCACGCCGAATGGATCACCGACGAGCGCTTTCGCACCAGCCAGGAGCGCGAGCACCACTGGGGCGAACTGATGCAACTGCTCGACGACTGGGCCGCGTCGCGCACCGCCGCCGAATGCGAAGCCGCGATGAACGCCGCCGGCGTGCCCTGCTCGCGCTACTTCACCGTGCGCGAGGCGATGCAGCTGCCGCCGCTGGTGGAGCGCCAGGCCTTCCAGACCATCGACGACGGCTCGGGCGAGTTCCAGGTGCCCAACCCGGCCTTCCGCTTCAGCCGCACGGCCGCCCATGCGCGCGGCGGCGTGCCGGCGCTGGGCGGCGACGGCCCTGCGCTGCTCGGCGAGCTGCTGGGCCTGAGCGCGGACCGCATCGACGCATTGAGGGAAAGTCGCACGCTGCATGTGAACGGCTGAAGCCATCGCCTCACGGATTCGAGAACAAAAGGAGACAACACATGAAAGACAGGTTGAAGCGCCTCGTTCGCATGAAGACGAGGGCGCTGTGCGCGGCGCTGCTCGCAGCCGGTGCCATGGCGTTGCCGCACGCCGGCATCGCGCAGTCGTCGGGCTTTCCGAACAAGCCGATCACCATCGTCGTGCCGTATCCGCCGGGCGGCACCACGGACGTGCTCGCGCGCGTGCTGCAGGAGCCGATGCAGCGCTTCCTGAAGCAGCCCGTCATCATCGAGAACAAGGCCGGCGCCTCTGCCGTGCTCGGCACCAAGTTCGTGGCGAAGGCGCCTGCCAACGGCTACACGCTGCTGTTCCCGAACAACGGCCTGGTGATCTCGCCGCAGGTTTCGAAGGACGCCGACTACGCGCCGCTCAAGGACTTCGCGCCGGTCTCGCTCGTGTCGCTGCAGCCGATGATCCTGGTGGTCAACCCGACGGTTCCGGCGAAGTCGGTGCAGGAGCTGATCGACTACGCCAAGGCCAACCCGCGCAAGCTCGACTTCGCGACCGCCGGGCCCGCTTCTTTCGGCCACCTGGCCACCGAACTGTTCAGCCGCCGCGCCGGCATCGAGATGACGCACATTCCCTACAAGGGGCAGGCCCCGACCACGCAGGCCATCCTCACGGGCGAGTCGAAGGTGCTGCTGAGCACCAGTTCGTCGCAGATGAATGCCTTCATCAAGGACGGCAAGGTGCGCCTGCTGGGCGTGAGTTCGCTGCAGGCTTCGCCGCTCGCGCCCGGCGCGGCGCCCATCGCGAACACGCTGCCGGGCTTCAACCCCGAAGTGTGGTTCGGGCTGTTCGCGCCGGCCGGCACGCCGCGCGACGTGGTGGCGAAGCTGAACGAAGCCATCGTCAAGTCGCTGGCGCTGCCGGAGGTCAAGGAGAAGTTCGAGACCGCCGGTGCCGACGCCACCGGCAGCACGCCCGAGCAACTGGGTGCGCGCATCGCCGAGGAGTATGCGACGTGGACCTCGGTGATCCGAGACGCGAACATCAAGAGCGAATAGCCACCGCAGCCGCCGCGATCGGCGGCGGCCCTTTGCCGTCTACGCCGCCGGCACGAACATCGGGATCGCGAAGCCGCCTTCGGCGGGCTTGAAGCCCAGCTTCACGCGATCGCCGATGCGCAGCGCATCGAGGTCGCAGTCGACGATGTTGGTGAGCATCGTCACACCCTCGTCGAGCGTCACATAGGCGATGGCATACGGAACGGGGCCGGCGCGGCGCGTCACGCTCACGCTGTAGATCGAGCCCTTGCCCGAGGCATCGATCCATTCGGTGTCGCCCAGGCAGTAGGGGCACAAGGCGCGCGGATACCAGTGCACCCTGGCGCACGCCGTGCAGCGCTTGATGCGGAGCACGCCTTCCTTGGCGGCGTTCCAGAAGGGCTCGGTGGCGGTGTCGACGATGGGTGCGCCCAACGCGCGGTCCTGCGGGATCGTGGTCATTCTTCAGTTCCTTTCCATGATGAGGGTGGCGCTGCCGTGGCGCGAGCCCAGCAGCCCGCCCGTGCCCTGCGCGAGGGCAAGGCCGCAGTTGGGCACCTGCACCTTCGGATGCGCCTCGCCGCGCAGTTGCCGCACCGCCTCGATCACCTTCGTGATGCCGCCGCGGTTCGCCGGGTGGTTGTTGCACAGGCCGCCGCCGTCGGTGTTGAAGGGCAGCTTGCCGACGCCGGAGATCAGGTTGCCGTCCATCACGAACCTGCCGCCTTCGCCTTTCCTGCAGAAGCCCAGATCCTCGAGCTGCATCAGCACGGTGATGGTGAAGCTGTCGTAGATCGATGCGTACTGGATGTCGGCCGGCGTCACGCCCGCCTCGGCAAAGGCAATGGGGCCGGACACGGCCGCACCCGAATATGTGAGGTCGACCTGCCCGTTGGCCTGGCCCTTCACGGCTTCTCCTGCGCCCAGGACGTTGACCACCGGCCGCCCGAGCGAACGGGCGATCTCCGGCCGCACCACCAGCAGCGCGCCACCGCCGTCGCTGACCACACAGCAGTCGAGCTTGTGCAGAGGGTCGGAGATCATGGGCGAGGCCAGCACCTCCTCGACCGTGACCGGCTCGCGCAGCATCGCGTTCGGGTTGTGCTGCGCATGCGCGGCCGCTGCCACCTTGATCCAGGCGAGCTGCTCGCTGGTGGTGCCGAACTCGTGCATGTGGCGCGCCGCGGCCAGCGCGTACATGTTGACCGTGACGGGCGCGTAGGGCATTTCCCAGGGCACATCCGGCGTGGCCGCAGTCACGTTGCGCGGGCCCGTGCCGATGCCGCTCGCCTCGCTGCGCGGGCGGCCCGCCAGGGTGATGAGCGCGACATTGCACTTGCCCGCCGCGATGGCCTGCGCCGCGTGCGACACCTGCACCAGGTAGGCCGAGCCGCCGGTGTCCGTGGTGTCGACGTGGCGCACCTTGAGGCCGAGGTAGTCGACCATGCTGAGCGGTCCGAGGCCGGGCGCGTCGCCCGCGCAGAAATAGCCGTCGACGTCCTGCAGCGAGAGGCCTGCATCGGCCAGCGCACCGCGTGCGCATTCGGCGTGCAGCTGCGCGACCGTCTTGTCGGGCGCCTTGCGCGTGGGGTGTTCGAAAGCGCCCGCGATGCAGGCCCGCCGTTGAATGCTCATTCGGTTTGCTCCATGTTGACAGTGATTCGTCGCCATCATTATCATTGGTTCAACCAAAACAAATCAAGGCGTCAATCTGCCGCTGCGCTTCTCCCGTCGAGGAAGGCCAGAAGAACAAAGGACGACAAGTGTGACCCCGCATGAACTGAGCATCTGGCCGCGCGGCCTGCCTCGCGAGATCGACATCCCGCCCACCAACCTGTGCGCCAACCTGCTCGTGTCGGCCATGCGCTCGCCGCAGCGCGCGGTGCTCGTCGACGACTTCGGCAGCCTGGCCTACGCCGAGCTGGTCGAGCAGGTGGAGCGCATCGCGGCCTTCCTGCAGAACGAGCTCGGCGTGCGGCGCGGCGACCGCGTGCTGATCTGCCTGCCCAACGGGCGCGGCTGGATCGCCGCCTACTACGCGGTGCTGCGCCTCAACGCGGTGGTGGTGCCGGTGAACCCGATGAACAAGCGTGACGAACTCGTTCACTACCTGGCCGACACCGGCGCGGTGGCGGCCTTCTGCGGTTCGGACAACGTTGCCGAGCTGCTTGCGGTGCCCGGCGCGCAGCAGCTGCGCCGCGTGGTCATCGTGGGCAATCCGGGGCCTGCAGACGCACCGGCAGACGGCGTTGCGGAAAGCGCACCGGGGCCCGCGCGCACCATCGGCCTGCGGCGCGTGCTTGCGGCGGTGCCGGGTCCGCTCGCGCCGCTCGAGCACCTGCCCGATGCGCTCGCGCTCATCCTCTACAGCTCCGGCTCCACGGGCGCGCCCAAGGGCTGCATGCACACGCACCGCACGCTCAACGCCAGCACGGTGATCGTCGCGCACTGGATGGGCCTGGTGCCGCATTCGGTGCAACTGGTGGCGCTGCCTTACTTCCACATCACCGGCATGCAGAACCTGCTGAACGCGCCCGTCTACGGCGGCGGCACGCTGGTGCTGATGAAACGCTGGAACCGCGACGAGGCGGCCGCGCTCATCGCGCGCCACCAGGTGAGCCACTGGACCGCGATGCCGACCATGGTGATCGACTTTCTCGCAAGCCCGCGCCTGGCCGAGTACGACCTGCGCTCGGTGCGGCGCATCGGCGGAGGCGGTGCCGGCATGCCCGAGGCCGTGGGCGAGCGGCTGAAGGCGCTGACCGGCCTCGACTTCCTGGAGGGCTACGGTCTGTCCGAAACCGCGCATGTGTCGGGCAACCCGCCGGCCGCATTCAAGCGGCAATGCCTGGGCGTGCCGCTCTTCAACACCGATCTGCGTGTCGTCGATCCCGACACGCTGGCCGAGCTGCCGCCGGGCGAGGTGGGAGAGATCGTCATGGCCGGGCCGCAGGTGTTCACCGGCTACTGGCAGAACGAGGGCGCGACGCGCGCCGCCACGCTCGAGATCGACGGCAGGCGCTTCGTGCGCAGCGGCGACCTCGGCCGCCGCGACGACGAAGGCTACTTCTTCATCGTCGACCGGCTCAAGCGCATGGTGAATGCCTCGGGCTTCAAGGTGTGGCCTGCCGAGGTCGAGGCGATGCTGCACGAGCATCCTGCCATCGCCGAAGCCTGCGTGATCGCGGCCGTCGACGCCTACCGCGGCGAGACGGTCAAGGCCGTCGTGGTGCTGCGCGAAGGCCATGCCGCGCGCGTCCGTGAGGAGGACGTGATCGAGTGGGCGCGGCAGAAGATGGCCGCCTACAAGTACCCGCGGCTGGTCGAGTTCGTGGACGAGCTGCCCAAGTCCGCCACCGGAAAGATCGCCTGGCGCCAGCTGCAGGATGCCGAGCGCGCCAAGGCATTGCGCGCTGCGGCTTGATTGTTCTGCCCACACCAAATATCATTGGTTCAACCAAACTGAATCGAACAGACAACCCATGCAGAATCTCGTCACTCTCGAAGGCCGGACCATCGTCGTCACCGGTGCCGGCCAGGGCATCGGCAAAGCCATCGCGCAGCTGGTGATCGAGCTCGGCGGCAACGTGGTCGCGCTCGACCTCAATCCCGATTCACTCAAGGCCGCCATGGCGGAGCTGCCCGCCGCGCGCGTGCAGCAGGTGGTCGGCAGCGTGACCGATGCGGCCCTGGCCGCCAGCGCGGTGGAGGAGGCCGTGGCGCGCTTCGGCGCGGTGCACGGCCTCGTCAACAACGCCGGCATCACCCGCCCCGCGATGATCGAGAAGATGACGCCGACGCAGTGGCAGGAGGTGATCGACGTGCACCTCACCGGTACGTTCTATTGGCTGCAGGCCGTGGGCCGCCACATGGTGGCGCGCGCGAAGAGCGGCGACACCACGGGCGGCGCCATCGTCAACATCTCGTCGGACGCGGGCCGCAAGGGCTCCATCGGCCAGGTCAACTACGCCGCCGCCAAGGCCGGCATGCTCGGCGTGACGATGACGGCCGCGCGCGAATGGGGGCGCTACAACATTCGCACCAACTCCATCTGCTTCGGCGTGGTCGAGACGCCGATGACCGAGGTGGTGCGCGGCGAGAAATTCCGCGACGGCATGCTCGCGCAGATTCCGCTGGGCCGCTGGTCGACGCCGCAGGAAGTGGTGAAGACCGTGTGCTTCCTGATGTCGGACGCGGCTTCGTACATCACCGGGCAGCACCTGGGCGTGAACGGCGGCTTCCACATCAGCCTCTGAACGGCCGGCCATGTACATGCCGCCCGGCAGCACGCTGCGCCTCGACCCGCGGGACGAGTACACCCACGTGCCCGAAGAAGCCTCGAACTACAACGAGAGCATGTACTTCAACGCCTTCGATACTGCGCGCGGCGTCGGAGCGTGGATGCGGCTGGGCAACCGGCCGCACGAGGGCCATGCGGAAATGACCTGCTGTGTCTACCTGCCCGATGGCCGCGTCGGCTTCATGCATGCGCGGCCGAAGATCGACGGCAACGAGGCGATGGATGCGGGCGGTCTGCGCTTCGAGGTGGTCGAGCCCTTCCGCCGGCTGCGCGCAACGTACGAAGGCGAGCTGCTGCTGATGGACGACCCGCACGCCATGGCCGACCCTGGCAGCGCCTTCAAGCGCTACCCCAGGCGTCCCGCGTCGATCGCGCTCGACTTCGAAGGCGTCTCGCCCATGCACGGCGGCGAGATCGTCGCGGCCGATGGCAGCCGCCTCGCGCTCGACCCCGCGCACGCGGTGTACCGGGGCCACACCGAGCAGAGCATGGCGGTGCGCGGCCACATCACGGTGGACGGCCAGCATTTCGAGATCGATGGCACGGGCTACCGCGACAAGTCGTGGGGCCCGCGGCACTGGCATAGCTTCTATTGGTACAAGTGGCTGCCGGTGACCTTCGACCGCGAGTTCGCGGTGCTGCTGTCGGTCAAGGGCCGCAAGGGGCAGGCCAACCACGTGAGCGGCAACGTGCTGCGCAACGGCCGCCACGAGCCGGTGATCGACGGGCGCATCGTCACCGAGTACGACGAGCTCTATTACCCGCGCAGCTTCACCGCCCATGTGCGCACCGCCGAGCGCAGCTACACCTTGCAGGGCAAGGTCGGCGCGCTGGTGCCGCTGCGCCACAGGCGCCCGGACGCTGCGGGCGGCGGCAACTCGTACACCCGAATCACCGAAGGCATCACCGAATACCGCTGCGAAGGCCGCCGCGTGCTCGGCATGTCGGAGTACTGCGACGCGATGGTCGACGGCACGCCGGTCTCCGTGCTGGAGGAACCCGCGCCATGAAGACGATCGAATTCCGCGTGGACGGCGGCGTTGCCCTGCTGACGCTGAATCGTCCGGAGGCAAAGAACGCGCTCGACCCGGTGATGGCCGACGAACTCGGTGAGCTGCTGGAGGCCCTTCGCGCGGATGCATCGGTGCGCGTGCTCGTCATCACCGGCGCGGGCGGCGCTTTCTGCGCGGGTGGCGACGTCAAGGCAATGGGGCAGGGCGGCGCGCGCACGCATGCGCAGCGCCGGGACGGCATGGCGCGCTATTCGCGCATCTGCACCGGATTGATGGCGCTGGAGATTCCGGTCATTGCCGCGGTCGACGGCGTGGCCTTCGGGGCGGGTTTCAGCATCGCTCTGATGTGCGACATCGTGCTGGCCAGCGAGCGCGCGCGGCTGTGCTTGGTGTTCCAGCGCATCGGGCTCATCCCGGACATGGCCGCGCACTACACACTGCCGCGCGTGGTCGGCCTGCAGCGCGCGAAGGAGCTGATCTTCTCGGCGCGCGAGGTCGATGCCGCGGAGGCGCTGCGGCTGGGCATCGCGATGGAAGTGCTGCCGGTGGATGCGCTGCTGCCGCGCGCACAGGCCATCGCGGGCAGCTTCGCGGGCGCGTCGCCGCTGGCCATGGGCGTGTCGAAGCGGGCGCTGCAGGGCTCGCTCGGGCACGACCTGCAGGCCGTGCTGGACATCGAGGCCGATGGCCAGGCGACGGCTTCCGGCAGCGACTACGCGAAGGAGGCCGTGCGGCGCTTCGCCGCGCGCGAGCCCGCACAGTTTCGCTGGCCTGCGGCCTCGTCCTGAATTTGCACAGAGAAATCACCCATGCTCGACTACCGCAAGGCACGTGACTGGCAATCCGGCGACGTGCGCCACGCCTACACGGCGAAAGACACGATGCTCTACGCCCTCGGCCTCGGCCTGGGCGCCGACCCGCTCGACCAGCAGCAGTTGCGCTTCGTCTACGAGAAGGACCTCGCGGCGCTGCCCACCATGGCCGCCGTGCTGGCTTCGCCGGGCTTCTGGATGCGTGAGCGCAGGGAGATCGGCATCGACTTCATGAAGCTGGTGCACGGCGAGCAGGCGGTGCGCCTGCATGCACTGCTGCCACCGACGGGCACGGTCGTGGGTCGCACGCGCGTCACGCGCGTGGTCGACAAGGGCGAAGGCAAGGGAGCGATCCTGCATGCCGAGAAGGAACTCGCGGACGACGACGGCCGCCCGCTCGCCACGGTGGAAAGCGTCTACTTCCTGCGCGGCGATGGCGGCTTTTCGAGTGCGGGCGGGCAAGCCGACGAAGCGGCAGCGCCCTCGGCGCCCACGCCGGACACCACGCCCGATCACGTGCTCGACCTGTCGACACGGCCCGACCAGGCCCTGCTCTATCGCCTCTCGGGCGACATGAATCCGCTGCATGCGGAGCCTGCTTTCGCGGCCAGGGTCGGCTTTGCCCGTCCCATCCTGCATGGGCTCGCGACCTGGGGCATGGCGGGGCGCGGATTGATCGCTGCGTACGCGGACTTCGAGCCCGCACGACTGCACGCGATGCGCGCCCGGCTGTCGGCACCGGTCTATCCCGGCGAGACGCTGCGGCTCGAAAGCTGGCGCGATGGGGCGGAGGTGGCGTTTCGCCTGCGCGCGGTCGAGCGCGATGTGCTCGTGCTCACGCACGGACGCGCCGAACTGCGATAGCGCAGCGCCGGGCTCACCCAGTTCACCGGGCCACCGAGGCCCCTATCCAAGGAGACCACATGAATTTCGACCTGCCCCCCGATGCCGAAGAGATGCGGGTGGCCACGCGCGACGCCGTCGATGCGTTGCTGAAGCTGGAGCCGCGCTACCACGAGACCGAGGAGGTGCCCGAGCAGGTGGAGGCCACGCTGCGCGAGATGGGCTTCTACGGCATGGCCATTCCCGAGGCCTACGGCGGCATGCCGATGGACCATCTCACCAGCGTGGCGGTGCAGCTCGAGCTGGCGCGCCTGCCGCCGCAGTTCTGGCCCTTCGTGCGTTCCGCGCTCGGCCCGGGCGTGCACATCATCGTGGACCACGGCTCGGAGGCGATCAAGAAGAAGTGGCTGCCCGAGATCGCCTCGGGCCGCTCGCGCAACTGCATCGCCATCACCGAGCCGCACGCCGGCTCGGACGCGGCGCGCATGCTCGCGTCGGCGACGCGCGAGGGCGACCACTATGTGCTGAACGGCGTGAAGACCTTCATCTCGAACGCGAACCACGCGCACTCGATCACCGTGCTGGCGTCCACCGACCGCTCCGCCGGCAAGCGCGGCATCTCGGCCTTCCTGCTGGACACCACCACGCCGGGTTTCAAGGTGACGCGCACCATGCCGACCATGGGCTGGATGGACGACAGCCTGTGCGAGATCTCGTTCACCGACTGCCGCATTCCCGCGGAGAACCTGCTGGGCGAAGAAGGGCGCGGCCTGTCGTACGCGATGTCGGGCCTGAACGAAGGCCGGCTCAACGTCGGCTGCCAGGCGCTGGGCCCCGCGCAGATCGCGCTCGACGAAACCATCGAGCATGCGAAGACGCGCGTGACCTTCGGCCAGACGCTGGGTGAGCACCAGGCGATCCAGCACATGATCGCGGACATGGCGATGGACCTGCACGCCGCGCGCGTGGTGCTGTTCGAGGCGGTCTGGCGCGCAGCGCGCGGCGAGGACGCGCGCATGAAGGCATCGATGGTGAAGGTGATCTGCACCGAGGCGGCCTGCCGCATCGCCGACAAGGCGCTGCAGATCTTCGGCGGTTCGGGCTACTGCCGCGGCACCATCGTCGAACGGGTGTATCGCGACCTGCGGGTGCTGCGCATCTACGAAGGCGCGTCGGAGATCCACCGGAACATGATCGCCAAGCAACTGCTGTCGTAGGTGCGGCCGCTACGGCAGCAGGTAGCCGGTGCGCAGTGCGCTCGCCCAGTCGGTCCGCTGGCGCGAAAGGGCCAGTGCGGCCATGGGCCGATGGTCGTACGGCACCGACAGCAGCGCGCAGGTCCACGCGCCGGCCCGTTGTTCCGCGATGGCGTAGCGCGCGTCCGGCGAAGCTGTCTGCACGGCATGCGGGAACGGATGAATGTCGTCGTATGCCGGCAGGCCCACGCTCCCCGGATTGACGATCAACTGTCCGCTGGAAGCACGAACGGCGCGAGGCATGTGCGTGTGGCCGCATGCGACCAGTGGCGCATCCACCTGGCCGAGGCGCGCGTCGATCTCCTGCAAGGTGGCCGCACGGAACAGCGACGGTTCGACCGTCTCGAGAAAGTACTCGACGTCGCTGGCCGGCGTGCCGTGGCACAGCATGACGTCGGGGCCGAGGCGCAGGGCCGGTTCGAGCGACGCCAGCCATTCGAACTCCGTCGGGCCCAGGCACGAATGGGCGAATTCGTCGGAGGGGCCCCGCCGGCCCGGGCCCGGCGTCAGCAGCTGGCGCTCGTGGTTGCCGGCCAGGTGCACCCAGTCCTGCGCCATGAGGAACCGCGCGGTCTCCAGCGGCATCAACGGACCCGACACGCTGTCGCCGAGGTTCACGACCAGGTCGGCGCCGCGGCGGGCGATGTCCTCGACCACGGCCTGGAGAGCCGGTAGGTTGCCGTGAATGTCCGAGACGATGGCGATGCGCATCGCGCGATCCTGCCGTCCGGTCAGTCCGCCCCGGGCCGCCACACGCGCGCCAGCGCGGCCAGCTTGCCGCGAAAGCCCAGTCTGTCATTGGACAGTGCGTCGATGAAGTCCGAAAGGCGCTGCGACTTCACCATGGTGTAGATGGTGAGCCAGGTGGTCGCCACGAACACCACGCCGAACCAGATCGCCTTGCGCCACAGCGGCGCATCGGCCTCGGCCAGCAGGTTCATGCCCAGGAAGCCGGTCGTGATGGTGCCGATGAGCCCGAACAGCGTGACCACCGTGAGCCGCACCACGGTGCTGGCCTGGCGGCGCAGGCTGTCGGCGTCGAGGTAGGTGTTCATGTCGGCGATGCGCGACTTGACCTCGTCGTAGAGCGGATCGAGCCCGAGGTGCGTGGCGCACATGTGCGAGAGCGCGCGCACCTGCGCCTGTTCGGAGATCTCGTGGAACCAGTAGCGGTGCGTGAAGCGCAGGAAGCGCTCGAAGCTCGCGCGGATGGCGCGCTTGAACTGCTTCACGCTCGGCGTGCTGCGGATGTCCAGCCGCTTCAGTGCCTCCACCAGCTGGTCGGAGAACATCAGCAGCGAGGCCTTCTGGAAGTGTGCGATCAGGAACAGCAGGAAGTGCTGGTGCCTGAATTGCGCAAGCACGCCGCGGTCGCGGCAGCAGAAGAATTCGGACTGGGCGTCGCCCACCACGACCAGCGCATGGCCGTTGCACAGGTAGCGCGTGTTGGGCGCGGCGCCGGCGTTCACCCAGAAGCGGTCGTAGCAGTACTTGTGCTCGAAGTCCGCGAGGTGATGGTCGGCGTACGGCAGGTGGGCATCGGTGGCGCCCGCGCCGGTCACCAGCGCCAGCCGCACGAAGTCGTCGCGCGTCAGCCGCCGCGGATCGTCCAGCGACAGGTAGGCCATGACCGGCATGCGGTAGTACTCGATCTGCCGGTAGCGCAGCGCGCCGGGCTCGTCCGAGTAGTCGGTCACCAGCGGCTGCATCAGGTAGGCCCAGTGCGAGGAAATGCGCGGCGCGCGATGCTGGGCCACGTGCGACAGGAAGGCCTCGCGCTGCTGCGCGTCGGAACGCGCGAGCACCCGGCCGTCTGCGGCCAGCCATTCGACGCTGGCCATGCAGTGCAGCGCGGTGCCGTCGGGCTCCCAGCCGGACGGGTAGGCGCGCCCGAAGCGATAGAGAATCTCCTGCGCCTGTGCGAGACCCAGGTCGTCGGCGCCGACCTCGAGATTGAGCAGCACCACGTCGATGTCGAAGAAGAAGTACAGGTCGCAGTGGATCACCTGCAGCATGACCGGCGCATCGCCCGCACGCGCCACCACGCGCACGGCCGCGATGTCGTGGCGGCGGAAGATGCGCATCGGCGAATCGCCGTCGCCGCCGGTGCTGTCCGTCGCGCCGCGCGCGCGGCCCTCGCCGTAGAGAAAGCGCTGCACGTAGGGCAGAAAGCTCACGAACTCGTTGTAGTGCCGCTCGTGGAAGCGGCTGCTGTCGCCGGTGTATTCGTCGACCTCCTCGCGCCAGGGCGAGGCATCGCCCATCTCGCGCAGCACGTGCCAGGGGCCATGGTGGGCGGGCTTGGCGTCGGCCGCGGGCATCAGGCGCAAGGGCCAGAGCAGCGCCTGCCTGAAATGGCGTACCGTGGGGGTGTCGGCGCGCACCGCTGCGGCGACCGTGTTTTCCTCTGTGAGCATCGTGGCCGAGGGCGAGTTCAGCATCGCCGAGTGTAGGCAGGGGGTAGGACAAAATGACCACCTAGGGGAATCCCTAGATCGCTCTGAAACCGGTTTCATATAAGCTGCAAGCATTGCTTTTTGGCATGCACGCGCCCATCCGGCGTTTTCCTGCACCTGTTGCGCGCTCGCCCACCATGAACTACCAGTTTCAATTCGACGCCGTCTTTGCCGCCTGGCCGCTGCTGCTCAAGGGCACCTGGATCACCATCCAGCTGTCGCTGGTGGCCACCGTGCTGGGCCTGGTGGTGGCCATCTTCTGCGCCTGGGGCAAGACTTCGGGGCCGGGCTGGCTGCGCTTCATCATCAATGCCTACATCGAGGTGATCCGCAACACGCCGTTCCTCGTGCAGCTGTTCTTCTTCTTCTTCGCGCTGCCGGCCATCGGACTGCGCTGGTCGCCGCAGACGGCCGCGCTGGTGGCCATGGTGGTGAACCTGGGCGCCTACGCCACGGAAATCATCCGTGCGGGCATCGAGTCGATCCCCAAGGGGCAGATCGAGGCGGGCCGTGCGCTCAACCTCAAGCCCTGGGAAATCTTCCGCTTCGTCATCATCAAGCCGGCATTGAAAGCCATCTACCCGGCGCTCACCAGCCAGTTCATCCTGCTGATGCTGAGCTCGGCCGTGGTCTCGGTCATCTCTGCCGACGACCTGACCTCGGTGGCCGCCAACCTGCAGTCGCAGACCTTCCGCAGCTTCGAGATCTACATCGTCGTCGCGGCCATCTACCTGGCGCTGGCGCTCGCCTTCTCGGCGATGTTCAAGCTGATCTACAAGCGCACGCTCAACTACCCGGACCGCCGGTAAGAGACCACGGACGGAGCAGACACCATGCGTACCTTCGGCTATCCCGAATTCCTTTTCATCCTCGAAGCGGCCAAGTGGACGCTGGCGCTGTCGGCCATCGCCTTCGTGGGCGGCGCGATCCTGGGGCTCCTCATCGCGCTCATGCGCACCTCGGAGTCCGGCTGGGCCCGCGGCATCTCGACCACCTTCATCCAGATCTTCCAGGGCACGCCGCTGCTGCTGCAGCTGTTCCTGGTGTTCTTCGGCGCACCGGTGCTGGGGCTGGACATCAACCCCTGGGTGGCGGCCGGCGTGGCGCTCATCCTGAACAGCGCCGCCTTTCTCGGCGAGATCTGGCGCGGCTGCATCGAGGCCATTCCGCGCGGCCAGTGGGAAGCGGCCGAGGCGCTGAGCCTCAGGTACAGCGCCCGCATGCGCGACGTGGTGCTGCCGCAGGCGCTGAAGATCGCGCTGGCGCCCACGGTCGGCTACGTGGTGCAGATCATCAAGGGCACGTCGCTCGCGGCCATCATCGGCTTCGTCGAGGTGACGCGTGCCGGGCAGATCGTCAACAACGCCACCTTCCAGCCGCTGATCGTGTTCTCGGTGGTGGCCGCCATCTACTTCGTGATCTGCTGGCCGCTGTCGCTGCTGGCCGCACGCATGGAGCGCAAGCGCGCCCGCGCCCTGGCGAGATGACTACTCCCCCAGTCTTCGCGCACTTCGTGTCGCTTCGCCAACCCCCTCGCCGGGGGCAACACCGGCGGCCCGGCCAAGCCGGTTCCGCGGCGTTCCACGAACGAAACCGTTCATTGCGCTGATTTTTTCCCGTCGCTTCCTTCTTTATCCAGGAGACACATCCCATGACCCGTACCACCACCCGCCGCGCAGCCATCGCCGCCCTCGGCCTGGGCGCCGCCCTCACCGTGTTCGCCCCTTTCGCCTCGGCCCAGTCCGTGGCCGACATCAAGAAGAAGGGCGAGATCACCATCGGCATGCTGGTCGACTTCCCGCCCTACGGCACCACCGACGCGAAGAACCAGCCCGACGGCTACGACGCCGACGTGGCCAAGCTGCTGGCCAAGGACTGGGGCGTGAAGGCCAACATCGTGCCGGTCACCGGCCCGAACCGCATTCCTTTCCTGCTGACCAACAAGGTCGACCTGCTGGTGGCTTCGCTGGCCATCACGCCCGAGCGCTCGAAGCAGGTGCAGTTCTCCACGCCGTATGCGGCCGCCACCATCGTGCTGTACGGCGCGACCAAGACCCCCATCAAGGCCGCTGGCGACCTGAAGGGCCTGCGCGTTGGCGTGGCCCGCGCTTCGACGCAGGACGTGGCCGTGACCAAGGCCGCGCCGGAAGGCACCGAGATCCGCCGCTTCGACGACGACGCATCGGCCATGCAGGCCCTCATCTCGGGCCAGGTCGATGCCATCGGCTGCTCGGTGACCGTGGCTGCGCAGATCGCCAAGCGCGTGCCCGCCAACACCTTCGAAAACAAGTTCACGCTGGTGCAGCAGTCGATGGGCATCGCGATGCGCCCCGGCCAGGACGAGCTGACCAAGGCCGTGAACGACTTCGTGCAGAAGAACACCGCCAATGGCGAGCTGAACAAGCTCTACCAGAAGTGGCTGCAGGCCGACCTGCCGAAGATGAACTGACCCCCAGTCTTCGCGCACTTCGTATCGCTACGCCAACCCCCTTGCGGGGGCAACACCAGCGTCCCGGCAAAGCCGGTTCCGCGGTGTTCCACGAGAAGTCGCAGAGGGCCGAACAATGAAATATCGGAAGCAACGAGCATGACGGACGCAGTCACAAACGCCGCGACCACGGAATCGATCATCCGCATGGAAGCGGTCAACAAGTGGTACGGTGAATTCCAGGTGTTGACCGGCATCGACCTGTCGGTGCGCCAGGGCGAGCGCATCGTGATCTGCGGGCCTTCGGGCTCGGGCAAGTCCACGCTCATCCGCTGCATCAACCGCCTCGAGACGGTGCAGAAGGGCCGCATCGTGGTCGACGGCATCGACCTCACGGCCGGTGGCAAGAACGTCGACGCGGTGCGCGCCGAGGTGGGCATGGTGTTCCAGCAGTTCAACCTGTTCCCGCACCTGACCATCCTGGAGAACTGCACGCTCGCGCCGATGCGCTCGCGCGGCATGACGAAGGCGCAGGCGGAGGAGGTGGCCATGAAGTACCTCACGCGCGTGCGCATTCCCGAGCAGGCCGGCAAGTACCCGAGCCAGCTGTCGGGCGGCCAGCAGCAGCGCGTGGCGATCGCGCGCGCGCTGTGCATGTCGCCCAAGATCATGCTGTTCGACGAGCCCACTTCCGCGCTCGACCCCGAGATGGTCAAGGAAGTGCTCGACACCATGATCGGCCTCGCCGAGGACGGCATGACCATGCTGTGCGTCACGCACGAAATGGGCTTTGCCCGCAGCGTGGCCGACCGCGTGATCTTCATGGCCGAGGGCAGGATCGTCGAGCAGGCCCCGCCCGAGGAATTCTTCGGCAACCCCAAGGACGAGCGCACGCGCCAGTTCCTCGGCCAGATCCTCAGCTCGCACCAGGGGCACTGATGTCCTTCGAGGTCCTGATCTCTCTGTCGTCCTTCGGTTCGGCCGAGGTGGGGCGGCACGGCCAGTTGTGGTGCTCCGAACTGGGTCGCGCGGCGGGCGCCGATTCGGTGGAAGTGCGCGGCGAGATGCTGCGCGACGCCGATGCGGAACTGCCCGCGCTGAATGGCCTGGCCTCCGTGTATTCCAGCCCCGAGGGCCTGTGGGCCCAGGGCGGTGAGCTCGACAGCGCTGCGCTCCGGCGCAGCATCGCGGCCGCCACGCGCGTCGGCGCGAAGCGGCTGAAGATGTCGATCGGCGACTTCCAGGCGTCGTCGCACGGTTCGCTCCAGGGCCTGAAGACGGAACTGGCCGCGACCCCCGTCGAACTCGTGATCGAGAACGACCAGACCGTGCGCGCCGGCACGCTGGCCGCATTGCAGGCCTTCTTCGACGCGGCCGACGGCGCCGGCCTGTCGCTGGGCATGACCTTCGACATGGGCAACTGGCACTGGGTGGGCGAGTGCCCGCTGCAGGCCGCGCAGGCCCTGGGCCACCGCGTGCGCTACGTGCATTGCAAGGGCGCGCAGCGCCTGCCGAACAAGTGGGTCGCGGTGCCGCTGGGCGACTCGGTCGCGCCGTGGCGCGCCGTGTTGCGCGCGCTGCCGGCCGACGTGCCGCACGCCATCGAATACCCGCTCGTGGGCGACGACCTGCTGGCCGTGACCCGCGCGCAGATCGACTTCATCCGCGCCGCGCGGGCGCAGTTCTAGATCTTCCGGAAAACCAGAACAACATGACAGATTCCACCGCCTTCGACGTGGCTCTCTTCGGCGAGGCCATGCTGCTGCTCGTGGCAGACCGGCCCGGTCCGCTGGAGAACGCCGAGTCGTTCTTCAAGCGCACCGCCGGCGCCGAGACCAACGTGGCCATCGGCCTGTCGCGCCTCGGCCTGAAGGTGGGCTGGGCCAGCCGCCTGGGCACCGACTCGATGGGCCGCGCGCTGCTGGCCGCGATGCGCGCAGAGGGCATCGACTGCTCGCACGTGATCACCGACGCGACGCAGCGCACCGGCTTCCAGTTCAAGGGCCGCGTCACCGACGGCAGCGACCCGCCGATCGAATACCACCGCAAGGGTTCGGCTGCGAGCCAGATGGGCCCGGCCGATGTCGACGAGGCCTGGCTGCGCTCCGCGCGCCATCTGCACGCCACCGGCGTGTTCGCCGCCATCTCCGACACCAGCCTGCAGGCCGCGCTGAAGACCATGGACGTGATGCGCGCCGCCGGCCGCACCATTTCCTTCGACACCAACCTGCGCCCCACGCTGTGGTCGTCCACCGACACCATGCGCCACTGGGTCAACGAACTGGCATCGCGCGCCGACTGGGTGCTGCCCGGCATCGAGGAGGGCCTGCTGCTCACCGGCCACGACAAGCCCGAGGACGTGGCCAGGTTCTACCGCGAGCGCGGCGCGAAGCTGGTGGTCGTCAAGCTCGGCGCCGCGGGCGCCTACTACGACAGCGACGTGGCCGGCACCGGCCATGTCGACGGCTTCCCGGTGAAGGAAGTGATCGATACCGTGGGCGCGGGCGACGGCTTCGCGGCCGGCGTGGTGAGCGCCCTGCTCGAAGGCAGGAGCGTGCCCGACGCCGTGCGCCGCGGCGCATGGATCGGTGCGCGTGCCGTGCAGGTGCTCGGCGACACCGAGGGCCTGCCGACGCGGGCGCAACTCGAAGAAGCGGGGCTCTGAAAACCATGGCGCAGAAGAATGTCGTCGTCTTTCGTTCGTTGCCCGGAGACCAGCTCGCGCGGCTGCAGGCCGCGCACCACGTCGTCGTGGCCGATCCGCGCAAGGAACCCGAGGCCTTTGCCGCCGCGCTGCGCACGGCCAACGGCCTGATCGGCTCGAGCTACAACGTCGATGCCGCGTTGCTCGATGCAGCACCGCAGCTCGAGGTGATCTCGAGCGTGTCGGTCGGTGTCGACAACTACCCGCTGGCCGAACTGCACAAGCGCGGCATCGTGCTGTGCCACACGCCCGACGTGCTCACCGAGACGGTGGCCGACACGGTGTTCGCGATCCTCATGGCCACGCAGCGCCGCGTGGTCGAGCTGTCGAACCTGGTGCGCGAAGGCCGCTGGACGAAGAACATCGGCGAGGAGCTGTTCGGCACCGACGTGCACGGCAAGACGCTGGGCATCCTCGGTTTCGGCCGCATCGGCCAGGCGGTGGCGCGCCGCGCCGCGCTGGGCTTCGGCATGCCGGTGCTCTACCACTCGCGTCGCGCCGTCGACCTGGCCGCGCAGGCGCCCGAACTGCAAGGTCGCGCCGCGCACACGCCGCTGGACGACCTGCTCGCGCGCGCCGACATCGTGCTCGCGATGCTGCCGCTGACCGACGCCACGCGCGGAATGATCGACGCGGGCTTCTTCGCCCGCATGAAGCCGGGTGCGTCCTTCATCAACGGCGGCCGCGGTGCCACGGTGAACGAAGAAGCGCTGCTGCACGCGCTCGACCACGGCACCTTGCGCGCCGCCGGCCTCGACGTCTTCGCCAAGGAGCCGCTGCCGGCCGACTCGCCGCTGCGCACCCATCCGCGCGTGACGCCGCTGCCGCACATCGGCTCGGCCACGCACGAGACGCGCCATGCGATGGCTGAGCTGGCGACGACGAATTTGCTGCAGGTGCTGGCTGGAGAGAGGCCGACGGCGCCGTACGACACGGCGAGCGCATGACCGGTGCCAGGCTTTACTCCCTCCCCCGCTGGGGGAGGGCAGGGGTGGGGGCAAGCAGCGCATCCAATGGGCGCTCTGCCTGCCCCCGTCCCAACCTTCCCCTAGAGGGCGAAGGAGCGAGACCATGAAACCGACCGGCCGCGCCACCATCGCCGACGTCGCCGAGGAAGCCGGTGTCTCCAAGGCCACCGTCTCGCGCTTCCTCAACCACCGCGAGCGATTGCTGAGCCCCGACATCGCGGCGCGCGTCGAGGTGGCCATCGCCAAGCTGGCCTATTCGCCGAGCCCGATGGCGCAGGCGCTCAGCCATGGCCGCTCGCGGCTCATCGGCCTGATCGTGGCCGACATCACCAACCCGTATTCCGTCGCCGTGCTGCGCGGCGCGGAGAAAGCCTGCCAGGACGCCGGCTACCTCGTGATGCTGTTCAACCTCGGCAACGAGAGCGAACGCGAGCGCGAGGCGATCAATGCGCTGGCGGGCTACCAGGTCGACGGCTTCATCCTCAACACGCTGGGCCGCGGCAGCAACGTGGTCGACGCGGTCACGCTGCACGGCAAGCCGGCGGTGCTGGTCGACCGCCGGCACATCGGCATGCACACCGACTTCGTCTCGCTCGACAACCATGCAGCGATGCAGGCCACCTGCGGCCACCTGGTCGAAGGCGGCTTCCGCGAACTGCTCTACGTGACCGAGCCGCAGAAGGGCGTGAGCTCGCGGCGCGAGCGCACGGCGGCCTTCGGCGCCTGCGTGGCGGCGCACGAGCCCCGCGTGGCGGGCGAGATCTTCGAGTGCGTCGAGGGCGGCAACGAAGAACTCGACGAAGCCCTGCGCGCGCTGCGCCAGCGCGCCAAACGCGGACGCCGCGCCGCCGTGGTGGCCGGCAATGCCGTGGTCACGCTGCGCGTGGCGCAGGCCATGGCGCGGCTGGGCTGGCAGTTCGGTGAAGACCTGGGCTTCGTCGGCTTCGACGACCCCGAATGGGCGTCGCTGATCGGTCCCGGCCTGAGCACCGTGGCGCAACCCACCGACGCCATCGGCCGCACGGCCGCGACCTGCCTGATCGAGCGCCTGCGCGGCCTCGACGTGCCGCCCCGGCAACTGCTGTTGCCCGGTGACCTCGTGGTCAGGGGCTCGTCGCAAGCCTAGGCGCGCGCCGGCTTTCGCGCGCCTCGCGTGGGGAAGCGCCGGTTTCGCAGTGCCTCATGAGGGAGGCAGCCTTGCATCAGCCACCGCACGGTCGAAGGTGATCGGGCCGCGCATCCAGTCGGCGGCACGCTCGGCGATCATCACGGTCGGCGCATTGGTGTTGCCGCCGATCAGCGTCGGCATGACCGAGGCATCGACCACGCGCAGGTTCTCGACGCCGTGCACGCGCAACTGGGCATCGACCACCGACATCGCGTCGATGCCCATCCTGCAGGTGCCCACCGGGTGATAGATGGTGTCGGCGCGCGCGCGGATGTGCTGCGACAGCGCCTCGTCGGTGTGGGCGTCGGCGGTGTAGAGCTCCTGCTGGCGGTACTTCGCGAGCGCCGGGGCGTCCATGATCTCGCGCGTCTTCTTCACGCCTTGCAGCAGCAGCGCCATGTCCTCGGGTTCCGACAGGAAGCGCGGATCGATGCGCGGTGCGGCCGCGGGGTCTGCGCTGTTCAACCGCACGTCGCCGCGGCCCTTCGGCCGCAGCACGCACACATGGCACGAGAAGCCGAAGCCCGCGTGCAGCTTGCGCGCATGATCGTCGGTGATGGCGATCACGAAGTGCAGCTGCAGGTCGGGCCGCGGTGCGTCGGGCGACGACCGGATGAAGGCGCCGCCCTCGGCGAACGGCGTGGCCACGAGGCCGGTGCCTCGCCTGCGCCACTCGAGGATCGCCTTCGCGAGCTTCCAGGTGGCCACCGCGCCGATGCCGAAGAGCTCCGTGTCCTTCGAGCGGTACGAGAGGATGAAGTCCGTGTGGTCCTGCAGGTTGCGTCCCACGCCCGGCAGCGCGTGGCGCACTTCGATGCCGTGGCTCGCCAGCTCGGCCGGATCGCCGATGCCGGACAGCATGAGCAGTTGCGGCGAGTTGAAGGCACCGCCGCACAGCACCACCTCGCGGCGAGCGGCAAGGATCTCGGAGTGGCCGCCGCGGTGGATCTCGACGCCCACGGCACGCCGTTCCTGGAGCACCACGCGCTGTGCCTGCGCGCCGGTCAGCACCGTGAGGTTGGAGCGCTTCATCGCCGGATGCAGGTAGGCCGCGGCCACCGAGCAGCGCTCGCCGTTCCTGTCGCCGCCGTGGAACTGCGTGACCTGATAGAGGCCAGCGCCTTCCTGCTCGGGGCCGTTGAAATCGTCGTTCCGGGGAACGCCGCAGTCCTGTGCGGCGCGCACGAAATCCTCGGTGATTGCGCGCGGGCTCTGCTGCTCGGCCACCTGCAGCGGCCCGTCGGCCCCGTGCAGCGCGCTGGCGCCGCGCTGGTTGCCCTCGGCGCGGATGAAGTAGGGCAGCACCTCGTCGAACGACCAGCCGGCGCAGCCCGCGCGCGCCCAGTCGTCGTAGTCCTCGCGGTGGCCACGCACGTAGAGCATCGCGTTGATGGCGCTCGAGCCGCCCAGGCAGCGCCCGCGCGGCTGGTAGCCGCGGCGCCCGCCGAGACCCGACTGCGGCACGGTCTGGTAGGCGTAGTTGTTGATGCGCGGCCGGCCCGGCAGCATCGCCACCGTGGCGGCCGGCGCCCGCACGAGAATGCCGCGCCCGTCGCCGCCGGCCTCGACCAGGCAGACCTGCACGCCTGGGTCCTCGCTGAGCCGGGAGGCCAGCGTGGCACCGCCCGAGCCGCCGCCGACGATCACGTAGTCGAACTCCATGGCACCTGTTCCTGTTGTTCTGTTTGTGCGGCTCCTGCCGGCGCTGTCGACTGTAGGAATCAACCCGCGGGCAGCGCTTGGCGTTTTCCCTCGGTCGTCCGCGCGGCGATGGGGGAATCGGCCCTCCGCAACACCGCCGCGTGCAGCTTCTCCGGCTCGTGCCTGCGCTTGGACCGCGGCGTGAACGTCGACCCCCGCTCAACTGAAATGCCCGCTCTCGCCAGCACTGGGCCCTCGGCCTGAGTTGCATACAGAATCGGAGGCATGTCCTCCACGATTCTGCTGATCGACGACCACGCCATGTTCCGCGAGGGCCTGCGCCTCGCATTGAAGCAGGCAGACCCTTCGATGACCGTCGAGACCGCCAGCACCGGCGGCGAGGCGCTCGACGCGCTGTCGACGCTGCCGGTCATCGACGCGGTGATGACCGACTACTACCTCCCCGACGTCGGCGGCGCGGCCCTGGTGCAGCAGCTGCACCGGCGCCGTGGCGGCATGCGCATCCTGGTGCTGTCGGCCTCCGAGGACCCGCACGACATCGAGAGCGCGCTGGAGGCCGGCGCGCGGGGCTTCGTGCACAAGTCGGCCGACAGCCGCCAGCTGCTCGACGCCCTGCGGCGCGTGATCGGCGGCGAGCAGCGGGTGGTGCATGCCCTGCAGCAGGGCGCCTCGGCACTGCCCGTGATGTCGACCCCGACCGACAGCCTGGGCCGCCTGACCGCGCGCCAGACCGAGGTGCTGCAGCTGGTGTGCGAGGGACTGCGCAATGCGCAGATCGCCGAGCGGCTGGAGACATCGGAAAAAACCATCAAGGCGCACATCTCCGCGATCTTCGCGGCGCTCGGTGTGTCCAACCGCACGCAGGCCACGATCGCCGCGCGCCGCGTGGGCCTGCTGGGCAAGCCACGATAGGGCGCGCGGAGGTCTTTCACCCGGCCGCGCGCGCCGCGAGCAGCTTCTCGACCCAGCCGCGCAGCATCTCCACTTCCACGGGCTTGTGGAGCATCGGGATCGAACGCGCGGCGGCCTCGATCAGCCGCGCCGGGTCGGTGTCGCCGCTGACCAGCAGTGCCGGAATGGCGGCGTCGTTGTATTCCTCGTGCAGCCGGTCGATCGCCTCGATGCCGGTCTCGTGCTCGCGCAGGCGGTAGTCGCTCACGATCAGTCCGGGCCGGCCGGGCACGTCGGCGGTCAGCGCGACCAGTTCGGCCGGACCGGCGGCGGCGATCACGCGGTGGCCCCAGCTCTCGAGCAGCAACTGCAGGCCCTCGCGGTTCTGCGCGTCGTCGTCGATGACCAGGATCAGCTGCCCCGTGCTTCCTACAACGGCGGCTGCGGGCGCAGCGCCCGCAATGGCCGCCGCGGCATCGGCTGCGGGCGTGCCGTCCTCCGTGCCCGCGATGGGTGCCGACGCCGGCTGCGCGGCCACGTCCAGCATGAAGACGGTACCGCGGCCTTCGGTGGAACGCAGCGACAGCGCATGCCCCAGCAGCGCGGCCGTGCGGCGGACGATGGCGAGGCCCAGCCCGAGGCCCTTGCTGCGATCGCGCTCCGGGTTGCGCAGCTGGTGGAACTCCCAGAACACGCGCTCGTGCTCGTGCTTCGGAATGCCCGGCCCGGTGTCCCAGACCTCGATGCGCACGGTGCCGCCGCGCCGGCGGCAGCCGATCAGCACGCGGCCTTCATGCGTGTGCGCGATGGCGTTGCTGACCAGGTTGCGCAGGATGCGTTCGAGCAGCACCGGGTCGGAGCGGACGCGGTCGGGGCAGCGGCGCACTGTCAGGCGCAACCCCTTCTGCAGCGCTTGCGGCGTGTATTCCGCGCGGATCTGGTCGAGCAGGCGATCGAGCGGAAAGCTCTCGAAGCGCGGGTGGATCACGCCTGCATCGAGCCGCGAGATGTTGAGCAGCGCATCGAACAGGTGGCCCATCGCGGCACTGGCCCGGGTGATGTTCTCGACCAGGTAGCGCCCGTGCTCCGACAGCCGCTCGTTGGCGAGGAGGCCGAGAAAGAGGCTCATGGCGTGCACCGGCTGCCGCAGGTCGTGGCTCGCCGCGGCGAGGAAGCGCGACTTCTCCAGGTCGCTGCGTTCGGCCGCTTCCTTCTCGAGGCGCACCTGCTGCAGCAGCGCCATGTTCTCGTACCCCAGCCGCAACGCGTTCAGGTGGGTGCGGTTCATGCGATGGATGAAGGCGACGGTGGCCACCAGGTAGGCCGCGCCGCTGGAGACCAGCGCGAGGTTCACGGCCGACGGCTGCACCGCCAGCGCGATGAAGGTCGGCGCGAAGGTCGGCACCACGAACGCGTACACGGCGGACAGCACCATGTAGTTCGAATAGATCGCGCCCGTGCCGAGCCCGAACAGCACGACGATGAAGAACAGCTGGTACTGGAGCGGAACGAAGAACGTCCAGTAGGCGAAAGGCAGCCCCCACAGCAGGCCCGAGGCGATGTTGCCGGCGATCATCCGCCGCAGCCATCGTTCGCCCGAGCCGGGGCGCTCGCGCGTGCGCGCGTGCTGGACCATCGCGCCGAGCCGCCAGGCCGCTACCAGCAGCGTGACCGAGATCCAGGCGGCGACCTGCGCCTGCGGCACCGCGGCCAGCATCACGTAGGCCACCACGCAGGCCGAGACCGCCGAACCGGCGAGCGCGAACGGGAAGCTGCGCAGCAGCACGGAGAGCTGGACTTCGAAGACGCGTTGGCTGTCGGTCGGCGCGGTGAGTGTGGTCATCTGGAGCTTGCGGAATGCCGCAGTGTTCTAGCGCGGCGGTCGGGAATGCGCATCGGACTTTGGTCCCGTGGCGCGTGCGGGCGGGAGCATTGCCGGCAGCGATGCCGGTGCCGCGGGTTCAGCTGTGGTCGACGTAGCCGCCGAGCTTGCCGCAATGCACGCAGCCGAAGACGAACACCGCGATGTCGCGCTTGCGCGAGGGCGTGTCGAGCAGCCATTGCCAGTCGGTGTCGCCGCCGAGGCCTGCGGTTTCGCACACGGTCTCCACCAGGTCCGTGCCCGCGTCGGACGCGAGGAGCGCGCGGTCGACATGCTCGATCTCGCCGAGGAAGCGGCCCGCGTCGTTGCAGTGCGCCCACCACTGCTCCTGCTGGAAGCTGAAGAAGCTGGGCGTGCGTTGCGACACTTCGGCAACGACGCTGGCGGGCAGGTCGACCTCGCCCATGCCCACACCGGCCGAATCGTTGAACTCGCCGTCGAATTTCGCCGCGGCCGAGCCGTCGGCAATGCACCAGGGGCAGAAGTGCGATTCGTCGCCCACCGCGTAGAAGCTGCCGCCGTAGATGTAGCCCGTTGCCTGGCCGCAGCATTCGCAGGTCTCGCCCGACGTGTGCATCACGCCCGAGCGGAACGGGTCGGCGTAGTACGGGAACTCCGGCAGTGCACGTGCCGGGTCGGGCTGCACGGCTTCGGGAATGCGCGCCTGGTCGATGGCCGCCTGCAGGTCGATGGCATACGGCGCGCACCAGAGGTTCTGGAACACGTCGAACAGGAACACCGCGTCACCGACGGCGCCGGTGGCTTCGTCGCGCAGCACGAGAAGCTGCCGCGCGAGGGTGTAGTCGTGCGCGATGCTGATGCCGTTGCGCGGAAAGCGCGCGTCCTTCAGCGCCAGCTTCGTGTAGTGCGCGATGTCCTCGCCGGTGCGCTTCATCTGCTTGCGGTCGGTCGCGTCGAACACCGGGTGCAGCTGCCATTCGCAGTCGCGGTTGCGCGGGTCGCCGAAGGTGCCGCCGTTGGAGGCCGCATAGCGGCCCTCGAGCACGGGCGGCAGCGTGGCGCCGAGCTTGCCTTCGAGTGCGCGCAATGCGCTGGCGGGAGCGGGAGGTGGCGGGACGTATCGGGACATGCGGTGGAGCGGTAAAGGCGAGTCGATGGAATGCGTCGGGTGACACCCATGGGCAGCAGACGTGTTTGTAACCGCCTTCCGGAATCCGGCGCCCTGCGGCGACACGCTGCCCGGCTGGAGCGCAACGCTCTTTCTCCTTTTCGCTCTCTCGCGCCGACGGCGCGAGCCGCTACACCCCTGGTATTCGCGATGCGGAACCCGGGGTGTTCGTCACGGTGCAGACGCTGAAGCGCCATCAGCGCCATCAGCGCCATCAGCAGTGGCAGTGGTCGGGGGCTCGATGCTGAGCCATGGCCATCGTGCCCGATAGTCCGCCGCCTTCTTCAGGAACAGGGCCGGCACCGGCAGCAGCGGATTCATCCGCAGGATGCCGGCGGCGAGGTCTTCGAGCCTGTCGGGCGCGTAGAGCGAGCCGTCGGCCAGGTCGATGCCCACGCGGGTGCAGGCGATCGGATAGCGGTCGATGCCGTCGCGCGCCGACACGAGCCGGGGGTAGTGCGCATCGAAGCGCTGCGCGTACCAGAGGTGCACGCGCGCCTGGTTCTTGACCTCGACCTTCGCGCCCAGGTCGGCCACGGTGTCGTTCACACGCCGGATGACCGCGTCCTCGGCTTCCCACGACAGGTCGCTGTCGTCGAAATAGAAGACGTCGTAGTCCTTCACGCCCCAGCCCGGCGGCCGGCCGGCAGTGCGGTTCCAGATGGACTGGAACAGGCAGCCGGCCGTGAGGTGGCCCTGTGGAAGGCCGAGGCCGGGGAGGCGGCTCGCCAGCGCCGCGTTGACGGGGTCCTGCATCGCCTGCGCGATGAGGTCGTCGGGCGTCAGTTGCAAGTGCTTTGCGCGATCAGCCGATTTCGGCGACCAGTTCGATTTCCACGCAGGCACCCATCGGGATCTGCGCCACGCCGAAGGCGCTGCGGGCATGCGCACCCTTCTCGGGGCCGAAGACTTCGGCGAAGAATTCGCTCGCGCCATTGGTCACGAGATGCTGCTCGGTGAAGGTGCCGACCGAGTTCACGAGGCTCATCACCTTGACGATGCGCTTGACCTTGTTCAGGTCGCCCACGGCCGCGTGCAGCGTGCCGAGCAGGTCGATCGCGATGGCGCGTGCGGCCTGCTTGCCTTCCTCGGTGCTCAGGTTGGCGCCCAGCTGGCCGGTCCAGACCTTGCCGTCCTTCTTCGCGATGTGGCCCGACAGGAACACGAGGTTGCCGGTCTGCACGAAAGGCACATAGGCGGCGGCGGGGGCCGAGACGGGGGGAAGGGTGATGCCGAGGCTGGAAAGTTTGTCGTAAACGCTCATGGAGACTCCTTGTCTTGGGAAGGCGATTGTGTCTGTGTTTGCGCGGGCTCCCCAGCCGCTTCCCCCACTGGCTGCACGGTCACGCCGACCCGCAGCGTGTGCCTTGCGCCGCCATGGAGTACGCCGCGCATCGGCGACACGTCGGAGTAGTCGCGACCGATGGCCAGCGTGACGTAGTCCTCGCCGGGCTGGCGGCCGTTGGTGGGGTCGAAGTCGGCCCAGCCGCCGGGGTCTCCGCTTTCCTCGCCAGGGAGGTAGACCGACACCCACGCATGCGAGGCATCGGCGCCGACCAGCCGGGGCTGGCCGGGCGGCGGCTGCGTGAGCAGGTAGCCGCTCACGTAGCGCGCGGGCAGGCCCATGGTGCGGAAGCACGCGATCATGATGTGGGCGAAGTCCTGGCACACGCCCTTGCGCTGCGCGAGCGCCTCGACCGCGGGCGTGTTGATCTCGGTGCTGTCGGCGTCGTACGCGAAGTCCTCGTACATGCGCTCGGTGAGGTCCATCGCCACATCGAAGGCCGGGCGGCCCGGTGCGAAGCTGGCGCGCGCGTAGGCCGCGAAGTCGTCGTGCCGCGGCACGTAGGGCGACGGAAAGACGAATTCGGACGCGGCGTCGAAGGCGGCGTCCTTGCGGAAGCGGAAACGCTCGCGAACGCTTTCCCAGGGCAGCTCGCGCGCCACGGCGGGCGAGAGCACGGGCACAGAGGTCTCGACCACGCTTTCGGCGGTGACCACCAGGCGGTCGTGCGTGGCCTCGAGCGCAAAGAAGGCGCGCGTGTTGCCGTACAGGTCGGCCTGTTCGTTGCGTTGCGCGGGAGGGGGTTCGATGGCGAGCCTGTGGCTCACGAGCCGCTGCGAATCGGTGGCGAGCGGCTTCAGGTGGGCGAGATGCTGGGCCGTTTCGACCGGCGGCGCATACTCGTAGCGCGTTTCGTGGGTGACTTGAAGCAGCATGGCGCGAGGGGAGGCAAGGTCTACTTCGGCTCGTTGCCGAAGTGCGAGGCGTAGATCTTCGCGTAGGTGCCATCGGCGCGGATGCCCTCGAGACCCTGGTTGAGCTTGGCCAGCAGCTGGGCGTTGCCGCGCTTGACGGCAATGCCGTACTTCTCGACCGGGAAGCTCGCGTCGCTCACCGTCCTGAAGCCGCCGGCGGTGTTGTTGGCGAGGTAGTGCACCACCACGCCGTTGTCGGCCACCACGGCCTGCACGCCGCCGGCTTCCAGCTCCTTGAGCGCGAGCGGCGTCGACTCGAAGCGCTTGATGCTGGTGCTCGACTTGCCCAGCAGCTTGCCCACCACTTCGTCGCCGGTCGTGCCGTTCTGCACGCCGACCTTCATCGTCTTGATGTCGTCGAACTTCGCCACCGGCGAATCGTTGCGCACCGCGATCAGCTGCCTGGCGTCGAAGTAGGGCTGCGAGAAGTCCATCGTCTGGCGGCGCTCGTCGGTGATGGTGATGGCCGATACAAGCAGGTCGCGGTCGCCCTGTTCGAGCGCGTTGAAGATGCCTTCCCAAGGCGTGTTCACGAACTTGACCTCGAGTCCGGCCTTCTTCGCCACCGCGTTGACCACGTCGATGTCGAAGCCGACGATCTCGCCCTTGTCGTTCTGCGACTCGAAGGGCGTGTAGGCGGCGTCGGTGCCGACCACGAGCACGCGCGCCGGAACCGGCGGGGCCGGGTTCGCGCTGGCCGGCGCGTCGCCTTCCTGCTTGCTGCAGGCGGTCATGGCAAGTGCGACGCACAGGCCTGCGGCGGTGAGTGCGAAGCGACGGGAAATCGCGATGCCTGGCATGGTGTCTCCTGGGGACTGTCGTTGTCTGCGGTTCAAGCTCCGACGGAGCGCAGCGATTCTGAGGTCAGCGTGAAGTAGCGCGTGCCGATGGCATCGCTCACGTGGTAAGCGGCTGTTTCGCAGCTGGCGAGCAGCTCGACCAGCGCCGGGTAGTTGGCGTCGGGGCCCGCGGCGCAGAGATGTTCGAGCGTCCACGTGGCCGGATCGGGCAGTTCGTACGACAGCGCGGTGAGCTTGCCGGGCGCGCTTCCGGCCAGCCGCGCGATGCGCCCGCGCAGCGTCTGCGTGACCCATGCGAGCGAGCGTGGATTCTCGGCGTCGAGCACCAGCAGGTCGACCATGGTGGCGACGTCGCGGCGCTGCTGGTAGCGCGCATGGAAGGTGATGGTGCTGTCGAACAGCGCCACCATGGCCTCGAAGCCGCTCACTTCGTGCACCGCGCCGTTCTCGAAGCCGGCCTCCAGCGCGTTCGCCAGGAAGCCGAGGCGCTCGATGTGGCGGCCGATGGACAGCAGCCGCCAGGCGTCGTCGCGCGTCATGCGGTCGGTCTGTGCGCCGGTCATGGCGGCCAGCGCAGTGCTGGCCGATTCGAGTGCGCGCAGCGCGGCGCTGGCCGCAAAGCTGCCTTCGCCGGCCTGCTCGGCCGCGCGGCGCAGGAATTCGGCCTCGGTGCGGACGATCTGGTTCCAGTTGTCCTGCGACAGGCGCTCGCGCACGGCGGCCGCGGCCTGCCGGATGCACTTGAGGCTGTAGCCGACGCTGCCGCCGCGCGCCACGTCGCCGAGTTCTGCGATCAGCGCGCGCTCGAACACGCGGCGCGACTGCGGCGCGCTCGGCACTTCGGCCGGCACCAGCGCATTGCGCAGCGCCAGGCGGTGGAGCCATTCGAGCAGCGGACGGGACGACTGGTCTTCGCCGCCCAGCAGGTTGAGCGTGAGACGCGCCAGACGCACCGCGTTCTCGGCGCGCTCGGTGTAGCGGCCGAGCCAGAACATGTTCTCCGCGGCGCGGCTGGTGACGGGCGCACGGTGCCGTGCAAGCGAGGCCGGCGTCGCGTGCGGCTGCAGCAGCGTGGTGCGATCGACCTCGCCGTGCGTCTGCACCCACACGTCGGCACTGCTGCCGCCGCGCTGCATGGAGGCGATCTGCGCGTCGGGCCCCGCGAGCCGGGCCAGGCCGCCGGGCAGCACACGCCAGGACTGCGCGCCGTCGCTCACCGCGAACACGCGCAGCAGCACCGCGCGCGGCGCGATGTGGCCGGGGCCCATGTCGGCGGCCCAGGTGGGCATCTGCGACAGCGGCAGGGCGCCCTGCACGGTGTGCACGTCGCCTTCGCGCACGATGCGGCCGGCCCATTCGTCGAGCTCGCGCCGGCCGAGCTGGCTGCCGAGCACCGCGTCGAAGGTGGCGCGGCCGTCGAAGCCGGGGTAGGTGGGCTTGATGGCGCAGTCGCCGAGCTGCGGCAGCACGGCCTCGAGCGCGGCGCGCTCGCCGCACCACCAGGTGGGCAGCGCCGGCAGCTTGAGCTTCTCGCCGATCAGGCGGCGTGCCAGCCCGGGCAGGAAGCCCAGCAGCGCGGGCGATTCGAGGAAAGCCGAGCCCGGCATGTTGGCCACCAGCACGTTGCCCGCGCGGATGGCCTGCAGCAGGCCAGGCACGCCGAGCGTGGAATCGGGGCGAAGCTCGAGCGGGTCGAGGAACTGGTCGTCCAGCCGCTTGATGAGGCCGTGCACCGGGCGCAGGCCCTGCAGCGTCTTCAGGTACAGGCGCTGGTCGCGCACGGTGAGGTCGTTGCCCTCGACCAGCGTGATGCCCAGGTAGCGCGCAAGGTAGGCGTGCTCGAAGTAGGTCTCGTTGTACGGCCCCGGCGTGAGCAGCGCGATGTGCGGCGGCACGCCGGCCGGGCACATGCGCTGCAGCCCTTCCATCATGGCGCTGTAGGTGGCGGCCAGGCGCTGCACATGCAGTGCCTCGAAGGCCTGCGGAAACTGGCGCGTGATGGCCAGGCGGTTCTCGAGCAGGTAGCCCAGGCCCGAGGGCGCCTGCGTGCGCTGCGACACCACCCACCAGTTGCCGTCGGGGCCGCGGGCGAGGTCGAAGGCGGCGATGTGCAGCCAGGTGTCGCCCGGCGGCTTCACGCCATGCAGGGCGCGCAGGTAGCCGGGGTGTCCGCGCACCAGCGCCGGCGGAATGAGGCCTTCCGCCAGCAGCTGCTGCGGGCCGTAGACGTCGGCCATCACGCGGTCCAGCACGCGCACCCGCTGCAGCACGCCGGCCTCGATCTGGCTCCAGCTCTCGGGCGAGACGATCAGCGGGAACAGGTCGAGCGACCAGGGCCGCTGCGGACCGTCGGCGTCGGCGTAGACGTTGTAGGTGACGCCGTTGTCGCGGATCTGCCGCTCCAGGCTGACCGCCCGGCGCGGCAGGTCGTTGAAGCCGCCCGGGCCGAGCTGTTCGAAGAAGGCGTTCCAGGCGGGCGTGAGCGGCGGTTGCTCGCCGGACGCGCCCTGCCGGGATTGCGACTGTGACTGCGACTGGGATGGAGACTGCGTCACGGCCGGCCGTTCGGCCGCGGCGTCGTACAGCAGCGGCGCTGCCGCAGGAGCTGGCGCGGCGCCCGGCGCCGGCCGCACGGATGCTGCCGCAGTGGCCTGGCCGCGCAGTTCGTCGAAATGGCCGGGCAGGGCGGCAGGGGCGAGTGCCGACGCCAGGGCAGCCGGAAAGTCCAGGGCCTGGGCGTCGAACAGGGATTCGTTCAGGGGTTCCACAGGGGGTGGATTGTCACACCCTCGTCATGCAGGTGCCGCGACGCCGGTGTGCCAGAGGGCTCCTCAGCGCCTCAGATCCAGCGTGAACGGGAATTCGCGGCTGCCCGGCAACTCGATGGTGGCCGGCGGCGTGCGCATCAGGCCCGGCGTGTGGCCGGTGCGCGCGAAGCGCGAATGCCGGCGGCTTTCGGCCTCGTAGGCGTTCACCGGGAAGGTGTCGTAGTTGCGGCCCCCCGGATGCGCCACGAAGTACTGGCAGCCGCCCAATGACCGCTTCATCCAGGTGTCGACCAGGTCGAAGGTCAGCGGCGCATGGGCCCCGATGCTCGGATGCAGCGCCGACGGCGGGTTCCAGGCCTTGTAGCGCACGCCGGCCACGAACTCGCCGGTGACGCCGGTGGGCTGCAGCGGCAGCACCTTGCCGTTGACGGTGACGACGTGGCGGCTTTCGTTGAGGCCCGTCACGCGCACCTCGATGCGCTCGAGCGACGAATCCACGTAGCGCACCGTGCCGCCGGCCGAGCCTTCCTCGCCCATCACGTGCCACGGTTCCAGCGCGTTGCGCAGCGACAGTTCCACGCCCATGGCCTGCACCTGGCCCACCATCGGGAAGCGGAACTCGAAGTGCGGCGCGAACCAGTCGGGGTCGAAGGCGAAGCCGGCCTGGCGCATCTCGCTGATGACGTCGTCGAAGTCCATCTTGACGAAGGTCGGCAGCAGGAAGCGGTCGTGCAGCTCGGTGCCCCACCGCGTGACGGGCGCCTTGTAGGGCTCGTCCCAGAAACGGGCCACCAGCGCGCGGATGAGCAGCTGTTGCGCGATGCTCATGCGGGCATGCGGCGGCATCTCGAAGGCGCGCAGCTCCAGCAGGCCGAGGCGGCCGGTGCTCGAGTCGGGCGAATACAGCTTGTCGATGCAGAACTCGCTGCGGTGCGTGTTGCCCGACACGTCGATCAGGATGTTGCGCAGCGTGCGGTCGACCAGCCACGCCGGCATGTTCTGGCCATGGATCTCGCGGTTCTTCGCGATCTCCTTCAGCGCGATTTCGAGCTCGTAGACCTGGTCGTTGCGCGCCTCGTCCACGCGCGGCGCCTGGCTCGTCGGTCCGATGAACATGCCCGAGAACAGATAGCTCAGCGACGGATGGTTGTGCCAGTAAAGCAGGAGGCTTGCCAGCAGCTCGGGCCGCCGCAGGAAGGGGCTGTCGGCCGGCGTGGCACCGCCCATCACGAAGTGGTTGCCGCCGCCGGTGCCGGTGTGGCGCCCGTCGGTCATGAACTTCTCGGCCGACAGACGCGTCTCGAACGCGGCGTTGTAGAGGAACTCGGTGTGCGCGACCAGTTCCTTCCAGTCATGGGCCGGGTGGATGTTGACTTCGATCACGCCCGGATCGGGCGTGACGGCCAGCATCTTCAGGCGCGGGTCGCGCGGCGGCGGATAGCCTTCCATCACGATGCGCACGCCCAGCTCGCGCGCGGTGGCTTCGACGGCCGCGACGAGGTCGAGGTAGTCCTCCAGGCGCGCCAGCGGCGGCATGAAGACATAGAGAACGCCCGACGCGCTGCCTACCTTCTCGGCGGCCGGGCCGTTGGCGCGGCGCGGATCGCGCACCTCGACGCACAGCGCGGTGCGCGTGACCCAGTGGGCGGACTCGCCGCGCAGCGGCTGGCGCGTGGCCGTCGTGTCCGCCGAAGCTGCTGCCGCGGCTGCGTCACCGGTGGCGCCCGGCATCTGCATGCGCAGCGAGGCGGGCACGGCGGGCGGCATGCCGAAGGCGTAGGGGACGTCGCCAGGGCTCGCGCCGGTTGCGTTCGTGCCGCCTGCATTGGGCGTGGCTGCCGCATAGCGCGCCCGATAGTCCGCCGACGTCGGCAGCGCGCCGCGCGGCGCGGTCGGATCGCGCTCGACCAGGTACGGATAGTCGCCCTTGCTGGCCCACGGCTGCGAGTCGAGCGGCAGGCGATAGCCCATGGGCGAGTCGCCCGGGATCAGGTACAGGCGGTCGTCGCGCATGAACCACGGGCCGGTCTTCCAGGCCGGGCCGGCGAGCGCCGGCGCGTCGCGGTTCGCATTGCCGGGCTCGATCGGCAGCATGTAGCCGATGACGGCGTCCAGCTTCTGGGTGAACACCCGTCGCAGGCGCACGCGTTCGAGTTCGTCGTCGAGCTTCGAGTCGAAGGGGTCGACATTCACCGGCAGGCGGCGTTCGCGCCACAGGTAGTAGTAGATGTCCTCGTAGCCGGGCTGGATGTAGCGCTCGGTCAGGCCGAGCTTGTGCGCCAGCAGATTGGTGAAGCGGCGCGCGTCCTCGCTCGTGTAATGCGTGGGATGGCGCTCGTCCGCGAAAAGCGCGGGGTCATGCCACAGCGTCTGGCCGTCGGCGCGCCAGAAGATCGACAGCGCCCAGCGCGGCAGCTGCTCGCCCGGGTACCACTTTCCCTGGCCGAAATGCAGGAAGCCGCCGTTGCCGTATTCGGCGCGCAGCTTGTGGACCAGTTCGGTGGCGTACCCGCGCTTGGTCGGGCCGAGCGCGTCGGTGTTCCATTCGGGCGCATCGCGGTCGCTGGTGGCCACGTAGGTGGGTTCGCCACCCATCGTCAGGCGCACGTCGCCGGCCTTCAGACGCGCATCGACCGCGTCGCCGAGCGCGAGCACCTCGGCCCATTGCTCTTCGGTGTAGGGCTTGGTGACGCGCGGCGATTCGTAGATGCGCGTGACCTTCATCTCATGGCTGAACTCGACCTCCGACTCGTCCACGCCGCCCTCGATGGGCGCGGCGCTCGACGGCGTGGGCGTGCAGGCCAGCGGAATGTGGCCTTCGCCGGCCATCAGGCCCGAGGTGGCGTCCAGCCCGATCCAGCCGGCGCCCGGCAGGAACACCTCGCACCAGGCATGCAGGTCGGTGAAGTCGACCGTGGTGCCGCTCGGGCCGTCGAGCGACTTCACGTCGGGCGTGAGCTGGATCAGGTAGCCCGAGACGAAGCGCGCGGCCAGCCCCATGTGGCGCAGCAGCTGCACCAGCAGCCAGCCCGAGTCGCGGCACGAGCCGCTGCCGCTGGCGAGTGTTTCTTCCGGCGTCTGCACGCCGGGTTCCATGCGGATGAGGTAGTTGACGTCTTGCTGCACCTGCTGGTTCAGGCCCACCAGGAAGTCGATGGTGCGCTGCTCCTTGCGCTCGACCTTGTCGAGGTAGGCCTCCAGCAGCGGCGTGACCGGGTCGGCCACGAGGTAGGGCGCGAGTTCCTCGGCCTGCGAGGGCGTGTACTTGAAAGGAAAGTTCTCGGCCTGCGGCTCAAGGAAGAAGTCGAAGGGGTTGTACACCGCCATCTCGACCACGAGGTCGACCGTGACCTTGAACTCGCGCGTCTTCTCGGGGAACACCAGCCGCGCCTGGTAGTTGGCGAACGGGTCCTGCATCCAGTTGACGAAGTGCTCGGCGGGCTCGACGCGCAGCGAGTAGGAGATGACGTTGCTTCGGCAATGCGGCGCGGGCCTCAAGCGCACGACCTGCGGGCCCAGCTGCACCAGGCGGTCGTACTTGTAATGGGTGACGTGGTGGAGAGCGGCGTGAATGGACATGCGTTTTTGTGTGCAGTACTGGCAGATTGCGTCGAAAAGATGTCTCTGCTGAGACGCATACTAGCCCAGATGCCAAGCAATTAACGCGCCACTGAGCGTGACTTGGGGAGGGTTTGCATCATGGGCTTCGAGGTCCTTTCTTGACGCCGTCGCGCGCGTCCGGCAGTGCCGTGGGAGGCGCCGGCGCGTTCTCAGCGATGGTCGGTTCGCTGCTCGGTGCGGCGTTGCAGTTGCAGCAGCCGGTGCTGTGGCCGGCATGGCTCTACGCCACCTTGCTGATGCTTGCATTGGCCGGCACGGTGGGGTCCGCGCGGCTCGCACGCTGGGGAGTGCTCATCGCCTTCGCTTGCGGCGCGATGATCGGTGCGGGCCTTGCGGGGTGGCGCGCCACGGCGTATGCGCAAGATGCGTTGAATCCCGCGCTCGAAGGCCACAGCATCGAAGTGACCGGCCTCGTGGCCGATATGCCGCAGCACACCGAATCCGGCACGCGCTTTCGGCTCGACGTCGAATCCGCCCGATGGCCCGGCGCCGCAGACGCCGTGCCGCCGGTCGTGCCTGCTCGCATCGCGCTCGGTTGGTACGCCGAAGACCTGCCCACCGTTCCCCATGCCGGCGATCGCTGGCGCTTCACCGTCCGGCTCAAGGCGCCGCATGGCAACCGCAACCCGCACGGCTTCGATAGCGAACTGTGGATGTGGGAGCAGGGCCTGCATGCCAGCGGCCATGTGCGCACCGGCGCGCGCGACGCGCCGCCCGCGCTGCTCGCCGCCACATGGCGGCGCCCGATCGAACGGTCACGCGAAGCCGTGCGCGACGCGGTGTTCGAGCGTGTGCCCGACCGCGCCCAGGCCGGCGTGATCGCGGCGCTGGTCACCGGCGACCAGGGCGCGATCGACCGCGCCGGCTGGGACGTGTTCCGCGCGACGGGTGTTGCGCATCTCATGTCGATCTCGGGCCTGCACATCACGATGTTCGCGTGGCTCGCCGCGCACTTCGTCGGCTTGCTCTGGCGGCGCAGCACGCGGCTGATGCTGTGCGTGCCCGCCCAACAGGCCGCACTGGTGGGCGGCGTGCTGCTGGCTGCGCTCTATGCGCTCTTCAGCGGCTGGGGTGTGCCCTCGCAGCGCACGGTGTGGATGCTCTGCGCCGTCGCGCTGCTGCGGCTTGCGGGCCGGCGCTGGCCCTGGCCGCATGTGTGGCTGCTCACGGCCACCGTGGTGGTGGCGGCCGATCCGTGGGCGTTGATGCAGGCCGGGTTCTGGCTCAGCTTCGTGGCCGTGGGCGTGCTGTTCGCCAGCGATGCCTCGGTACCGGGTGAGAAGAGGACCGGGCCGAGATTCCGGTTCTGGCAATTCCTTCGCGAGCAGTGGGCCATCACGCTGGCGATCACGCCATTGAGCCTGCTGCTGTTCCAGCAGGTCTCGCTGGTGGGCCTGCTGGCCAATGCCGTCGCGATCCCCTGGGTCACGCTCGTCGTGACGCCGCTCGCGATGCTCGGCGTCGCCGCGCCGCCGCTGTGGGACCTCTGCGCGCTGGCAGTGAAGCTGCTCTCCCTGCTGCTGCAATGGCTGGCGGGCTGGCCGTACGCCACGCTGTCGATGGCGGCGTCGCCATGGTGGATGGCGGCCGCCGGCGTGGCGGGCGGCGCACTGCTCGCCATGCGGTTGCCGTGGTCGCTGCGTGCGCTCGGCCTGCCGCTGCTGCTGCCGGTGCTGCTGTGGCAGGCGCCCCGGCCGGTGCAGGGCGAGTTCGAATTGCTCGGCGCCGACATCGGCCAGGGCAATGCCGTGCTGGTGCGTACTGCGTCGCACAGCCTCCTGTACGACGCCGGTCCGCGCTACAGCCTGGAGAGCGATGCCGGACATCGCGTGCTGGTGCCGCTGCTGCGTGCCTACGGCGAGCGGCTCGACATGCTCGTGCTGAGCCACCGCGACACCGACCACACCGGCGGCGCACCCGCTGTGCTTGCGATGCAGCCGCAGGCCACGCTATTGAGTTCCATCGAGGCGACGCATCCGCTGCAGGCACTTCGCGCGGCGCGGCGTTGCGAAGCGGGGCAACGCTGGACCTGGGATGGCGTCGACTTCGAAGTCCTGCATCCCTTCGACAGCGACTACCGCAGCTTCACCCGGCCCAATGCCGTGTCGTGCGTGCTGCGCATCGGCAACGGCCGCGCCACCGCGCTGCTGGCCGGTGACATCGAGCGCCTGCAGGAGGCCGCGCTGGTCGCGCGCACGCCGGAACGGCTGCGGGCCGACCTGCTGCTGGTGCCTCACCACGGGAGCAAGACCTCGTCGAGCGACGCGTTCCTCGATGCGGTCAAGCCCGGCATCGCGCTGGTGCAGGCCGGCTACCGCAATCGTTTCGGCCACCCGGCCGCCGAGGTGCTCGCACGTCACGCGGCCCGCGGCGTGAGGGTGGTCGACAGCCCGCGCTGCGGCGCAGCGCACTGGCGCAGCGAAGCACCTGTGGGGATCGGCTGCGAGCGCGAGCGCCGCATTCGGTATTGGCAGCATCGCATTCCCTGAAGCCGTGGCGGCGCTACATCGGGCAGGACGCCATATTCCATTTGGTCGCAGCGACGGGCGGCGGAAAAAATCGGCGTCGATGCCGCGCAGGATTGCTCGGTGCGCTGGCGCCTCGACCGTTCAAACGGGATGGCAGCCTGAAGTCCCGAGCGGTGGGTAGAGCTGGCGCGGGCGCGGCAAACTACCGCAGCAACCTGAATTGGAAAAAGCGGAAAAGGAGATGGAACGCAGAACTTGGGCGCTGGAAGCTGAATTTTGTGACGAAGTTGGCAAACTTTGGACCCAGTATGTGGTTGGGCGAGGATGTTTTTGAATCCGAGGCAATGAATAATTTCGTATTCATTTCCGAAAGGAAACCCTCATGCGCCTCTGCCCAACGCCACAATTTCGCCTGTCTGCCGGGGTGCTCCCATGAACGCCGCCGAGTTCATGCCTGCCGAACCCCCCGATCACGTCGGCGCGCAACTGCGCACTCGCCGCGAAGGTGCCGTGCTGGTGCTGACCATCAGCAACCCGCGGGCACGCAATGCGCTCAACCCGTCCATCTACCGGGCCGCCGCGCAGGCCGTGCGGGCGACCGCAGGTTTCCGCACCGTCCGCGCGATCGTGCTGCACGGTGAAGGCGGCCATTTCTCCGGCGGCGGCGACCTCAAGCGGCTGGCGAGGCAGCGCAAGTTTCCGGAAGCGGAGCAGCGCGCCCATATCGACGCGCTCCATGAGTGGGTCATGGCCCTGCAGGAAGCACCGCAGCCGGTGATCGCGGCCGTCGAGGGCGCGGCGTTCGGCGGCGGCTTTTCGGTGTGCCTGGCCTGCGACCTCATCGTGGCGGCCGAGGACGCACGCTTTGCGATGTCCTACGTCAACATGGGCCTGTCGCCCGAAGCGGGCGGCACCGATTCGCTGGCGCGGGCGCTGCCGCCGCAGGCCGCGCTCGAGATGCTGCTCGACGGCACGCCGGTCGCGGCCGAAAGGCTTCACGGATGGGGCGTGGTCAACAAGGTGGTGCCCAGCGGCGGTGCCTTCGAGGCGGCACTGGGTTGGGCGCAGGAACTGGCCCGCGGCCCGTTCGAAGCGCAAGCTCGCATCAAGGCGCTGGTCCACGGCGCACGCGGACGTGCCCGCCGCGAGCAGTTGGACGCCGAGCGCGAGTCCTTCCTGGCCAGCCTCTACGGCGACGAGGCCGGCGACCGCATCCGCCGGTTCCTGGCACCGCGCTCTGAATTGCAGGTCGGCAGCGGCGTGCAATAGGGCTGCCGTCGGCGGCACACCGGGAGAGAACAAAAGACCTTCGACCGTTTCCTCGGGCTTCGCATCAGGGCTTTCACTGGCCTTGAACTTGCTAAGCTATGGCTCAAGGAGATTGGTCGTTCCATGCACAAATTCGACGAGATGTATGAGCAGCTGCCCTATGCGGGGGCTGCGATCCGACAGCATTACAAGCGCTACGACCAATGGCTCGCGAAGCAACCCGGTGAGGTGATGCGTTCGCGGCGCGAAGAGGCGGAAATGATCTTCCGCCGGGTCGGCATCACCTTCGCGGTGTACGGCGCCAAGGACGAAGACGGCTCAGGCACCGAGCGCCTCATCCCGTTCGACCTGCTGCCCCGCATCATTCCCGCGCACGAGTGGGAAAGCATGGAAAAGGGGCTCGTGCAGCGCGTCACGGCGCTCAACCGCTTCCTGCACGACGTCTACCACGACCAGGAAATCATCAAGGCCGGCATCATCCCGGCCGAGCAGATACTGAACAACGCGCAGTTCCGCCCCGAGATGATGGGCGTGAACGTGCCGCACAACGTCTATTCGAACATCTCGGGCATCGACATCGTGCGCGCCCCCGATGCGCAAGGCAACGGCGAGTACTATGTGCTCGAGGACAACCTGCGCGTGCCCAGCGGCGTGAGCTACATGCTGGAAAACCGCAAGATGATGATGCGGCTCTTCCCCGAGCTGTTCAACCAGAACCGCATCGCGCCCGTGGCGCACTACCCCGACCTGCTGCTGGAGACGCTGCGCGCCAGCGCGCCGCCGGCCACGGCCGAGCCCACGGTGGTGGTGCTCACGCCCGGCATGTACAACAGCGCCTACTTCGAACATGCCTTCCTTGCCCAGCAGATGGGCGTGGAACTGGTCGAGGGCCAGGACCTGTTCGTCAAGGACAACTTCGTCTACATGCGCACCACGCGCGGGCCCAAGCGCGTGGACGTCATCTACCGCCGCGTGGACGACGACTTCCTCGACCCCGAGGTGTTCCGCCCCACGTCGACGCTCGGTTGCGCGGGCCTCATGCGCGCGTACCGCGATGGCAACGTCGTGATCTGCAACGCCGTGGGCACCGGCGTGGCGGACGACAAGTCGATCTACCCGTACGTGCCGAAGATGGTCGAGTTCTACCTCGGCGAGAAGCCGATCCTGAAGAACGTGCCCACCTACATGTGCCGCAACAAGGACGAGCTGCAGTACACGCTCGACAACATGAAGGACCTGGTCGTCAAGGAAGTGCACGGCGCCGGCGGCTACGGCATGCTCATCGGCCCGGCCGCCACGCAGGCCGAGATCGAGGACTTCAAGAAGGCTGTGATCGCCAAGCCCGACGGCTACATCGCACAGCCCACGCTGAGCCTGTCGACCTCGCCTACCTTCGTGGACGCTGGCATCGCGCCGCGCCACATCGACCTGCGCCCCTTCGTGCTCTCGGGCAGCGAAGTGCAGATGGTGCCCGGTGGTCTCACGCGCGTGGCGCTCAAGGAAGGCTCGCTGGTGGTCAATTCGTCGCAGGGCGGCGGCACCAAGGACACCTGGATCCTCGAAGCCGACCGGGCGCCCAAGGCCAAGGCTCCCGCGCAGTCGCAAAGCCAATCGCAGTAGGAGCACCACCGATGCTGTCCCGCACCGCCGACCATCTCTATTGGATGTCCCGTTACACCGAGCGCGCCGAGAACACGGCGCGCATGCTGGACGTCAATTACCAGACCTCGCTGCTGCCGCAGTCCGCCGAAGTCGCCAAGTACGGCTGGCAGGGCGTGCTCTCCATCAGCGAACTGCTGCCCTGGTACAACCAGAAGTACGACCAGATCGCGCCCAATGAGGTGATGGAGTTCATGGTCAAGGACGAGAGCAATGCCTCGTCGATCGTCTCCTGCCTCAAGGCCGCTCGCGAGAACGCCCGCGCCGTGCGCGGCGCGCTCACCACCGAAGCCTGGGAAACGCAGAACACCACCTGGCTCGAAGTGAACCGCATGCTGCGTGCCGGCGACTTCGAGCGCGACCCTGGCGCGTTCTTCGAATGGGTCAAGTTCCGTTCGCACCTGTCTCGCGGCGTCACGCTGGGCACCATGTTGCAGGACGAGGCTTTCTATTTCTCGCGCCTGGGCACATTCCTGGAGCGCGCCGACAACACCGCGCGACTGGTCGACGTGAAGTTCCATGCGCTCAACAGCGAGTTCTTCGGCGCCGCCACAGAAGAAGATCAGGAATACGACTTCTATCACTGGAGCGCCATCCTGCGCAGCGTCTCGGCTTTCGAGGTCTACCGCAAGGTGTACCGCGACGTGATCAAGCCCGAGCGCGTGGCCGAGTTGCTCATTCTTCGCGCCGACATGCCGCGTTCACTGCACGCGAGCCTGGTCGAGGTGGTCAACAACCTCGCGAAGGTGCAGAACGAACAAAGCGCCGAAACGCAGCGCCGTGCGGGCAAGCTGCTGGCCGACCTCCAGTACGCGCGTGTCGACGAGATCCTTGCGACAGGCCTTCACGCGTACCTCACCCAGTTCCTCGATCGGGTGAACGAATTGGGTGGTCGCATCAGCCAGGACTTCCTGGTTCCGACGCACTGACTGGACATGCGGAGGCTTCATTTCGCATCTGGATTGAAGCCTGAACTGTTTTAAGCGAATTATTGTCAATTGTTGACGGAATGAATTCGGTCGATTCAAAGTTAGACATTAAGAATTAGCCATAGAAATTTAGTGAGCTCTGTCGTTTAAAAGCATGCATTAATTCCTTGTACGCAAGCGCCGCTCTTTCATAATCGCGCCCCTGCAGTTTTCATTTCGTCACAGATTTGGCTGCGAAATGACAACAATCAGGGAGCGTCAGCACAATGAACCGGCACTTGCACCGCGTGGTTTTCAACGCGGCCAGAGGGATTCGCATGGTGGTCCAGGAGACGGCCGCCAGCACTGGCAAAGGCGCCAGCAAAGCAACCGCGACGGCTGCATCAACAGCTATCGCAGGTCTGCTGATCGCAATGTCGGCACAGGCGCAGATCGTCGGTGCCCCGAACGTCCCCGGCAACCTCCGCCCGACAGTGCTGACGGCGCCCAACGGCGTCCCACTCATCAATGTGCAAACCCCTAGCGCCGCAGGCGTCTCGCGCAACGTCTACAACCAGTTCAGCGTGGGCGCGAACGGCGCCATCCTGAACAACAGCCGGGTGAATGTGCAGACCCAACTGGGTGGGTTCGTTCAGGGCAATCCCAACCTGGCCACAGGCCCGGCTCGCATCGTCCTCAATGAGGTCAACGGCGGAACGCCGAGCCAGCTTCGTGGCTATATCGAAGTCGGTGGCCAGCGCGCCGAAGTGATCATCGCGAACCCGGCGGGTATCAGCGTGGATGGCGGTGGCTTCATCAACGCCTCGCGCGCCACGCTCACCACCGGCACGCCGCAGTTCAATGCCGTCGGTGGCCTCGACAGTTTCCTTGTCCGTGGTGGCACCGTCACCATCGACGGTGCGGGCCTCGATGCCAGCAAGACCGATTACGCCGCCATCTTGGCGCGGGCCGTGCAGGCCAACGCCAGCATCTGGGCCAGCGAACTCAAGGTGGTGACCGGTGCCAACCAGGTCAGCGCCGACCACAGCCAGATCACACCCACGACGGGCTCGGGCATCGCCCCGACATTTGCACTCGACGTTGCTGCCTTGGGCGGCATGTACGCCAACAAGATCGTCCTGATCGGGAGCGAAGCCGGCCTGGGCGTGCGCAACGCGGGCAGCATCGGCGCCGGTGCTGGCGGCCTGGTCGTCACGGCAGCAGGCCGTCTCGAGAACATCGGCACGCTGGAAGGCCAGCGCGTCGAACTGACCACGCCCGGCGACATCTCCAACCGCGGCGGCACGATTCGCCAGGCCAGCTCGGCAGGCCTGACCATTGCTTCGCCGGTTTTGAGCAATACGAACGGCGGCGTGATCGGTGCCGAGCCCGTGAGTACGGGTGCAAGCAGTGGCGGCACCAGCAGCGGCGGTTCGACCGCCGGCGGAACCATGAGTCCGACCAGTGGCGGCACGACCACGCCATCGACCACGGGTGCCAGCGACACGGGCTCGAGCAGTACATCCACTCCAGCCACCTACATCCCACCCGCACCGGGCGCCATCAGCGCTGGCGGGACCATCTCCAACGATGGCGGCAAGATCTACGCGGGCGGGCCCTGTTGAGTTCCATGGAATCCTGACCCGCGATTTCCATCGAATATTGACCCACCCGCTTTGCAAGCCAGTCGGCTCACGGTGTGGATAAGTTCTTGGTTTTCTCCTTTTTAGGTTGGACTGCTTGAACGGGTTGAGCCGAGCTGTGCTTGAAGCGGAAGCTGTCGTTTCCAGTCTCCAGAATATGGCAGTGATGCGTGAGCCGGTCCAGCAACGCCGTCGTCATCTTCGCGTCGCTGAAGACGCTGGCCCACTCGCTGAAGCTCAAGTTGGTTGTGATCACCACGCTCGTGCGTTCGTAGAGTTTGGACAGCAGATGGAACAACAGCGCGCCGCCTGATGCACTGAACGGCAGGTAGCCCAACTCGTCGAGCACCACCATGTCCGCGTACATCAGTCGGTGCGCGATGTGGCCGGGATTGCCACTGGCCTTCTCTTGTTCGAGTGCGTTGACCAGTTCTACTGTCGAGAAGAAGCGCACCCGGCGGTGATGGTGCTCGATGGCCTGCACGCCCAGGGCTGTGGCGATATGAGTCTTACCCGTGCCCGGCCCGCCGACAAGTACCAGGTTCTGCGCATCGTCCATGAACTCGCATCGGTGCAGCTGACGCACCAGGGCCTCGTTGACCTCGCTGTTGGCGAAGTCGAAGCCGGCGAGGTCACGGTAGGCTGGGAAGCGAGCGAGCTTCAACTGGTAGGCCACCGAGCGTACCTCCCGCTCGGCCGTCTCTGCCTTGAGCAACTGCGAGAGCATCGGTTGGGCCGCCTCGAAGGCCGGCGACCCCTGCTCGGCCAGCTCCGCGACGGCCTGGGCCATGCCGTGCATCTTGAGTTCGCGCAGCATGATCACGATGGCGCCGCTGGCAGGGTCATGTCGCATGGCGCACCTCCGGGCTGCTCGACTTGGAGCTCAGCGGCCCGCGCAAGCCGCCAGCAGCGCTGGCACGCCCCCTGAGCGTGTCGTAGCGCAGCACATCGGCCTTCGGCTCGTTCACCAGGCGCAGTGCCTGAGGTGCCGTGACGGGCGCTGGCGCAACGGGCTTGGCATCGAGCAGTCGGTGCAACACATTTAGCACATGGGTCTTGCTGGCTACGCCGGCTTCCAGCGCCAGTTCGACCGCGGTCAGCACTGCCTGCTCGTCGTGATGCAGCACCAGCGCCAGGATCTCCACCATCTCGCGGTCGCCACCTGGCTGCTTCAGCAGCGCGGCCTGCAGCCGCCGGAAGCCCTGGGGCAGCTCGCTGAAGGGTGCTCCGTTCCTGAGCGCTCCTGGCTTACGTTGCAGCACCGCCAGGTAGTGCCTCCAGTCGTAGACGGTCTGACCTGCGGTGTCGTGGCGACGGTCAATGATGCGCGTGTGCTCGCACACGATCTGGCCCTCGGCCGCCACGACAAGGCGTTCGGCGTACACGCGCAGGCTCACTGGCCGGTTCGCGTAGGAGGCCGGAACGCTGTAGCGGTTGCGCTCGAAGTGCACCAGGCAGGTGGGCGAGACGCGCTTGGTGTGTTCTACGAAACCATCGAAGGGTCTGGGGATCTGCATCAGTAGCGGGCGTTCCTGCGACCAGACATCGGCCACGGTCCCTGGCAGCTTGCCGTGGACGATCTCGCTCCACAGCGCCTTGCAGCGGTCCTCCAGCCAGTCGTTGAGCAGCGCCAGCGTGGCGAACGCCGGCACGGGTTGCCACAACCGGTGACGCGCATCACGCACGTTCTTCTCGACCTGGCCCTTCTCCCAGCCCGAGGCTGGGTTGCAAAACTCGGCCTCAAACAAGTAGTGGCTGACCATGGCGCTGAAGCGCGCGTTGATGTCGCGCTCCTTGCCGCGACGTACCCTGTCCACGGCGGTCTTCATGTTGTCGTAGATGCCGCGCCGAGGCACGCCCCCGAGCACCTCGAAGGCTCGGTTGTGCGCATCGAACAGCATCTCGTGGGTCTGCAACAGGTAGGCGCGCACGATGAACGCGCGGCTGTGGCTGAGCTTGAAGTGCGCCACCTGCAGCTTGGTGCGTTCACCAGCGATGACGGCCCAGTCCTCGCTCCAGTCGAACTGGAATGCCTCGCCGGGACCGAAGGCCAGAGGCACAAAGGTGCCGCGCCCCGTCGTCTGCTGGACCTCGTGGCGATGCGCATGCCACGCTCGTGCAAAGGCCGCCACGCGGTTATAGGAGCCCTGATAGCCCAGCGCCACCAGGTCGGCGTGCATCTGCTTCAGCGTGCGCCGCTGCTTGCGTGACTTGGATGCCTCGCTCTTGAGCCAGCCGCCGAGCTTCTCGGCGAACGCGTCGAGCTTGCTCGGGCTGATGCGCTTCGTGTAACTGGGCGCCGCCTCGCCCTCGCGAAGGTACTTGCGGATGGTGTTGCGAGACAAGCCAGTGCGCCGGGCTATCTCTCGGATGGACAGTTGCTCTCGCAGTGCCCAACGTCTGATGACACTCAGTGTCGCCACGTCAATCACTCCTGTGCTCCTGCTGCTAAAAGCAGCAGGTTAGGGTTATCACGTGGGTCAGATTTAGATGGAAATCACCGGGCCAAGTGGGTCACTTCTGGATGGAAATCAACAAACAGAGCAGCGGGCCAACGTAAACATATATTCATCCTCATACATTTCTGATCCGGCCATTGCTGCGTTCTATGGAAAGAATGGTTTGGTGCAGCCCGATCCAACGGATTTATTGACGGCAATTTCAAATGTCAATAGAACCCAGAACGTTCTTGGTGGCGCAACAATCGTTGCCCCCGTCGGTGCGGCGTTTATTGTAGGAGCCCCTTTGGCCCTCTCCGTAGGATCTGTTGGAGCACTCGGAACTGTCGGCGGAATTACAGGAGGAGGAATGGATGCCGCGGGCCAGTATGCGCAATCTGGTGCGATCCGGCCAGGGCAAACAGCTTTCGCAGCTACGATCGGCCTGATTTCCGGTCCATTAGGAGCCAGCTTCAGATTCACGGGAAATGTGCTTTTGGGTGGAGCCGGCGGCGCTGTAAACACTGCATTCAACAACACTGTCTATGGAGAAAACAACAGTCCAATATTCGCAGGGGCTCTTGGCGGACTCTTTGGAGGAACGGGCTACGTCATAAGTAGCCTGGCTACGCTAGGGATGAAGCAGATTACTTACCCCTTTGTGTATAACAATCTAAACCCCAAAGTCCCCGCATTGTTTCAGGGAACCCCCAATCCGACGCCTGTCATAAGTGGCGCAACAGTGGGATCGGTGGTTCAAGGAGGCGCCTCCTTCATTCCTGGTCAGCCCGCACCGACAAGAAGATGATTTCATTTGAGAAGTTGATAGTTTCTCCTTCCTGGAAAGGTAGCGTCACTCGAATCACAGTGATGGTTGCGATTTCACTCGTGATGTGGAAGTTACCGGAAATTTTCGAGTGGCTTTACAGAATTGCCTCTTGGGATGCTCCTGTTTTTTCAAGAGCGCGTCATTGGTCAATGTTTTTGATGATCTTTGCTGCTTCGGCTTTTTGCATTGTCTTTGACTTAATTCGCTTGATTGCTATTTTTCTTCGATATCGATCGCAGTCGTCACAATGAGAGTTGAACAGTGGCGCAGATGGCCGGGCGGACGGGTTCTGCGCTTGGTGATTAAAAACTATGAATCGGGCTATGTTGTTTCAGGGCGTGGGATGAAGTGGTCAGAAAAAATTCTCTGTCAACCGGCCGCGATGCTGTGTCTCGTCGTGCTTGCCGTCACCGGTTGTACCTACTCGCAAATCAATCCGGAAGCTGCTGCGGCAGACATACGTGCCAACACCGGCTATAACGAATTGAAGGACATCGAGGCCGGTACTTCCAAATTGGTCATGCGTACCTTTGGAATCTCGGCCAACGCCCAGTTTGCCGTCAGCACTTCTGAGGCACCTTGCCAGAACTTTCAGCACCTGGGTGCGGCAGCCTATACGGGCAGTGGCGTTGTCTACCCTTGGATAGCAAGCGCCTTGCGCGCTGGCACGCGCGCCAGTCCCTATCTGGTTCATGAAGCAGCGCCAGGGCAACCCATCCAAATCCGAAGCACGGGCAACTGGAGCACTGGGGGCACGAACGTGGCCTATCGCACCGGCAGTTGTGGCCCGGTGACCGTGAGCTTCACTCCGGTGGAGAACCGCGCCTACACCGTCGAGTTCGTTTGGGGCGAAAAGATGTCTTGCCGCTTGGCCGTTATGGATGCAACCGACCCGGACGCACCCCGGCCGGTAGAGGTTCGCAGCATTGCGGGTTGTCCTGCACCTGCACGCTGAAGCGTCTTTTCAATGAAGATTCATGTAATGGCGGCGATAGCCGCAGTGTTTCCGTCGTTCGCATTCGCGCAACTCGCGGCTACGCCGCAGCCCTTCGTTGAACAACAGCGCCAGCAGGAACGTGAACGTGCCCTGCGTGAGCAGAACGAGCGCACCGTTGATCAGCGCCCACAGGCCGCTCCGCCAGCACCGATTCAGCGCATCCCCGAAGCCGAGTCCCCGTGCTTTCGCATCGATCACGTGCTGCTGGTCGGCGAGCAGTCCGAGTCCTTCCAGTGGGCTGTGGCCGAACTGTCCGGCCCCGAAGGCAATGATTCGCCCGTCGGCCGTTGCCTCGGTACGTCTGGCGTCAATGTCGTCCTTGCGCGCGTCCAGCAAGCCGTTATCGCTCGAGGCTTCGTCACGACCCGCGTGCTTGCTGCACCGCAGGACTTGTCGACTGGCACGCTGACACTCTCGTTGGTGCCCGGCCGCATTGCCGCCATTCGTACAACTGCAGACTCTTCAGCGACGCTGCTGGGCAGTTCCGCTTTGCTGGCCTCCGCAATCCCTGCTCGTCCTGGCGATCTGCTGAATCTGCGCGACATCGAACAGGGCCTGGAAAACCTCAAGCGCGCACCGACCGCCGAGGCCGACATCCAGATCGAACCCTCAACCGCCCCCAACGCAAAACCCGGCGACAGCGACCTCGTCGTCAAGTACGTTCAATCCAAGAAGTGGCGAGTCACCCTGAGCCTGGATGACAGCGGCACCGAAGCCACCGGCCGGTATCAGGCGGGCGCCACCCTGTCCCTGGACAACCCCTTCGGCCTGAACGATCTGTTCTACGTCAGCGCCAACCACAACATCAATAACCACGTCTTCGGCGACCCGGCCAAGGGCACCGAAGGTCAGACCGTTCACTACTCGCTGCCGTACGGCTACTGGCTGCTGGGCCTCACGGCCTCCAACAGCCAGTACCACCAGAGCGTGACTGGCCTGAACCAGGACTACGTCTACGCCGGCAAGACCAACAACGCCGAGGTCAAGCTTTCGCGCCTCGTCTACCGCGACCAGAGCCGCAAGACGAGCGTGGCGATCAAGGGCTGGCGCCGCGAGTCGCGCAACTTCGTGGACGACACCGAGGTCGACGTGCAGCACCGCGTGGTCGGTGGCTGGGAGCTCAGCCTCAATCACAAGGAGTACATCGATCTCTTTGGCGACAAGGCAACGCTCGAAGGCACGCTGGCCTACAAGCGCGGCACCGGCGGCTTCGGCTCGCGGACCGCGCCGGAAGAAGAGTTCGGCGAAGGCACGTCACGGCTGAAGCTCTACACGGCCGACATCAGCCTCAACGCGCCGTTCAAGCTCGGTGAGCAGAAGATGCGCTACGCCGGCCTGATCCGCACGCAGTGGAATCGCACGCCGTTGACACCACAGGACCGCTTTGCCATCGGCGGGCGCTACACGGTGCGCGGCTTCGATGGTGAGACGAGCCTTTTGGGCGAACGAGGCTGGCTCATTCGCAACGACATCGGATGGGCCGTGGGTCAAAGCGGAGCAGAGCTGTACGTCGGCGCCGACTACGGCCACGTCGGCGGTCGCTCGACGGTCGACCTGCTCGGACGAAGCCTCGCCGGTGCGGTCATCGGCGTGCGCGGCCAGTGGAGCAAGCTGAGCTACGACTTCTTCGTCGGCGCGCCGATCAGCAAGCCCGAGGGCTATCGCACTGCGAAGGTCGCGCTCGGCTTCAACCTCAATGCAAGTTTCTAGTCAACTAAAAATCAGAGGGAGAGTTTTCAATGGAAAAACAAGCAATCGCAAAAGTGGCGTTAATGCTCGCAATCGGTGGACTTCATGGATGCGGCGGGGGTGGCAGCGGAGGAGGAGCCGTCTTTCCGGCAGCTACCGCGCCTGTGGCTTCGCAAGCCTCTGCCGAGGCCTCGGCTCCGGCGTCCGCAACAAGCCAGGAAGCTTCACCAGCGGAAGCACCGGCTCCAGTCGCTGCATCGGCTGCATCTCTTCGTCGCGCACTCGACACCGTCAGTCCGATCGCGGCCAACGGCGATCTTGATGTCGAGTTGTCTCCGGAGTTTGCCTCGGCCGTGGTTGTGACCTATTCGCTTGAGAATCCCGATGGCACGAATGCGGGAGCCGTTTCATTGCGAGGGGGCTCCGCCGGACTGTTCTTTCCGCGCACCGCCAATCTGGTCAAGTTGCTGATGCCCAAGGTCAAGCCTGGTTCTTATGTATTGAGAGCAAAAGGTCAGATCCTGAATCCAGCCACCGCAACCTCGACTTACGTCGAGGCGACCATGCCGGTTGAGTTGAATACTCTCTCGTTGAATCTGGTGAGCCTGAGCTACTCCTCAGGCTTGGTGATCGGCGGATCTTCGCGTTTCCTGTCTCTGACTTACACCAGTGATGTCAGCGGCACCTTGTTCTTCTATCCGACGGGCCAAGCCTCGGGAGCGTGTGCGTCGAAAACTGCTGCGGAGCTCGCATTGGTGCCGGACGTCGAGACCTTTGCGGTCACTGGCGCTGCAAATTCCTCCTCTGGCGCATTGACGTCGGCTACATCATTTGCAGATGCCGATACGGGTTGTCTGCAATTCGTTCGTGCCAGCGACTCTGTAGCGGAAGCGCCGTATACCTTCAATTTCCGCTATCAACCGTTGCCGGCCTCTGGTGATCTGACTTTTGCGCTGGATGCGAACCCCACGGATATTGCCAAGAAAACCATCAGCCTGGTGTCGATGCCGCGAAGCGGAAATTCGAGCGGCTTCTTCGATTGGCTGGAGCGTCGTCAAGTTTTCACTGCAGGAGACGTGCCTCAGCAGACGACTGACAACAGCGCGCGCATCAGCCTCGAACAGACCGGTGGAACATGGCAATACAGGCTGACCGCGCCAGTCGCTACGGATCATCCGTACTACGTTGCGAAGATCGAAGGACGTCCTCCGCTGGTCTTCTTTGTCAAGTTCTGACTCCGCGCCGCTTTGCCTGCGGTCGCGAGCAAATGCGGCGCCGTCCGACCCAAAAAAAAAGCAGTCAACTGTTTGAAGGCCGTTTGCACTTCAACGTGCTGACTTGCCTGCAATCGAAGAAATGAATCATGCATCGAGCCTCGAGCTGTCGGCCGCGGCGCTCGTGATGACCGCCGCGCTGCTTGCAGGCTGCGCTGCCCGTCCGTATCGCGTGCCGGGCACCGAAATGCAGTCTTTGTCCGGTCTCGCTATCGTCAAGTCAGGGTCGCGTGGGGTCAGCTATTTCGTTTCGATCGACGGATAGGGTTCCCCAGGTCCTCCGGCCGGTGGATCGATGGGAACTTCCGCCCGGCGAGCACACGGCGGTGGTCGGTCTCAGAACACACCCGCAGTTCCGTGCCGACCACATCTATCTGAAATTCGTTGTTCTCCCGGCAAAGAGCTATGTCATTCCATACGAGGTCAACGCCGGCTGGGGGCGAGGCACCTGGCGCGGATGGATCGAAGATGAAGCAGGCACCATCGTGTCCACACCCGGACCCAGACCGTCGGTCTCGGCAACGAAGTAGAAGCTTCCGCCCGCTCCACCGGATGTCGAGCAGGTCCATCAAGATCCAGCCCGTCCAGTCAACGTGAGACGGTTGCTGCGCCGCTTCTGCCCGCAACAGGGGCGGCCGCGCATTGCGCCACACCACTGCCGGAATCCGGTAGCCCGAGAGCGTCGCCGGGCTGCGTCCCGCGCGATCGCTGACATGCCCACCTCCTGCCCGTGGTCCGACAGGTACATCCCGGCATGTCCGCGGAGCGCGTCCGCTGCAGCAGTTCCGACACCACGAAGTTGAGATACAGCAGCGCCGCGTCTTCTTCCTGCCGGAAGCGCCGCAACAAGGCCGAGCGGCCGTCCTTCACTGGGCTGTGCTCCACGGCGCCAACTTGGTCGTCGAAGTGACTGGCGTTCTCGGGAAGCACAGGCTGTACCCCGGGGCTCGCGCGTCGGGCCGCAGTGCCCCAAAGCTTGCGAGCTTGTTGGCCGGCCAGTGCACTCCGGGATATCCCCGCGGAACTTATCCGGCTTCGGGTGCCCAGATGGGCTTTGCCACAGCTCCACAGAAAGGAACCCTCGCTCCATGTCCAGATTCAGCCGCTTGCCTGCCCTGCTGCTCGCCTTCGCTCTCTCGTGGTTGGCTCTGCCGTCCGCGTCCGCCGCACAGACACAGATGGTCAGCGTTGCCGTCAAGTCGCTGAACATGCGCACCGGCCCCGGCCAGCGCTACGACACGCACTGGACCGTGAGCAAGGGCTATCCGTTCAAGGTGATCGGCCGCAAGGGCGACTGGCTGCACGTGAGCGACTTCGAGGGCGACAAGGCGTGGGTCTTCCGTCCAATGACCAGCAAGACCCCGCACCGCGTCGTGAAGGCCCAGGTGGCGAACCTGCGGCGGGCGCCCGGCACGCGCAGCCCGGTAGTGAAGAGGGCCGGCTACGGCGACGTGCTGCGCACGCTCGAGCGGCGCGGCGAATGGCTCAAGGTGCAGCACGAAGGCGGCACCACCGGCTGGGTGCAGCGCCGCCTGACCTGGGGTTGGTAGCCCTGGCCGGGCCGAGGTCCGGGCTCAGGTCGCGGTGGCCTGGCGCACCGCGCGCTCCCAGCGGGCCATCGATTCCTCGGCCTGTGGACGGCCCATGGTCGGCATGAAGCGGCGCTCGATCTTCCACAGCTTCGAAAGCTGGCGCGCGTCGGTGTAGACGCCGGTTGAAAGGCCCGCGAGGTACGCGGCGCCCAGCGCGGTGGTCTCGATGACTTCCGGTCGCACCACCGGAATGCCCAGCAGGTCGGCCTGGAACTGCATCAGCAGGTCGTTCACGCTCGCGCCGCCGTCCACGCGCAGTTCGGCCACCGGCTTGCCGCCGGCGGCCACCGCGTCGCGGCTCATGGCCTGCAGCAGTGCGGCGCTCTGATACGCAATGCTCTCCAGCGCGGCGCGCGCGATGTGCGCCACCGTGGTGCCGCGCGTGAGCCCGGTGATCGTGCCGCGCGCGTCGGCGTCCCAGTAGGGCGCACCGAGGCCGGTGAAGGCCGGCACCATCATCACGCCGCCGGCGTCGGGCACGCTCTCGGCGAGCGACTGCACCTCGGCGCTGCCTTTGATGGCCTTGAGGCCGTCGCGCAGCCACTGCACCACGGCGCCGCCGACGAACACGCTGCCTTCCATGGCGTACTGCGGTGTCGCATCGGTCTGCGCGGCGCTGGTCACGAGCAGCCCGTTGTGCGAGGGCTGGAACTCACCGCCCGTGTGCATCAGCAGGAAGCAGCCGGTGCCGTAGGTGTTCTTGGCCATGCCGGCCTCGAAGCAGGCCTGGCCGAAGAGGGCGCTCTGCTGGTCGCCGGCCACGCCGCCGATGGGCAGCGAACGGCCGAGCAGGTCCTCGTCGGTATCGGCGAAGTGCGAACTCGAGGGCTGCACCTTCGGCATCAGCGCGGCGGGAATGTCGAGCGCCTTCAGCAGGTCGGCGTCCCATTCATTGGTGTGCACGTTGAAGAGCATGGTGCGCGAAGCGTTGCTGACGTCGGTCACGTGCACCTTGCCGCCGGTGAGCTGCCACATGAGCCAGCTGTCGACCGTGCCGAATGCGAGCTCGCCGCGCGCGGCCTGCTCGCGCGCGCCGGGCACGTTGTCGAGCAGCCAGCGCAGCTTGGTGCCGGAGAAATACGCGTCGATCACCAGACCGGTCTTCTCGCGGATGGTGTCGGTCATGCCCTCGTCGCGCAGCCGCGCGCACAGCGGCTCGGCGCGGCGGTCCTGCCAGACGATGGCGTGGTGCACGGGCTGGCCCGTCTTGCGGTTCCACAGCACGGTGGTCTCGCGCTGGTTGGTGATGCCGATGGCGTGGATGTCCGCAGGTTGCAGCTTCGCCTTCGCGAGCACCTCGCGCGCGGTGGCGAGCTGGCTGCGCCAGATTTCCATGGGGTCGTGCTCGACCCAGCCGGGCTGCGGGTAGATCTGCGTCAGTTCCTTCTGTGCGATGGCCACGATGCGGCCCTCGCGGTCGAACACGATGCTGCGCGAACTGGAGGTGCCTTGGTCGAGGGCGAGCAGGTAGGTGGTCATTGTTTGCGTGTTCCTGTGGGCCCGGTCTCGCCCCTTCCCCGGGAGGGCAGGAGAGGTTCGGGTGCGCTCATGTTTCGTGTGCGATCTCCAGCCGGACCTGCGCGGTCTCCAGCAGCTCGGCAAAGGGCGCCGGCGGCTCCGCGTCCGTGAACAGCCGGTCGATCTGCGACAGCGTGCCCAGCTGGATCATCGCGGGCCGGTTGAACTTGCTCGCGTCGGCCGCGAGCCATACCTCGCGCGCCTGCGCGATGATGGTCTGCGCCACCTTCACCTCTCGCAGGTCGAAGTCGCGCAGCGAGCCGTCGGACTCGATGCTCGACACGCCGATGAGTGCGATGTCGACCTTGAACTGGCGGATGAAGTCGATCGTTGCTTCGCCGACCACCGCGCGGTCGCGCGGGCGCACCGAGCCGCCCGCCACGATCACTTCGCAGGCGGTGTTGCCGCTCAGGATGGTTGCCACGTTCAGGTTGTTGGTGATCACGCGCAGACCGGTGTGGCGCATCAGCGCCTTGGCGATGGCCTCGGTGGTGGTGCCGATGTTCAGGATCAGCGAGCAGTCGTTGGGCACCAGTTCGGCCACCCGGCGCGCGATGCGGGCCTTGCCGTCGGCATGCAGGGTCTCGCGCTGCTGGTAGCCGATGTTCTCGGTGGTCGAGCTGGGTACCCGAACGCCGCCGTGGAAACGCGTGAGCAGCCCCTCGTCGGCGAGCCGCTGCACGTCCCGGCGGACCGTCTGCAGGGTCACGCCGAGCATCTCGGCCAGCTCTTCGACGGTGACGGAACCGCGCGTGCGCACGGTGTCCAGGAGGTTGATCTGGCGCGGGTTGGAGTTCACAGGGACGTCGTGGAGTGCAGGAAAACTGCAGCCAAGGTTACCGTGCGTGTCACTTTAAAACGAAAGAAAACGAAACACCTAAGGGAAAACTCGGGGGAAAATCGCACTCAAAGGAACCTAAATGAAAAATCACGAAAATACAATGGCCGCCGTTGGTGACCAAGGTCACGGATCAATGGAAGCGTTTGCAGTGAGCGATTCTTCTGCCAGTTCGCCAGCCTCCCAGCCCTCGCCGGCCACCGATTGCGACGTGCTGATCGTCGGCGGCGGCATCAACGGTTGCGGCATCGCACGCGATCTCGCGGGCCGCGGCTGGCGGGTGGTGCTGTGCGAGAAGGACGACCTGGCCTCTCACACCTCTTCTTCCTCCACCAAGCTGATCCACGGCGGCCTGCGCTACCTGGAGTATTACGAGTTCTCGCTGGTGCGCAAGGCACTGCAGGAGCGCGAGGTGCTGCTCAAGAGCGCGCCGCACATCATGTGGCCGCTGCGTTTCGTGATGCCGCACGACCCCTCGATGCGTCCGGCCTGGATGATCCGCATCGGCCTGTTCATGTACGACCACCTGGCCAGGCGCGAGGTGCTGCCGCCTTCGCGCAGCGTCGACCTGCGCCGCCATGCCGCCGGCAAGCCGCTCAAGGACCAGTACAAGCGCGGCTTCGTCTATTCCGACGGCTGGGTCGACGACGCGCGCCTGGTGGTGCTGAACGCGCTCGATGCCAGGGCGCGGGGCGCCGAGGTGCTGACCCGCACGCGCTGCGTGCACGCCCAGCGCGGCGCCGACGGCTGGACCGCGATGCTCCAGGGCGCCGACGGCACGCAGCGCACGCTGCGCGCACGCGCGGTGGTCAACGCCGCGGGGCCGTGGGCCGAATCCTTCCTGCGCGGCGTGGCGCAATCGGCCAGGGGCGAGGCGCTGGCCACCAAGAGCCTGCGGCTGGTCAAGGGCAGCCACATCGTGGTGCCGCGGCTGTTCGAGCACGACCACGCCTACATCTTCCAGAACCCCGACAAACGGATCATCTTCGCCATTCCGTACCAGGACGAGTTCACGCTGATCGGAACCACCGACATCGAGATCAGCGGCGACGACCCGGGCGGCGCGCGCATCGTGCAGGACGAGATCGACTACCTCTGCACCCAGGCCAGCCGCTACTTCGACAAGCCCATCGTGCCCTCCGACGTGGTGTGGACCTATTCGGGCGTGCGCCCGCTGCTCGACGACGCTTCGGGCGACCCGTCGGCCGTCACGCGCGACTACCTGCTCGAGTCGAACACCGCCGCTGCGCCGCTGCTGTCGGTGTGGGGCGGAAAGATCACCACCTTCCGCAAGCTGGCCGAGGACGCGGCCGACGAGGTCGGCAAGATGCTCGGCCAGTCGCCGGCGCAGCGGCCGGCCTGGACGGAAGGCGCGTTCCTGGCGGGCGGCGACCTGTCGGGCTGGATCGGCGCTGCGAAGCGGCCCGACGACGACTTCGAGCGCTTCGTGTCGGCGGTGCAGGCGAAGTATCCGTGGCTCTACGGCCAGCTGGCGCGGCGGCTCGCGCGTGCCTACGGCGCCCGCATCGGTGGCATGCTGGGCGACGCGAAATCGTTCGCCGACCTGGGCGCCGAAGTGGCGCCGGGGCTCTTCGAGCGCGAACTGCGGTTCCTGCAGGACAACGAATGGGCCGTGAGCGCCGAGGATGTGCTGTGGCGGCGCTCCAAGCTGGGGCTGCATTACACGCCGCAGGAGCGCGACAGGGTCGCGGCCTGGATGCAGCAGGCGCAGGCTGGCAGGTAGGAGCGCAGCGACACCCGGCAGGGCAGAGACGGCAGGCGGCAAGCAGACAGACGGCGATCAGACCGGAGAAGGAGACACATGCAGCTGACACTGGAGCGCATCACCAAGAAGGTGGGCGCGCAGACCTGGCTCTACGAACAGAGCATCGCACCGCGCAGCGGCGCGGTCACCGTGCTGCTGGGCGCGACGCAGGCCGGCAAGACCAGCCTGATGCGCCTGATGGCGGGGCTCGACACGCCCACCAGCGGCAAGGTGCTGGTCGACGGCAAGGACGTCACCGGCACGCCGGTGCGCGAGCGCAACGTCGCCATGGTGTACCAGCAGTTCATCAACTATCCGTCGCTCAGGGTGGCGGACAACATCGCATCGCCGCTGAAGCTGCGCGGCGAGAAGAACATTGACGCGCGCGTGAAGGCGCTGGCCGACAAGCTGCACATCGGCATGTTCCTCGACCGCTATCCGCAGGAGCTGTCGGGCGGCCAGCAGCAGCGCGTGGCGCTGGCGCGTGCGCTCGCCAAGAACGCGCCGCTGATGCTGCTCGACGAACCTCTCGTCAACCTCGACTACAAGCTGCGCGAAGGACTGCGCGAGGAACTCACGCAGCTTTTCGCCACCGGCGACTCGACCGTGATCTACGCGACCACCGAGCCCGGCGAGGCGCTGCTGCTGGGCGGCTACACGGCGGTGATGGACGCTGGCGAACTGCTGCAGTACGGCCCGACCTCCGAGGTCTTCCACGCGCCGCAGTCGCTGCGCGTGGCGCGCGCCTTCAGCGATCCGCCGATGAACCTGCTGCCGGGCACGGCCGCGGGCGGCCGGGTGCAGCTCGGCGGAGGAACGGCGCTGGCACTGCCGGTGCCCGAAGTCATCGCGGGCGCGGTCACGGTCGGCCTGCGGGCCAGCGCGTTGAACGTCGGCGCGGGGGAGGGCGACATCGCCCTGCCCGGCAAGGTGGAGCTGGCCGAGATCTCCGGCTCCGACACCTTCGTGCACGTCGACACCGCGGTCGGCGAGCTGGTGGCGCAGCTCACCGGCGTGCACCGTTTCGAGCTGGGCGCCGCGATCACGCTGTACTTCAGCGCCTCGCAGGCCTATGTGTTCGATGCCGGCGAAAAGCTGGCGCTGGCGCCGAGGAGATGAGATGACCCCCAGTCTTCGCGCACTTCGTGTCGCTTCGCCAACCCCCTTCCAGGGGGCAACACCGGCGGCCCGGCAAAGCCGGCTCCGTGGTGTTCCGCGACAGGATCTCGACTGTTTCATGCATCGCGCGGAAGCGTGACGGGGGACTGACATGGCACGCATCGATCTCGACCTCGCACACGCCTACCGCCCCCATCCGACGCAGGACAGCGACTATGCGCTGCTGCCGCTGCAGATGAGCTTTCGCGACGGCGGCGCCTACGCCTTGCTCGGTCCCTCGGGCTGCGGCAAGACGACCATGCTGAACGTCATCTCGGGCCTGCTGGTGCCCTCGCAGGGCACGGTGAAGTTCGACGGCCGCGACATGACGCGTGCCACGCCGCAGGAGCGCAACATTGCGCAGGTGTTCCAGTTCCCGGTGATCTACGACACCATGACGGTGGCCGAGAACCTGGCGTTTCCGCTGCGCAACCGCAAGGTGCCCGAGGCGCAGATCAGGAAGCGCGTGGGCGAGATCGCCGAGATGCTCGACATGAGCGGGCAACTCAACCAGCGCGCCGCCGGCCTCGCGGCCGACGCCAAGCAGAAGATCTCGCTCGGGCGCGGCCTGGTGCGCAGCGACGTGTCGGCGGTGCTGTTCGACGAGCCGCTCACCGTGATCGATCCGCACCTGAAGTGGCAGCTGCGCCGCAAGCTCAAGCAGATCCATCGCGAGCTGAAGCTCACGCTGATCTACGTGACGCACGACCAGGTCGAGGCGCTCACCTTCGCCGAGGAGGTGGTGGTCATGACGCGCGGCAAGGCGGTGCAGGTGGGCAGCGCCGAGGCGCTGTTCGAGCGGCCGGCCCACACCTTCGTGGGCCATTTCATCGGCTCGCCGGGCATGAACTTCCTGGCAGCGCAGAGCGCCGACGGCACCCTCGAAGTGGCCGGCACGCCGCTGGTGTCCACGCGCGAGCTGCCGAACGGTCCGCTGAAGATCGGCATCCGCCCCGAGTACCTGCGGCTGTCGAAGGCCGGCGCGGCCGGTGCGGTGCCGGCCGTGGTCAGGCAGGTCCAGGACGTGGGAACGCACATCATGCTGGCTGTGGAGGCCGGCGGCAGCGTGCTGAAGGCGCGGCTGCATCCGGACGACCCGTCGCCGGCGCTGGGCGAGACCGTGTGGGTGCGCGTGCTGGACGCGCACACCTGCTACTACAAGGATGAGGAGCTGGTGGCATGACACATCGATCAACCATTCGCCGATCTTGTCCCCTCTCCCCTTGCGGGGAGAGGGTCAGGGTCAGGGTGAGGGCTTCGGCCTTGCCATCGTCGGCGGCCTTTCCAACGCCGTCATCCGTCACCCCAGCCCTCTCCCAGAGGGAGAGGGGGCAAAACCGATGAACGCCACCAACAAACCCATCAACCAGAAGGCGTGGTGGCTCGTGCTGCCGGTGCTCGTCTGCGTGGCCTTCTCGGCGATCGTGCCGCTCATGACGGTCGTGAACTACTCGGTGCAGGACATCATCTCGCCCGAGCGCCGCGTGTTCGTGGGCACCGAATGGTTCGCGGCGGTGATGCGCGACGACGAATTGCACCAGGCGCTGTGGCGCCAGCTGGGCTTCTCGCTGTCGGTGCTGCTGGTGGAGATCCCGCTGGGCATCGGCCTCGCGCTGTCGATGCCCGCCAAGGGCTGGAAGTCTTCGGCAGTGCTGGTGGTGGTGGCGCTGTCGCTGCTCATCCCATGGAACGTGGTGGGCACGATCTGGCAGATCTACGGCCGCGCCGACATCGGCCTGCTGGGCCACGCGCTGCAGAAGCTGGGCATCGACTACAACTACACCGGCAGCGCCGCCGATGCCTGGCTCACGGTGCTGGTGATGGACGTGTGGCACTGGACGCCCCTGGTGGCCCTGCTGTGCTACGCCGGGCTGCGCTCGATTCCCGATGCCTACTACCAGGCCGCGCGCATCGACGGCGCCAGCAAGTTCGCGGTGTTCCGCTACATCCAGCTGCCGAAGATGCGCGGCGTGCTCATGATCGCGGTGCTGCTGCGCTTCATGGACAGCTTCATGATCTACACGGAGCCCTTCGTGCTCACGGGCGGCGGACCGGGCAACGCCACCACCTTCCTGAGCCAGTACCTCACGCAGAAGGCCGTGGGCCAGTTCGACCTGGGGCCGGCGGCGGCGTTCTCGCTGATCTATTTCCTCATCATCCTGCTGTTCTGCTTCGTGCTCTACAACTGGATGCAGCGCGTGGGGACGCAGGAAGCGGAGGTGGAGAAATGAACCCGTCGCCGAGCCGCCTCGAGGCGGATGCTCCCCCTCGGGGGGAAGGCGCACAGCGCAAAGGGGGCCAGCATGTCTGAGAAGAGATTCCACAAGCGCAGCATCTTCCTGGTGCTGTACATCCTGTTCGCCCTGTTGCCCATCTACTGGATGATCAACATGAGCTTCAAGACGAACGAGGAGATCCTGTCGAGCTTCTCGTTCTTCCCGCAGCAGCTCACCTGGGCCAACTACGCGCGCATCTTCACCGACGAGTCGTGGTACTCGGGCTACATCAACAGCCTGATCTACGTGGCGATCAACACGGTCATCTCGCTCACCGTGGCGCTGCCGGCGGCCTATGCGTTCTCGCGCTACTCGTTCCTGGGCGACAAGCACGTGTTCTTCTGGCTGCTCACGAACCGCATGACGCCGCCCGCTGTGTTCCTGCTGCCGTTCTTCCAGCTGTACAGCACGGTGGGGCTGATGGACACGCACCTGGGCGTGGCGCTGGCGCACCTGCTGTTCAACGTGCCGCTGGCGGTGTGGATCCTGGAAGGCTTCATGAGCGGCATTCCACGCGAGATCGACGAGACGGCGTACATCGACGGCTATTCGTTCCCGCGCTTCTTCGTCACCATCTTCCTGCCGCTCATCAAGGCCGGCGTGGGCGTGGCGGCGTTCTTCTGCTTCATGTTCAGCTGGGTCGAGCTGCTGCTGGCGCGCACGCTCACCAGCGTGAACGCCAAGCCGATCGTGGCGACCATGACGCGCACCGTGAGCGCGTCGGGCATGGACTGGGCCACGCTGGCCGCAGCGGGCGTGCTCACCATCGTGCCGGGCGCCATCGTGATCTGGTTCGTGCGGCACTACATCGCGAAGGGGTTCGCGATGGGCAGGGTATGACCACCCCCAGCCTCGCCCACGTCGTGTGGCTCGGGCACCCCCTGAAGGGGTCGCACCCTGCGGCCCGGCAAAGCCGGTTCCGCGGGTACGCACGAACGGGCCTCGCTGGCGCGGGCCGCAGGGCGCGCGCCCGTCCGGCGGCGCCAGGCGTCGTGCACAACTGACAAGGAATCAAGATGTTCGACTGGATGGTCTGGACCACCCCGGTGGCCGTGTTCTTCATCTGCATTGCACTCATGCTGGTCGGCATGACGGTGTGGGAATTCAGGTCGCCCACCACCATGCGCCGCGGCTGGCTGCCGATGGCCACCACGCGCGGCGACCGGCTGTTCATCGGGCTGCTCGCGGCAGCCTACGTCAACCTCATCTTCATCGGCCTGGCAGGCAAGTTCCAGGAATGGATGGGCCTGGAGGCCGAGCCCTCGATCTGGATCAGCTTCGTGCTGTCCATGGGGCTGCTCGCGCTGGTCATGCGCAAGGGGTAAGGCCACCTTCTTTTCCGGTTTTGCAGATGCGTCCGGCTCTCCGCTTCCCCGGAGCCGCGATACGAAAGACCGGGGAAGCACCAACCGAGGAGACATTCATCATGAAGATGCGCTACACGGCATTGGCACTGGCGGCGGCGATGTTCGCCGCGCACGGGGCAGCATCGGCCGGAGAAGCCGAAGCCAAGAAATGGATCGACAGCGAATTCCAGCCATCGACCTTGTCCAAGGACAAGCAGATGGAAGAGATGAAATGGTTCATCGAAGCCGCCAAGAAGCTTCAGGCCAAGGGTGTGAAGGAGGTATCCGTCGTCTCCGAGACGCTGACCACGCACGAGTACGAATCGAAGACGCTGGCCAAGGCCTTCGAGGAAATCACCGGCATCAAGGTGAAGCACGACCTGATCCAGGAAGGCGACGTGGTCGAGAAGCTGCAGACCTCGATGCAGTCGGGCAAGTCGATCTACGACGGCTGGGTGTCCGACTCCGACCTGATCGGCACGCACTACCGCTACGGCAAGATCATGTCGCTGACCGAGTACATGGGTGGCGCGGGCAAGGAGTTCACCAACCCCGGCCTCGACCTGAAGGACTTCATCGGCACCAGCTTCACCACCGCGCCCGACGGGCAGCTCTACCAGCTGCCCGACCAGCAGTTCGCCAACCTGTACTGGTTCCGCGCCGACCTGTTCGCGCGCAAGGACCTGCAGGACAAGTTCAAGGCCAAGTACGGCTACGACCTCGGCGTGCCGCTGAACTGGAGCGCCTACGAGGACATCGCCGAGTTCTTCAGCACCGACGTGAAGACCATCGACGGCAAGCCGATTTACGGCCACATGGACTACGGCAAGAAGGACCCGTCGCTGGGCTGGCGCTTCACCGACGCCTGGCTGTCGATGGCCGGCGCCGCCGACAAGGGCATCCCGAACGGCATGCCGATCGACGAATGGGGCATCCGCGTGGCGGCCGACAAGTGCACGCCGACCGGCGCTTCGGTGGCGCGCGGCGGCGCCACCAACTCGCCGGCGGCCGTGTACGCGCTCACCAAGTACATCGACTGGATGAAGAAGTACGCGCCCAAGGAAGCCATGGGCATGACCTTCGGCGAATCCGGCCCGGTGCCCGCGCAAGGCCAGATCGCGCAGCAGATCTTCTGGTACACGGCCTTCACCGCCGACATGACCAAGAAGGGCCTGCCGGTGGTCAACGACGACGGCTCGCCGAAGTGGCGCATGGCGCCCGGCCCGAACGGCCCGTACTGGAAGCAGGGCATGCAGAACGGCTACCAGGACGTGGGCTCGTGGACCTTCTTCAAGGGACATGATGCCAACAGGACGGCCGCCGCCTGGCTCTACGCGCAGTTCATCACCGCCAAGACCACGTCGCTGAAGAAGTCGATCACCGGCCTGACCTTCATCCGCGACAGCGACATCCGCTCCGAATTCTTCACGCAGAACGCCAACAAGTACGGCGGCCTGATCGAGTTCTACCGCAGCCCCGCGCGCGTGGCCTGGACGCCGACCGGCACCAACGTGCCCGACTACCCCAAGCTCGCGCAGCTCTGGTGGAAGAACGTGGCCGAGGCCGTCACGGGCGAGAAGACGCCGCAGAAGGCCATGGACAACCTGGCCGACGAGATGGACAACGTGATGGCCCGCCTGGAGCGTGCGGGCATGGCCAAGTGCGCGCCCAAGCTCAATCCGAAGGGCGATCCGGCCAAGTACCTGAGCGACGACCACGCGCCCTGGAAGAAGCTGGCCAACGAGAAGCCGAAGGGCGAGACCATCGACTACAACAAGCTGCTGACCGCCTGGAAGGAAGGCAAGGTGCGCTGAGCGGACCGGATCGCAGCCGGGTCGAACGACGACCGAAGGGGCCGCGCCGCGGGGCGCGGCCCCTTTTTCGTTTCTTTTTGGCAATCGCAACCTTCGATCGTCTGATTGCCGCGACGTCATGACCAATGGCAGATGCGCTCGGCACAGGCTTCGCTTACATTCGACGGCCCTGAAACGCCGACGCCAGTGACTTCCAGTTTCCCCAGCCCCTCCGACCCCGTCGCCCCGGTTGCCACTTCCCCCAGCGTCAAGCGCGTGCTGCTCGTGCGCTACTCGCAGTCCGGCCAGCTCGACGAGGTCGCCGAACAGATCGCCGCGCCGCTGCGCGCCGATCCCTCCATACAGGTGCACGAAGAAGTACTGCGGCCGCTGAAGCCCTACCCTTTCCCCTGGCCGTTCCTGGCCTTCTTCGACGCCTTCCCTGAATCGGCCCACATGAAGCCGCAGCCGCTGGCGCCGCTGTCGCTCACCGGCGAGGAAGACTTCGACCTCGTCATCCTGCCGTACCAGGTGTGGTTCCTCGCGCCGTCGCAGCCGGTGGCCGCGTTCCTGAAACACCCGGTGGCGGCGCGGCTGCTCCGCGGCAAGCCGGTGGTGACGGTCATTGCGTGCCGCAACATGTGGCTGCTCGCGCACGAGAAGCTCAAGGGCATGCTCGACGACGTGGGCGCGCGGCTCATCGACAACGTGGTGCTGACAGACCCCGGTCCGACGCTTGCCACCTTCTTCACCACGCCGGCCTGGCTGATCTGGGGCCGCAAGCGCGGCTTTTGGGGCATGCCCGACGCCGGCCTGAGTACCGGCCAGATCGCCGGTACCGCCCGTTTCGGGCGTGCCCTGCGCGACGCCCTGCACCGGGGCCTCGAGCGCGGCACGCAGCCGCTGCTGGCCGGGCTGGGTGCCGTGCGGGCCGACGCGAAACTGCTGGTCAGCGAGAAGGCCGGCACGCGCAGCTTCTATCTGTGGGGCAAGCTCATCATGGCAGCGGGCGGGCCGGGCGCATGGCAGCGCAAGCCGCTGCTGCTGCTGTACGTGCTCTTCCTGATCGCGCTGATCGTCACGGTGGTGCCGGTGAGCCTGACGCTGCAGGCGCTCCTGCGACCGCTGTTCAGAGGGTGGCTGACTAAAATGACGGCCCAATTCGAGTGCCCGTCGGGCTCCGCCACGGATCGCACCCCTCTCTATGACGACTGATGTCTTCCTGACCCGCACTGCCGCCTTCCTGCCCTTTTCCCCGGTCAGCAATGAAGACATCGAAGACGTCCTCGGTCGCATCGGCGGCAAGGCGTCCCGCGCGCGGCGGCTGATCCTGCGCAGCAACGGCATCCAGTCGCGCCACTACGCCATCGACCGTGCCACCGGCGAACTGGCCATGAGCAATGCGCAGCTCACGGCATCGGCCATCCGCGCGCTGGGCGACGACGTGGGCCCGGTCGACTGCCTCGTCACCGGCACCTCGCTGCCCGACCAGCTCATGCCCAATCATGCGGTCATGGTGCACGGCGAGCTCGGCTGGCCGCGGCTCGAAGTGGTGGCCTGCGCAGGCATCTGCCTGGCCGGCACCACGGCGCTCAAGCATGCGTGGCTGTCGGTCCGCGCGGGCGATGCGCGGCGCGCCGTGGCCACAGGCTCCGAACTGGCCTCGGCCGTGATGCGCGGCTCGCGCTTCGAGGCCGAGCTCGAGCACAAGCTCGAGGCGCTCGAAGCCCGCCCCGAGCTGGCCTTCGAGAAGGACTTCCTGCGCTGGATGCTGTCCGACGGCGCCGGCGCCGTGCTGCTGGAGCGCGAGCCGCGCGGGCCGCTGTCGCTGCGCGTCGAGTGGATCGACCTGTCGTCCGCAGCGCACGAGCTGCCCGTGTGCATGTACGCCGGTGCCGAGAAGAACGCCGAAGGCGGGCTCGACGGCTGGGGCCGCAAGTCGCCCGCGGAGTGGCAGCGCGAATCGACCTTCGCGGTGAAGCAGGACGTTCGCCTGCTCAACGAGAACATCGTGCGCGCCACGCTGGGCGAGCCGCTGGCGGCGATCGTCGAGCGGCGCGGGCTGAAGCCGGCGGATATCGACTGGTTCCTGCCGCACCTGTCGTCGCACTACTTCGTCGAGCCGGTGGCCGAGTGCCTCGAATCGATTGGCCTGCCGATTCCGCGCGAACGCTGGTTCAGCAACCTCGCGAGCAAGGGCAACACGGGCTCCGCATCGCCGTACATCATGCTCGACGAGCTGTTCCGCTCGGGCCGCATCAGGCCCGGCCACAAGCTGCTGATGTTCGTGCCCGAAAGCGGCCGCTTCTCTAGCGGCTTCATCTACATGGAGGCGGTGGCATGAGTCACTCCCCCGGGCTCGCCCACTTCGCGTGGCCGCCAACCCCTTCGCCGGGGGCAACGTCAGCGGCCCCGCAGAGCCGGTTCCGCGGTGTTCCCGGACCAAGGCCTCTTATGACGAATTCGAGGGAGTGAGATGGATCTGGATGCAGTCCCGCAGGAGGGCAATGCCACCCTCGACGGCCATTCCAAGCTGATGTACGCCCGCGACGCGCAGGGCCGCGTCGTGACGACCACATCGCGTGGCTGGGAAGCGGAGGAAATCGTCACCAGCCATGCGGTCGACGTGCTCGTCGAACAAGCGCAGGCCGCGAAGGCGCGCGTGAGGGCGGGGCTTGCCGCTCCGCTCGAATACTGGATGTACGAGCGCCGCATGGACGTAGCCCTGCTTTCGCAGACCAGCGGCTTCTGGCAATGGCGCGTGCGGCGCCACCTGCAGCCGCGCCATTTCGCCGCGCTGTCGCCGGCCCAGCTCGCGCGCTACGGCGAGGCGCTGGGGCTGTCCGTTTCCACCTTGCAGGGCTTGCCGTGAACTTCCAGCACCAACAGGCGGCCCACTGCGAAAGCGGCGTCATCTCCAGCCTCATGCGCCATCACGGCGCGCCGATGAGCGAGAGCATGGCGCTGGGCCTGTCGTCGGCCATTTCGTTCGCGTACCTTCCGTTCATCAAGCTGTCGGGCCTGCCGCTCATCTCGTACCGCATGCCGCCCAAGGCGATCATCAAGGGCCTGCTGGCGCCGATGGCCGCACGCTTCCGCTTCGAGACCTTCCGCAGCCCCGAGGCCGGGCAGCAGCGGCTCGACGCGCTGCTGGCCGACGGCCAGCTGGTGGGCCTGCAGACCTCGGTGTACTGGCTGCCGTACTTTCCGCCCAACATGCGCTTCCACTTCAACGCGCACAACCTGCTGGTGTACGGCAAGGACGGCGACGACTACCTCATCAGCGACCCGGTGTTCGAGGAGCCCGTGCGCTGCGCGAGCGGCGACCTGGCGCGCGCGCGATTCGCCAAGGGCGTGCTGGCGCCGAAGGGCCTCATGTACTACCCGCAGGCCATCGAGCGCAAGGCGGTCGATGCGGCCTCGGTCACCAGGGCCATCCGCAAGACCGTGCGCACCATGCTCGCGCCCATTCCCATCGTCGGCGTGCGCGGCATGCGCACGCTGGCCCGCCGCATGCAGAAGCTCTCGCCCGCCGATCCGCGCAGCGTCGATTTCATCGGCCATGTGGTGCGCATGCAGGAGGAGATCGGCACGGGCGGGGCGGGCTTCCGCTTCATCTACGCGGGCTTCCTGCAGGAGGCGGCGCAACTGCTCGACAAGCCGCAGCTGCAGGAGATGTCTGAACGGCTCATCGCCATCGGCGACGGCTGGCGCGCCTTCGCGCTCAAGGCGGCGCGCATGGTGAAGGGGCGCGAGGCGGTCGACCCGGCGGCGCTCGCCGTCCGGCTGCGCGAGCAGGCGCAGCAGGAAGAAAACTTCTTCCGCGACCTCAAGGCCGTCGTCGCCTGATGCTCGAGCTTCGCCAGCTCGGCTACCGCTACCCGCACGCCGAAGCGGCCGCGCTGGCCGACGTGTCGCTGGCGGTGCCGCGCGGCTGCATGCTGGGCCTGCTCGGACCGAACGGCGCAGGCAAGACCACGCTGATCTCGCACCTGTCGGGTGCGCTCGCCGTGCAGTCGGGCGAGATCCGCATCGACGGGCAGCCGTTGGACGAGGTGCGCGCCAGGGCACCTGCCCGCATTGCGGTGGCGCCGCAGGAGCATGCGTTCTATCCGATGCTCACCGTCGCCGAGAACCTTGCCGTGTTCGCCGCGGCGGGGGGGCTTGCCGGTGCGCGCAGGAAGCAGCGCATCGACGACTGCACCCGGTTCGCGCAGCTCGAGCAGTTCGCGGGCGTGCGCGCCGAGCGGCTCTCGGGCGGCCTCAAGCGTCGCCTGAACCTCGCCATCGCGCTGCTGCCCGAACCCGAGCTGATGCTGTTCGACGAGCCCACCGTGGGCGTCGACCCGCAGTCGCGCGCCTTCATCCTCGATGCCATCAAGAGCCTGGCGCAGCAGGGCGCGGCAGTGATCTACGCCTCGCACTACATGGAAGAAATCGAGGCCATCGCCGATCGCGTGGTCATCCTCGACCGCGGCCATGTGCTGCGGGAAGGCTCGCTCGAAGACCTGCTGTCGAAGAACGCGATGCTGCTCACGCTGGCGGCCGACGGGCTCGACGCGGCCATGCTCTCGCGCTTCGGCACGGTGGAGCAGGGCGGCGTGCACTGGCGCGTCCACCTGAACGCCGGCACGGGCCCGGGGCCGGTGCTCGCGGCACTCGAGGCCGAAGGCATCGTGGTGCGGCACGCGGAGTTCGGCCGTCACGACCTCGAGCAGCTCTTCATGGCGCTCACCCACCGCTCGCTGCGCGACTGAAGCCCATGCTCCTCGCTCTCATCAGGAAGGAACTGCTCGCGCTGGTGCGCGACATGCATGGTCTGGCTGCGCTGTTTCTCATGCCCATGGTCTTCATCGTGCTGATGTCGCTCACGCTGAAGGACATCTACCGCCCGCCGCTGGCCGAGCTCACCTACGCCATCGACATGCGCGACACCGCCACGCCGGCCAGGTGGCTGCAGCAGCTTTGGCAGCGCAACCACGGCGCGCCGCAGCCGCTGGGCAGCGACTGGCAGGCGCGGCTTCGCAACGGGTCGCTCAAGTACGTGATCGTGATGGAGCCGGGCCTGTCGGACGAGCTCGAATCCGCTGCGCTGTCGACGCAGGCGCGCATCCAGCTGCTGACCGAGCCGGGCATCGACGCCAATCTGTTCAACGCGCTGCGCGCCGAACTGGTCGGTGCGTCGGGCGAACTCAAGGCGCGGCTCGCGCTCGCGGTGCCGGGCACGGCCGGTCCTGCGCCGGACGCGTCGATCCAGGCGATGGTGCGCGCCGAGCGCTTCTCTACCGCGGGCCCGCGGCCGACCTCGGTGCAGCAGAACGTGCCGGCGTGGCTGGTGTTCGGCATGTTCTTCGTGGTGGCCTCGCTGTCGAGCCTGTTCGTGCAGGAGCGCAGTTCGGGCGCGCTGGGCCGGCTGCAGGCGCTGGGTGTGTCGCGCACGATGCTGCTGGCGTCGAAAGCACTGCCGTACCTTGGCGTGAATGCCTTGCAGGCGGTGCTGATGCTGGCTGCCGGCATCTGGTTCATGCCGTTGATCGGCGGCGATGCGCTGTCGCTCGCGGGCATTCATTGGGGCGCGCTGCTGCTGTCGCTCGCGGCCGTGAGCCTGGCGGCGGTGAGCCTGTCGCTCGCGCTGGCCTGCCTGGTGCGCAGCCATGCGCAGGCCGCCACCATCGGGCCGATGGTCAACGTGCTGATGGCCGCGGCCGGCGGCATCATGGTCCCCAAGTTCGTCATGCCGGGCTTCATGCAGCGGCTGGTCGAGGTCTCGCCGATGAACTGGGGGCTCGAGGCGTTGCTGACCGTGCTGCTGCGCGGCGGCGGCGTCGCCGATGCGCTGCCGCAGATCGGCCGGCTGGTCGTGTTCGCGGCGCTGATGTTCTTCCTGGCCGTCTTCCTGTTTCGCAAACGCACACCGTGAGCACCGTGACCCCTGAATTCCTTGCCAGCCTCAAGGCCATGGTGCTCGAATCCGTCGAGAAGGAAGCGCCCCCGGGCGGCCTCGGCGACGACGAACCCCTGTTCGGCCCCGATGCGCGTCTCGACCTCGATTCGCTCGACGCCTTGCAGGTGTCGATGACGATCCAGCAGCGCTTCGGCGTGCGCATGCCCGACAGCAAGGAAACGCGCCGCGCGCTGACGTCGATCGCGCACCTCGCGGCGCATCTGGCGGCGGCTGGCAAGGCATGAGCGAAGTGCCCGGCGTCTTTCTGGCCGGCATCGGCCTGGCCTGCGCGCTGGGCGACGACATGCCTTCGGCGCTGGCAGCGCTCGGGCGCGGCGGCGTATCGCCGATGCCGGTCGAGGTGGCCGACGGCGTGCGGTGGCCGGTCTACAAGCTGGCAGCGCAGGACGGCGACTGGATGCAGCGGCTGCGCGCCGGCGTGCGCAAAGTCGTGGCGCAGACCGGCGACTGGGGGCCGCGCACCGCGCCGCTGTTCGTCGCCTCGTCGTCGCTGGACATCGGCTTCATGGAACGCGCGCCGCAGGACCAGCGCCTCGGCGGCGGCCTGCAGGACTTCGCCGACGCGGTGGCCGGCGCGATCGACTGGCAAGGACCGGTGTTCACCGTGTCGACCGCCTGCACCTCGGCGCTCAATGCCTTGCTGGCGGCCGCCGACATGGTCCGTGCCGGCGAGCCGCAGGCTCTCGTGATCGGCATCGAGCCCGACAACCGCTTCACCGTGGCGGGCTTCGGCGCCATGCAACTGCTGGCGCCGGAAAGCGCCCGGCCTTTCGGTGCCGGCCGCAAAGGACTGGTGCTCGGCGAGGCGGTGGCGGCGCTGCGCCTGGGTTCGAAGCCGGCGCGCTGGCAGCTCATGGGCGGCTCGAACGTGGTCGACGGGCGCAACCCTTCGGGTACCGAGGCCGGCGCGGTGCGGGCGATGTGCCATGAGGCGCTGTCGCGCAGCGGGCTGCGGCCGGGCGACATCGATCTGGTCAAGGTGCAGGCCGCGGGCAGCCCGGTCAACGACGCCATCGAGGTCGAGGCGCTGCGTCAGGTGTTCGCGCCATTGCCGCCGCTGGTCTCGCTCAAGTCTGCAATCGGCCACACGCTGGGCGCGGCCGGTGCCGCCGAACTGGCCTTGCTGGTCGGCTGCGTCGAAGGCGGCGTGTGGCCCCAGGTCGGCTATCCGATCGACGAATCGCTGGGCATCTCGCTGTGCACACAGCCACCGCGGGCGTTGAAGCATGTGCTGCTCAACGTGGTCGGCTTCGGCGGCGGACATGCGTCGCTGGTGCTGAAGGACTGCGAAGCGTGAACGTGCCGGTCATCCACGGCTGGCGCACGCTCGCGCACTTCGTCGCGCAGCCGCTGCCCGAAGACTGGCGCGACGACCTCGCCCGCCGCATCGGACGCCGTCCGCGCCGCGTCGGCGTCTGGACCGAACTGGCGATGTACGGTGCACGCTGCTGCATCGAGGCGGCGGGCGAGTCCGCCTTGCCGGCTGGCGCGCGCGTCCGCGTGGCGAGCCGTCGCGGCGCCTGGGGCGCGACCCATGCGGGTCTGGCGCAGCTCGACGCGGGCCTGCCGATGCCTTTCACCTTCATGCAGAGCCAGCCGGCGCTAATGCTGGCCGAGGTCGGCCGCTGTCTCGACTGGCAGGGCGATGCGAGCTTCATGCTGTGCCGGGATCCGCAGCGCCTGCCGGCGATCGCGGCCCTCGGCGCGGCACCGGCAGGTCTGCTCCTCGGCTTGGTCGAGGAGGAGCACAACGGCGAGCCGCCGCGCACCGAGTGGTGGCGGCTCACGCCAGCCTGAAAGAAGGCCCCGTTCAGCCTGCGATCGAACGCTGCAGGTTGAGGCGCGCGCGGGCCTCCAGCTGGGCATGCATGCGCGGAGTCGCGTAGATCGCCTCACGGTCCAGAAAGCGCTGCAGGATGGCGCGGCGTCGCGGAAGGCGAACTTCGTCGGGCACGAAGCCGTACTCGGTGCCGACCTGCCGTTCGTACTCGTCGAAGCGCTCACGTTCCGCGCCGAGGATCGACAGGTCGATGTCGATCAGCAGTTCGGCATCGCGGCCTTCGGGCACGGCGTCGTGGCGCGTCGCCATCACCAGCGCATGCACGCGTTCGGCAGCTGATTCGCTTGCACCGGCTGCCCGCAGAGCCTGCCTTGCCCAATCGGCGCTGCGCGCCTCGTTGTCGTGCGCACGCACGTCGTAGACCGCATCATGGAACCACAGGGCGAGCGCCACTTCGCCGGGGTGTTCTGCCAGCGCCTGCTCGCGCTCGAACCATGCCAGGCATTCACCGAGGTGCTGCATCGTGTGGTAGCGGCGCTGCGGCTCGGCATAACGGCGCTGCAACTCGTCGCACAGCGCATCGGGTGCGGCGGCGCCCAGCGCGCGCCAGGCCGAGTTCCAGTTCGCGCGCAGTGCTTCGGGCGTCATGGCGCTACTGCTCCATCGCGGCCTTGACCTCCTGCCCGAGGTCGAGCACGGACATGGCGTAGTAGCTGCTCCAGTTGTAGCGCGTGATCACATAGAAGTTGCGGGTGCCCGCCACGTAGGTGGGCGGGGCGTCGGCGCCGTTCTGCAGCTCGATCAGCGCGAACAGCCCCTTGTGATGGATGCCGTCGCCCTCGGGCACGGCGCCCGCTGCGACGAAGCTGTCGGCGCTGAAGGTCGGCAGGATGTCGGGTGCCATCAGCACGTCCTTCTGAAGCCGGGCCTCGTCGAAGTGCACCGGGTAGATGGCCGGCACTCCCGGCCGCCAGCCGAAGGACTTGAAGTAGTTGGCGACCGAGCCGATCACGTCGGCCGGATTGTTGACGAGGTCGATGCGGCCGTCGCCGTCGAAATCGACCGCGTACTTGGCCATGCTGCTGGGCATGAACTGCGGCATGCCCATGGCGCCCGCGTAGCTGCCCAGTGGCGTGAGCGGATCGTCGGCGGTTCGGCTCTCGGTGCTCAGGAAGCTCTCGAGCTCGCCGCGGAAGAAGGCCCGGCGCTCGGCCGCGCGCGGATGGCCGTCGGGGAAGTCGAAGGACAGCGTGGCCAGCGCATCGATCACGCGGAAGTTGCCCATGTTGCGGCCGTAGATGGTCTCCACGCCGATGATGCCGACGATGATCTCCGGCGGCACGCCGTACACCTGTTCGGCGCGCGCGAGCAGGTCGGCATTGGCGCGCCAGAAGCGCACGCCGGCCGCGATGCGCACCGGGTCGATGAAGCGGCTGCGGTAGGTCTGCCAGTTCTTCACCGTGCCGACGGGGCCGGGCAGCATGAGCCGAGGCACGTTCGGCAGGAAGCGCGCGCTGCCGATGGTGGCGCGCACCCAGTCGCGGTCGAGGCCGCGGCGCTCGGCGACCTCGTCGGCGAACTGCATCGCGTCTTCGCGCGTCGCGTAGGGCGTGCTGCCGCGCACCGGGTTCACCGCCGCACCGCGGCCGCCAGAAGACTTCTGGGCTACAGCCGCCGTGGACCAGGCGCAGCAGACGGCGATGAGTGCGGCTGCTGCAGCGGCGCGGGACGGCGTGAGAAGGATGGATCGCATGGGTTGATTGTGACGGCCGTGTGCGCGGCGCCTCTTCAGGGACACATGTGGTTTCAGCCGCGCGCGTTCGTGCTGGGCCAGGCGAGGCGGCGGAACTCCGAGCGCAACGCGGACAGCGATGCCGGCGTGGCCGGCGCGTAGCGTTGTGCCTCGAGCTTCAGCAGCCAGTCGCGCACGCCCTGTGCCGACGCTCCGAAGCGGGCATCGGCGGCCTGCGCCATCTGGCGCGGCGGTGCGGTCTCGGGCAACTGCAGGCCGGCCTTCGCAAGACGTGCGCGGGCCTGGCCGAGCAGGCGCAGCCAGGGGTCGTGGCGGCTGCGTTCCCACAGGGTCCAGGCCGCGCCCGCCAGGCTCGCGCCCACCAGCAGGTAGAGCAGCACGTAGGCCAGGTCCTCGAGGCTCGGCGCCTCGAAGCCGATGTTCTTGAGCAGGTTGAGCTGGCGGCTCTGCGTGTAGTTGAGCACCCACTGGTTCCAGCCGTTGTTCACGGCCTCCCACGCGGCACGGATGTTCTGCGCGAGCGTGGGGCTCATGGCGCCGATGGCGCCCGCGAACAGCCCGGGCTGCGGCGCGAGGCGCTGGAACTGCCCGATGCGCCCCGGCGACACCGATCCCGTCGGATCGACGCGCGTCCAGCCGGTGCCTTCCTGCCAGACCTCGGCCCAGGCATGCGCATCGCTCTGGCGCACCACCCAGTACCTGTCGATGTTGTTGAACTCGCCGCCCTGGTAGCCCGTCACGATGCGCGACGGAATGCCCAGGTTGCGCATGAGCACCACGAAGGCCGAGGCGATGTGCTCGCAGAAACCCTGCTTGCGGTCGAACCAGAACTCGTCGGCGGTGTCGTCGCCGTAGAGGCCCGGCTCCAGCGTGTAGGTGTAGCCGCCGGTGCGCAGGCGGCGCAGTGCCGCCTGCACGAACGCCTGCGTGTCGGCCTTCGGATCCAGATGGGCGAGTGCGGGGTCGGCGCGCATCTCGGCGGCGAGCGCTGCAGTGCGCGGATTGGAGCCCGGCGGCAACGCCAGGTAGGCCTGCAGCTGGCCGCCGGTGCGCTTGATCGGGCCGCTCAGGAACTGGGGGTAGCTCTCGGCGCGGTAGCGCACCAGGTCGTTGATGGGACGGTTCGCGAACCATTGCAGGTCGGGCGTTCCCGTTACCTCGAAGCCCGGCACCTCGGGCGGCTTCTGTGCCACGTCGAGCGTCAGCAGCCACGGGCGGTTGCTGGCCTCGAGCGTGACCTCGTAGCGCACCGGCTCCCCGCTCACGCGCAGGTTGGGTGACCACTGCCCGCCGCGTGCCCAGCCCGGCAGCGCCGTCCACTCGCGGCCGTCGAACTGTGCGAGCACCGGCCCGCGAAAGTACAGCTGGCTCTGCGGCGGTGCACGGTCGTTCTCGAACTTGATGCGCGCGGCGATGCCGTCGTCGAGCGCCAGTTCGGCGATGGTGCCCACGCGCATGGTGTTCGACAGTCCGGTGCGGCCGGCCATCGCGTCGCTCGGCGTGCCCCACAGCGGCGCGAAGCGCGGGAACAGCAGGAACAGGGCCAGCATGATCGGTGCGCCCGCCAGTGCCATCCAGCCGGCGGTGCGCGCCGCCTTCATCAGCGGCGGACGGCCCACGGGCATGTGCGCGTTGACCAGCGCCGTGAGCAGGCCCAGCAGCGCCAGCAACATGGTGAAGGCGGTCAGCAGCGACTGCGAGTAGAAGAAGTTCGTGAGCATCGCGAAGAAGCCCAGGAAGAAGATGACGAAGGCGTCTCGCCTGGCGCGCAGCTCCAGCGTCTTGAGCGCGAGTAGGCACACGACCAGCGTGACGCCCGCGTCGCGGCCCAGCAGCGTTCGGTGCGTGGCGTAGGTGGCGCCGAGCGTCATGAGCAGCAGCCCGATGCGCCACCACCGGCTGGGCAGCGGCCGAGCCTGCACTGCCAGCGAGGCGCGCCACAGCAGCACCATGGCCGCGATGGCCGTGCACCACCAAGGAAGGTTCTCCACCTGCGGCAGCAGGATCACGCCGATGACGCACAGCAGGAACAGCGTGTCCCGCGCATCCCGTGGCAGCGCTGCGAGTTCGCGTATCAACCGGTTCATGCGGCGGTCTCGTTCGTTCCGATGGTCTTCAGCACAGCGCCAGGGCCTCGAGGCACGCGCGCCGGTGGGCTTCGCCCTGCGAAGGCTTGAGCGTGCGGCCGGGCATGCGCACCCCGTAGTCCACGCCCAGCCGGTCGGCCATCAGCACCCAGGCGCACAGCCGCGAGATGCGCGCTTCGGTGTCGGCGAGGCCGGCGGCCTGGGCATCGAGCCAGAGTTCCTCGCGCTGGGTCTGCTGGGTGTCGCGGCTCACCAGGTCTTCCGAGCCGGCGGCCTGCGCCTGGGCGGCCTTCTTCCAGACCACGAGCTTGAGCGGATCGCCGCGACGGTAGGCGCGCACGCCGTCGTATTCGCCGGCGTTGTGCGCCCGCATCGCGGCCGACAGTGCCGCCGGCCCCGACAGCGGCTCGCCGGGCGGCAGCGCGGGCGGATGCGCCTCGGGCGTCGGATAGACCAGCATCTGCGCGGCCGGCCGCCAGACCGTCCAGACGCGGAAGGTGCCCAGCGGAAAGCGCGTCTCCGCCGTCAGCGGCGGCACCGGATGCAGCCCGCGCCGCTCGGGCTGGAAAGCGATCTCCACGGTGGACGTGCCTTCGGCCGGCACGTCGGTCCAGGCCCATTGCCCGCTGCCGCGCACGGCCATGCCGATGCCGTAGCGGACGCTGCGCCGCGTGTTGTGCAGCACCACGCGGAACACCGCCGCCGCACCCGCGTACTGCGCCTCGGGCGCCACCATGTGCATCGCCAGCCCCCGCAGCGTGCCGTGGCACACGTGCATCCCGACGGCCACGCTGCCCGCCAGCAGGAACGTCAGCAGGTAGCCCAGGTTGAGCTGGTAGTTGATCGAGGCGATCAGCAGCACCAGCAGCGTCGCGCCCAGCAGCCACCCGGCCTTCGTGGGCAGGATGTAGACATTGCGCTGGGTGAGCTCGAGCGTGTCCGACGGCGCGCGGCGCGACAGGAACCAGCCGTCGATGCGCGAGCGCAGGGCGCCGACAGGGTTCACGGCAGCGGCACCGCGGCGATCATGGCGCGCACCTGCTCGACCGCGCCGCGCCCGGCGTCGCACACGGGCGTGAGGCGGTGGGCGATCGTCTGCGGCAGCACGGCCTGCACGTCGTCGGGCGCCACATAGCTGCGATTGGCCAGCAACGCCTGCGCCTTGGCCGCGCGCAGCACCGCGATGCCGGCGCGCGGCGACAGGCCCTGCAGGAACCACCGGCCCGAGCGAGTGGCGGCGATCAGGTCCTGCACGTAGTTGAGCAGCGCGTCGGCCGCATGCACCTGCTGCACGCGTTGCTGCAGCGCGGTCAGTTCGCCCGCCGTGAGCAGGGCGGGCAAGGTGCTCAGCATCTCGCGGCGGTCGGCGCCTGCCAGCAGCTGGCGCTCGGCGGCGCGGTCGGGGTAGCCGAGCGAAATGCGCATCAGGAAGCGGTCGAGCTGCGATTCAGGCAGCGCGAAGGTGCCGAGCTGGTCCTGCGGGTTCTGGGTGGCGATCACGAAGAACGGGTTGGGCAGCGGGCGGGTCTCGCCCTCGACGGTGACCTGCTTTTCCTCCATCGCTTCGAGCAGGGCGCTCTGGGTCTTGGGGCTTGCGCGGTTGATCTCGTCGGCCAGCAGCACCTGCGCGAAGATCGGCCCGGGGTGAAACACGAAGGCCTGCTGGCCGCGGTCGTAGATCGCCACGCCCGACAGGTCGCCCGGCATCAGGTCGGCGGTGAACTGGACGCGCGAGAACTGAAGCCCGAAGGTGTGCGAGAGCGCGTGCGCCAGGGTGGTCTTGCCGACGCCCGGCACGTCCTCGATCAGCAGGTGGCCGCCCGCCAGCAGGCAGGCCACGCAGTCCCGTACCTGAGCCTCTTTGCCCACGATCACCGTGTTAAGCTGACTTAACAAAGTGGCTAGCTTTGCAGCAACGTCCATATTTGTATCCATATGCAAACGATACCGTAAGACCTGCCGGCCCCATGCCGCATGAGGTCTAGGCGTGGCGACAGAGACACATGGGCAAGACAGGCTACTTCACACATCGCGACTTCTGGAAGCACGACATGGGCGAGGGGCATCCCGAGTGCCCCGGGCGACTGGATGCCATCGAAGACCGCCTGCTGCTGACCGGCGTGGGTGACGCGCTCGAACACCGCGAGGTGCCACTGGCCACCTTGCCGCAGATCACGCGGGCGCACAGCGAGGCGCATGTGGAGCACCTCGAGTCGCTGCACCAGCGGCTGGTGGCCGATGAACCCGCCGGCGGCCCGGACCATGCGCAGGTCGACCCCGACACCGTGCTCACCCGCTTCACGCTCCTGGCCGCGCGCCGCGCCGCCGGTGCCGCGATTGCCGCGACCGACGCGGTCGTGGCGGGCGAGATCGAGAACGCCTTCTGCTCGGTGCGCCCGCCGGGCCACCACGCATGCCGCGAGCAGGCGATGGGCTTCTGCTTCTTCAACAACGTGGCCATTGCCGCGCGGCACGCGATCGAGGTGCACGGCTTCGAGCGCGTGGCCATCGTCGACTTCGACGTGCATCACGGCAACGGCACCGAGAACATCCTGTCGAACGACCCGCGCGTGCTGATGGTCGGCTTCTTCCAGCATCCGTTCTATCCGTACAGCGGCACCGAGCACCCGGCGTCCAACATGCTGAACATGCCGATCCCGGCGTACACGCGCGGCATGGACGTGCGCGAGATGATCGAGGCCGTCTGGATGCCGCGGCTCGAGGAGTTCAAGCCGCAGATGGTCTTCATCAGCGCCGGCTTCGACGCCCACCGCGAGGACGACCTGGGCCAGCTCGGCCTCAACGAAAACGACTTCGCCTGGATCACCGGCCGCGTACACGATGTTGCGAAGCGCCATGCCAGGGGCCGTATCGTCTCGATGCTCGAAGGCGGCTACAACCTCGATGCCCTGGCACGCAGCGTGGAAGCGCACATCCGCGTGCTGGCAGACCTCTAGCTTTCCTGCGGCGGGCGCCTGCGCGCCATGCCTGTTGCCCGCCTGCCTGCCTTCTCCAACTGATGAATTTCAACGACTTCACCCAACGCCTGAGCCATGTCGATGCGCGCGGCCTCGGCATCGAACTCGTTGCCCTGGTCGCCTGCGTGGCGCTTGCCTGGGCCGTGTGCAAATGGTTCGGCCGCGACCAGCCCAAGGACTCCATCTGGTTCGGGGAGCGCACCTTCGACGGCCTGCTGTTCCCGTTGATGGCGCTGGTGCTGACCGAGATCGCCCGCCGCGTGGTGATCGATTTCCAGACCGTGCTGGTGCTGCGCATCGCGGTGTCGGTGTTCCTGTCGCTGGTGGTGATCCGGCTGTTCGCGCGCGTGCTGCGTGCGGTGTTCCCCGCGTCCAACCTCGTGCGGCTGATCGAGCGGACGATCTCCTGGCTGGCCTGGATCGCTGCGGTGCTCTGGATCGTCGGGCTGCTGCCGCCGGTGCTGGCCGAACTCGACGAGATCACGCTGTCGTTCGGCAAGACGCGCGTGAGCCTGCAGACGATCTTCCAGGGCGTGCTGTCGGCGGGCCTGGTGATGGTGATCGCGCTGTGGATCGCGGCGACCATCGAGAAGCGCATCCTGCGAGAGGCCGTCACCGACCTGTCGATGCGCAAGGTCGCGTCGAACGCGGTGCGGGCCTTCCTGCTGCTGGTGGGCCTGCTGTTCGCGCTGTCGGCGGTGGGGGTGGACCTGACGGCGCTCTCCGTGCTCGGCGGTGCGCTGGGCGTGGGCCTGGGCTTCGGCCTGCAGAAGCTGGCGGCCAACTATGTGAGCGGCTTCGTGATCCTGCTCGAACGCTCGATCCGCATCGGTGACAACGTGAAGGTCGACACCTTCGAAGGCCGCATCACCGACATCAAGACGCGCTACACGCTCATCCGCGCGGGCAACGGGCGCGAAGCCATCGTGCCGAACGAGTCGTTGATCACCAGCCGGGTGGAAAACCTCTCGCTCGCCGACCGCAAGTTCAACATCACGACCACCATCGTGGTCGGCTACGAAAGCGACGTGGCACAGGTGCAGAACATCCTTTGCGAGGCGGCCAAGGCGCAGTCGCGCGTGATGTCCGATCCGGCGCCGGTGGCCTTCCTCATGAACTTCGCGCCCGACGGGCTCGAGTTCACGCTGAATTTCTGGGTGACCGATCCCGACAAGGGCAAGGACAACCTGCGCTCGGCCATCAACATCGCGATCCTCGACGGATTGCGCGGTGCAGGCATTGACATTCCCTATCCGCAGCGCGTTGTGCGTGTGGAGTCTTTACCGCCAGGCATCGCTCAGGCGCCCGACGCTGTTTTATAATCTTGAAAAAGCACGATCGTTCTTTTTTGGCCGTTTGGCCGACAGGAAGAATGGAGAGGCTGCATAGGTCGCGTCCTAGAATGACCGGTTGCCCTCGAAAGCCCCCTTTTTGCAATCCAATGGAGTCAAGTCAATGAAGGTTCTTGTACCTGTCAAACGGGTCGTCGACTACAACGTGAAGGTGCGCGTGAAGAGCGACGGCACCGGCGTGGACATTGCCAACGTGAAGATGAGCATGAACCCGTTCGACGAGATCGCCGTCGAAGAGGCGGTTCGCCTGAAGGAAAAGGGCGTGGTCACGGAAGTGATCGCCGTGTCCTGCGGCGATGCGAAGTGCCAGGAAACCCTCCGCACCGCGATGGCCATCGGCGCCGACCGAGGCATCCTGGTGGAGACCACCGAAGAGCTGCAACCCCTCGCTGTCGCCAAGCTGCTCAAGGCGCTGGTCGACAAGGAACAGCCCCAGCTGGTCATTCTGGGCAAGCAGGCCATCGACGACGACGCCAACCAGACTGGCCAGATGCTCGCTGCCCTGGCTGACCTGCCCCAAGCCACCTTCGCCTCCAAGGTCGAAGTCGCCGGCGACAAGGCCACGGTCACCCGCGAAGTCGACGGCGGCCTGGAAACCCTCACCCTGAGCCTGCCTGCGGTCATCACGACCGACCTGCGCCTGAACGAGCCGCGCTACGTGACCTTGCCCAACATCATGAAGGCCAAGAAGAAGCAGCTCGACACGGTCAAGCCCGAAGACCTGGGCGTGGACGTCAAGCCTCGCCTGAAGACGCTGAAGGTTGCAGAGCCGCCCAAGCGCGGCGCCGGCATCAAGGTGCCTGACGTTGCCACCCTGGTCGAGAAACTGAAGAACGAAGCGAAGGTGATCTGAACATGACCGCACTTGTTATTGCCGAACACGACCACGCCAGCATCAAGCCGGCGACCCTGAACACCGTGACTGCCGCACTCGCTTGCGGTGGTGATGTTCACGTGCTGGTGGCTGGCGCCAATGCGGCCGAAGCCGCCAAGGCCGCAGCCCAGATCGCCGGTGTCTCCAAGGTCATCGCCGCCGACAGCGCATCCCTGGCCGAGAACCTCGCAGAGAACGTCGCAGCGCAAGTCCTCGCCATCGCCGCGAACTACAGCCACATCCTGTTCCCCTCGACCGCCAACGGCAAGAACGTCGCTCCGCGCGTGGCCGCCAAGCTGGACGTGGCCCAGATCAGCGACATCACCAAGGTCGACAGCCCCGACACCTTCGAGCGCCCGATCTACGCAGGCAACGCGATTGCCACCGTGCAGAGCAGCGACGCCACCAAGGTGATCACCGTTCGCACGACCGGCTTCGACGCCGCAGCCGCCACGGGTGGCAGCGCAACGGTCGAAACCGCCGAAGGCGTGGCCGACAGCGGCAAGAGCAGCTTCGTGGGCCGCGAAGTCACGAAGAGCGACCGCCCCGAACTGACCGCCGCCAAGATCATCGTGTCGGGCGGCCGTGCGCTGGGCAGCGCAGAGAAGTTCACCGAGGTCATGACGCCGCTGGCAGACAAGCTCAACGCAGGCCTCGGCGCCAGCCGCGCCGCAGTGGACGCGGGCTACGCCCCGAACGACTGGCAAGTGGGCCAGACCGGCAAGATCGTCGCCCCCCAGCTGTACATCGCAGCAGGCATCTCGGGCGCAATCCAGCACTTGGCCGGCATGAAGGACTCGAAGGTCATCGTCGCGATCAACAAGGACGAGGAAGCTCCGATCTTCTCGGTGGCCGACTACGGCCTCGTGGCCGACCTGTTCACGGCCGTGCCGGAACTGGTCAAGGCGCTCTGACCGTGCCGACGCAATGAGCCAGAGGGCATCGTTCGCGATGCCCTTTTCGTATCCGCTGTATCTGGAGACATGACATGAGCTACACCGCCCCACTCAAGGACATGCTGTTCGACATCGAGCACCTGGCCAACATCGGCGAGATCGCCAGGCTGCCGGGCTTCGAGGACGCCGGCCTCGAGACCGCACAGGCCGTGCTCGAGGAGTGCGCACGTTTCAACCAGGACGTGATCGCGCCACTGAACGTGCCGGGCGACCGCGACCCTTCGTCGTTCAAGGATGGCGCGGTGACCACCACGGCCGGCTTCAAGGAAGCCTTCGCGCAGTACGTGTCGGGTGGCTGGCAGGGCCTGCAGCATCCTGCGGACTTCGGTGGCCAGGGGCTGCCCAAGACCATCGGCGCGGCCTGCGGCGAGATGCTCAACTCGGCCAACATGAGCTTCGCGCTGTGCCCGCTCTTGAGCGATGGCGCCATCGAGGCGCTGCTCACGGCCGGCTCCGACGAACTCAAGGCGGTGTATCTCGAGAAGCTCGTGAGCGGCCAATGGACCGGCACGATGAACCTCACCGAGCCGCAGGCCGGCAGCGACCTCGCACTGGTACGCAGCCGCGCGGAGCCGCAGCCGGACGGCACCTACAGGGTGTTCGGCACCAAGATCTTCATCACCTACGGTGAACACGACATGGCCGAGAACATCGTGCACCTGGTGCTGGCCCGCGTGAGCGGCGCGCCCGAAGGCGTGAAGGGCATCAGCCTCTTCGTGGTGCCCAAGTTCCTGGTGAACAAGGACGGCTCGCTCGGCGAACGCAACGACGTGCATTGCGTGAGCATCGAGCACAAGATGGGCATCAAGGCCTCGCCCACCGCGGTGCTGCAGTACGGCGACCATGGCGGTGCCGTCGGCTACCTCGTCGGGCAGGAGAACCGCGGCCTCGAGTACATGTTCATCATGATGAATTCGGCCCGCTATGCGGTCGGCATGCAGGGCATCGCGATCGCGGAGCGCGCTTACCAGCACGCGGTGGCCTACGCCAAGGACCGCGTGCAGAGCCGTCCGGTCGACGGCTCGATGAACGCCAGCGCGCCGATCATTCACCACCCGGACGTGAAGCGCATGCTGATGACGATGCGTGCCTACACCGAAGGTTGCCGCGCGATGGCCAGCGTGGCGGCGGCGGCCTACGATGCGGCACACCACCATCCCGATGCGGATGCGCGCAGGCAGAACCAGGCCTTCTACGAATTCATGGTTCCGCTGGTGAAGGGCTACAGCACCGAGATGAGCCTCGAGGTGACCTCGCTCGGCGTGCAGGTGCATGGCGGCATGGGTTTCATCGAAGAGACAGGCGCGGCGCAGTACTACCGCGACGCGAAGATCCTGACGATCTACGAAGGCACCACGGCCATCCAGGCGAACGACCTCGTGGGCCGCAAGACCGCGCGCGATGGCGGCCAGACCGCGAAAGCCATTGCCGCGCAGATCGAGAAGACCGAGGCCGAACTCGCCAAGAGCGACCATCCCGCGGCTGCTGCGGTGCTCAAGCGCCTGACGGCCGCACGGCTGGCATTCATCGACGTGGTCAATTTCGTCGCAGGCCAGACCAAGACCTCGCCCAACGCCGTGTTCTCGGGCAGCGTGCCCTACCTGATGCTCGCGGGCAACCTGGTGGCCGGTTGGCAGCTTGCGCGCTCGCTGATCATTGCGCAGGACCTCGCCTCGCGCAGCTTCGACACCGACTTCATGCTGGCCAAGATCGCCACCGCGCGCTTCTACGCGGAGCACATCCTGAACAAGGTGCCGGGCATGCGCGACAGCATCGTCGAAGGCGCCGAGAGCGTCACGGCGCTCGCGCTCGACGCCTTCTGACATCGGATTTCCGGGCGGGAAGGTCGCCAAGGTTACGCAGAGGACGCGAAAGGGAAATCAGAATTTGATTTCTCCCGGTTGCTCCTCGCGAACGTCCGCGTCCCCGCGTCCCCGCGTCTCCGCGTCCGGCTGTCCGCTTACCGCTTTCAACAACCTTCAAGAGACAACGATCATGTCGAAACTGCCTCCCGTGCTCGCGAACCTGCCGCTGCCCATCATCGGCTCGCCGCTGTTCATCATCAGCAACCCCAAGCTCGTGATTGCGCAATGCAAGGCCGGCGTGGTCGGCTCGATGCCCGCGCTCAATGCACGCCCCGCCGCGCAGCTCGAGGACTGGCTCGCCGAGATCACCGAGGAACTCGCGGCCTACAACAAGGCCAATCCGGAGAAGCCCGCCGCGCCGTTCGCCATCAACCAGATCGTGCACAAGAGCAACGACCGCCTCGAGCACGACATGGAGATGGTCGTGAAGTACAAGGTGCCGATCGTCATCACCTCGCTGGGCGCGCGCACCGATGTGAACGACGCGGTGCACAGCTACGGCGGCGTCACGCTGCACGACATCATCAACAACAAGTTCGCCCAGAAGGCGATCGAGAAGGGCGCCGACGGCATCATCGCGGTGGCGGCCGGCGCCGGCGGCCATGCGGGCGTGAAGAGCCCGTTCGCGCTGGTGCAGGAAATCCGCCAATGGTTCGACGGCCCGATCGCACTGTCGGGCTCCATTGCCACCGGCGGTGCGGTGCTCGCAGCGCAGGCCATGGGTGCCGACTTTGCCTACATCGGCACGGCCTTCATCGCGACCGAGGAAGCGCGCGCGAGCGAGGAGTACAAGCAGGCCATCGTCGACGGCAACTCCGACGACATCGTCTACTCGAACCTGTTCACCGGCGTTCACGGCAACTACCTCGCGCCCAGCATCGTGGCGGCCGGCATGGACCCGGCCAACCTGCCCGAAGGCGACCTGAAGACCATGAACTTCGCGACCGGCGACGGCAGCAAGGCCAAGGCCTGGAAGGACATCTGGGGTTCGGGCCAGGGCATCGGCGCCGTGACCGAAGTGTCGAGTGCCGCTGCCTTCATCGAGAAGCTGAAGCGCGAGTACCAGCAGGCAAGGCAACGGCTCGCGCTTTGACCCCGCAAGCGAGCGGCGCGGCGGCTCCCGGCGCGCCTTCTTCGTCGCTTGGACGGATGCCGCTGCTCGATGCAGCAAAGGGCATCGCCTGTGCGGTGATCGTCGGACATCATCTTTCGCGCTACGGCCCGATGCCGGCCGGCGCGTATGCGCTCGCGCCCGATTTCTTCGCATGGCTGTCCGACGACGGACGCCTGGCGGTGCAGGTGTTCCTGGTGATCGCCGGCTTCCTGGCGGCCGCCAGCCTGGCGCCCGACGGCACGCTGCGCGTCGAGCGGCCGGTGACGCGCATCCTGCAGCGCTACGGGCGTCTGGTGATGCCTTACCTCGCCGCGCTCACTGTCTGCGTGCTGGTGGCGGCGTGGGTCAGGCCCTGGCTCGATGAGGAGGTGGTGCCCGCGTCGCCGACGCTCGGGCAGTTGATTGCGCACGGACTGCTGCTGCAAGACCTGCTGGGCTACGAGTCTCTGTCCACCGGCGTCTGGTACGTCGCCATCGACTTCCAGCTGTTCGCGCTGGCGCTGGTGCTGGTCGGACTGCCGACACTCATGCAGCGCTCCAACGGCGGCGCACCGCTGAGCGCCGCGGCCCGCTGGCTGCCGGTGGCGCTGGTCCTCGGGCTGGCGGTGGCGTCGCTCGCGCTGTTCAACCGCAATGCGGGGCTGGACGACACCGCCTTCTATTTCTTCGGCACCTACGGCCTCGGCATGCTGGTGTTCTGGAGCGGCCGCGCCACGCGCGACAGCACCTGGCAAAGCGCGGTCGCGCTGCTGGCGCTGGTGGGTGCGGGCGCGCTGGCGATCGACTGGCGCAGCCGCATCGCCACGGCGCTGGTCACGGCCTTGCTGCTGGCGGTCGCGCAGCGCCGGCACTGGCTGTCGCCGTCGCATTGGCCGACTTTCGCGGTGCCGTTGCAGCGGCTGGGACGCATGTCCTATTCGCTGTTCCTGATCCACTTTCCGGTGCTGCTCGCCATGAACGCGGCGGTCGCCAACGCCGGGCCGCACGGCGCGTGGTTCGACGCCGCCGGGCTGGCGGCAACCTTCGTTCTGTCGGTGGGCGCGGCCGCCTTGCTGTACCGCTGGGTGGAAGCCCGCCCGGCATCGTGGCGCGCAGTCTTCGCGCTTTTTGCCGCGTTGCTGGTCAGCGGCATCGTCGTTTCGCATTAGGGTCGGTTCGCCCTGTTTCTGGCTTCGCGTTGACGGCAAGGGCTGGCTGCAAGGCTGATGCCTTGCAGCGCAAGCAATGCCGCAGGCGGCCCCTTTTTCGGCCAAACCGAAAGGAAGGCTTGCCACGGCCGCCCACTCGGCGTTGCGCCCCCTCCAAGGGCACATGCGGCGTCGCGCGCCTCGGCTGGCCTGCCGTGACAGGCCTTCGCGACGCCAGAAACAGGGTGAGCAGACCCTGACCGGCCGAGCGCCCGCTCGGCCGGTCATGGCGGCGAGGCCGCCGTATCCCTTTTGACGCATTGCATTCGAGCCCTGGAGCGCGCAGTCTCCGGGGCTCGTCAGCCGCGCTCGTCTTCGGTATGATTGTGGAAATTTCAGTAAATACTGAAAATACACGAAACCAAGGAATGACCAACATCTCGCCATCACGATCGCCATTGCGTGCTTTCGCGTCGCCCGACGTCGGCGGGATGGTGCAGGGCGCAGCCGCCTTGTTCTGGCTTCCGCAAGCTGCGTTGCTGGCCATGGCGGTTCAGGGGCTTGCGTCGGGACAGGGATTCCTGGCGGTGATCTGGCCCGCCGGCCTCATCCTGTTGCTCGGCGTGCTGCGAGCCGCCGCCGAAGCGTGGGGCTCGCGGCGCACCTTCGGCCGCGCACGGGCGCAACTCACGGCGCTGCGCGCACAGGCGGCCACGGCATTGGCCGCCGGCTCGCCGCTCGATCGCTCTCGCGCGCCGTCGGGATTCGCTGCGAGCGCGCTCGCCGAGCAGGCCGAGGCGCTGGTGCCGTACTTTGTGCGCTACCAGCCCGCACGCTGGCGCGCCACGGTCGTGCCTGTCGTCATCCTGGTCGTCGTGGCCGCGTTTTCGTGGGTGGCGGCGCTGGTGCTGCTGTTCGCGGCGCCGCTCATTCCCATGTTTATGGCCATCGTCGGCTGGCGCGCGAAGGCCGCGAGCGAGGCGCACATGGTCGAGCTGGGCGGCATGAACGCCTTCCTGCTCGATCGCCTGCGCGGCCTCGCGACGCTGCGCGCGCTCGGCGCGGTGGACGCCACGGCGCAGAGGCTCGGCGATGCCGCGCAGTCCCTGCGCCAGCGAACGATGGCGGTGCTGCGCATCGCGTTCCTTTCCTCGGCGGTGCTCGAGCTCTTCTCCGCGCTGGGCGTCGCGATGGTCGCCGCGTACGTCGGCTTCCATCTGCTCGGCACGCTCGGCTTCGGCACCTGGGGCCGCCAACTGAGCCTGGGCCAGGGACTCTTCGTGCTGCTGCTGGCACCGGCCTTCTTCGAGCCGTTGCGCGAACTGTCGGCCGTGTGGCACGACCGCGCGGCCGGCGAGGCGGCCTGGGAGTCGCTCGAACAGCTGCAGCGCAGCGCGTTGCCCCTGCCGGGCGCGAATGCCTCGCTGACCCGCGCCAGCACCGGCATGCCCGCCACCGCACCGGCACTCTCGGTGCACGACCTCCACTTCGCCTGGCCCGGCGAATCGCAGGAGGTGGTGGACGGTTTCGAGCTGCGCGTCGCACCCGGCGAGCACATCGCGCTGATGGGTGCGAGCGGCAGCGGCAAGACCGCGCTGTTGTCGCTGATCGCGGGCCTTCTGCCTGCGAGCCGCGGCGAGATCTCGATCGGCGGCGTGCCGCTCACGGACCACACCGTTGCCGCGCTTCGCCGGCGCATCGGCTGGATGGGCCAGTTGCCTCATGTGTTCGCCGGTTCCGTGGCCTCCAATGTGGCGCTCGGGCGTTCCGCGGTCGATGCGCCCCGGGTTGCCGCCGCGATGCGCTTCGTGGCGCTCGACGAGGTGGCGCAGGCGGATCCTGCCGTGGCCCTGGGCGAAGGCGGACATGGCCTGTCGGGCGGCGAAGCGGTGCGTCTTGCGCTCGCGCGCGTCGCGGTCCATCCGCACGCCGACCTGCTGCTGGTGGACGAGCCGACTGCGCACCTCGACACCGAGACCGCTGCGCGCGTGGCCGATGCGCTGGTGCAGCTGGCGCGCGGAAAGACCCTGGTCGTCGCCACGCACGACCCCGTGCTCGCGGCACGCATGCACCGCGTGGTGTGCCTCGACGGGGCGTCGATGGCGCAATTCGAAAAGACGAGGGAGGCCGCATGAAGGCAGCTGTCGCCCGCGGCTCGTACTGGCGCGACCTGCGCCTCGTGCTGCGCCCATTCCTGGCCGGGCAGCCTCGGCCGCTGCTGCTCGGCGGGCTGCTTGCAGCCCTCACCGCGCTCACCGGAATGGCCTTGCTGGGGCTGTCCGGCTGGTTCATCACCGCGACCGCATTGGCCGGCCTGCATGCCGCCACCGCCTTCACATTCGACGTGTTCATGCCTTCGGCCGGCATCCGCCTTCTCGCGCTGGGTCGCACGGGATCGCGCTACGGCGAGCGGCTCGTGACGCACGATGCGACCTTCGCCGTGCTGGCCGCGCTGCGCGTGCAGCTGTTTCGCGGCTGGGCCAAGGCCGAGGCCGCGCGCGCGCTGCTGATGCGGCCGGCGCGGCTGCTGTTCCGTCTCACGTCCGACATCGACGCGCTGGAGTCGCTCTACCTGCGGCTGTTTGTGCCGGGCGTCGCCGCACTGGGCGCCGCCGTGCTGGCCGGCGTGGTGCTCGGCTTCATGCACGCCGGAATGGGGCTCGCGTTGCTGTCGTGGCTGGTGGCCGCCGGCTGGGGCATCGCTCTTGCAGTGGCGCGACGTGCGCGCCGGCCCGCCATGAAGCGCGCCCATGCCATCGAAGCCTTGCGCGCGCGCGCCGTCGACCTCGTGGCCGGACAGGCCGACCTCGTCATGGCAGGCCGCATCGATGCCCAATGCGATGCGGTGATGAACGCGGACATGCATCTCGCCAGGGCCGACCTGGCGTTGAACAGGCTCGACGCCGCGGCAGGCTTCTCCTTCGGCTGCGCCGGCACGCTGACGTTGGTGGGCACGTTGCTCGCCGTCGGCGCGCTGGTGAGCGAGGGTGCGATCGGCGCTCCTGCCGCGGCGTTGGCGCTGCTGGTTGCGCTCACCGCGACCGAGCCTTTCGCGGCGCTGCGCCGCGGTGCCCTGGATGCGGGCCGCACGTGGCTGGCGATCCGCCGCCTTTCGCCTCGCATGGCGGATGAAGCGCCGGCGCCGGCGAGCACCGCCGATGCCGGTGATGCCGGTGATGCCGGTGATGCGGGCTCATTCGCGCTGCGCCTCCAGGAGATCACGGTGACACACCAGGGCAGCAGCACGCCCGTCCTGTCCGGTCTTTCGCTGGCCTTGCTGCCCGGCGAACGTGTCGCGCTCGTCGGCGCGAGCGGCGCCGGCAAGTCGACCTTGCTCGCTGCCGTCGCAGGCGAGATCGCGCCGCGGTCGGGCCGGGCTGGTGCGCGGCCGGCCTGCCTTCTCACGCAGCGCACCGAGCTGTTTCAGGACAGCCTGCGCGACAACCTCCGCCTCGCGTCGCCCGACGCCACGGACGAACAGCTGCATGCCGTGCTGCAGGCCGCCGGCCTCGACGCCGACGTGCGCGCCATGCCCGCGGGCCTTGCCACCCGGCTGGGAGAAGCCGGCCTCGGCCTGTCGGGCGGACAGTCGCGCCGCCTCGCCCTGGCCCGCCTGATGCTGCGGCCCGTGCCGCTCTGGCTGCTCGACGAACCCACCGAAGCGCTCGACACCGCCACCGCCCACGACGTGCTGCAGCGCCTCGCCCGGCACGCGGGCGAGCGCACCCTGCTGATCGCCACGCACCTGCGCCGCGAGGCCGCGCTCGCCGACCGCATCGTGTGCATGGACAAGGGCCGCATCGTGGCCGACCTGCGCCGCGGCGGTGATGCCTTCGACGCCGTGCTGCGCAGCCTGCGTCCCGACTGATTTCATAGAACAAGAGAAAACAGGGAAAACAAAAGGAAGAACCCATGGACCTCGACATCGTTGCGCTATCGCGCCTGCAGTTCGCCGTGACGGCGCTGTATCACTTCCTGTTCGTACCGCTCACCCTCGGGCTCTCGATCATCCTCGCCATCATGGAGACGGTCTACGTGATGACCGGCCGCGTGATCTGGCGCGACATGACGAAGTTCTGGGGCGTGCTGTTCGGCATCAACTTCGCGATGGGTGTGGCCACCGGCATCGTGATGGAGTTCCAGTTCGGCATGAACTGGAGCTACTACAGCCATTACGTCGGCGACATCTTCGGCGCGCCGCTCGCCATCGAAGGCCTCATGGCCTTCTTCATGGAGGCCACCTTCGTGGGTCTCTTCTTCTTCGGCTGGGACAAGCTTTCCAAGGTCGGCCACCTGGTCGCGACGTGGGCGGTGGCCATCGGCTCGAACTTCTCGGCGCTGTGGATCCTCATCGCCAACGGCTGGATGCAGAACCCGGTGGGCGCGGCCTTCAACTCGCAGACCATGCGCATGGAAGTGACCGACTTCGCGGCGGTGCTGACCAACCCGGTGGCACAGGCCAAGTTCGTGCACACCGTGTCGGCGGGCTACGTGTGCGCGGCGGTGTTCGTGCTCGGCGTCTCGGCCTGGTACGTGCTCAAGGGCCGTCACCTCGAGCTTGCCAAGCGCTCGATGACGGTGGCCGCGTCGTTCGGCCTGGCCGCCGCGCTGTCGGTGGCCGTGCTCGGCGACGAGAGCGGCTATCTCTCGGGCGAACACCAGAAGATGAAGCTGGCGGCCATCGAGGCCATGTGGGAGACGCAGCCCGCACCCGCCGCCTTCACCGTCGTCGGCTTCCCCGACCAGGAAGCGCGCGAAACGCATTACGCCATCCACATCCCCGGCGTGATGGGGCTCATCGGCACGCGTTCGCTCGACACGGTGATGCCGGGCATCGATGAACTGGTGAAGCGCGCCGAAGCGCGCATCCGCGAGGGCCTGAAGGCCTACGACGCGCTGCAGAAGATCCGCGAGGCCGGCGGAACGGCCAAGGTCACGCAGGGCGTGCGCGGCGACTTCGAGGACAACGGCATCAATATGGGCTATGCGCTGCTGCTCAAGCGCTACGTGGACGATCCGCGCACCGCCACCGACGAACAGATCACCAAGGCCGCATGGGACACCGTGCCGCAGGTGGCGCCGCTGTTCTGGCTGTTCCGCGTGATGGTGGGCGTCGGCGTGCTGCTGATCCTGTTGACGGCCACCTTCTTCGTGCTGTCGGCGCGCCGCAAGCTCGACAGCCACCGCTGGCTGCTGAAGCTCGCGGTGCTCGCCATTCCGCTGCCCTGGATCGCCATCGAGGCGGGCTGGCTGGTGGCTGAGTTCGGCCGCCAGCCCTGGGTGATCGAAGGCGTGCTCCCGACCGCGGTGGCCGTGTCGAACCTCGGCGTGAAGACGCTGCTGCTCACGCTCGGGGGCTTCATCGCCATCTACACGGTGCTGCTCGTCATCGAGATGAAGCTCATGCTCAAGGCCATCCGCAAGGGCCCCGAGGCCGAGCACGCGCCCGACGAAGGCGACACGCTCTCTCACATTCCCCCGGCGCACTCGGCAGCAGGCGCTGCCGCCGCCGCCATTCCTTCCACCCGCGGGAGCGCCGCATGACCCTCCACACACTCCTCGACTACGACACCCTGCGCATCATCTGGTGGCTGCTGATCGGCGTGCTGCTGGTGGGCTTCGCCGTCACGGACGGCTTCGACCTCGGCACCGGCATGCTGCTGCCGTTCGCGGCACGCAACGACATCGAACGCCGTGTCGTCATCAACAGCGTGGGCCCGGTGTGGGAAGGCAACCAGGTGTGGCTGATCCTGGGCGGCGGCGCGATCTTCGCGGCGTGGCCGCAGCTGTACGCCGTGTCCTTCTCGGGCTTTTACCTGGCAATGTTCGTGATCCTCACGGCGCTGATCCTGCGGCCCGTGGCCTTCAAGTTCCGCAGCAAGCGCGAGGCGCCGCAATGGCGCTCGCGCTGGGACGGGGTGCTGTTCTTCAGCGGCTTCGTGCCGGCGCTGATCTGCGGCGTGGCCATCGGCAACGTGCTGCAGGGCGTGCCGTTCCGCTTCGGTCCCGACATGCACATCTTCTACGACGGCAGCTTCATCGCCCTGCTGAATCCGTTCGCCGTTCTTTGCGGACTGGTGTCGGTGGCCATGCTCGTGACGCACGGCGCGGCGTGGTTGACGCTGAAGACCGCGGGACCGGTGGCCGAGCGCGCGCGCACTTTCGGCATGGTGGCCGCCGTGCTTACCGTGGCGCTGTACGCGCTGGCGGGCGTGCTGCTCGCGACCAGCGTCGGGGGCTACCGCATCAGCAGCGTGGTCGATGCCGTCGGGCCGTCCAACCCGATGCTGAAGACCGTCGAATTGCACGCAGGCGCATGGACCGCCAACTACGCCGCGCACCCATGGACCATGGCCGCGCCCGTGCTGGGCCTTGTCGGCGTGCTGGGCGCGTTGCTGGGGCTGGCGCTTCGCAGGCCCGTCATGGCGCTGCTGACGGCAGCGCTCGGCATCGCCGGCATCATCCTGAGCGTGGGCGCGTCGATGTTCCCGTTCATCCTGCCGTCGTCGATCGATCCACGCGCCAGCCTCACGGTGTGGGATTCGTCGTCGAGCCACCTCACGCTGTTCATCATGCTGGTGGTCACGGCGTTCTTCATTCCCATCATCGTGGCCTACACCAGCTGGGTGTACCACGTGCTGTGGGGCAAGGTCGACGAACAGGCGATCCGCGACGAGAGCGGACACGCCTACTGAACGGAGGAAAACAAGATGTGGTATTTCGCCTGGATCCTCGGCCTGCCGCTGGCCGCCGCCTTCGCCGTGCTCAACGCCATGTGGTACGAGCTGATGGACGACGATGCCGTCCGCAGGGCCAAGCTCGGGACGCCCGAGCCGTCCCAAGGACAGGAGCGGCTCTAGTCAGCCTTCTTCTTCGACGCTCCGCCGCCCGTGATGCGGTCCTTGAGCGTCAGCACCTTCGTCACGGTCGCGCCCATTCCCATGAGCTTCATGGCGGTCTCGGGCGCGAGCCGCTGGACGTCGTCGAACCACTTCATGAGCCGGTCGATCAGGTCGTGCATCTCGCGCATGCGCTCCTGCGCGTGGCGTTCGGCATCGCTCGTCGGTGACTCGAGCAGCGCGTTGCGCAGCATCGAGAGCGTGGGTTCGATCTCGCGGCGGCGGCGCTCCTCGGCCAGCACGCGAAAGATCTCCCACACGTCCGACGGCGCCTCGAAGTATTCGCGCCGGTCGCCGGGGTGGTGCCGCAGGTGCACCAGGCGCCAGGCCTGCAGTTCCTTCAAGCCCATGCTGACGTTCGAACGCGAGAACTCGAGCAGTTCGGCGATCTCGTCGGCGTTGAGCGCGCGCTCCGACAGGTAGAGCAGCGCGTAGATCTGGCCGACGGTGCGGTTGATGCCCCATTTGCTGCCCATCTCGCCGAAGTGGGCGACGAACTGGCGATTGAGGGGAGGAAGGTCGGTGGAGGTGGCCATGCGCCGGATTGTCGCGCGGGCGCTGCTGTAATTCCGGAAACTACCGGAAACCCAGCAACTCGAGAATGTACACACGGCCCGTTCCGGTGCGGCGCGATGGCGTCTTCGCCGGCGTCAACGCAGACGGGCCGGGTTCAGGTACCGCGTGCAGGCCGCCGACGCCCGGGGCCAGCGCGCCTCAGCCGGGCAGAGACCGTTCAGCCGTCCGCCTCGCGGCGTCGCCGGTACGACCCCGGCGCGCCTCCGGTCCAGGCCTTGAAGGCCCGCTGGAATGCAGCGCTGTCGGCAAAACCCAGTTCCTCGGCCAGCGCCGCGAGCGGCACGGCGCTGGTGTTGAGCCGCACGATGGCGAGGTCGCGGCGCAGCTGGTCCTTCAGTGCCTGGAACGAGGTGCCCTCGGTCGCCAGGTGCCGCTGCAGGGTGCTGACCGACATGTGCAGCACGCCGGCCGCGGTCGCCAGGTCCGCCCACGCGGGGCGGTGCTGCTGCAGCACCGTGCGCACCCGCGCGCTCACAGCCTGCTCGGACAGCCGCGGCAGGATCACGTTGGCCGGCGAGGCCGCCAGGAAGGCCTGCATTTCCTGGGCGTCGCGGTGCACCGGCGTGTCGAGCGCATCGGCATCGAACCAGAAGGCCGTCTGCGGCTGGCCGAACTGCAGCGGTCCCGGGAATACCTTCGCGTAGCCGTCGGCGTAGGGCGGCAGCGCGAAGCCGAAGTCGAAGCGGCGCGCCACCAGCCGGCCGCCGTGCAGCCAGGCCGACAACCGCCAGTACACGCGCAGCATGAGCTCGTGCAGGAAGTTCTGGTGCGTGGCCGGCGGGTTGTTCAGCTGCAGCCCGAAGCCGGTCAGCGGGCCTTCGCGCAGCAGTACCAGCGAGAGGTCGTCCTGCAGCAGGCCGAAGGTGTGGGCCACGCGGCGCAGCGCCACCTCGAAGGTGCGCGCACCCAGCGTGGAGCGCGTCATCAGCGCGAAGCTGCCGCAGCGCAGCCGCCGCGTGAGAAAGCCCAGCGCCTCGTCGTCCATGCGCTCCATCAGCAGCGCGAACAGCGCCACGTACTGCTCGGCCGTGACGCGTGCACCGGCTTCCTCGAGCAGCGCCGGTGCAATGCCGGCGTCTTCCAGCGCCGTCGCGATGCACACCGCACCCCGGTCGCCGCGCGCGCGAAGCCCCGACAGCATGCCGCTGACGAAGACGATCGGGATGGTGACGGGCGGTTGCAGCATGTTCTGTCGATTGACCTTTTCTGCCATGCGATCGAAGCGAAGTGCAATCGCCTCGCGGGTGGCGGATTTCTACCATGCGCCCAGGGTGAACAGGCCCCAAAACCAAAGAGAGACGGAGACAACCCATGTACCTGACCCAAGGCCTCCACCGGGCCATGCAGCAGCGCCCAGATGCCATCGCGGTGCGTTTCGCCGGCCGCCAGCGCAGCTTTCGCGAGTTCGGCGAGCGTGTCGCGCGCCTGGCCGGCGCATTGCAGCGGCTGGGCATGCAGGCGGGCGACCGCGTCGCCATGCTGTCGCTCAACTCCGACCGCTACCTGGAATACCAGATGGCCGTGCCATGGGGCGGGGGCGTGCTCAATCCGTGCAACATCCGCTGGTCGCCCGCGGAGATCCTCTATTCGCTGGACGACTCCGGCTCGGCCATCCTGCTGGTCGACGAAGCCTTCCGCGGCGTGGTCGAGCAGATGCGCGGCCAGTCGAAGAGCCTGCGCGAGGTGATCTATTGCGGCGACGGCCCCACGCCGGCCGGCATGCACGGCTACGAGGCGCTGGTCGACACGGCCGCGCCGGTGCCCGACGCGGTGCGCCGCGGCGACGACCTGGCCGGCATCTTCTACACCGGCGGCACCACCGGCTTTCCCAAGGGCGTGATGCTCAGCCACGCCAACATCTGCAGTTCGGCCCTGGCCGCGCAGGCCGAGGGCATGGTGCCCGCCGGCGGCTGCTACCTGCACGCCGCGCCCATGTTCCACCTGGCCGACATGGGCATCGCCACGCCGCACTGGTTCGCCGGCAACACGCACATCATCATTCCGATGTTCACGCCCGAGGGCGTGCTCGACGCCATCGAGCGCGACCGCGTCACCAGCGTGCTGCTGGTGCCCACCATGATCCAGATGCTGGTCGACCACCCTGCGATGCGCAAGCCGCGCGACCTGGGCTGCCTGAAGTGCATCACCTACGGCGCCTCGCCGATCTCCGAGGCCGTGCTCAACCGCGCCATGGCGGCGTTTCCGGGCGTCGACTTCGTGCAGGCCTACGGCATGACCGAGCTGTCGCCCATCGCCACGCTGCTTCCCGCGTTCTTCCATACGGCCGAAGGCCGCGAGCGCGGCAAGCTGCGCTCGGCCGGCCGAGCGAGCGTGTGCATGGAAGTGCGCATCGTCGATGCCGACGGCGCAGAGGCGCCGCGCGGCACCGTGGGCGAAGTCGCGGTGCGCGGCCCCAACGTGATGCAGGGCTACTGGAACAAGCCCGAGCAGACGGCCGCCGCGCTGCGCGACGGCTGGATGCACACCGGCGACGGCGCCTACATGGACGACGACGGCTTCATCTTCGTGGTCGATCGCATGAAGGACATGATCATCAGCGGCGGCGAGAACGTCTACTCGGCCGAGGTCGAGAACGCCGTCAACCAGCACCCCGCGGTGGCGGCCTGCGCGGTCATCGGCATTCCCAGCGACGAATGGGGCGAGGCGGTGCACGCGGTGCTGGTGCTGAAGCCGGGGCAGGGCGTGACGGGCGAGGAGCTGATTGCGCACTGCAAGACGCTGATCGCCAACTACAAGTGCCCGCGCAGCATCGCCGTGGTCGATGCGCTGCCCCTGTCGGGCGCGGGCAAGGTGCTCAAGACCCGGCTGCGCGAGCCCTTCTGGCAGGGCCGCCAGCGCAGCGTGGCCTGAGCCCTCTTCATTTCAAGCAACCATTTCCAAGGAGCCTTTCATGAGTCAGGACGTCCATGTGGTCGGGGTCGGCATGATCCCGTTCACCAAGCCCGGCGCCAACCAGCCGTACCCGCAGATGGCGAGCCAGGCCGCCAACGCCGCGCTGAAGGACGCGGGCATCGGCTACGAGCTGGTGCAGCAGGCCTACGTGGGCTACGTGTACGGCGACTCCACCGCCGGCCAGCGCGCGCTGTACGAAGTGGGCATGACCGGCATTCCGGTGGTCAACGTCAACAACAACTGCTCCACCGGCTCGACCGCGCTGTTCCTCGCGCGCCAGGCCGTGGCCAGCGGCGCCGCCGACTGCGTGCTGGCACTGGGCTTCGAGCACATGAGCCCCGGCGCGCTGGGCGCGGTGTTCGACGACCGGCCGAGCCCGTTCGACATGTTCGAGAACATCACCGACGAGCTGGTGGGCAACGCACAGGTGCCGCTCGCGCTGCGCTACTTCGGCGGCGCGGGACTCGCGCACATGGCGCAATACGGCACGCAGATGTCGACCTTCGCGAAGATCCGCGCCAAGGCCAGCCGCCATGCGGCCAACAACCCGGTGGCGCTGTTCCGCACCGTGGTCACCGAGGACGAGGTCATGGCCGCGCCCGTCATGTGGCCCGGCGTCATGACGCGGCTCATGGCCTGCCCGCCCACCTGCGGCGCTGCGGCGGCCATCGTGTGCTCGCCGCGCTTCGCCGAACGCCGCGGGCTCGACCGCAGCGTGCGCATCAAGGCGCAGGCCATGACCACCGACCGGCCCATCACCTTCGAGAGCCGCGACATGCGCGAGGTGGTCGGCTTCAGCATGGCGCAGGAAGCCGCGCAGAAGGTGTACGACGCCGCCGGTGTCGGCCCGCAGGACGTGGACGTGGTCGAGCTGCACGACTGCTTCGCGCACAACGAACTCATCAGCTACGAGGCGCTGGGCCTGTGCCCGCCGGGCGGCGCGGAGAAGTTCGTGGTCGACGGCGACAACACCTACGGCGGCAAGGTGGTCACCAATCCTTCGGGCGGCCTGCTGTCGAAGGGGCATCCGCTGGGTGCGACCGGGCTGGCGCAGTGCACCGAGCTGGTCCAGCAGCTGCGCGGCACGGCGGACAAGCGGCAGGTGGAAGGCGCGCGGCTGGCGCTGCAGCACAACCTCGGCCTCGGCGGCGCCTGCGTGGTGACGCTCTACGAACGCGTGTGACGCGCACAAGGAAAGTCCCATGATCGACAGGAAATGGATCGGCCACGAACTGCCGCCATCGGTGCTGCCCATCGAGCGCAGCCGGCTGCAGTTCTTCGCGAGGGCCATCGGCGAGACCGACCCCATCTACACCGATGCCGCCGCGGCGCGCGACGCCGGCTACCCCGACCTGCCCGCGCCGCCGACCTTCCTCTTCGCGGCCGAGCTCGACTCGGGCGCGTCCGGCCGGCTGCTGGAAGACCTGCAGATTCCGCTGTCGAAGCTGCTGCACGGCGAGCAGGGCTTCAGCTACCACCGGCCGGCGTGCGTGGGCGACACGGTGACGGTGCGTTCCACCGTCACCGACATCTACGACAAGAAGAACGGCGCGCTCGAGTTCGTCGTGAAGACCTCGCGCGCCACCAACCAGCGCGACGAGCTGGTGGCCGAACTGCGCGCCGTCATCGTCTGCAGGAATTGACCCACCCGCGAAGTCTTCGCGCACGTCGTGTCGCTTCGATTTCTCCCTCGAGGGGGAGCGCACCCAATGGCCCGGCGGAGCCGGTTCCACGGGTGCCCCGGCATGACCCCTCGCGCTGCTTGCGGCTCGGGCCGAAGACGGAATCGTGGAACCCACTGAAAGGAAAGATGCATGACCCCTCCCACATTCGATGCCGTGCAGGTCGGCGACGAGCTCCCCGCGCTGCAGCTGCCGCCGGTGAACCGCACCACGCTCGCGCTGTTCGCGGGCGCCTCGGGCGACCACAACCCGATTCACATCGACACTGACTTCGCACGCCGCTCCGGCATGCCCGACGTGTTCGCGCAGGGCATGCTGGGCATGGCCTGGCTCGGCCGGCTGCTCACGCAGTGGGCGCCGCAGTCGCAGCTGCGCCGATTCGACGTTCGCTTCCAGGGCATCACGCACCTGGGCCATGCGGTGCGCTGCACCGGCCGCGTGGTGGAGAAGCTCGAGCACGGCGGCGAGCGCTGCGTGCGCATCGAGGTGCTCAGCGCCAACCAGTACGGACAGGCACGCATCGCGGGCGAAGCGCTGGTGGCGCTTCGCTGAGTCTCTTCAGGAAAAAGGATCAACGACATGACACCCAAGCTCGACGGCAAGGTCGCACTCATCACCGGCTCGGGCCGCGGCATCGGCCGCGCCATTGCACTGAAGCTCGCCTCCGAGGGCGCGCGCATCGTCGTCAACGACCTCGATGCGGAACCGGCCGAGGACACGGTGCAGGCCATTCGCGCCGCCGGCGGGCAGGCCGTGGCCTGCGTCGGCAGCGTCTCCGCGCCCGACTTCGCGGAGCGCTTCGTCGGCACCGCGGTGAGCGAATACAAGGGCCTGGACATCGTCGTCAACAACGCGGGCTACACCTGGGACAGCGTGGTGCAGAAGATGACCGACGAGCAGTGGTACGCGATGATCGACGTGCACCTGACCGCGCCGTTCCGCATCCTGCGCGCGGCGCAGCCGGTGATCCGCGCGCTGTCGAAGGCCGAGACCGAGGCGGGCCGCCGCGTGGTGCGCAAGGTGGTCAACATCTCGTCGGTGGCGGGCCTCTTCGGCAACGCGGGACAGGCCAACTACGCGACGGCCAAGGCCGGCATCGTCGGCATGACGCAGACGCTGGCCAAGGAGTGGGGCCGCATGAACGTCACGGTCAACTGCGTGGCCTTCGGCTTCATCCAGACGCGGCTCACGGCGAGCACCGCCGAAGCGACCACCGCGAACATCGAGGGGCGCGAGATCAAGGTCGGCATCAACCCGGGCCTGCTGTCGATGATGGAGCAGTCGATTCCGCTGGGCCGCGGCGGCACGCCCGAGGAGGCCGCGGGCGCGGTGTACCTGCTGTGCGCGCCGGAGTCTGACTACGTGAGCGGCCAGACGCTCATGTGCACCGGCGGCCTCACCGGGATCTGAGCATGCAGCAGAGCGAAGGCATCGCCTGGGGCTTGGACGGCGGCATCGGCCGCATAACGCTGAAGCGGCCCGAGCGCGCCAACGCCATCGGCCGGACCAGTGCCGGCGTGCTGGTGCGCGCCATCGACGAGGTGATCGGCGCGAAGCCGCGCGCCATCCTGCTGGCCGGCGAGGGCCGCGTGTTCTGCGCCGGGGGTGACATCGAGGAGTTCGTGGCGGCCGGGGAAGCGCTGCCCGAGCTGGTCGACGACATTCTCGACCGTCTGCATCCGGCGCTGCTGCGCCTGTCGGCCCAGCCGGCGCCGCTGGTCGTGGCGGTGAACGGCCCGGTCGGCGGCGCGGGCGTCGGGCTCGCGCTGTGCGGCGACTTCGTGCTCGCGGCCGAATCGATGAAGCTGCGCACGGGCTATGCGGCCATCGGGCTGTCGCCCGACGCGGGCGCTTCGTATTTCCTCGCACGTCGCGTCGGACCTGTGCGTGCGCAGCAGATGCTGATGCTGAGCGATGCGATCGATGGCGAGCGCTGCCTGGCATGGGGCGCGGTCGATGCGCTTTACCCGGATGCCGAACTGCCCACCGCCGCCGAAGCGCTTGCCGCGCGGCTGGCCGACGGGGCCAGCGCGTCGTTCGCGGGCATCAAGGCGCTGTGTGCGGGTGCGCCGGGCCGCGCGTTCGAGAAGCACCTGGCGATGGAGCAGAGGCTGCTGCGCGAACGTGCATGCAATGCGGATGCGCGTGAGGGTGTGGCGGCGTTCGTGGCGAAGCGCGCGCCGCGGTTCACGGGGCGCTGAGAGCTGCGTCTCCGTTGAGCCCGTCGGGCATTGGCCAAGGCGCCGGCAGTTCTGCATGCAGCCGCTCTCTCAAGTCTCCGGCGGAAAGAACCGCAAACCGATGAGATGCGATGGCCTGATGCCGCGTGCGAGCACGTGCTTAAAACTTTGTATGTAGCCGCTTCGAGAGCACGCCCGAACTGCCTGCCGATCTCCTGAAGCTTGCGTTGATCAGCGCGTGATCGGCTGGCATGATGTTGCCTTTTGTAACGTCCGCGCAATCGTGCGGCAGCCTGCCAGGGAGCGTGCGTGATGCCTTCAGGGAATCAATTTCGCCGAGATCAGCGCTCGCATCAGCGGCAGCGGACCCAATGGGCCAACCGGCAGTTTCACGAGTTTCGCCTTCCCTTCGAACGAGAGTTGGCTGCACGCCGCGCGGCTGAAGCACATCGGCGCGAACAGGAACGTGTGCGCACGGAAGCCGAAACCCGTCGGCTCGAAGAGCTCGAGCGCGAGCGCATTCGCGAAGCGCGCAGGTTCCGGCGTCAGCACGCCGCGCTGCTGAGGCAGCAGCAGCGCCAGGCCGATCTGGTCCAGCAGCAACTCGCCAGGCAATTGGCCATCCAGCAGCAGAACCTGATTGCGCAAGCCATAAAACAACAATACGACCAGGACAACGTGACGATGGCTGGCCTGCGCGCGGGGCTTCCGGCGTTGCGTGCCCAGGCCCGCCTGCTGCGGTTGCGTGTCGACGCACTCGTGCGACTGCTGGATGGGTCCGGCGCCGCGGAACTCGCGCAACTGCAGTTGGATGCCGTCGAACTCGTCCAGGTAGATTTACGTTGCGACCTTGGAGGACAAAGCGCGGAGGCCGGGTTCAAGCTGATCCTCGCCTGCGACATTGAGCAGGTCGAGCTGGTGACCCGGCAGGCGGTGCTCGGTCTGCATCTGGTCATCCAGGACCATGCGGCAGATGTAGCAATGGTCCATCAATGCGCCCTCAATGCCGCGGCCGTGGAAGCCACTTACCAGAACGACCGCGACACGATCAGCCAGTTTCCGAACCTCGGGCTGACCCGGTTTCTGATCCACGATGCCGAAGGCCCCGTCGCCAAGCTGAGCGGCGCCGAATTGACGCTCCTGAACACCAAGCTGGCAGCGCACGCCGCGGTGACCTGGGTCCGCGCCAAGCTGCCCGGAACGCGAGTTCATCGTTCGGGCGAGTGGCTGTATGTACCCGAAACGTTGAAGAACTTCCCTTACCAGCCAAGTGCCGAAGTGTTTCACGACTGGATATGGGAAAGCCGCGCAGGTCACGGCCAGGCCGCTGGCGTGATGTTGACGTACCTCGGCCCTATTCACGGCAAGAAGTTGCTGCTCGGAACACCCTACACCTGGGTGCAGGCCACCGATGGCAATCGCAACTGGAAAGTCAGCCATCCCAACCTGGTTCTCAATGTCATTCTCGACCGGCACAAGGCTCTGCTGATCACGTTCTACAAGCTCAACTGAGGTCGTGGCAGGCCATCGCCTGCGCTCGACGCTCCGATGCTCATTGGGGGGGCGGATTCCGCTTCGCCGGGCAAGGCGAAGCGCTCGGCAGGTCAGGGCACTGCGCGGTCTTTCGTGTCTTCGAGCGCCCGCAGCTTCACCCTCGCTCGTGCATCAGGCCGCGGGCGGCCTCGGCGGTTCGTTGAAGGGCGGGGTGTCGTTGGCGACGGTGGCCGAAGACGGCGTGGCGACCACGGCCGGTTCCTTCTTCTTGAACAGCTTGGCGATGCCCCACAGCACGCCGCCGACCGCGACGATGGCCAGCTTCGCGAACTTGGCGACGAAGGCCAGGATGATCGCGAACAGGCCCAGCTTCTTCACCGCCACGCCGGCCACCAGCGCGGCCAGGCCGTAGGCGGCGACCTTGTCGGTGGACGAGTTGAAGTCGGCGTACTTCTTGCCGTCGTCGTACTGCAGCGCGCCGAGCAGCTTCGCGGCATCGGGCTTGAACTTGTCGAGGTCCCTGGCGTTGGTGATGAGGTTCAGGCTGAGGTAGCCCTCGCGGCCCAGCGCGTAGGTGTTGTAGTTCACGCCCTGGTTGTCGTCCGCGACGCCCTTGCGCTTGGACAGCGCCGACCACACGAGGCGGTGCGTGCCGGCCTCGTACTCGGGCTTCTGCGCCCAGCCGGTCACCTCGATCGGCGGAATGCCGCGCTTGGAGCGTTCCTCGTTCGCAGCCTCGGTGCCTTCCTTCAGGCTCTTGAGGAGGTCGTCGGCATTCCAGTCCTTGGCGTCGTCGTCCTTGATGTAGCCCTCCTTCACGAACTTCACCACCGCCATCCAGTCGGCGTCGTCTGCGGGGAAGATGGCACCGACAAAGGTGTCGTCGGTGCGGTTGCCCATGGCGCGCATCAGCTGCGCGGCCGCGGGCGTGGGCACCCACACGTAGCCTTCGGGCAGCTTCAGGTGCGCCTGGTCGCGCAGCGCGATGTCGGCCGGGCCGGCCTTCTGCACGGCCTTCGCGGCCTTGAATGCGGCCTCCTGCTCGGCTTCCACCGAGTTGGCGGCGGGACCGGCAGCGGCGGTGGTGGACGGGGTGGACGGCGATGCGGCATGCGCGGTGTGGGCCACGAAAGCGGCGCACGCGAGCAGCACGCCGGCCGTCAGGCGGGCGGTTTGAATACGCAAGTTCTCTCTCCTCGGTTGTTATGTGTCTGGTGAGCTGGGAGAGTGTAAATACCCGGGTGCCGCTGCGCTTCGTGCGAGGCTGCGTGGCCTGATCCCCGGTGCCGATGCGTCATCGCGCTGCGGCACACTGTCGGCCCGTCGACCTTCATCCAACGTCTCGATTCCGATGACCTCTTCCCCGCTCCAGACTTCCGCAGAACACGTGCGCCAGGCGATCCGCGCCGCCACCACCGGCCTGGTCGGCCGGGAGCAGCTGGCCGAGCTCATCGTGCTTGCCGCGGTGGCGCAGGAGCACCTGCTGGTGGTCGGCCCACCGGGCACCGCCAAGAGCGCGGTGGTGCGGCGCGTGGCGCAGAGCCTGGGCGGACGTTACTTCGAGTACCTGCTGGGTCGCTTCACCGAGCCTTCCGAACTGTTCGGCCCGGTCGACCTGAACAAGCTGCGCGCCGGCACCGTCGAGACCGATGTGAGCGGCATGCTGCCCGAGGCCGACGTGGCCTTTCTCGACGAGGTGTTCCTCGGCTCCACCGCCATCCTCAACACGCTGCTGGGCGTGCTCAACGAGCGCCGCTTCCGCCGCGGCCACACGCAGCTCGACTGCCCGCTGCGCGTGTGCGTCGGCGCTGCGAACGCACTGCCCGACGACGAAGGGCTGGCCGCGTTCGGCGACCGGTTCCTGCTGCACGCGTTCATCGAGCCGGTGCCCGACCACCAGCTCGAGGCGATGCTCAGCGGCGGCTGGCAATCGAACCACACGCCGGTCGCCACCGGCGGCGCGCTGGCCGATCTCGATGTGCTGTGCCGGCAGCTCAGGCAGGTCGACCTCGGCGGCGTGCAGCCGGCCTTGGCCAACGCCATCCGCAAGCTGCGCCAGGCCGGCGTGCAGCTGTCGGACCGGCGCATCGTGAAGTCGCAGCGCCTGCTGGCGGCTGCGGCCGTGCTGGCGGGCAGGCTGGAGACGACCGAAGCCGATCTCTGGCCTCTGCTCTATGTGCTGCCCACGCAGGAGGCGCAGCAGAGTGCACGCGACGTGCTGCGCGATGCCTTCGCCAGCGCCACTCATCCGCACCTGCTGAGCGCGGTGGAAGAGGCCACGCTGCAGCCGCTGTCGCGCGCGGTGCGCCTGGCCGAGACCGCGCGCGCCTGCCTCGCGGCGGCGCCCGCGTCGGCGCGCACGCAGGCCGAGAGCGTGCTGCGCGAGATCGACGCCAACTTCAGCAGCGAGCTGCTCCCGGAGCCGCTGATCGCATTGCGCACCCAGCTCGTCGAGCGCCTGGCCGCGGTGGCATGAGCGCGGCGTTGCCGATCGAATGGCGCTGGCAGCCGAGCGCAGAGCCCTTGCCTGCGCAGGCCGCCGTGGCCTGGGGCACGGCGGCGCACGCGCTGTACGCCCGGTTGCTGCAGCTCGAGCCGTCACGGCACGCGGGCCTGTCCGCCATGGCCGGCCGCGACCTGCTCGTGGTGACGGGCGAAGCCGATGCCTTGCCCTGGGTCGACGGCGTGGCCTACGCGGGGCCTGCGGCCGATGCGCCCGGACTGTGGCTGCCCACGGTCGAGGCGCCCGATCTGCCGGCGGAACTGGTCGCGCGCAGCCTTCAACGCGAGCACCCGAACCGGCAGCCGCTGCTGCTGTGGCCGCGCCCGGCGTTCGTGCTGCCGCTCGACCGCCTGCTGCCGCTGTCGGCCGCGCTGCTCGCACGCATCGGCGCGCATTGGCGCGGCGCACCCGCAGGCGCTGCCGGCGCATGAGCACCGACACCACCGAACTCCCCGACGCGCTGAAGCCGTGGGGCCCCTGGCTCGCCTGGTTCACGCCCGACATGGCGGTAGAGCTCGGCGCGCTGGTGCAGCGCATGCAGCCGCTGCTGGGCCGCTTCCGCGGCCAGACGCGCGGCGGCGTGCCCGAACCCGACGGACTCGACGACCTGCGCCGACGAGGTCCCTACGAACGCCTGCTTGCCACCGAATGGCTGCTGGCCGACGAATTGCCCGACGAGTTCCTGCGCCGCGCCGCCTCCAGCGAGCACCTGTTCCTGGCGCCGCGCCCGCGTGCACGCGAAGCCGAGAAGAGCATCGTCGCCATCTTCGATGCCGGACCGCTGCAGCTCGGCGCGCCGCGGCTTGGGCAGCTGGCGCTGTGGATCCTGCTGGCGCGCCGCGCTGCGCAGGCCGGTGGCGTCTTTCAGTGGGGCGTGCTCCAGCAGCCGGGCGGGCTCGAAGGTGCGGACGACGCGAAGAACCTGCGCTCGCTGCTCAAGGCGCGCAGTTTCGAAGTGGCCAGCTCCATGCATGCGAGCGAATGGCAGGAAGTGCTGTCCAGCCTGGACAACCCGCCTGGCGAGACCTGGCTGATCGGCGCGGCGCCGGCGGAGCAGCCCGCCGGCGCGCGCTGGACCAGCCAACGCGTGTGCTTTCAGCGTGCGGTGCTGGGCGACGTGCTCGATGTGTCGCTGGGCGGCGAGGGCGGATCGCGCCGCGCGCAACTGCCGCTGCCGTCGTCGAAGGCCGGTGCGGCGCTGCTGCGCGGCGACTTCGCGGAGCGCCTGCCGCAGGCGGTGCACCGGCAGCACCGCGGCCGCATCTCGCTGCAGCGCCCGGCGATCATTTCGCCGTCCGGCCAGCATGTGGCCGTGCAGTTGCTCGACGATGCGGGGCTGCTCGTGTTTCCCGTGCCCGTCGATGGGCAGCGCAAGGCGGCCAGGCCCAAGTACCAGTACTGGGGCCAGTCGCTCGTGCCGCTGTCGGTCATGTTCCTGGGCAAGCGCACCGGTGCGCTGTTGAGCAACGCGCATTCGAAGCACGCGGGCGGGGAGCGCTCGATGCATTTCTGGCAGGTGCCCGGTCTCGCCAGCTTCGCCGCGCCCGAGCCCACGCAATTCCGTGCGCCGCCGGGGCTGGCGGTGTGGCTGCCTTCGGCGTGGCTGCGCGAGGGCAACGCCGAGCGCGTATGCATGATCGACCGCGACCGACGGCTGGTGAATTGGGACGTGGGGGGCGCCACCGGGCCCGAGCCCACGCTGGTCGATGCCGAGGTGTTCGGCATGTCGCAATGGCAGGAGTCGGACGTCGTCTACGTCGCGGCGAACGGGCACCAGCTGGTGTTGCGGCGCCTGGGCGCCGGTGGCGGGCGCGGTTCCGAGACGCTGCTTTGCCAGCGCACCGACAACACGGCCGTGCTCATCGCCGGCGGATGGCGGTGGAAGGCCGGCGTGGGGGGTGTCGCGGTGCGCATCGCGTCGGACTCCGCACGCTCCGCCGAGGTCTGGCGAATCCACGAGCCCGACCCGGCGTCCGCCGGGGGGCGGCATGGCAGGTTTCCACAGAACTGGCGCCTCTTCGAGGTGCGCGCTTCGCGCGCGCTGGCACTGATCGACGACCTCAAGCACACCCGCCATGCCCTGGTGAGCCTGTCGCCGTCGTTCGACGGGCTGGACCTGCATTCGAGGGACGGCACCGAGACCGTCTACAAGGCTCCGGAGCGCATCGAGAAGGTCAGCGTGAGCGCTTCCACGGGCCTGGCCGTCATGCTGACCGTGCACAAGAAGATCATCGTCTACGCGGTGCCCCAGCGGGCCCTGCGCGCGGTGCTGCATGGCGAAGGAGCGAGCGATGCCGCCGCCTGAGTCCGTTCCGATGCCACCCGCGCAGGTTCGCCATCCATTGCTGAAAGGCCGCCAGCAGGTGGCTGCGCTCTGGTTCCCCTCGGCATGGTTCGGCGAGGCCGCGCGCGTACGCCGCATCGTCGAAGCATGGCGTGCCGGCGCACAGGCGTTCCGCTTTGCCGAGGGCGACCTGCTGCGCTTCGCGCAGCCGCTGTCGCTCGACTGCGACCACGCCACAGGCTGGCCCTTGCGGCGCGAAGGGAGCGATGGGAGCGGTGGGCAGGCGCTCTGTTCCGCCGAACTCACGCCCGGCGAGCGCGCTGCGCTGCCGCCGGTCGACATCTGGCTGGTCGATGGCGGCGAAGTGCTGGCGCTGCGCCTCGCGCAGGCCGCGCCGATCGACCCTTCGCACTGGCTGGCCGCGGGCCCGCCGCTGTTCGACACCTTCGATTGCCGCGAAGCCCTGCCCGAGCCCGAAGTGCTCGACACCGAAGGACGCACGCTGCGCGAAGTGCTCGGCGACGCGGTGCCGCCGGCCAGCCCGGCGCAGGCGGAGTTCCTCGAGAAACTGCGCGAGCGCGCGAACCGCCAAGGCGCCTCGAAGCAGGAGGCGCGACCCGGCACGCCTTCGGGCGCGAGTCGCCCTGGCGGTCACGGCGGCCGCGGCGGCGCGCCCGTGATGCGCTGGGTGGTGGGGGTGGCCGTGTTCCTTTGGGCGGCCAGGGCCCTGTTCCATCAGCTCGGTGCGCCGCAGGGCGCCAGCACGGCATCGCAGGTCGATGCGGGTTCGCTGTTGCTGTCGCTGATCGTCTTTGCCATCGCCGTCCTGGTCTTCTGGTGGCTGCGGCGGTTCCGTGCGCCGGGCGCTTCGCGGCGTGCCGGCCGCGGCGAAGCCGTGCCGACGCCCACGCGTCCGGCGGCGTCGCCGTCGCTCAAGCAGCGCGCCACCGCGCGGCCGGCCCGCGCGCGCTGGCGCGACTGGGTGGCGCGCCTCGCCATCACCTCGCGGCTGTCGCGCCTGCTGGGGCGCCAGCAGGCGGCCTACCTCAACCGCATGCTCAAGATGTTCGACGACGGCGATCTCGACCGGGCGCTGCGCCACGCGATTCCGCTGGGCGGCGGCATGCAGTCGCTCGGGCAGGCCTTCGGCACACCGGGGCCGCGCAACGACCTGTCGCTGAGCGGTTCGCTGGCGCAGGGGCCGAGCATCCACCTCGGCAACGACTTCGAGGCCCACCTGCGCCAGCTCTACCGCAAGGCCTTCGAGAAGCTGGACCGCGAAGGCCGCATCGACGAGGCCGTGTTCGTGCTGGCCGAGCTGCTGCAGGCGCGGCAGGAAGCACTCGACTACCTCGAGAAGCACCAGCGCCACGCGCAGGCCGCCGAGCTCGCGTTGTCGTGGGACTGGCCGCCGGCCACCATCGTGCGGCTGCTGTGCCTGGCCGGCGACTGGCGCCGCGCGCTGGCCGTGGCGCGGCGCGACGACGCATTCGCCAATGCCGTGCTGCAACTGCGGGAGCGCTGGCCCGATGCCGCCAACCGCCTGCGCAGGGAGTGGGGCGAGGCGCTGGCGCAGCAGGGCGAATGGCTCAAGGCCGTGGATGCCGTGTGGCCAGCCGCCTCGCTGCGCGAGCAGGCCGCCGAATGGCTGCTGGCGGCGGAAGTCGCGGGAGGTCAGCTGGCGGCCCGCGCGCTGGTGCAGCGCGCGTTGCTGTTGCCCGACACCCTGCAGGACTGCGCCCAGCGCCTGGAGGCGCTGCGCGACGATGCGTCCCTGCATGGCGAGCGCGCGGCGCTGGCGGCAGCGCTGAACGCAGCCACGGGCCATACCGCGGCATCGCGCGGCCTGCTGGCAGTGCTGCTGCCGGCGCTGCTGGCCGACCAGTCGCAGGGCCTGGGGCGGCTCGACAGGAAGGCGCTGCAGTCGCTGCTGCGGCTACAGGCCGATCCGTTGCTGCAGGCCGACCTACCGGGCTCGGCGCTGCCGGTCGTCGACGACGTTCCGCTCGCCGAACAGCCGCAAGCGCTGGCGCTGGACGCGCCCGAGGCAGGCGCTCACGAAGTGTTCGACGCGGTGCCGCTCGACGAAGACCGCTACCTCGTCGCCATCGGCGAGGCCGGCGCGCTCATGACGAACAGCACCGGCCGCGTGCTGGCCCGCTTCGCCGTGCCGGCCTACCGGCTGGTGGCGGCGCACAGCGGGCAGGTGGCGCTGGCGCTGGCGAAGCGCGATGGCTTGTGGCGCGTGAGCCGCATCGACCTGGTGCAGCGGCAGGTCAGCGACCTGGGACTGGGCGAGTTCGACCATTTCGCCGGCGAGTTCGACGGCATCGGCTGGACGGTGACGCGCAGCAATCGCATCCAGGTGCTCGACACCGGCCGCTCGCTGCGCGATGTGCTCTGGCAGGTCGCCGACCTGCCGGGCGATGTGATCGAGATGTCGGTCACCCGCTCCGTGGAGCAATTCGTGGTCGACGACCGGGCTGGGGGAGACGGGAGGGCGTCGGCGCCGAGCCTGTGGCGCTACCACTGTCCGCAGCGGCAACTGCGCCAGCGCGAACCCATCGAGCGGCCGTTGGCCGACACATCGAAGCGCATGCTGCATCCGCAGATCGGTGCTTTCCATCTGATGGCCGAAGACGGCGCCGACGACCTGTTGCGCGTGAGTTGGAAGCTCGGACCGCATGCGGGCGGAGAGTTCCACGTGCCGGGCGCCGGTGCGCGCACACTGCAGGTGAAGAGCGATCTCGATTGGCTGGTCACTTCGGAGGCGACTGCGCAGGGGCGCCTTGTGCGGTGGCTCGCCCTGCGCGGCGGGCGCCGGGCCGCGTTGCTGTCGTGGCCTGGCCCGGACGTTCGGGTGCGCGCCGTGGCTGACGGCGGCTGGCTGCTGTTCGACGATGAGGGCCGCTTGCTCCACCTCGACACGGCGCGCAGCCGGGTGGTGAGTTTTTCGGTTCGCTGAGCGCGCGGCGTCAGGTGCCGTGCTCCATCATTTCCATGGCGTCGGCGCCGGAATCGCGCACACCGGCTCCACATCCACGCTCCCGAAGTCGGCAGGTGAAACGATCTCCAGGTACTCCATGTCGGGCGAGTAGTCGAAGAGGTAGTGGCGGATGCCCGGGCGCTGGTGCACCACATCGCCTGCTTCAACGAGCGTTTCCTTGTCCTCGTACATGAAGCGGGCCCAGCCCTTGACCATGATCACGATCTGGAAGTCCGCCTCGTGCCGGTGCCAGCCGGTGCCCGTTTCCGGTGCCATGTTGGCCTTGACCAGGTGCGCGATCACTTTGCCGTTGGTGGCCTCGGCGATGCCCAGGTCGCGATAGAGAAAGAAGTCACGCAATCCGCCCGAGACGAATTCCGTATCGCCGGGTTTCACGTGGGAGAACTGGGTGGCCATACGGTCCAGCATGGGGTGCTCCTTCGCAAGGGGTGGGTTCGGCGCGGCACGCATAAAGCGTTCCCGCCGCACGCGCATCCGGCGCCCGGTGGCCCTCGGGTGCCCGGCGATTCATCGGCCCGCGAAGCCGTCGGTCGCGCGCACCAGTCGGTCGAGGATGCCGGGTTCCGAGTAGGCATGTCCGGCACCTTCGACCAGGTGGAATTCGGCTTGCGGCCAGGCCTTGTGCAACGTCCATGCGAAGCGGGCGGGGCAGGGCATGTCGTAGCGGCCGTGCACGATCACGCCGGGAATGCCGTGCAGCCTGTGCGCATCGCGCAGCAGCTGGCCTTCGTCGAGCCAGGCGTCATGCACGAAGTAGTGGTTCTCCAGCCGCGCGAAGGCCAGTGCGAAGTGGTCGTCGGCGTGCGAGCCGGCAAGGGCCGGGCTCGGCAGCAGGGTGATGGTCTCGCCCTCCCACACGCTCCAGGCACGCGCCGCCTCGATGCGCGCCACCGGGTCGTCGCCGGTCAGGCGCTTGCGGTAGGCCGCGATCATGTCGCCGCGCTCGCCCTCGGGGATGGGCGCCTGGAACTTCTCCCACTTGTCGGGGAACATCTCGGACACGCCGAACTGGTAGTACCAGCGCAGCTCGGCGCGCGTCACGGTGTAGATGCCGCGCAGCACCAGTTCGCTCACGCGCCCGGGGTGCTTCTGCGCATAGGCCAGCGCGAGCGTGGAACCCCAGGAGCCGCCGAACACCAGCCAGCGTTCGGCACCCGCCAGTTCGCGCAGCCGCTCGATGTCGGCCACCAGGTGCCAGGTGGTGTTGGCCTCGAGTCCGGCGTGCGGCTGCGACAGGCCGCAGCCGCGCTGGTCGAACAGCATCACGTCGTAGCGCGCGGGATCGAAAAGCCGCCGGTGCTCCGGCGAGATGCCGCCGCCAGGCCCGCCATGCAGGAACACCGCGGGCTTGGCGCCGGGCGTGCCCACGCGTTCGTAGCGGATGCGGTGGCCGTCGCCGACGTCGAGCATGCCGGTCTCGTAGGGTTCGATCGGTGGATACGGCTGGCGCAGTTCGGTCATTCGATGGGCTCCTTGTGAACAGGCCTTACGGTAAGCGATGCGCGGGTTGTCGGGGCTCGCGGCTAAAGTCGCCGTCTGCAAACCTGGAATCGAAGACCGCACGGAGGCGTCATGGACATCGGACCGTTCGACGAAAGCCTGGCGCAGCGCAGGATCCTGCCGTACGACCCCGCGTACGCCGAGGTCTTCGCGCAGGTGCAGCGCCATGTGCAGGCCCGGCTGGGCGGCGTCGCGCTCGTGCACATCGGCAGCACGGCCATCGCGGGCCTGCGAGGCAAGCCGATGGTGGACATCGCCGCCATCACGCAGCAGGACGACCTGCGCGCCGCACAGGCGGCGTTCGAAGTGCTCGGGTTCCACCGGCGTCCCGTGTGGGTCGACAGGGACGAGAAGCCCTACGTCTGCGCCAGCGTGCAGCACGACGGCCGCAGGTTCAACCTCAACCTGCACATCTGCCATCGCGGCGATCCGGTGCACAGGGACTCGCTGGCATTCATGCGGATTCTCGAGCGCCGGCCCGACCTGCGCAGCAGGTACGAGGAAGCCAAGGATCGCGCGCACGCCATCGACCCGGTCGACCCCGAGGTCTACAACCGCGAGAAAGCGGCGGTGATCCGCGAGATCCATGCGCTGATCGATGCGGGCTAGCCGTGTGCGAGGCCGTGGCACCTCGGCGACTCGGCCTGTGCAAACCCGGCTTGACGGAAGCGGACGGCCTCCAGATACTAAACCGCATGGTTCACTCCAGCACACCTGCTCCCCCGAACGACACCGCGGCCCTCGACGCCATCTTTGCCGCGCTGTCCGACTCCACGCGGCGCACGGTGCTCGAGACCCTGGGCGAGCGCAGCCTGAGCGTGACCGAACTCGCCGAGCCGCACGGCATGTCCCTCACCGGCTTCATGAAGCACCTGCGCGTGCTCGAGGACGCGGGCCTGATCTCTCGCACGAAAGCGGGCCGCATCGTGCGCTGCGAACTGTCGCCCCGGCCCATGCAGGAGGCCGCCGTGTGGTTGTCCCGCTACGACAGGTTCTGGTCCGGGCGCCTCGATGCGCTGTCGCGCTTTCTCTACCAGCAGGAGCAGACCGAATGGAAGAACCTTCCACCGGAGGCGCCGCCGAGCGCCCCGCGCTCACCCTCCGAAGGCACTACCGCGTCGGCCCCGAGAAAGTCTGGCGCGCGTGGACCGACCCGCAGGCGCTGAAGCTGTGGTTCGGCCCCGAGGAAATCGTCCTGGTGCCCATCGCCGAGATCGACCTGCGCGTGGGCGGCCGCTTTCGCGTGGCCATGCGGGCCGCCGACGGCGAAACGCACGACGTGAGCGGCACCTACCTGGAGGTGGAGCCGAACCGCAAGCTCGTCTTCACCTGGGCCTGGCGCAGCACGCCGGAGCGCGAATCGCGCGTGACGCTGCGCATCGAGCCCGACGCGAACGGCTGCGAACTGGTGCTGCTGCACGAGCAGTTCTTCGACGAAGCCGCGCGCGATGCGCACGACCACGGCTGGAGCGGTGCCCTGGTCAAGCTCGAAGGGTGGCTGCTGCTGACGGCATGACGGCGCGCGCCGCTTGAAGCCATCGGGGGGCTCCTTCCACACGGCACGGCTTGCGAACCCGTTGCGAGCGCACGTGCTCGAAAGGTAGGGAACGGACCGAGCCCGGAGCGCGCGCCCGTATGGCAAATTCAGGCCTCGCCCCACGGCAGGACCCATGAGCCACCTCGACCTGAATCTCGTTCGCGTGTTCGTCGCGATCTACGAAACGCGCAGCGTGACCCACGCGGCCGAGCGTCTCGACGTCACGCAATCGACCGTGAGCTACGGACTCGCCAAGCTGCGCAAGGTCTACGTCGACCGCCTGTTCTCGCGCGGCGGCGACGGGCTGGTGCCCACCGGCATGGCCGAGCAGCTGTTCCAGCGCTTTCGCGAGGCGCTCACCACCGTCGAGGGCACGCTCGAACAGAACACCGCCTTCGATCCGCAGCACTCGACGCGGCGCTTTCGCCTGGCGATGTCGGACATCGGCGTGCTGTACTTCGTGCCGCCGCTGCTGCGGCGCTTTCAGGAAGTGGCGCCGCGCATAGAGATCGACATCCTGCAGATCTCGGACACGCTGGGCGAGGACCTGTCCACGGGGCGGCTCGACATGGCGGTCGGCAACATCCCCTCGCTGGGCTCGCCGGTGCACAGCGCGCTGCTGTTCCGCGAGCACTACGTGTGCCTGATGTCGGCCAACCACCCGACCATCGGCTGCAGCATGAGCCTGGAGGCGTTCTCGGCGGCGCGCCACGTGATGGTGTCGTCGCCGCGCTCGGGCCACTTTCTCATCGAGGACGCGCTGGCCGAGCGGGGCATCCACCGCAACATCGTCGCGCGCGTGCCGCAGTTCACCGTGCTGCCGCAACTGCTGTCGCAGAGTGACCTGCTGGTGCTGCTGCCCTCGCGCGTGGCCAGCCTCTACGTGCACCAGGGCGGGCTGAAGGCGTTGGCGCTGCCCGTGCCGCTGCCCGACTTCCAGGTTCAGGCCCACTGGCATGCACGGCACGAATACAGCGCGGCGCACCGCTGGCTGGTCGATGAGATCGTGGCCACGCTCGGCAAGCTCTGAAGCGCCCGATGCCGCGGGCCGGCGGCGCGGCTACACGAGGTAGCGCCGCACCGCGTCTTCGTTCCACGCGATGCCCGTGCCAGGCTCGGCCGGCGGCGTGGCCATGCCGTTCTCGAAGGCCAGCGGACGTTCCAGCACCGGTCCGGCCAGGTCCATGCGCTCGAGCAGATGGCGCGTCGGCGTCACCGCCAGCAGGTGCACGCTGACCTCCTGGAAGATGTGGCTCGACATCGGCACGCCATGCGCCTGCGCCAGCGCGGCGGCGCGCAGCCATCCGGTGACGCCGCCGATCTTCATCGCGTCGGGCATCGCGAGATCGCAGGCGCCGGCCTGCAGCGCCTTGGCCATCTCGTCGGGGCCGCACCAGTTCTCGCCCATCTGCACCGGCAGGCGCACCTTCTCGCGGATGCGTGCATGGCCCGCGTAGTCTTCCTGCAGCGTGGGCTCCTCGACCCAGGCGATGCCTTCGTTCTCCAGTGCATGGATGCGGCGCACCGCCTCGGGCACCGTCAGCCCCTGGTTGTAGTCGACCAGCAGCTGCGCTCCGTCGCCGATCACGCCCCGCAGCGCGCGGACCACCTCGAGGTCTTCGGCCAGCGTGGCGTAGCCGATCTTGGTCTTGATGGCGCCGAAGCCCTGTTCCATGGTGAGCGCGGCGCGCTGCACGCCGAGCGCCACGCCATCCATGCTGTGGCTGTCGTAGGCCGCCACGGGGCGGCGCGTGCCGCCCAGCAGCACGGCCAGCGGCACGCCGCGCACCTTGGCCAGCGCGTCCCAGGCGGCCATGTCCAGCCCTGCGCTGGCCATCTGCGCGATGCCGGTGCGGCCCAGCAGCCGCAGCCGCTGCGCCAGCGTCCGGTCGAGGTCGAAGGGCGCCAGCGGCTGGCCCGCGAGGGCACCGCCCAGCGTCAGCAGCATCCGCCGCGTGGCGCGCAGCGCGAGCGGCGTGTAGGTGAAGACATAGGCCCGGCCCACTGTGCCGTTGCTGGCGTAGAGGTCGATCAGCACCAGCGGCGCCGTCGCCACCACGCCCACGCTGGTGCGCACGGGGAACTCGAGCGGCACGTTGACGCAGCGCGCCTGCACGTCGGCGACCTGCAGGCCGGTGTCGGAAAGGGTGTTCATCGTCGTCGTTCCTTCACAGGCCGAGGTAGGCGGCCTTCACGCGCTCGTCGCCCAGCAGTTGCGCGGCCGGCCCGCCCAGCGCGATGGCGCCGGTCTCCAGCACATAGCCCCGGTCGGCGACCGACAGTGCGGCATGCGCGTTCTGCTCGACCAGCAGGATCGGAATGCCGCGCGCCTTGAGCCGCGCGATGACGCCGAAGATCTCCTTCACCAGCAGCGGCGCCAGGCCCATCGAGGGTTCGTCGAGCAGCAGTACCCTGGGCTCGCTCATCAGCGCGCGCGCGATCGCCAGCATCTGCTGCTGGCCGCCCGAGAGCGTGCCGGCCGCAAGCAGGCGCTTTTCCTCCAGCACCGGAAACAGCGCATACATCTCGGCCAGCCGCTCCTGGCGGCGCGCGGCGCGCGTGTATCCGCCGAGCAGCAGGTTGTCCTGCACCGAGAGCGGACCGAACACCTGCCGGCCCTCGAGCACCTGCGACAGCCCCGCGCGCACGCGGGCGTCTGCGCTGTCGCGCGTGATCTCGCGGCCGAACAGCGTCACGCTGCCGGCGCTGGCGCGGAGGAGCCCCGACACCGCGCGCAGCAGCGTGGTCTTGCCGGCCCCGTTGGCGCCCACCAGCGCCACCAGCTCTCCCTGGCCCACGCGCAGGTCGATGCCGTGCAGCGCCTCGATGCGGCCGTAGCCTGCAAAGAGGCCCTTCACCTCGAGTGCGGCGCTGCTCATGCGGCCTCCGCTTCAGTGCCGAGGTAGGCGGCGATGACCTGCGGGTTGGCACGCACCTCGGCGGCGGTGCCTTCGGCGAGCTTGCGTCCGTAGTCGAGCACCAGCAGGTGGTCGGAGATGGTCATCACCAGCTTCATGTCGTGCTCCACCAGCAGGACCGTCACGCCCGAGGCGGCGATGCTGCGGATCAGTTCGGTGATCTCATGCGTCTCGGTGTCGTTCAGCCCGGCCGCCGGTTCGTCCAGCAGCAGGATGCGCGGCTTGCTCGCAAGGGCGCGGGCGATCTCCAGCCGCTTCAGCAGCCCGAACGACAGCTGCGTCGCATGCGCGTGCGCGTGCCGCCCCACGCCCACGTAGTCGATGAGCCGCAGCGCCTCTTCGCGCAGCGCGGCATCGGCGCGGCGCGTGGCGCCGGTCATGCCGGCGAGCAGCGAGCTGCGGGTGTGCAGGTGCGCGCCCAGCATCACGTTCTCGCAGGCCGTCATGTTCATGCACACCTGCAGGTTCTGGAAGGTGCGGCTCATGCCGCGCCGTGCCAGCTGGTCGGGCGCCATGCCCGCCACGTTCTCGCCGTCGAGCAGGATCTCGCCGCGCGTGGGCGCGTAGACGCCGCTGATCAGGTTGAACAACGTGGTCTTGCCCGCGCCGTTCGGGCCGATCACCGAATGCACCGAGCCGCCGCGCACGCTGAAGCTCACGTCCTGCATGGCGTGCACGCCGCCGAAGGATTTGCCGAGGTTCCTGACTTCAAGCATTCGGGACCTTCCGGCGCAGGCCGAGCGCGAGCGTGGGCACCAGCCCCTTGGGCAGGAACATCATGGTGAGCATCAGCACCAGGCCGAAGAACACCATCTCGTAGCCGTGCAGGCCGCCGAGCAGCTGCGGCAGGGCGGTGAGCAGCGCGGCACCCAGCACCGCGCCGAAGGTCGAGGCCATGCCGCCGAGCACCACCATGGTGGCCAGTTCGACCGAATGCGTGAAGGCCGCGATCGACGGGCTGATGAAGCCCAGGTAGTGCGCCGTGAGGCTGCCCGACACAGCCGCGAAAACGGCCGAGACCACGAATGCGCGCACCTTGAAGCGCGCCACGTCCACGCCCATCACGCGGGCCGCCACCTCGGAGCCGTTGAGCCCGCGCAGCGCACGCCCCGCCGGCGAATCATGGAGGTTGAGCGACAGCAGCACCGACAGCCACAGCAGCACGGCGGCCAGCGCATACCAGTGCAGCACCTTGGCGAAGGTGAAGCCGGCCACCGCCAGCGGCGGCACGGCCATGCCGTCGGGACCGCCCGTCCAGTCGACCTCGTTGATCAGCACGATGTTGACGATCACGCCCAGGCCCAGCGTGGCCATGGTCAGCGAATGCCCCCTGAGCCGCAGGATGGGCTTGGCGATGAGCCAGGCCACCACGGCCGCGCCGGCGGCCGCGGCGCCGATGGCCAGCAGTGGCGGCCAGCCCAGGCGCACCGTGACGATGCCGCTGCCGTAGGCGCCGATCGCGACGAAGGCCGCGTGGCCGATGCTGATCTGGCCCGCGAACCCCATCAGCAGGTTGAGTCCGATGGCCGCAACGGCGGCCAGCGCGATGCGCACCGCGACGTCGGCCACGTAGTTGTTGGGCATGGCCAGCGGCAGCAGTGCGAGCACCAGGGCCAGCAGCAGCAGGGACGGGCGCAGCAGCGCGTGCGAACCCGCCTTCATACGCGCTCCGTCGTCTTGCTGCCGAACAGGCCGTGCGGCATGACCAGCAGGATGAACACGATCATCACGAAGGGCACCGCGTCCTTGTAGGCCGAGGACACGTAGCCCGCCATCAGCGCCTCGAGCAGCCCGACGATGAGTCCGCCCACCACCGCGCCGCCCGCGCTGCCGAGCCCGCCCAGCGTGGCCGCGACGAAGCCCTTCATGCCCAGCATCAGGCCGATGTCGTACACCGTGGTCGTGATCGGCGCGGCCACCACGCCGGCCACCGCGCCCAGCAGCGCCGACAGGCCGAACGACAACTGCAGCACGCGCGACGTGGGAATGCCCACCGCGCGCGCCGCCAGCGCATTGGCCGCCACCGCCAGCATCGCCTTGCCGACCATCGTGAAGCGGAAGAACGCGAAGCACAGCGCCACCAGCACCGCCGCCGTGCCCAGCACCCAGAGGCTCTGCGGCAGCACGTAGGCACCGAGAATCGGCAGCGCCGCGTCGCCGCTGAAGGCGGGGAGCGTCTGCTGGTTCTTGCCGAGCACGATCTGCACCACGCCCTGGATGAAGATCGACGCGCCGATGGTGATGATGATCAGCGACACCACGCTGGCCTCGCCCGCGGGCTTGATCGCCAGCCGGTAGAGCAGCAGGCCGGCCACCACGGTGGCCAGCACGCCGCCCGCCATCGCGATGCCGTAGGGCATGTGGGCGCCGAGCAGGGCGGCGGTGATCATCGCGCCGAGCATCAGGAAGTCGCCCTGCGCGAAGTTGATGACGCCGCTGGCGTTGTAGATCAGCGAGAAGCCCAGCGCGGCCAGCGCGTAGATCGCGCCGGTGGTGAGTCCCGAGAAGACGAATTGCATGAAGTCAGCCACGGCGGTCTCCGGTCTGAATGGCCTGGGCCGTTGAAAGAGAGGCGAGCAGGTGCCGCGGCGACACGTCCGCCACGCGGTCGGCGCCGATCAGCACCATGGTGCGGGCGATGTCGTCGACGAGGCCGGCGAGCACGCCGTGCGCGCCCGCTTCCCCGCCGGTGGCCATGCCCCACACCGCGGCACGCCCGACGAAGGCGGCGGTGGCGCCGGCGGCGAGCGCCTTCACCACGTCGCTGCCGCGGCGGAAGCCGCCGTCCACGAACACCGGGATGCGGTCGGCCACGGCGTCGACCATGCGCGGCAGCACCGTGATGGTCGAGGGCGCCGCGTCGAGCTGGCGTCCGCCGTGGTTCGACACCACGATGGCATCGGCGCCGTGCTGCACGGCCAGCGCGGCGTCGTCGGGATGCAGCAGGCCCTTGACCACGAGCGGGCCGTCCCACAGTCGGCGCAGCCACGCCAGGTGCTCCCAGACCAGCGTGCGGTCCATCGTGCGCGACAGCAGCGCCGCCTGCAGCTGGGGCGAGGTGGCGCCATCGTCGGCCTCGCTGAGGTTGACGAACGACGGCGAGCGCCCCTGCATGGCCATGCCGAGCGACCACGCCGGGTGCAGCGCGAGGTCGAGCAGCGTCGAGGGCGTGAAGCGGAACGGCAGCCTGAAGCCGTTGCGCACGTCGCGCTCGCGCTGGCCGCTCACGGCGGCGTCCACCGTGAGCACCAGCGCGCCGTAGCCGGCCTCGCGCGCGCGGCGCACGAGCTGTTCGGCGATGGCGCGGTCGCCCATCACGTAGAGCTGCATCCACTGCACCGCGCCGGGGTTGCGGCGCAGCGCGGCTTCGCGCACCGCCTCGAGCCGGTCGTTCGACGGCGTCGACAGCACATGCGGCACGCCCGCCGCGGCGGCGGCACAGGCCAGCAGGGTGTCGCCGTGCGGCCGCACCAAGCCCGAGAAGCCGACCGGCGCCACGCCCAGCGGCGCCAACCAGCGCTGGCCGAACACGTCGATGCCGGTGTCGCCGTGGCGCGTGTCGCGCAGCGCGGTGGGCACGAGGTGCAGACCGGCCAGGTCGTCGACGTTGCGGCGCAGGCAGTCTTCGTTTTCCGCGCCGCCGTCGACGTAGTCGAAGACGAAGCGGGGCAGCCGCCGGCGTGCATGCCGGCGGTGGTCGTTCGCATTGAGCTTCATGCGCTTCCTTGGGTGACGCACGCCGCTTCAGCGCACTTCCGCGAACTTGCCTCCCTGCACCTCGACCATGCGGAACGCGGAGACGTCCAGGCCCATGTGGTCGGTGGCCGACATGCGGTAGATGCCGCTCACGCCCACGAAGTCCTTCGTGGCCTCGATGGCGTCGCGCACCTTCTGCTTGTCGGTGCCGCCGGCCCGCTTGATCGCGTCGACCAGCAGGAACAGCGCGTCGTGCGCATAGCCGCCGAAGGTGGACACATCCATCTTCGCGGTGCTCTCGTAGTCCTTCGCGTAGCTCACGCTGACCTTCTTCTGCGGATCGCTGTCGGGCAGCGCCTGCGCGATGAGCAGCGCCGGCGAAGGCATGCGGATGCCTTCGGACGACTTGCCCGCGATGCGGATGAACTCGGTGGAGGCCTGGCCGTGCGAGGTGTACAGCGGCTGCTTCATGGCCAGCTGCTGGTAGTTGCGCGCGATGATGGCCGGCGCCTGGCCCGTGCCGAACACGAAGATCGCCTGCGCGCCCGAGGACTTGATGCGCGTGAGCTGCGGCGTGACGTCGGTGTCCTTCTCGCCGTAGGTCTGGTCGTCGGCCACCTTCAGGCCGAGCGTCGCGGCGAGCTTGATCGTCTCGGTGCGGCCCGACTTCCCGAAGCCGCCGGTGTCCGACAGCAGCGCGAACTGGGTGAAGCCGCGCTTCTTCATCTCGCCGAGCACCTTCTCGGCCGCCATGCGGTCGGAGTGCGGCATCTTGAACGTATAGGGCTTGACCGGCTCGACGATGACCGAGGCGGCCGCCAGCGAGATCAGGGGCACCTTCGAGGCTTCCGCCTGCGGCACCATGGCCATGGTGGAGCCGGTGGTGGACGCGCCGAGGATCACGTCGACCTCGTCCTGCATGATCAGGCGCCGCGTGAAGGCGTTGGCCTTGTTGGCGTCGCTGGCGTCGTCGTACAGCACCAGTTCGAGCTTGCGGCCCAGCACGCCGCCGGCCGCGTTGATCTTGCCGACGTACATCTCGAGCGTCTTCTGCTGGGGGTCGCCGAGGAACGACGCGGGGCCGGTGGCCGACACCACCGCGCCGATCCTGATCGGGTCGGCCGCATGCACGACCGACGCCAGCGGCAGCAGCGCGGCGGCGGCGAGCAGCGAGTTCACGGCGCGGCGGCCGATGGGCGCGAGAGAGGGGGAAATGTTCTTGTGCTTCATCGTCTTGTCTCCTGTCGTTCTTTCTGGGTTGGAAAAATCCGTCTCAGCGCGCCGGCTTTCGCCGCACGATGTGGATCGGGTGCACGCGCGGAGCAGGCGCCGGCAGGCCGAGCGCGCGGGCCAGGGTGCGGCCTTCGGGGTCGGCGAGCGCGGCTTCGCGCGCGGCGCGCACGCGGGCGGCGGCCTGCTCGAGTGCGTCGGCATCGCGCACCGGCGTGGCCAGCGCGGCCTGCATGTCGTCGAGCACCGCGCCGAGGTTGCGATGGCCGCGCTCGCTGGTCTCGCCGTAGCCTTTCACCAGGTTGCCGCACAGCGCGATCTCGTAGGCCAGCCGCGGGCTCATCGCCAGTGCGCGGCGCACCGTGTCGAGCCAGCGCTTGATCATTTCCTGCTCGGCGGCGTAGCGCGCGCTGCTGCGGCGTATCACGCGCAGCGAGCGCAGCGCGCACAGCATGGCGAAGCCCCACACGGTGTCGGTGCGCATGTGCAGGCCCACGTTGAGCCTGTGCGCCTTGTGCGCGAGCCGCTTGCGCAGCCAGGCCGAGGCGCCGGGCGGCAGCAGCGAGCAGACCTCGTCCAGGCCGGGCTTGAGGTATTCGGTGAGCCGCAACGGCTCGCCGCTGCGCGCGCCCACCTCGTCGCGCACGCGCTGCAGGCGCTCCTCGCGCGTCTTGAGGTCGGCCACGCGGATCACGTCCTCGTAGCTCATCCACAGCGCGAGGTAGCGCGCCGTCTCGCGCGTCACGGGCAGGTCGCCGCCGAAGGGCTGCTCGAGCGCCAGGACCGACTCGACGCGCTGCATGTACAGCTCGCCGTAGCGCGCGTCCTGGTAATCGCTGACCTGCTGCAGGCCATGGCCCGCGAGCGCGCGCAGCGGCTCTGGCAGGGCGGCGATGCGGGCGTGGTCCGGCACGGCGGGCCGCGCCCCCGCGCCGCCGGCGGGCGCCGCCACCGCAACGCCGGTCACGTGGTCGAAGCCCGCCGCGAAACCCTTCAGGCTGGCTTCCACCGCCTTGCCCGATGCGCGGATCGCCTGCTCGCAGGTCTCGCGCGAGAACGGGATGGCGCCGCTGCCGGCCATGGCGCCGAACATCACGGTGTTGATCACCGTGCCGTTGCGCCATGCGAGCGCGCGCATGTCGAAGAGGAAGCTGCGCTGTGCCAGCGTGGTGGCCGCGTCGATCACGCGCTGGCCGTCGTAGCGGCCGTCGCCCATCGCGGACTTCTCGACCACTGCGTACTCGCGGTGCGTGGACGCCACGAGCGTGGTGCGCTGCGGATGCACGAAGCCGCCCTGCAGCATGCGGCCGGCTTCCACCAGTTCGGACGCGGCGACGATGTCGACGTCGCCGGGGTTCGGCGTGAGCGAGAACACCGGTCGGACGCTGCCCAGGCGTGCTGCGGGCACCGGATAGATCTCGATGTAGTAGTTGGTCGCGCCGGTGCGCTGCGCCACGCCGGGCACCGAGGTGCTCTGCACCGGAAAGCCGCAGGCCGAGGCCGCCGAGATGAGCCAGTCGGCCAGCACGCCGCCGCCTTCGCCGCCCATGGCGGCCACCAGCACGGTGACGATGCGCGGTGGCGCGCCTTCGGTGTGGGTCGTCGTGCCGCTCATGCCGCCAGTGCCTCCGAGCGGTCGCGCGCCTTGCCGGCCATGAGGCCGATGACCCCGCCGCGCAACCTGTGCAGCAGCCGCTCCCAGGTGCCGGCGTTCTGCACGATCTCGGCCTTGTAGAAAGAGGGGCAGAGAATCGCGGCGTGCGCGTTCTCGCCGCACAGGCCGCAGCCCACGCAACCCTGGTTGACCGTGGCCACCGGGTCGGTGCGAAGCGCGCTCGGGTTGGGCTTGACGGTGAGCGACGGGCAGCCCGACAGCCGGATGCACGAGTGGTCGCCGGTGCACACGTCGTCGTCGATGCCGAAGCGCGTGCGCACCACGCGCTCGCCTCGCTTGAGCTTCGCGGCCGTCACCGGCTTGATGCGGCGCTGCCGCTCGAGCTGGCACTCGCCGTCGGCAATGATCACCTTGAGGCCGCCTTCTTCCGTGGTCATGGCCTCCTGCAGCGTGTCGCGCATCTCCGCGACGCTGTAGCTCCTGACCTTGCGCACCCAGCCCACGCCCACGCCCTTGAGCGCCGCCTCGATGTCCAGCGTCAGCGGCCTGGCGGCGGGTTGCGTGGGCGACGACGGGATGGCCTGCGTGCCGGTGGCCGAGGTGTAGCCGTTCTTCAGGATCACCAGCACCGAGTCCTGGTTGTTGTAGACCGCATTCACCACGCCGCTGGTGAAGCCGTTGTGCCAGAAGCCGCCGTCGCCCATGATGCTCACGACGCGGTTGCCCATGAGCGGCGCGATGCCCGACGAACTCGCCAGCCCCAGGCCGTATCCCAGCACCGTGCTCCCCGTGTTGAACGGCGGCAGCGTGCCGAAGGTGTGGCAGCCGATGTCGGCGCTGACGTGCACCGCGCCGAGCTCCTTCTGCATCAGCTTGATGGCCGCGAACACTGGCCGCTCGGGACAGCCGATGCAGAAGCCCGGCGGACGGTTGGGCACCGGCACGCCGAGGGCGGCCACCGCCTGCGGCTTGAGCGCGCCCAGCGGCGCGGCCGTGTCCACCACCTGCAGCGCGCCGTCTTCGCCCAGCGCCTGCGGGCGCGCCTGGCGGATGAACTCGGCCAGGCTGCGCACCAGCACTTCGCCGGTGTACTCGCCGGCCATCGGAAAGATGTCCTTGCCGTGCAGGCGGGTGTCGCAACCGGCCTTGCGCAGCATCGCGTGCAGCGCGTCTTCCAGGTAGTTGGGCTGGCCTTCCTCGATCATGAGCACGGCGCGCTTGCCGCTGCAGAACCCGACGAGCTCGTCGGGCACCATCGGATAGACGACGTTGAGCACCTGCAGCGGAATGCGGCTGTTGCCGAATGCGTCCGCCAGGCCGAGCTGCTGCAGCGCGCGGATCGTGCCGTTGTAGAGGCCGCCGGGCAGGATCAGGCCGATGTCGCCGCAGTCGCCATCGAAGCGCTCGTTGAGCTTCTCGCGGCGGATGAACTCCAGCGCGGCCGGCCAGCGCGACTCGACCTTCATGCGCTCCTGCGCGTAGATCGACGGCGGCAGGTTGATGTTGGCGAAGTCGAAGTGCGGCTGCGCGATCGATTCGCGCGTCGAGACGGCCGGCGCGCGGTTGTCCTTGCACACGAAGCTGCCGTGCACGTGGCAGGCGCGGATGCGCAGCTGCAGCATCACGGGCGTCTGGCTCGCCTCCGACAGCTCGAAGCTGCGCTCCACGGCATTCACGATGGACGTGAGGTTCGGCCGCGGGTCCATCAGCCACATCTGCGACTTCATCGCGAAGGCGTGCGTGCGCTCCTGGATGATGCTGGAGCCCTCGCCGTAGTCCTCGCCGAGGATGATCAGCGCGCCGCCCTTCACGCCGGCCGACGCGAGGTTGGACAGCGCATCGGACGCGACGTTGGTGCCCACGGTGGACTTCCACGTCACCGCGCCGCGCACCGGATAGTTGATGGAAGCACCGAGCATCGCGGCCGCGCCGGCCTCCGATGCGCTGTTCTCGAAGTAGATGCCGAGGTCGTCGAGCAGGCCGCGCGCATCGCCGAGCACGTCGATCAGGTGCGAGACCGGCGCGCCCTGGTAGCCGCCGATGTAGCTCACGCCCGACTGCAGCAGCGCCTTGGTGACGGCGAGGATGCCCTCGCCATGAAATTCCTCGTCGGCGCCCAGCGAGAGGCGTTTGACTTCTTCGGCGAAAGATCGCTCCATGGCTTATTTGTCTCCGGCTGGCGGCCCGCGCGGGGCGCTCGCTTTGTCGTGGGATGGCTTGCGGGTTCGAACTTTAGATTTGGTCGTCCAGCAATCCAATCGATGCGACTGGCGTTACACATCGATGAGTTCGATGTGAAGCAACATGATCGGGAGAGGCGCTCGCCGCTGGAGCGCGCGCAGGCGGCTGGCTCGAGGCTGCCCGCGGTCGCCTCGGCTCAAGGACGCGCGCGGTCGCCTCGGCGCGTGGCCGCGCTCACCTTCAACGTGCCGCCTGTCCCTGCCATGGTGGCGGCCCGCTCAGCGCCTGACGGCTCGCCATTGCGCCCGGCGGCGCGCGGCGATCAGTGCCACCGCGCCGCAGCCGAGCAGATTGACCAGGGAGATCGCGACGAAGAGCGCATCGCGTACCACCAGCACCGCGTAGACGGTGGCGGTGACATTCGACAGCACCCAGGAACCCCAGGTCAGCAGCGAGACGGAGACGGCGCCGTCCGTGCAGCGCCAGACCACGACGATCTGCGGGATGTAGGTGAGGACGCGGACCGCGTTGGTCAGCAGGTAGAGCCAGCCGATCAGTGCGAGCAGGGGCCCGTCGGCGGTGGCGAAGGCGTCAAAGTGCATCGTCTGCGGCTCCCCGGAGTAATGCGCGTCGTCTACTGGACACGAGCGCCGACTCTAGGCAACGCCTGCGCGGGCGGGAATACCGTGTGGACGCTACGCCGAACGCACTACGCCGTATGGGAGGCGGACGGCATCCGCAGCGACACGACAGTGCCCGTCGCAGCGTGGACCACCTCGAGGGACGCGCCGAGCTGGCGCGCGCGCACATGCATGTTGGCAATGCCGCGGCCGCCGTTGTCGGGCACCGTCCGGTCCGGCTGCCCGTTGTCGACCACTTCCAGTTCGAGCAGTTCGTCGCGCTGGCGCAATTGCACGCGCACGCGGGTGGCGTTCGCGTGCTTGAGCACATTGGTCAGCGCCTCCTGCGCGATGCGCAGGAGCTGGAGCGAAGCCTGCGGGGAAAGGGCCGAGACGCTGTCCGGGACATCGATGGTCCACGACGGCTGGATGCGGGCTTCTTCGAGCTGCGCCTGCCACCGGAACAGGAAGTTGCCCAGCGCGGTGCGGAAGTCGCCGGCATCGGGCGCCAGCGCATCGAGCGCGATGCGCATGTCGGCGATGCAGTCGCGCAGCACCTCCGCGATCTGCCGCTCGCTCATGTCGCCGCGCTCGACACGCGACAGCGACGTGAACAGGCGCGAACCGAGCCCGTCGTGGATCTCCCGCATGATCGATTGGCGCTCCTGCGACGCGGCATGCTGGCGCTGCAGTTGCGCCATGCGCGTGAAGCTTTCCGCCAGGTGCCGCTCGCGGTCGGCCACGCGGCTCTCCAGCGTGTGGTTGAGCTCCTCGAGCGAGTCCATCGCGTGAATGAAGCGGGCGGTCAGCAGGCTGCCCATGCACAGCAGGAGCAGGTTGGCCGCGTGGTGCAGCAGGAAGATCCGGTTGCCCGCCCAGTTCGGCAGCAGGCGCACGAGCGAGCCGTCGTCCCACGCGATCAGGTAGTCGTGGACGCCCGCGAGCACGGCGATCATGAGCGCCGACGGCATCAGCGCGGCTGCCAGCGTGCGTTGCCTGGCCACGGTGCGGATCGACACGGCGAGGATCGCGAGCCCGATGGGAATCAGCCCCGCGCTCCACCAGCGGTTGACCAGCGGTTCGCTCGGGGGCCCGGCAAGCAGCAGCCAGAGCGGCCCCAGCAGCCAGTAGCCGACCAGCAGCCGGCGAAGCCAGGGGCGGCCGATGCCCGCGAGCCGCAGCGAGAACAGTGCGAGGACGACCACGAAGCCACCCGTGGCGCCGAGGTACACGGTGCGCCACAGATGCCAGTATTCGGACGGCATGCGTTCGATCACGAAGGTGAGGGTGCGCACGCCCCAGAGCGCCGAAGCCAGTCCGAGCAGTCCGTACAGCACCTCGCTGCGCCGGCGCCACCAGATGCACACCACGATCGCCGCCATCAACAGGCAGACGACCACCGTGATCTCGGGCAGCGTGCGAACCCAGAAGAAGCGGCGGTCGTGCACCGGCAGCAGTTCGGCGCGCGGAGCCACCGAGACGGCCGGAAAGCGCGGCGACGTGGAGGAGGGTGCCGCTGCAGCGCGGATCTCGAGCACGTTGCTGCCCGTGCGAAGCAACGGCCGCGGCAGCGAGATCAGATGGGGGCGCTCCCACCGCACATGGACGGTGTCGCTGTCTTCCTCGACCTCGCCGACCCGGATCCCGTTGAGCCAGACCTGGCCGCCTTCGTAAAGATAGGGCAGGTAGACCGCCCAGCCGCCGTCGCTTTCGCCGATCGCAGGCGCGTCGAAGGTGGCGCGGTACCAGACCGCCTCGCTGCGCGAGAGGCGCAGTGCCGGCCCCACCGGCCCGGGCAGCCGGACCTCGGTCCATGCGCGGTCGGCTGCCGGCGGGCTCGTCTGGCCGGATGCCAGCGCCTGCATGCGCGTCAGCTCGAGCGCCAGGGCCGGACGGCCTGCCGCCGATATCAGGATCGCGGTCAACATGGCCGCGAGCCGCAGCAGCCAGGGAACGCCGCGCCGCGTGGACGCCCGTGCGCACCCGGCAGCCTTCGCGGCCGTCAAAGCAGACCCAGCTGGCTGGCTTCGTAGACCGCCTCGCTGCGCGAGTGCACCGCCAGCTTGCGATAGATCTTCTTGACGTGGGAAACCACGGTATGCGGCGAGATCCCCAGCAGTTCGCCGATCGAGTCGAAGGTCAACCCCTTGGCGGTCAGGCGCAGCAGTTCGGTCTCGCGGGCAGTCAGCGGCGAGGGCCGGGGCTCGGGCGACGGGTCGGACGGCATTTCCGGCGCCGGTCGTGCCGCTGCCGGCTCCGGGCGTGCCGTGAGCCGCAGCCGCGTGAGGATGCGTCGCGCAATGCCCGGGCTGATCGGCGCGCCGCCGGCCCGCAGTTCGTGGATGCTGGCGGCGACGCGTTCGGGCGACGCGTCCTTCAGGAGGTAGCCGGTGGCGCCGGCCTCGATCGACTCGACCACGTGGGCGTCGTCGCCGAACATCGTGACGACCAGCACGTCGCAGTCCGGGTGGCGCTCGGCCGCGTGGCGGATCACCTCGACGCCGCCGATGTCGGGCAGGCCCAGGTCGACCAGAAGGACGTCTGGCCCGTGCAGGTCGAGCATCCTCTTGCCTTCCGTGCCGCTGGCCACCGCCGCCACGAGTTGCAGCCCCGCGTCGCGCAGCACCGCGTCCGAGAACCGTCGCAGGAACTCGGGCTCGTCCTCGACGATCAGGACATCGGTGGTCATCGCTACTCCTTGTGAGACCGGCTCTGGCGGGAATTGTCCCGTGACACTGCATCAAAGGGCATGCCGCTAAAGCGCTATCGCCAAGCGCGCCGAGGGACGATAGGCGCGGCATTTCGCACAGGCTGTTCGAGCCGACACAACGGCCGCAACAGGCGCGGCGGTGCTCTAAGCCGACCCTGTTCCCGCTCGACGTCCCCGGCGCAGTGCCGTCACCATCGGAAGCTGCAGCTGCAACTGCGAGGCCGGCGCGCATGCGGAACCTGCTGCAAACCCGGGTGCCGACGCATTGCCCGAGTGCCGGCGAAACCCCATACTGGGGCTCCCACGACGCATCACCGGAGCCTTCCATGAGCAACGAACTGCGCAAGAAGCTGCACGACCTGGCCGAACTCTGCGAGAACGCCACCGACCCGCAGACCAAGGCCATCATCGAGGCGATCCGGCTGCAGACCGCAGTGCTGAACGAGCGGCTGTTCTCCATCGAGCTGCAGGTCGGAGCCCTGACCAAGCGCCTCGAAAACGCGTCCGAAAGCACGACCGGCTGAGCGGCCGCCGCTTTGTAGGGATAATCCCGGCCATGAGCGGCAACACCTTCGGAACACTCTTCGCGGTCACCAATTTCGGCGAGTCGCATGGCCCTGCCATCGGCTGCGTCATCGACGGCTGCCCCCCGGGCATGTCCCTGAGCGAGGCCGACATCCAGGGCGACCTCGACCGCCGCCGCCCCGGCACCAGCCGCCACGTCACCCAGCGCAACGAGCCTGACGCGGTGCAGATCCTCTCCGGCGTGTACGAGGGCAAGACCACCGGCACGCCCATCGCGCTGCTGATCCAGAACACCGACCAGCGCAGCAAGGACTACGGGCAGATCGCCCAGCAGTTCCGCCCCGGCCATGCCGACTTCACCTACTGGAAGAAGTACGGCATCCGCGATCCTCGCGGTGGCGGGCGCTCTTCGGCGCGGCTCACCGCGCCCATGGTGGCCGCCGGTGCGGTCGCCAAGAAGTGGCTGGCCGAGAAGTACGGCATGGTGTTCCGCGGCTGCATGACGCAGATCGGCGAGATCGCCATCCCGTTCGAGAGCTGGGACCACGTTCCGAACAACCCCTTCTTCGCTCCCATCGCCGACGTGAGTGCGCTCGAGGACTACATGGATCGCCTGCGCAAGGCTGGCGACTCGTGCGGCGCGCGCATCCGCGTCACTGCCACCAAGGTGCCCGTGGGCCTGGGCGAGCCGCTGTTCGACAAGCTCGATGCCGAGATCGCCTACGCCATGATGGGCATCAACGCGGTCAAGGCGGTGGAGATCGGCGCTGGCTTCGACAGCGTGACCCAGCGCGGCACCACGCACGGCGACTCCATCACGCCCACCGGCTTCGTTACCAACAATGCGGGCGGCATCCTCGGTGGCATCAGCTCGGGGCAGGACCTCGAGGTGAGCATTGCGATCAAGCCGACGAGTTCGATCATCAGTCCGCGCCAGTCGATCGACATCCACAACAACCCCGTCGAAGTGATCACCAAGGGCCGCCACGACCCGTGCGTGGGCATCCGCGCCACGCCCATCGCCGAGGCGATGCTCGCGCTGGTCGTGATGGAGCATGTGCTGCGCAACCGCGCGCAGTGCGGCGACGTGCAGGCCGACGCCGGGAAGACCGAGGCCGCGTCGCCGCAGGCGTCCTTCCTCTAGGGCATGTTCACACCATTTCTGGCAACCCGAAGGGATGGCCTGCCGCGGCGGGCCACCCGGCGTTGCGCTCCTTGCATGGGCATACGCACATGCGGCGTCGCGCGCCTTGATTGGCCCGCCGTGACAGGCCTTCGCGACGCCAAAAATAGTGTGAACAGGCCCTGATGTCCGCCTCGCCACCAGTGGCCGCCGGACGCGGCCACCTGCTGGCATTCGCTGGCCTGTCGGCCAGCTACTTCGCGCACATCGGTTTCTTCAACCCGTACCTGCCGCTGTGGCTCAAGGACCTGGGGCTGCCGATCTTCACGATCAGCCTGCTGGCCTCGGTGCAGTCGATCACGCGCGTGTTCGCGCCCTACGCCTGGGGCGCGCTCAGCGACCACACCGGCCACCGCGTGATGCTGCTGCGCTTCAGCGCGGCGGTGGCGCTCGTGAGTTCGTTCGGCCTCTGGTGGAACGGCGGCGCATGGTGGCTCGCGCTGGTGCTGCTCGTGATGTTCACCCACACCAGCTCGATGATGTCGCTCACCGAGGCCGCCATGGCGCAGCTGGTAGCCGGCGACTGGGGGCGCTACGGGCGCATCCGCCTCTGCGGTTCGGCCGGCTTCCTGCTCACTGTGTTCGTGGCGGGCGAGTGGTTCGAACGGTTCGGCATGAAGCACTTTCCGGCCTGGGCCGCGGGCACGCTGGCCATCGTGCTGGTCGCCACCATGAAGCTGCCCGACGTGCGCGAGCCGCCTGCCGCACAAGGCACGGTGAAGGAGCCGATCGGCCCGGTGCTGCGCAACCCGGCCGTGCGGTGGTTCTTCGCGTCGCTCTTCTTCCAGGTGATGTCGCACTTCTCGGTGTATGCGTTCTTCTCGCTCTACCTCGACTCCATCGGCTACGGCAAAAGCACCATCGGCCTGCTGTGGGCGCTGTCGGTGGTGGCCGAGATCGTCTGGTTCTTCCTGCAGGGCCGGCTCATCGGCCTGATGCCCATGCCGCGGTGGATGCTGGTGTGCGGCATCGCCGCCGTTGCACGCCTCGGGCTGACCGCGGGGCTCGGCGGATGGATTGCCGCGCTCATCGTCGCCCAGTGGCTGCACGCACTGAGCTTCGCCGCGCATCACACGACCTGCATCGCGGTCGTGTCGCGCCGCTTCCCCGGTCACCTGCGCGGACGCGGGCAGGCGCTGTTCACGGTGATCGGCTATGGCTTCGGCGGCGTGCTTGGGGTGCTGCTCGGCGGGGCCGTGGCGCAGGCCTTCGGGTACCGGACTATGTTCACTGCCGCGGCGTTGCTGGCGGTGGCGGGCAGCGTGTGCGCGTGGCAGGTGGTGAGGCTGGAGCCGATGGAGCGGCCGGTTCGGGCCTGAGAAACCGCAGTGCGCAGGAGCCGCTCGCAGCTTCCTGTCTTGATTGCCTCGAAGTAAAAAGCCGCGCCATGACTGCCTGGTGGCGACATGGCGCGGCTGGTGTCATGCAAGACGCCGGCAACATGCCGACGCCTTGTCCTGTCGCCTCGAATCAGCGTGCGAGGCCGATCTGAAGGTAGCCGGCGACCGGGCCGCCGCGCGCACCGACCACTGCCGAGAGGGTGCCGTCCTGCGTGGCGAAATAGTTCTCGGCGCTTGGGCCGGTGAACAGACGCAGGTTTGCGATGGTGGGGCTGGGCGAAGTCAGGTTGGCACCGAGCGCGGAGACCGTGGCATCGCTGCGCGCGAGCACGGTCGAATAGGTGGTCGCGTCGAAGTCGAGCGTCCCCCAGCTGCCGTTGGTGTCGCCACCGCTGGTTTTGCTCGTGGGCCACGTTGCGGACTCCGTGAGCCCGATGCGGAATATCGAGTCGTTCGGCGCCGCCGTGTTGGTGCCGGCCGCGAGATAGACGTTCTTCCCGGCCACGCGCGCCATATAGAAGACGCCAGCGTCCAGCGGGTCCGCCACGTTGACGATGTTCCATGCATCTGGCGCTGCGCCCTGCGTCACGTTGTACGTCAGCAAGGAGATTGAAGGGCAAGCTGCGACGGAGGTGATGCCCACTTCATTGCACAGTTGCAGCACGGTGCCCGCGCCGGTGATCTGGAGCTGGCGGATGTTCGAGTCGCGCGTGGCGGCTTGCAAGTTGATGCCGAGGCGCGTGTACGCGCCGTCGAGCGTCGACTGCGTCGTCACCATCGCGCGCGATGCCACGAACGGTTGAACCGCGTAGGTGCCCGGCACCTTCGCAACCTGGAACGGGAAGCTGCCGACCACGGTGTCGGTGATCAGCGTTTCTATCAGCTGGTAGTCGTTGAGGTGCGGGATCTCGATGTACGGCGTGAAGATCGGCATGCCGAGCGCGATGGTGTCACCGGGCTGCAGCAGGTGGTTCTCGCGCAGGCTGTTGAAGAGGTAGGTCATGGCGGCAGTGCCGCCTTCCACCGCGTACATGTCGAAGCTGCCCACGAAGGGATGCGTGCCGACCATCTCCTTGTGGATGTACTGGCCCACGATGACCTCGCTCAGGCGCAGCATGCGGTCGGGCACCGGGTAGTTGCAGCCCAGGATGGCCTCGCACATCTCGTAGATGAAGCCGCCCGCGGACAGGCCGAGCTGGTCGCGCACGTACGACACGGCAGCCTCGATGAAGCGCACGCCGGGCTCGTCCTCGTGCGACTTGGTGAAGATCTCGAAGCGCGCCTCGATGCCCTCGCGCTGCGGAAAGCCTCCCACGCCATCCATGTAGATGTAGGAGCGCTCGCTCTCCGTCATGGCGAACAGCCCGAACTGGAAGAAGCCGTGCCGTGGCGTGGTCGCCAGGAAATTCGGATTGCCGCGCCCGGCGTTCAGCATGAGCCTGTCGCTCTGCCGGGCCACCTGGATCAGTGCGTCCTTCAGTTCGAAGGGGCTCAGGCCGCCGAGATCATCTCGGGCGTGGCACTGGCCGCGTCGACCGCCTCGCCGCCGCCGCCCATCGTCTTCCAGAGCCGGTCGGCCTCCGCGCGCAGATCGACGCGCAAGAGCAGCGGAAACACCTGGCTGGTGACGATCACGATCGCGATCAGCCCGAACACGTAGGTGATCGAATAGGCCGTGACCACGTTGGCCTGCAGCTGCCGGATGTCCGCCGCCGGCAGTGCGAGCTTGGAGATGGCATCGGTCGCCGTGCCCACCACCGCCGATTCGGTGGCCGCGCCGGCGATCAGGCCTGCGGCCGTGCCCTGGTCGAGCGACAGAAAGAGCGTGGCGGCCAGCACCAGTGCGAGCACCACCACCACCTCCACCAGGCAAAGCAGGCCGAGCCGCAATCCCTTGGCGTCGAGGTTGGCGAAGAATTGCGGCCCGCCGGCATAGCCGAGCGCAAAGATGAAAAGCATGAAAAAGAAATTCTTCACGCCGTCGTCCAGCTGGATGCCCAGTTGCCCGATACACAACGCGGCAATCAGGGTGCCGCAGATGCCGCCGAGCTGGATCGGGCCGAAACGGATCTGCCCTACCGCATGGCCGATGGCGAGCACCACGAACAGCGCAATTTCAGGCTGGCGCCGCAGTAATGTTGCTATCTCACCGGGTTCCAAGCCGATCCTCCGGGTTGCGGTTTGTTCTTGCTTGTTCGCGAATTAGAGAGAACTTTTTTCTGAGGCACTCGAATCCAAATTATTCGAATTGTTTCTTACGATAAATCAACATTTAAAATAATTGTGAAAACATGCAGGGGAGGTGAGCGTGAAGCTCAATTTGCAAACAATATTCGTATTGAATCAATTTCAATTAGGCGGTTTGTCTTATAGGCAGGCTGCGGCGCGACGATGAATCGCCGCGTCACCATCCAGACGCCCCTGGGCGAGGCGCTGCAGTTCCGCCAGTTGGTAGGCCGCGAGGCGCTGAGCCAGCTCTACGCGTTCGACATCGAGCTGCTGGGCACCAGCAATGCGCTCGATGCCAAGGCACTGCTGGGCAAGCCCGCTACCGTGACGGTGGAGACCGAAGGCGGCGTGCGCCACCTGTGCGGCATCGCCACGCGCTTCGGGCTGCAGCAGGAAGACGCGCGGCACTCGTTCTACCGGCTGCGCCTGCGCCCCTGGCTCTGGCTGGCCACTCGGCGCAGCGACTTCCGCATCTTCCAGGCGAAGAGCGTGCCCGACATCGTTTCGGAGGTGCTCGGCACCTATGGGTACCCCGTCGAGAAGAAGCTCACGCGCGGCGACTACCGGGTGTGGGACTACTGCGTGCAGTACCACGAGAGCGACTTCGACTTCGTTGCGCGGCTGTGCGAGCTCGAAGGCATCTATTTCCATTTCCGGCACGAGGCCGCGCAGCATGTGCTGGTGTTCGCCGACGACATCGCCGGTTCGCACGTCCCGCTGCCCGGCGGCGAGGAGGTGCGCTACCACCCGCTGGAGAAGTCGGGCATGGCCGGCGGACCGGGGCAGCGCGAGCGCATCTACGCATGGGAGACCGCGGAGGAAGTGCGCTCCGGCCACCACTACAACGACGACTACGACTTCGAGAAGCCCAAGGCCGAGCTCTCGCACCTGCGGCAGATGCCGACGGGGCACGACCACGACAGCCACGAGCAGTACGAATGGCCCGGCGGCTTCACGCAGCACGGAGACGGCGAGACCTACGCACGCATCCGCAACGAGGAGCAGCTGAGCCAGCGCAGCCGCGTCACCGGCCGCTCCAACCTGCGCGAGCTGGCCACCGGCCACACGCTGCGCCTGACCGGGCACCCGCGCGCCGACCAGAACCAGCAGTACCTGCTGGTGAGCGTGAGCTACCACCTGCAGGAGACCCTGCAGGCGAGCGAGGGCAAGGACGGCACCGAAGGCTCGGTGCAGCGCTTCGCTTTCGACGCGCAGGCCACCAGCTATCCATGGCGCCCCGCGCGCACCACGGCCAAGCCGCGCACGCGCGGCCCGCAGACCGCGATGGTGGTCGGGCCGCAGGGCGAGGAGATCTGGACCGACCCCTACGGGCGCATCAAGGTGCAATTCCACTGGGACCGGCTGGGGCAGGAGAACGAGCACTCGAGCTGCTGGGTGCGCGTGTCGACCGCCTGGGCGGGGTCGACCTTCGGCATGACCTCGGTGCCGCGCATCGGCATGGAGGTGATCGTCGACTTCCTCAACGGCGACCCCGACTACCCGATCGTCACGGGCTGCGTGCACAACGCCGGCACCATGCCGGCGTGGGAGCTGCCGGGTCAGAAGCACCTGTCGGGCATCCGCAGCCGCGAGCTCGGCGGCGGGCGCGGCAACCACCTGGTGCTCGACGACACGCAGGGCAGAATTCAGGCGCAGCTGCGCAGCGACCACCAGGCGAGCCAGCTGAGCGTGGGTCACATCGGGCGCATCGAGGACACCGCGGGGCGGCAGGAGCCGCGCGGCCAGGGCTTCGAGCTGCGCACCGACGGCCACGGCGCATTGCGCGCGGCCAGGGGCCTGCTGGTGACGACCGAGCCGCGCGCCAACGCGCAGGCGCATACCACCGACATGGGCGAGACCGTGGCGCGGCTCACGCAGGCCCGGGACCTGCACGAGGGCCTGAGCGAAGCCGCACAGGAAGCCAGGGCGCACGAGGCGGGCGACCAGGACGAGGTCACGCAGGCCCTGAAGGAGCAGAACGACGCCATCAAGGGCCAGGGCGCCGGCAACGGCGCGCAGGGCGAGTTCCCGGAACTGCAGGAACCGCACCTCGTGCTGGCGAGCAAGGCGGGCATCCAGAGCGCCGCGCAGGGCTCCACGCACATCGTGAGCAACGAGCACAACGCGATCACCAGCGGCGGCCACACCAGCGTGAGCGCGGGCAAGAGCTTTTTGGTGAGCGCGAAGAACGCGGTGCGGATGTTCGCGCACAAGGCCGGCATGAAGCTGGTGGCGGCCACCGCCGACATCGACATCTCGGCGCTGAAGGACAGCGTCAACGTGCTGGCCAAGCTCAACATCACGCAGACGGCCAACAGGATCACCATCAGCGCGAAGGAAGAGGTGGTGATCAACGGCGGCTCGAGCTACAGCCGATGGAACTCCGGCGGCATCGAGCACGGCACCTCGGGCACCTGGCGCGAGCATGCGTCGGTGCACAGCCTGGTCGGGCCGGCCAGCGAGGGCAAGCCGTCGCTGCCCAACCCCGCGCCGCTGCCGCGCGGGCAACTCGACCTGTACCACCAGTACATCAAGCAGAGCGGCGAGAAGCGGCAGGGCGTGGCACAGGGCGACTACACGGTGGTGGATTCGGAAGGCGGCACCCACAGCGGCACGCTCGACCGCAACGGCTTCGCCAGCGTGGCGGGCCTGCCCATCGGCACGGCCAAGGTGACCTTCGGCAAGGACCCGCGCGACCCGTGGGACGAAGGCAGCTACTTCGGCACGCCCGATGAATGGAAGGCCAAGGGCGCAACGGCAGGGGGCGGCGCAGAGGCCGGCGCGGGTGTGTCGGGCGCCGGCGGCATGGCCGGCTTCGGAAGCACGCTCGCCGCTGCCGGCAAGGGCGCCGTCGGCGGCATGCAGGGGCTGGTCTCGGGTGGCGGCAATGCGCTCGGCGCAGCCGGTGCGCTCGCGGGTGTCGCGGGCCTGAGCAGCAAGGCCGCCGGCGCGATCGGCCAGGTCACGCAGGCGGCCGGCATGGCGCAGCAGGCGGTGAGCGCCGCACAGGCCATCCAGCAAGGCGGCGCCAAGGCGCTGCTCGGCCAGGCGAGCCAGGCTGCGACGGGCATGGCGATCCAGGCGGCGGGCACGAAACTCGGGCCCATGGGCGTGCCGATCACCGGCGTGATGAGCGGTGCGGTGAACGGCGGGATGAAGGGCGTGGTCAACGGCGCCATGAACGGTGCGGTGAATGGGGCCGTGAACGGCGTGGCGAATGGCGCTGCAGGTGCCCTGAAGCCGGGCGTGTCCGCGGTGGCCGGCAATGCGCTGCCGGCAGGGCGTACGCCGGGCTTCCTGGCTTGATCGGCCGATGTCCTCGCAAGTCATCATCCTCGCGCACGACCTCTGGCGCAAAGGCGCGGGCGGCGCGCCGGCCGGGCTGGCAGGGCAGGCCGACAGCTTCGCCTACGCCGGCCTCGACCTCGGCCTGGCGCAGTTCGCGGGCTCGACCTTCAACGGCAGCAGCTTTGCCGCGGTCAGCTTCAGGCAGGCCGGCTGGAGCGCCTGCCGGTTCACGGGCTGCAGCTTCACGCAGTGCGACTTCGAAGCCATGGCCATCACCGGCTGCACCTTCGTCGACTGCACCTTCGCCCAGTCGAGCTTCGACCGCAGCCAGTTGAGCCACACAAGTTTTCGCCAGTGCCACTGGGACAGCCTGAGCTTCGCGCAGGGGCAGTGGTCGAGCGTGGACGTGCTCGACTGCAGCGGCACGGTCGTCACCGGCGAAGGGCTGCAGGGCCGTTGCGTGGATTTCACCGGGAGCACCTTCGAGCGGCTCGAGTTCCGCAACGCACAGATCAACTGAACCGACCGGACCGACAGGACGAGCCCCGTCGAACGGCGGACTGGATTTGCAGAGACCGCGCAGCAGCGCAAGAAAGAGCAACAAGAATGTCAGGGACGCAAGGACCGCCGCCACAGCCGGCACCGGCAGCGGAGGAGAGAGAGCCGCAGACGGCGGTGGCGCCGTTGAACACCATCGTGAAGGAGGACGTGGCCGCCGCGAGCAAGGCGGTGGACGACTGGCTGCGTGCGTTCTCGGGCGGCTACGTCACGCTGGAACGGCTGACGATGGTGCTGGGCAGCATCCCGATCGTCGGCAACATCATGGCGCTGGTGGATGTGTTCCTGGACATCATCAGCATCGTCGAGAAGAAGGCCAAGGACGGCATCGAGAGCTTCCTGCTGTGGGTGAGCCTGGGCATCAACCTGATCGGTCTGATCCCGCTGCCGCCGAGCATGGCGGCGGCGCGCATGAGCTTGCGGCCGACGCTGCACCTGGTGAAGCAGGAACTGAGGAACGCCGCCTCCAACCTCGGCGAGGCCGTCGTCACCATTCTCGTGGGCCACCTGAACGCCACCATCGCCGGCGAGCTCGAGAGCCTCATCGACGGCGCCATCGCGAAGCTCGGCGACATGCTGCAGAGCTGCGCCAAGCTGGCCGACGACGTGGTCGACAACCTGGTCGACGTGCTGCGGCGCGTGCTGGGCCAGAAGGACATGTTCGACACCGGCACGCCCGCCGCCGCCGAGACCCGCGTGCACGATCCCAAGACCCAGAGCACCTGGAGCCGGCTGTGGGGCAGCGCCGTGAAGTACACGAAGGAGTCGGCCAACTACGTGGCCAAGGCCGCGTCCAGCCGGCTGCCGCCCAGCCTGGCCGGCCGCGTCAACGAGGTCATCGAGAGCCTGCTGAACTTCAAGGTCTCGTTCCGTGCCACGCTCGGCCGTCTCGCGAGCCAGGAGGAGCAGGCCAGCATCCGGTGGCTGCTGGACAGGCTGAAGGCCGCGCTGCTGCGCAAGAAGGGCCAGCGCGGTGCCATCGTGCAGCCGAGCACCGGCGCGGTGGCCGACAAGGACAAGCCGGGCGCCCAGCTCGAGCACGTCAGCAAGCAGGCGCCCGCGCAGAACACGGCCGGCTGCAAGAACTGCCCGGCGCCCGCGCGCGTGGGCGGCTCCATCAGCCTGGCGACGGGCTGCGAGAGCTTCATGCACCTGGACTTCGTGCTGGCGGCGCCGCTGCCCATCGAATGGGCGCGCAGCTACAGCAGCCAGCTCGACGCGTACGACCGCGGCAGCCTCGGTGCGCGATGGATCGTGCCCTACAGCGCGCGCGTGGACATCGTCACGCCCGACAGGGGCGCACGCCAGGGCCAGCCGAGCCTGGTGTACCGCGCGGGCGACGGCCGCGAACATGCGTACCCTGTGCTCGAGGTGGGCCAGGCCTGGCGCGACGCCATCGAAGCCGTGACGCTCACCCGCCTGAGCGAGACCCTGCTGGCACTCGACTTCGGCAAGCCGCTGCCCGCGGGCGAGCAGGCCGAGTGGCGCGAGCTCTACGAGCGCGTCGAAGGCCGCCAGCACTACCGGCTCGTGGCCCAGCAGGCGAAGGACGGCAAGTCGATCGGGCTGCGCTACGACCACGTGATCGCCTCGACCGGCGAGCAGGTGCTGAGCGACGTGATCAGCAAGCAGGGCGAGGTGGTCATCGCGCACGTGGGCACGCTGCCCGATGCGCAGACGGGCCTGATCAAGTCGCTGTGGGAGCTGAAGGACGGGCAGGTCGTGCGCCAGCTCGCGGCGTACACGCACGACGGCGAACGCGACCTCGTGGCCGCGCAGGACGAGGACGGCGCGAGCTGGAGCTACAGCTACGCGCACCACCTCGTCACGCGCTACACCGACCGCACCGGTCGGGGCATGAACCTGCAGTACGACGGCACGGGCGCGGACGCGAAGGCGGTGCGCGAGTGGTCGGACGATGGCAGCTTCGCGCTCACGCTGGAGTGGGACAGGAACATCCGCCTGACCTACGTGACGGATGCGCTGGGCGGCGAGACCTGGCACTACTACGACATCCAGGGCTACACCTACCGGATCATCCATCCGGACAGGCTGCAGGAGTGGTTCTTCCGCGACGAGGCGAAGAACCTCACGCGCCACGTGCACACCGACGGCAGCACGGACGACTACAGCTACGACGCGGACGGCAACCTGCAGGTGCACACGCGCGCCGATGGCAGCCGCGTGCATTTCGAGTACGACCGGCTGAACCGCATGACGGGCCTGCGCGACGCGGAGGGCAACGTCTGGAAGCGCGACCACGACGCGCAGGGCAACGTCACCGAAGAGATCGACCCCCTGGGTCACAAGACCGAATATGTGTACGACAAGGCCGGACGGCCCGTGTCCATCACCGATGCCAGGGGCGGCACGAAGCTGCTCAGCTACACGCCCGCCGGCCAGCTCGCCAGCTACACCGACTGCTCGGGCAAGACCAGCCGTTGGGTCTACGACAGCCGCGGACGGTTGACCAAGACCATCGACGCCGCAGGGCAGACCACAAGCTACCGCTACACCCCCATGGGCGAAACCGCTTCGGGCGGCGAAGCCAATCACCCGGGCCGGCTCGAAGAGGTTTCGCTGCCCGACCAGACCCGCGAACACTTCGCGCACGACGCCGAAGGCCGCCTGCTCGCCCACACCGATGCGCTGGGCCGGCGCACCCGCTACAGCTACAACCGCGCCGGCCTCGTGGCCGGCCGCACCGACGCCGCAGGCCGCACGCTGGGCTACCACTGGGACCTGCTGGGCCGCCTGAGCGAACTGCGCAACGAGAACGGCAGCCACTACAACTTCCGTTACGACCCCGCGGGCCGGCTGCTGGAAGAAATCGGCTTCGACAGGCAGAGCCGGCAGTACCTCTACGACGAACACTCCGGTGCGTTGGCGCAGGTCGTGGAGGCCGGTGGGCATACCACGGCCCTTCGCTTCGATCCGATGGGGCGCCTCGTCGAACGCGATGCCGGCCAGGGGCAGGCGGAGCGCTTCGCCTTCGATCGCAACGGCCGGTTGATCGAAGCCGTCAACGGCGACGCCAGGCTGCAGTGGTTCTACGACGCCGCGGGCAACCTCACGCGCGAACACCAGCACCACCTGGCCCGTTCGCAAACGGCCGTGTGGCAGCACCGCCACGACGAGCTGAACCGGCGCATCGCCACCATTCGCCCCGACGGCCATGTGACCCAGTGGCTGACCTACGGCTCGGGCCATGTGCACGGACTGCTCGTCGACGGGCAGGACATCCTGGGCTTCGAGCGCGACGATCTCCATCGCGAGGTCGGCCGCACGCAGGGCAACGGCCTGGAGCAGCGCCTGCGCTACGACCCTGCCGGCAGGCTGCTGGAGCAGCACATCTCGCGCGCCAGGGACAGCTCGGCCGACGCGCTGAGCCTGCGCCGCAACTACGGCTACGACAAGGCGGGCCAGCTGACCGCCATCGGCGACACCCGTCGCGGCAACCTGAGCTACCGGTACGACCCTGTCGGTCGCCTGCTCGAAGCCAACAGCCGCCTGGGCCGCGAGACCTTCGCCTTCGATCCCGCGGGCAACATCGCCGACGCCCTGGACCACCACAGCCGCCCCGGCGTGCAGGCGGTCAACCGTTTGCTCGACAACCTGCTGAAGGAGTACGCGGGCACCACCTACCGCTACGACAAGCGCGGCAACATGACCGAGCGCGTCAGGAACGGGAAGAAGACAACGTTCGAGTGGGACGGCTTCAACCGCATGACCGCCGCCACCAGCGAGGAGGGCAGCACCCGCTTCAGCTACGACCCGCTGGGGCGGCGCATTGCCAAGCGTTCACGCGACAGCGTCACCCTGTTCGGATGGGACGGCGACACGCTCGCGTTCGAGAGCACGCAGAGCATCGCCGGCGACGGCGAGCGGCAAGGCCGCGGCTCGAGCGTTCACTACATCCACGAGCCCGGTTCGTTCGTGCCGCTGGTGCAGATCCGGCAGGCCAGGGCCGTGGCGCTGAGCGAGAGCACCGACGTGAAGGCGCTGATGGAAGCCAACGGCGGGCGCTACGACATCGAGCAGGACCCGCTGTGGAACGGCGAGCAGCTGCAAGCGCCGGAAGGCTTCGCGAAGGAGGAGATCGCCTTCTACCAGTGCGACCACCTCGGCACGCCGCAGGAACTGACCGACCACAGCGGCCGGGTGGCCTGGTCGGCGCAGTACAAGGCATGGGGCGAGGCGAAGGAGGTCATCAGCGAGGCTGGAAGGAAGGCCGGCTTCGCCAACCCGATCCGTTTCCAGGGCCAGTACCTGGACGACGAGACGGGGCTGCACTACAACCGGCATCGCTACTACGACCCGCAGGCCGGCCGCTTCGTCAGCAGCGACCCGCTGGGCCTGGGCGGCGGCATCAACACGCATGCCTACGTGCCCAATCCCGTGGCGTGGATCGACCCGCTGGGCCTCCAGGCCGCGCCGGCGTGCAGGAAGCCCAAGAGCGGGCGCTTTGCCACGGCGGACGGCGCGGCAAAGGCCGCGGTGATGCGCTACAACGACAAGTCCATCCGCGACAACGTGGAGTACGGCGGGCTGGTCTACAGGACGCCCGACGGCAAGTACGACTACACCAAGGCGACCCGCGGCGAGAAGGACACCGTCAATCCCTGGGACCCGGCCTCCCCGAGCATTCCCAAGTGCGCGCAGGAAGTGGCCTACTGGCACACGCACGGCGACCACTCCGACCAGAACGGAAACCGCACCACCCGCGCCAAGGACTACTACGCAAGCAACGACTTCTCTCCGGAAGACAAGGCAGCCGCCAGGACAGGAATGAAGCATGACGATCCCGACTACCGGGCCTATCTCGGCACGCCGAGCGACGGCTACAAGGGCTACAGCCCGCAGACCAACCAAACCTACAGGCTCTAGGAGCCTGATCACCGCCATTGCGCTGGGAATCTGTATGAACCTCAATGCCTCTGCCGCGCCGATCTTCGAGGTCGAGTCGCCGGACCAGCTGCTGCTGAACACGCCGGTGGTCGTTGCGCTGAACAACGCCTACAAGCTGTTCGCGGCGACCGGCCAGGACCTGAACAACTTCAACGTGCACATCGCCGAGCGCAAGAAGGAGAACGGCGAGGACGAGAACGGCGTCAACACCATCGGCATCGCGTTCTCGGCGAAGCTGCCGCCGGGCACGAAGGGCATCGGCAACGCCAGCAAGCTGGGACGGTCGGTGCTGTACATCGCCTCGATGACGACGGGCGAGATCCTCAGGGAGCAGGGGAGCCGCTAGCGCACGACGCCGGCATCCGTCGAGCGGGACCGAAGCCGTTCGTTCCGGGGTCGGCGCATCGGGCGATGAAGGACTGCGTGATCCGCGAGTGTTCGGTCCGCGATGCGTCCATGAACAGCCGGGGGTCCGGTCCTGAAAGCGACCGGCGCTTCAACCGGACAACACATCAGCGCGAGGGAGGAGAAGAAGAAATGGCAGGCAACGAGGGACAGGCCCAGGGCAAGCAGCCGGCGGAGCGCGAGCCGCAGGCGGCCGTGGCGCCGCTGAACACCATCGTGAAGGAAGACGTGGCCGCCGCGAGCAAGGCGGTGGACGACTGGCTGCGCGCGTTCTCGGGCGGCTACGTCACGCTGGAGCGGCTGACGATGGTGCTGGGCAGCATCCCGATCGTCGGCAACATCATGGCGCTGGTGGATGTGTTCCTGGACATCATCAACATCGTCGAGAAGAAGGCCAAGGACGGCATCGAGAGCTTCCTGCTGTGGGTGAGCCTGGGCATCAACCTGATCGGTCTGATCCCGCTGCCGCCGAGCATGGCGGCGGCGCGCATGAGTCTGCGGCCCACGCTGCACCTGGTGAAGCAGGAACTGAAGCACGCGGCGTCGAACCTCGGCGAGGCCATCGTCACCATTCTCGTGGGCCACCTGAACGCCACCATCATGGGCGAGCTCGACAAGTTCATCGAGGGCGCGATCGCGCAGCTCGACGGCATCCTGAAGCGCTGTGCCGACCTGGCCGACAACATCATCGACAACCTGGTCGACGTCCTTCGCCGTGTGCTGGGCCAGAAGGATCTGTTCGCGGTGGCGCGGCCAGTTGCGGCCGAAACGCGGGTGCACGACCCGAAGACGCAGAGCACCTGGAGCCGCATGTGGGGCGCGGCCGTGCGCTACAGCAAGCAGTCGGCCAACTACGTGGCCAAGGCCGCCGCCAGCCAGTTGCCTGCCGGCGTCGCGAGCAGGGTCAACGGCGTGATCTCGCAGATGCTGGATTTCAAGCGGCTGCTGCGCAGCCAGCTGTCGGCGCTGGCCAACAAGGAGTCGCAGGCCAGCATCATGTGGCTGTTGCACAAGCTGCGTGACGCGCTGCTGCGCAAGAAGGGCAAGCGCACGGTGACGGTGCCGCCGAAGGCTGGCGCCAGGGCCGAGGAGGTCAAGCCGCCGGGGCAGCTCGAGCGCATCTCCCGGCAGGCGCCGGCGCAGGGAACCGGCGGTTGCAAGAACTGCCCGGCGCCCGCGCGCAAGGGCGCGTCGATCAGCCTTTCCACCGGCAACGAGAGCTTCGTGCACACCGACTTCGCGCTCGACGCGCCGCTGCCCATCGAGTGGGCGCGCACGTACGCCAGCGATCTCGATGCCTTCGATGGCGGCAGCCTCGGGGCGCGCTGGATCACGCCCTTCAGCACGCGGGTGGACCTCGCGACGCCGTTGCGCGGCGCACGCCAGGGGCAGCCGAGCTTCGTCTACCACGCGGCCGACGGACGAAGCCACGCCTGTCCGTTGCTGGAACCGGGGCAGACGCACTTCGACGCCATCGAGGAGGTCGCGGTCACGCGCCTGAGCGAGACCCTGCTGGCGCTCGACTTCGGCAAGCCGCTGTCCGCGGGCGAGCAGGCCGAGTGGCGCGAGGTCTACGAGCGCGTCGAAGGCCGCCAGCACTACCGGCTCGTGGCCCAGCAGGCGAAGGACGGCAAGTCGATCGGGCTGCGCTACGACCACGTGATCGCCTCGACCGGCGAGCAGGTGCTGAGCGACGTGATCAGCAAGCAGGGCGATGTCGTCATCGCGCACGTGGGCACGCTGCCCGATGCGCAGACGGGCCTGATCAAGTCGCTGTGGGAGCTGAAGGACGGGCAGGTCGTGCGCCAGCTCGCGGCGTACACGCACGACGGCGAACGCGACCTCGTGGCCGCGCAGGACGAGGACGGCGCGAGCTGGAGCTACGCCTACGCGCACCACCTCGTCACGCGCTACACCGACCGCACCGGCCGTGGCATGAACCTGCAGTACGACGGCACGGGCGCGGATGCGAAGGCGGTGCGCGAGTGGTCGGACGATGGCAGCTTCGCGCTCACGCTGGAGTGGGACAGGAACATCCGCCTGACCTACGTGACGGATGCGCTGGGCGGCGAGACCTGGCACTACTACGACATCCAGGGCTACACCTACCGGATCATCCATCCGGACAGGCTGCAGGAGTGGTTCTTCCGCGACGAGGCGAAGAACCTCACGCGCCACGTGCACACCGACGGCAGCACGGACGACTACAGCTACGACGCGGACGGCAACCTGCAGGTGCACACGCGCGCCGATGGCAGCCGCGTGCATTTCGAGTACGACCGGCTGCACCGGCTCACCGGCATCCTCGACGGTGAAGGCGGCGCGTGGAAGCGGGATTACGACGCGCAAGGTCACCTCACGGAAGAAGTCGACCCGCTGGGCCACAAGACCGAATATGCCTACGACAAGGCCGGCCGCCCGGTGCGCATCACCGATGCCAAGGGCGGCGTGAAGATGCTTGCGTACTCGCCCTCGGGCCGGTTGCTCGGCTACACCGACTGTTCGGCGAAGACCAGCCGCTGGGAGTACGACGCGCGCGGCCGCCTCGTCAAGGCCATCGACGCCGCAGGCCACACCACCAGCTACCGCTACGCTGCCGGGCAGCTCGAACAGGTTGTCCAGCCCGACGAGACCGTCGAACACTTCGAGCACGATGCGGAAGGCCGCCTGCTCACGCACACCGACGCGCTCGGGCGCGCCACGCGCTACAGCTACACGCGTGCCGGCCTTGTGTCCGGGCGCACCGACGCCGCCGGACGCTCGCTCAGGTACCACTGGGACCTGCTGGGCCGTCTCGTCGAACTGCACAACGAGAACGGCAGCCGCTACGACTTCCGCTACGACCCGGTCGGCCGGCTGCTCGAGGAAACCGGCTTCGACCGCAAGACCACGCAATACGTCCACGAAGAGACCACCGGCATCCTTGCGGAAGTGGTCGAGGCGGGCCACCGCACCGAACTCGAATTCGATCCGCTGGGCCGCTTGAGCGAGCGCCGCGCCGGCGGGCAGTGGGAGCGGTTCGGCTATGACCGCAACGGACGGCTGATCGAGGCGGTCAACCCGGATGCGCGCCTGCAATGGTTCCATGACCCGGCCGGCAACCTGACGCGCGAGCACCACCACTACACGGCGCGCAAGCGCACCGCCGTCTGGCAGCACCGCTACGACGAACTCAACCAGCGCATCGCCACCGTGCGGCCCGATGGCCACACGACCCAATGGCTCACGTATGGCTCCGGGCATGTGCACGGGCTGATGCTCGACGGGCAGGACATTCTCGGCTTCGAGCGCGACGACCTGCATCGCGAAGTGGCGCGCGAACAGGGCAACGGCCTGAGCCAGCGGCTGGCGTACGACCCCGCGGGCCGGTTGCTGGCGCAGCAGATCTCGCGCACCCGGCCCGGCGCCGTCGAAGCTGCCGGGGCTTCCGCCGCGGCGGCGCACATCGCGCGCAGCTACAGCTACGACAAGGCCGGTCAGCTCGTGGCCATCGGCGACAGCCGGCGCGGCAACCTGAGCTACCGCTACGACCCGGTCGGCCGCCTGCTCGAAGCCAACAGCCGCATCGGGCGCGAGGTGTTCGCCTTCGACCCGGCGGGCAACATCGCCGACCCGGCGGCCGCGGACGACAAGGCCCGTGAACATGCGACCGGCGCAGTCAACAAGCTGCTGGACAACCTGCTGAAGAACTACGCCGGCACCAGCTACCGCTACGACGACCGCGGCAACATGACAGAGCGCGTGCGCAATGGCCGGCGCACTGTCTTCGCGTGGGACGGCTTCAACCGCATGACCGCGGCCACCGACCAGGAAGGCGTTGCCACCACTTTCAGCTACGACCCGCTCGGACGCCGCATCGCCAAGCGCACGGGCGAGGCCACGACCCTCTTCGGCTGGGACGGCGATGTGCTCGCGTTCGAGAGCACGCAGAGCCTGTCGGCGCTGGAAGAGGGGAGCGAGAACGGCTCGAGCGTGCACTACATCCACGAGGCTGGCTCTTTCGTGCCGCTCGTGCAGGCGCGCCGGGCGCGTGCCATCGCATTGAACGAGACGACCGATGCGAAGGCGCTGATGGCGGCCAACGGCGGGGTCTACGACATCGAGCAGGATCCGCTGTGGAACGGGCAAGGGCGCCGTGCGCCGAGCGCGTTCGACAGGAAGGAGCTGGCGTTCTATCAGTGCGATCACCTGGGCACGCCGCAGGAGCTGACGGACCATGAAGGCGGTGTGGCCTGGTCTGCGCAGTACAAGGCGTGGGGCGAGGCGCGGGAGGCGATCAGCGAGGCGGGAAGGCGGGCCGGGTTCAGGAATCCGATCCGGTTCCAGGGGCAGTATTTCGATGAGGAAACGGGGCTGCATTACAACCGATTCCGGTATTACGATCCGGTCGCTGGAAGGTTCATTTCCAAAGATTTGATCAAGTTACGTGGAGGCTTCAACCTTCATGGGTTCGCCCCCAACCCGGTTGCATGGATCGATCCACTGGGGCTTGCTCGGCAAAAGGGCATTACGCCGAACAACAAGGGCACTCGGACCACGATAGAGGGTGGAAAGCTCTCGGACCCCGTTGTCGGGTACAGCGGTGGAGCTGGAGGAAAGGGACCCCAGCACGCCGTGGTGAAGGAAATGTATGACGACATCCCGATCGATGCTCGATCTACTACGCATCCTTGGTGCGGTGAGCCTGATGCGCTCAGCGCTATAGCGCATGCCCACAATGTCTCAAGTGTCGAAGAACTTCGTGGAGTAGTGCAGGGAGGAACGTCCTCCACTCTTCGAAATGATGGAAAGCTGATGCCCTATTGCAAATCGTGCGAGATCGTCATGGGCCGGCTTGGCATATGCGATGGAGTGAAGAAATGAATGGTCCCTACAGCGAAGATGAGATCAGCGAACTCGATGCCATCGAAGAGGCGCTGATCGATAGGCAAATACCGTTCGGCCGGATGATGAAGATGTATGCCGAGTTCCTGTTGACTCGCATCCTGGATGGTCGGTTCGATGAGGTCGTTTCGTCCGAGTACCTGAGCTTCATTGCAAAGCATCTCCAGGCGGCAATCGCCAGTTTTGATGCCAGCAACAGCGATGAATTGCGCAGGTCCGGAAAGCGTGAACTCTGGGCGTTGTCCGATCGTTCTGAACAGGAAGCCCCTGGGCTGGCGGCATTGAGCCGATGCGCCGTTTGCTGTTTCCAT